>NZ_JAROCY010000025.1 GCF_029436685.1 Novosphingobium cyanobacteriorum
TTTGGTTCATTGCTGCGGCTGGCAGCCGAACCGGCAAGGTAGAACAGATATGATTGTGCGGAAGGAAAGAGGCTGCACGCTCTACCGCACAGCCTCTTGACCTGAGAACTCCCATGTGAGGGGCCAGGTGCGGACCCGGCCCCTTTTGACAACGTGGCTGGTAACCTGACCGATCAGAACTTCACGCCGATCGTGCCGCCATAGGTGCGCGGTTCGAGCGCCATGCCGAACGACCACAGACCGGCCACGGTGAACGCGTGGGTGGTGGTCTTTTCGTTCAGCAGGTTGCGGCCGAAGACGCGGAAGTAGGCGTCGGTGGTGCCCAGCGTGAAGTTGAAGGTCATGCTGGCATCAACCAGATCCTGCGTGGTGGTGCGCACGCGGGGATCGTTGCCGTTGACGGTGACCAGCGTGGCCTCACCCGCGCCGTTGGTGGTCGCCGTGAGAGAAGCGGCAGAGAGCTGCTGGTCATACGGGCTGATGTGGCGCCAGCCGACGGTCGACACGATCTTGCCGAAGCTGGTCGGCAAGGTGTGCTCCACGTTCAACGAGTTGGTGAACTTCGGCGCGTAGATCAGGTTGTTGCGCGAATAATCGAACGGCACGAGGCCGGTGCCGCAGGCGTTGGTAGCGACCGGACCACCCGCATAGGCACCGCAGGTCACGAAGTTGCGGAAGTTCGATTCCATATAGGCCACCGAGCCGGTGACGCGCAGGTTATCGGTGACGCGCAGGTTGAAATCGCCTTCCACGCCCTTGATCTTGGCACCGCCGGCCACGTTGCCAGTGATCGTCTGGTTGCCGGTGGGGCCGCCGGGGACGGTCAGGTTCTGCTGCATGTTCTTGTAATCGGACACGTAGCCAGCGAGGTTGATCTCCAGCTTGCGGTCAAATAGCGCCAGCTTCGCGCCGACTTCGTAAGCGTCAACCGTTTCGGGGAAGAACGGCGTGCTGGCCGTATCTGCGGTGGCAGCGCGGGGGCTGAAGCCGCCAGAGCGATAACCGCGCGACCATGAGGCGTAGAGCATCGTATCGCTGTTCGGACGATAGTCGAGGCCGATCTTCGGAGTGAACTTGCTGAAGCTGCGGTCACCCGAACCGACCGGACCAGCAACGAAGAAGTCATTTGCCAGCTTCTTGTTGTCGTGGCTCCAGCGGCCGCCGAACGACAGGCGGAACTTGTCGGCGAAGGCCCAGTTGAAGTCGCCAAACACGGCATAGCTGCGGGTCTTGCCGCGAACGAACTGGCCGTTGGCGTCATAGGTTCCGGTGTCGAGATCGATGGTGGAACCCGCAAGCGCATTGCCGAAGAAGCGCGTGTACTGCGTCAGGTCATACTTCGAAGCAAAGAAGTACCCGCCGACCACATAGTCGAAGCCCTTGAAGAGGTTGCCCGCAGCACGCAGCTCCTGGCTCCACTGCGTGTAGTGCTGGCGGCGATCGACGTAGTAGAGGTCAGAGGTCGAGCCGTCGAAGTCCTGGGTCTGCTCTTCGCGGCTATGGCGCCAGCCGGTGATCGACGTCAGCTTTACCCCACCGACATCCAGGTTCATTTCCAGCGTGGCGTCTGGCGCGTGATAGCTGCTTTCGGCCGCATCACCAAAAGTGGTGTAAAGGTCGGTGGTATTGTTGCGGCCACACTGCTTGTAACCTTGGAAATCAGGCTCGAGGCCGCAGAACAGCTCGGTGTTGTTGACAAGGTTGCTCACCACCGGGTTGAAGCTCTGCACGACGTTCTCGACGGTCAACTGCGCGTCAAAATTCGAGCCGGCAGGCTTGAACAGGAGCGAGGCGCCATAGGTGTCGCCCTTGCTCCAGCCATCCGAGGTGTTGCGGGCAACATTGCGATAGAAGCCGTCTGTTTCGTTATGGAAATAGAACCCCTTCAGGCCCCAGGTGCTGCCATCACCATAGTTGGCGACGATCTTGGCAGACAAAGTGTTCCACCGCCCATAGCTGACTTCGGCCTTCATGCCCGGCTCCATGGTCGGCTTGGAGCGGGTGATGTTGATCACGCCACCGATGGTGTTCGCGCCGAACAGCGTGCCCTGCGGTCCGCGCAGCACTTCGATCTGCGCGATGTCGAAGGCATCCTGCAGCTGGCCGGTGTTGGTGCCGATGGTCACGCCATCAACCACCACGCCCACGGTGGGGGTCTGCGACTTCTCGATATCGGCATAGGTCAGGCCGCGGATCGAGATGTTGGCCGCCTGCGCGCCCGAGTTCTGCTGCGTGATGAGCAGGCCCGGCGCGGCGCCCTGCAGATCGCCGATATTCACCGCCGCCTTGTTTTCCAGCATGGCGGTGTTGACCGCGGTGATGGCGACCGGGGTGGACTGCAGCGATTCCGAACGACGGCGGGCCGTCACGATAATCGCGCCGGTATCGCCGGTGTCGGCAGCGGCGCTCTGGTCTGCGGCCTGCGAGGCTTCCTGCGCGAAGGCAGGCGCCGAGAACGCCAGAATCGAGGTGGTGGCAAGCGCGGCAACCGCCGCGCCACGCGAAAGCGCGGTACGCATCAAAACATCCTCCCTGTGCCCGGCCAGGTGCGTTGACCCGTCCGGAGGCGATATACGTGCCGACTTTTCGGTTCGCCGCGAACTGCGACTTGTTACAGGTGTGGCGATTACGCCATCGGGCGATGAAAAACATCGATTTACGGGAGAATTCGCGATGCCAGCCAACCGCCGCTTCCTGCTGTCCCGCCGCCCGCACGGCACGCCGGTGCGGGAAGATTTTTCCTTGGTCGAACAACCAGTTCCCTCTGCTCCGGAAGGCGGGTTCGTGGTGCGCAACTGCTATGCCTCGCTCGATCCCGCACAGCGTGGATGGATGGACGATGCGCCCAGCTATATGCCGCCGATCCCGCTGGGCGATCCGGTGCGCGCAACCACCATCGGCGTGGTTGCGGAATCGCGCTCACCCGATTTTTCGGTGGGAGACTGGGTGCTGGGGATGAACGGGCTGGAGGACTATTCGGTCAACGCAGCGGGCGGATTCACCATGAAGGTGGACACCAGCATCGTGGATTCCCCTTCCCGATATCTTTCCGCGATGGGCGCAGTGGGGCTGACCGCGTACTTCGGCCTGATCGACGTGGCCAAGCCGCAGCCGGGCGAGACGCTGCTGGTTTCAGGCGCGGCGGGCGCGGTGGGATCAGCCGTGGGGCAGATCGGCAAGATCCTGGGCTGCAGGGTGATCGGCATTGCAGGCGGCGCGGAAAAGTGCCGTAGGCTGATCGATGACTACGGCTTTGACGTGGCGATCGATTACAAGGGCAAGTCGGTGGAGGCGCTCTCCGCCGAGATCGGCGCCGCGGCGCCGGACGGTGTCAACGTGGTGTTCGAGAACGTGGGCGGCGACGTGATGGACGCCGAACTGCTCAACCTGGCCATGCGGGCGCGGATCGTGCTGTGCGGGCTGATCAGCGAATACAATTCGCCCGAGAAGATCGGCGTGCGCAACCTGTGGCGGGTGCTGACGACGCGCTCGACCATCCACGGCTATCTGATCATGGACTATGTCGACCGCTTTGCCGAAGGCGGGGCGCAGATGGCGCAGTGGATGGCCGAAGGGCGGCTGCGCATCGACGAGGACGTGCAGGTGGGGCTGGAGAACGCCTATGACGCGTTCATGCGCCTGTTCACGGGCGCGAACACGGGCAAGCTGGTGCTGAAGATCGCCGATGGCCTCTGACCGGCTGGCGGGCCGCAAGGCCATTGTGACGGGCGCGGGATCGGGCATCGGCGCCGCGGTGGTGCAGCGGCTGAAGGCCGACGGCGCACAGGTGTTCACCGCAGATGTTGCGGGCGCGGTGGACTTTGCGGCGGACCTGACCGGCGATGGCGCGAACGCGGACCTGGTGGCGCGGGCCGTGGCGGCGATGGGCGGGCTGGATACGCTGGTACCCTGCGCCGGGATCAGTGCGTTCCACCCGCTGGAAGGGCACGACGACGCCTATTTCCGGCGGGTGATCGAGGTGAACCTGATCGCGGTGTTCCGCCTCGTCCGCGATGCGGTGCCGCACCTGAAAGCGGCGGGCAACGGACGCATCGTCACCATCGGATCGACCACATCCAGCCATGGTGACGAAGGGCTGTGCGCCTATTCCGCATCGAAGCACGCGGTGCTGGGCTTCACCAAGTCTGCCGCGGCGGAGCTGGGCCCGCTCGGCGTGACGGTGAACTGCGTGCAGCCCGGCGCCATCGCCACGCCGATGACCGCGCCGGCCTTTACCGACATGCCCGAATTCCGCACCTTCTGGGAGAACAAGGCCCCGCTGCGCCGGCTGGGCCAGCCGCAGGACATTGCCGACGTGATCGCCTTTCTGTGCAGCGACGATGCGCGCTTCATGTCCGGCCACGGGGTGTGGGTGGATGGCGGCGCGATGGTGCGGCATTGACCGTGTCCGAAACCCACCTGCTGCTGTTCGCGCCGGAATGCGCGGCCCCGGCGGCATGGGCAGCGGCCTTGCGGCAGGCCCTGCCGCAGGGAGCAACGCTGGCGCTCGCCCTGGCCGCCGAAGCGCTGCCCGCGCTGGCGCACGCAGCGCAGCGCGATGCGGAAGTCCCCGATGCGCTGGTGCGCCTGCCCGACGGTGCCGATGCGGCGGCGCTGGTGGCGTTGAGCGATGCGGATCGCAGCGAAGCGTTCACGGGCGTGCGCCACGCGGTGCTGCCGGGCGGCGATGCGATCCGCCTGTTCTTCGGGCTGCACCGGCTTGAACGGCTGAGCCGGGCCGAGTTCCACGATTACTGGCTGAACCGGCATGCGCAGATCGGCCGGCGGCTGATCCCGCCCTATACCTATCACCAGATCCATGCCTGCGACGGGCCGGATCTGGAAGGCCTGCGCCGGTCAACCTTCGACGGGATCGTCGAGGTGCATTTCCCCGACGCCGAGGCGCTGGTGAAGCAGCTTTCCCGCAGCGAGGTGGCGGAAGAGGCGCTGGCCGACGAACGCAACTTCATCGACCACGCACGCTCCCGCTTCTGGGCTTTCACCGAAGTGGCCTGAAGCGCTATTCCTTCATCACCGGCATCGGCGTCTGGCCGGTTTCGTCGAGGTAGTACGCCACCCATTTGTGGAAGAACTGGTTGCCCGGCTCGTTGCGGCCGAAGGTCTGGTGCGTCATCGCGCCGGATTCGAGGCCGTTCTGCACCTTCAGGCCGAGGAAGTAGTCCTCCTCCTCAACCACGTCGAAGAAGAAGTCGCACATCCGGTCGAGCGCCTCGAACCCCTCGGGCGTCTCGGGCTTCGTCGGGAAGATGTAGTTCATCACCGTGGTGTTCTGGTTGGCCTTCGGCCCCGGAAACAGCTGCGCCAGCTGGCCCATCTCGGGGGCGAGGAAGAAGCTCATGTTGGGAAACAGCATTCGGATGAAATCGTAGCCGTTGTTCTCCTGCCGGCCCCATTCCTCGCGCGGCAGATCATGCAGGCGGGTGATCGAATTCTGCGGGAAGCCCAGCCGGATGTGCGGACCGAAGCCTTCGTAGTTCGCCCGGTTGGACGGGCTTCGCGTGGCCACGGTGTTGGTGTGTGCGGCCTGGAAGTGATAGCCTTCGAGATAACCGTCGTAGGCCACCTTCCAGTTGGCGCCCTTCATCGCCTTGCTCTTGTGATAGTACCACGTCTCCAGCCTGAGCGCGGCGAAGTCTTCGTACATGCCGCCCATCCATTCCACCGCGTTGAGCGGCAGGTCGGGGGTAAGGATCACGAAGATCAGGCCCGCCGCCTCGTCACACGGCAGCTCGGTCATGTGCAGGGTCGACCGGTCGACCTCGCCAAAAGTGCTCGCCTCGGCAATGCCGATCAGCTGGCCTTCGTTGGAATAGGTCCAGCCGTGATACTGGCAGGCGAAGGCCTTGCAGTTGCCCTTCCCTTCCCTGGCCAGGTGCATCGCGCGGTGCTTGCACACATTGAGGAAGGCGCGCGCCCGGCCGTCCTTGCCCCGGGTGATCAGCACCGGCAGGCCCATCACATCCATCGCCTTGTAATCGTTGGCGGATGGCAGCTCGATGGTCAGCGCCAGCATCAGCGGAAGCCGCTTGAAGATGCGCTCGATCTCGCGGGCGAAGCGTCCTTCGTCAAGGTAATCGGCCACGGGGACGCGCATGACGTCGTTCGCTTGGTCGGTTGTCCGGGTCTCCACGAAGCGGAGCATGCGCTCGGCAGCGGTCGCGTATTTGTCAAAGAGTTCGGTCATCGCTCCGGCCTCACTTGTTCAGGTAGTAATCGAGCGTCTGGTGGATGTGGCGGATGCGGACTTCCTGGTAATCGGCCAGTTCCACCGCCTGGTTCTTCGATGCCTTCAGCCCTTCGTGGCAAAGCTCCATGTTCTCGCTGTCCTGATCCAGCACCGCGCCGAGCACGCCGAGTTCGGGTGCATCGGCCCAGATCTGATCATCGCGGAGCATGTGCATCGGCACGCCGGCAGGGCGCGCCTGCCCTTCGGGCACGCGGGCGATCACGCGCACTTCCATCAGGCACTTGTCCTGATCGGGCCAGGGGCGCCAGCGGTAGACGATGTTGGGCATGAACCCGCCCCACGGCGCGAAGTTGGGAAACACGTTGTAGACCAGCGCGTCGAGCAGTTCGCTTTCCGACACCTGCGAATAATCGCCGCCAAACTGCTTTTCCGAAACTTCGCGCATCTTGGCGCCAAGCGCGGCACGGGCGGTTTTGCCCTCGGGCACGGCGATGGCGTAGTTGTCCTTGTCGGCGTCATAGTTGTCGGCACTGCGGCCGTTGTACTTGCGGAACTCGTCGATGATGCGCTGCTGCGGCCAATGCTCGGCCTCCGCCTGCGCCTCGATATGCGGGCTGATCACGCCGAAGGGCGTGTAGTTCACGTTCACGTGACGGCCGAGCACGTGATAGGCGGCGTTGGCATCACCGGTGAACGGCATCAGCTGTGGATGGGTGACATAGGCGTGGTAGCTTTCCATGAAGGCTTCCATGGTGATCTTCCAGTTGGCGGGGATCACCTTGGCCACCCAGGCCACCGTCACGCATTCCTCGTGCTTCCAGCGCTTGAAGAATTCGGGCAGCGGATCGAGGTATTCCTCGATGCTCGGGCCTTCCGGATTGTCACGCACGAAGATGTAGCCACCCCACTGCGCCAGCTTCGCTTCGGGCAGCTGCATCTTCTGGTCGGTCAGATGCGCGAAGTCCCAGCGGCAGGGAATGTTGCGCAAGGACCCGTCAGGGTTCCACGAAAAGCCGTGAAACGGGCAGAGGAACTGTTCGGCGCTGCCGCTGTCGGTCTTGAGCTTGCGCCCGCGGTGGAGGCAGACGTTGTGGAACGCCTTCACGCTGCCATCGTCCTGGCGCACCAGCAGATAGGACCGGCCCGCGTTGTCATAGGTCACATAGTCGCCGGGCTCGGGCAGGTCTTCCTCGCGCGCGGCGAACTGCCACACGTTGGGCCACATCCTTTCGCATTCGGCCCTGAAGAATTCGGGCGAATAGTAGCGCGAAGCATCGATCGGCTCGGAGCCGAGATAGCGATAGCGGTCTTCGCCGACGAACGCGGGCGGCTGGATATCGTCGCCGGCCAGGATGTCTTCCCAGTTGGGACCGGGGCAGCGGGCACGTTCGAAGGCGCCGGGATCGCGGTCTGCCATCTCTTCCTCTCCATCATTGGAACGGAGAGACATTCTCACGCCATCGGGGCGTTGCGTTTGACCAAGGTCAACAACGGCCCCGCCGAAGCCCTCTGCTTTTTGCTAGGAAAACGACATTTTGCGCGAGGTTGAGGCCAATAACCGGCAATATTGCCGGTTATTGGCGCCCCGGCTCACGATGGGATGATGACGCCCTCGCCCGCACGCCAGACGGGGCGGATCTGTTCATCGTCATGGACTTCCATGATCTCGAACACGTTGCCGAAGAAATCGCGGCAATAGGTGGCGGCGTAACCGTGCTTGCGCCCGTCGGCATCGACAGTGATGCCGTCCATCGCCGGCGGCGTGTGAACGCGGATGCCGGCCTCCACCAACCGCCGGTAGCAGGCCTGGATGTCTTCCACCTGCACGGCGAAATGGGTGTAGCCATGATGATTCACCCCCCGGTCCGGATCCTGACGTTCCGGCACCGGGGTGTGGTATTCGAAGACTTCGATGTGGCTGTTGCCCAGACGGCACATGAACTGACGGGCGGAGCTGCCCTTCAGCCCCAGCACCGCATCGATGAATTCATTGTCACGCCATTCCAGCGGATTGCCCACTTCCACCGCGCCCAGCAGGTCGATGTAGAAGTGGCGCGCCTTGTCGATGTCGGGGACGGAGACCCCGACATGCTGGATCCCTACCGCCCCGACCGTCATGGCTGATCTCCTGTCAGAACTGGACGCGCTTGGTGTATCCGCCGTCGATCACCACGTTGGTGCCGGTAGTGTAAGACGAGGCCGGGCTGGCAAGGAAAACAATGGTCTTGGCCACTTCCTCAGGCCCACCCCAGCGCCCCAGCGCAAACTGGGCCTCGGTCGCCTCGTAAAGCGCAGGCGCAGCCGCCTTGATCGCTTCCCAGTTACCGCCGGGGAACCCGATCGGCCCTGGCGAGACCGAATTGACACGGATTCCCTTCGGACCAAGCGCCTGGCCAACCTGCTTGGCATAGGTCAGCAGCGCGCCCTTGATCGTGTTGAAAGCCTGCGGAACCACGAAGGTCTCGAGCCCGGCGGTGCTCGACATCACGATGATCGATCCTGCGCCGCTCTTTTCCAGGTATGGCTCCAGAACTTCGATGCCGATCACCGTGCCCTTGATGTCGGCGTTGAAGCAGGCATCCCAGTCGTTGGTCGCACCTTGCCCCGATGCACTGGCGCCGGGAACGAAGATGTCGCAACCGCCAAGCTGATCTGCCGCCGAGACGAGCCACGCGCGATAGGCATCGTGGTCCATCATGTCGAGAGCGTCGCCGACAACCTTCCCGCCGTGGCGTGAAAGCGATTCGACCGTGGCGGCCACCTGCTCCGGATTGCGCGAGAAAAAGGCGACGTCGCAGCCTTCTTCCGCGAAGATTTCAAGCGCTGCACGGCCAATGCCGCGGCTGCCGCCGGTGAGAATGACTTTCTTGCCCTTGAGGCCCAGATCCATGTTCGCGCTCCTCGATCCCAACAATGACGTTGTGATATGTTCTGCCCGCACCGTGCGCCAGACGGCACTACCCTTTTGAACAGGAATTGACCGACCCCAGCCGTGGTAGCGGTCTGGCCGAACCGAAAATCGGGAGCAGGACACATGACAGGACGTCTCGCCGGCAAGACCGCGCTGATCCTTGGCGCGAGCAGCGAAGGCAACATGGGCCAGGTGATGGCCAGCCGTTTCATCGAAGAAGGCGCCAAAGTGATGGTCTCGGGCCGCAAGGCCGATGTGCTGGAAAAGTTCGCCGCCCAAGCTGGTTGCCTTTGGTCACCCTGCGACCTGACCGACGAAGCCAGCGTCAACGCCCTGGCCGAAACGGCGTCAGAGCAACTGGGCGGGATCGACATCGCCATCAACGCCACCGGCTGGGGCCTGCTAAAGCCGTTCCTCGATATAACCCGCGAAGAACTCGAGGCGATGACCGCGCTGCAGTTCATCGGCCCGCATCAGTTCTTCCAGGCGATGATCCGAAAGATGGCAAAGTCACGCGGCGGTCGAGGCGGGTCGCTCATCACCATCAGTTCGGCCACGGCCACGATCATGCTGAACGACCATGCCGCCTACATGGGCACCAAGGCGGGCACCGACCACGTGATCCGCTGCATCGCCAACGAATTCGGCGACGAAGGCATCCGCGCCAATTCAATCTCGCCCGGCCTGACCGACACGCCGATGAACGAGGCGGCCAAGCAGGTGCCGGGCCTGTTCGAAAGCTTCCGCAAATCCTATCCGCTGGGGCGCTGGGGCACTTCGGAAGACGTGGCGGCGGCGGCCGTGTTCCTGTGCAGCGACGAATGCTTCATGACTGGCGAGAACCTGCAGGTGAACGGCGGGCTGACGCTGCGCCGCAATCCCACGCGTGAGGAAATCGCCGCCTCGGTCGCCAGGGCGACCGGCAAGGCCTGAACCGAAGCCTTTTTTGTCGGCCACTCGCGCGTGAAGGTGCTGTCGTGCTAGGCCTCGCGCCATGTACGCACGCCAATCGCTTCGCCGCCTTGCCCTGAACGCCTGCGCCACATTGGCGCTTGCCTTTGGAACCGTTGCACCTTCGGCCCTTGCCGCATCGCCACCGCCGGTGGCGGCGGAACACGGCATGGTCGTTTCGGCCCATCACCTTGCCACCGATGCGGGGGTGGAAGTGCTGAAGAACGGCGGCAACGCCATCGATGCGGCGGTCGCGGTGGCCTATGCGCTGGCGGTCACCTTCCCCGAGGCGGGCAACCTTGGCGGCGGCGGGTTCATGACCATCCGCCTTGCCGATGGCCGCACCACGTTCATCGATTTCCGCGAAACCGCGCCGGGCAAGGCGACGGCGGACATGTATCTCGACAAGGCAGGCAATCCGGTTTCCGCGCTCTCAACCCGCGGGTGGCTGGCGGCGGGTGTGCCGGGCACGGTCGCCGGCCTTGAATATGCGCGGGCCAAATTCGGCACCAAGGCGCGGACCGAACTGGTTGCCCCGGCCATCGCGCTGGCCGAAGGCTTCGTGCTCGATCGCGGCGATGCGCAGATGCTGGCCGGCGCCGCCGACGATTTCCGCAAGGATCCCGCCAGCGCCGCGATCTTCCTCAACAATGGCGAGCCGTGGAAGCCGGGCGAGCGGCTGGTGCAGGTGGACCTTGCCAAGAGCCTGGAGGCGATTGCCCAGGGCGGTGCCGATGCGTTCTACAAGGGGCCGATCGCGGGGCAGATCGTGGCGGCCAGCCGCAAGGGCGGCGGCATCCTCTCCGCCAAGGACTTTGCCGCCTACAAGGTGCGCGAGATGGCGCCGGTCGAATGCGACTATCGCGGGTACCACATCGTTTCCGCGCCGCCGCCCAGCTCGGGCGGGGTGGTGATGTGCGAAACCTTCAACATCCTGTCGGGCTATCCGATCCGCGACCTCGGCTTCCATTCGGCCCAGGGCACGCATTACCTGATCGAGGCGCTGCGCCGCGCCTATCATGACCGCAACACCGCGCTGGGCGATCCCGATTTCGTGAAGGCCGATATCGCGACGCTGATCTCGCCCGCCTATGCCGATAAGCTGCGCACCGGCATCCTGCCCGACAAGGCCACGCCATCGCTGTCGCTGGGCGGCGTCGGCGGCGGGCACGAGGGGCAGAACACCACCCACCTGTCAGTCGTCGACGGCGCGGGCAATGCCGTGTCGCTCACCTATACGCTGAACGACTGGTTCGGCGCGCGGGTGACGGCACCTGGCACCGGCATCCTGATGAATGACGAGATGGACGATTTCTCGGCCAAGCCCGGTGCGGTCAACATGTATGGCCTGGTCGAAGGGCCGAACAACGCGATCAAGCCCGGCGCGCGCCCGCTCTCCTCCATGACGCCAACCATCGTCACCTATCAGGGCAAGCTGGCGGCCGTGCTCGGCACGCCGGGCGGCAGCCGTATTCCCACCGGGGTGCTGCAGGTGCTGAGCAACCTGATCGACCACCGCATGACGCTGCAGGAAGCAATCGACGCGCCGCGCATCCACCAGCAGTGGCTGCCGGACCAGACGTATCACGAACGCTTCGGCCTTTCGGCAGACACCATCGCCGCGCTGGAAGCCAAGGGCCACAAGCTGGTGGAGCGCCGCCACGGCAACCACATCGCCGCGATCCTTGTCGGCGGCCCGAAGATCATGGGCCTGCCTGCGGAAGTGGAGGATGACGAAGGCGTGCCCATCCCCCCCGCCGCGCTGTTCGGCGCGATTGACCCGCGCCTGCCGATGGGCGATGCGGCAGGATACTGAACCATGTCCACACTCACGATCCTTGATGGCGGCACCGGGCGCGAACTCGCGCGCATCGGCGCGCCTTTCCGCCAGCCCGAATGGTCCGCGCTCGCGCTGATCGAAGGGCAGGGCTACGTCACCCGCGTGCACGAAGGCTATATTGCCGCCGGGGCCGACGTGATCACCACCAACTCCTATGCCGTCGTCCCCTTCCACATCGGAGAGGAACGCTTTGCGGCACGCGGCGCGGAACTCGCCGCGCTGGCCGGACGGCTGGCTCGCGGTGCCGCGAACACCGCGATGCGCAAGGTCATGGTCGCCGGATCGCTGCCCCCGGTCTGCGGCTCCTATCGCCCCGATCTGGTGGACATTGCGGCCGCCCGCCCGGTTCTGCAGGTGCTGGTCACCGCGCTCGCGCCCTTTATCGACCACTGGCAGGCCGAAACGCTGTCATCGCTGGCCGAGGCTGAGCTGGTGGCCGAACTGACCGGCCCGACGGGCAAGCCGCTGTGGCTGTCGTTCACGCTGGAGGACGAAAACCCCGGCAGCGTGCCAACGCTGCGTTCGGGCGAGACCGTGGCCGATGCGGCGGCGCTGGCGTTGCGTGTGGGCGCCAAGGCGCTGCTGTTCAACTGCAGCCAGCCCGAGGTCATGGCCGCAGCCGTGGCAGCCGCGCGTGAAACACTGGGCGAAGGCAGCGCGGTGCGGATCGGCGTCTATGCAAACGCCTTCCCGCCGATGAGCGCGGAGGCCGAGGCCAACTCCGGCCTCGATGAAATCCGCGCCGATCTGACGCCCGAAGGCTACGCCGCCTTCGCCCGTGCATGGGCAAGCGAAGGTGCAACGATCATCGGCGGATGCTGCGGTATCGGGCCGGAGCACATCGAGGCGCTCAGGCGGATTGCAACAGCGCCTTGATCGCCGCGCGCAGCTGATCCTTGCGCACCTTGCCGCTGGCGGTGCGGGGGAAATCGTCCACGAACTCGAAGCGCTCCGGGATCTTCTGCTTGGCCAGCCCGCTTGCCGCCACATGCGCGGCGAGCGCTGCGGCATCCACTTCGCCGGCAAGGATCACATAGGCGCAGACCCCCTCGCCCAGCCGTTCGTGCGGCATGGCGACGACGCTCGCTTCCTTCACCGCCGGGTGCGTGTGCAGCACGTCCTCGATCTCCTTGGCGGAAATGTTCTCCCCGCCACGGATGATCAGGTCCTTCTTGCGCCCGGTGATGGTGATCGCGCCCTCTGCCGAAAGCACGCCGAGGTCTCCGGTGCGGAAGTATCCGTCGGGGGTGATCGCCTCGGCCGTCTGCTGCGCATCGGCATAGCCCATCATCATGCCCGGCCCGCGCGCCAGGATCTCGCCCTCCTGCCCGGCAGGCAGGTCGCGGTCATCGTGATCGACGATTCGCACCTGATAATCGACGACCTCGCCATCGGTGGTCGCGGCCAGATGCTCGTCACGCGGCCAGCCGAAGGTGACCAGCGGCACTTCGGAGGCACCGAACACGCGGAAGGCCCTGCAATTGTCGAACGCCGCGTTGGCCGCGGGGATCAAGTCCGCCGGCACCGCCGCGCCGCCGCAGGCGAAGAAGCGGAAGCTCGGGATTCCCGTACCGGCCGCCCGCGCCGCCGCCGCCAGTTCCACCAGGAACGGAGTGGCCGCCACGGTTCCCACCAGACTGTGCTGCTCGATCAGCGCCAGCGCCTCCTGCGCATTCCACGCTTCCATCAACACGGTGCGGATGCCGCAGATGAATGGCGCCTCCAGCCCGTTGGCATAGCCCGAAACGTGCGTGACGGGGGACGGCATCAGCGTCGCCTCTCCCGCTGTCAGCCCCCAGTGAATGCCGCTTTTCGCGACGATGTGCTGCAGCGTCACATGGCTGTGCAGCACGCCCTTGGGACGCCCGGTGGTGCCCGAGGTATAGAGCACCATCTTCACCCCCAGCGGATCGACCGCTGGCCGATCGAACCGCAAGGCGCGCCCTTCGGCCACCAGAGCGGCGAAATCGTCCGCCCCCTCTCCGCGCACGGTGAACACGTGCTGCAGGTCGGGCAGCTGTTCCATGCAGCGGCCGGCCATCGCGGCATAGTCCACCTTGCGGAACACCTGCGGCACGAAGATCGCCCGGGCGCGGCAATCGCCCAGCATCATGGTGACTTCGTGATCGCGATAGATCGGCACGATCGGATTGATCACGAAGCCAGACAGCGCCGCGGCCAGGTTGATCGCCGCCGCCTCGCGCCAGTTGGGCACCTGGAAGGCGATCACGTCGCCCGCTTTCAGCCCCCGCGCCTGCAGCGCCGCCGCCAGCGCCTCCGCCTCGGCCAGCACATCGGCGAACGTGTATTGCCCTTCGCCATCGACGAAGGCGACAAAATCGGGCGCGGCGGCGGCGCGTTCGATCGCAAGGTCGGCAATCGTGCGGCGGTCCCACCGGGCCGTGAAATCGCGCTGGTGCGGTGCCGGGGCTTCGAGCCAATCCCAGGGTGGCGTTATCGTCTCGCTCATGTTGCGCTTGTTCATGCTGCGTCCGGTTAATCCAATTGGCAAAAGGGTGAGGACGAATACCGAACCTGCCAAGTATCACAGGTTACGCACCAGCCCTGTCGCGGGCATGGTCGCGGCATGATGACCCGGCCCAGCGGGTCTGGAGAGGCACGAGAACCATGGATCGCATCCAGCGCATCGGCGAAGTCGCGGAAATCATGCGCGACTATGTCGAGAACAAGAAGACCTTCCTGACCGACAAGACCATGCGTGTCCCCACGCAAAGCTACACCGATGCCGACCAGTGGAAGGCGGAGATGGAGCTGATCTTCAAGCGCGTGCCGCTGATGCTCGCCTTCACCGCCGAACTGCCCAATCCCGGCGATTACAAGGCGATGGACGCGGTGGGCATGCCGGTGCTGATCAACCGGGACAAGACCGGGCAGGTTCGCGCCTTCCTCAACGTCTGCTCGCACCGCGGCGCGCCGGTGGCGGAAGAAGGCCACGGCAATTGCCCGCGCTTCACCTGCAAGTATCACGGCTGGACCTTCGGCCAGGACGGCAAGCTGATCGGCGTGTCCGAAGCCAGCAAGTTTGGTGAGGTGGACAAGCCCGGCATGGGCCTGCGCGAACTGCCGGCCCAGGAAAAGGCCGGCATGATCTTCGTCGTGCTTACGCCCAACGCGCCCATTGACGTGGACAGGTTCTTCCGCGGGTTCCTCGAGGATTTCGAGGCGCTGGACTTCGCCAACTGGTCCTACATGGGCAGTCGCGTGATCGAGGGCGCCAACTGGAAGGTCGCCTATGACGGCTATCTCGAGGGCTATCACTTCGCCTCGCTCCACCCGCAGACGATCTTCCCGCGCACGCCGTCGAATTGCATGCACTATGAAGGGTTCGGCCCGCACCAGCGCATCGGGTTCCCCCAGCATCGCATTGCCGAGGCGCTGAAGGACATCCCGCGCGAGGAATGGGGCACCCAGGAGAACAACGGCTTCGATTTCGTGCGGATCATGTTCCCCAACGTGTCCGCCTTCATCGCGCCCGAGATCACGCAGGTGGCGCAGCTCTTCCCCGGGCCGACGCCGGGCGAGAACCGCACCGTGCTCAACTATCTGCGCCGCGAGCCGATCCGCGACGAGGAAGACCGCGCCAATGTGGAAGCGGCGATGAACTTCTTCCGCGATGTGACCTATCAGGAGGACTACGTCATCGGGCTGGAGATCCAGAAGGGCCTCGAATCCGGCGCGCATGACGAACTGACCTTCGGCCGCAACGAACGCGGCAACCAGTACTTCCATGAATGGCTGAACTGGTATCTGCAGGACGATCCCACCCTTCCCGAACCGGAAATGTGATCGGCCGATGACGGCGCCCAACCCGATCTCTCTGGCATCGGGCGTAGTGCCCGAATTCGGCCCGGTGGAAACCATCGAAGCCGCCGCTGCCGGCGGCTTCGACATGGTCGGCCTGTGGGTGGAACCTGCCGAATGGACCGCCCGGCACACCCGCGATGCCCGCACCGCCCTGGCCTCCACCGGCCTGCCCCTGCTCGATGTCGAAGTCGTCTGGCTGAAAGCCGACAGCAGCATGGACGATCACCGCAAGGTGATCGATGTCGGCGCGGAACTTGGTGCGCGCAATGTGCTGTGCGTGTCATCGGATCCTGACCATGCCCGCACTGCCGCGCGGCTTCAGGTGCTGTGCGAACATGCCGCCCCCGCCAACATCCGGGTCGCGCTGGAATTCGGCATTTTCACCGAAGTGAAGTCCCTCGCCACCGCGCTCTTGGTGCTCGACCGGATCGACCACCCCGGCAAGGCCTTGCTGATCGATCCCATCCATGTCGACCGCAGCGGCGCCACCGTGGCGCAACTGGCGCAGGTCGATCCTGCGCTGCTGCCCTATGCCCAGTTCTGTGATGCGCCAGCCGAACGGCCCGACCCGGCCGATTTCGACGCGGTGATCCGCGATGCGATTGACCTGCGCGAACAGTGCGGCATGGGCGCATTGCCGCTGGCCGCGATGTTCGAAACGCTGCCAGCCGGCATCCCCCTGTCCATCGAACTGCGCAGCCTTGCCCTGCGTGAGGCGTTTCCCCATCCGGCGCTGCGTGCCGCCGCCGTGGCGCATGCCACCCGTGCATGGATGCAGGCCTACACGTGAGCGTGACCATGATCACCCTGCTCAAGCGGCGCGAGGGCATGAGCAAGGCAGACTTCATCGCCTATTACGAGAGCAGGCACCGCCTGATCGGGGAGAAGGTGCTGGCGGGTTACGCCACCCGCTATCGCCGCCGCCATCTCCATCCCGCTGACGGGCAGGACGCGCCCCACGATTTCGATGTGGTGCTGGAAATCGAGTTTGCAGACCAGGCCGCCTGCGACGCCTGCTTCGCCGCGATGGCGGACGAGGCGACGATGCGTGAAATCGTGGAGGACGAAGAGCGCCTGTTCGATCGCGGCCGCATGCGCAGCTATACCGTGGAAGACCACGAATCCGTCCTTCCTGCCTGATGCCAAGGTGAACTCTTCCCTTTTGCGCCGCCCCTGCTAGGCGCGGGGCCATGTTGACGATCAAGGGCATCACCATCCGGCTTGGCGGCCGCACCATCATCGATCGCGCCTCCGCCACCATTCCGCCGGGCTGGAAAGTCGGGCTGGTGGGCCGCAACGGCGCGGGCAAATCCACGCTGATGAAGGCGCTGATGGGGCAGATCGACCCCGACGATGGCGACATCGACCTGCCGCGCCGCGCCCGCCTTGGCTATATCGCGCAGGAAGCGCCCACCGGCACCGCCACACCGTTTGACACGGTGCTCGCCGCCGATGTCGAGCGCGCCGCCTTGATGGAGGAATCCGAAACCTGCACCGATGCCGACAGGCTGGCCGACATTCACGAACGGCTGATCGCCATCGATGCCTGGACCGCTCCGGCCCGCGCCGCGCGCATCCTGCTGGGGCTGGGTTTTGACGAGGGGATGCAGGCCCAACCGCTCGACAGCTTTTCGGGCGGGTGGAAGATGCGCGTGGCCTTGGCCGCGCTGCTCTTTTCCGCGCCCGACGTGCTGCTGCTCGACGAACCGAGCAACCACCTTGATCTTGAAGCCACGCTCTGGCTGGAAAGCTTCCTGAAAAGCTATCCTGGCACGATCCTCGTCATCAGCCACGAACGCGACCTGCTCAACACCGTTGTCGACGGCATCCTCCACCTGCAGGGCGGCAAGCTGACGCTGTATCCCGGCAACTACGATGGCTTCGAGCGCCAGCGCGCCGAACGTGCGGCGCAGGCCGCCGCCGCAAAGGCCGCGCAGGAAGCGCAGATGGAAAAGCTGCGCGATTACGTCGCGCGCAATTCGGCCCGCGCTTCCACTGCCAAGCAGGCGCAGTCGCGCGCCAAGATGCTGGCCAAGATGCAGCCGGTCATGGCGATGATCGAAGATCCATCGATGCACTTCGACTTCCCCAGCCCGGGCGAAGTGCGCCCGCCGCTGATCACGCTCGATCTCGCGGCGGTGGGCTATGCTCCGGGGCAGCCGATCCTCAAGCGGCTGAACCTGCGCATCGATCCGGATGACCGCATCGCGCTGCTCGGCCGCAATGGCAACGGCAAGACCACGCTGGCCCGCCTGCTCGCCGGGCAGCTGCCGGCCATGGAAGGCGGCATGACCACCGCCTCAAAGATCCGCATCGGCTATTTCACGCAGTACCAGGTTGAAGAGCTGGATGGCGGCTCCACCCCGCTGGAGCTGATGACCCGTGCGATGGAAGGCGCCACGCCGCTCGCCGTGCGCGGGCAGTTGGGCCGCTTCGGCTTTTCCGGCAGCATCGCCACCGCCAACGTCGGCACGCTTTCAGGCGGGGAGCGCGCGCGGCTGGCCCTGGCCATGGTCACCCGCGATGCACCGCACCTGTTGATCCTCGACGAACCGACCAACCACCTCGATGTCGATGCGCGTGAGGCGCTGGTCCAGGCGCTCACCGTGTTCGAAGGCGCGGTGATCCTCGTCAGCCACGATCGCCACATGGTTGAACTGACCGCCGACCGGCTTGTGCTGGTGGATGGCGGAACCGCCCAGCCCTATGACGGTTCGATGCCTGACTACATCGATTTCGTGCTCGGCCGGAACCAGCCGGCAGACGCCGATGCCAAGGCGAAGGCCGCCACCGCCCCGCGCAAGGACGGCAAGGCCCAGCGCGAGGAATGGAAGGCGCTGAACCGGAAAGTGACCGAGAGCGAAACCCGCATGACCCGGCTGCAGGCGCAGCTTGACGCCATCGACATCGCCCTGGCCGATCCGGCGCAGGCGCCAAAGGAGCTGAAGGGCCTCGCCTTCGGCGAACTCGGCAAGCGCCGCGCGCAGGTGGAGGCGGACATGGAAGCCGCCGAAGCGGCATGGATGGAAGCGGTCGAAGCGGTCGAAAGCGCCAAGGCATGAGCGTCGCCTTCCGCCGCGAAAGCGACGACGAGCATCTCGAACCCAAGTTCGAAGTGCCGATCCCGCCCGGCCCCAACCTCGTCACCGCAAAGGGCCTCGCCTTGATCGAGGCGAAGGTTGCGGAATTGGAAGCCAGCGTGCCCAAGCTGACCGAGGACACCGGAGTCGCCGCGGCGAAGCGGGACCTCAAGTACTGGCACACCCGCCTCGCCACCGCAGAGCTTCAGCCCGTTGCGGATGGAGGGCAGGTCGCCTTCGGCTGCCGCGTGTGCTTCCGCCTCAACGGCAAGGAGCGCGAAATCGCCATTGTCGGGCATGACGAGGCCGATCCCGCGCAGGATCGCCTCGCCTTCACCGCCCCGCTCGCCCGCGCGATGATGGGTGCGGAGCCGGGCGAGTTCGTGGACTTCAATGGCCGTGAAGAAGCCATCGAAGTCATCTGCGTCACTCCGGCCTGACCGGCTTATCCCCGGTCGTTGAAGATCGACCGGTACGCGCGATAGGTGAACTTCCACGCGCCATCGATGCGTCGCAGCTTGTCGTCATAACGGCCGGTGGTGCGGGTGCGCTTGCCGGTGGCGGGATCGTCGAAGATCTCGATGGTGTAGGCGACTGCGCTCGCCTCGTCGCCGTCCACCTCGATCGATCCGGGCTGCATGAAATAGATCATCGGCTTGGTGCAGTTGTCCAGGCCATAGTGCTTCATCGATTCCACCCAGCCCGACACGATCACGTCCTTGCCGGTGAACACGCCAAGGTCAGGATACTCGGGCAGTTCCCACTGCGCATCCTCGGCCCAGATCGAGCCCCAGATGTCCGCATCCTTGTTCATCACGCCATGGGCGTGGGTATCCATCAGTTCGCGGATCGCCACGCGATCCTCGATCGGGCCGGTGAACGCCATGTTTCGTTCCTTACCAGGGGTGAGTTTCGCCATTCCACTTCAGGAAGTCGCCGGTGCGCTCCAGCGTCCAGGCCTCGGCCACCGCCTTGATGCCGGCGGCGCTTTCCTGTGGGGTGATTTCGGCACCGGGGCCGCCCAGCTCCGTCTGGACCCAGCCCGGATGGACCACGCCGACCACGATGCCGCGATCCTTCAGATCAATGGCGACGGAGCGCATCATGCGGTTCAGCCCCGCCTTGGCCACGACGTAGGAATAATACCCGCCGTAGGGCCAGGTCGAAGCGGCGAGCTGGCTGGTCAGGCTGATCACCTTCGCACCTTCGCGCAGGCGCGGCAGGAAGGCCTGCAGCACTCGCAAGGGCCCCTTGACCATCACGTCGATCTCGCGATCCCAGGCCGCCCAGTCAGAGCTGCCCGGTTCCAGTTCGGGCGCCGCCAGTTCGGCAATGCCCGCCACGTTGTAAAGGATGTCGACCGGCCCGGAGCCGCTGCTCGCGGCGCCATCGCGCACCGAAGTGTCGCTGGTCACGTCCATCGTGTGGACGCTCACCTTCCCGCCTGATCCGGCCACCAGGTCGTCCAGCGCCGCGCTCGGCTTGCGCACCAGCGCCAGCACGGTGTCGCCCGCGGCGGTGTGCTGCCTTGCCAGTTCCAGCCCGATCCCGCGCGCCGCGCCGGTGATTGCCACGGTTGCCATTGTCAGCGTCTCCCTTCGATCCAGTCGTTCAGCACTTCGTGGAAGAAGCGCACGCGTGTTTCCTGTGCGGGCAGGTATGCATCCTCATACCCGCGCGAATGCATCCCGGCCTGCATGTTCTCGGCCAGTTCCATGTCCTGATAGACGATCTGCCCGGCCAGTTCGGGAATGCCGCGTCCGCCGTCGAAATCGCGGTGCTCGCACACTTCCACTTCGCGCAGCGGCTTTTCGCCGGCCATGATCGACTGGCAGGTCTCCTGCCCCTCCACCGGAAAGGCCATGCACCACAGGTCGAAGAAGCACTTCTCCGGGTCGGTCGGGTGCGGCTCGCTGCGGAAGAAGATCAGGTTGTCGGGCAGGAAGCTGATGGTCACGTTGGGGAAGATCACCGTGTGCGGGCTGTCGGTGATCTCCTCGTCGTCCATGTGCTCGTAGTGCACATAGCCGCGCTCCTTCCACAGCCGCCGCTTCGCCGCCTTCAGGTCCAGCCAGCCCTGCATCGCCATCTCGTCATAACTGGCATAGCCGGCGGGATCGATGTCCCACTGGCGCAGGATATGTTCGAACGGATGCGCCACGCCTTCCGGCAGCCGATCCGACAGCGAAGGCCGCATCGGCTGCACGGTGCGGCCATGCCCGCGCGTCCACATCTCGTGCCGGGCGGTGTCCACGTCCTGGTCGATCCATGGCGGCACCTGCGGATGCGCGGTGCGGGTGTGGTAGCTTTCCGAGAAGTTGTCGGTCACGAACTTCCAGTTGGCATTCAGCGCGATGCGGTACCACGCCACGCGCACCGCGGTGTCCATCGGATAGTTCCTGGCCACTTCGGGCATCGGGTCGAGGTACGTCAGCAGATCCTCGGCCGCGGGGTCCATCGTGTACCACACGAAACCGCCCCAGGTGTCGCAGCGCAGCTCCTTCAGGCTCAGCTTGCCGCACGGGTCGCCCTGCGGAAAATCGTGGCGGTCCTGCGCATGCTGCAGCACACCGTCCTTGCCCCAGACCCACCCGTGATAGGGGCAGGTGATCGCCTCCACCGACGATGTCTGGTCCACCATGCGCATGCCACGGTGGCGGCACGAATTGTAGAAGGCGCGGATCGATCCATCATCCTGGCGGATGCAGATCACTGATTCCTTCATGAAATTGTGGACCAGAAAGTCGCCCGGCTCGGGAATCTCGGCGGTGCGCCCGGCCACGTGCCAGATGCGCGTCCACAGCCGGTCCCATTCCTTCTGCGCGAATTCCTTGGAATAGTACCGGTCGCCAGTGATCGCATCGCCGCGCAGGTTGGCCGGATCGCGGCCATTGAGCGTCGGGATGCCCTTGCCCAGGTCGTTCATCGAAATCTCTCCCACGCGCACCCGATCGTGGATGCCTTGGCCCATAGTGGCCCGACCCCACGGCCGCGCCACCTGACATTATGGCGAGATTTCCGGCCAATGCGCCGGTTTTATCGGTTTCAGGTGTCGTAGAGCCCGCCCAGCACCCGCGCGATCAGCGCATGGATCGCCGCGATTCGGGCCTCCCCCATCACCGGCCGCTGCAGCAGCAGCCCCATGTGGGCTACGGTCACGAAGTCGCTGGCCAGCTTCATCGTCTCCCACTGGTCGCGCCACTGCGGGAACGATTCGATCATCTCGGCGGTCCACACCTCGTCATACCGCCGCGCCACCGGTTCGAAAAAGCCGTTGAGCTCGGCATCGCTGCGGGCGGCGACCGCCATTTCCAGATAAGCGGCATATTCGCGGGTCTGCACGCTGCGCCAGTGCGCTGCGGCGGCCACTTCCACAAGCTCGCCCTGCGCGCCGCGCGCCATCTCGCCCAGATAATCCTCCAGGAACAGGCGCATGCGTTCATAGAACACATGTTCCACCACCGCTGCCACCAGTTCCATGCGCGTCGGGAAATGGTGGTGCATCGCTCCGCGGGATACGCCGGTCCGCTCGGCCACCGCCTGCGTGGTCAGGCCGGCATAGCCGCCCTCAACCAGGCAGTCGATCGCCGCCTCGATCAGCCGCAGCCGTGTGCGGGCGCTCTTCTGCTGCTGCCAGCGCGCCGGGCGCTCGCCCATGCCGGAAGGCATCATCGCCTTCAGCATGCGCTTCTGCATCGTCGATCCGGTCACCGCCCCACCCTGTGTCATTCCCCTGCAATAGTGGCTCCGCGGCCGCCTGTCTGCCCCTGTCCAAAGTTTCAGTTTCTGATCCGGCACGACTGGGCGCATAAAACCGGCAGATACGCCGGTATCGTGGTTATGCCGTACCGGCCGCCGCGAGAACAGGCGAAAAAGATCCAAGAACAGCCGGCTTTCCCGCCGGTCGTGGAGGGGAGTGAGAGCAATGAAGAAGCACACGAACGTGCGCTGGCTGGCAGGCCTTTCGCTGCTGGCGATGGGGGCCACCCCGGCGCTGGCACAGGAAGCCGCGCCGCAGGCAGCAGATGCCGGCGGCATCCAGGAAATCGTCGTCACCGCGCAGAAGAAGGCGGAGAACATTCAGACCGTGCCGATCTCGATCGCCGCGGTCGGCGGGGAAACGCTTGCCGCCTACAACGTCACCACGCTGCAGGCGCTGCAGGGTTCGGTGCCCAACGTGCAGATCGACAACTTCGCCAACACGCCCAACAATGCCGTTTTCACCATCCGCGGCATCGGCGTGATCGAGCCCGATCCTTATGCCGGCAACACCGTGTCGATCGTGGTCGATGGCGTGCCGCAGTTCTTTTCGATGGGCGCCCTGCTCGATACCTATGACACCGGCCGCATCGAAATCCTGCGCGGACCACAGGGCACGCTGTTTGGCGCGAACACCACGGGCGGCGTGGTGAACGTCATCACCAACCAGCCCACCGGCGAATTCGGCGGCAACATCCGGGCCACCTATGGCAACTGGAACCGCTTCGACGTCTCCGGCTCGATCGAGGCCCCGCTGATGAAGGACGTCGTCTCGCTCAAGGTCTCGGGCATTCATACCGAGCGCAAGGGCTGGGTCACCAACGTCTGGAATGGCGAGGACATGGGGCGCAAGAACGTCAACGCCGTGCGCGGCCAGTTGATGATCACGCCCAATGCCGATCTCAAGATCACGCTGCAGGGCGAATATGTCGCCGCACGCAACGGCGCGCCGATCGTGGTCAACGGCGGCCTGCCGGGCGAAGCGAACTATGTCCCCGCTGGCACCTTCTGGAACGGCTCGGTTCTGCCGCAGTATGTCAGCCCATGCGCCGTGCCCAACGAACCGTGCAAGGCGCCCGACAAGTACTATTCCGGCAACAATGAAGTGCCTGACAAGTCCGACATGACGACCCGGTTCTTCGTCGGCACCATCCAGTACAACAATACCGCCATCGGCGATATCACCTCGATCACGGGATACAAGAACTTCACCCTGTTCGAATTCACCGACCAGGACGGTACCGCCAAGACCAACAACGCCACCCGCCGCCGCACCCATGGCTGGCAGTTCAGCCAGGAACTGCGCACCGCGTTCAACGTGGGCGAAAGCTTCAACGCGGTGGCCGGCGTGTTCTTCCTCAAGACGGACTACAACCATTACCAGATGTATCACCTGGATTTCGCCCTTCCCGGCCTGATCCAGTACAACGTGCAGGACCAGAGCACGAAGTCGTTCTCGGCCTTTGTCCAGACCTATACCAAGCTGGCCGAAGGGCTGAAGTTCTCCGCCGGCCTGCGCTATACGCATGACAGCATCGACGCACGCTCCACGCTGGATACCGGCCTTGGCAGCAAGGCCTTGACCTCGGCCGACTGGGACAAGTTCGACGTGACCTTCCCCGGCAGCCTTGATGTCGGCGGCAAGAAGAGCTGGAACAACGTCGGCTGGAAGGTGGGCCTCGATTACGAGATGGGCCGCAACCAGTTGCTCTATGCCAGCTGGGCGCGCGGCTTCAAGTCGGGCGGCTTCACCGGCCGTATTGGCGTGGCCGCGGATGGTGACACGCCCTACAACCCGGAAAAGGTCGATACCTTCGAAGTCGGCCTGAAGGCGGACTTCTTCGACCGCCACCTGCGCACGAACCTCGCGGCGTTCTACACCAACTATCGCGACATGCAGGTCGCGCAGATCTACTACGACGCTGACACCCAGGTTCAGGGCAACCGCATCCTCAACGCCGCAAAATCACGCATCAAGGGCTTCGAGCTGGAAGTGCAGGCGATCCCGGTCGAAGGCCTCACCCTGCGCGGCTCGCTTGCCTATCTCGATGCCAAGTACAAGGATTTCCTGTACTTCGATCCGGTCAGCGCCACCAATACCCAGCTCAAGGGCTTTGACCTGCAGAACGCGCCGCGCTGGGCCGGCACGCTGGGGGCGAACTACACCTATCGCATGAATGGCGGCGCACGCCTCGTGGCCGATGTCAGTTGGATGTACACCGCCAAGAAGTACTACACCTCGATCATCGACTCCCCGCGCTCCACCGTGCAGCCCACCTATCTCGTCGACGGTCTTCTGACCTTCTACGGACCGGACGATCGCTATTCGATCGGCCTGTGGGGCAAGAACCTGTTCGACAAGCGCTACATCTCCACCGTCTATGACTCGCCGGGTTACATGGGCCTCGTCGGCTATGCGCCGCCGCGCCAGTTCGGTGTCTCGGCCGGCTACAAGTTCTAGGCAATCGATCCTCCCTGACCCCGGCCAACTGGCCGGGGTTCTTTTTTCCTTCGGGATAACCATGGTCACCCCTCATCAGTTCGCCGCCCGCCACGGCATCCTCAATGCACTGGCGCTGCACAGCCGCGGCGTGGATCGGGGCGACGCCACGCTGCTCGCCGCGGCCTATCACCCCGGCGCCACCGTCGATTACGGCTTCTTCTCGGGCCCTGCAGAAACCCTCGTCGCCATCCTTGGCGATGCGCAGAAGGCCGCCCCGCCCACCACCCACCGCACCTGCAACATGTGGATCAAGGTCAATGGCGACCGCGCCGTTTCTGAATCCTACGTCATTGCCCATGTCGAGGACGTCGAGACGCAGCGCATGGTGCTCGGCCGCTACCTCGATTCCCACGCCTGCATCGATGGCCAGTGGCGCATCACCCACCGGCAATACGTGATCGAGGGCAACACCAACCGCCCCAACACCGCCCAGCGCGGCGACGGCGACCCCGATCTCGCCCACTATGTCGCGCAAGGGGGCAAGCAGGCCGCCGACCCTGGTCGCGCCCTGCTCTCGCTCTACGCCGCTGAAATCGCCGCCAGTTCCAAGGATGCCCCGGCCATGACCACCCCTTCAGACTCAGCCCTGCACCACGCTCTCGCCCGTGCCGAGATCCATGACCTGTGCATGGCCTATGCCCGCGGCGTGGACCGTGCTGACAAGGCCCTGCTCGCCTCGATCTTCAGCGAGGATTCGGTGGTGATCAGCGGCGTCATCAATGGCAGCGGGGCGCAGTTCGCAGACCAGATCTGCAATTTCGTCTCCACCCGGCTGGACCTGTGCTTCCATTCCGTGGCCAACGAATGGGTGCAGGTTGTTGGCGACAATGCGGTGGGCGAACACTACGCCATCGCCCACATGGTCATGGACGGCCAGGACGTGACCACCGGCGGCCGCTACCTTGATCGCTATGTGCGGCGCGATGGCAAGTGGCTGATCCGCAACCGGACTTTCGTCACCGACTGGAATACCTCTCACAAATCCTCGTTGCAGCGCGGCGGGTTCTATGAGGCATTGGGCACCTGGGGATGCTTCGGCCCGGCAGACCCCGTCTACAAGCATTGGGCCAGCTTGGGAGAATGACATGGATGCCGGCATCCCCGCGCATGTTCCGCAAAGCCACGTGGCCGATGTCGATGTCTACCAGCCGCCGCTGATCGAGGAGATCGGCTTCCACCGCGCCTGGGCCAGGCTGCAGGCGGACCATCCGCCCGTGATATGGACACCCCGCAACGAAGGTCACTGGATCGCTCTTTCGGGTGAGGCGGTGCAGCAGGTGCAGTCCGATCCCGATCGCTTTTCCTCGCGCGTGATCGTGGTGCCCAAGTCCATCGGCGAGCACCACGGCCTGATCCCCACCACCATCGATCCGCCCGAACACCGCCCTTATCGCGCGCTGCTCAACGCCCGGCTCAATCCCGGCACGGTGCGCGGCCTCGGCGATTCCATCCGCCAGACCGCGATTGACCTGATCGAAAGCTTCCGCGCGCGCGGCCACTGCGATTTCACCGCTGAATATGCCGAGATCTTCCCCATCCGGGTGTTCATGACCATGGTGGGCCTGCCCATGCAGGATGCGCCCACAATCCGCCACTGGGCCGCCTGCATGACCCGGCCCGGCATGCCGATGACCTTCGAAGAGGGCAAGCAGGCCTTCTTCGCCTATCTCGCCCCGGTCATTGCCAGGCGCACCGCCAATCCCGGCGAGGACATGCTCAGCCAGATGGTCATCGCAGACATGGGCGGCCGCATCATGACGCCCGACGAAGCGGTGAAGCTGTGCACCCAGGTGCTGATCGCCGGGGTCGATACCGTGGTCAATTTCCTCGGCTTCGTGCTGGCGGAACTGGCGCAGAACCCGCCGCTGCGCGCCGATCTCGCCGCCATGGGCGGGAACACCACGCCCGCCGTCAACGAACTGTTCCGCCGCTTCGGCCTCGTTTCCATCGGGCGCGAGGTGCGCCATGACATGGAATTTCACGGCGTCACCCTGAAGGCGGGAGACATGATCGCCATGCCCACGCAGGTCCACGGACTCGATCCGGCGCAGAACGACGATCCTCTGAAGATCGACTTCTCCCGCCGCCGCGCGCCGCATTCCGCCTTCGGCAGCGGGCCGCACATGTGCCCTGGCCAGGAACTGGCACGCAAGGAAGTGGCGATCACGCTGGAGGAATGGCTGCGCCGCATCCCCGATTTCGAACTCGCCCCGGACGCGGACCTCTCCCCCGTCCCCGGCATCGTCGGCGCGCTGCGCCGCGTCACCCTGCAATGGCCTGCCTGAGGCCACAACCAAGGAAGCAATACATGGGCAAGATGGATGGACGCGTCGCGCTGGTCACCGGCGGCGCTTCGGGCCTCGGCGCGGAAGATGCGCGCGTGCTCGCGCGCGAAGGGGCCAAGGTCGTGATCACCGACATGAACGCCGCGCTGGGTGAAGAGACCGCAGCCGCGATCCCCGACTGCGTGTTCCTGCAGCAGGACGTGCGCAATGAGGCGCGCTGGGCCGAAGTCGTCGCCGAAACCGTCAGCCGCTTCGGCCGGCTCGATACCCTCGTCAACAACGCCGGCCTCGTCCGCTTCGGCTCGGTCGAGGACCTTTCGCTCGATGACTGGCGCCTGCAGGTCGATGTGATGATGACCGGCACCTTCCTCGGCTGCCGCGCGGCGATCCCGCACATGAGCCATGATGGCTCGGGCTCGATCATCAACATGGCCTCGGTCGCCGCGGTCAAGGGCATCGGCACCATTCCCGCCTATTCCGCCGCCAAGGCCGGCGTGATCGCGCTCAGCCGCTCCACCGCCGTCCACTGCCGCGAACGGAAGTACCGCATCCGCTGCAACGCCATCGTGCCCGGCGCCATCGTCACCCCGATGACCGCACAGGCGCTGGCCGAACTGCCTGCGGGCGAAGCCGGGCTGGACCAGATCCACAACCACGGCATGGGCCAGCCGATCGATATCGCCAACATGGTGCTCTACCTCGCCTGCGACGATGGCCGCCACATCACCGGCACCACCATCACCATCGACAACGGCGAAACCATGGAATGACCTGACCTTGCCCGTTTCCGGTTGCTCCGCAGGGCGGGGGCGCAGCGTGCGCTCCCGCCCTTTTCCATGCCCCGCCCCCGCCTATCGAATCAGCTAGGTTGAGCCGACTCGCAAAATGGATCACAAAACCGGCAAGACTGCCTGTTTTAAGGCGTGCGTGTCGGGAGAGTCCCACAATGCTCGAGATGATCCGAGAGCACGGCTTGCCGTCCGCCGTGGACGATGCGGCCGAACTTGCGGCAGTGCGCTGCCCCGATGCGCCCAGCGTGCAGGAAATCGTCGCGCGCGATCTTGTCCCCCCTCCCGCCGTGCTCGCCTTTGAACAGCCCGCCTACCTCGGCAGTGAGCCTGTTTCGGTCGATCGCTATTTCGACCAGTCGATCTTCGAGGCTGAGATCGAGAAGATCTGGAAGCGCACCTGGCAGTGGGTCTGCCGCGAGGACCACATTCCCGAGCCCGGCGATTTCTACACCTACGAAGTCGCCCACCTCTCCTACGTCGTGGTCCGCCAGGACGACGGCAGCGTGAAGGGCTTCGTCAATTCCTGCCTGCACCGCTCCACCAAGTTCAAGCGCGGCGAAGGCGTCGGCTCGGGCAACGACCTGCGCTGCCCCTATCACGGCTGGACGTGGGAGAATGACGGCAGCCTGAAGTCCGTCCCCTGCGCGTGGGATTTCGCCCATGTTGATCCGGCGAAGACCCGTCTGCCCGAAGTCCGCGTCGGCCACTGGGGTGGCTTCGTCTTCATCAATCCATCGCCGCACGGGCCCAGCCTCGACGAATTCCTCGCCCCCCTGCCCGATCATTTCGCCGGCTGGGATATCGCCAACCGCAATGTGGCCGTCCATGTCGCCAAGGAACTGCCCTGCAACTGGAAGACGGCGCAGGAAGCCTTCCTCGAATCCTACCACGTGCTGGAAACGCACCCCCAGCTGCTCAAGGGCGTGGGCGATGCCAACGTGCAGTATGATTGCCATTCCGACCACGTCACCCGTTTCTACGCCGCCACCGGGGTCAACTCCCCTCACCTCGCCCAGCCCCTCACCGAGGAGCAGCTGCTCGCCACGATGATCCTGGGTGACACGGATTCGCGCGGCAGTGGCCTCACCGTCGGCCCCGGCGAAACCGCCCGCACCGTGATGGCGCGCCACCTGCGCAAGGTGATGGGCGCGCAGTACAAGACCGATCTCTCCCACGTTTCTGACAGCGAGATGATCGACACCATCGAATACCATGTCTTCCCCAACATGGTGCTGTTCCCCGGCCTGTCGCTGCCCATGGCCTATCGCTTCCGCCCGATCGGCAGCGATCCCAACCGCACCCTGTTCGAAATCCTGTTCCTGCGCCCCAATCCGGCCGAAGGTCTCGCGCCCGAGCCACCGGAGCCCTACCACGTCGCCGAGCATGAGAGCTATGCTTCGGCCCCCGGCTTCGATGCGGCCATGGGCCATGTCTATGATCAGGATACCGACAACCTGCGCGCCCAGCAGGCCGGTTTCCGCGCCAGCGCCACCGGCGTCCAGCACCTCGGCAACTACCAGGAAGCGCGCATCCGCCACTTCCAGATGGTCGTCGACAAATACCTTTCCGCCCAAGACCAGGCCGGGGAGTGACCGGCATGGCGTTCGACCTTGAAGCCGAAGTCCGCGATCTCTGCGCCCGGCGTGACATCCACGATGCCCTGTGCCGCTACATGCGCGGGCAGGACCGGCTCGATCCCGTGCTCCACCGCAGCGCCTTCCACGATGATGCCTGGGTTGATTGCGGCCTGATGCAGGGCAGCGCCGATGAATTCGTGTCCTTCGCCCAAGGTTTCCTCGCAGATCTCGAAGGCAGCCAGCACATCATCGGCCAGGCGCAGATCAGCGTGAACGGCCATGCCGCCAGTGGCGAGGTCTATTTCTTCGCCTGGCACCGTACCAACCAGGACGGCATCCCGACCGACCTCATCGTCGCCGGGCGCTATGTCGACGAATACACCTGCAAGAATGGCGAGTGGCGCATCAGCCGCCGCCGCGAAATAGTGGACTGGGCAAAAACCGGCGCAGCTGCCGACGATTTCCTGAAGGCCAACCCTCTGGTACTCTCCGGGCGGCGTGGGACCGACTTCAGCGAAACGCGCGACTGGCCGGTCTGACAAGCATCCTGGAGGATCCCGCACTATGACTGTCGAGCAGCCAATCTCCCGCTACTCCCCGGAATTCGACGTTCCGGTGCGCGGTGACACCATCACCGCAGACCGCTACATCACCCGCGAATGGATGGAGCTGGAAAACAGGCACCTGTGGCCCAAGGTCTGGCACCTGGGCGGCGTGCTGGCCGAGCTGGAGGAAGAGGGCGATTTCATCCGCCACAACTTCGGCAAGGAATCGGTGATCATGGTCCGACAGGCCGATGGCGGGGTAAAGGCGTTCTACAACACCTGCCCGCATCGCGGTAACCGCCTGATCCTCGGCGATTCCGGCTCCACCCCGCGCATCACCTGCGGCTATCACGGCTGGCAGTTCGATCCCGACGGCACCCTCGTCCACGTGCAGGACCCCGACGATTTCGCCGGCGGCAACCCCTGCGGCAAGGTCACCCTGTCGGAACTGCGCTGCGATACCTGGGGGCCCTTCGTGTTCTGGTGCATGGACGACGATGTCGCCCCGCTGCACGAATGGCTCTGGCCCTTCACTGATCGCCTCGCCGGCTACAAGCTCGAAAACTGGGTGCGCGTGCTCAACGTATCGGCGGATTGCGATTTCAACTGGAAGATCATCCGCGACAACTTCAACGAAAGCTACCACCTCCCCACCATCCACCCCGAACTTGCCACCTTCATCAACGACGGCCTGCCCACCACGCTGTTCGAGATGTACGAGAACGGCCACAACTCGATGTGGATGATCGGCCACCAGGCCACCAGCCGCAAGGACTACGTCAGCGGCGACGTGCCCCCGGGCCTTTATGAAGCTGCAGAGGCATGGGGCATCGATCCCAAGGAATATCGCGGCCGCACGGCTGACATCCGCGAGGCGGTGATCAAGGCCAAGCGCGAAAAGGGCGCAGAGCGGGGCTATGACTACAGCACGATGACCGACCAGCAGCTGGTCGATTATTTCCACTGCACGCTGTTCCCCAACCTCACCCTCACCATGTCGCCCGAACAGTGCCAGATCCTGCGCACTGAACCGCATCCCACCGATCCGGAAAAGTGCGTGTTCCAGCACTGGTGCCTCTATCCGCCGGTCAAGGGCATGGACACCATCGAAACCCCGGTCGGCCCCGCGCCCTTCCGGCTCGATGCCATCCACCGCCACAGCACGTATGGCGATGGCGTTTCGGTCGGCTTCGTGGCGGACCAGGACCTGTCGATCGGCACCACCCAGCAACAGGGTCTCAATTCGCGCGGCTTCAAGGGCTGCATCCTGCCGGGGCAGGAAAAGCGCGTTCAGCGGTTCCATGAAAAGCTGAACGACATGGTGCACGGCAACGGCTGATGGCGGGCGCAACCTCCCTGCCTTCCAGCAGCCTTGCTGTCGTGCCCGGTCAGGTGGGGCCCCACCTGATGCAGGCCGCCTTCATCGTCGATGACGTGGAGGCGGCCGCACGGGCCTGGATCGCTTCGACCGGCATCGGGCCGTTCTTCATGGTTCCGCATATCCAGCTGGCAGAGGCGCGCTATCGCGGGGAGCTGGCCGAAGGGCTCGATTTCTCGGTCGCCCTGGCCCAGTCCGGCGGCGTGCAGGTGGAACTGATCCAGCAGCACTGCGATCGCCCCAGCGCCTATCGCGATACCATCGCCAAGGGGCAGAGCGGGTTCCACCACTTCTGCATCTACACCGCCGATTACGATGCAACGCGCCAGCGCTATGTGGATCAGGGCTTCGCCGTCGCCATCGATGGCAAGTTTGGCGAGATGCGCTTCTGCTATGTCGATACGGCGGCCGCGCTCGGCTGCATGATCGAGATCGTCGAGGAAGACGAAGCCCAGACCGCCGCCTTCATCCGCATTGCCGAAGGCGCGGCCGGCTGGGACGGCAGGACCGATCCGATACGCCCGCTCTTTCCATAGACAACGGCATTTGCGCCGCGAGAGGATGAACAGAACGATGACCGCCTGCCCGATCGAAGACCGCCTCGCCATCCAGGACGTGCTGGTCGCCTATGCCCACGCCGTGGACACCATCGGCAACATTGACGGCATCCTTGATGTCTTCACCGAAGATGCGGTGTTCGATCTTTCCGGCATCGGTCTCGCCGCGGTCCACGGGCACGCCGGCATCCGCGAATTCTTCACCAACGTCTTCGCCAACATGGCGCATCACGCGCACTACCTGACGAACTTCGCCATCACCGCCTACGATGGCGATACCGCCTCGATCCGCGCCTATGTGATCGGCATGGGCGTGGGCAAGGACGGCCGTGGCGTCACCGTCAACGGCCGCTACTACTTCGACGTGCGCCGCACCGCCGCAGGCTGGAAGGCCACGCGTTACACCATGGATTTCCTGATGCCGCTCACCGGCACGCTGGAAAACGCGCAGTAACGGTTCCTGCCCGGCCGGCAGGGCCCGCAGCCCTGCCGGCCGGGATGACGGCCGCCCGTAAAAAGACGGCTGTTGCAAAAAAGAGGCCCAAACCGAGGCCTCAAGACAAGACCGATCGTTCCTTGGCCCGCCGGATGGGGAGATGGCGCGCCTGACCGGAGAGCTATCATGGCCGATTACCTGACCATCCCCAATCCGAACGCCACTTATCCCACCAGCCCGGATGCGGAATTCCCCCGCTGCCGTGGCGACGCCATCACCGGCGATCGCTACTGGTCGAAGGACTTTGCCGCGCTTGAATGGGAAAGGATGTGGAAGCGCATCTGGCATGTCGGCGGCCGCACCTCCCAGCTTGAGGAAGCGGGCGATTTCATCACCCACAACTTCATGCGCCAGTCGGTCATCATGGTCCGGCAGAAGGACGGCGGCATCCGCGCCTTCCACAACGTGTGCCGCCATCGCGGCAACCGCCTCGTCACCACCGAGGAAGGCGGCGTGGCCGATCACTTCACCTGCCCCTACCACGGGTGGAAGTGGAACATCGATGGCGCGCTCGATTGGGTGCAGGATGAAGAGGATTTCCGTCAGGGCAGCCCTTGCGGCAAGCTGCGGATGAAGGAAGTGCCCTGCGAAACCTGGGGCGGCTTCGTGTTCTACAGCTTCGATCCCAACGCCGTTCCGCTTGAGGAATATCTCCACCCGATCCCCACCCTGCTCAGGAACCGCGATCTGGCCAACTGGAAGCGGGTCGTCTGGCGCACCCTGCGGGTGAACACCAACTGGAAATTCGCGTCAGACAACTTCAACGAATCCTACCACATCCCCTCGGTCCATCCGCAGTTCGAAGGGATGATCGACGATCACTATTCCACCACGATCTTCGAGATGTACCCCAGCGGGCACAACCGCATGATCGAGAAGCTGCAGCCTTCCAGCCGCTACATGGATGCCCAGCAGGTCAAGCCGCTGTGGGCCGAAGTGCTGAAAGAGTGGGACATCGATCCCGCCGAATTCGAAGGCCGCGCGCAGGAAGGCCGCATCGCGCTGCAGCAGGCCCGTCGCAGGCTGGGCCCCGCGCGCGGGTTCAGGCACTTCGACCGGCTCAGCGATGACGAGCTGACCGACCAGTTCCACCACACATGCTTTCCCAACTTCACCATCACCGGCACGCCGGAAGGGTTGCACGTGTTCCGTACCGAACCCGATGCGGAAGACCCGAACTGGTCGACCTTCGATTACTGGTACCTTTCGCCGGAGATCGAAGGGCAGCAGATCCCCACGCTCTATGGCCTGCGCCCATGGCGCGATGCCGAGCACCAGACCGGCGATTTCGACGCCTATACCGCGGAGATCAAGCAGGGCGATTTCCTGATCCAGGACCTCGAAGTTGCCGTCACCCAGCAGCAGGGCCTGCATTCGCTGGGGCATGACGATGCCTACCTCTGCGAACAGGAAACCCGCATCCGCCGCTTTCACGAAGTGATCAACGACTACCTCGAAGGGCGGCGCTGATCCCGGCCCCCTCCCGTTCATCCTGAGCCTGTCGAAGGAGGGAGGGGGGCTGTTCAGCACATACACACGGCACCAGCCGGCAACGACAAAGGAACGGGAGAACACCATGACCACCACACGTATCGATCGGCGGCGCATGCTCGCCGGCGCGGGGATCGCTGCAGCCGCTGCGGCCACCGGCGGCCTAGCCACGCAAGCCGGCGCGCAGACGGCGGAACCCGGCTGGGACCATGAAACCGACGTGCTCTGCGTCGGCAGCGGTGCCGCCGCCGGCACCGCGGCGGTCACCGCGCTGGCGCAGGGCGCGCGCGTGCTGATGGTTGAAAAAATGCCGATCCTTGGCGGCACCACCGCCAAATCGGGCGGCGTGGCGTGGATCTTCAACCACTTCATCCTGCGCGAACAGGGCATCCAGGACAGCAAGGACGATGCCCTGCGCTATGCCGTGCGCTATGGCTATCCGCGCCAGTACAACCCCTCCAGCCCCACCCTCGGGCTGGACGAGAACCGCTTCCGCGTGGTCGAGGCGTTCTATGATCACGGCTCTGCCGCCATCGACCACTTGCGCGAACTGGGCGTGATGCAGTTCAAGCAGTTCCGCCTGTTCCAGGTGGATCGCCCTGCGCCCGACTATGCTGATCACTTGCCCGAAAACAAGGTGCCCACCGGTCGGACGCTTGAACCCGCCGTCGGCTCCGGTTCATCGCAGGGTGGCGGCAGCCTTGCCGCGCAGCTCCACGCCCACCTCAAGGCCAAGGGCGTGCCGATCCTCACCCGCACCCGCGTCACCCGCCTGGTCAAGGACGGCTCCGGCCGCGTCATCGGCGTGGAGGCGAAGCAGGGTGACAAGGCGATCCGCATCAAGGCCACCAAGGGGGTCGTCTTCGGCACCGGCGGCTATTCGCACAACGTCCAGCTGTGCGACATGCACCAGCCCGCCGTCTATGGCTCGTGCGCCCTGCCCGGCTCCACCGGCGATTTCATCCCGATCGCGCAGGATGCGGGCGCGATGATGGGCAACCTCGGCCTTGGCTGGCGCTCGCAGGTCGTGCTGGGAGAGGCGCTGAAGACGCGCGGCATCGGCCTTGGCGCCTTCGTCCTGCCGGGGGATTCGATGATCCTCGTCAACAAGTACGGCCGCCGTGTCGTGAACGAAAAGCGCGACTACAACGATCGCACCCAGGCCCATTTCTGGTACGACCCGGCGCACGAGGAATACCCCAACCACCTGATGTTCATGCTGTTCGACCAGCGCAGCATCGACGCCTTCGGCGGGGCCTTCCCCTTCCCCGTCGACAAGTCGGAACAGCCCCACCTGCTCGAAGGGCAGACCTGGGAGGAACTCTTCGGCAGGATCGACGCCCAGCTCGCCGGGTGGCAGGACCGCACCAGCGGCGTCCGCCTCGCGCCGGACTTCGCGGCGAACGCCAAACAGACCATCGCAACCTTCAACGGCTATGCCAGGAAGGGCGTCGATGCGGAGTTTGGGCGCGGCAAGTACCTCTATGACCGTGAATGGCACCTGCTGTTCTCGGCTCGCCGCGCAGGCACTTCGCAGCCGGAAAACCCCTTTCCCAACAACACGATGCACCCCTTCGCCGCCAAGGGGCCATACTACGCCATCGTGCTCGCGCCGGGCACGCTGGACACCGCCGGCGGGCCGCAGGTCAACGCGCAGGCGCAGGTGCTGGGCGCCAACGGCCAGCCGATCCCCGGCCTCTACGCCGCGGGCAACTGCATCGCCGCGCCCACCGGGCAGGCCTATCTCGGCGCGGGCGGCACCATCGGCCCGGCCCTCACCTTCGGCTACATCGCCGGCAAGCACGCAGCAAGCGCATGATCGGAAAGGCCATTTTCGGCGGCGCAGGTCTCCTCGCGCTCGCCTGCGCCGCACAGGCCCAGGCGCCCACGCCGGTCAGCTACACGGCGGACATCGCCCCCCTGCTCGAAGCGAACTGCGCCACCTGCCACCTCACCGGCGAGGAAGCGGGCGGCATGTCGCTGGTGTCAGACAGCGCGCTGTCCTTCCTCGTCAACAAGCCCTCGCAGGAGGCGCCGGGCGTGCTGCGGATTGCGCCCGGCGATCCGGACAGGAGCTATCTGGTGATGAAGCTGGAAGGCTCGCACATTGCGCATGGCGGGTCTGGGGCGCGGATGCCGTTCGGTGGCAGCCCCCTTCCCGCCACCGAAATCGCGAAAATCCGCGCGTGGATCGCCGCCGGGGCCAATCCCTGATCCAAACTACTGAAATTGCATTGAAAAGGCCCCGATTGCGGGTGGAATCGGGGCCGTACATTGAAAACGACTGAGAAGGGGTTGAGATCGACTGACAGGGGGTTGAGCCCCCCTGACCCCACCCAAAAGGCGCCCCGGTCAGACCTGGCTGAAACCGCCGTCCATCACGAACTCGGCACAGGTCACGAAGCTTGCCGCATCCGAGCAGAGATAGACCACGCCACCGCCCATTTCATCCGGCCGGCCCATGCGCCCGATCGGATGGTTGGCCACGATCCCCTGCAGCGCCACCTCGCGCGAGGGGACGGCGCCGAGTTCGACATAGCGGTCCATGATCGAATTGAGCATGGCCGTGTCGATCCCGCCGGGATGCACAGAATTGACGCGGATGTTGTATCCCAGCGCCGCGAATTCCGCGCCCAGGCACTTGCTGAGCATCTTCACCGCCGCCTTGCTAGTGCAGTAGGCCGCGTTGAACGGCGCGCCGCGCAGGCCGCCCACGCTGGAGAAATTGACCACCGAAGCGCCCGATTTGCGCGCCTTTCCACCTTCGCGCAGCAGCGGCAGCAGGATCTGCGTACCGATGATGACCGAATCGACGTTGATCGCATTCACCCGGTGGAATTCTGAAAGCGGCGTGTCTTCGAACTTCGTCACGATCGAATAGCCGGCGTTGTTCACCAGCGCATCGAGCCGGCCATACTTTTCCTGCACCAGCGCCGCCACGGCGCGCCAGTCGGCCTCGCTCGTCACGTCGTGCTTCAGGTAATGGTCCGCGCCTTCGATCTCTGCTTCGGCAACCAGATCGGTGGCGACGACCGTGGCGTTCGCCGCCTTCAGCGCCTTGACCAGTTCGCGGCCGATGCCGCCGGCCGCGCCGGTGACGACGGCGACCACATCATCGAGAGCAATCGTCATTGTGCAGTCCATCCCCCGTCGATGACCAGCTCTGCGCCGGTCATGTAGCTGGAATCCTCGCTGGCGAGGAAAAAGGCGGCGCTGGCCAGTTCGGCCGGCTGCGCCAGGCGGCCGATGGGCGTGCTGGCAACAACGCCGGCCACCAGATCATCGGGCTTTTCGGCAAAACCCTGATCCACCCAGCGCTGGAATCCAGCCTTGAGCAGCGGCGTTTCCACGAAGCCGGGATGCAGCGAATTGGCGCGGATCGGCGTCTTCTTCTGGCAGAATTCGATGGCGATGCCCTTGGTGAACAGGCGCACCGCCCCCTTGCTGGCGTTGTAGGCCGAAACTTCGTTCATCCCCACCAGCCCCATGATCGAGCTGACGTTGATGATCGAGGAGCCACCACGGAAATCCTTGCCGCTTTCCGCCATCATCGGCACGAAATGCTTGGTGCCCAGGAACACGCCGTCGACGTTGATCGACATGATCCGCCGCCAGCCTTCCATGGATAGGCTTTCCACCGGCCCGGTCAGATCGATGCCGGCGTTGTTCACCAGCACATGGCACTTGCCGTGGCGTTCCTTCACCATGGCGACGGCGCGCTCCCAATCCTCTTCCCTGGCCACGTTGGCCGAGACATAGCTGGCCGCCTGCCCCAGCCGCGCCAGCACCGAGGTGGCGGCTTCGCTGTCTGCCGCATCGAGATCCGACAGCACCACTTCCGCGCCTTCGGCCAGGAAGCGTTCGACGCAGGCGAGGCCGATGCCGCGCAGGCCGCCCGAGACGAAGGCGACGCGGCCCTTCAGCCGTTGAGAACCCAGTTCCATGGTCATCAGACCCCCATCATGCCGGCGGTGGTGGCGCCATCGATCGCGATCTCGGCGCCGGAAATGAAAGCGGCTTCATCCGAGGCAAGATAGGCGACAAGGCCCGAGATCTCGTGGATCTGGGCCATGCGCCCCATTGGCGCCATCCCGTCGTACATCGCGCGCGCGGCGGCGGGATCAGGCTGCGCGTTCATGATCTGGGTGATCAGCGGGGTTTCCACCACGCCGGGCAGGATCGCGTTGACGCGGATCTTGTACTTCTTCATCCCGCAATAGACCGCGGCCGACTTTGCCAGCGCGCACACGGCCGATTTGGTGACGGAATAGGCGACATAGTTGCCCAGCGGGCGGGTGGCGTTCATCGACGAATTGATGATGATCGAGCCCGTGGCGCCGGGGTTCTTCACCATGGCGCGGATCGCGTTCTGCACGGTGAGCATCACGCCGGTCTGGTTGACGGCGATGATGCTGTTCCAGCCATCAAGGCTTACATCCTCGATGCTGCCATCGCCCGCTTCGGTCCCGGCATTGGCGAAGGCGATGTCGAGGTGGCCTTCGGTGGCGAGGATATCGTCGATCAGCGTGCCCCATGCCGCCTCATCCTGCACGCGGTGCTTGCGGAACACCGCGCCGGTTTCCGCACAGAGCGCGGCGGCAGGCTCTTCCTTCGATCCGGTGAACCACACCTTCGCGCCTTCTTCCGAGAGGCGCTGCACGGCGGCAGCACCGATGCCGGTGGTGCCGCCCGTGACAAGGGCCACCTTGCCTTCGAGTCTCCTGCTCACTGTTCTCTCCCGATTGATGCCTGGCCCGCAAAATGCTTGGCTGAGTGGTGCAGGCTGGCGGAGACGCGCGCAACCTATGCTTTTGCGCAAGGTGACTCGCGCGCCCGCGAAGGCCAAAACCGGCATAACCGAAGGTAATCCTGGGTGAGGAATCAAAACGATGGCAGAGCGTGATCCCAATATCGGCGGAACCGCGCGGTCCGAAGGCATCAGCTGGCAGGATCTGCTGGCGCAGGATTCGCGCCCGGCCCCCGCGATCCTGACCGAAGAAAGCTATCAATACCGGGGCAGCGCGCCGATTGCCGCCGAACGCTATACCAGCGAGGCGTTCGCCAAGGCCGAGCGCGAGAAGATGTGGCCCCATGTGTGGCAGTTCGCCGCGCGGGAGGAGGACATTCCCGAAGCCGGCGATTACACCGTGTTCGAGAACGCGGGCCGTTCATGGCTGATCAGCCGCCAGGAAGACGGCAGCGTGAAGGCGATGCACAACGTGTGCCTTCACCGCGGGCGCAAGCTGCGCACCGAAGACGGCACCGCCGACAAGTTCACCTGCCCGTTCCACGGCTTTGCCTGGAACAAGGACGGCAGCTTTGACGGCATGCCCTGTTCGTGGGACTTCAAGCATCTGCAGGCCGACAAGATGGCCCTGCCCGAAGCCGAGGTGGGCCGCTGGGGCGGGTACATCTTCCTGCGCGAGGAAAAGGGCGGGCCGAGCCTGGAGGAATACCTTGCCCCGATCCCCGAGTTCTTCAAGCGGTGGCGGCACGAGGAATGCACCACGGTGATCTGGGTGGCCAAGGAAGTGCCGGCCAACTGGAAGGTGACGGCCGAAGCCTTCATGGAAGCGTGGCACACCGTGGTGACCCACCCGCAGCTGCTGCCCTTCACCGGAGACGCCAACAGCGCCTATTGGACATATGGCGACAATGTGAACGTGAACCACGTGCCCTTTGGCATCATGAGCCCGCACGTGGACCCGGATGGCAAGACGCAGCAGTGGATCGTCGACGAATTCTGCAAGTACAACGGCCGCAGCGCCGACAACTATGAAGCGGCGGGCGATCCCTTTGCAGTGACCGTGCCCGAAGGCATGACCGCGCGCGCGGCGCTGGGCGCGGCGATGCGCAAGGGCTATACCGAGCAGACCGGGTATGACCACGACCACGCCACCGATGCCGAGCTGCTCGACGGCCTGGTTTACAACGTGTTCCCCAACTTTGCCCCGTGGGGCGGGTTCATGCCCAACATCGTCTATCGCTGGCGCCCGGGAAAGACGCCGGACACCTGCCTGATGGAAGTGCGCATCCTGGCCCGCGTGAAAAAGGGCGATCCGATGCCGCACGGCGTGCCGATGAAGCTGCTGACGCCGGAGCAGAAGTGGACCGACGCGCCCGAGCTGGGCGTGCTGGGCCACGTGTTCGAACAGGACATGGACAACCTGCCCTATGTGCAGGATGGCCTGCATGCGTCGAAGACGGGCGAGGTGAACCTGGGCGATTACCAGGAAATCCGCATCCGCCAGTTCCACCAGACGCTGGACAAGTACCTGAACGGCGAGCTGGGGGCGAAAAAGTGAGCGACGCGACGGCAGAGGCACGCCCCCCGCGCATAAACTGCGTGCTGGTGTGCGGCGGCGTGTGGCATGACATGGACTTCGCCCGGCTGGAGCTGCTGAAGCTGCTGGCCGAAGACCCGGCGGTGCGCACGCGCGTGTTCGAGGATTACGAGAACACGGCGGCCATCGCCGAGGCGGACATCCTGATCACCTATACCTGCGACGTCACCCCTTCATTGAAGGCGCAGGAAGTGCTGCGCGACTGGCTGCAGGCGGGCGGGCGCTGGTATGCGCTGCATGGCACCAATTCAGTGCTGCGCCTGCTGACCGACGGGCCGAACAAGGGCCTGTGGGATGCGCCGCGCTGGGCCCCGCTGATGATGGACATGCTGGGCAGCCAGTTCATCAGCCACCCGCCGATCGCACCCTATACCGTCACCGTGGCCGATCCCGACCATCCGCTGACCCAAGGGGTGGAGCCGTTCGAGACCACCGACGAACTGTACCACATGGAATATCACGGGGACCTGCACGTGCTGCTGGAAACCGACTGCACGGTGGAAGGGACCGGCTTTGTCGAGGCGGCGGACGCCATTGGCAAGCATGCGGTGATGTATCTGAAAGGGCACGGCGCGGGCGCGGTGCTCTATAACACGCTGGGCCACTGCCGCGGGCATTACGACCTGCAGCCGATGCTGGACTGGTGGCCGACCGTGGACCGCTGCGCATGGGACCTTCCGGTGTTCTATGACCTGCTGCGCCGGGGAATCGCCTGGTGCAAGGAGCGCGCGCCCAGGGGCTGAAGGCGTTACCGGACAGGAAAGGAAAAGGCCGGGGTGGAAGCCCCGGCCTTTTCTGTTGGTTCCGAACGCCATCCGGGATCACCGTACCCCCTGCGGGGCCCGCAATCCCGAAAGCGCAATGCAGAGCTCAGCCCTTCGCCTTCAGGGCATCGCGGATTTCCGCGAGCAGTTCCACCTCGCTCGGCCCGGCGGGGGCAGCGGGAGCTTCTTCCGCAGGCTTGGCCAGCAGCCTGTTGGCCTGACGCACGAGCAGGAAGATGACGAAGGCCATCAGCAGGAAGTTGATCACCGCGGTCACGAACGCGCCGTAGCCGAGCATGGCGATGCCGGCCGCCTTGAGCGCGGCATAATCGGTGAGCGATCCCTTGTAGGTATCGGGGATGGCGCCCAGGATCACGAACTTGTTGGTGAAATCCACCCCGCCCGAAAGCAGGCCGACCACCGGCATGATCACGTCCTCGGTCAGCGAGGTGACGATCTTGCCGAAAGCCGCGCCGATGATCACGCCGACGGCGAGATCGAGCACATTGCCTCGCGAAACGAAAGCCTTGAATTCCTGCATCATGCCCATGGGCAAATCCCCTCTTGTGGTGCGATCCTCAAGGCAATTGATTGCCACCATGACGCCAGTGGGACAAGCGGTTATGCCCTCCGATATGGACTGCCCCCTATGAAGTGGCCCCGATCGGATGAATTGCCGACGCGGACCGACCGGCGTCCTTGAACGCGGGCGCGGGCGCGCTACATTCCGGCCCGACACTGCAAGAGGATTTGCATCTCCATGTCCGCTTCGATCATGCGCCGCGCCACCCGTTTTGCCTTTGCCGCGCTGGCGGCGGCGGGCCTTGCCGGCTGCGGGGTGAATTCCATCCCCACGGCAGAGGAAGCCGCCAAGGCCAAGTGGGCGGACGTGCAGAACCAGTATCAGCGCCGATCCGACCTGATCCCCAACCTCGTCGCCACGGTGAAGGGCGCGGCCAATTTCGAACAGAGCACGCTGGTGCAGGTGACCGAAGCCCGCGCCAAGGCGACGAGCGTGCAGATTTCCGCCGCAGACCTGACCGACCCGGCCAAGATGGCGCAGTACCAGCAGGCACAGGGCCAGCTCTCCGCCGGGCTTGGCCGCCTGCTCGCCTCGGTTGAGGCCTATCCCCAGCTGAAGGCCAACGACAACTTCAAGATGCTGCAGGACCAGCTGGAAGGCACCGAGAACCGCATTGCGGTGGCAAGGCGTGATTACAATCAGGCGGTGCAGGACTATAACACCACGATCCGCACCTTCCCCGCGGTGATCGGCGCGAAGATCATCTATGGTGCCAAACCGATGGTGCCCTTTGCCGCCACCACCCCCGGCGCGGACACCGCCCCGCCGGTCAGCTTCGACACCCCGGCGGCACCCGCAGCCGCTCCGGCTGCCGCCCCCGCAGCCAACGACAACACCGGCGCAGGCGCCAGCAAGGCGGCGGGCCAGTAAGGCCCGCACGCCATGCGTCGGCCATTCATTGCCATTGCGCTGGCGATCGCGCCGATAACTGCGGCGTGCCAGCCCGGCGCGGCGGCGGCCCAGCAGGAAAAGGCACGACCCGCTTCACCGATCCCGCTGACGGGCCGGATCGTGGACAACGCAGACTTGCTGACGCCAGCGGCCGAGCAGGCACTGGTTGATAAGCTCGACCGTCTGGAGCAGCGGCGCGGTCCACAGGTGGTGATTGTCACCGTTACCAGCCTGCAGGGCCGTTCTATCGAGGATTTCGGTTTGGCTCTGGGCAACGGCTGGGGCATTGGCGATGCTAGGCGCAATGATGGTGTCCTGCTGATCATCGCCCCGATTGAGCACAAAGTCCGCATTGAGGTGGGTCGCGGGCTTGAACGGGTACTGACCAATCAGGATTGCGCCCAGATCATCGAACAGGACATCCTGCCGCCGTTCAGAAAGGGGAAGATGCAGGCCGGGATAGAAGCGGGCGCATCCCGCATCCTCTCCGCACTCGACCACCCATCGCAAGGTCAGGTCAAATCATGAAATACAGGCCTTTGCGCTTGGCGCTGGCCGCCCTGCTGGCCCTCCTCGCATTCTGCGCGGGGCCGGCATGGGCGCAGACGTTCCCGCAGCTGACCGGGCGGGTGGTGGACGAGGCCCATCTTCTGACGCCCGAGCAGATCGGCGCGCTGGAGGCAAAGCTGGCCGCGCTGGAGCAGCAATCGCAGCGGCAGATGGTGATCGCCACGATCCCCGACCTGCAGGGCTACGACGTGGCCGACTATGGCTATCGCCTCGGCCGCGCATGGGGGATCGGTGACAAGCAGCGCAACGACGGGCTGCTGCTGCTGGTTGCGCCCAAGGAACACAAGATGCGGATCGAGGTCGGCTATGGCCTTGAAGGCATTGTCACCGACGCCTTTTCCGGCGAGATCATCCGCAACGAGATGGTCCCCCGCTTCAAGGCCAACGACTATGGCGGGGGCATTGCGGCAGCGACCGACAAGCTGATCGCGCAGCTGCAGCTGCCCGAGGACGAGGCGCGCAAGGTGGCGCAGGCGGCCAAGGCCAAGGAGGACAAGGCGAGCGAGCCGCAGTTCGATTTCGGCACCGTCATCTTCCTCGTCATCTTCTTCTTTTTCTTCGTGCTGCCGTTCCTGCGCGCGCTGGGCGGCGGCGGGCGGCGCTATCGCAGCCCCGGCGTGATGATCTTCCCCGGCGGCGGCTGGGGCGGTGGTGGCGGCAGTGGCTGGTCGTCCGGCGGCGGGTCAGACTGGGGCGGTGGCGGCGGCTTTTCCGGCGGCGGCGGCAGCTTTGGCGGCGGCGGCTCAAGCGGGAGCTGGTGAGATGCTGAGCGAGACCGAACGCGCCCGCGTGGCCGAAGCGGTGGGGGCGGCCGAGGCGCTGAGCGCGGGCGAGATCGTGACCATCGCCACGCCGGTTTCCGATCCCTATCGTGACGTGGCGCTGGCATGGAGCGCGGTGGTCGCTTTGCTGGCGCTGGCCGTGCTGGAGCTGTTCCCGCACTTCTACCTGTCGCTGGTGGACCGCGTGCTGGGGCTGTGGGCGCACGAATGGAGCCCGCGCGCGGTGCTGGGCCTCGCGCTCGGCGCTGCGACGGTGAAGTTTGCGGGCATGTATCTGATCCTGCTGTGGCAGCCGCTGCGGCTGGCGCTGACGCCGCGGCCGATCAAGGTGGCGCGGGTCCATGCGCGCGCGCTCACCTGCTTCCGCGTGGGGGCAGAGGCGCGCACCACCGGGCGCACCGGCGTGCTGATCTACGTCTCGCTGGCCGAGCACCGCGCCGAGATCATCGCCGATGAGGCGATTGCCGCCAAGGTTTCGCCCGAAGTGTGGGGCGATGCCATGCATGCGCTGATCGGCCATGTGAAGCAGGGCCGGCTGGGCGACGGCATGGCCGCGGCGGTGGAGCAGGTGGGCAAGGTGCTGGCCGAGCACGCCCCGCGCCAGGCCAACGACATCAACGAACTGCCGGACAGGTTGATCGAAGTATGAGCTTGCAGGAAGAATTCGAAGGCCAGCCGGAAGAGGTCCGCTGGGAAGGCCGCTATATCGTCGCCAAGACGCGGGGGCGCTGGGAATATGTGAGCCGCACGCGCAACATCCGCGCCGCGGTGATCCTTGCGGTGGATGAGCACGACCACGTGATTCTGGTGGAGCAGTTCCGCGTGCCGCTGGGCAAGCCTTCGATCGAGATGCCTGCCGGGCTGATTGGCGACGAGGACGGTGCGGAGGGCGAGGATGCCGCCACCGCCGCCGCGCGCGAGCTGGAGGAAGAGACCGGATACCGCGCCGCACGCATGGAATCGCTGGGCGAATTCTATTCCAGCCCCGGCATGGTGACCGAAGCCTTCACGATGTTCCGCGCAACCGGGCTGGTGAAGGTGGGCGAAGGCGGCGGCGTGGAAGGCGAAGGCATCACCGTGCACCGCGTGCCGCTTTCAGGCGTGCAGGCCTTTCTCGCTGACAAGCGCGCGCAGGGCTATGGCATCGACGTGCGCATGCTGATGCTGCTGGGTGCGGACATGCTGCAACGATAACGGAGAGACCGGGGATGGCTGGCAGGGTTGCGGGGAAGAAGGCGCTTGTCACCGGCGCGGCGCAGGGACTTGGCGCGGCGCATGCCTGCCTGCTGGCGCGCGAGGGCGCGCGGGTACTGCTGACCGACATCAATGGTGAAGGCGCAGCGGCGCAGGCCGAGGCGATCAATGCCGAGCATGGCGCCGGCACCGCGTTTGCCATGCGGCATGACGTGACCAGCGAAGCCGACTGGGACGCCGCCGTGGCGATGGCGGCCGAAGTGCTGGGCGGGCTTTCCGTGCTGGTCAACAACGCCGGTGTGGGCGTGCGCGGCAATATCGAAACCTGCACGCTGGATGAGTGGCACAAGGGCTTTGCCATCAATGTCGACAGCGTGTTCCTGGGCTGCCAGAAGGCGCTGCCACTGCTGCGCGAGAGCCAGCCCGCCTCGATCGTCAACATCAGTTCCATCGCCGGCCTGATCGCGTCGGACTCCATGCCCGGCTACAACGCCAGCAAGGCGGCAGTGTGGATGCTGACCAAATCGGTGGCGCTGCATTGCGCCAAGCGCGGGTGGGACATCCGCTGCAATTCGGTGCACCCCACCTTCGTCGACACCCCGATCCTTGACGGCATTGCCGCCAACGCGAGCCTTGAGAAGAGCGTGGTGATGGGCAAGCTGGCCCGGCAAATCCCGCTCGGCCGCGTGGGCGAGCCCGACGAGATCGCCCACGGCGTGCTCTATCTCGCCAGTGACGAAAGCCGGTTCATGACCGGGGCGGAACTGAAGCTGGATGGAGGGATTTCGGCGCTGTGATCGATCTTTCCCGCCGCTCGCTGATCGCCGGCAGCGCCGCTTCGCTGGCGGCGCTGTCCCTCCCCGCCCGCGCCGCCGCGCCTACTGCCGCGGATGCCCTGCTCGACAGGCTGGCTTGGGGCCTGCTCGATCTCGATCCGACCACGGCCACATCGCTCGGCGTTGATACCGGCGCCCACGCCGCCCTGCGGGGCCGGCTGGAAGACCGCTCGCAGGCGGGAGTGGAGGCCAAGCGCCGGTTTCTCCAGGCCTCGCTGAAGGAACTCGCAGCCCTGCCCCGCACCGGGCTGGACGCCTCAACCGCCACCAGCCTTGCCGTGGTGGAAAGCGCCTTCCGCACCGCGCTCGACGGCATGGCCCTGCCCTATGGCGTGGCCACCATCGGCAACTGGCGCAACACGCCCTATGTGGTGATCCAGAACGTTGGCGCGTGGCTGGATGTGCCGCAGTCGCTGGATGGCGACCAGCCGGTGCGCGATGCGCAGGACGCCGAATTCTACCTGATGCGCCTGGCGGCCGCGCCCGCGCAGCTGGATGGCGAGACGCAGCGCGCCGCCGCCGCGCGCGCCATGGGTCTGGTGCCACCCGATTTTCTGCTGGACACCGCCATCGCCGCGATGGGCCGCAGCATGGCAGCCGCCGCTGCGCCCGATGGACCCTACATCGGCCCCCTCGCCCGCAAGACCGCAGCCATTCCCGGCGCCATACCCGGCGACTTTACCGCGCGCGCCGCCCGCATTGTCACCGCGCAGATCCTGCCCGCGATGGAGCGGCAGCGGGCCGAACTGATCGCCCAGCGCGCCATGGCCAAAAGCGATGCGGGGATGCTCACCCGCCCGCACGGGCCGGAATGGTATGCCTATGGCCTGCGCGCGGGCACCACCACCACGCGCCCCCCGCAGGAGATCCACGCGCTGGGCGTGGAACAGCTGCGCGCGTTGATGGCGCAGATGGACACGATCCTGCGATCGATGGGACTGACCGGTGGCACGGTGGCGGAGCGCCTTACCGCGTTGCAGGAGCGGCCTGACCAGACCTTTGGCAACGACGACGCCGCGCGCGAAAAGATCGTGGCCTACATGCAGGCAAAGATCGACGCGGTGCGCGGCAGGCTGCCGCAGGCGTTCCGCCGCCTGACCCGCGGCAACCTGGAGATACGCCGCATGCCGCTGGCCGAAGAGGCCGGCGCACCCGCCGCCTATGGCGGGCCGGGCTCGATCGACGGCAGGATCCCCGGCAAGATCTGGGTCAATCTGGGCGACCCCACGGTGCACAACCGCGTGTCGATCCCCGATCTCGTCTATCACGAAGGCATTCCCGGCCACGTGTGGCAGGGCGAGTACGCACAGGCGCTGCCGCTGGTGCGATCGATCCTGACGTTCAACGCCTATACCGAAGGCTGGGCGCTCTATGCCGAGCAGCTGGCCGACGAACTGGGCATGTACGAGGGCGATCCCGCAGGAAAGCTGGGCTATCTGATGGGCCTTGCCTGGCGGGCGGCACGGCTGGTGGTGGACACCGGCCTGCATGCGCTGGGCTGGAGCCGCGAACAGGCGCTGACATCGTTCATGGACGCAACCGGCCTGACCCGCCCGAACGCGGCGAGCGAAGTGGACCGCTACTGCTCATGGCCGGGCCAGGCCTGTGGCTACAAGCTGGGGCAGATCGAGATCAACGTGCAGCGTGATCGCGCCCGGGCCGCGCTCGGCCCGAAGTATGACCTGCGCGATTTTGACCAGGCGGTGGTGGATGGCGGCAACGTTCCGCTTGATGTGCTGGCGCAGAACGTCTCGCGCTATATCGACAGCGCGAAGGGATAGGCCCTCCCCGGCTGGGAGGGCCTATCGCAGATCAGGCATTCGGATTGGGCGCAAACGCGCAGATCTTGTTGCCATCGGGATCGCGCAGGTAGGCGCCATACTGCTTGCCCGGCGAATTCTCGCGCACGCCCGGCTTGCCTTCGCAGGTACCACCATTGGCGAGGCCTGCCGCATGGAAGGCATCCACGTCAGCCGCACTCTTGGCCCTGAAGCCCAGCGTGTGGCCGTTGGAGACCGTATGCGCGTCACCATTGGCGGGCTTTGCCACGATCAGCGACCCGGCTTCGCTGGGAAACAGCGTGCCATGCGGCAATGGCACTGCCGAATGGCCGAGCGTGCCCATAACCGGCGTGTAGAACGCGCGCGACTTTTCGATATCGTTGGTGCCGAGGAAGCTGTGGCTGAACATGGTTCTCTCTCCGGTCTGGCTGTTGTTCAGAACACGATGACGCTGCGGATGGACTTTCCGGCGTGCATCAGGTCGAAGGCGGTGTTGATCTCTTCAAGGCCCATGACGTGGGTGATCATGGGATCGATCTCGATCTTGCCGGTCATGTACATGTCGACGATCTTGGGCACGTCGGTGCGGCCCTTGGCGCCGCCGAAGGCGGTGCCGCGCCAGTTGCGG
>NZ_JAROCY010000026.1 GCF_029436685.1 Novosphingobium cyanobacteriorum
ACATCCCCGCCCTCGCCGTTCGTATGCACAAACGGACAGCCTCAAACATGCCCAAGGGTGGGGTCAATTTTAGACGCCGATTACCCCTCAAACGGGGTCAATTTTGCACGCCGGTCTACAGGCCCGATGCTGCGCAGCAGACCATATCGAGCATTCATGCAATGTCCGCCAAGACCCGAATTCATCCTGGAGCGCGAATCGTCGCGCTCCAGCGCACGCTTCAGTCGGACAGATGCCGTCGGGCAAAGCTTGCGATCGTCTTGAGTGAGGCCAGGCTCAGTGGATGTTCGACCGCTACCGACTGGAATGCGTGAATGACGCCGCCAAGGCGTTCCTGGGTCACCGCACAGCCAGCAGCCGAGAGAGATTTGGCAAAGCTTTCGCCTTCATCCCGCAGGGGATCGAACTCTGCTGTCAGCACAAGGGCAGCTGGCAATCCCGTAAGGTCGGTGCATCGCAGGGGGCTGACATATGGGTTCGTCCGATCAGCTTGGCCGGCGTACTGGTCCCAGAACCACATCATCATCGTGCGGGTCAGCAATTTCCCTTCGCCGTTCTCATGATAGGACGGCGTGTCGAAATCGTGGTCGCAGACGGGATGGAGCAGTATCAGGCAGGCGATCTTCGGCCCCGCGCGATCGCGCGTCATGATGGCGAGCGCTGCGGCGAGATTGCCACCCGCACTGTCTCCGAAGACTCCGATCTTGCCTGCCCGGAAACCGGCAGCAGAAGACTGCTCGGCAACCCATGTCAGGACTGCGTAACAATCTTCGAGCGGAGCCGGAAACGGGTGTTCAGGCGCCATGCGGTAGTCGATTGACACAACCACACAGCCGGACTCATGGGCGATCAGGTGAGACCGATATTCGTCACCGTCCAGCGAACCGCGCACCCAGCCCCCGCCGTGCATGCTGAGCAGTACCCCGTGCGGCCCCGGCGAGAGCGGGCGGTAAATACGGACCGGAATGAGGTGGCCTTCGGCAGCAGGGATCTTGCGGACCTCGACCGCTACCGGGTGCGGTATCGGCGGGATCAACACCGGCGCAGCCCGCATTTCCTGCGCGAGCGCCACCGCCGGCCGCGTCAGGTCGAGCGGCGGGAGGGCGTTGATCCGGTCAAGGATAGCCTGGTAGTGCGGATCCACGGACACGTCAGATCACCTTCAGGGTTGGCCCTTGTGCCTCGGACGCACCAACGGCCGCAGCCTGCCGGGCCTTCCACTCTTCGAGAGGAACGAACGTCGGATCCGCCCGGACCAGAGCCTCGGTCTTGTCCATGATCGCTTCCACGCTGTCTTCCAGATCGAGGGGCTCGGCACAGGGCTGGGCAATGTACCAGGGTGAGCCGGCGTAAATCTCGAGGCGGTTCTCCTCCGGGTCGAAGCAATAGATGCTCCAGGCGTTGCCATGGTTCATCGTGCGGTCGACGCGCACGCCTTCAGCAGCGATGATCTCGTTGTAGCGGCGCAGATCGGCCAGACTATCGAGCCGGAAAGACAGCTGATTGATCAGGCCCACGCCCATCGCCTCAGTCCGGCCTTCCACCAGTACGATCTGGTGATGCTCGGTAACGCTGCGGCTGAGGAACATGATCCGTCCCCCGCTCGGCGCGATGCCGGTATCGGTCACGATCAGGCCAAGCAGGCGCTTGTAGAAGGTCGCCATCGCGTCGATGTCCCGCACATAGATGCCGACATGGCGGAACTGGGCATTCGGCGGTGCAGATGTCATGCGTAACAACCCTTCAGGACCCTGCGGGCGGTAAAAAGCGGGGGGCTGGAATGGCCCGCCCCGGCCGCAATCAGGAAACGCGAACCAGCCCGCCATCGACATAGAACGTCTGGGCGGTGATCAGGTCTGCATCGGAACTTGCCAGATATGACAGCACACCAGCCATGTCCTCGGGCGTCGGTGGACGCGGGATCGCCTGGCGTTCCGCCAGAATGCCGTACAGCTCCTCGGAGGTCTGGCCACGGAAATTGGGCGCCCGCGCCAGCGTGCCCTCGGTGCGGACAAAGCCGGGCGCGATGGCGTTGACGGTAATGCCTTCGGGGCCAAGCTCGCTGGCCAGAGCGCGGGTAAAGCCGATTACCCCGCCCTTGGCGGCGATGTAATGCGTCAGCCCCGGCGCGACCTGGCCGAAGCTGTTGGATGCCATGTTCACCACCCGGCCCCATTTGCGTTCGCGCATGCCCGGCACAAACTGCTTGGAAACGAGGAAGACAGAGTCGAGGTTTACGGCCAGCATCTGGCGCCAGTGCTCCAGCTCGATATCCTCGAAGCGGCGGCTCGGGAAGATGCCGGCATTGTTGACGAGCACATCGCACCGTTCAAAGTCGGCGAGAACAGCCGCGCCGAGTTTGGCCACGGACTCCGGCTGGCTGACGTCGCACTGATAGGCCTTGGCGCGGCCACCCACAGCCGTGATTTCAGCTGCGACCGGCCCTGCGTCATTGAGATCGACGACGGCAATGTCGGCTCCTTCCGAGGCGAGGCGCAGCGCATAGGCGCGCCCGATCCCGGCTGCGGCACCGGTGATGACTGCCACCTTTCCGGCGTGGCGCTTGTCCATGGTATTCTCCTTGTTTTCGTTGTGGGCCCGCCGTCAGAGGATCGCGAAGTCGTCAGCTTCCTTGGCGATCGAATTGCGCAGGATACCGATTCCGGAAATTTCCACTTCCACGGTGTCGCCCGCCTTCATCCACAACGGCGGCTTGTGGAATGCGCCGACCCCGCCGGTCGTGCCGGTAATGATCACGTCGCCAGCCTCAAGCGTGATGAAGGAGGAACAATAGGCGATAAGCGCCGGCACGTCGAAGATCAGGTCGTCGAGCGTTGCCGTCTGCACTTCACGGCCATTCAGGCGCGTTTTCATGGAGAGCGCGCCGACATCGGGGATTTCATCGCGAGTGACCATCCACGGGCCGAATGCACCGGTGGCGACGAAGTTCTTGCCAGGGCCAAACTGCTGCGAATGGCGCTGCCAGTCACGCACGCTACCATCGTTGTAGCACGAGTATCCCGCTACGTAGTCGAGCGCCTTGTCCTCGGGGACATAGCGGCAACGCTTGCCGACCACGACGGCCAGTTCGCCCTCGTAATCGAACTGATCGGAAACCTTGGGAGAGATCATGTCCTGGTTCGCGCCGACCTGGCTTTCTGCAAACCGCATGAAGATCATCGGCTTCGGGGGCATTTCACGACCGGTTTCCCTCACGTGGCTGGCAAAATTCACCCCGACGCAGAAGATCTTGTCCGGGTTGGAAACGACGGGGAGGAGCTTTGCCCCGGCAAAGGCCACCGTGGGCTCGCGCCCGGCCTGCGACTGGGCATAAGCCAGCCCGCCTTCGTCCGCGAGAAGCGCCTTGAGCGTTGTGTAGCGATCTCCCAGGTCGATGATGCCAACCGGATTGTCGATCGTGCCTGTGACAATCCCGCAGCTCTCGCGCCCGTCCTGACCGATGTAGCTGGTCAATTTCATGTGATCCGGCCTTCCCGTTCCTGTGTTCAGTTCAATTCTGTCATTCGCGACCAAGGATGGTCACGGTCGTTGCCGCTTCTTCATATCCGAGGAAGCCCCCGCCATTTTCGGCAATGGCCCACCGGGCACCGCTGACCTGCCGCGCGCCGGCTTCGCCCCGCAGCTGGGTGGCCAGTTCATGCAGTTGCATGATCCCTGTCGCTCCGACGGGATGACCCTTCGAGAGCAATCCGCCGGACGGATTGACGGGGATCTTCCCGCCAAGCGCCGTCGCGCCGGATTCGGTCATCGGGCCCCCCTCGCCCCTGGCGCAGAAACCCAGGTTCTCGATCTGCAGGATCTCGGCGAATGCCGTGGCATCGTGCACTTCTGCCACCGACATGTCCTCGGGACCAAGTCCGGCAAACTCATAGGCCTTGAGCGCGGCGCGGCGGCCGACGTGATTGTCGATATCGTCCGGCTCACGGTCCAGCGCGGAGACCAGCGCACAGGCCCCTACCCGGACGGCCCTCGCACTATCGAAGCGCTTGAGCGCGGACCGGGTGCACAGCACCATCGCTGCGGCGCCATCGCTGATCGGGGCGCACATCGCGCGGGTGAACGGCCAGGACACCGGCTTGTCGGCTAGGACCTGTTCGATCGACATGTCGAACTGATACTGCGCATCGGGATTCATCGTCGAATGATGATGGTTCTTGGCCGCGACTGCCGCGATCTGCTTCTGCGTGGTGCCGTAACGCGCCATGTGGTAGCGGGCGAAGGCCGCGTAGATGTCCATGAACACGCTGCGCTCTGCCGCCGGCTCCACGCCTTCGGGAATGGGCATGCCCTCGGCCAGTGACAGCAGGGCATCGATCTGCCGATCGAAGGTGAGGACGTCGGTACTGCCCTTGAACGCGCGGAACATGCCCTCGCGGTTCTCCGGGAAGAACATCTTTTCTGCCCCGATGACCAGCGCAACTTCACCCAATCCTGCCTTGAGGAAGGCAAAGGCATTGGCAAAGGCGGTGCTGCCGCTTGCGCAGGCATTCTCGACATTGGTTATGGGTATGCCGGAAATGCCGTTGGGCCGCAGCGCCACCTCGCCTCGGATGCCGTTCTGCCCCTCAAGCAAAGCCTGCCGTGTATTGCTGAACCACGCAGCCTCAATCGCACTTGAATCTGCAAGACCGGCATCGGCCAACGCCTTGCCGAGAGCCGCGCCCGCAAGGTCACGCACGGCTCGGTCGGCAAACTTGCCGAGGCCGGTCATTCCGGACCCTACGATAAAAACGTCTTCGCCAGCGACCACGTGCGAGTATCCTGTTACCAGACAAGTCAGCGAAACCGATGCACTCGCCCGGCATGGCCAGGGCCGTTCGCACCTTCGGATTAGCAGGCGGGGTACACACACGGTTGTGTCGCTCGCAAGGTCTGACTTGGCTTGCAGCGACCGTCGGGGCAGCCAATCAGGATTGTGATTGTAGGCAGGCGCCGCGTCCGCAGCCGCGCGGTGCGGTTTTCCGATATCATGTCACTGATGCTGCACAGCGCAACCATGCGCAGCCTTGATATCCCACTGGTTATGTTCAACTTTCTCGCTGGTTGATCGGTCACGCCCAAGGCGGAATGACATGCCGGAGCATGGGATCGGAACCTCGGGGGTGCCAGTCCCGGGCTCTACGGGATTGTGCTGCCGACAAATCGACAGGATACCGCGAGGCGATCCCTGCAACCGAATGTTCGGCAATCTAGAAACTGGAGTTTACCATGCAGGCCCAGCCTGAAGACATCAGCACCATGACCGGCTGCCCGATGAAATCCGCGGCCGAGCGTTTCCACCCGTTCGAGCATGAGGGCATGTATGACCTGCTGGCTGAACTGCGCGCCACCGCGCCGGTGTTCTATTCGCCGCAGATCGACTACTGGGTTGTCACGCGGCGCGAGGATGTCATTGCGACCCTGCGTGACCACGAACGATTCTCGGCGGTGGTGGCAACACAACCGGTCGTTCCCTGGCCGCCTGAACTGATCCAGTATCTCGTTGACCGCGGCTTTACCAACGAGAGCGTCCAGGTGGCGTGCGATCCGCCACGCCATTCGCGGATACGGAGCCACGTGCAGGGCTTCCTGAACCCCAAGAAACTGCAATCGTTCGAAGCCAGCGTCCGCGAGTTGGTGTGCAGCTATGTCGAACGCATGAAAGGCAAGGAAACGGTCGATCTCGTAGATGCGATGACCTACGAACTGCCGGCCATGACTGCGTTCCTGCTGCTTGGCGTCAAGGACATCGATCCGCGCCGGATCAAGTCCTGGACAGAACTGCGCGTCAAGCTGATGCATGGATTCCCCACGCGGGAAGAACAGATGGCTGCGGCAGACGACCTGCTCGATTTCTGGCGGTTCTCCTGCGATCTCGTCGAACAGCGCAAGATCTCGCCCGGTGATGACTACCCAAGCTGGCTGCTTGCTTCACGCGCCGGGGACGATGAAAGGCTAACCGAGAACGAGATCAAGAGCCTGACCTTTGCACTGCTGCTGGCAGCGCACGAGACCACCTCGAACGCCTCGGCCAACATCATCCTCGAACTGCTGCGCCGACCGGACGACTGGGCGGCCCTGATCGCCGACCCCACCCTGATCCCCAACGCGGTTGAAGAGGGCTTCCGCTACGTTTCCTCGGTGGTGGCCTGGCGCCGCATGGCGAAGGAAGACTTCGAACTGGGCGGGCAGAGCTTCCCGGCCGGCACCAAGCTCCTGCTCTCGCTCGCCTCGGCTGGCCGTGACGAAGCCAGTTACGAGAATGGCGATACCTTTGACATCCGGCGCAAGAACGCGCGTTCGCACGTCGCCTTCGGCAATGGCATCCATTTCTGCATGGGGGCGCCGATCGCACGCATGCAGATCCGCATGATGATCGAGGAACTGACCAAGACCTTCCCCCGGATGACTTTGGTCGAGAATGCCGAAATCGAGATTGCGGGCGTGCTGACGTTCCGCGGCCCCGCCAGCCTGCCGGTCCGGCTCAACGGTTGAATGCCCGGCACCGGGCAGTCTGCGCCACATCGCTGTGCCCGGCCGGATAAGGAAAAATGGAGAAACGAATGATCAAGTTCGCATTTGTGCTGGCCGATGGCTCAAGGCAGGAGGTCGAAGGGCGCGACGGCGACACGGTGATGCAGGTGGCCTATGACAATGGCATCGAAGGCGTCGCTGCGGAATGTGGCGGCTCCATGTCCTGCGGTACATGCCACGTGTTCCTCGATCAGGCGACCTTCGACAGGATCGGTGCGCCGACCGAGAACGAGATCGACATGCTCGATCTGGTGCCGAGTGATCGTCACGCCACCAGCCGCCTCAGCTGCCAGATCAGGATCGATGCAGCATTTGCCGGGGCCGACGTGAACGTACCTGAGAGCCAGTTCTGATCCGGTAGACGGGAGCCGCTTTACATGATTGCCGACCTGAAGGTTCCCAGTCCCGACGAACTGGCGCCCTTGTTCCAGCCGCTGTCGATAAGAGGGCTGACTATCCCCAATCGCATGGTCATGGCACCAATGACCCGCAGCTTCTGCCCGGATCACATCCCCGGTGACGATGTCGCTGGGTATTACGAGCGCCGCGCCGAGGGCGGCACCGGCCTCATCATCACCGAGGCGATTGGCACCGACCATCCGGCTTCCGTTGGCGACACTGGCCTGGGCGAAGACAATCTGCCGCTTTTCAACGGCAAGGTGACGGTCGATGCCTGGCGCAAGGTCGTGGAGCGTGTCCATGCCAAGGGCGGAAAGATCGTCCCCCAGTTGTGGCATCAGGGCCCGATGCGGATGCCGAATGACGAGGCTCCGGCCTTTTCCCCGTCGGGCATCTATGGTGATCCCGCCAAGGCCGCGATCTACTATGCCGACAAGGCCCGCATCATCTCGAGCGCAGAGATGCCGGTGCCGACCGACGAAGACATTGCCGATGTCGTGGCCGGCTTCGGACGCGCGGCGCGCGATGCCATGGCCGCCGGGTTCGACGGGCTCGCCCTGCATGGCGCCCACGGCTACCTGATCGATGCCTTCCTTTGGGGGGAGACCAACCGGCGCAATGCACCATGGGGTGGCGATGCCGTTGCCCGTACGCGCTTTGCGGTTGAAGTAATCAAGGCCTGCCGCGCAGAGATCGGTGAGGATCGCCCATTGATCTTCCGCTTTTCGCAATGGAAGCAGCAGGAATTCCGGGCGAAACTGGCTGAGTCGCCAGATGAACTCGAGGCCATACTCGGCCCTCTCGCCGATGCCGGGGTTGACCTGTTCGATGCCAGCGTACGCTTTTTCAATACACCTGCATTCCCCGATCACGGCGACCTTTCGCTGGCCGGCTGGGCCAGGAAACTGACCGGAAAAATGTCCGGGATCGTTGGCGGGATCGGCCTGCTCAAGGGCAAGTACGAAACCGACGATTCCCTGTCGCAGGCTTCGAACAACCTCGGCTTGCTGCTTGACCGCTTCAACAAGGGCGAATTTGACGTCGCATTGATCGGCCGGGCGATCCTGCAGGATCCGCAATGGGTGAACAAGGCGCGCCGGGGTGACCCCTTGCCCGCATTCGATCCGGCGTCGGTCAACCTATTGACCTGAACCCAATGGCAGTTTGGGACGCCGCCCGTGAAGGTCGGCGTCCCCCGGCATCAGTCACCGGTAAGGACGGGCTTGCGCCCCTCGCGACCGGCGGCAAGTATCTCGTTGCGATCAGCCGTGGTCGTATAGATGGCCTGTCCGGCCATTTCCTCACGCAACATGGTGTTCCAGTCCACTTCCAGCGACCGGCGGTAGTGCCGCTTGGCCAGGCCGACCGCGCGCGTGGGCTGATCTGCCATGCGACGGGCAAGATCCATTGCCGTGTCCTGCACAGCTTCCTTGTCGCACAGCCGGTTGATCAGGCCCCACGAATCAAGCGTGTCGGCAGTCACCGTGTCGCCCAGCAGGGCAATCTCGTTCAAGCGATGGAACGGGATGATCCGCGGCAGATAGAACGAATCCCCCGCATGCGGGATCATGCCCCGCTTGACGAAGACGTGGGTCCAGCGGCTGCCCTTGGCCGCCACGACGAGGTCCGCCAGCAGCGCAAGCAACCAGCCCACCCCCGCAACGGTGCCCTGCACCGCGCTGACCACCGGGCGTTCAAGCTCCCACATTGCCTTGAACATCTCGATGTGAGGCGTGGACACGAAGCGGTAATCGATCGTGTTGCGCGGCATTGGTGTCGGCGTCCGGGACGGCGCACCGCCGAGGCAGAAGTCCTTGTCACCCGTGCTGCGGATGAGAATCGATCGAACATCCTGCCGCGTGTTGGCTTCCCGGAAAAAGCGGGTGAATTCCTCGGCCACGTCTCCGCCGAACGCATTGCGGTTCGAAGGCGTGTGGAGCGTCAGGATGGCTACCCCCTGATCAAGTTCGACCCTTAGCCCTTCTTCAGTTGCGCTCGTCATCATTCCACATCCCTTCTTCCAATCACCTGCGATAAACTGAGTCCAACCGCAGCATCACCAGGAGCAAGGACAGCTCAGGCAGCTGCGAACGAAGTCGCAACGTCATGCGAATGCCGCTTCAGCGGAGCGACCTGAACAGCACTTCTTGCACCACCGAGGCCAGAAACTCACCGTCACGGCTCCACATGTTGCCCCTCACCATTGCGCGCCCTTCCGCAGCAAAAGTGGTGTACTGCTCAAACAAGACCCAGTCGCTGGCGCGCCAAGGCTTGTGGAACCAGACTGCATGATCAAGACTTGTCGCGCCAAAAAGTGGCAGGCGATACTCTGCCGGATGAGGCAGCTTGCCCGTCCCGGCCACGAGATAATCCGACAGATAGGTCAGGCACTGCTGACCGAGAGTAATGTTGGCGTCCTGGGGCACGCCCCGCAGCCTGGTCCACATCAACCGACGGCCAGAAGGCACCTGGTGCCGCAGAGCATCGGGTTCGATCAGCCGGACGTCAATCTGCTCAAAGTTTCGCGCAAGCACCAGTTCACCTGAAAGGCCGCAGCCTTCGTCATGGATGGGCAAGGCTGACAACTCCACCAGCTCTTCCGGTGTCGAGCTATGGGGCATCGTGACCAGTTGGTGCTCCACGTTTGCGCCACTTGCGTCGCCTGAGTGGAAGGAAGCCGTGATGTCGCAAAGATGGCGATCGTCCTGGCCTACTCTCACTCGCCTGATCGAGAACCGCCCACCATCGCGAAGAATCTCGACATCGAACGTCAACGGCCGGCGGGGCGAACCGGCTGCGAGAAAGTAGGCATGGAGCGAATGACAGTGCCGTTCGCCAACCGAGCGCTGCGCTGCTGCCAGCGCCTGCGCCACGATCTGCCCGCCATAGAGATGACTGCTCGGCGCGTTTCCCGGCCCATGGCCAACGAACCGTGTTGGACTGATCCGTTCGAGGTCGAAGAGCCTTACCGGATCAAACGACGGCAAGCCGTGATCGCGACTGGTCGTGCTCATATTGCAATTCCCGTCAGGCCATGGCCCGAAGTTCGATCTTCGCAATCTTGCCGGTGGCATTGAGCGGCAAGGCATCCACGAAGCGCACGGTCCGTGGGACCTTGTAGTTCGCCATTTCCTGACGGCACCAGGCAATGACCTGTTCCTCGCCAAGGTCCGAGCCAGGCATGCGGACGATGAATGCCCGCCCGACCTGACCGAGCCTCTCGTCATCCACGCCGATCACGGCGACGGCGGCCACTCCCGGAATTGTCGAGATAGCCTTCTCGATCTCGGCCGGATAGCAGTTGAAGCCGCCGACCAGGTACATGTCCTTGATCCGGTCGGTAAGGTGCAGGTTTCCGGCCTCATCGAGCCAGCCCGCATCACCGGTGAGCAGGAAGCCGTCTTCGGTAAATGCCTTTCGGGTCGCCTCGGCATCGTCGAGATAACCCGCCGTAATCTGAGGTCCGCGCACTGCCACCTCGCCGGTTTCGCCAGTCGGCAGCTCGTTGTGATCGAGATCGAGGATCTTCATCTCGATGTTGCTGATCGGATGGCCCACGGTCTGGGCAATGACCTCGGGCGGGTCATCGGGATAGGTGACGGTCAGGGTGCCGGCAGATTCGGTCATGCCGTAGCCGGTCTGCACCACTGTGCTGCCCCCCAGCAGCCGCTGCATGTCCTGGACCAGACGCACCGGGATCGTCGTTCCACCAGTGCTGATGCAACGCAGGCTGGACAGGTCGGTATTCTCCCGATCAGGATGGTCGAGCAGCGCCTGCGCCACGGGCGGCGCGGCCGGGAGCATAGTCACGCCCTCGCGTTCGATCAGGCGCAGCAACTCGCCGGAGTCGACCGTGCTGACCGGAATGACCCGCACGCCATTGAGGACCGAAACCTGCCACCCGGCGCGATACCCTGCATTGTGGGCGAAGGGAAAGGTGACCGCGAACACGTCGTCCGAGGTCAGCGGGTTGATCTCCGCAATCTGTATGTCGCAGGCGATAAGGCTGCGGCGATGGGTGGTCAGCACACCCTTGGGCCGGCCGGTCGTGCCGGACGTGAAAATGATATCAGCAAGATCGTCGCCTGACCCTTGCGCAATCCTGGTGTCCAGCACCGCATCGTCCACCCGCTGCGGACTGCGGCGCAGTTGGGCGATTGACGCAAGGTCTGCATGGCCCTCGCCCTGCTCGCCGATCAGCACGACGTCCTGCAAGGCGGGCAGGTCCTGTGCCCGCAACGCCTCGACATAGCTGTAGCCGCCGAAACCAGTGTTGCAGAACACCAGTTTTGCCTGCGCATCGCCCAGTATGCCGCCCACCTCGCGCCCGCGCAGGCGGGTGCCGACGGGGATGAGCACCGCACCGGCAGCCTGGATGCCCAGCGCCGCCACGATCCAGTCCGCGCTGTTGACGGCCCAGATGCCGATCCTGTCGCCACGCTCAATCCCCGCGCCGATCAGTGCCGCGGCAACTTCCCTGCTGGCCGTCTCAAGCGCGGCATAGGAAATGCTGGTGTCGCCCTGGGTGATCGCGATGTTGTCGCCAAAGCGGCGCGCGGCCTGCTCGAAGCGCTGATAGAGAGAGGGGTTTTCCATGATGTCACCGCGTTGGACTTGGATCTGTTGCGAAAGCCAGCAATACCCGTCTCGGGCACGCTGCGGACCCCTCTCGCCGAGGAATCTCACACGTGATTTGTCCTGCGCAGGCAAGGCCCGGGTTGGACCCGTGCCACGCATCTGTGAAGTATCCGGGCATGAAGAAGGAACCGGAGATCATCATGTCAGCGCACAAGTCCGCAGCCGAAGTCGAAGCCCTGCTGCAGCATTACATGGGCCTGTTCAGTTCCGGCGACTTCGAGACGGCGGCAACCTTGTACCACATGCCGTTCTCGTGGGTCATCGGCCCTGCCATCGCCACTGCCTTCAATGCCGCGGAATTTATCAAAAAGATGACCGCAATGCGCGATCCGCTGGTCGCCTGCGGATTTCTGCGCAGCGAACTGGTGACCTGCAAGGTGCGCCTGCTGGGGCAGAACGCCGCACTGGCGGGCGTGGAAGTGGCGCGTCACTATGCCGATGGCAGGAACCCGGAAATCACCGGCGGCACCTATATCGCCCATCATGACGGCACGCGATGGAAGCTGGTCAGCATCATCGGCCACCCCATCGCAGAGATTGTCGGCCTGAAAGCACCGGAATGAAATGACTGACAAGGAGGCGCCGCAACGCCCCGGGGGCATTACGGCACCCCTTCAGAAGGGGTCAGACCTGCCATTCCAGCGGAAGCGACAGGACCCCGTTTACGCTGCCTGAAGCGGTCACCATCGGCTTTGCCGGCACGAGCGAGAAATCGGGAATGCGCTTAAGCCATTCTTCCAGGAACAGGATGATTTCGCTGCGGGCTAGTGCCGCTCCCGGGCAGCGATGCGGACCGCTGCCGAAGGTCTGGTAATCCGGTCCACTTGCCGTGCGATCCAGGTCGATAGTCATGGGGTCGGACCAGCGACTGTCGTCCAGCCCGTGCAGTGCCGTGGCGACGAAGATGGGATCGCCCGACTTGATCAGGATCCCGTCGATTTTCACATCGGCCACAGCCTGCCGTGCCGGCCCGGCCACGCCAAAGCGGCGGATGATCTCGTCCACCCGCTTCTCGATGAGGTGCGGTTCGGCGCAAAGACGTTGGCGCAACGGAGCGTTGGTGGCCAGATGGGCCGCGATGAAACCCATCATCGATGCCACCGTATCGAGGCCCCCGACCAGCACTTGGGTACATTCGCCGATGATCTCATCTCGCGTCAGCGGCCGCCCCTGGATCGTGCCATTGGCAATTGCGCTGATCATGTCGGACCCGGGATTGGCGATGCGCTCGTCAACATAGCCTGCCACATAGGCATACATCTTGCCGAAGGCTTCCATCCGGACCTTCTCGTCCGGCATCCGCACGACTTCCGCGAGTTCTGCCAGATAGAGGCGATCCGTGCTTGGCAGATCGACAAGACTGAGGAACACCTGGATAGGCAAATGCTGCGCAAAATCGACCGCGAAATCGCAGGCGCCCTGGTCTGCGATCTGGTCGATCAGTGCGATGGCAAGAGTGCGCGCGCTGTCCACCGCGCGCAGCAGAGGCTTGCCGACAAGATAGGGCATGATCAACGAGCGGTAAGCCCGGTGCAGCGCGCCATCCGACTGGATCGGAATGAGCGGCAAGGCATCAGGCGGGTTTGGTGGAACCCACGCCCCACCATTGATGAAAGTCTCACTGTCACTCAGCACACGTTCGATCACGTGTGCCCGCATCGGGATCCAGTGGCCGCCGTTGCAGCGGGAATAGATCAGTGCAGGGCTCTCGGACTGGAGCTTGCGCCAAGCGGTATGAATATCGGGGTCGATCGCTTGAATCGCATAGATATCAAGGTCTCGGATCAACTCGACCGGTACATGCTGCGGCGCATCGGCAAGAAGTACATCCATGCTGGTCTCTCTTCTATAACCGGCAAGTTCAGGCGTCAAAAATCAGGATTTCCGTTCGCGAAAAGCGGTTGCGCAGTTCCAGATAAGGCCGGTATTCGGCCGAATTCAGGAAATCGTGGATTGCCTGGCGCGACGGAAAGGTGAAGACCCCGACGCCCGCGGGCGGCTCGATAGTACCTTCCGGCACTTCGACCTGCCCTGCAGACTTCAGGGTATAGCTGCCACCATAGTGCGCGATGATCTGCGGAACGTTGGCGGCATATTCCGGCATCCAACTGAAATCGGACCCGTAAAGCATTGCTACCATATGTGCGGCCATCATCACTCTCCTGAAACAGGCGGGAGCCTGTGGCCATCCCGCCCGAACTCCCCGCAATCGGGTGGTAATCTGTAGACACACACGGACCGTGGCCAGCCTGATCCAAACAAATCAGAAGCGTGAAGAGTCCGCCGCCCCGGCCAATTCAGAGCCGCCCGCGCGCCAGAGGCAAAAGCATGCGACGAATCTCGCTCACCAGGGTTTCGGGACTGTCCAGCCCAGGAAAATGGCCGCGCCCGGCCACGCTGTAGTCCGTCACGTCATAGAGCCTTTCAACCCACGCGCGGGGGATTGGCGGAAACAGGTCGGCCGGCGGGACCATGAAGGCTGCCGGAACCTGCGCCTTGCCCGCTTTCGGCGCCCGGATTTCGTCCATGAACATATAGATCCAGGACGGCGCCAGCGATCCGCCCAGCCAGTAAAGCATGACGTTGGCAAGCAGCACGTCCATGGGGAAGGGAGGATCCTCGCGCATGCCGTTGACCGACCAACCTTGAAACTTTTCGATGATCCAAGCGGCCAGCCCGATCGGCGAGTCGGTTTGGGCATAGGCGAGCGTCTGCGGCTTTGTCGCCTGGATCGCCTGATATGCTCCTTCGCGCTCCTGCACCTGGCGAAGCCGGTCAGCCCAGGCCTTTTCCTCGGGCTGCATTGGCGGCCCATTGGCGAAGTCCGGCGTCGCCCCGGACATGGTCATCATCACCCCCTGCAGATGCTCGGGGTGATTGAAGGCAAGCGATGCCGTGATGATGCTGCCCCAGTCGCTGCCATAGGCAACATATCGCTCTGCCCCAAAGCAATCGACCATCAGGGCCGACCAGATCGCCGCAATGTCCGATGCTGCCAGCGGCCGGCTTGGTGCGGGGGAAAGGCCGTAGCCCGGAAGGCTCGGCACGATAACGGTGAAACCATCTTCGGAATCGCCGCCATGGCGCTCGGGATGGGCAAGTTTGTCGATGATGTCGAGGAACTCGATGAAGCTGCCCGGCCATCCATGCGACAGGAGGAGCGGCGTGGGGTTGCTGCCCGAGCCGATCTCGACAAACACATGAATGCGCTCGCCCTTTACCTCGACCAGCCGCTGTTCGAAGCTATTGATCCTGTCGACCCAACTGCCCCAGTCGAACGAGGTGAGCCAGAACTCGCGCAGTCGGCACATGTAGGCGAGCGGCGTTCCTGTCTCCCAGTCAGCCCCGGCCTGCTGCAAGGGAAAGCGCGCAGCTTCCACCCGCGCACGGACATCTGCGATCGTCGCTGGGTCAGTCACCAGGGAATAGGGAACGCCAGGAATGACAAGCATGGGAAGAGGCTCTCAGGCATGTGCAGCGGCCAGACGGCCTCAAGGTTGAACTGCATCGTTTGATGTCGAGAACATCTGATCCGGCGCGCAGGCAGTGGCAACCGCGTGGGGTCGCAGGGCCGCAACAAATTACATTGCGGATTACCTTCAACCGTCAGGCTTGGCTCATTGACGCATGCACGGGGGATCGGCACCTCACGGTTTTCACGATGAAAATCGGGCATCTCTGCAATGATGCCCACGGCACGGCCCGTTTCAAGGATCGGCGGTCGCAGGGTAACTCCGCAGACTGGGCGGCCGCAGAACATGACAGGAGATGATGATGCTTGATGAAAAGGCAAATCTCGGCGGGAAGGTTGCCGCCCTGCTCGGTGGTGGTGGTGGCCTGGGTGCCGCAGCCACGCTTGCGCTCGCACGGATGGGCGTGGATATCGCCGTGCTGGACAAGGATGGCGCCGCGCTTGAGGAAACCAGGGCCCAGGTCGAGGCGCTTGGCCGTCGGTGCTACGCCTTCGAAGGCGATGTCCTTTCTTCGGACGACGTGAAGACGTTCTATGAAAACGTCGGAACCCGGTTCGACCGCCTGGACATCGTGGTCAACGTGGCCGGTGGCGTGCGGCAGCGGGATTTCCTGACCAGCACCGAAGAACAGGACGCCGAGGATATCCGCCGCAACTTCGGTTACGTGATCCAGTCGATCCGCCTGGCCGTTCCCCTGATTGAACGCGGCGGCCACGGTCGCGGCGGGAGCATCATCAATTACACCACGATCGAGGCCTATCGCGGTGCAGCCAGCTTTTCGGTCTATGCCGGAGCCAAGGCTGCCAACGCCAACCTGCGCCGCGCCCTCGCGGTGGAATTCGGCCGGCGCCGGATCCGCGTGAACGAGATCACGCCTGACACCACGCCCAGCGCCGGCAACGCCAACGCCCTGCTCCCGGAACTCGCCGCCACCATGATCGACACGCCGATGGAGACGCTGACCGCTGCGATGGCGATGTATATCCCGCGCGGCGAATCCGCCTCGGCTGAAGATCTGGCAGATACGGTCGTATTCCTGGCGTCAGACCTTTCGCGCGCGATCACCGGGGTCAACATCCATGTCGATGGCGGAACCTCGGCAGCAATGGGCTTCATCAACTGGCCAGGCGGTGGGTACTGCCCGGCCCCGCTTGGCGAATCGCTAAGCCTGCTGTTTCCGCCGAAGTAGGCGGGAGGCAGCTAGAGGCCGGGGAAGGTTAATGCCCTCCCCGGCCTCTTGTTTCAGGCGCCACTGTCTGCGCAGCAGCTAAGCGCCAAGCACTTTGCGCGCTCCGGCCACGCAGCGCGCCATGCGCTCGACCGGGCCAACGCCCTGCTCGGCAAGCGAGCGCAACGGCACTTCCAGCCCCACCGCCTCGACATCCGGCAGGGCAGCAAGGATCGCTTCCAGCGGGGCTTCTCCCTCGCCCGGCACCTGCCGCTCGTACATGGCTTCTTCAAGGTAGTCGGCAATCGCCGGCACGGCAGGTGCGTCGGAAAGCTGGATGTGGCCAACCAGATCCGCCGTCTCGGCCAGATCACTCAGGCTGGATCCCGATCGGAAGAAATGCATGGTATCGATCAGCAGCTTCGCATGCGGCCCTGCATGACGCACAGCGGCGAGCCCCGTTTCCAGATTTCCAATGACCGAGATGGGGCAGAATTCGATGGTCGGCTGCAGCCCCCGCTGCGTAGCCATTTCCGCAAAGACCGCGAACTGGTCGCAGCTGCGCTCCAGGCTGGGTTCGAAACTGATGGAGTTGACGCGCTTCACGCCGAGTTCGGCGTAGAGATCAAGGTGGGGGGCAAGGCTTTCGCGTGCATCGACGCCGGGGAGGAAAGCGTTGCCATCGCCCAGCAGCAGTTCGACCCCGGTGTCGCCAAGCGCCGCTTTCAGTTCCGCGCGAAGCGAGCGGTCTGCCAGCAGGTTCCACGCAAGATAGTTCTCCGGGTTGTATTCGATGGGGGCCGGGACAGTGCCGATGAATTGGCAATCAAGCTCCGCAGCGAGACGGACGAGATCAATCGGCGAAAGTCCGAATACACCCAGGAATTCGAGTCCCAATCTTCGCGTCATCGGTGGCGCTCTTCAAGTTAATCTCAGATCGCAGGACATAAGATACCGCTCGCAACCCGGCCAGTACGATGCCGCCCCGCCAGAATTCATCACACCTATGTTTGCGTGGACCAGCAACGCATATGTGATGACCGGCCAATTCCGTGCGCGACCACTTGGTCCCAGGCGACACAGCGGCGAAAAGCGATTGGACAGACGCGGCAGTTGCAATAACCTGGTTGGTGAGACACAGGCGTGGCTTTCGGGCAAGCTGCATGTGGGCTCAGCCACTAGTGCAACGGCTTGACCCGTTCGAACACCAGCAAGGTGGAAAGTGCCTTTCGATGGATACGCTTGCCAAGCCTGAGGAATACGTTTCGCAGCGTGAATTGACCGGCAAGCATACTGCCCGACGGCAAAAGGCCATCGATACCGCAGCCGCAATCTTCGCCCGGAACGGCTATCATGGCTCCAGCACCAGAACCATTGCCGATGCACTCGGCATCAAGGTCGCCAGCCTCTATTTTCACATCGCGTCCAAGGAAGATGCCCTCGCCGAAATCTGCATCCTCGGGATGACGCGTTCGCTCGCATATCTTGACGAGGCTGTCGCACAAGTCGGCCTTGCCCGGCAAATCCGGCACTTTTTCGAATGCCAGCGCAACGACCTTATCGAACACGCCGATTACGTCGCTGTCTCAATCCGCGAACGTGAACATCTCAGCGCGCCTGCGGCAAACCGTATCCGCAACCTGACTGCACAGTTCCGCGAAACCATGGATCGGATGTTCACGCTGGCGCAGCAGAACGGCGAACTGAACCCGGATCTGACTCCACGCCACTGTCGCTTCATCATGATCGGCACGCTGCGCGGGATCAGCGAGACGCATCTGAGCGGCTTCGATCTTTCCAGCAACGACATGATGGACAAGTGGGTGGAAAGCCTGATCCGCGGGATCGTTGTGCCACCACAGGCCTGAATCACTGCCATGGTTTGCGCGAGCTTTCGCGCATCGGCAGAGTGACACTATTGCTGCCGCGCGGCCAGACCGTCATGGATGTGCTGGAACAGCAGCGCCTCGCGGTTCGTCATCTTCCCCATGCCGCGGCAGCCGACATATACGTTGTGGCTTGAGGCATTGCCCAGGCGGAATTCCTCATCCGGCAGGATCCGGACCAGACGTCCCGCCGCCAGTGCGCTCTCGACGACTTCGTCGTTGATCATCGTCAGCCCCATCCCTGCCTCGAGCATTTCCTCGGTCACATCGACGTGCCTGCGGACCACGATCTGGCGAGACGACATCGGCGTGCGCACGAAATTGCCATAAGGGCGCACCGAAGCAGACGACCTGTCACCAGCCGGGCGGTAGAACCAAGAGATCGGCCCAGCGCCGTTGTCGATCATGATGTGAACGTGCCCGGCAAGATCCTGCACCGACCGGGGAACGCCCATGCGCGCAAGATAAGCCGGCGCTGCGACCATGATCGAGCGCATCTTGATCACTTCGTGATATTCGAGGTTCGGATTTTCGGGCAGACCGCTTCTGACCACGATGTCCACCTGCTCGGTGTCGGCAAGGTCATAGGCGAAGCGGAGGTCCAGATTGATCTCCGGGTACATTTCCAGAAAGCTCGCCAGGAGCGGGACCAGCCATTGCGATCCAAAGCAGGTAAAGGCGGCTACACGGATTGTGCCGCTGGGCCTCAGCGGTATCTCGGAGGCCAGCGACAGGGTCTGGTCCAGATCCTCGACCTGGCCCCGCAGCATTTCGAACAGGCGCGCCCCTTCGTCAGTAAGCCGCACCTCCCGCGTGAGCCGGTAAAACAGGCTGAACCCGAGACGGCGTTCAAATTGCGCGATGTTCTGGCTGATGGCTCCGGGCGTCACGCCGAGTTGGGAAGCAGCCTTGCGAAAGCTCAACTCCCGAGCGGCGACAATGAACGGGATCAGGTGGTTCCAGTTCCGCATGGGCCTCGGGTGCATTAGCATCACTAACCTGTCAAATGTAATAATTGGGCCTTCCCGGCCTATTCCTCACCATTTACCCCGGTTGACGGAGAGGAAGCCTAAATCGCGGCAGCGGTGATTTTGACTTCCATTACAGCGCAAGCGGGGAGCAATTGACCGATGAGCATGGCACTGTCGGAACACGATGCACGCCACATTGCTGCATACAGGGCCGGCCTGGCCGAGTGGGAGCGGCCTCTTGCCGCCGACGGCCTGATCGAACAGGCGCAGGCACTCACCGCCTTGTCCGACTGGGGCGGGAAACGATGGGAAGAGGATCGTTTCCGCCACGATTTCGCGCTGCTGTGCAAGGCAATCGAGGACACGGGTGATCTTTCTCCCACTGGCCGCAGGCGATCGTTCACCAGACTGCTGACCATACTCATCTCGAGACTGCGCTATCTCGACGCCCGCAAACGCTCGGCGGGCGTGGACCACCAGCGGATCATTGCACCGCTGATCGGCACGGGCATGCCACGAGCAGGCACCACATTTCTCCATGGCCTGATCGCACAGGACCCGGAAATGCGCGTGGCCCGCGCGTTCGAGGCGGCCATCCCCGTGCCGCTCCTCGAAAACGGTCGCGATCGGCGCGCCGAGATCTACGAAGAGCTTATCGCCTGGCAGGGCATGACTGACCCTGCGATGCGCACCATTCACCCGTTTGGCGCGAACCTGCCGGAAGAATGCCTGTTCATGCAGGAAGGGGCGTGCACCGGCTTCTTTGGCGGCCTGTGGAATGTTCCAGAGTTCATGGCAGCCACAGCCGACAAGACCGCGCTTGCCTATCGCTGGCAGATCGGCGTGATGCAGTATCTGCAGGCGCAGGGCGATAACCGCCGCTGGGCACTGAAAACGCCCGCCCACATCATGGCCTGGAACGAGCTGTACCTCGCCTTCCCGGATGCGCTTGTCTACGTAAACCATCGCGATCCGGCCAGGATCGTTCCGTCCATGGCCAGTCTGCTCGCGGCCCTGCGCGGGCTGTTTTCGGATCAGCACATGGATCTCGAAGCCATCGGCCGCGAGCAACTGGCCATCTGGGCGCAGACCATGAACGGCTATGCCGCCTGGCGCAGTGGTCCGGGCAGAGATGCACAGGTAGTCGACGTGGTGTTCGCCGACCTGATCGCCGATCCAATCGCCACGGTCTCTCGCCTCTACGACGCCTTCGGCCTTCGCCTCTCCACGGCTGCGCGCGAGGCTATGGAACGTCATCTCGAAGTCGATTCCCACGGCAAGGGGCCGGAGCGCAAGTACTCGCTCGAAGAGTTCGCAATGAGTGATGCTGATATCGCGGCGGCCTTCGCACCTTATCTCAAGCAGTTCGATCTGGCGCCGCAACATCGCAAACGCGCGCTGTCTGGCACCGCAGCGGAAGGATGATCATGCCCAATCCCATCGCCAACCCAGACCAGTTGGCCGCCGAGGCCGATGTCCGGGCCATGCGCGCTGACCCGCGCGGCAACCCGATCCGCGCGCAGATCGCGAAGTATTTCGAGATCGGGTACGGCTCACGCCTGCCCGACGAAATGCGCCCGATGCTTGGCGATCTGGCCGATGAGTTTCTCACCAACTGGTTCTTCAAGGGGGCTGCGTCCGACAGTCAGCACCCCCGGCTCGTCCGCAACTTCATGCCAGCCCATGAGTGGCACGGAACAAGCGTTCCCGGCGCCCGCACAGGTGGCGACAATCCGGACAATTGCTACCGCCTTGCCGGGATCGCCCATGGCACGCGCTACCGCCTGTCCGGCCGGACAAACGGCAAGCGTGCCGCCAACATATCATTCACGCTGACCAACAACTTCGGCACATCGCAGACTGTGGCCCTGCTGGAGGACCATGACCTCGTCTGGGAAGACGACGGCAGCTTCGTGATCGAGATCGATGAGCGGCCGGGTGACGGGCGCCGGAACCACCTGCAGACCCAAGAGGGCAACAGGTTCCTGTTCGTGCGCGATTCGATGATGGATTGGGAAGCAGAAAGCCCCCTTGATCTGACGATAGAGCGGATCGGACCGGCACAGGCGCCCCCGATCACCCTGGACGAGATGTTCGCGCGGGCCACGCGCCATGCCCTGCGCGACGTGTTCCAGTATTTCTGGTTCCAGAACATGCTCAGCAGCATCGCAGTCAATTCGATCCTGCCCGCCCTCCCCCTCGCCAGCACCGGGGTCGGCATGGCGACGCAGGGCACCAGCAGCGGCCATTTCCGCATCGGGCCTGACGAAGCGGTCATTCTCACCTGGGATCCGGCTGGTGCCCGCTATGCTGCCGTCGAGCTGACGGACTGGCTCTACCGCTCACTGGATTATCAGCGGATCCAGTCGAGCCTTACGGCTGCCCAGGCCAGCGTCGACAGCGACGGATATATCCGCACGGTGATAGCGCGACGGGATCCGGGCGTTTGGAACTGGCTAGACACCAGCGGTTATGAGAATGTCCTGATGATACTTCGCTGGCAGGCCATGCAGCCAGAGGGGCGCGCGATTTTCGCTTCGGCGACGCAGACCACAATCGATGCCCTCCGCGGTCAATTGCCCGCAGGCACCCGTTGGGTGAATGCCGGGGAACGGGCAGCGCAACTGGCTAGGCGCGTTGCCGCTTATCAACGCCGCATCACCTCGGCATGAGGAGACCGACGTCGCCAAACACAAGGGACAATACCATGGCTCGCTACAAACTGGTCGCGTTCAGCAATGCCACCGAAGGCAGGGATGATGACTATGTGCGATGGTACGATGGCCAACACCTGCCCGATGTGGTCGCAATCCCCGGCGTCATTTCGGGAGAGCGGTTCCTCTGCGCCACGGGCGGCGAGCACCGCTATATGGCGATCTACGAAGTAGAGACCGACGATCCGGGAGCAATCCTCTCCGAGCTGGGCAAACGCGCCGGGACCGAGCAGATGCCGATCAGCGACGCACTCGATCCGGGAAGCGCAAGGTTGGCCATCTGGGAAGCAGCGAAGGGCTAGGGAGCATGGACAATTCCCCCATGCGCGTTGCCATCGTGACGGGTTGCTCGACTGGGATCGGCCTTTTCACGGCGGTGCGCCTTGCCCGGGCCGGGTTCCACGTCATCGCCACGATGCGCGATCCGGGCCGGAAACAGGCCCTCGTGGACGAAGCGGCAAATGCCGGTGTGGAGATCGAGATCAGGGCGTTGGACGTCACCTTTCCCGCCTCGATCACTGCCTGCGTGGACGAGGTCATCGCCTCGCATGGCCGCATCGACTTGCTGGTGAACAATGCCGGCGCGGGCGTGGTCGGGTCAATCGAGCAGGTCTCGGACGCCGACCTTCGCTATGCCATGGAAGTCAATTACTTCGGCGTATGGAACACCATCAAGGCGGTGCTGCCGCACATGCGGGCGGCGCGGTCAGGCAGGATCATCACAGTCACCAGCGTCGGCGGGATGATCGGGCAGGTCTTCAACGATGCCTACAGTGCGGCCAAGTTCGCAGTCGAAGGAATGATGGAGTCGTTCGCACCGGTCGCAAAACTGCTGGGAATACAATGCAGTGTAGTCGCGCCCGGCCCCGTGCATACACAGTTCAACGCCAACGCCCAAGCCGACGCGGTGGACGGTAACGGTCTAGCTGCGCCGACTGCGGCCTATGGTCCAATGCTGGCAAACTACGCGAGGCTTTCAGAACAGGCCTTTGCCGAACACGGCCAGTCATCGGCCGAGGTTGCGGACATCATCGTCGGCATAGCAACGTCGGCACACCCGCCCTACCGGACGGTCACTTCACCGATGGTCAGCGGAATGATGGCTTTGAAAACAGGCGATGAAACCGGCAACGCGCTGATAGACATGTTCGCGAACGCGTTGGCAGGGTAAGCCGATCGAGGCCCAAGCCTTTTGGCCAGGGCCTCGAGAACCTCAATTCCTAGCGGTCGGTGCGCAGCTTGACCACGCCGTCGCCGAAAGGCCCATCGCGATTGGCAAGAGCCGTCTTCAAGCCGCTTTTCTGCATGTCGGTTTTGAATTGCATGCGGCGCGGGCCAGTGCCGAGATGGGCGCGGGCGTCCATTTCGCGGGCGAAGCGCTGGGTGATCGCCATGCCCATCTGGTCCATCGCGATATTCACGATCCGCTTCTGGCTGGCGCTGAGCTCCGGATCGACAAGGGCAACCCGCGAGGCGAGCGCCATGGCGAACTCGTCCAGCTCCTCGGCCGGGACCGCATCGAGCACCAGACCGAGCTTTGCCGCGTCGCGTCCCAGCACCACGTCACCGGTAATAAGCAGGCGCTTGGCCCATTGCGGCCCAACAAGATAAGTCCACATGTGCGACGGCGGAGAGCCGTTGGCACGGGTCGCCGGAAAGCCGATCTTGGCATCTTCAGCTGCCACGACGATATCACAGCGCAGCGCGATATCGGTGCCCCCTGCCAGACAGTTGCCATGGATCTTGGCGATCACCGGCTTGTGCATGTTCATAATCAGATCGGGGACGGCCTGAAAGCGCTCCATCGCCCAGCAGTCGTTATCGAAGCTGCCGTATGGTGGGCGATAGGAGTACCGCTCCAGCGCGCTTTCGTCCTCCAGCGTCTGTTCATAGGACGATGTCAGGTCATAACCTGCACAGAAATCCTTGCCTGCCCCTTCGAGCAGGACGACGTTGATGTCATGACGGTCATCAGCCTCAAGCAGGGCATCGCGCAATTCGTAGACCAGCTGGTGGGAAAGTGCGTTGCGCTTTTCCGGCCGGTTCAGAGTGACCTTCGCCACGGCTCCGACCACTTCGAACAGAAGGGTCTGCGGCTTGCGCAACCATTTTCCTGAGTAATCCTGCATCACATACTCCTGCTTTTCGCTATTCGACGGACTAGCCAGCATGCCAAACCAACACACCCACGGATTTTGCTGCCCTGACTCAAATCAGATGGGTAGTTTGACGCGACGCCACCTCAGGCGGACGGGCCCAGCCGCAAATCACGCAATTGGGTGCGGCGGACCTTGCCGGCATCGTCCCTGACCGGCTCGTGGGTGAATTCAATTGACCGTGGCCGCTTATATGCAGCCAGCCGTTCCAGTTCCGCAGCGAGATACGCAAGGCCATCTACCGGGACTTCGTGGCCAGCGGGAAGTTCGACGATGGCGTGGAGGCGGCTGCCCATGTCTTCATCCGGCAACCCGATTACCGCGCAGCATTGCACCAGGGGATGCAGCTCGATCGCCGCCTCGATCTCTGCCGGATAGACGTTCATGCCACCAACGATCACCATATCGGATCGGCGGTCGGCGATGTAGAGATAACCGTCCTCGTCCACCCAGCCCATGTCGCCGAAACTGTCGAGATCGCCGCGGATGCGCGTCTCTGAGCCGATGTAGGCATATCTGGTGCCCGGTCCCAGTGCGCGACGGCGGAAGTGAATCTCGCCCACCTGCCCCGGCCCTAGCTGCTGCCCGTCTTCATTCAGGATGATGATCTCGTCACCGCTGACCGCCCTGCCCACGGACCCGGGTCGCTCAAGCCATTCATGCCCATAGATCAGCGTAGCGCCGATCCTTTCGGTTCCACCGTAGACCTCAAGCACCCGCTCACCACCGAGCCGATCGATCCACCAGCGCTTTACGTCGGGCGGACAAGGCGCGGCAGCGTGAAACAGGACCTCGATCGACGAAAGGTCTGCCAATGCCGTAACCTCGACCGGAAGCTTCGCAATCCGGCTCATCATCGTTGGCACCAGATTGACCGAGTGAGGGCGATGCCGGTCCACCAGCCGCAACCATTCGCGCGGCTCGAAATGGGTCATGCATACGGTCTTGCTGCCTTCGGCCAGCGGCAGGATGCAGTAGTTGTAGGGCATCGTGTGATAGAGCGGCCCGGCATTGAGCGTGACGATGCCGGCCGGGCGAAAGACCGATGCCTTGTCGGGGCCCCAGACCGATGGCACCGGGTCGATGATCAGCTTGGGCTGGCCCGTGCTTCCACCACTTGCCATGATCTTTCCGGGCATGGACACGGCCGGGGGCAAGGGGCTTTCATCAAATGCAGCCCAGTCGGCAGCATCAACGTCAAGCCGGTCGGCATAGCCGGGTTGCGTGGCTGCATCCGCCACGATGCAGGCAGGTTCGATCAGTGCGACCATGCCTGCGAACTCGCCGGCCACCAGACGGTAGGACACCGGGCAGGGCACGGCCCCCAGCTTCCATGCCGCATACATTGCGGCAATGAATTCGGGGCGGTTGGGCATGGAGATGATCACGCGGGCGCCCGCCTTTACTCCGCGCGCCTCCAGCATCCGGGCCAGCCGGTTGCTCATCCGGTCGAGCGTGGCAAAACTCAGGCTGGCATCGCCAAGGACGAGCGCGGTCGCATCCCCCTTGATCACGGCATGGGCGGACAGAAGTGCGCCGAGCGGTGCCCCAGCCTTCGGCCGACCAAGCTCGTCTATCAGATCGTCAACCGGAGTCATCGGGTGCGCCGTCGCCATCGGATATCCCTTTTCCTGCACGCGCTCCCCTCGCCGAACTCCATTGATCTCCCGGCCGCGAACCGCCATGCCAGCGAACCCAGCCACGGCCAATCACATGGCTGATATGAGCCCAGGATGCTGCATCGCGCAGGAACAAGCTTCACGTGGGTGATCCTCTCGCAGGCTTGACGCCGGCGAATTGACACCATTGCATGTCGCTACCTATCTCCCCCCTGCGCCGGGGATCTCGGCCCCCAGAAGCTCACTTTCTGAAAGCAGCATCCATGAAAGTTCTGATCGTATCGGCGCATCCGGAACCGTCCTCGCTGACCAATGCCTTGCGCAATGTGGCGATCAGCCAGCTTGAAGCGGATGGGCACGAGGTGCGGGTGAGCGACCTTTACGCCATGAACTTTCAGCCCTGCGTCGTCCGCGAGGATTTCCCCGCGCTTGCCGAGGGTGAACCCTTGCGCCCTACTGTCGCCTCGATGCAGGCCTCGGCCACGTCCGCGTTCACGCAGGACGTGTTGGACGAACAGGAAAAGGTGCTCTGGGCCGACGCGGTCATCTTTGCCTTCCCGCTGTGGTGGTTCTCGGTCCCGGCCATCATGAAAGGCTGGATCGACCGGGTGTGGACGGCCGGGATCGGCTACCAGCTGTCTGGCGAGCGTTATGGCGCAGGCCGGATGTCGGGCAAGAGGGCGATGATCATGGTCATGATCGGTGGACGCGAAACGTATTTCAGCGCTGGGGGCGTCAACGGCCCGATCGATGACCTGCTGTTCCCGATCACGCACGGGATGCTGTACTATCCCGGCTTTGCCGTCTTGCCCTCACTGCTGGTCTACCGCACCCATCACCTCGATGGCCGCTATGACGAAGTGTGCGATGAAGTGCGCGGCCGGATGCGGGATCTGTTCACCACACCGCCCATTCCGTTCCGTGCGCAGGCTGGAGGCGATTTCGACGAACAGCTCGGCGAGCTGAAGCCTGAGATCGCCCCCGCGACGCCACAGGGCTTTGCGCCGCTCTACAAACCCTGATCGCAACGGCACAAAGTATCCCGGGCTGCCAACCGCAGCGCGCCACAAGTAGCGCGCCGTGCCCTTGCCCCTGCGCCAGATCAGATCTGCACCGCACTGCACGCAAGGGCCTGTCAAAGTATCCGAGATGTAATGTCCAATCGGTCGCGTTGACAGAATCCTGACCCAGATTTCTAATTGCCGGCATTCTCGTTGGTTTAAAGCTGTGCCGAATGAAGTCTTCCTGCCTGCGGGCCAGTTAATTGAGATCCATCACCATGCAATTGCTCGACAAACTCTTCGGCCTCCAGAACAAGACCGCATTGGTCACAGGTGCGGGCAGCGGACTGGGCCAGGTGATTGCCGAAGGTTTCGCAGAGGTTGGAGCGACAGTGATCTGCGCCGACGTCAGCCGCGAGCGGTCCGAAGACGTGGTCGCCCGCATCACGGCTGCCGGCGGCGCTGCCGAAGTCTGCCAGCTCGACGTCTGGAACGAAGCCGCCGTCAGCGCGCTGGCCGCTGAATTCGGTGACCGCAGGCTCGACATTCTGGTGAATTTTGCGGGCGTGGCCACGCCTCCGACCCTCACTCATGAGATGACGACCGAGGACTGGGAACGCGGCGTCGGCATCAGCCTCACCGGAACGTTCTTCATGACCCGCGCCATGCTGCCCAAGATGCGTGAAGCGGGCGGCTCGATCATCAACGTCGCCTCCATCCTCGGCCTCGGTGGCTACTTCCCCGACTTCCCTGCCTCGAGCACGGACTACGCGGCCGCCAAAGCCGGCGTGATCGGCTTTACCCGCCAGGTTGCAGTTGAATACGCGGCTGAAAACGTCCGTGCCAACGTGATTGCGCCGGGCTGGCATGGCGGCACCCGTCTGGGCGATGCGCGCCGCAGAGAACGCACCAAGGAAGAGGAAGAACGCTTCTACACCGAAATGAACCGCCGCATTCCCATGAAGCGCCGGGGCGAAGCCAGCGAGATTCTGGGCCTTGCCCTGTACCTCGCCTCGCCCGCATCGGGTTATGTGACGGGCCAGGTCATCACCCAGGACGGTGGGTGGACCGCATGCTGACGCTGCCCCACCGGCATGGCGCTTCCCGCGTCTTCAATTCCACTCTCTTTGTCGAGCACGGCAAGGCTCAAAACTGAGGCAAGAACGCATGTTTCATGACAAGACTCTGCGCGCCAACCCCGAAGAACACGCCTTGAAGGCGGAGGCTGAGCGTCTTGCGCCGCTGTTCGAGGCCAAAGGGCCGGAAAACGAAGCCGCTGGCCAGTTGAGCCCGGAAACCGTCACGGAACTGCGCGGTAACGGCTTCTTCGGCATGATGGTGCCCAAGGAACTGGGCGGTGCAGATTGCACCCCACTGCAGACCCTGTCCGTGGTGGAATCCCTGTGCCACAGCGATTCCGCAACCGGATGGGTGACGATGGCCGCCAATGTCGCAACGGCATCGGCCGCCGCCTTCCTGCCTGACGAAGGCGTCAGGACCGTGTTCGCCAAGCCGGGCGCAATGGTCGCAGGCGCTGGCGCTCCGCGCGGCAAGGCCGAGATTGACGGCAATGGCTACCGGCTGAGCGGCACCTGGACTTATGGCAGTGGCTGCCTGCATTGCGACTGGATCCATGCCGGCGCGATGATCTACGAAAACGGCGCACCGCGGATGATCCCCGGCACCAACACACCCGAAAGCCGCATCTTCGTGGTCCCGGTCGAGCAGGTCGAGTTCCTCGGCAACTGGGACGTGCTGGGCCTGCGCGCGACCGGCAGTGTCGATTATGCGATCCGCGATGTCTACGTACCGCATGAGATGACCCATTCCGCCTCGGAAGTGGTCGGCAAGCGTGGCGGCAACGGTTATCGCATCGGCGTGGTGGGCTTTAGCGCCCTCGGCCACACCGGCTTTGCGCTCGGCCACGGTCGCCGCATCCTTGATGAATTGCTGGCACTCGTCACATCGCCCACCGGGCGGCCTAGCCCGCTTGCCTCGCTGGGCGGTTCAGATGCCTTCAAGCAGGACTATGCCGTGGCCGAAGGCAAGCTGCGCGCCGCGCGGGCATTCGTCTACGATGTATGGTCAGACATTCAGGACACTGTCGACAAGAGCGAACCGGTCTCGGTCCGCCAGATCACGCTGGCACGTCTCGCGCTCAACCATGCGACGAATGCCATGATGGAAATCTCGGTATTCGCCCACCGCGCGGGCGGTGGCGTCGCTCTGCACGCCGGGCCATTGCAGCGCACGTTGCGCGACAGCTTCGCTGCAACCCAGCACGTCATGGTTTCGGACAACGCCCTGCGCGATTGCGGGCTCGATTTCCTGGGCCTGGCCGAAGGCAAGCGCTGGACGCCGCGAGGACTTGTCGACGCAAACTGATCCGCATCCCGCCTGGTTCGGGCGGATGCAAATGTGGGGTCGCCTGGCCAGCGGGATGTTCATCGCATCCTGCTCGCCCGGCCATGGGGAAAAACTGGACCAATGCTGCCGATCCATATGCTCTATCGGGGGCTGCGCCTTAACCCCAACGGCCATGCCGTAGTCGATGGGGAAGTTCGCCTGACCTATCGCGAGTTGACTCGCCGGGTCGAAGCTGTTGCCAGCTACCTTCAGGAGCGCCTGCCCGAAGAGCAGTCCCGCGTCGGGGTCTGCGGTCACAACAACTGGCAGCACGTCGTGATGATGCTCGGCGTCTTTGCCTCCGGCCACGTCTGGGTTCCGCTCAATCCCCGTAATTCCGCAGCAGAGCTTTCCGGCATTGCCGAAGCCGCCGGGCTAGCGCTGATCGCTGCTGACGAGGACTTCCAGGCCCTGTTCGCGCCTGCCGGGCGGCCGATGATCGGCATGGCCGGAACCGGTGGCTGCGCCCCCCGGGTCGAAGATATCTGCGTCAGCCATGATGGCCGTCGGCCCGCTGACATTGTCCACCTGCAGGAAGCGATCTCCGCAATCAAGTTCACCGGCGGAACGACCGGCCATCCCAAGGGCGTGCTGCAGCCCTATCGCGCCTTCATGAACTGCATCGCCAGCATGCTCGCAACGTTCCAGTTCGCCGAGGACGAGCGCATGCTCGTGGTCGCGCCGCTCACCCATGGCGCTGGGACATTCCTCCTTCCCGTCCTTGCCGCTGGCGGCTGCAGCATCCTGCTTGATGGCGCCAAGGCCCCGCAGATTTCGGAAACAATCCTCAGAGAAGGCGTTACGGCGAGCTTCATGCCGCCGACGCTGATCTATTCGCTGATCGACCACGCAAACGCTGCCGGGATCCGCTACACCGGAATGCGTCACCTGATCTACGGTGCAGCACCCATGCCGATGGCACGGATCCGCCAGGCGCAGGAGGTGTTCGGTCCTCACATCGCCGCGATCTACGGCCAGACCGAAGCACCGACCATGATCGCGGCCATCACGGCCCGCGAACTTGCGCAGGATGAGAACATCGAATCCGTTGGCCGCCCCTGCCCGTTCAACGACGTGCAGATCATGGGGCCCGACGGCACGATCCTGCCCTGCGGCGAAACGGGCGAGGTGGTCATCCGTGGTGACCTCGTCATGCGCGGCTACCTCAATCGGCCCGACCTTACCGAGCAGACCATCGTCGATGGCTGGCTCCACACCGGCGATCTCGGATCGTTTGACGAACGCGGCTATCTCTTCCTCAAGGATCGCCTGCGCGACGTGATCATCTCGGGCGGGTTCAACGTCTATCCGGCTGACGTGGAAACTGTGCTCGCCTCCCACCCGGATGTCGCCGAGGCCTCGGTCATCGCTCGTCCGGACGACTATTGGGGGCAAAGGGTCGAAGCCGCAGTCGTGCTGCGGCAAGGACATCACGTCTCGGAAGCCGATCTTATCGGCTTTGCCAAGGGAGAGCTGGGCTCGGTTCGCGCGCCCAAGGCGATCCACATCCTCGCATCGATGCCGGTCAGCGCGGTTGGCAAGGTCACGCGCAACAGCGTGCTGCGCCTGGTCGAACAGCTCGAACAGGCGAGTTGAAGCACACGATCTTCCAGTTGATCCGGCGGTGCAAATCATACCGTTGATGAACGCAAGCGGCAGGGGCGGTGTGTTGCGGATGAAGTGCCCCGGCTCTACCCCTGACCGATAACGAAGGAGCGCATGCCCGTGACACTGCCCGCACCCGAATCCTTCACGCTCGAAGCGGAATACGATCTGGTCATTGTGGGCAGTGGCGGCGGCTCGATGGTTGCGGCCATTCGCGCGAAACTTGCCGGGCTAAAGCCGGTCATCCTTGAAAAGCGCGACAAGATCGGCGGATCGACCGGCTTTTCGGGCGGCGTCTGGTGGGTTCCCAACAACCACATCCTCAAGCGCTACGGCGTTGAGGATTCGCGCGAGTTGGCTGAGCGCTACATGGCCGCCACGGTGGACTTCGTGGGCAAGGGCACCTCCCCGGCCCGGCGCAAGGCTTTCCTTGATGAAGCACCGGAAATGATCCGCTTCCTCGAGGAACAGGGCATGCAGTTCGACTATCCGGATGGCTGGTCGGACTATTACGACGATCGCGATGGTGGGCAACCGCGCGGCCGCTCGCTGACAGCCACGCCCTACGACATCCGCAATCTCGGCCCGTGGGAAGACCTGCTGTCGCGCGGCACCGCCTTTGCCGGCATTCCGATGCCATCGCTGTACCTGATCAAGATGCTGATGCTCAAGCGAACCTTCGAAGCGAAGAAGATCTTCGCGCGGCTCGCCTTCAGCATCGTCAAGAACAAGATCCTTGGCCGCCACATCCTCGCTCACGGCGCCTCGCTTCAGGGGCGCATGCTGGAAATGGCGCTGCGCCACGGCATCCCGATCTTTGCCAACTTCGCCACCAATGAGCTGATCGAGGAAAACGGTCGGATCGTCGGCGTCAGCGGCACCTATCGCGGTGCGCGCACCACGGTGAAGGCGCGGCATGGCGTCCTCGTCAACGCCGGGGGTTTTGCCCGCAACGACGCCATGCGCCAGAAGTACCAGCGCCACCCGATCAGCGGTTCGTGGACCAATGCCAACCCCGGCGATACCGGCGAAATGCTTGAGGAAATGATCCGCCACGGCGCGGACACGGAAAACCTCGACCTCGCCGTCTGGGTGCCGACCTCGCTCAACCCCGATGGTTCGCTCCCCGCCGGAGCCGTGGGCAAGGATGGAACCGGCAGTCCCTTCATGCATGTCGGCGAAATCGCCATACCGCATTACATGTGGGTCAAGCGCGACGGCAATCGCTTCGTCAACGAGGCCTCATCCTATGTCGAACTGGGTGAGGCGCTGTACCAGAACGATGCTGTCCCGGCTTTTGCGATCTTCGACGATCGGGCCATGCGCAACTATGCCTATGGCACCGCCATGCCCGGCACCAAGCCGATCAAGAAATGGCTGGAATCCGGATTCCTGATCAAGGCCGATACGATCGAGGATCTCGCCCGGCAGGCCGGGATCGATCCTGCCGGCCTCGCCGCCCAGGTGGCCCGCTACAACCGCTTTGCCGAGACCGGAATCGACGAGGAATTCCATAAGGGCGAACGGCAATACGACCGTCTGCGCGGCGATCCGACGCACAAGCCGAATCCCTGCGTCGGCTCCATCGCCCACGGGCCGTTCTATGCCACCCGCATCTTCCCCGGCGATGTCGGCACCTTCGGTGGTGTCGTGACCGATGAACGCGCCCGGGTGCTGAAGGCCGATGGCTCGGTGATCGAAGGGCTCTATGCCACCGGAAACTGCACCTCGTCTGTGATGGGACGGTCCTATCCAGGGCCGGGCGCCAGTATCTCTCCCGCTTTCACCTTCGGCGATATTGCGGCCAAGGACATTATCGCCAGAGCAGGCAATTCGGCGGACAGGGCCTGATATCAATTCCCCAGCGTGGTTGCTCCGGGGGTGAGTTGCACGCGCACAACGGTCGCGTTCAGTTGATGGACCGGCACACACCGCCATCGACACGATAGTTGCTGCCTGTCATATAACCCGCCTGCGGGCTGGCCAGAAACGCCACCATCCGCGCAATATCTTCGGGCCTGCCAAAATGCTTCGTCGGCTGCGGGATCACCTCGGTGGTAAAGCGGCGCTCGATCTCGGCCCACTCGGGCGTGCCCCAGCCCAGTTGCCTGGCCCATTCGACGAAGCCACTGCGCACACCCTCGGTGGCGATGGTGCCCGGCGTCACTGAATTGACCGTCACGCCAGTGCCGCCAAGCGATTTGGCAAGGCCGCTGGTCAGGTTGGTGATGGCCGCCTTGGCTGGCTGGTAATCGGCAAGATCGGGCTCGGTCTGCGTGGCCGAAGCGCTCGATATGTTGATGATCCGCCCGAAGCCCCGTTCGATCATGCCCGGCGCCAGTGCCTGGATCAGGCGAACGGTCGATCCGACGTTCTGCTCGTAGGTCCAGCGCCAGTCGTCCCATGGCGTCTCCAGCCACGGACGGTTGAAGGTTTCAGCTTTGGTATCCGGGCGATTGACCGCGGCCATGCCACCGGCATTGTTGACGAGGATGTCCACCCCGCCCAAGACCTCCAGTGCCCGCTCAGCCACCCGCGCGCAGTCTTCCTCCTGGCTCAGTTCGCCGGTCACGTAGGACGCATTCGCGCCCTGATCGACCAGTCCCTGCGCCACGGCCCTGGTCTTGGCCTCGTCTCGGCCGTGCACCATGACCACCGCCCCTTCGGCGGCAAGCATCCGCACGATGGCCGCGCCGATGCCCGAACTGCTGCCCGTAACCAGTGCGCGTTTTCCGGTCAGTTCAAGGTCCACAATCGGTCTCCCATGATATCGTATTTGCCCGGATGCTAAGGTGCACGCAGACCGGGTCCCAAGGGAAAACGGGCGGCTCACCCTCGATCCTGCCACCTGTTACACATGTGATTTGTCCCCGCCGCGCGTGTGCAAAGCCATGGGCCAGGGCCTATGCTTGGCGATGTTGCAGGTCTCGGATCACGCGAGACTGCGGGAAGAGGAGGAATGCTGCAGTGGCTCTAACTGGAGAACTGGAGGGGAAGGTCGCGATCGTTACCGGCGCAGGGCTTCCCGGCAACATCGGCTCAGAAACGGCTGCGGTTCTGGCGCGTGAAGGGGCGAAGGTCGTGCTGGCCGACGTGGACCACGAAACCGTGCGCCGAACCACGGATGCCCTTGCCGCCAAGGGCCACGACGTTGCCTGCTTTGCTGCCGACATTTCCAGCGAACAGGCGGTCAAGGACCTGATTGCCTTCACCATCGATACGTTCGGGCGCCTCGATGCGATCGACAACAACGCTGCACGAACCTCGGCCGATCAGGATCTGCTGGTGGGCGACATGGATGTCGACTGGTGGGACGAGACCTTTGCCGTCAACACCCGTGGCACGATGCTGATGTGCAAGCACGCGATCCCGGCGATGATCAGGAACGGCGGCGGCTCGATCATCAACATCAGCTCGGGCACGGTGGTCGGCGGAAACTTCTTCTCGACCGCCTATGCCAGTTCCAAGGGCGCGGTCGAAACCCTGACCCGTTACATTGCCACCCAGTACGGCTCCCAGGGCATCCGCTGCAACGCGGTCTCACCCGGCCCCGTGCTTACCTCCTCGCTCAAGAAGGGCCTGCCGGACGACCTGCGTGAAATCTTCCGCCGCCACACCCTGATCGGCAAGTATGCCGCGCCTGCGGAAATCGGCGAAGTCGTCTCCTTCCTCGCCTCTGACCGCTCCAGCTTCGTCACGGGCCAGGTGATCCAGGTCGATGGCGGCATCGCCTCGCACCTGTCCACCTCGGTCGAGATTGCCGAACTGATGGCCGGAGGCACTGTCCCCCAGTAACCGTCAAGACCACTGCGCTCCCGCCGTGCGCTGGGAGCGACAACAGAAAAGGGGCGCGTGCTGGATGCACGCGCCCCTCTTTCTTTTGGTTCGACTGGCGGATCAGCCCGGAAGACCGGTGCGGCCCTTCGGCAGCATGCGGCGGCCATTCTCGAACATGATCTTGCGGATGTCTTCTTCCGACATGCCCCGCAGCGCTTCGTCCGCAAAATCCCGCGGTTGGGCGACGCCCTCGGCGTGCGGATAGTCTGAACCCATCAGGATGCAGTCAGAAGTACCAATGTCCTCGACGATCTTGCGGATGTCGTCCTCTGGGTAGGCAACGACGAAGCAGTGGCGCTTGAAGATCGCGCTCGGGCGTTCCTTCAACTGGCCCATCGGCCAATAGCCGTTGCGAGCCATGCCGCGCATCTTGTCCATCTTGTAAAGGCAGCGGGGCAGCCATTCCGCACCGTTCTCGACACTGGCGATCTTGATGTTCGGGAAGCGCTCGAAGAAGTTCCAGTAGACGAACGACGCCATGGTCATCATCACCGGGATTTCCGAATAGCAGAACATCCACTGCCACGCGGTCTGGCCCTCGCGGCGCGACATCATCGGCTTTTCGCCCCACAACTCGATCAGCGGGTGCATGAAGTTGGCTTCGGAGACGTGGAACGTCACGACGACGCCGGCATCGTTGAGCACCTGCCACACCGGGTCAAAGGCCGGGTCAGCCGGAGCCTTGCCGTTGACCGGCCCCATCGGCATGACCACGACGCGCACACCGTTTTCGACCAACCACTTGGCTTCCTGAACGGCCCAATCAACATCGTTGAGCGCGAGGATCGGGGTCGCATAGACGCGATCCTCGACGTTCAGGCCCCATTCCTCGACCAGATACTGGTTCCAGGCGTGGAACACCGCGTTCATCCCCTCGGGCCCCTTCTGGTCGGCCAGCACGCCGAGAACGCCGAAAGTCGCGACGAATTCACCGACGAACATGATCGAGCCATCGACGCCGAATTCGCGCATCTTGGCAACGCGGGCATCGCGCTCGTACATGTCCAAGGTAACATCCGCCGAGGCATCCACCGCGATGCCGGTGTTGATGGCCATCAGCCATTCTTTCAGCTTCCCCGGCGGGGGGATCTTGCCGTCTTCGCGGATGTCGGCGTTCTGGACACAGGTTTCACCAACGAACAGTCCGAACTTGCCATCTTCGCCGCGCTTGCGGGCAGGCAGCCATTCGCGGTGATACTTTTCCGGCAGGTACTTGGAAAAGAACGAATAGTCCTTCTCCTGGATGTGGGTGTCACCGTCAAAGATCGGACCGTCGTAAACCGGGGCCGTGTTGTCGATGGACTTGAGCGCTGTCTGTTGACCAGCCACGATGTTCTCCTTGGTCGACTTGAAAAATGCAGAACCGTCGCAGACTCGATGGAAGTCCGGTTCACGACAGCACCATACGCCTCCCATCGGCCTCAACCAAACAAAACCGAACGATCGCTCGGTTCATCAAATAGGGAATATGTTGCCCCCTCGCCCCACCAGACAGCTGCCGGTGAGCCTACCATTGTCCGACGAACGAGCGCTCCGCCCTTCCAGCTGCTCAGCAGCTCAGATGCCGCCGGTCGATTGTCCCAGCACATACCGCTCCAGCGTCTGGTGGAAGTTTATCACCTCCATCTCCTGCACCGGGTTTGGTCGTGCGTAACGGAACTTGCTGGACTTCATCCCGGCCTGGACCTCGGTCATGTTCGCAATGTCCTGATCAAGGATAAGCCCGACGCTCTCGGTCGTCGGATCGGTGATGATCCGGGTCTCGACCTTCGGCTCCTTGCCCGGGCCATAGCGCTTGAGTGACCAGATTTCGTAGATGCACTTGTCCGGATTCTCCGGATCGCGATGGTCCGGCCGGGCGCGATACCAAAGCGCCCCGTCAAAATAGGGCAAGGTCACGCAATTGGGGAAAATGTGCCAGTCACTCCCGGCCTGGGCCATGGCTTCGAAGGTCAATGCCTCGGGATACTGCGTGCCATCCTCGATTGCCGCCTGTCGGCCCAGCTCGATCGCGGTGACCATCGCAGTCATGGCGTCGGTCCCTTGCGGCAGGACCTCGCGAATCCTCTTGGCCGCTTCGTAATCGCGGTCGGTCTGGATCGCGTTGAGGTCTTCCTCGATCTGGCGGAAGAACTCGATCACGCCTTCGCGCGGATCCTCGAAACCTTTGGTCGCAAGCCGCGGTGACGGGGTGCCGAGCGGCTGGACATCCTTCCAGTAGCCGAAATGGGCGTGCTTTCCCTGGGCATAGCTCTGCGTATAATCGTTGCCCGCGACCTGGATCAGCTGAGGATGAGTGGCAGCCACGTGATAGCCTTCCATGAAGGCTTCGAGTGCCACCTTCCAGTTCACCTGGAGGTGGAGTTCAACCTTCCAGCGGAACCGCATCTCCTGCAATTCGAACGGATCGAGGTACTGCGGGATGGTCTCGAGGTACTCGGCAAGGCTCTCGCCCTCCATGTCCATGCAGATCCAGACGAAGCCGCCCCAGGTATCGACCCGCACCGGCCAGAGGTCGAGCCGCTCGTCGTCCAGCGCCCCTTCCCAGTCGTGGCGATCAAGGACCTGGGTGTTCTTGCCTTCGAGGTTGAAGGTCCAGCCATGGTACTTGCAGCGGAACTGCTGGGCACGCCCGCAGCCGTCGGCCAGACGACGTCCGCGATGCGGGCAGACGTTGTGATAGGCCACCAGCCCATCCTTGCCGCGCGCCACCACGATGGATTCATTGGCCACGTTGAAGGTCAGGTAGTCACCAACCCCCTTCAGCTCCTCCTCGCGCCCGGCGACCAGCCAGACCTTGCCCCACAGGTGCTCGTTCTCGCCCCGCGCAAATTCGCGCGAGAGGTAGTTTTCCGGCCGCAGCTTTGGCAGGGGGCCGGCGGGCTTGGGTTGCGTAGCCATCTCAACTTGCTCCTCTTCTCACCGGCAACCTGCCTCGGGCCTGACCCGGTATTGGCGGTGCCGCCATCCTGCGCGCCACAAGCAGGTGCTTGCGGTAGATTTTCGAATTCACGCTCATTGCCATGAGGGCAAGGTGAACACCGCACCCTCAAGACCATCTTCCCCGACGATCTGGCACGTCAGCCGGCTGTTGGCCCTCCGCTCGGCCAGACAATCCAGCAGATCGGCCTCGGCTGCGGAAGGTGCGGGAACCTGCCCGCCCTCGCCTGCCGTCACATAGCAGTGGCAGGTCAGACAGTTCATGAACCCGCCGCATTCGCCGATGATGCCTTCGATGCCGGCCGCACGGGCCGCCCTCATCACGGTTTCGCCGCGCCGCACGTCAACCTGCGCAGCTGCACCATCGGGATCAATGAAGGTAACCGTGGGCACTGGCTTGGCCTCAATCGATCCCGAGGTCGGCCCGGATCGCCTCGGCGATGATGAAGGCTGTATCCTCCTCGCGCGTTTGCGGTGCCTGCATCCGGTTGTGCGCAATGGCGACGGCCAGTTTCGTCTCCGGATCGGCAAAGCCGATAGAGTTGCCCGCACCGGGATGGCAGACCGCCCGCTGGTGCTTGGCCGCACGGACGGAAAATGTGTCGCCGCCCAGCCAGAAGCCGGCGACGCCAAGGGGGACCGGCATCCCGAACATCACCGGGTCGGGCTCGTCGCTAATCGGGCGCGGCGTGTTGAACGTGGCGACCAGATCGGCCGGAAGGATGCGCACGCCGTCAAGCTCACCGCCTTGTGCAATCATCGCCCAGAACCGGGCACAGCTGCGCGCGGTAAAGATCCCACCCACTCCGGCAATCGGCGCACGACGGACATCGGGCCGTTCGAACACTTCGGGGACCAGATCCACCTGCGGCGGCATCGAGGCAGTGTAGAGCGGCGGCAGGTATTCCGGCGGCACCACCGGCATGGCGTTTACCAGCTTGGCAACGCGCGGCAGCTGTTCGTCCGGCAGGCCCACCCAGATGTCCGGCGCGCTGATCGGCAGGGCGATTTCCTCGCGGATGAACGTGCCGATATCGCGGTGCGCCGGATCGGTCCGCCTCACGATTTCGCCCACGAGCCAGCCGAAGGTCATCGACAGGTATAGCGCCTTTTCACCCGGAGGCGCCAGCGGGGTCAGGGCGGCGATGCCCTTCGTCATCCACTCCCAGTCGCACATCAGTTCGGGCGTGACGCCCTCGGGCATCTGCGGAATGCCGGCGCGATGAGTCAGCACGTCGCGAACCGTGGTCGGCTCCTTGCCGTTGACCCCGAACTCCGGCCAGTAATCCATGACCCGGGCGTCGTAGTCCACCAGCCCGCGCGCAACCTGAATGTGGAGGGCAGTTGCGGCCATCGGCTTGGTCACCGAAAACATGTTGAACAGCGTATCGCCGTCGACCGCACGGCCGGTCGCCGGATCGGCAACGCCGCCCCATGAATCGATCACCAGCTTGCCATCAAGATAAGCGGCGACCTGAACCCCGATCTCGCGCCCCTCCGCGATCAGCCGCGCGAGCGTGGCATCCACGTTCTTGGAACGGGCAAGGACTTGGGCGGACATCTGCACTCCTGAATGCTTTTCGTTGCAGCCGACGGCGAACGCCGTCAGGCGAACGCCATGTTCCGGGCCGGGCGAAGGTCGCACATGGCATGGTCAAATCCAAGGGCGGGACCGCCGCGGCCCGCCCTGGCGGCACTTGATCACATGCCGGATAAACTCAGGCCCGAGTGGGTTGTCCGGCGCTTGCGCTTATGCTGCCCGATCAAAGGCGCAAGATCGCGCCGCCGATGGGAGTTGGACATGGATGAAGATCTCGCCGCAACGATCCGCGAACTGAAGGACCGGCAGGAAATCCTCGACTGCCTGCACCGCTATTGCCGGGGTGTCGACCGGTTCGACCGGGCGGCGGTGCGGTCAGCCTATCATGATGACGCGATCGATGATCACGGGGAATATGTCGGCGGGGTGGAGGGTTTCATCGACTGGGCCTTTGCCTATCACGAGCAGCATCAGCTGCGCACGCTGCACAGCATCTCCAACCACTTGTGCGAGATCGACGGCAATGTCGCCCACGCCGAGACCTATTTCACGTTCTACTCGGTCAACCGCGAGGCGCCATTTCAGTCAACCACGTCTGGCCGCTATATCGACCGGCTGGAACGGCGCGATGGCCGGTGGGGCATCGTCCGGCGCATCTGCGTGATCAATGCCTTCGGCAGCGCCTTTGACCCGGAAGGCAAGGCAGGCGACGGGGCGTTCTTCCCCTCGCGCCGCGACCTTGACGACCCGGCCTACATGCGTCCGCTGGAAATAGACCCTGCGCGTCTCACGTCGCGCTGAACCGGGTGTGGCTCTGCCCCGTCAACCGCGGGGCAGGCCCAGCCCACGTTCCGCGATCAGGTTGCGCATGATCTCGTTCGTGCCTCCCGAAATGGTCCAGGCATAGGAGTTGAGGAAGTCGAACATGCCCACAAACCGGCTCTGGGCATGGAAGCTGCGCCGGACATGGCCCTCAAGCCCTTCGATCCGCGCCACCAGATCGCTGATCTTCTGGATGACCGTGGTCTGGTAAAGCTTGATCCGGGCCGAAGCCATGGCGGTCGACGCATGCGGAGCGCCATTCTCATGGTCGTGCAACAGATCGCGGATCAGTCGGCGGCTGGCCTGCAGATCGCCCAGCAGGGTCATGAACTGTCGGCGCAGCTCATCATCGTCGAGCCACTCCGCATTCACCGCGCGGGCGGCGCGGTAATAGTTCTCCATCAGGTGGCGGCGGCGCTCGGCTGCTTCGAAGGCGAGCACGCCGCGTTCTGACGCCAGCGTCGCCTGGGCCACCCGCCAGCCGTCGTTCTCGGCCCCGACCAGATTGGCCACCGGCACGCGCACGTCGGTCAGGAACAGCTCGGAAAAGTCGCTGTGGCCGTCGATCTGCTCGATCGGGCGCACTTCCAGACCGGGCGTGTCCATGTCCATGATCAGGAAGGATATGCCGGCGTGCTTGGCCACGTCCGGGTCGGTCCGGACCAGCAGGATGCAGTGCTGGGCATAGCGCGACATCGACGACCAGATCTTCTGGCCATTGATCACGTAGTGGTCGCCATCGCGCACCGCACGGCAGCGCAAGGATGCGAGATCCGATCCCGCACCCGGCTCGGAAAAGCCCTGGCACCAGACTGCTCCCTGCGATGCCGGGGGAAGATAACGCGCGCGCTGATCAGCATTCCCGCAGGGGATCAGGGTGCCGGGCAGGTGATTGAGCGTGACGATGTAGACATCGAGTGGCGGCGCCCCGGCTCGCGCCATCTCGTCAGCTACGATCATCTGGCCCGAGATACCGAGATCGACCCCGCCGTATTCCTCCGGCCAGTGCGGCACAGAAAGGCCCTCGGTGGCGAGTTGCCCAAACCACCAGCGCTGGAATGCCACGTTTTCATCTTCGGTCCCACGCTCCGCCACCTCGGCCCAGTCCTCTGGCAAGGTCTGCGCGATCCAGTCGCGGATCGCAGCGCGAAAGGCAGAGACGTCATCTCTCAGATCAATGATCATTGCGCCAACTCCAGCACGTCATGGCCACCCTGAAGCGCGGCAGCAAATGCCTGTTCGGCGCAGTCGCGCAGGCGTCCGTTCGACGAAAGCAACATCTCGTTCAGTCGCACCCGCTTCAGGAAAACGTGGGGATCGTATTCCCGCGTAAAGCCGACGCCGCCATGCAGCTGCACGCAGTCAGCGCAGACCTTTACCGCAGCGTCGGTCGCGTTGGCTTTCGCCAAAGCCGACCACAGACCGGCACCGGGCCCGCCTTCGTCAACATGCTCTACTGCCTGCAGCACCAGCTGTTCAGCCCCGCCTGCATTGACGAGATGGTTGGCCACGCGGTGCTTGAGCGCCTGGAACGAACCGATTGGGCGGCCGAACTGCTCACGCTCCTTCATGAAGGTCACGGTCCGGTCCAGGATGCCGCGCGCAGCGCCCACGCTGTCTGCGGCCAAGGCAATCGCATAGGCTGCCTCGGCCCTTGCCTTCATCCCGGCCAGTGTCGCAATGGGTCGCACCGCCGCCCGCTGCAAACGCACCATGCTGCGCGTCTCGTCCCAGATCACGACGCTCTCAAGCGCCGCATCGGCAAGATCGACCAGTACAAGATCATCGCCCTCACCGGGCAACAGGGCCGCCCTCGCCGAACACTCGCCCAGCAGCATCATGCCGTCCTTCGGCGCCAGGTCGAAGCGTGCCGCGATCGCCAGCGTGGCGGAACCAGCCACTACTTCTCCGACCAGCGCCGCCACGGCATCGGCGTTTGCAACTGTGCTGTTGACCAGCGCATCGAGCGCGACGCTCTGCGCGAGGAAGGGACCGGGAGCCCCGACACGGCCGAGTTCCTGATTCAGCGCAGCCAGCCCGGCCGCGCCCAATCCGATTCCGCTGGCCGCTTCGGGCAAGGCAATAAGCAACCAGCCCAGATCGGCAGCCAGTCCGGCAAGGCGCTCGTCCAGCGGGTCATGGCCGTCGATGAATTTGTGCACGGCAAGGCCAGGGCATTCCTCGGCCAGGACCGAGGCGATGCTCTCGCGCACTTCAGCCAGCATTTCGTCCATCCAGGGCGCTCCCGTTACTCGATATCTCAGGATCATCAGTAGAGGTCCAATGGAGTGCAGCCTATCGTCCGACAACCTGTATCGCTGGTCCGCCTGCTCCTGCCGCCCAAGCTATCAGCATATCGATAAGTAGGATGGCCGGACCCGCCTCTTGGGACATTCGCCGCCACTCCCGACCGCAAGCGGATACCGCCGACGTACCGCCACCTCTATCTGGACTACGTCTGGTTCGACGCAGGCGGCCGGACCGATTTCGGCCCGGTCAAAGGCAGCACTTTCGCCTGACCCGCTCGAAATCCCCTACATGATCGCGTCACGTGGCCCACTTTACACCCTGCGGCCATGCCATAGCTTTATGGACATTGGGCAGAGAGGTGTAAGATGACGGATATCCGCTTTGATGGTCGCGTTGCGATCGTGACCGGTGCTGGCAACGGCTTGGGCAAGACTTATGCGCTTGAACTCGCGCGGCGCAGGGCAAGGGTCGTGGTCAATGACCTTGGCGGCAGCGGGTCCGGCACCGGCGCTTCGGCAATGGCGGCAGAACTGGTGGTGCAGGAGATCCGCGATGCCGGCGGCGAAGCCATCGCCAATGCCGACAGCGTCGCGACACGCGAAGGTGGCAACGCGATCGTCCAGGCCGCGTTGGATACTTGGGGAAAGGTCGATGTGCTGATCAGCAACGCCGGATTCCTGCGCAACAACCGGTTCGAGGATCTGACCGACCAGGAAATCGATCCGATCATCGACGTTCACCTGAAGGCCGCTTTCTACGTCGGCCAACCGGCATACCGAGCGATGCGCGCCAAGGGCTACGGCCGCATCCTGTTCACCGGATCAGCCTCCGCCATGTTCGGCCATGCATGGCAGGCAAACTATGCCGCCGGCAAAGGCGCCATGCTCGGCCTGTCGAACGTGGTGGCGATCGAAGGCTCGGCTTATGGCATCACTTCTAACGTAATCTTGCCCACCGCGTCGTCGCGGCTGGAAGCGGAAATGACCCCCGGCTTCATGGAGATCCCGGAATTCGCCAAGGCATTCCAGAATGCCGACTTCTCGTTGGCGCAGGAGCGGATCGGGCCAGAATTCAATACTCCGCTGGCACTCTATCTCGTAAGCGAAGCCTGCACCGCCACCCACGGCGTCTACAGTTGCAACAGCGGGCGCTATGCCCGCGTGCGGATCTGCGCGGCAGAAGGCTGGGTGTCACCCAAAGGCAGCGTCCCTCCAACCCTTGAACAGATCGCCAGCAATTTCGAACAGATCTGCACCCTTGGTGAGTATACCGAGCCGATGACTCCATATGACGAATTCACCTCGGCAGTGAAAGCCGCACGCAAGCAGGGCGTCTATCCCTGATCGCCCAACTCTTGGCTAGGAATACGACAATGACCACCCGGATCGGCATAATCGGTGCCAACTGGAGCCTGAAGGTCCATGGCATGATCTGGCAGCAGTTTCCCGACGTGGAAGTGGCTGCAGTCTGCACCGCGCACCAGGAAACGGCAGAAGCTGCGGCAAAAGCGTTCAACATCCCCAAGGCGTACTGGGATGTGGCGGATCTGGTCGCCGACCCTGACATCGACATCATCGACGTTGGCAGTCGCCCGGCCTATCGTCCGCCGATGGTCATGGCCGCGCTCAATGCGGGCAAGCATGTCTATGACGCCCTGCCCTTTGCGCTTACTCTGGATCAGGCGCGCGAACAGACCGAACTGGCCAGGACCAAGGGGTTGGTGGGCACGGTCGATGCCCAGTTCCGTTGGGGCTCGGCCGCGCTGCAGATGAAGCAGATGATCGACGAGGGCTTTCTCGGCAACATCCTCGGCTTCAACATGCAACTGCTGATGCCGCTGTGGGAGCGAGATGGCCTTGCTTACCCTGCCTGCGCCTATCCCGAAGGCGGGATGGACCCCTACCTGTGGCTGGCAGACAAAAGCAGCGGTGGCAGCGCGTGGCGGAATTTCGGCACCCACTCCACGCTGTTCCTGACCCACCTGATCGGCCCTGTGGCAGAGATCACCGGCATGCACGCCACCGGGATCAAGGAATGGCCGCTGCCGGATGGCACCGTGCTCAAGCCTGATACCGCCGACCTTGGCTGTGCCACCATGCGGATGGCCAACGGCGCGATCGGCAATCTCCAGACAGGCTGGTGCGTGCCCGATTCCGAAGTGATGCGGATCGAGATCTGGGGCGATCGCGGGCGCCTCGTCTACACCGATCCCACCTTCGGCGACGGAGTCAGCGGACGGCTTTATGCAGGGCCGGTCGCCACAAAGGAATACGGCGCGCTCACGGGCGGACTGGTCGAGGTCGAACCGCGCCATTTCGCGGTGCCAGGTTTGCCATGGAGCAAGGAAAACAACCCACCCTACATGGTCGCGATGAGTTGGATGTTCCACAACATGCTCGAAGCGATCAAGGGCAATGTCCCGGCCTCACCCAGCTTCGAGGAGGCGTTGCACGCCCACGCTGTCGTCACCGCGCTGGAGATGTCCCAGGAAACCGGGCGGCGGATCGCGATCGCCGATCTTCTCGTCTGACCTGAGGCTTGGCCCGCAAGGAAAAACGGGGAGCCAAGGAAAAACGGGGAGCGCCACCGGCGCTCCCCGTTTTTCCTTGCTCCCACCAAAGTGGTGGCAGCCCGATCTTAACGGTCAAACCGCACGTAGATGTGTTCAGGTACGCGCATCATCATGCCGCGGATCAGCGGCTCGGGCTTGTCAGGATCGAGCCGCAGGTTCGGCAGGTGATCGAGCACGGCATGCAGCGCCCGGGTCATTTCCACCCGCGCCAGATGCTGCCCCACGCAGATGTGCGGCCCGCGCGAGAAGGAATAGTGCGCCAGGCGCTTGCGGTGGATGTCGAACCTGTCGGGATTTTCATGGAGCGACGGGTCACGGTTCACCGCACCTGCCACCACGTCGATGTATGATCCTGCCGGAATGGGCACGCCGCCCAGTTCGGTATCTTTCACTGCAACGCGCAGCTGGGTCAGCACCGGGCCGTCCCAGCGCAGCGCTTCCTCAATGGCCGCGCCGATCAGCGAGCGATCCTGGCGCAGGGCCTCCAGCTGGTCCGGATTGCGCAGCAGCGCCGTGAGCAGGATGCTGGTCCCGCGATAGGTCGTGTCGCCCGCTGCGTTCATCAGCTGGCGCAGGAACGAGATCAGCACCAGTTCGGGCAGATGGTCGCCATCCACCTCGGTATTGGCGAGCAGGCTGACGAGGTCGTCACCCGGCTCGGCCCGGCGTGCGTCGATCAGGCTCTTGAAGTAGTGGCCCAGCTTGACCCCGGCCTCGCGCGCCTGCGCCATATGGTCGAAATCGGTCTGCCCGATGGCGAGGCGCTGGAACGTGTTCACGTCCGAACGCGGCAGGTTGAGCTGCTCGTAGATGACCTCGAAGGGATAGCTGTGCGTGAACTCCTGCACCAGGTCCGCTTCCCCCCGCTCAAGGAAGCTCCCCATCAGGCTGTTGACCACGGGATCGACGATGGTCTCGCCCCAGGTCTTCACATATTGCGGCAGAAATATGGCTCTTTTGAAAAACGAGTGGGTCAGGTTGCATGCTGATTGAGTTTTCCGAAGTCCAGCTTGCCAGCGAGCAGGAACACCATGGTGCGGATGGTGGAGAAGCTCGCGTAGCCACGCGCCTTG
>NZ_JAROCY010000027.1 GCF_029436685.1 Novosphingobium cyanobacteriorum
GTAATTGTCGCTCGACGGTTGCTCCTCGCAACAGCAAATGGTAGCCAGAATTCACCAACCGGCGCGGCCACCTATCGGCCATCAAAATTGACGCCGACCGGACACCGTAATCGTCGCGCTACAATCCGCCGCTGGCCGCCATCGCGAACCAGTGGTCGGAGCGTCTTGGCCAGCCGGATATCTGGCCCGCGCACCACGCCACCCTCATCGATCGCTGCCACGCCTTTGGCCAGCCACGCCCCACCCCGCTCCTGCTGCGCTACCGCGCGGGCGACTACAACTGCCTCCACCAGGATCTGTATGGGCCGATCCACTTCCCCCTGCAGGCCGTCGTCATGCTGAGCGCCGAAGGCAGCTACACCGGCGGCGCGCTTACCCTCGTCGAAAACCGGCCCCGGATGCAGAGCCGCGTCGAAGTCGTGCCCATCTGCCAGGGCCAGATCGCGCTGATCCCCGTCCGCGACAAACCCCGCATTGGTGCAACCGGCTGGTCGAAGTCCGCCATGCGACATGGGGTCAGCACCGTCCTGTCCGGCGAACGCCAGACCCTTGGCATCATCTTCCACGATGCAAGCTGACCGCGCCCCCACCGTCCGGATCAATCCTGTTTCCACACAGCAGACCGGTCAGGCCGGCCGGATGCCCGCCCCGCAAGCTGGCAGGGCAGGACGCCGCCATCCGCGAATTCACCCGCAAGCAGCACTAACCGAAACACAACCTTGTGCGGAAGATAACGAAGCCTGGCGGCATAGCCGTCTTGCGTAAGCCTGGATTGGGGGGTGAAACACGCGCAACGCCCCGCGCCACCGCAGAGGACCACGCCCGATGACCGACCCCCTCGTCCTTCACACCCGCACCGGCGGTCGCGTCGATCTCGTGCTCAACCGGGCTGACAAGTTCAACGCCTTGTCCGAAGAGATGCTTGCCACCCTGCGCGGTGAATTTCAGGCGATCGCCAACGATACCTCGGTCCGCGTCGTCGTCCTATCGGGCTCAGGCCGCGCCTTCTGCGCCGGGCATGATCTCGCGCAGATGGCCGGCAAGCGCCGCCTTGATTACTATCGCCAGCTCTTCGGGGATTGCGCCCGCGTGATGGAGGCGATCGTCGCCCTGCCCGTGCCGGTCATCGCCCGCATCCACGGGGTCGCCACCGCAGCCGGCTGCCAGCTCGTCGGCGCCTGCGATCTCGCCATCGCCGCAGACAGCGCGCGCTTCGCCGTCTCGGGCATCAACGTCGGCCTGTTCTGCTCCACCCCTGCTGTCGCGCTCAGCCGCAATGTCTCGGCCAAGCGCGCCTTCGAAATGCTTGTCACCGGCCAGTTCATCAATGCCGCCACCGCGCTTGATTGGGGCCTGATCAACCAATCCGTGCCGGTCGAGGAACTTGACACCGCCATCGACACGCTGGTCCACGCCATTTCCGCCAAAAGCCCTGACGCCATCCGCCGCGGCAAGGCCCTTTTCCACGCCCAGCGCGAAGTTCCCCGTGCACAGGCCTATGCCATGGCTGCCGAAGTCATGGCGCAGAACATGATGGACGAAAACACCGCCGAAGGCATCGAAGCCTTTCTCGAAAAGCGTACGCCGGTGTGGAAGTGATGGCCTGAGCAGCAACTGCGCTCGAACAACAACCGTTTTCGAACCGATCCGGAATATTAAGGCATCCCTTTTTTCTTGCACATCTCGGCGCGGACAATAATGCCCCGCCATTCCAATGACGCGATTGATAGATCGGCATTCGGAATAGCACGTGGCCGTAATCAATTACGGCCCGACCAAGTGAGGGAAATCTAATGTTCAAGTATATCGCCGTCGCTGCGGCTTTCGCCGCCACCCCCGCGTTCGCCCAGGATTCCGGTGCTGCCAAGCTCTCGGGGCTGCGCGTGGAACTGCGCGTCGGCTATGAAACGCCCACCGTCAGCCAGGGTGACGTCTACAAGCTCGGCAACTCGGCCTCGATCGGTGGCGAAGCCGGCTTCGACATTCCGCTGGGCAAGGTCACCGTCGGCCCGTTCGTCAACTATGACTATGCCAGCGCCAAGACCTGCGACACCGGCACCTGTCTCGGTTCGGACGGCAACCTCGCCGCCGGCGGCCGCATCGGCTTCAACGTTGGCAGCAAGGGTCAGGTCTACGGCAAGCTCGGCTACGACCGCTTCCGCCTCAAGGCTTCGCTCGAAGGCTTTTCGGGTGTCCAGAACCTCGATGGCGTGATGGGCGCGATCGGCTACGATCACAACATCACGCGCAACGCCTATGTCGGCATCGAATTCGACTATGCCGATCTCGGCAGCTTCGCCGGCCTGAACTTCCAGCGCCGCCACGTGGCCGTCACCGCCGGCTACCGCTTCTGATCGCGTCGGGTGGCGGCTCCGGCCGCCACCCTTCCGACGACAGGTTGATAACAGACGCGTCTGTCATCAAAAATAGCGTTTTCCTACACCCCCGGCAAAGTGTATAATCAGGGCCTGTTCCTTGAAATCGTCAACAGGCCGCCGATTTCCGCCATTCCTGCACTACGGCAACTGCGCCCGGCTCGCTTTTCGCTCACCTTCGTACCGCTCCGCACTTACCCCCTCGATCGTGTCAACTGTGTCAACCTCGCAAAGCAGGTTGCCCTTTTCAATACAGGCAAAAACGCGCCCGCTCCTCGATCCAGGCCGCCTCGTCCCGCCCGGCCAGGGCTTCCAGGTCGCCCGGCTCGCTGGCCGCATCGTCGACCCATTCGCGCAGCGCCGGACCGCCATTGATCACGTCGATCGCCAGCTTGTCGAACACGTACTCATAGGGAAAATCGCGCCAGATCGGGTAGTCGGGGTAGAGCCGCCGGATGGCCTTGAACGCCAGCGCCTGCAGCCGCCACGGGCGGAAGGCGTGGTGGTCGTAGAAGGCGCCCTCCGCATGGATCATCAGCGCGCTGCACAGGCTCTTCGCATGCTTGTGGAACGTCGGCTCGAACCAGCACTCGCGGATCGCGCAGCCGGCCAGCCACTGCGGGGCGAAGGCGCGCATTTCCGCCAGCACCGCCTTTGCATCAACGTCGGGCGCGCCGAACAGCACTTCCAGCGGGCGGGTGGTGCCCCGCCCCTCGCTCAGCGTCGCGCCCTCGATCATCACCGTGCCGGCATAGGCGCGGGCCATGTTGAGGCTGGCGGCGTTGGGCGACGGATTGATCCAGATGCGGCTTTGCGGCCAGCCCCAGCCCGGCCCGCTTTCCGGCTGCCAACCCTCCATGGTCACGACCCGGTAGTCGACGTCGAGCTTGAAGTGGTCGACGAACCAGCGGCCCATCTCGCCCAGCGTCATCCCGTGGCGCATCGGCATGGGGCCGGCACCGACGAAGCTTTCCCAGCCGGGCAGCAGCGTGGTGCCTTCCACCGGGCGGCCGGCGGGGTTGGGCCGGTCAAGCACCCACACCGCCTTGCCCGTCCCGCTCGCGGCCTCGAGCAGATAGAGCAGCGTGGTGACGAAGGTGTAGATCCGGCAGCCGAGGTCCTGCAGGTCGAACAGGAACACGTCGGCGCTGTCCATCATCCGCGCCGTCGGCCGCCGCACCTCGCCATAGAGGCTGAACACCGGGATGCCATAGGTGGGGTCCAACTCGTCCGCCGTCTCGACCATGTTGTCCTGCTTGTCGCCCTTCAGCCCGTGCTGCGGCCCGAAGGCGGAGGTCACGTTGACCCCGGCGGCGATCAGCGCGTCAAGCGAGTGGACCAGCCCCTCTGTGGCCGAGGCGGGATGCGCCACCAGCGCGACGCGGCGGCCTTCGAGCGGGGACCTGAGGGCGGGGTCGGCAAGCAGCCGGTCGATACCGAACTTCATGGCGCGCTCGGTGCCGCAAGCCGCGCGGCGAAGCAAGCCTCGTGGTGGAAATCGGGCCGGTCCTCCCGGTGGGCGATGGCCCAGTATGACTTGCGCCCGCCCTCCTCCTCGATCACCGCGGTCAGCCCGTAAGCCCACGGCAGCGGCGGCAGCGCGGCGGCGGGGATCGCGGCGTCGAAGATCAGCACCGACTGCCCGCGCCGCGCCGTGCAGACCGGATCGCGCGACACTGGCCGGTCCGCCATCCCCTCCCGGTAACCGGTGAAGTCATAGGCCGCCCAGCGTTCCGAAGGCGACAGGTTGAACTCGGCGTAGCCCTCGCCACCATCGGGCCGGAGGAACAGTTCGAAGCAGGTGGCCTGCCACAGCCCGTTCGCCCGCCCCTTGCCCGCCAGCGCCGGCAGGACGAGGGCACCGGCCCCCTCCACCTTCCAGCGCAGCGTCAACCAATTGGCGTCGAGCGACAGCAGGCGGGCGGAAAGGCCGGTCACGCCAAGCGGCGGATGCGCCGGGTGGGACACAAGCTCGAACGTTTCCAACCGCGCCGCTCCATGCTAGGCGCGCCCGCGCTCAACACACGAAGGCCGCCATGACCCAGTACAAGTCCGACCTCCTCCGCCTGCTCGACGAGCGGGGCTACATCCACCAGCTGACCGATGCCGAAGGCCTCGACACGCTGGCGAGCGAGCAGGTCGTGCCGGGTTATATCGGCTTCGACGCCACCGCGCCATCGCTGCACGTGGGATCGCTGGTGCAGATCATGATGCTGCGGCGGCTGCAGCAGGCCGGGCACAAGCCGGTTGTGCTGATGGGCGGCGGCACGACGCGGATCGGCGATCCGACCGGGCGTGACGAGAGCCGCAAGATGCTGACCGACGAGACCATCGCAGCCAACATCGCATCGATCAGGACCGTCTTCGCCAAGCTGCTGACCTTCGGCGATGGCCCGACCGACGCGATCATGGTCAACAACAACGACTGGCTGGGCAAGCTGGGCTACATCGAGCTGCTGCAGGAGGTGGGCACCCACTTCACCGTCAACCGCATGCTGACGTTCGATTCGGTAAAGCTGCGGCTGGACCGGGAACAGCCGATGACGTTCCTGGAATTCAACTACATGATCCTGCAGGGTTATGACTTCCGCCATCTGAACAAGCACAACGCGGTGCGGTTGCAGATGGGCGGGTCCGACCAGTGGGGCAACATCGTCAACGGCATCGAGCTGACCCGCCGCATGGACCAGCGCGAGGTGTTTGGCCTGACGACGCCGCTGCTGACCACCGCCGACGGCAAGAAGATGGGCAAGACCGCGGCAGGCGCTGTGTGGCTGAACGAGGACGCGCTGCCGGCCTGGGACTTCTGGCAATACTGGCGCAACGCCGACGACCGCGACGTGGGCAAGTTCCTGCGCCTGTTCACCGACCTGCCGCTGGACGAGATCGCGCGGCTTGAGGCGCTGCAGGGCAGCGAGATCAATGCCGCCAAGGTGGTGCTGGCCAACGAAGTGACCAGGCTGGTGCGCGGCGAGGAAGCGGCGAAGGCCGCCGAAGCGACCGCGGCGACCACCTTTGCCGGCGGGGGACTCGGGGCCGACCTGCCGACGCTGGAGGTGGCCGAAAGCGAGATCGGGATCATCGATGCGCTGGTCGGACTGGGTTTTGCGGCGAGCCGCGGCGAGGCCAAAAGGCTGGTGGCCGGCGGCGGGGCGCGCGTGGATGGCGAGGCAGTGAGCGACGAGGGCTACCGTATCCAATTGGCAGATAAGGAAATTCGTGTTTCCTCCGGCAAGAAGAAGCACGGCGTTTTGCGCCCAGCCTGATTGAAATGGCGGCAGATTGACGGAATCTTTCTGCCGCCTCAGGCATCGCGACGGCAGGATTCTGCCGCCGACTTTACGAAATAGTAGCGCTTCCCCGCCAAAATGGCTGCTGAACGCACATGGTGTGCATTAACTTTCGGCAAGCCCATTCTGGCAGGGAGGAACGATGCCCGGCGGAGCACAGCTTTCAGTCACCGATCAGCGCCGCGCCGCCCGCCATCCGGTTAACCTGCCGGTGATCGGCGAGCACCGCCGGCTGGGTGACGTGATGCTGACCATCACCAACCTTTCGGCCAACGGCTTCATGATCCAGGGGCAGATCGAACTTGGCCGGGGCGAGCGGGTGACCGTGCGCCTGCCCCAGATCGGCCGGATCGAAGCCTTCCTGGTATGGAACGCCGATGACCGCGCGGGCTTCCAGTTCGAGCGGATCATCCGCCAGGACGATTTCATGAAGCTGCTGCGCAGCCTGCAGCCCAATTCGCGACTGCGCCCGGCGCGATGACCCCATGAATGGCCGACTGCCATCCTTGTTCGCCCTGCCCCATTTAGGTATTGATATATTATATCATCGCAGTATGGACGCAGCCGGGACGCTGATCGACATACGGGTGCGAAATTGAACAAGACATTGCTGAGCAAGGCTTTCCTCGCGACGGGCTGCGGCCTGGCCGCCATGGCGCTTTCAACCGGGCCCGCATACGCCGACGCCGCTGCGCCAACGCCGGATGCAGCCGACGCCGCAAGCGGCCCTGCCCGCACGGCGCAGCAGGACGATGACCACCTGACCCACACCGACGATGGCGGGCATGAGCCGATCATCGTGACCGGACGCCTGATTTCGGGCGACCATGACGCCATCGTGGCGCCAGTGGTGCTTTCGGGCGAAGCACTGGCGCGCAATGCATCGCCGCAGATCGGCACGCTGCTGGCCAAGCTGCCGGGCGTTTCGACCAGCGGCTTTGCGCCCGGCGCATCGCGGCCGGTGCTGCGCGGCTTTGACGGGCCGCGCGTGCAGGTGCTGAACAACGGGCTGGGTTCGCTCGACGCTTCGTCGGTCTCGGCCGACCATGGCGTGGCGATCGATTCCCTGACCCTGGACCGGGTGGACGTGCTGCACGGACCCGAGGTGCTGCTGTACGCCACCGATCCGGCAGGCGGCGCAGTGAACGCGGTGGACCGTCGTATCCCGCGCACCGTCCCGACCGACGGCTATGATTTCAACGGTCTTGCCAGCTATGGTTCGGCAGCGGATTCGGTGAATCTTGGCGGGGCGGCGGAGATCGCGCTGGGCGAGCGGTTCGCAGCGCACTTCGATGCATCGTACAATCATGCGAACGACCTGCGGGTGGGTGGAAACGTGCTTTCCCCCCAATTGCGCGATCGCACACTGGCACAGGCCGCCGACCTGATCGACCAGGGCGACCCGTTGGGCGCAGCGGACCTGACGCGGCAAGCCGATGCCCGCGGCCGACTGAAAAATTCGTGGGCGCATGGCTATACCCTGGGTGCAGGCCTCGCCTTCATCGATGACGGCGGCACGCTGGGCCTGTCGGTTCAGCGGCTGGCCAGCGATTATGGCATTCCGGCGCGCCCGGCGGTGGGTGACAGCGATCCGGTTTCGATCTCGCTGCGGCAGACGCGGTATGACCTGCACGGCAGCGTGAACCTTTCCGGCCTGTTTGACCGGCTGGACCTGCGCGCGGCCTATGGCGATTATACGCATGCGGAACTGGATGCCGGTGTTCCCGAGACCCGGTTCTACAACTCGGCCATCGAATCCCGGCTGGAACTGGTGCAGGCGAAGCGCGGCGGCTGGCGGGGTGAAAGCGGCATCCAGTTTGGCACGCGCAACTTCCGCGTTGTGGGCGACGAACGATTGGTGCCGGATTCGGTGACCGACCGGTTCGCGGTATTCACGCGCCAGCAGTATTCGTTCGGCCAGTTCGATCTGGAGGGCAGCGCCCGTTACGAGCGCACGAGCGTGCAGCCCAAGCCCAGCGGCACGCGGACCTTCAATCAGTACGCCGGGGGCTTCGGGTTTGCCTGGCATCCGATGGAGAGCCTGACCGCGAGCGTATCTTTCACCCATGGCGAACGTGCGCCGAGCGCAGAGGAGCTGTTCATTGACGGCATCCATGACGCGACGCAGTCCTACGAACGCGGCAACCCGGCGTTCGTGAAGGAACGCAGCAACACCGTGGAAGCGGGTCTTCGCTATCACGACAGCCGCCTGGCGGCGGCGGTGACGGCCTATGCCACCGATTTCGACGACTTCATCGCGCCGGTTCCGACGGGTGAACTGATCGAAGGATACCCGGTATTCCAGTACATCCAGGCGCCGGCCAAATTCCGCGGCATTGAAGCCGAAGGCAGCGTGATTGCGGCGGAATGGGGCGGTGGAAACTCGCTGTCGTTCACGGCGGGTGCGGACTATGTGCGTGCGCAATTGACCGGCATCGGCCCTGCCCCGCGCATCCCGCCGCTGCGCGTGCGCGGCGGAAGCGAACTGACGGTGGGGGACTGGAGCCTCTCCGCCGACGTGGTGCACAATTCCCGGCAGGGCCGCGTTGCGGCCAACGAATTTCCGGTGGGCGCATTCACGCTGGTGAACGCAGGGCTGACTTGGCGGCCGATGGGCAGGAAGGGGCCGATTGCCCTGATCCTTTCGGGAGACAACCTGACGAACGTGAACGGGCGACTGGCGACCAGCGAAACGCGCGATTTCGTGCCGATTGCCGGGCGCGACGTGAAGCTGACACTGTCTGTGAAGATTTGATCCGCAATCAAGTTTTGCTTGCTTGGCAAAGGGCGGCGAAGTTGCCATTCGACGCGGCGTGACCAGTTCGCCTGCAAATTTCACCGCCCAGCCGACCAGCCCCTTGCAGATCGCGGACTATCGGCGGTTCCTGGTTGCGCGGTTCGCCTCTGTGTTCGCGACCAACGGCATGGTCATCGTGCTGGGATACCAGCTCTATGACCACGCGCGGACGCATTATGGCATGTCGATCAGCGAAGCGGCGTTCCAGCTGGGCCTGCTGGGCTTGGCGCAGTTTCTGCCACTGTTCCTGCTGACCCCGGTTGCGGGGGTCGTGGCGGACCGGTTCGACCGGCGGCTCGTGACCGGATTGGCCCTATTGCTGGACCTGAGCATTGCGCTGACGCTGGCAATCATGACGCAGGCGGGCATTTCCAGCCTGCCGGTGCTGTTCCTGCTGGGCGCGTTGCATGGCACCGCGCGCGTCTTCATCGGACCGGCTTCCTCATCCATTGCGCCCAACGTGGTGCCGGCCGCGCTGATGCCGCGTGCGGTGGCGGTCAATTCGATAGCCTGGCAGATCGGCAGCGTGGCAGGACCATCGCTGGCAGGCGTCCTTTTCGCTGTGGAGCGCAGCCTGCCGTACTGGGTTTCGGTGGTATTCCTTGCGGTGGCGGCATTGAATGCGCTGCGTATCCGCCCGCTTCCTCCACCACCAGGCAACCGCGACATACACCCGCTGCGCCAGATAAGCGATGGGCTCTCGTTCGTGTGGAACGATCGCTTCCTGCTGGGCTGCGTGACGCTGGACCTGTTTGCCGTGCTGCTGGGCGGGGCGACGGCGCTGTTGCCGGTCTATGCGCGCGACATCCTGACCTGGAACGGGCACCCCGTGGGATCGTATGGCCTGGGCGTGATGCGGGCGATGCCGGGGCTTGGCGCGGCACTGGTGGCGCTGGTGCTGGCGAGGAAGCCCATCACCGACGATGTGGGCGTGAAGATGCTGCTGGCGGTGGCGCTGTTTGGCGCAGCGACGATCGGCTTCGGCCTTTCGCGCAGCTTTCCGCTGTCGCTGCTGATGCTGGCGACCTTGGGTGGGGGTGACATGATTTCCGTGTTCATCCGCAACACGCTGGTGCAGCTGCACACGCCCGATGCCGTGCGCGGGCGCGTCTCGTCGATCTCGGGCCTGGCGATCTCGGCCTCGAACGAACTGGGCGAGATGCAATCGGGCGTGACGGCGGCGCTGCTGGGCGCGACAGGCGCGGTTGTTTTTGGCGGCGTGGGTGCGATAGTCGTCACCGCGCTGTGGGCGGTGTGGTTCCCGGAACTGCGCCGCGTGAAGACCTTTGCAGCGAAGTACAACTGAAGCTCAACACCAAGGAGCAAGCGACATGAAAGCGGATTCCATTCTCGCCACCATCGGCAACACGCCGCATGTTCGCCTCTCGCGCCTGTTTCCCGACCACGAGGTATGGGTGAAGAGCGAACGCACCAATCCCGGCGGCTCGATCAAGGATCGTATTGCGCTGGCCATGATCGAAGCGGCCGAAGCCGACGGCAGCCTGAAGCCGGGCGGCACGATCGTGGAGCCGACATCGGGCAACACCGGCATCGGCCTGGCCATGGTGGCAGCGGTCAAGGGCTACAAGCTGGTGCTGGTGATGCCGGATTCGATGTCGATCGAACGGCGGCGGCTGATGCTGGCCTATGGCGCGACGTTCGACCTCACCCCGCGCGAAAAGGGCATGAAGGGCGCGATCGCGCGGGCGCAGGAGATCGTGGACAGCACGCCGGGCGCGTGGATGCCGCAGCAGTTCGACAACCCGGCCAACGTGGCGGTGCACGTGCGCACCACGGCACAGGAAATCCTGAAGGACTTTGCCGATACGCCGATCGATGCGCTGATCACGGGCGTGGGCACGGGCGGGCACCTGACCGGGTGCGCCGAGGAACTGAAGAAGACCTGGCCGGCAATGAAGGCCTGGGCGGTGGAGCCGACGCTTTCGCCGGTGATCTCTGGCGGGCAGCCGGCGCCGCACCCGATCCAGGGCATCGGCGCGGGGTTCATCCCGGGCAACCTGCACACCCAGTCCATCGACGGGGCGATCCAGGTCGATCCGGCCGATGCCAAGGAATGGGCGCGCCGCTCGGCCCGTGAGGAAGGGCTGCTCGTCGGGATATCCAGCGGGGCAACGCTGGCGGCGATTTCGCAGAAGCTGAAGGACCTTCCCGCCGGAAGCCGCGTGCTCGGCTTCAACTATGACACCGGCGAGCGATATCTGTCAGTACCGGACTTCCTGCCGGAGTGAGCGCGGTGACACTGGACCGCATCGACCATGCCGATGGCGACGTTGCGCTGGTCGGGCATCTTGCCCGGCCGGTGACTGCGCCGCGCGGCGCGATCCTGATCCTGCCGACGATCGCCAACTTCAATCCGCCGATGGCGCGACGCGCGCAGATGCTGGCCGATGCCGGGCTCGTCGCGATGGTCGCGGACTTCTATGGCGAGGAGGTGCGCGACTTCGATCATGCGCGGGCGCTGGCCGGGCCTTTGCGGGAGACCGCGGAAGGATACCGGCGGCGGTTGCATGCAGGGCTGGATGCGCTGGCCAGGGCGGCGCCGGGGCTGCGGCTGGGCGCGATCGGGTTCTGCATGGGCGGGCAGGCGGCGCTGGAACTGGCGCGCGACGGGGCGCCGGTGGAGCTGGCGGCGAGCTTTCACGGACTGCTGGACACGAAGGCCCCGGCGGATAAGCCCATCGGCGCGCGCATCCTGGTCTGCCACGGCGATGCCGATCCGATGGTGCCGCGTGAGCAGGTGCTGGCGTTCTGGCAGGAGATGGATGCGGTGGGGGCCAACTGGCACTTCCACAGCTATTCCGGGGTGAAGCACGGTTTCACCGATCCGGGCAGCGATGCGCGGGGGATGGCGGCGATCGGCTATGACGCGAGCGCCGACCGGCAGAGCTGGGCGGCGCTGAACGGGCTTCTGGACGAAGTGTTCGGATAGAGGAAGGGGGCCTTGCGGCCCCCTTCGCGCATCAGGCGGCGAACGCTTCGGGCGAGAGCGCCATGATGGTGTCTGCCCCGGCCTCGATCTCGCGCCGCAGCGCACCGGCCTGCGGGGCGAAGCGCGCGGCCCAGTGGCGGGCGCAGGCGAGCTTGGCTTCGTAGAACGGCACTTCGTCGGTCCCCTTGGCCAGTGCGGCGGCGGCGACCTTTGCCATGCGCAGCCACATCAGACCGGTGGAGGCGATGCCCGTCAGCGTCATGAAGGGATAGGCGCCGGCGCCGAGGTTGTTGGGGTTGGTCATCGCGTTCTGCATGAACCACATCACGCTGGCCTTGAGCTCGCCATTCACCCTGGCAAGCTTTTCGGCAACGAGCGTGGCCACCGGATCATCCCCCGCGGCGGCGCATTCGGCATCGATCAGCGCAAACAGGCGCTGGATGGCACGGCCGCCGTTCATGGCAAGCTTGCGCCCGGCAAGGTCCATCGCCTGCACGCCGTTGGCACCTTCATAGATCATGGCGATGCGCGCATCGCGCACGAACTGATCCATGCCGTTTTCGATGATGTAGCCGTGGCCGCCCCAGACCTGCTGCATGTCGGTGGCGACCTTGTAGCCCATGTCGGTGCCATAGCCCTTGATCACCGGGGTGAGCAGGCCGATCAGGTCATCGGCAGCCTGGCGCTCCTCTTCGGTTTCGGCCGCGTGGGCAAGGTCAACCTGCAGCGCGCCCCAGGTGCAGAGCGCGCGCATGCCGCCGATGAAGGTCTTCGCGTCCATCAGCATGCGGCGCACATCGGGGTGGACGATCAGCGGATCGGCCTTCTGCTGGGGCTCTGCCGGGCCGGTGAGGGCGCGACCCTGACGGCGTTCCAGCGCATAGGCGAGGCCGTTCTGGTAAGCGGCTTCGGCCTGGCCCAGCCCCTGGATGCCCACGCCGAGGCGCGCGGCGTTCATCATGATGAACATGGCCGCGAGGCCCTTGTTCTCCTCGCCCACCAGCCAGCCCTTGGCACCATCGTAGTTCATCACGCAGGTGGCGTTGCCGTGGATGCCCATCTTGTGTTCGATCGAACCGACCGACACGGCGTTGCGATCGCCCAGCGAACCATCATCGTTGACCAGCACCTTGGGCACGATGAACAGCGAGATACCCTTGGACGATTCGGGCGCGCCCGGCGTCTTGGCGAGCACGAGGTGGATGATGTTCTCGGTCAGGTCGTTGTCTCCTGCCGAAATGAAGATCTTGGTGCCGGTGATGGCATAGCTGCCGTCAGCCTGCGGCTCGGCGCGGGTGCGGATCAGGCCGAGATCGGTGCCGCAGTGCGGCTCGGTGAGGTTCATGGTGCCGAGCCATTCGCCGCTGACCATCTTGGGCAGGTACTTGGCCTGCTGATCCGGCGAGCCCTTCACCAGGATGGAGGAGATCGCGCCGTTGGCGAGGCCGGGATACATCGCGAAGGCCTGGTTGGCGCTGCCCATGTATTCCTCAAGCACGAAGCTGATCGCATGGGGCAGCCCCTGCCCGCCGAACTGTTCGGGAGCGGACAGCGTGGGCCAGCCGCCTTCGACATACTGGCGATAGGCGTCCTTGAATCCGGTGGGGGTGGTGACGCTGCCATCGGCGTGGCGCGTGCAACCTTCGCGATCCCCCACCTGGTTGAGCGGAGCGACGACTTCACCGACGAAGCGCCCTGCTTCCTCGATCACCGCGTCGGTGAGGTCGGTACTGACCGAGGCGAAACCGGGCAGGTGTGCATAGGATTGAAGATCGATCAGTTCGTTGATCATGAAGCGGGTGTCGCGCGTGGGCGCGTTCCAGACGGGCATTTCCTTACTCCTTGGTCGCGTCGGGGTCGCGCCCCTCGGCCTTTTCGCGGTCGACGAGCAGGTCCACGAAGCTGGACAGCTCGGCAATGGTGGCGGCAATATCGGCCTGCTGCTGCTTGAGCGTGTCAATCCGTTCGCGGCACTTGGCGATGGTGACGCGGCGCTGTTCGACACGGCCATCGCCGAGATCGTAGAGATCGATCATGTCGCGGATGTCGGACAGGCTGAAACCGACGTTCTTGGCGCGCATGATCCACGCGAGCCGGGCGCGGTCCCGCTTTGAATAGATGCGCGAAAGGCCGACCCGGGTAGGCGCGATCAGACCTTCGTCTTCATAGAACCGCAGCGCGCGCGCGGTTACACCGAACTCGGCCGACAGGTCCGAGATCGTGAACTGTTCACGCGCCAGCGCATCCGGCTGATGGATATGGGCGGTGTGCGGCCCTTCGGCCTCGGCAACAGAGAGGTTTGACGTCGACATGGGACGCCAAGCTATCTAACCTTTACGTAAGCGTCAACCTTAGATCCGCTCGAGCGTGCCCTCCGGCGTCATCCGGCGGAAGAAGCAGGTAGGCGCCATCGTATGGCAGGCTGGCCCCGCCGGCTCCACCCGCAGTTCCAGCGCATCCTGATCGCAATCGACGCGTATCTCGATCACCTTGAGCACGTGGCCCGAGCTTTCTCCCTTCATCCACAGCCGACCGCGCGAGCGCGAATGGAAGTGGGCGAATCCGGTTTCGCGCGTCCTGGCTATGGCTTCGGCATCCATGTGGGCGAGCATGAGCAGTGCGCCGGTCTGGTGATCGACGGCAACGGCGGTGACGAGCCCTGCCGAATCGAACTTCGGCATGAACACAGCGCCCTGTTCGCGCTGCTGCGTTTCGGAATCGGAGGCGGAAATGATGATAACCTTTCGCAAAGTGTGTCGCGTTCGCGCTATTTGTTGCACGATAACCACAGACCCGGCCCAAAATCCATGCCCGCTGAACAATGGGCTTTCCCGCGCCACGGCAATGCCCGAAAGAGACTGCGTGGTTTGAGGGAACCACATTTCTGAACCGCCGCAAGGCGGCGCGAAGCGCCAAAGTTCAGGGTAAGACCGAGGGGCCATCTGCCCGGCCGAACCAGCGGAACGCGGTCGGCGGGCAGATCGGACGGTGAGGGATTTGCGGTAGCAGCTGGGGGGCTGCGCAATTCGAGGCGGAAACGCCCGACCGCACAGAATTTCGTCACGAGAATGCCCGGGACTTCGGTTCCGGGCATTTTCGTTTGTGCTGCATGGATCGTTCAGGCGGCGAGCGACTGCCCTTCCCCGGCCAGTTCGAGCGCTTCATCCAGCACGCGGGCAAAGCAGGTTATGCGAATCCCGCCGACACCGGCCTTGCGCAGCGCCTTGATGCAGGCATTGGTGGTAGCGCCGCTGGTCATCACATCATCGACCAGCAGGACGTTTGCCCCTTCAAGCCGATCCTTGCGGCCTGCATGCGCGGCGATGGCCCCATCGAGCGCCTGAGCGCGCTGGCGACGGTTGAGCCGGCCCAGTGACGGTGTCTGCCGCACACGGACAAGGCCATCCACCAGCACCGGCTGACCGAGCGCTTCGGCAATGCGCCGTGCAAGCAGCGCGGACTGGTTGAAGCCGCGCCGCCACATGCGCCAACGGTGCAGCGGCACCGGGACCACCAGCCATTCGCCCTCCAGCGCAGGAATGCGGGCGAGCATCAACCGTGCGAGCAGTTCCGCCAGCGCAATGCGACGGCCATGCTTGAACGCCAGCACGAGATCGCGCGAGGCTTCATTGTAGAGCGTGGCCGCGGCAATGCCTTCATGCCTGGGGGGATCCATCATGCACGGAGCACAGACGAGCGCAGCCGTGTCTTCCCCATCATGGCGATCCGGAAGGGGCCGCTGGCAACGCGCGCAGCAGGGATCGCCGGGGATGGCGAGGCGGGACCAGCAGGTTACGCAAAGCCCGCCCTGCCGCGCCAGTGGATCGCCGCACAGGGGGCAGCGCGGTGGGAAGACCAGATCGACCAGCGGGGAGAGCAGCGATGACGCGTCCATGCGCAAGGTTGTCAGGCCAAAGGTGGGGCTTGGCAAGAGCGGCGGGGGCGGGCAGGCACGGACCATGGCCAGTGCCCCAACCCAAACTCCGCCGACGATCTTTTCGCAACAACGCCGCGCCGCCATGCGCCGAAGGATGCGCAGTCTGCAACAGCACGCCGATGCCGCGCACTATATCGCCGACGACATGGCCGAGGATGTGCTGGAACGGCTGGCGTTCCTGCGCCACGAACCGGCCAGCGCCCTGCTTGTGGGTGACATGACCGGCGCCGTGGCGGCTGCACTGCGCCGACAAGGGGTTGCTGTCACCCTAGCTGATCCAGCACCGATGGCGGACGAGATCGCACTGGACGAGGAGCAGCCCTATCCCGTTGGCGGGTTTGACCTGATCGCCAGTCTTGGCACGCTGGACACGGTGAACGACCTGCCGGGCGCGCTGGTGCACGTGCGCAAGGCGCTGGCGCCCGGTGGCCTTGCCATCGTGAGCATCGTGGGCGCCGGGAGTGCGAAGGCACTGCGCGAGATCATGCTGGCGGCAGATGGCGAGCGCCCTGCCCCGCGCATCCATCCGATGGTGGACGTGCGCGCCGGGGCGCAATTGATGCAGCGCTGCGGGTTTGCCGATCCGGTGGCGGATTCACGCGCACTGGATGTGGCGTTCCGATCACTTTCGCGCATGGTTGGCGATCTGCGCGAGCAAGGTCTGTCGGCCTGCCTGGAACGAGGTGGCGGGGCGATGAGCAAGGCGGCACTGGCGCGTGCCGAGGCTGCATTCACGGCTGCCGCCGACGCGCAGGGCCGCGTGGTGGAAACGTTCGAAATCCTGACCCTGAGCGGGTGGGCGAAGGCCTTGCGCGCGCCAAAGTTCTGAGGCGGGAGCAGGAGAAACAGGCTCTACCCCTGCCCCTCCCGCCTGCGGGAGGGGAGAAGGAAGGGCCCCTCCCGCCTGCGGGAGGGGCGTTCGAGGAGCGTCAGCCCAGAGCGGCCTGGGCGGCAGCGAGACGGGCGATGGGGACGCGATAGGGGCTGGCCGAGACGTAATCGAGGCCGGTCTTTTCGCAGAATGCGATCGAGGCGGGATCGCCGCCGTGTTCACCGCAGATGCCCAGCTTGAGATGGGGCCGGGTACTGCGGCCACGCTCTGCCGCCAGTTCCACCAGCTGGCCGACGCCTTCGATGTCGAGGCTGACGAAGGGATCGCGCGGGTAGATGCCCTGATCGACATAGGGGTTGAGGAAGCGCGCGGCGTCATCGCGGCTGACGCCCAGTGTCGTCTGGGTCAAATCATTGGTACCAAACGAGAAAAACTTCGCCTCCTCGGCAATCTCGCCCGCCATCAGCGCGGCGCGTGGCAGCTCGATCATCGTGCCGACCATGTATTCGAGCATGCGGCCCTTCTCGGCAAAGACTTCCACGGCCACGCGATCGACCAGCGCGCGCAGGATTTCCAGCTCGCGCCTGGTGGCGACGAGCGGGATCATCACTTCGGGAATCGGTGCATCGCCGCTCTGGTCGGCAACGTCGCAGGCCGCTTCGAAGATTGCCCGCGCCTGCATCTCGTAGATCTCGGGGAAAGTGATGCCGAGGCGGCAGCCGCGATGGCCGAGCATCGGGTTGAATTCGTGCAGTTCGCCCGCGCGGCGCTTCAGATGATCGACGCCGAGGCCGGTGGCTTCGGCCAGTTCGGCGAACTCGGCATCACCATGCGGCAGGAATTCGTGCAGCGGCGGATCGAGCAGGCGGATGGTGACGGGCAGGCCGGCCATGACTTCGAAGATCGACTGGAAGTCGCTGCGCTGTTCGGGCAGCAGCTTGGCAAGGGCCGCCCGACGGCCGGCTTCGTCGTCGGCCAGGATCATCTGGCGCACGGCGGAAATGCGACCGGCTTCGAAGAACATGTGCTCTGTGCGGCACAGACCGATGCCTTCCGCGCCGAACTGGCGGGCGACCTGGCAATCGAGCGGGGTTTCCGCGTTGGTGCGCACCTTCATGCGGCGGTGCTTGTCAGCCCATTCCATCAGCGTGCCGAAATCGCCGACCAGCTCGGGCTCGACGGTGGGCACCTTGCCCGCCATCACATCGCCGTTCGAACCATCGAGGGTGATGACGTCGCCCTCTTTCACCTCGCGGCTGCCGATGCGCGCGGTGCGGGTGGCCATGTCGATCGAAAGCGCCGAGGCGCCCGAAACGCAAGGGCGGCCCATGCCGCGCGCGACCACGGCGGCGTGGCTGGTCATGCCGCCACGCGCGGTGAGGATGCCCTTTGCCGCGTGCATGCCGTGGATGTCTTCGGGGCTGGTCTCGACACGGACAAGGATCACGGCGTCGCCGCGTTCGGCCAGGGTCTGTGCGGTATCGGCATCGAACACCACGGCGCCGCTGGCCGCGCCGGGGCTGGCCGGCAGGCCACGGGCGAGCACGTCACGCTGTGCCTTGGGATCGAGCGTGGGGTGGAGCAGCTGATCGAGCGCCATGGGATCGATGCGGCGGATGGCGGTGGCCTCGTCGATCAGACCCTCGCCCACCATGTCCACCGCCATCTTGAGCGCGGCCTTGGCGGTGCGCTTGCCCGAGCGGGTCTGCAGCATGAACAGCTTGCCCTTCTCGACGGTGAATTCAATGTCCTGCATGTCGCAGTAGTGCTTTTCGAGCAGCTCGAACACGGCGGCGAGTTCGGCATAGGCGCCGGGCATCGCCTCTTCCATCGACAGCGGCTTGGCCCCGGCGCGCTCGCGTGCGGCCTTGGTCAGGTATTGCGGGGTGCGGATGCCGGCAACGACGTCCTCACCTTGGGCATTGACCAGCCATTCGCCGTAGTAGGCCTTCTCGCCCGTGGCGGGATCGCGGGTGAAGGCAACGCCCGTGGCGCTGGTATCGCCCATGTTGCCGAAGACCATGGCCTGCACGTTGACCGCCGTGCCCCAGCCCTGCGGGATGTCGTTCAGCTTGCGGTAGACCTTGGCGCGGTCGCTCTCCCAGCTCTCGAACACGGCGGCGATGGCGCCCCAGAGCTGTTCGTGGACGTCCTGCGGGAACGGGCGACCCAGTTCTTCGGCGACGATCGCCTTGTATTCGCCGACGAGCGCCTGCCAGTGTTCGGCCCCCATCTCCACGTCGTTGAAGAAGCCGTTGTCTTCCTTGGCGATTTCCAGCGCGTCTTCGAAGCGATGGTGATCGAGGCCGAGCACCACGTCGGAATACATCTGGATGAAGCGGCGATAGCTGTCCCACGCGAAGCGGGCGTCGCCGGAACCGGCCGCGAGGCCTGCGACGGTTGCGTCATTGAGGCCGAGGTTGAGCACGGTGTCCATCATGCCCGGCATAGAGACTCTGGCACCCGAGCGGACCGAGACGAGCAGCGGGTTGGCGGCATCGCCAAAGGTGCGGGCGGTGGCGGCTTCGATATGGCTGACACCGCGGGCCACGGCGGCGCGCAGGTCTTCGTCAAAGGTCTTGCCGTTCTCGTTGTAGAGGGCGCAGACTTCGGTGCTGATGGTGAAGCCGGGAGGGACCGGGAGGCCAATGCCCGCCATTTCGGCAAGATTGGCGCCCTTGCCGCCGACGATGGTCTTGTCCTTGGCCCGCGAATCACTGGAAACGGCGCCGCCGCCGAAATGGAATACGTATGCGCTCATCGGCCTGCGAAGCTCCCAGTTATCCTTGGTCCTTAGGGCAGGTCACCCCTGACAAAGGGGGTGAAGCTCAGCCCTCGATACGCGAGAAATCGGCCACCTTGTGCACTGCAGCACGGAACTGGTCAAGCAACCCAAGGCGGTTGCAGCGCTTGTTAGCATCTGCATCATTGACCGTGACACTATCAAAAAAGGCATCGATCGGTTCCCGCAGGGATGCGAGCGCGGCCATTGCAGCGGTGAAATCCTCTGCCGCCACGGCAGCCTCGGCGCGCGGCGCGGCATCGGCCAGCGCGTCCATCAGCGCCTTTTCGGCAGGTTCGGGAGTGTAACCGAGTTCGGGATGCGCGAACTGTGCAGCCACGCCCTTGAACAACGGATCGTCGACCAGCACGAGCGGATCTTCCTCTCCGGTGGGCGGCACAACGCCCTCACCCCGCGCGCCGGCATTCTGGTCGGTCGCCTGCTCCTTCTTGAGGATATTGGCGGCGCGCTTGTAGCCCGCGAGCAGGTTCACGCCATCCTCGGTGCCGACGAAAGCCTGCAGCGCATGGACGCGGGCGAGCAGGCGGACAAGATCGTCCTCGCCGCCGAGCGCGAACACCGCGTCGATCAGGTCATGGCGGACGCCGGCTTCGCGTTGCTGGACCTTTAGGCGGTCGGCGAAGAAGGCGAGCAGATCCCCCTCACCCGCGCTCATGCGCAGGCCGTTTTCGGTGACGAGGCGGATGATGCCAAGGGCAGCGCGACGGAGCGCAAAAGGGTCCTTAGAACCGGTCGGCTTCTCGTCGATTGAGAAGAAGCTTCGCAGCGTATCCAGCTTGTCCGCCAGCGCCACGGCCACAGTCACCGGCGCGGTGGGGACATCGTCGCCCTGCCCCACGGGCTTGTAGTGGTCGCGGATCGCATCGGCGACGGCGTCAGGAAGGCCTTCGGCGCGGGCGTAGTAGCCGCCCATCAGGCCCTGCAGTTCGGGGAATTCGCCGACCATCTCGGTGACGAGATCGGCCTTGCACAGCTCCGCCGCCTGCCGCGCCAGAGCGGGGTCGCAGTTCGGCACGATGCCTTCGCTTGCCAGCCATTCGGCCAGCTTGGCGACGCGCTCCACCTTGTCGGCCACGGTGCCGAGCTTTTCGTGGAAGGTGATTCGTGCCAGCTTCCCGGCCTGCTGCGCCAGCGGGGGCTTCTTGTCCTGTTCCCAGAAGAAGCGTGCATCCGAGAGGCGGGCGGCGAGAACCTTGCGGTTGCCATCGACGATGGCGGCGCCGCCGTCCTTCGCCTCGATGTTCGCCGTACAGACGAAGGCGTTGGCGAGCTTGCCTGCGCCATCGCGGCAGATGAAATACTTCTGGTTCACCCGCGCGGTAAGCTGGATGACTTCGGGCGGGACGGAGAGGAACGCTTCGTCAAAGCGGCCCAGCAGCGGCACCGGCCATTCGGTGAGGCCGGCATTCTCGATCACCAGCCCTTCGTCCTCCACCAGCACGAGGCCGGCGGCTTCGGCGGCGGACTTGGCACGATCGCGCACCATCGCCTCACGCTCGGCGTGATCGACGATCACATGGCAGGCGCGCAGCTTTTCCGCATAGTCCGCCGCGCCGCCGATGGTGATCTCGCCCGCATGGTGGAAGCGGTGGCCGAGCGTGGCGTAGCCCGAGCGGATGCCGCCGATCTCGCATTCGACGAGATCTTCGCCCAGGATGGCGACAATGCCCGAAAGCGGGCGCACCCAGCGCAGCGATTCCGTGCTGATCGAGGCTGCGCCCCAGCGCTGGCTCTTGGGCCAGGGGAAGGCGCGGATGATCGCGGGGATCGCCTGCGCGAGCACATCGCGGGTGGCGCGGCCGGGCTTTTCGGTGATGGCGAACCAAACGCCGTCGCGTTCGGTCAGCTGGTCCTTCGAAAGGCCGGTCTTGCGCAGGAAGCCTTCCAGCGCCTGTTCGGGCGCGCTGGTGCGCGGGCCCTTCACTTCCTCGCTCACCGCCTCGGTCGCCAGTGGCAGGGCGCGGGCGATCAGCGCAAGGCGGCGCGGGGTGGACCAGACGGAGACCTCGCCCGCCTTGAGCCCGGCGGCGTCCAGTTCCTTGCGGAACAGCTTTTCCAGATCGGCACGCGCGCCGGCCTGCATGCGTGCAGGAATTTCCTCGCAGCGCAGTTCGAGAAGGAAATCTGCACTCATGCCGCCCACTCCGGATACTTTGCGGCCCATTCGTCCTTGAACTTCGCCATGTAGGCCTCGCACGATCCGCGGGCGAGATCGCGCACGCGGCCCATGTAGCTGGCGCGTTCCTGAACGCTGATCACGCCGCGCGCCTGCAGCAGGTTGAACAGGTGGCTGGCCTCGATCGCCTGTTCATAGGCGGCAATGGGCACGTCGGCAGCCAGACTGCGCTTGCACTCTTCCTCGGCGCGGCGGAAGCCTTCGAACAGGCTGTCGGTATCGGCAACCTCGAAGTTCCACTTCGACATCTGCCGTTCGTTTTCCAGGAACACATCGCCATAGGAGACGCCCGCGTTGTTGAAGCGCAGGTCATAGACGTTGTCGACGCCCTGGATGTACATGGCGAGGCGCTCAAGGCCGTAGGTCAGTTCGCCCGCCACGGGCTTGCAATCAAAGCCGCCCATCTGCTGGAAATAGGTGAACTGCGTCACCTCCATCCCGTCGCACCACACTTCCCAGCCGAGGCCCCACGCGCCGAGTGTGGGCGATTCCCAATCGTCTTCCACAAAGCGGATATCATGGACCAGCGGATCGATGCCGATTTCCACCAGCGACTGCAGATAGAGCTCCTGCAGGTTCTCCGGGCTCGGCTTCAGGATCACCTGGTATTGGTAGTAGTGCTGCAGGCGGTTGGGGTTTTCGCCATAGCGACCGTCGGTGGGGCGGCGGCAGGGCTGGACGAAGGCCGCATTCCACGGCTCCGGCCCAAGCGCGCGCAGCGTGGTGGCGGTGTGGAACGTGCCAGCGCCCATGCGCATGTCATAGGGCTGGAGGATCAGGCAGCCCTGCTCGCTCCAGAAGGCGTGGAGGCGCAGGATCATGTCCTGCAGGCTCATCGTCTTGTCGGTCTGTTCGGCCATGCGCGGCCTTTGGCCGATGGACGGCGGCAAATCAACCTTTGCGCGGGGACGATTGCGGCCCACAACGGGTAATCTGCTGCTTGCGGGAGGCAACGGCTTGGTCCATCGCTCCCCGGCATGATCCCGGCCTTCCGTTTCCTTGCCGCCGCGTGGCTGGCGCTTGCCCCGTTGCAGGTGGCGCTGGGGCAGGAGGTTCTGCATCCGGCGCTATGGAAGGTGCAGGACGAAGACACCACGATCTGGCTGTTCGGCACGGTGCACATGCTGCCACCCGGAAAAGACTGGCTGACCGGACCGATTGCGCAGGCGGTGGATGGATCGGCCGAACTGGTGACCGAGGTATTAGACCCATCGGGCGCACAAACGCAGGCCGCCCTGCTGGAACGGGCCATGTTGCCGCCGCGGCGGACATTGCGGGGCCTGATGCGCCCAGGGCAGCGTGCCGCCTTTGAGGCATTCATGAAAAGCCATGGCCTGCCGCTGCAGGCCTTCGACCGGTACAAGCCGTGGTATGCGGCCGTGGTGCTTTCATCCCTGCCCCTGTTGCAACAGGGCTTTTCGGTGCGGCACGGGGTGGAAACGGCGCTGGAACAGCGCGCTGCCGATCGACCGCACGGCGCGCTTGAGAGTGTGGACCAGCAGCTGTCATTGCTCGACGGGCTGCCGCGCGGCGTTCAGCTGCGCTATCTGGCCGAAGTGATCAGCGAATACGACACGATCCCGGCCGAGGTCGAGAAAATGGCGCTGGCCTGGGGCACGGGGGATGCCGAAGGTTTGGCCCGGTTGATCAACGAGGACGAAGGAAAGGACGACCCGCTGCTGACCGACGTGCTGATCCTGCGGCGCAACCGTGCGTGGGCCGATTGGGTGCGGCAGCGGCTGAAGCAGCCGGGCACGGTGTTCGTGGCGGTGGGTGCCGGCCACCTCGCCGGATCGGGCAGCGTGCAGGACGTGCTGGCGAAGTCCGGCATTGCCGCGGCGCGCGTGCAATGAGGCGCTGGCTGGCCGCGATCGCGCTGGCTGCGCTGGCTGCGTGCCACAAGCCTGCGCCCGAACCGGTGCAATCGCGCGTGGCGATCTGGGAGATATCCGACGCGGCGGGCGTGCACGGCTGGATCATGGGCACGGTGCACGCGCTGCCCCCCGGCACGCATTGGCGCAGGGCGGCGATCGACCAGGCCTTGCAGCAGGCAGACCGGCTGGTGCTTGAGATCGGGCAGCCGCTGGACAGCGAGGTGGCGGGCGAGGCGCTGGGCAAGCTGGCGTTTACAGATGGCCTGCCGCCGCCATCGCAACGCATCGGGGTGAAGTTTCGCGCCGACCTTGCCAAGGTCTATCGCCAGTTGTCGTTGAACGACGAGCAGTTCAAGGACCAGGAAAGCTGGGCCGTGGCGCTGCAGATCGCGGCAATCGGCGGGCAGAAGAACGGCATGGATCCGGCCAGCGGCGTGGAGCCGGAGCTGCGCAAGGCCATCGGCAATCGCCCGGTGGCGGGGCTGGAGACGCTGGATGGACAGTTTGGCGCGTTCGACAGGCTGCCGGAACGGGCGCAGACGGTCCTGCTGGAGCAGGTGGCGGTGGAAGCGGCCGACAGCAAGGACGACGACGCAGACATGATGGCGCTGTGGCTGCGCGGCGACGAGCTGGGCATGGCGCGCGAGGCGACGACCGGATTCCTTGCCGACGGGGTGATCCGCGATGCTTTGCTGACGGGGCGCAACCGGGTGTGGGCCGACGAGATCGACCGCATGCTGAGAGCGGGCAGCCGCCCTTTCATCGCCGTGGGCGCAGCGCATGTGGTGGGCGCGGACGGATTGCCGCGGATGCTGATGGCGCGCGGGTGGAAGGTGAAGCGCATCCAATAGCGCCAGAAAGCTTGCGTTTTGCGGCGGAACCGCTATGGCCCGCCGCTTCCCGTCATGGTCATCCCTGGAGGCGTGGCGGGTTGATTTGTTCAACATATGCATTTTCGGAAGGTACAGTCCATGAGCGAGACGCTTACGCTGGCTGCCGAGACGCGCGATCGGGTTGGCAAGGGAGCCTCCCGAGTACTGCGTCGCGAAGGCCGCATCCCCGCCGTGATCTACGGCGAAAAGCAGGATCCCATTGCGATCCACGTTGAAGAAAAGGCGCTGGTCAAGGCGCTGGGCACCGGCCACTTCTTCAACTCGATCGTCGAGCTCACCGTGGGCGGCGAAACCGTTCGCACGCTGCCCAAGGACGTTGCCTTCCACGCGGTTACCGACCGTCCGGAACACGCCGACTTCCTGCGCCTTTCGGCCGACCATGCCGTGCACGTGAACGTGCCGGTGGTGTTCGCCAACGAAGAGAAGTCGCCCGGCCTGAAGAAGGGCGGCGTGCTCAACATCGTGCGCCACGAGCTGGAGCTGGTCTGCACCCCCGACGCGATCCCCGACGAGATCGCCATCGACGTGTCCGGCTATGACGTGGGCGAATCGATCCACATCAGCGCGGTGACCCTGCCGGCTGGCGTGAAGAGCGCGATCACCGATCGCGACTTCACCATCGCCACCGTGGTTGCCCCCTCCTCGCTGAAGAGCGAAGAAGGCGACACCACCAAGGCCTGATCGGCTTTGCAGGTTGGTTCAAAGGACCCCTTCTGCCCGGTGCAGGAGGGGTTCTTCTTTTGCGCGCCGCCATCTGCCATGGCAGAGGCGCACTGAAAGGAGCGCTCCATGCAAGTCTGGGTCGGCTTGGGCAATCCCGGGCCCCAATATGCGCTGCATCGCCACAACGTGGGCTTCATGGCGCTGGACACCATTGCCGAGGTGCACAGCTTCGGACCGGTGCAGAAGAAGTTCCAGGGCTGGGTGCAGGAAGGCCGCATCGGCACGCAGAAGGTGCTGCTGCTGAAGCCTGCCACCTTCATGAACGAAAGCGGCCGTTCGGTGGGCGAAGCGCTGCGCTTCTACAAGCTGGGCGTGGAAGCGTTGACCGTGTTCCATGACGAGCTCGACCTCGCCCCGTTCAAGGTGAAGGTGAAGCAGGGCGGCGGCACCGCCGGGCACAACGGCCTGCGTTCGATCGACAAGCACCTGGGGCCGGATTTCCGCCGGGTGCGGATCGGTATCGGCCATCCCGGACACAAGGATCGGGTGACCGGGCACGTACTGGGCAATTTTGCCAAAACGGAGCAAGATGACCTGACGGACATGCTGGGCGCCATGGCGGCCGAGGCGGACTGGCTGGCCAAGGGTGACGACGTGCGCTTTATGAACGATGTTACGTTGCGATTGAATTCATAAGAAATTCGTTTTCGCAGACGCAGAAATTCATGAAGGTTAACGCTAAAAAGTCGGTGGAGCTTACAATCCTTACAACGAACCGGCCCGGTTAACCTTTCAAACTCCTGATTTTCTTGAATTGGCACGCTCTCTGCAAAGGATGTTGGCAACCAAACTCACGGTTACCGACATTTGACAGGGGAACAGTCATGAAGCGCATCGCCATCATCGCCGCAGCCATGATCGGCTCGTTCGGCTTCGCCGGTCAGGCCAACGCCTGGCTCTTCCACAAGCACTACTGCAACTGCGGTGACTCCACCGGCGCCGGCATGTGCACCTCGACCTCGTCCACCTCGACGACCTCGGGCGGCACCACCACCTCGACGACTTCGGGCGGCACCACCACCTCGACCACTTCGGGCGGTACCACCACGTCGACGACCTCGGGCGGCACCACCACCTCGACGACCTCGACCACGTCGGGCGGCACCACCAGCTCGACCACTGGCGGCACCGACGTGCCTGAACCGGGCATGCTGGGCATGATGGGCCTGGGCTTCATCGGCCTGGCCGTGGCGCGTCGTCGTCGCCGCTGATCGCACAACGATCGCATGAAAAGGGGCGCTGCCGGACCCCCGGCAGCGCCCCTTTCTGCTTTGGGCCAACCTTCAGCCGCCCGCGTGCGCAGCCCGGGCCAGGTCACCCCGGAAAACGCGGTTGGCGGGATCGAGCTCGCTCGCCTGCTTGAGCAGGCGCTGCGCCTGATCCGGGTCACGCCCTGCGTTCATCCGGACCAGCCCGGCAATATGCAACATGTCGGGATTGCGTGGTTCGATCAGCAGGGCCTTGTCGGCAAACCCGATCGCCTGATCGTGCTGGCCGCCGTTGCTGCTGGCAAATGCCAGACGCTTGAGCACTTCGGCATCTCCTTCGTGTCCCGGAATCTGGCGCAGCGCATTCACCGCGCCTGACCAGTCCCGCCGGGCCATGGCCGCCTGCGCAGCCCCGGCGGCACGGGCGTTGGCGTCGAGCTGCGGGGAGGACAACCGCGCCTGCAGCGCCGGCAGGGACGGATCGTTGATCTTCTGCGCGGCCCGCACGGCAAGGTCCAGTTCCCGCTTTCCCGCAAGCACGCTGTCAGAGAGCGGCCGAACCGTGCGCAGGGCAGATGCGCCGTCGCCGGTCGCCAGCAGCGATTCCGCCAGCATCAGCCGCGCGTAGGGATTCTGGGGCGAGAGTGACAGCGCCTTGGCGAACCACGCTCGTGCCTGCTCGGGATGGTCCAGCGCCAGCAGCGCCTCGGCATAGGCCATGCCTTCGAACGAGCGCGCATCCAGCGTGGATTCGCGTGAGGCAAGCGTGCTGCGCACTTTCTCCCACTCGCCCTTTTCGGCCGCGATCTGCACCACCATGGCCTGAACCCGGCTGTCCTTGGGCGCGATCTTCTCGGCCTTGGCGACATAACTCGCCGCCTCGTCAACCTTGCCGCGGATGTCCGCTCCAGTCGCCAATGCCAGCAGGGGTTCGATCCGGCGGGTGTAGCGCTTTGCCGCCTTGCTCCAGAACCCGGCCGCTTCGTCCTGCCGTCCCTGCCGACTGGCAAGGTCTCCGGCAAGCATCAGCGTGTCCAGCCGATCAGGAGCGATCTTCTGCATCACGGCAAGCGCCTGCGCCACCCCGGCATAGTCCTGCGCATCAAGCAGGAAGCGGGCGTAATCGCGCGTCGTAGCCATATCGTCGCCGGCGGCCATCCCCTTGCGGAAAGCATCAAGGGCGGCGGGTCCATCATCTTCGGCAAGGTGCGCCAAGGCGCGCAAGCGCCATGCCGAAGGCGCCTGATCGTTGCCGAGGAGCTGGAACACCTGCCGTTCCTGGCCGCGCAGCAGGGCGGCCTCTGCCAGCATGCGGCTGATCTCCGGTCCGCTCGCGCCTGCAGACTGCAGACGCACCAGCGTGGCCTGCGCCCCATCACCATCGCGCAGTTCAAGCTGTGCCTTGGCGAGCAGGGCCAGCATGTCCTTGTCGGCGGAATTGGCTTCCAGCGCAGCAAGCGCATCGGTGCGGGCCGTGGCGAAATCCTCGGCGGCGAATGCCTTTCGGGCGGCATCCGCGCGATCTGCAGGGTCGCCGCCGCACGCGGCAAGCGCAAGAAGGCTGGGCAACACAATTGCGGCCAGAAGGCGTGGTCGTCTCATGGCGCGCGAAAATGCCATCGATCGCTGAAATTTCCGTGAAGGCACGTTCCGCCAAAGACCGCCCGAGCATCGCAGAACCGTCGGTCTCGTTTACAGACCTCAACCCTGTTAACCACCAAGAATGGCGTAAATCAGCGCTTGGCACGCCCGTTGCGTAACAAAATTCATACAGATTTTAACCAGGGGGTTTGGGCATGCGCTTCACCAAGACTATCGCCGGATTAATCGCCGCAGCGGCCATGGCCGCCACCTCGCCCGCATTCGCAGATTCGATGACCTTCGCTTCCAGCGACATCGGCAAGACCGTGACACTTGGGTACAACGGCTACACCGGCACTGACTCGACGGCCTCGATCTCGGGCTTGACCGGTTCAACCACCTTCACGCTCACGGGCGTATCGGGCAACGATTACACCTTCGATTACTCGGTCGCCAACACCACTTCGGCACCCGTGGCGGACTCGCGCATCTCGAGCTTCGCATTCGACACCGATCCCTCGATCGCTTCGGCCAGTTCGACGGGCGCCTATTCTTACACCACGCTCAACTCGAACTACCCGAACGGCATCGGCACGGTTGACGTGTGCTTCAAGGACGCAGCAACTGGAGCGTGCGCCGGCGGCGGCAGCGGCGGCCTCACTGCTGGCCAGACTGGCACCGGCACCTTCACCCTCAGCTTCTCGACTGCGCCGAGCGCGCTGACGCTGAGCAATTTCTTCGTGCGCTACCAGTCGATCGTCGGCGTCAATGGCGTCTCTTCGGCCAGCGGCGCCGGCACGATCAGCTCAACCAGCAGCACCACGGGCGGCACGCCCGTTCCCGAACCGGGCATGCTCGGGCTGTTCGGCGCGGGCGCGATTGCCCTCGCCTTCGCCCGCCGCCGCAAGCCGACGCTCGCTGCGGCCTGATGGACGGACAAAGCCTGCGCCGTCGCAAGGCGGCGTAGCATTAAGGGCGCTTCCGGGATGGCGGAGGCGCCCTTTTTCTTCGTGAGTTATCCCTGCTGCGCCTGCCGCAGGTGATCGCGGATCGTCCGGTTCGCCGGAGCCTTGGCCGCAGCCCCGCGCAGTAGGCTCAGCGCCTTGGCCTTGTCGCCGCCTGACTGCACCAGCAGCCAGCCATAGGTATCCATCACCGACGGATTGTCGGGCGCGACGGCATAGGCGCGCTTGGCATAGTCAAGCGCCTTGGCAGTATTGCCCAACTGGCTGTGCGCCCAGGCAAGGTTGTTGAGCACCAGGGCATTCTTGCCGTCGGTGCCAGCCATGATCTGGTCATAGGCCTTGACCGCATTGCCCCAGTTGCCGGCCCGCATGGCGGCATCACCCGCAGTAAGAGCCGCCCCCAGGGCTCTTGGCGACGGAAAGCGGGCTCTGGCTTCGTAGGTGGCGAGATCAGGATCGCCGGCATCCTTGGCCGCACTGGCCAGAAGGCGCAGGTCGTCGACTGCGGCATCCTTGCTCCGCGCCAGGACCTTCAGCGTCTGCACCGCCCCGGCCGGATCGTGCCCGGCGATCTGGGCCTTTGCCATTTCCCGGCGGACCAACAGGTTATCTGGATTGCGGGTCAGCAAGGGAGCAAGCCGGGCCCGCGCCTGTTCAGGCTGGCCCAGCGCGATCAACGCGCGGGCATAGAGCACGACTGCATCGTCTCGGCCGGTAAGCTTGTCCTCGCTGGCCTGCAGGATTTCCCTCACCTTGTCCCACTTGCCGCGCTCGGCAGCGGCGCGCGCGGTCAGGTAGGCTACGGTTCCGTCGGGATCGTTGCCGGGCATGGCCTTCAGCGCGGCTTCCATCTCATCGATGCGGCCGAGATCGCCCAGCACGCCGACCTTCCCGGTCAGGGCCGCAAGGTTGCCCGGATAGGCCTTGGCCGCCTTGTCATAGGAGGCCAGCGCACGCGCCAGATCGCCTTCGGCCGTGGACACGATCCCATCGGCGATCATCGGATCCAGCGCTCCACCATCGGCGGCCAAAGCCTTGTCCACCATGGTTCGCGCCGCGACAGCATCCCCACCCATCAGCGCCAGCTTTGCGGCCGCAGCCAGCAGTCGCGGATCGGCGGGTTCGGCCTTCAGCCCCGCCTCGAATGCTGCTTTTGCTCCCGCACGGTCGTTCTTGGCCAGTAGCGCCAACCCGCGAATGCGCTGGGCGCGGGCGGAACCATCGGCGCCGAGGTGCTGCAACGCATCGTCCGCCCTTCCCCGCAATAGCGCCGCTTCTGCCACCAGCAGGGCATAGTCTTTCGGACGCTTTGCGGTTGCCAGTTTCTGAAGGCTCGCCCCTGCGGCAACGCCATCTCCCAGCATCAGTGCATTGCGCGCATGAAGTTCGATCAGGCCGGCATCATCGGGGAAAGCGCCCAAAGCCACCGCCAGATCTGACTGCGCAGCCACGAAATCATGGACGGCAAAATGCTTGCGCGCCGCCTCCGCACTCGCCTTGGGGTCCTGCCCGCAACCGGCCAGAACCATGGCCAGCGCCAGGGACGCAATACCTAGAGACTTCATGCGGGCAACTCCACCATTGCAGGCGGAGCGCTATCACCAAGCCGCTAAGGAAGTCTGAAAATCATGTGAATTTCGCCAATCGATCATCCGGCCCAGCCCGCGATCATTCCGGCGTCGATGCCCTTGCCCAGCACGAACCGCGATCCCACCGCCGCGACCACGGCAGTGTGCCGATCAAGCGCAAGCAGTTCACGCAGCCGCACCGTCGCCTCGATCCCGGTGCAGTGGCCGCCCAGCAGGTAGCGCAGACCTTTCAGCCGCGCCGCAGTTTCCACCAACACCGCATCCGGCTTGGCGAACAGGTGGACGCCGCCGATCACCGCCAGCAAGGGTTCATTGCCGGTCATCGCCTGCGCGGCGTCGGCAATGTTCATGATTCCCGCATGGCCGCACCCGGTCACGATCACGCTGCCCTGTGCGGTCGGCATCACCAGCGAACTGTCCTCTGGCAGGTAATCCGCCACGCGTTTGCCGCCTTCATCCATCATCAGGCCGGGATTCCAGTTGGTTTCCGCATGATGGCGCGGAACCGGCCCCGTCAGCCATGCACCGGGCACGATTTCCGTCGGTACTGCATGGACGATCACCTGCCCGCCACTCGCGCGAAACGCATCGGCCAGCATGGGAAAGGTGTTTGCCGGCTTACCGTCCTTTTCGAAGCGCGGAGCGAAGATGCCTTCGCCCACATGCAGTCGCGAGAGGGATTTCGGATTCTTCGCCATCAGAGCCTTGCGCAGGGTCATCAGCCCCCCGGTGTGATCATCGTGGAAGTGTGAAATGATCACGTCTTCCACGTCGGAAAGATCGATGCCCATCGCCCTGGCGTTGTGCAGCACCACATCCGGGTTGGCTCCGGAGTCAAACAGCACCTTGCGCCCATCCACTTCCACCAGCGCGGAATAGCCCCACTCGCCCAGCCCTTCGTCGGCGAGCATGGTCGATAGCGTGGTCACTTTCACCGCACGCGCCATGGCAAGGTCCTTCGCCTCGGTCGCACGCGGGCCCAGCACGGCAAGTGCCGCCAGCAAAACCGCCATCAGCTTGCGCAATTCCCACGCTCCCCCTTGACCTCGCGGGCATAGCATACCATCGCGCGGCCCACGTAAAGACCGGGCGCCCACCCTTTTCACGCGCGCGCCGAACAAGGACTTCTTCGATGGGATTTCGCTGCGGGATCGTAGGGCTGCCGAACGTGGGCAAGTCGACGCTGTTCAACGCGTTGACGGAGACGCAGGCGGCGCAGGCGGCAAACTATCCGTTCTGCACGATCGAGCCGAACGTCGGCAACGTCGGCGTGCCCGATCCGCGGCTGGACAAGCTGGCCGAAATCGCCGGCAGCCAGAAGATCATCCCGACCCAGCTGGGCTTTGTTGACATTGCCGGACTGGTGCGGGGCGCATCCAAGGGTGAAGGCCTGGGCAACCAGTTCCTCGGCAATATCCGCGAGGTCGACGCCATCGTCCATGTGCTGCGCTGCTTCGAGAACGACGACATCCAGCACGTCGACAACAAGGTCGATCCGATCTCGGACGCCGAGACGGTCGAGACCGAACTGATGCTGTCGGACCTGGAAAGCCTGGAAAAGCGGGTGCCCGCGGCCGAGAAGAAAGCCAAGGCGGGCGACAAGGAATCCAAGGTGATCGCCTCGGTGCTGGGCCAGGCGCTGGAGCTGCTGCGCGAAGGCAAGCCCGCGCGGCTCACCCAGCCCCGCGATGACGAGGAAGCGCGCGTGTTCCGCCAGGCGCAGCTGCTTACCGCCAAGCCGGTGCTCTATGTCTGCAACGTGGAAGAGGAAAGCGCCGCCAACGGCAACGCCTTTTCCGCCCGCGTGTTCGAAAAGGCCAAGGCGGAAGGCGCCAATGCCGTGATCGTGTCCGCAGCCATCGAATCCGAACTGGTCGGCATGGATCCCGAAGAGCGCACCGTGTTCCTTGAGGAAATGGGCCTGCACGAAACCGGCCTCGCCCGCGTGATCCGCGCGGGGTACGAGCTGCTGCACCTGATCACATTCTTTACCGTCGGACCCAAGGAAGCGCGGGCATGGACCGTGCATCAGGGCGCCAAGGCGCCGGACGCCGCGGGCGAGATCCACTCCGACATGCAGCGCGGCTTCATCCGTGCCGAGACCATCGCCTATGACGATTTCGTCTCGCTAGGCGGTGAATCTGCCGCGCGCGATGCGGGCAAGCTGCGCCAGGAAGGCAAGGAATACGTGGTGAAGGACGGCGACGTCCTGCACTTCAAGTTCAACGTCTGATTTCGATCAGCCTGCTTCGAACGCGGCGATGATCGGGCATGGCCCGGCTTCGCCGTGGGCGCATTCCTTCGTAAGGCGCCGCAATGCCTTGCGCGCCTGTTTCAGCGCCGCGATCTGCGCATCGATCATTTCCAGCCTGGCGTTGGCCAATGCGCGCACGCGTGGCCGGTCGGTTCCCGAATCAAGCGCAAGCAATTCCGCGATCTCCGCCAGCGTGAAGCCGGCACCCTGTGCGCCGCGGATGAAGCGCAGCGTGCGGACATCGCCTGCGCCGTAGTGCCGGATGCCTGCCGAACGCATTTTGCGACCGGGACGGGGATCGGGCAGCAACCCCTTGCGTTGATAGAAGCGCACCGTTTCCACGCCCACGCCACCTGCATGCGCCAGTTCCGCAATCGTCAGGGCCATTGTTGACTCCGTACCTTGGTACGGAATGTATAAGGGTCTCCATGAACGGAAACCACCATTCCTCCACCCCATCCCGCCGTGCCGTGCTCTATCGCATGGTCATGCCCAGACACCTCTGCCCCTATGGCGTGAAAGTGAAGCACCTGCTCGAGCGCAAGGGCTTCATCGTCGAGGACCACTGGCTGACCACGCGCGAGGAAACCGAGGCGTTCAAGGCCGAACATGGAGTGAAAACCACGCCGCAGGTGTTCATCGATGGGCAGCGGATTGGTGGGCACGACGATACCCGGCGCTTCCTCGGCCTCAAGGTCGCCGATCCCGACGCCGTCAGCTATGTGCCGGTGCTGGCGGTGTTTGCCATCGCCGCCGCCCTCGCCATGGCGGTCAGCTTCACGGTTTTCACCTCGCCCTTCACACCGCGCGCGCTCGAATGGTTCGTCGCGTTCGCGATGGCGATCCTCGCCATGCTCAAGCTGCAGGACGTCGATCGTTTCGCCACGATGTTCCTCGGTTACGACCTGCTGGCTCGTCGCTTTGTGCCCTTTGCCTACGCATACCCTTTTCTCGAGGCGCTGGCCGGGGTGCTGATGGCGGCAAGGGCGCTTGACTGGCTGTCGATCCCCATCGCGCTGTTTATCGGCGGCGTGGGCGGCGTATCGGTCTTCCATGCGGTTTACGTGCAGAAGCGCGAACTGAAATGCGCCTGCGTCGGTGGATCAGGCCGGGTCCCGCTGGGCTTTGTCTCGTTGACCGAGAACGTGGCGATGGTCGGCATGGCGCTGTGGATGCTGGCGCGCCCGATGATTTAACCGATCGGTTGACACAGCCGATGGCGCGGACCAAACCCGGCACATGCAGTACTACGAAGACCTTGAGATCGGCGTCCCCAACCGCTTCGGCCACTATGAGGTCACGCGTGAGGAAGTGATCGACTTTGCCCGCAAATACGATCCCCAGGCCTTTCACCTCGACGACGAGGCGGCAGCGAAGACCCACTTCGGCCGCCTTTCGGCCAGCGGCTGGCATACCTGCGCGATGACGATGGCGATGATCGTCGCCAACCACACGGACAATGGCCACGCCGGGCTCGGCTCGCCGGGGATGGACGAACTGCGCTGGCTGACCCCGGTCTATCCTGGAGACACGCTGCGCGTGGAATCTACCGTGGTCGAAAAGCGCCGCAGCAAGTCCAAGCCCGAAATGGGCCTGTTCCGCACCAAGACCACCGTGTTCAACCAGCACGATGTGCCGGTCATGACCTACACCGCGCTGGCCATGATCGCCACGCGCGATCCGGGCGGAAGTGATTGACCGGCTACACCAAGGCTTGCCCTACATCGGCTTGCATTGGGCCGTGCCCTTGCTGTTGTACACAACCTGATCGTGGGGATCGGTGATCGTCAGCTGCGCATCGAACATATCGACAAGGCCGTTCCTGGTCGCCTTCCCGCCCTCGATCTTTGTCAGCGTCAACGCGTATTCCTTCCCGACATAGTGCGACCATGCGCCCTGTGGCAGCTTGGTGCTGCCCTTGTCCGCCGCCAGCACCACCGGCTTGTCGTCCAGCTTGATGATCCCGCGCTCTTCCTGCGCGAGCAGCGCGGCGCCCATACCACCATCCACGGCAACGAAATTGCAGCCGGAACCATAGAACTTGTTGGACACGATATCGAAATAGACGATCGGCTGCGGCGTGATCGGCTTGGCTGGCGGCTTGGCATTCTGCGCCGCCTTTACCGCGGCAATGTCCCTGGCGTCCTGCGCCGCCTTGTCCTCACCCTGCCCGGAGCAGGCAGCCAGGAACAGCGGCACGACCAGGCCAATGCACGTCTTCATCCGATCCCCCGTCTCGTTTGATCGGAGCCTATAACAAGTACGCATTGCCGCAAGCCCTTCTCCATGTGTTCCTGTTGTACGGGAGAAAACGAAAGGCACCGGTCATGAGCCGCATCACGTTGATCGAACACGATGGGTGGAGCGACGAACTGCGCGCGCTCACCCACCCTGAAACCATGAGCACGCTGGAACGCGGCACGTTGCGCATCATGGCGCACAAGCCAAAGACCGCAGCCGGCTTCGTCCAGTTCTTCGGCGCGTTGCGCGGGGATCGCACCCTGCCGGAACGCATGGCCGAGCTGATGCGCCTGCGGATCGCCTTCCACAACCAGTGCCGCAGCTGCATGGCCATCCGCTATGCTCCAGCGGCGGCCGACGGCGTGGACGAAGACCTCGTGTGCTCGCTCGAACGCCCTGCCGAGGCCGAAGACCTGACCGAGCGCGAAAAGCTCGCCATCGACTACGGCGAACGCCTCGCCACCAATCACCTTTCGATCGACGACGCCTACTACGAAAAGCTAAAGTCGCAGTTCACCGAGGCCGAGATCGTCGAGCTTGGCGTCTATGCCGCGATCTGCATCGGCATGGGTCGCCTCGCCGCGACGTGGGACATGGTCGAGGAACTGCCCAAAGCCTTTCAGCAGCGCAGTGCCGATCCGATCACCCCGTGGAAGCAGGAGGAAGTGATCGGCGTGCGCTGACCCTACTTTCGTCCGAACAGCTTCTCGATGTCGCCATGCGCCAGCTTGACCCAGGTGGGGCGGCCATGGTTGCATTGGCCCGATCGCGGCGTAGCCTCCATCTCCCGGAGCAATGCGTTCATCTCCGCCACCGACAGCGCGCGCCCCGCACGCACTGACCCGTGGCAGGCCATCGTCGCAAGTACGAGATCGAGCCGCTCGCCAAGCAGCAGGGCTTCACCGTTCTTTGCCAGGTCGTCGGCCACGTCGCGCACCAGCGCCTGCGGATCGCCCTTGGCCAGCGCCGCGGGCACGGCGCGCACCAGCATCGCCGCAGGGCCGAACCGTTCGAGCGCCAGGCCGAACTCCGCCAGCCTCCCCGCCGCCTCTTCCAGCCGATCACAGGCAGGTTCGTCCAGATCGACAACCTCGGGGATCAGCAGCGCCTGCGAGGGCGCGCTGCCCTCGCCCGCGCCAGCGGAACGCAGGCGTTCCAGAACCAGTCGTTCGTGCGCGGCATGCTGGTCCACGATCACCAGCCCATCTGCCGCCTCAGCCACGATATAGGTGTTGGCGACCTGCCCACGCGCCACGCCAAGCGGGTATTCCGCAGGCTCGGGAGCCGCTTCGGTCGCCTGCTCGGCCCTGGCCACCGGAGGTGCCAGAACCCCCGCTTCATAGCCGCGCCATGCCTGCCCGGCCTCGGTAACGCGCGGTTCGGGGCGCCATTGTGGCGCGGCGAAGATGCTTCGCTGTGCTTCCTGCGGAAACAGCGGAGCTGGCGGCGAAGGCGCGATCGGCTCCGCCCGCCAGGCCTGCATGGCCGCGGCATCGGGCTGCTGCGCGCTCCGCCTGTCTCCGGTGGACAGCGCATGGCGCAGACCGCTGACGATCATGCCGCGCACCAGCGCCGGATCGCGGAAACGCACCTCGGTCTTGGCGGGGTGGACATTCACGTCCACTTCGCTGGCGGGCACCTGCAGGAACAGCGCCAGCACGGCATGCCGGTCACGCGCCAGCATATCGGAATAGGCACCTCGCACCGCGCCGATCAGCAGCTTGTCCTTCACCGGCCTGCCGTTGACGAACAGGTATTGGTGGTCCGCCACTCCGCGATTGTAGGTGGGCAGCCCGGCCACGCCCATCAGGTGATAGTCGCCGCGGACCAGATCCACCGCGACCGCATTGTCCTTCAATTCGCGTGCAACCAGTTGTGCGACCCGCGCCTCTAACGTCTCGTGCGGCTGGACCTGCAGCGCGCGTCGTCCGTCGTGTTCCAGCGTGAACCCGATATCCGGCCGCGCCATCGCCAGCCGCCGCACCACCTCAAGCGACGCCGCCCACTCGCTGCGCGGAGAACGCAGGAACTTGCGCCTCGCAGGAATGCGCGCAAACAGGTCTTCTACCCGCACCCGCGTCCCCGGTGGCAAGGCGGCCGGCCCGTCGCCAACCAGCTCGCCATGGTCGACAACCCGCTTCCACGCCTCACCCGTCTCGCGACTGCGGCTTTCGATCGTCACGCGCGCAACCGATGCGATGGAGGGGAGCGCTTCACCGCGGAAGCCCAGCGTCTCAACGAGCTCGATCGATTCGCCTTCGCCAATCAGTCCCTCGGGCAACTTGCTCGTCGCATGGCGTTCCAGTGCCAGCGCGATCTCGTCCGCACGCATGCCGCAGCCGTCGTCCGTCACCTCGATCAGGCCCAGCCCGCCCTCGGCCAACCGCACCGAAATCGTTCCTGCGCCGGCGTCGATGGCATTCTCCACCAGCTCCTTGAGCGCGCTTGCAGGCCGCTCCACGACCTCGCCCGCGGCGATGCGGTTGATCAGGGTTTCGGGCAACCTGCGGATGGTGCGGACGCGTTCTGGCATGGTCGTGCATAGCCTAGCGACGAGTGCGCGGCATTTCGAGACGGATGGCTGGAGTTATCCCGCACTTGCCGCACAAATTGTTGGGTTTTGCCGCAGCGGTGCGCTAATGAGCCGCCTTCGCTGGACGCACCCAATTTTGGGGGGCGGTGCATTTCCATGCCCCAACCCTCGGATTCTTCACGGATTTCCTGATGGCCTCGATGATTTCCCGATTCTTCAAGTTCGGTTCCCAGAACATTGCGATCGACCTCGGCACTGCCAACACGCTGGTCTATGTTCAGGATCGCGGCATCGTGCTGAACGAACCCTCGGTCGTCGCCATCGAGACCATCAATGGCATCAAGAAGGTGAAGGCCGTGGGCGATGACGCCAAGATGATGATGGGCAAGACGCCCGACAACATCGAGGCGATCCGCCCCTTGCGCGACGGCGTGATCGCCGACATCGAAGTGGCCGAAGCGATGATCAAGCACTTCATCCAGAAGGTTCACGGCAAGAAGAGCCTGCTGCGCTATCCGGAAATCGTGATCTGCGTGCCTTCGGGCTCCACCTCGGTGGAACGCCGCGCCATCCGTGACGCCGCCAGCAACGCCGGGGCCAGCCAGGTCTACCTGATCCTTGAACCCATGGCCGCCGCCATCGGCGCGGACATGCCGGTTACCGAACCGGTCGGCTCGATGGTCGTCGACATCGGCGGCGGCACCACCGAAGTCGCCGTGCTTTCGCTGCGCGGCCTTGCCTACACCACCAGCGTGCGCGTGGGTGGTGACAAGATGGACGAAGCCATCGTCTCCTATGTCCGCCGCCATCACAACCTGCTGATCGGCGAAGCGACCGCTGAGCGCATCAAGAAGGACTATGGCATCGCCACAGTGCCGGCCGACGGCATCGGCGAGACGATCCACATCAAGGGACGCGATCTGGTCAACGGCGTGCCCAAGGAAATCACGATCACCCAGGCCAACGTGGCCGAAGCGCTGTCCGAACCGATCGGCGCCATCGTCGAAGGCGTCCGCATCGCGCTTGAGAACACCGCACCTGAACTGGCCGCCGATATCGTGGACCAGGGCATCGTGCTGACTGGTGGCGGCGCGCTGATCCGCGGGCTGGACGAGCACCTGCGCGAGGAAACCGGCCTGCCCGTCTCGGTGGCCGAAGACCCGCTTTCGTGCGTCGCTCTCGGCACGGGCCGGGCCATGGAAGATCCGATCTACCGCGGCGTGTTGATGACCGCCTGATCGCCGGTTCATCCGGCCTTCATCGCGCTGGCGCAAAGGCACCCGCCTTGGTTTCATTGGGCGCGGTTCGTAGGGGAAAACGATAATGGCGCGGTCGCAGGACCGGCGCCCGGGCTTTTCGCGCAGGGCGCAGTACGGGATCTTCACAGGCTACGTGGTCGCAGTGCTCGGCCTCGTGGCCGGGGTCGTGCTGCTCATTGTTTCGCTGGTCAATCCCGGAGCCTTCGGATTCGCTCGCGCCGCCGCGAGCGAGATTGCCCGCCCCGCCGGGCAGGCCGGCGCTGAAACGCGCGTTGCCGGGCAGAGCATCTTCGCCGCCATCGGTGCCTACTTCAACGCGGGCCGGCAGAACGCCGCGCTCAGCCGTGAAGTGGCCGCCGCCCGCGCCAATGCCGTCACCATGCGCGCGGTGCAGCAGGAAAACGCGCGGCTCAAGGCGCTTCTCGGAATCGTTGACCCTGCGCAACGCCCGGTCACGGCGGCACGCCTGATCGGCTCCACGTCCGCCAGTGCGCGGCGCTTCGCAATCCTCAACGTCGGCTCCACTTCCGGCGTGCGCGCGGGCCAGCCGGTGCGTGCGGCCGCAGGACTGGTGGGCCGCGTGATCGAGGTCGGACCCGATACGGCACGCGTGCTGCTTGTGACCGATCCCGAGAACGTGGTCCCCGTACGCCGCGCCAGCGACGGATTGCCCGCCTTCATCCAGGGCGGATCGAATGGCCGCATCGAGATTCGCCTGATCAACATGGGCATCAATCCGGTCCACAAGGGCGATGTGTTCGTCACCTCCGGCTCGGGCGGGATCTATCCGCCCAACATTCCGGTTGCAGTGGCCACCACGCCCCATCGCGATGGGGCGGAAGGCCATCTGGCCAGCGATCCATCCGAAGCCGATTTCGTGCTGGTGCTGCCCATCTTCCAGCAGAACGCCGTGGCCGCACTGGCGGAAAGCCAGAAGGTTGCCGGTCCCGCGCCTGACGGCGGAAACTGACGTGCCGGTGCTGCCCCGCCTCCCCGCAAGACCCGAAGACCTCGTCCGCAACCGGATCAACCGCGCGCCTTCAACCTGGCTGGCAACGGGCCTGCCGTGGGCGTCGATCATGCTGGCCTCGATGGCCACGTTCTCGCCGATCGTCTCATCCGCCCCGGTGCTGCCACCGCTTGCCTTCATGGTGCTGCTGGCATGGCGGATGCTGCGCCCCAGCCTGCTGCCGGTTTGGGCAGGGCTGCCCCTCGGCCTGTGGGATGATCTGTTCAGCGGGCAGCCGCTCGGCAGCGCGATCATCCTGTGGTCGGCGGCCATGCTGGCGATGGAGGCGATCGACGGTCGCTTCCTGTGGCGGGGCTTCGTGCAGGATTGGCTGGCAGCGTCGGCATTGCTGGCCGGTTATCTGGTCTTGGCCGCCACATTTGCGGGCCTTGCCGCCGGATACCCCTTGCCGCTCTCGGTCGGCCCGCAATTGCTGCTCAGCGTGGTTCTGTTCCCGGTCGTGAACCGGGCCGTCGCCTTGCTTGACCGTATTCGCCTGCTCCCGCTGCGGAGGTTGTAGCGGTGAAGCAGAAGCTGCCGATGACCTCGGCGATCCTAACCAACAAGTTCGAACGTCGCACTTTTGTGCTGGGCATGGCGCAGGCCGGCGTCGGCACGCTGCTGGCGGTGCGTCTCGGATACCTCGCGATCTTCGAGAATGACAAGTACAAGGCGGCTTCGGAAAGCAACCGCGTCAACCTGTCACTCATACCGCCACGCCGCGGCTGGGTGCTCGATCGCTTCGGGCAAGCGCTGGCTTCGAACCGTGCCGACTTCCGGGTCGACCTGATCCCCGATCGCGTCGTCGATGCTGACGCCACGCTCTCCACCCTTTCGGGCCTGCTCGGCCTCACGGCGGACAAGGTGGGCGACATCAAGGACAAGATGGAGAAGGCTCGTGGCTTCCAGCCGGTGGAGGTGGCGAGCAATCTCGATTGGGAGAAGTTTGCGGCCGTTTCGGTACGCCTGCCGGAACTGCCGGGCGTGATCCCCCAGCGCGGTTATTCGCGTTTCTACCCGACCGGAGCCTCGGTCGGCCACTTGGTCGGTTATGTCGGACCCGCATCGGCGGAGGATTATGAGAAGGAGCGCAACCCGCTGCTGATCACGCCGGGCTTCAAGATCGGCAAGGACGGTCTCGAAAAAAGCTTCGAGACCCGCCTGCGCGGCGTTCCCGGCGCGCGGCGGGTGGAAGCCACCGCATCGGGCCGCGTGGTGCGCGATCTCGGCACGAGGGAGGACGTCCCCGGCAAGCCGATCCAGCTGACCATCAACGCCGGCCTGCAGGACTACGCCGCGCGCCGCATCGGGCTGGAAAGCGGCTCGGTCGTGGTCATGGACTGCGAGACCGGCGATGTGCTGGCGATGGTCTCGATGCCCAGCTTCGATCCCAACAGCTTTTCCGACGGCATCGGCCGCATCGAATGGAAGATGCTGTCCGACGACGACCACGTGCCCCTGCGCAACAAGGTGCTGCGCGGCCTCTACCCGCCCGGCTCCACCGTGAAACCGATGGTCGCGCTGTCCTTCCTAGAGGCCGGACTTGATCCCGAGGCCTCGGTGGGGTGCGCCGGCGGGCTGCGCGTGGGCAACCGCGTGTTCCATTGCTGGAACCATCGCGGCCACGGCACGACCAACATGGCCAAGGGCATCTACCAGTCCTGCGACGTGTATTTCTACCACTTCGCCCAGCAGATCGGCATGGACACCATCGCCACGATGGCGAAGCGATTGGGGCTGGGCCAGGAATTCCCGATGCCCTATCCGGGCCAATCCTATGGCACCGTGCCGGATCCGGCCTGGAAGAAGCGCAAGTACAAGACCGATTGGGCGATCTACGATACGGTCAACGCCACCATCGGCCAGGGCTACATGCTGGTGAACCCGCTGCAGCAGGCGACAATGGCCTCGCGCATCGCCTCGGGCCTAAAGCTCAGCCCGCGCCTGCTTCTGGATCGCCACGCCCCGCGGCCTGAAAGCATGGGCTTCAAGCAGGAGCACCTGGATTACATCCATGCCGCGATGAACGAGGTGGTCAACGGTCGCGGCACCGCCGGCAAGGCACGCCTGCCGATCGAAGGTGTACAGATGGCGGGCAAGACCGGCACCGCGCAGGTCGTCGGGCTCAACGTCGGCAATGGCAAGGGCGGCCTGTGGAAGCACCGCGACCACGGTCACTTCATCTGCTTCGCCCCGTTCGACAAGCCCAAGTTCGCCTGTGCCGTGGTCATCGAGCATGGCGGCGGCTCGGGCGCGGCCTATCCAATCGCGCGTGACGTGATGACCTATGTCTTCGATCCGGCAAAGGCGATGGCGGTGCTCGAAGACTTCGAAAAGCAGTGGGGCGGCAACGTGCAGCAACGCATGGCCGCAAAGTACAACGCTTTTGCCGCGCAATATGGCGCCGCCGCGCCTGCCGCGCCCGACGAGCAGCAGGCGAGCGAGGAAGTGGCGGCGGAGAACAAGCCCATGCCCGAACCCACCGCCGCGCAGACCGATGCCGCACCGCCCGCGCCCGAGCCCGTGCCGATCACCGATCCCGCAGAGCAATCAGCGCCGGCGCCCGTTGCCAGCCCTTCCCCCGCTGCCATTCCGGGCACCTGAGCGATGCAGCGCGCCTACATACCCCAGATCATCGCGCGACAGCCCTGGCAGGTCATCATTCCGCTGACCCTGCTGGTCGTGTTCGGCGGCGCAGTGCTCTATTCGGCGGCCGGTGGGCATTTTCAGCCATGGGCGGCCATGCACGTGGCCCGGTTCTTCGTTTTCCTCGTCATGGCGATGCTGATCGCGCGCATTCCGCAGGACCTGTTCAAGCTCTCGGCGCTGCCGATCTACGCCATCCTGTGCTTGCTTCTGGTGCTGGTGGAACTGATCGGCGGGATCGGCGGCGGCAGCCAGCGCTGGCTGAATCTCGGTTTCATGACGCTCCAGCCGTCCGAACTGATGAAGCCGGGCATCGTGCTGGTGCTGTCCTGGTTCTACAGTTCGCTCCCCGTTGGCGAGGTGAACGGCTGGCGTGCGATCCTGCCCCCGGCAATCCTGCTCGGCATTCCCGCCGGCCTTGTGATGCTGCAGCCCGATCTCGGCACCGGCCTCGCCATCAGCTTCGGCGCGGTCATCATCATGTTCCTGGCAGGTCTGCCGCTGCGCCTGTTCATCGGCGGCGCAGTGGCCGGGGCGATCGCCGCGCCCCTCGCTTTCTTCTTCGCGCTGCACGATTACCAGCGCAAGCGGGTGCTGGTGTTCATGGATCCGGAAAGCGATCCGCTGGGATCAGGTTATCACATCACCCAGTCCAAGATCGCCATCGGATCAGGCGGCTTTCTGGGCAAGGGCTTCGGCAACGGATCGCAAAGTCACCTCGATTACCTGCCCGAGGCGCACACCGACTTCGTCTTCGCCACCATGAGCGAGGAATGGGGCATGATCGGGGGGCTATTCGTGCTCGCGATCTTCGCCATCGTGCTGCGCTGGGGCCTGAAGGTGGCGATGAACGCGCCTGACCGCTTCTCGCGGCTGCTGGCTGCGGGCATGACCACGACTATCTTCTTCTACATCTGCATCAACATGATGATGGTCATGGGCCTTGCCCCGGTGGTGGGAATTCCCCTTCCCTTCCTCAGCCATGGCGGCTCCTCGATGATGACGAACATGATCTGCATCGGCACGATCATGGCCGTGGATCGCTGGTCGCGCCGCGGCAGCAGCGGGCTTGTGTAGAAAACACAAATTGGGGCTTGGCAGGCCTGCAGAAATCGTTATGGGGGCGGCTCCCCGCGAGGGAAAGCCCGCCAGGGCATGGACGCATAGCTCAGTTGGTAGAGCAGCTGACTCTTAATCAGCGGGTCCTAGGTTCGAGCCCTAGTGCGTCCACCAAATTTCCAAATACTTACAGATAGTTAGACTATCTCCGGGATTGGGAATTCCATCCTCTTGAGTGGCTAGGTAGCTCTCTAGGTAGCGCGCTCCTGGAAACAGATTTTCTGAGCGAAAGTGCAAGAGAGCCGTAACGCTGGTTGTTTTCCGGCCCAGATCAAGCTCGCTTTCCAAGGCTGGCACGAATCGGCATTCTCAAAGTCGTCAGGCCTGCGGCTTATATTTGAGTTCCGCGATCCCATCCCTGCGGTACGAGGTGACCAAATGACAAATTCGGGTGCGATGATCGTGATCTGCCCGTCGTGCTCGACTGCAAATCGGGTGCCGAAGGATAAGCTTCTCGCGGGAGGCAAGTGCGGCCGATGCGGATCGCTGCTATTCCTAAAGCAGCCCTTGGTTCTCACCGCAGCCAACTTTGGTGCACACGCTACCAAAAGCGACATTCCGCTGCTCGTTGATTTCTGGGCAACCTGGTGCGGTCCTTGCCAGCAGATGGCTCCCGCCTTCACTGCGGCCGCCGGCCAACTCGAACCCAGAGTGCGTCTAGGAATGCTGGACACGGAAGCCGATCAGGCCGTTGCTGCCCGCTATGGAATCCGCTCGATCCCGACCCTGATCCTATTTTCAAAGGGGCGTGAGGTTGCCCGCCAATCTGGCGCGATGTCAGCTACTGCCATTGTCACCTGGGTGCGGCAGGCCCTTCCTGCATAGAATATGGTGCTAAATGCGGCGTCCGTATGCGAGAAGCTGGCGCTGCCAGCGGCACCGTCTCTGGCATGGGACCGAGACATTATTCAGATGCGCCTTGACGCAAAAGTTCGATAACCCGCGAGAGCTTGTCACGAACTACCTGCGCAGCCTTCGTCAATTCTGGATTATCGATTGCCTGCATTGAGGCCACCGGATCAATCGCGGCAACTTCGACCTCGCCGGAGCCGTACTGTTGGACAATGACATTACAGGGCAGCATCAGCCCGACCTTGTCTTCCACCTGCAACGCCTCATGGGCCAGGCCTGGATTGCACGCCCCAAGAATTGTGTAAGGCCGGAAATCGACGTCGATCTTCGACTTGAGTGTCTGCTGGATATCGATCCGGCTGATGACACCAAACCCTTCGGTTTTAAGGGCTGTCAATCGGCGTTCAAAGTTGACCCCCTGATCGGCGCGTAAAACTGACCCCCCTATCGGTCTGGCAGGCGGTTATCCCGGTAGTCCATGGGAGGGGCCCGCGCATGCCGTCGCGCGCCGTC
>NZ_JAROCY010000028.1 GCF_029436685.1 Novosphingobium cyanobacteriorum
CGGCGCCCGTAGGGCGGCACCACATAAAAGGGGCAGGAAAGCCTGCGAATAGCATCTGCTGGCATCGTACCGGATTTGTTCGCCCTTAGCGTGCAGATACGTCACTTTCGTGTAGTCACCCCTGGAAGGTCTTGCCCTCGACTCCTTCGAGCGCGAAGATTGGCAGGTAGACGGCGGTAATGATGATCACGCCGAAAATGCTGGGCTTCACGACTTCGGCGCTGGCCTTGGCGACGAGGCCGAAGCGTTCGTCCCTGTCCAGCAGGCGGCCCATGCGGTGCTGCGCTTCGCCCAGACGCCTCAGGCAGTTCTCGACGATGATCACGGCGCCATCGACGATGAGGCCGAAATCGAGCGCGCCAAGGCTCATCAGGTTGGCGGACGTCCGGGTGGCGAGCATCCCGGTCAGGGTCATCAGCATGGCCACCGGAATGACAGCGGCCGTCATAAGCGCGGCCCGGAAATTGCCGAGCAGCAAGAACAGGATGACGATGACCAGCAGCGCGCCTTCGGCAAGGTTCTTCTGCACGGTCTGGATCGTGCGTTCGACGAGCGCCGTGCGATCATAGAGTGGACGTACGATGATGCCTTCAGGCAAGGACTTTGCCGACTCCTCGAGCTTTTCCGCCGCCGCCTGAGCGACGATGCGCGGATTTTCGCCGATCAGCATGGCGACAGTCGCCAGCACCACTTCCTGACCATTCTTGGTTGCAGCGCCGGTCCGCAGTCCCGATCCGATCGTGACGTCGGCAACGTCGGCAATCCGGAGCGGCACACCGCCGCGCGTCGCGACGATGATTTGCGAAAGATCCTGCTCGTTCGCGGCCTGACCTGGAACGCGGATCAGGATCTGCTCCCCGCTGCGTTCGACATAGCCCGCGCCGCGATTGGCGTTGTTCTTTTCCAATGCCTCGACGACATCGCCCAGTGAAAGACCTAGCGAGGCGAGATAGGAGGAGTTCGGCGTCACGTGATATTGCCGCTCATACCCCCCAATGGTGTTGACTTCAGCAACACCGCGAACCGTGCGGATTTGCGGCCGGATGACCCAGTCCGACATGGTGCGCAGGTCTTCCGCCGTCCACGGGCTGCCGTCGGGCTTTTTGGCACCTGGCTTCGCCTCGATCGAGAACATGAAAATTTCGCCAAGCCCGGTCGAAATCGGCCCCATCTCGGGTTCCATGCCCGGCGGGAGCTGTGACTTGACCGCCTGGATGCGCTCATTGACCTGCTGGCGGGCGAAATAGATGTCGGTCCCATCATCGAACACCACGGTGACCTGCGACAATCCGTAGCGCGAGATCGAGCGGGTGTAGGACAGGTTGGGAATGCCTGCGATTGCGGTCTCGATCGGGAAGGTGATGCGTTGCTCGCTCTCGAGCGGAGAGTAACCTTCGGCCTCGGTGTTGATCTGGACCTGAACATTGGTGATGTCCGGCACGGCGTCGATGGGCAGTTTGGTCGCGCTCCACGCGCCGATGGCGCAGAGGAGGCCAACCACGGCCAGAACAAGCCAGCGCTGGCGGATGGAAAAGCCGATGATGCGGGGCAGCATGATTCAGTCCTCCCCGATCAATGGTCGTGGCTCGCGCCCGACTTTTCGATGTCGGCGCGAACGAGGAAGGAACCCTTGGCGACATAAGGCGTGCCGGGCTTCAGCCCGCCAAGCACTTCGGTCCATTCGGGTGATGAGCGGCCCAGCTGGAGCATCCGCACTTCATAATCCTGGCCGTAGTTGGCAAAGACCACCTTGAAGTCGCGGAACGACTGGATCGCTTCGGTCCGCACGGCCAGCGGAACGGCAGCGGCATTGATGCTCACGCGGCCGCGCAAGGCCATGCCGGGGCGCAGCGCGCCGGTGCGGTTGGGAATATTGGCGCGGACCAGCGCGGTCCCGGCCTGCATGTTGCCCTCCGGCAGGTATTCGCCGAGAAGGCTCGATGCGATAGCCTTGCCGTCCTGCGTCTCGACATCGACCTGCATTCCAGGCCGGATGGCACCCAGATCCTTCGGAAAGACGTTGAACACCACCGTGGTCTGTGCCGGATCGGTGATGACGTAGAGCGCCCGGTCTCCGGTCACGTCACCGGGATTGGCATTGCGTTCGGCAACCACGCCGCTGACCGTCGCATAGACCGGATAGACCTGGAGGCTCTCGCTCGATTCGATCCGGGCGAGCAACTGGCCACGCTGGACGTAGTCACCGACAGCCCTGGTCACGCTGACGACCCGGCCCGGAAACTGCCCGCGGATTTCGGCGCGCGCCGTGGTGGCAAGCTGGACCGTGCCGTAAAGCTCGCGCGCCTCACCGATCGTCGCGGGTCCGGCGGTCAGAATTGCGATGCCGCCAACCTTTGCGGCCTCTGTCGTAATCCGGGTGCGACCCTCGGGGCTGGCGTATTTCCAGACGTGGCGCTGGCCATTTTCGACCGCGACCACCTCGACATCGAAGCTGTGCGGCTCCTCGACCACGCCCTGCCCGGCGAGATACTTGCCCTCGGGCGTGAAGGCGAAGGTGTTGACCTCGCCGCCGAGCCGCTTGAGCGTTATCGTCACCTGTACCGACTTCGCATCGACAGACTTGCCTTCGCGCGAGGCAAAGACGCGGAACTGCGGTTCCTGGCCGTCCTCGAAGATCGTTACTTCGACGGCAAAGTCGCCATCCTTGAGCAGGCGGCCGCCGTTCGGCCCCTTGGCCTCTTCCTCACCTTCGCCATGCTGGCCGCCCTCTTTGGCGGTCGGTTCGGAACCACCGCCACAGGCGGCAAGCGGGATGGCAAGGACAAGCGCGAGCGCTGCGGAAATCGTGATTTTCTTCATGGCTGGGTCTCCCCGGCGGCGGCGTCGAAGCGCCCGGTCAGCCGGTCAATCTGGGAAAGGACATCGCGGTAACGGGTCATGGCCTCGACCCATTGCGACTGGACTTCGATGATGGCGTCGGCGGCGTCCTGCACGTCGCTGAAACGGAAGCCGCCGCGCGCGTATCCTTCGCGCACTTGCGCCAGCGCTCGTTGCGCCTTGGGATAGACATCGTGCATGATGCCGTCGGCGCGCATTCGCGCAGCTTCCGCCTCGGCACGCAGCGACGCCAATTCGCGAAGGCGCTCAAGGCGGGATGCTTCGGCTGTGAACTCGAGCCGCTGCCGTTCGGCTTGCGCCCGCGCGATATTGCCCTGGTTACGGTCGAAGCGGCCGAGCGGGATCGATATCCCGGCGACGAGGGCGACATCGCCCGTTTCGCGCAAGTGCCGGACGCCGCCGCTCAATGTGTAGTCCTGGACACCGCGTGTCCTTTCAACCGCCACTGCAGCCTGGGCGCGTTCCACCTCGGCTGCCGCAAGATTGTTGTCGGCAGAAGCGAGACCGTGCTGATGCTCGTCGGGTTTCTCGATCCCGCGAGGGACTTCGATGTCTTCGGGCTTGCCGCCCCAGAACGAAGCCAGCCTGGCGCGAGCAGCGTTGCGGCGCGAGCGGGCCTCCTCGAGGGCGAGACTGGCCTGCGAGATCCGCGCAGCCGCCCTCGTCTCGACGAAGACCGGATCCCTGTATCCCCGCACACGGCGGAGCGCCTCGACCTGCATCGCCCGCTCGGTCTCGAGACGCTTCTCGGCCAGCCAGATCACTTCCCCGGCAATCTGGAGATCGAGAAAGGCGCGTTGCACTGCCTGGGCGAGATTGAGGCGTGAAATGCGCGACGATGCTTCGGCCACGCCGATGTCGCGTTCCGCATAGGCGATCCGCGCATCGCGCTTGCCGCCCCGTTCGATGGTCTGGGCATAGGTGACCGTCGTCTCGGCCTGCCGGAACACATTGTAGGCGCCGGTCCCGGCGATATTCTCGCTGTCCACGGACAACACGGGATTGGGGCGCACACCGGCCTGCGTCCGTCCTGCCCGGGCAGCATCAATACCGGCCGCTTGCGCCGCAATTGCCGGTGATGCGGCCGTAGCTCGCCGCACGGCCTCCTCAAGGCTGATGGGTTCGGCCCTTGCCATCGTAGGCAAGGCCAGCGCCAGCCCGGCCATTAGGCCGGCGCGCAATTTCAATGACATGGAATGCTCCTGAATCGCAAACAAGGCTTAACGGGAGGATTCTCCCGCAGTCTGGAAGGCGATTCAGGCTAGCGGCGGCTCCACCGGCGGCGCCAATGCGTAAGAGGCAAGGACCCGGGCCTTGCCTGGCGACAGGAGTTCGCGTCGAGCGAGCAGCAGGTCGGAGCCCATGCCCATGCCAGCAGCCATCGCGACCGGGCAATGATGATGCTGAAGCGTTTCCTGGCCCGATTCCGGAGCGCGCTGCTCGTGGCGCTCTTCTGCGATTTCCGCTGCCGCATGGCCGATCACCGCCATGGTGCCATGATGCTCTTGCACCCCATGCGCCAGCGCAGGCGAATGCGCTTCGCCGAACAGCACGGCAAACAACACCAGAAACGGAAGAAGGGCGCCCCTCATGCCGCGGCGCGTAGCAGACAGCTTAGTTAACCGCAATGGCGTGAATCCGGATCGCTGTGCAGTATCAGAGAATGCGGGACAATCGGCTCGCGGCAATGTTTCGGTTCAGCCAGACAAATACCACGAAAACTCGGAGCATTCGGCAAATTGCCGGGTTGCATTGCCAAACAGGCGATCACGCAAGCCCCGCTCGCCTTTCACCCCCGAGATGAGCACATCCGCGCCGCAATCGAGCGCATGCACGATTATTTCAGCGCCAGGTTTGTTATTGCGGTCAGGGAGATGGACGGCCTGGGCCGTCAATCCGCGGCTCCCGAGATAGCCGACGACCTGTTCCAGCCTCGCGGCGGAAATCTCGTCACCGGCACCGACAATGTGTATCCGGCCCGCGGAACTCAGAAGATTCAGCGACGAATGCAGGGCGCGCCGGGACGACGCGCAGTCTTTCCAGGCGATCACGGCAACACCGATCGGGTTTGCCTCAACCCCGCGCTTCAGGCGCAGCACCGGCGTTCCAGAGCGGATCGCAAGGTCGACCGGATCAGGCGTGACGCATTCCTCGTCCACCTCTGCGATCGTTACGAGCAAGTCGGAGGTATAAAGATGCTCCAGAATCGCCTCCTCAGGCGTTCCGACACCGCTGCACCATTCCACCATACCGTGCGAAAAAATGGCATCCTCCGAAAACATCCGCCGCACCGCAGCCGTTCTGGACTGCAAACGCGCTTCCAACGCCTCGGTAGCGATCTGATTGCGGAACGCCGCCCCGCCGAAGTCCGGCTTGGGCCAGGCGTAGGAGATACATGACAGCCGCGCCGAGGCGGCTTCGTTGAACTTTCCCAACCATGCGAACAGCCGATCGAGGCCATTTTTTGGGCAAGCATCGACGGCGACATTCGTGATCTGCATTTCAGACACCTCCGGTTGCGATCATATCTCGATGCCGAAGCGGTGCATACCGCCGGGCTGCCTCTTGTTACCAAGAGGTCGCCGGGGACACAGCAGGGGCGAAGCCATGTCCCCGGCGTGGCGACGCGAATCCCTGGGTGCCTGTCCTCCTGCGGTGAGGCTCTCTTGCTGCCGAGGGATCTGTCACCAATTCGAACTCCAGCTACTCGCTTGCCACCCTTTCACTGCCCCCCTTCGAATTCTCTGCCGCGCGGATCGCGATAGCCCAGCAACCGCAGTGCATTGATCACGACCAGAAGGGTCGACCCCTCATGCACAGCGACGGCGGGGCCGATGCCAAGCCCGAGTATGGTTGCCGGAACCAGCAGCGCGACGACACCGAGGCTGACGAAGACATTTTGCCGAATAACCGAGCGGGTCTTCCGACTGAGGCCAACCGCGAACGGCAGATGGGAGAGATCGTCCGCCATCAACGCAACGTCGGCGGTTTCGAGCGCCACATCGGAGCCCGCCGCTCCCATCGCGATGCTGACGGTCGCGCTAGCCATGGCGGGCGCATCGTTGACCCCGTCGCCGACCATGGCAACCTTGGTCTTCTCACGCAGCGACTTGATCAGATCGACCTTGTCCTCGGGCATCAGATCGCCCCAAGCCTCGTCGAGGCCAACCTCACGCGACATGGCCTGCGCGATCCGGTGGTGATCGCCCGACAGCATGATCATCCGTTCGATGCCAAGTTGGCGCAGACGTGCGATTGTCGGCCGAGCCGTTTCCCTGAGGGCATCCTGGAGGCCGATCGCACCGAGATCGCGATTCCCGCGGCGAACAACCATTGTCGTGTGGCCGGTCATGCGAAGGCGAGAAATCGCGCTTCCCATTTCGAGAGAAAGCGGGGCGATACCATCCACGCCAAACATCTCGGCCTTGCCAATCAGCACTGTTTCACCGTCGATCACGGCCGAGACGCCTCGGCCGGTCAGGCTTTCCAGGCTGGTGGCAACGGGAACGGCGGCGTCGCCGGTCAGAGCGCGGCCATCGCGCGCGATGGCCTGCGCCAGCGGATGATCGCTGAGGCTTTCCACCGCGACGGCAACCGCCATCAGTTCCTCTTTTGTAACTCCCTCGGCGGGTATGACTTCCTGGATGCGAGGTTCGCCTCTGGTGAGCGTGCCCGTCTTGTCGAAGGCGATCGCGTTCAGCGACCCCAGCAGTTCGAGCGGTGCACCGCCCTTGATCAGCACGCCTCCCCGCGCGGCCCGCGCCACGCCGGATAGCACCGCGCTTGGCGTTGCGATGGCGAGCGCGCAGGGGCTGGCCGCGACAAGAACCGCCATTGCCCGGTAGAAGCTGTCACGGAACGGTTCGTCGATCACGACCCAGGCGAACAGCAGCAGTCCGGCAAGGCCCAGCACCGCAGGTACGAAGACGCGCTCGAACCGGTCGGTGAACCGCTGGGTCGGAGACTTCTGGGTTTCGGCTTCGCTGACCAGCTTGATGACCTTGGCCAACGTGCTTTCGCGCGATATCCGGGTGACCTCGATCTCGATCGCCCCGCTGCCGTTGATCGTCCCGGCAAAGACGCGATAGGCGGCATCAAGCACGTCGGGATTGGCGCGCGCGGCGGAATCGTCCATCACCGCACGCTTGTCGACGGGCATGCTTTCGCCGGTCACGGGAGCCTGATTGACGGCTGTCGTGCCCTTGAGCACGAACCCGTCGGCGGCGATCCGCTCGTCCGGCTTTACCACCACCACATCGCCGACTTCGAGTTCCTCGACGGGGACTTCGCTGGTGGTCCCGTCCCGATGCCTGACCATCGCCGTGCGCGGCGCGAGCTTAGCGAGCGCTTCGATCGCCCGCTTGGCCCGGCCCATCGCATAGTGTTCAAGCGCGTGGCCCAGGCTGAACAGAAAGAGCAGCAATGCGCCTTCCGCCCATGCCCCCAGAGCCGCCGCGCCTGCCGCCGCGACCAGCATCAGCGTATCGATCTCGAAACGCTTCATCCGCAGGTTTTCGATCGCCTCGCGCAGCGTGAAGAAGCCGCCAAGGCCGTAGGCCAGGAGATAGAGCGCGAGTGGAAGCCAGCTCGGCGCGGCCGGCACGAGGCGTTCGATGGCGTAGCCGATGCCCACCGCGCCGCCACAGCCCAGCGCGAAGGCCAGTTCGGCCCATTCGCCGAGGATCCCGCCATGGGCATGGTCATGAGGCTTGCCCTCGTGGTCGTGATCGCCGGGAGGATGTGCGTGATCCTCCTCGATCGGCTCCTCCGGACCGGCACCCATGCCCTCGAGAACTTTTGCAATTTGCGCGGCGTCGATCAGCGTGCGGTCGAACTCGACGCGAACAGCGCCGCCGCCGCCAACGGCGGCTTCCAGCACGCCAGGCAAGGCCCTGAGCCGCGCTTCGATCGTCCGGGCCCTGCGGGCGTGCAGTGTTCCCCCTTCCCAGACCGCATGGCCGAAGCGCGAGGCGATTTCCGCGCCGGCGGTCTCCACCGCCGCCCGGACCTGCACCAGGGAAAGTCTGTCCGGATCAAAGTGGACGCAAAGCCGAGCCGGTAGCCCGTTCTCCGCCTCGACGACATGGGCGTTCTCGACGCCATCGCGCGCATTCAGGGTGGATTGAAGCCTCTCGACACAACGGTCGGCGACATCCGGCACTTCGGGAAGGAGCAGGGGAATATCGAACTGGAGCTTCTCGGTCATACAGTCTCCATCACCTCATTTCCCGATTTCGCGTCATGCGCGCCGCCAGAACCAGAATCGAGCAACAGCATCGGGGATCTACCTGTTGTGCCGGCGCACATAACGCGCCGTCGTAGTTGCACGCTGGACATGCGCCTTGAGCGCGGCATCGGTTCGAGCCAGCATCCGGGCGAACATCCCCTTCAGCCCCAGCAGGCCCAGAAACGAAAAGAGGCCGATACAGCGCATGCCGTGGGCGATCAGGGTTTCATGCTGGGTCCAGGTGACCTGAAAGCTTTCTTCGAACTCAAGGACCCCGGGTATGCCAATCCGCAAGGACAGTTCGCGATTGGAGTCTGATCGGGTCAGCCTTGCGTCGGCGGTAACCATGGCTTCTCCCCGCCCCCATCGACGCGCCGTGCAAAGGAGCTTGCCGGGATTTTGCGTGTCGGAATGCAAGGCAAAGACCGGATGCCATTCCCGGTAACGCTCGACATCCGCGATGACCCTCCAGACGCGGATCGCCGGCATGCCGAGTACCAGGGATGAACGACAGGCGATCATCAGGGAGCGCCTGGTCCGGCGGACAAGCGCCGCGATGCCCCCCTTGTCGGGCAGGGCGGTTTCTTTGCCGTCACTGGCCTTGTCCCGAGATGACGCCGTTCGCCTTGCCGCCAACCACCTCCACGGTTTCGAGAGTCATCAGGCCGATGCCCGGGACGTCGGCAAGCGCTTCGACGAATGAACGCAGCTTGCCTTCCTCATCGACGATCTCGACCACGACGGCCCGATCGCTTTCGAGCACATGCCGCCGATGAAGATGCGCCGAGTGCCCGAAGCCAATAAGCGCGTCGATCACCGTTGCGCCCGCGAGCTTTCGCTCGCGGGCAAGGGAGGCGGCATATTCGAAGACCTTGCGGTCGCCGATATAGGCCCCCTCGTCGGTATAGATTCTGAGCAGTTTGATGGACTGGTTCATGGCGGCCTCCTTCATTGTGCGGGTGTTTCGACAGGCTGGGCTTCGACGCTCTCTTCGCCGCCTTCCTTGCGCCCGAGCACCACTTTGGCGATCGCCGGCAGCACAAGCAGGGTCAGGATGGTCGCGGCGATCAGGCCGCCGATGACCGTCGTCGCCAACGGCTTCTGCACCTCGGCGCCGGTGCCATGCGCAAGCGCCATCGGGACGAAGCCGATCGCGGGCACAAAGCCGGTCATGACGACCGCACGCATCTTCTCGACCATGCCTTCCCGGATCGCTTCGACGAGCGGCATCCCGTCCTCGATCCGTTCGCGGATAGCAGTCATCACGACGAGGCCATTGAGCACGGCGACGCCGGCAAGGCAGATGAAGCCCACCGCAGCCGAAACCGAGAAGGCGATGCCGGTCAGCGCCAGGGTGAACACCCCGCCCGCGAGGCCCAGCGGCACGGCCAGGAAGACGGCCGAAGCCCGCCGCAGTGTGCCGAGCGCCATGAATAGCAGCACGAAGATCGCCGCGAAGCAGAGCGGCACCACGATCGACAGGCGCTGCGACGCGGCCTGAAGGTTCTGGAACTGCCCGCCCCATTCAAGGTAGTAGCCGGCGGGCAGCTTGATCTCAGCCACCTTGGCCTGGGCCTCGGCGACAAACGAACCGGCATCGCGTCCTTGCAGGTTCGCCTGGATCACGACGCGGCGCTTCCCGTTCTCGCGGGTGATCTGGTTCAACCCTTCGGTGAAGCGGATCTGCGCCACCTGGCTGAGCGGCACCGAACGGCGCGCCTGACCCTCCTGCGCCGGCAGCATGACCGGCAGCGCCATCACGTCGTCGAGACTGGCCCGTGTCGTCTCCGGCACGCGCACTGCGATCTCGAAGCGCCGGTCCCCCTCGAAGAGCAGTCCGGACTCTCGGCCGCCCATGGCTGCCGCGACCGTATCGGCCACTTCCTCGACCGTCAGCCCATAGCGCGCGATTGCCGCACGATCGAAGCGGACATCGAGCGTCGGCGCGCCGCCGGTCTGGTCGGCCTTGACGCTGGCCGCGCCGGGAATCGACTGCAACACGCGGACGATGTCACCGGCCGATTGCGACATCTTGTCGAGGTCGTCGCCGTAGAGCTTGATCGCCACGTCGCCCCGTACGCCCGCGATCAGCTCGTTGAAGCGAAGCTGGATCGGCTGACTGACCTCATAGAGCTGACCGAGTTGCGAGCCTGCGGCTTTCTCGACCTTTTCCAGAATGCCCGCCTTGCCATCAACATCCGCGGACCATTGCTCCTCCGGTTTCAGGATCACGAACCCATCGGAGATATTGGGCGGCATCGGATCGGTCGCGACTTCGGCGGTGCCGGTTTTGGAGAACATCAGCTGGACCTCGGGCAGACGGCTGATCGCCTGCTCAACGCCGCGCTGCATGGTCAGCGATTGTTCGAGGCTGACCGACGGCACTCTGGTCGAGGCGAGCGCGACGTTCTTCTCGTCGAGCTGGGGAATGAACTCCGAGCCGAGAAAGCCGAACGCGGGGATCGCCGCGAGGAAGAATGCAAGCCCCGCCCCGATGAAGCGCCAGGGGCGCTCCAGCGACTGGTCGAGCAACGGAATGTAGCGTTCCTTGGTCTTGCGGATCAGCCAGACTTCCTTTTCAGCCACCTTGCCGCGGATCACCAGGGCGACGAGCGCCGGAACCAGCGTGATCGCCAGCACGAAGGCCGCGACGAGCGCGAGCATGATGGTGATCGCCATCGGCGAGAAGGTCTTGCCCTCGACGCCGGTGAACATGAGCAGTGGCGCGAAGGCGAGCAGGATGATGGCCTGGCCGTACACCGTCGGCTTGATCATCTCCTGGCTCGCCGCCATCGTCTCTTCAAGCCGTTCGCGCAAACTCAGCAGCCGCCCTTCATGCTCCTGCCGGTGCGCGAGCCGCGCCAGACAGTTCTCGATGATGATGACGGCGCCATCGACGATCAGGCCGAAGTCGAGCGCGCCAAGGCTCATCAGATTGCCTGGCACACCGACGATATTCATGCCCGTTGCCATCATCAGGAAGGAAAACGGGATCACGAGCACGGCGATGATCGCCGCCCGCCAGTTGCCGAGCAGCAGGAACAGAGCCGCCGCGACCAGCAATGCACCTTCAGCCAGATTGCGTTCGACGGTGGCGACGGTCGCGTTGACCAGCTTGGCGCGGTCGAGCACGACATCCACCTTGACGCCGGGCGGTAGGGTCTTGGCAACCTGCGCCAGCTTGTCGCCAACGCCCTGGGCGACCACACGGCTGTTCTCGCCGATCAGCATGAGGGCGGTGCCGACGACGGCTTCGCGGCCGTTCATGCTCGCGGCGCCGGTGCGCAGATCGCCGCCGATCCGGACATCAGCGATCTGTCCGACCATGACCGGAACGCCGCCGCGCGTGGCGACGACGGCATTGCGAATCTCGTCGACCGAACGGATGCGCGCATCGGCGCGCACCAGGTAGGCTTCGCCGCCGCGATTGTAGTAGTTGGCGCCAACCGCGAGATTGGCGGCTTCGAGCGCCTTGCCGAGTTCACTGTAGGAAATGCCGAAGGCGGTAAGCTTCACCGGATCGGGTTCGACCACGAAGGTCTTGGCATAGCCGCCGATCGAATCGACCCCGGCAACGCCGCGCACGCTCTTGAGCTGCGGCGCGATGATCCAGTCCTGCACGGTGCGCAGGTATCCGGCCTTTGCCACCTCGTCGGTGAGCACCTGCCCCTCGGGCGTCAGATAGCTGCCGTCAGGTTGCCAGCCCGGCTGACCGGCAACGCGGCGCGCGCCCTTGCCGTCGGGATTGGCATAACCGACGGTGTACATGACCACTTCGCCAAGACCGGTCGTGACCGGGCCGATCTGGGGCTGGACTCCTGCCGGCAGTTTCTCACCCGCCTGGGAGAGGCGTTCGCCGACCTGCTGCCGGGCAAAATAGAGGTCCGTTGAATCGGTAAAAATCGCCGTGACCTGGCTGAAGCCGTTGCGCGAGAGCGAACGTGTCGTCTCGAGGCCAGGAATGCCGGCCAGCGCCGTCTCGATCGGATAGGTGACGAGCTTTTCCATCTCGACCGGCGAAAGCCCCGGATCGATCGTATTGATCTGCACCTGGTTGTTGGTGATGTCGGGAACGGCGTCGATCGGCAGCTTGGTAAGCTGCCACAGGCCGATCCCGGCGATGGCGAGGAAGAACAGCACTACCGCCCAGCGCATGCGGACGGACAGCGCCATGAGACTTGCGATCATGGCTTATTCCTCCTCGCCCGCGCCCTTGCCGAGTTCGGCCTTGAGCAGGAATGCGTTCTTGGTGGCGACAAGCTGTCCAGGCTTCAGCCCCGACAGGATTTCGACCCGTCCGGCGCTGCGCTGTCCGATCGTCACGAACTGCGCGCGAAAGCCCTGGCTGGTGCGGATAAACACCGCATCCTTGCCATCGACCGACTGGAGTGCGTCCTCGGGTACGACGATGGCGCTGGAAGGCGCGCCGACGCTGGGGTACAGGCGGACCCGGACACCTAGACCCGGCTGAAGCATCCCGCCGGTAACGTCGATCACGGCCGTGGCGGCGCGCGTGTCGCCGCTGAGGGTCGGAGTGACCGAGCGCACGCGACCTTCGACCATCTTGCCATCGGGCAATTCGATGACGGCCCGGTCACCGGCAGCCAGTCGCGCCATGTCGGCCGGACCGACCGAGGCTTCCACCTGGACCAGACGCGGATCGGCTACCCGAAACAGTTCCGCCTCGGGCTGAACGAAGGCACCGAGCATGACGGATTCGGCGGTGACCCGTCCGGATATCGGACTCGCCACGACTGTGCCGCGACCATCGCTGGTGACGTTGGCCGCGCCGGCAGCGGCCTGCGCACGCCGGGCTTCCGCTGCTGCGGCCGCGGCTTCCGCCTGCGCCGACTCGTATTCGGCCCGCGCCGACACCTTTTGCTCATAGAGATAGCGTTCACGGGCAAGGTTGCGTTCCGCCAGGGTTGCACGGGCGGCGGCCGCTGTCCGTTCGGACGCGATCTGTGCCGCGTCCCGGCTCTCGACGATGGCCAATGCCTCGCCTGCCCGCACCGGATCGCCGAGACGCTTGAACACGCGGGTCACTGCCCCGCCGGCACGCGCGGTTACCACGGCCTCGCCGGAAGGTGAGGGAGCGACCATGGCCTGTGCAACGATCTCCGAGCCCAGGCCTCCGGCACGGATCTCCTCGACGCCGATACCGGCATTCCGGATCGCGTCAGCCGAAAGTGCGAGTCTATCGGCGTGAGCGGTTTCCTGTGCGTTCGCCGCCTGCTCGGCCGGAGCGGCGGGATCGGCAGTCCAGCGGGCGATTTCAAAGCCGGCTCCCGCCGACACGATTATGGCGCCGGCAATGCCGGCGAGGATGCGTTTGTCTTCAAAGTACATGGGAACTCTCCGGAAGCGGGAGACGGCCAGCGGGGCTTGGGGCGCTGCGCTGGCATCGGTTGAAAAGGGCCGGAGCCATCATGGCACCTGGCGCGCGACGGGCGCCGGTGTGATCAGGCGCGCCAGTTCGGCTTGTGCGGTGTGGTAGGTGGCCAGAGCCTCGACATAGGCCGCGCGGGTCTGCGCAAGGGTGCGTTGCGCCTCGATGAGGTCCAACTGGCTGAACTTGCCGTTCGCGTAACCGATGGCGGCAATGCGGGCTGCCTCGAACGCAGCCTCCAGACCGGGACCGCCGGCAGCCCGGGCAGTTGCAGCTGCATTTGCAACAATAGCCTGCGCTGCCGCTATCTGCCGGTCGCTCTCGATCAACGCCACGCGCCGCCGCGCTTCGGACGCCGATTCAAGCGCGCTGGCCTGATCCAGCGTGGCTCTTCCGCGGTTGAACAGCGGGAACGGGATCGAAACGCCGAAAATCGCCGCCGTATCGTTCGATGCGGAAAGGCGGCGAGCGCCCGCCGTGAGAGTAATGTCTGGTACGCGCTGGGACCGGGCGAGACGGACCTGCGCCGAGGCAATGGACAGGTCGGCCTCTGCGGCAGCCAGAGCCAGGGTGCCTTGTGCGGCAATTGGCTCGACCGGACCATAGCCTTCGATTCGTTCAAACCAGGCCCGATCCAACGGCGCCGATACCGGCTGTCCGATCAGTCGCCCGAGATTGGCCCTCGCCACAATAGCATCGCGCTGGGCCTTGCCCAGGGCCACATCGGCATTGATGCGCAAGACATCCGCTCTCTGTTGTTCGATCGGCGAGGCTGCCCCGGCCGTGACGCGCGCACTCGCGGCGCGAAAACCAATTGTTGCGAAGTCGGCTTCCTGCTTTGAAATCTCGACCCGGCGTTCGGCTGCTATCGCCAGGACATAGGCCTCGGTAACATTGAGCGTCAGATCCGCCACCGCAATCGCGGCCTCGATCCGCGCACGGTCGGTCTGTGCGTCAGCGACCGCTATCCGCGCGGAACGCTTGCCGCCGAGTTCGATCGGCAAGGCGAGGCCGGTCGTCGTTTCCGCGCTTTGCGTGCCGCGAAATTGTCCGGTTCCACCGACATTCTCGACCTGGATCTGAACCTCCGGGTTTGGGCGCAGGCCAGCCACCCGGCGGCCGGCTTCAGCTGCCCGGACGTCCGCCGCAGCCGCGTTGAGACCGGGCGAACTGGTTCCAGCGGCGGCAAGCGCCTGTTCGAGTGTGAATGCCTGGGCACCCGCTGTTGGCTGAGCATTCTCAGAGGGCGGAGACGCAGATGCTGCCGGACGCCCGTCCGCAGGCGCGTTCTCCTGTGCCAGGGCATTTTGCCCAGTCGTTGCCAGCAAGGTCGCAAGTATCAAGAGGCGGCGCATGTCAGCTTGCCTCCACCGGGACGCAACCGTTGGCCGGTTCGCCGCCGTCAGGTATTTTGGACGCAAAGGCGCCCGGAATTATTTGTTGCATGGAACTGCATCCTGATGGTCATTCGGTCAGGTGCCAGAATGGCACCGGCTCGTGATCTCAGGCAGCAGCGGGGGGTTCCGTGGGAGGTGCGAGCGCAAGGGAGGCCATTGGCGCCACGGAAAAAGGCCCGACAAGTACGGTCCGGCTCAGGGGAATGAGTGCAGCGCCCTCGGCATCGGGCGAAATGGCCATGTTGCAATGATGGTGCACCACCGCGTGACATGGCGCGCCGCTCTGCTGCTTCCGGCTTCCGTCATCGTCTGCATCGGCATGAACGTCCGAAACCAGAAATTCGACAAGATGGCCAGCAGGACGATCCTGTGCGTGGGCTGTCTCCGGCGCGACAAGGCTGCCCAACAGTATGGACAGCGTCATCATCAGGCAAAGGAGAGAGCCTCGCATGAGAATGCGACTAGCAGCCTGACCGAAATTCGACAAGAACGCAGTCAAGAGCGTTCCCCGTTTATTTTTGCCAGCAAATCGGGCGGGATGGACATTACGCGAAATGCACTGACATTTGACCGACCGGTATTACCGATCGGCAATCGTCCAGAAATCGCGCCAAGTGGGACAAGCAGCAAACGGAACAATTGACCCGCGACCTCGCCAGGGTCGCGAGTGCCCACCGCTAAGCGAAGCATTGACCAATGGCTTGCCAAATGTAGCAGTGCATATGGCTGCGAGACGATATGCACCCGCTCCAGCGCGCGCCATGCGCCGGCACTGTCGCCGACCGCGCGGGCAGCACGAAACCCCATCATCTCCTCCTGAACGAAGGCATGGGCGTCGGCACGCGTCATCACGCCGCTACCTTCAAATCCTGCATCGCGTGACGCACGATCTGCACGCCGCCGCTGATGCCCAGCCCGGCGAGGATGGCCGCGACCATGAGGTCGGGCCAGGCACTGCCTGTGCCGAACACGCCCCAGGCCGCCGCCATGACGGCGATGTTGCCGACCGCGTCGTTGCGCGAGCAGATCCAGACCGAGCGCATGTTGGCGTCCCCCGTGCGGAAGCGGTAAAGCATCAGCGCCACGCCAGCGTTGACCACAAGCGCGAGGAAGCCGACCACGCCCATCGTGACCGGCTGCGGCGATGCGCCACCCACTGCCGCCATGATCGCCGTGGCCATGACCCACCCGCCGATCCCGAGGAGCGCGAGCCCTTTCAGCAAGGCAGTCCGCGCCCGGCACACTAGCAGTATTCCGGCGACGAGTAGACTGATGGCGTAGTTCGCCGCATCACCCAGGAAATCGAGCGCGTCGGCCTGCAGGGCGCGGCTTTCCGCGGCCGAGCCGGCGATCATCTCGACCACGAACATTCCGGCGTTGAGCGCGAGCGCGATCCACAGTGCGCGCCGCCAGCGCCTATCGTTCTGCGCCGTCGCGCTTCCGCAGGCGCTCTGACAGCAGGTGTCCGACATCCGAATACTCCCTCGACAGGATGCGAGTCGGTAGCCTACATACACCCTGTGGCAACTACAGGGTCAAGCGATGAGAATCGGCGATCTGGCAAAAGCAACCGATACGAAGGTAGAAACGATTCGCTGGTACGAGAAGGAAGGCCTGCTTCCCGAGCCGGCGCGGACCAGCGGCAATTACCGCAGTTATGGAACGAAACACCTCGATCGCCTGTCGTTCATCCGCCGCGCGCGCAACCTTGGCTTCAGCCTGGACGATGTCCGCGAGCTGATGGCGCTCGCCGGCGATAGCGAGCACCCGTGCGAAGCGGTCGATGTGATCGCCGGCAGCCATCTGGTCGAAGTGAAGCGCAAGATCGCCGACCTCGAACTGATGCGCGACGAACTTGCCCGGATGGTAGGCAGTTGCCGCAAGGGGACCGTCGCCGACTGCCGCATCATCGAAACCCTCGCCTCACGACAGCCAGAAAGGTCCATAGCCTGATGTTCGCCGTCCTCGCCAACCGCACTTACCGGCACCTGTTGCTGGCGCAGATCATCGCGCTCGTCGGCACGGGTCTGGCTACCGTGGCGCTGGGCCTGCTCGCCTACGATCTTGCCGGCGCCGACGCCGGCGCGGTGCTGGGCACGGCGCTGACGATCAAGATGGCGGCCTATATCGGCATCGCCCCGATCGCCGGCGCCTTCGCGGGCCGCATGCCGCGCCGGGCGATGCTGGTTTCGCTCGATCTGATCCGCGCCGCCGTAGCCCTGGCGCTGCCGTGGGTCACGGCGACCTGGCAGGTCTATGTCCTGATCTTCGTCCTCCAGGCTGCTTCCGCCGCCTTCACGCCGACCTTCCAGGCGACCATTCCCGATGTGCTGCCCGACGAAGAAGACTACACGGCGGCGCTTTCACTCTCGCGCCTGGCCTATGACATGGAAAGCCTTGCCAGCCCGATGCTGGCCGCCGCCCTGCTCACCGTGATCGGTTTCCACTGGCTGTTCGCCGGGACCGCGATCGGCTTTGTCGCATCGGCGTTGCTGGTCGTCAGCGTGATCCTGCCGGTGGTCAAGGCGCCGCCCCCGACCGGCGGCATCTATGACCGGACCACGCGCGGGACGCGCATCTACCTCAAGACGCCACGGCTGCGCGGCCTGCTGGCGATCACGCTTGCAGCCGCGGCGGGCAGCGCGATGGTGATTGTCAACACCGTCGTGCTGGTGCGCGATACGCTCGGGCTCGACCAGAGCCACGTCGCCTGGGCGCTCGGCGCCTTCGGCGGGGGATCGATGCTGGCGGCCTTCGCCCTGCCGAAGATCATCGACCGCCTCGGCGAGCGCCGTATCATGGTCGGCGCCGGGTTTGTGCTCACCGTTCTGCTCGGCGCAATGGCGCTCGCCATGCCTGGGCTGCTCGCCGCCGGTTCGCTCTGGCCCGTGCTGCTCGGTGTCTGGCTGGCGATGGGAGCCGCCTATTCGCTGACCGTGACGCCGGGGGGCCGCCTGCTTCGCCGCTCGTCGCAACCCGACGACCGGCCCGCGCTCTTCGCCGCACAGTTCGCGCTCAGCCATTGCTGCTGGATCATCGCCTATCCGCTCGCGGGGCAACTGGGGGCGCGGCTCGGGCAGCCCGCGGCATTCGCCGGACTGGCAGTGTTGGCGGCGCTGGGCGCCGTGGCCGCGCTGCGGTTCTGGCCCAGGCAAGACCCCGAGGCGCTCGCGCACAGCCACGACGATCTCGATCCCGGCCACGAACACCTGAGCACCATGCATGCGAACGGCGCGCGCGCGCACAGCTTCGTCATCGACGAACTCCATCCCGAATGGCCGGCGCGATGACCTCGGCGCTCTCAACAGTAGCGTGGTACATCGTCGCCGCCGTGGCCGAGATTGCGGGTTGCTTCGCCTTCTGGACGGTGCTGCGGCTCGATCGTTCGCCCGCATGGCTGGCAGTCGGCATCGTCTCCCTGATCGCCTTCGCCTATGCCCTGACCAGGGTGGAAGCCGAAGCGGCGGGGCGCGCCTTTGCCGCCTATGGCGGCATCTACATCGTCGCCTCGCTGGTCTGGCTGGGCGTGGTCGAACAGGTCCGCCCCGATCGCTGGGACATCGTGGGCGGCGCGATCTGCCTGAGTGGCGCCGCCTTGATCCTGTGGGGTCCGGGTAGGTCCTGACGGCGTCGCCTGCCCTCCCAGCCCTTCGGCTTGCAGCCGCTGTTAGTCGAAGATTTCCTCGAGCCAAGACTTGCGACGGAAGCCGTGCTTGCCATGGCCACCATGGCGTTCGTGCTTGCCGTAGCCAGCGTAGGGATCGGGTGCCGGTTGATCGGGCACAGGCTGCGCGGCGCTCTTTTCGATGATCTTGTCCAGTTCGCCGCGATCAAGCCAGACGCCGCGGCATTTTGGGCAATAGTCGATCTCGACGTTCTGCCGTTCGCTCATCACCAAGTCGACATTGTCACAGGCTGGACATTTCACGTTCGCGTTCCCTTCGGACCAGATGGGCAGATTGCCGTTGCGCGCAGAAGAAATGTAGGTGCGGCGATGAATTGCACAATCCCCAAGCACCACGCCAAATCGAGCGATGAACGGATTGCCGCCGGCTACATTGGCCTCTGCCGACGGGCGACCTCCACCTGAAGTCCGGCGGCCTTCCACTCCGGAAACCCGTCCACGAGGCGGCGTGAATGGAGCCCTCGGGCACGCAATGCCGCGACAGCTTCGAACGAGAGGACGCACCATGGCCCTCTGCAATAGGCGACAACTTCCTGTCCGTCCGGCAGATCGGCGAGGCGGTCGGTGAGTTCGGACAGAGGAATATTCAGCGCGCCGGGTAAATGCCCGGCTTCGAACTCGTCGCGAGGACGAACATCGAGCACGGTCACCAAGCCGTCCTTCATTCGCCCGATCAACTCCTCGCGCGATACCGCTTCGAGCGAATCCCGCGCACGGAAATAGTCCGTCATCACCCGGTCGATCTCGGCGATATTGCGTTCCCCTACACGGCCAAGCGCGTGAACAAGACCGGTAACCTCGCTCTCACCCGCCAGGCTGTAGATGATCCTTTTGCCTCGCCGCTCTGCACTCACCAGCCGCGCGCGTCGCAGGATCTGCAGATGTCGCGAGGTGTTGGCGAAGGTCAGCCCGGCACGCTTCGACAGATCCTCGACGCTGCGTTCGCCCTGGGCGAGGTGCTCCAGCAACTCGATGCGGTTCGCGTGGCCAAGCGCCTGCGCCACTTCGGCGAGCTGCGTATAGATTGCCTGTTTTGGTCCCATGCTTGACATCACCGCAATTCAGGAGAACATTCCACAGAATGATTGAATGAGTCTAGGGCAGTCGAGCCGAGAGTGCAATGCGATGATCGAACATCATGCTCCATGCCGTCCTCGCTCCGTCAGCCGCATTCGATGCCGCTTGCCTGGGCGCGCTTCCTCCCGCCTTCAACTCGCAGCGGTCCCGGCGACGTTTCTGGCGGCATTGGCTTGGTCTGCGCCAGCCAACGCGGCGCCTGGCGATCCGGTCGCTCTCGGCGACGGGGTTACAATCGATCCGATCGTCGAAGGCCGTCTGCGATACGAAGGCGTGGATCAGCCCACGGCGAAAGCGGATGCCATGACTTTGCGGTTGCGCGCTGGTTTCGAGCTGAAGCACAGCAGCGGTCTTTCGTTCCTTGCCGAAAGCGAAGGCACGCTCGGCATCGTGAACGATTACAACGCCTTTCCCTTTACCATCGCCAACAGCCAGCGGCGGCCACAGTTCGCCACGGTGGCCGATCCGATGAACATCGAACTCAACCGGCTGCAATTGCAATACAGGTCCGCCAAGGCGACGGTGACCGTCGGCCGACAGCGCATCGCGCTCGACGACCAGCGCTGGATCGGCGCGGCCGCCTGGCGGCAGAACGAACAGACGTTCGATGCCGTTCGCGGCGAAGCACGAATCGGTCCGCTGAACCTCGATGCCGCTTACGCTTCGAGCCAGCGAACGGTGTTCGGCATCGATGCTGGGCCGCGCCAGTCCTTTGACGGCGATTTCATTATGCTGGGCGCCGGAGCCAAGGCGGGGCCGGTCGCGGTCAAGGGCTTCGCCTACCTGCTCGACTACGACAATGCCCTGTTCGCGGCCAACAGCTCGCAAACCTACGGTGTGCGCGCCACCGCCACCCTGCCGGTCGGGCGCATCGTGAAGGCGAACCTGGCTGGCAGCTGTGCGCGCCAATCGGACTATGGCGGCAATCCGGCCAGCTACTCCGCCGACTACGCCGCGCTGCAAGCGGCACTTGTCGTAAAGGATCTCACCGTAACCGGAGGGTGGGAACTACTGGGATCGGACAATGGCCGGGCGGTACAGACGCCGATGGCCTCGCTGCACCCCTTCAATGGTTGGGCCGATATGTTCCTGACGACGCCCAATACGGGGCTCAAGGATTATTATGGTTCGCTTGCCTACCGGTTTTCCGGTGTGAAGGCCTTGCCCGGCCTCAATGCCAGCCTTGCCTATCACCGCTTCGACAGCGCCACGGGCGGCCTTCACTACGGCGATGAATGGGACGCGAGCCTCGGCTTCAAGCTCGGCCGAGCCACGATCCTCGCCAAATATGCCGATTACCATGCCGAACAGATGGCCACGGACACCCGCAAGGTCTGGCTGCAGGTCGAGTTCGGATACTGACCGCCCATTGCTCGCGAAGAGCAAACAAGGAGTCCCACCCCGTGATCCTGCGCCAGTTCCTCCATCGCGAGCCCATCGGCATTTCCTACCTGTTCGGTTGCGGGGGACAGGCAATCTGCGCGGTGGTCGATCCCGTCGGCGCAATCGAGCCCTATCTGCGCGCCGCCGAGGAGGGCGGCATGCGGATTGCCTATGTGATCGACACGCATGTGCATGCCGACCATGTCTCGGCGGGGCGCGTTCTCGCCGAAGCGACAGGTGCGGACTGCGTGCTGGGCGACAAAGCCGATGTCGGCTTTCCCCACCGCGCGGTTACGGATGGAGAAGTTCTGCCGCTCGGCAATGTGACAGCCCAGGTTCTACACACGCCCGGACACACGCCCGAGCACATCTGCCTTCTGGTCACCGATCACACGCGCACCGAGGAACCCTGGTTCGTGCTGACCGGCCATACACTGATGGTCGGTGACATGGGGCGCACCGAACTCGCGACCAGCGCCGAAGACGGCGCACGCAACCTGTTCCGCAGCGCCGCACGGCTCAGAGAATTGCCGGACCATGTCGAGGTTCTGGCTGGTGCCTATGCCGGCTCGGTTTGCGGCCGGCGGCTTAGCGGCAAGCCTTGGTCCACAATCGGCTTCGAGAAGCGTCACAACGCTGCCTTTGCCATCACCGATGAAGACGAATTCGTGCGGGAAATGCTCATCGAGATTCCCCCGCCGCCACCTGAGGCCGCCCGGTTGAGGGCTATCAATGGCGGCCTTGCCGTGCCGGCCGAGTGACCATGCCGGTCGCCCCCACGGTTGGACGCACGGTCCGGCTCGGCCTAAAGGAAAACTGGCCGCAATTCGCGCTGCTGGTGCTGGTCAACGCCTTCGTCGGCGGCATGGTCGGGATCGAGCGCACGGTGGTGCCACTGATCGGGGCCGAGCAGTTCCACCTCGCCTCGACGACGCTGATCACCTCGTTCATCGTCAGCTTCGGCGTGGTCAAGGCCTTCGCCAACCTGGTCTCTGGCCAGCTTGCCGACGCCTGGGGCCGCAAGCGCGTGCTGGTGCTGGGCTGGCTGTTCGGCCTGCCGGTTCCGTTCATGATCATCGAGGCGCCAAGCTGGGAATGGATCGTCGCCGCCAATGCGCTGTTGGGGATCAATCAGGGGCTGGCCTGGTCCATGACGGTGATCATGAAGGTCGATCTGGTCGGCCCGAAGTCGCGCGGACTTGCGGTCGGCCTCAACGAGTTCGCGGGCTACCTGGCGGTCGGAGTGACCGCGTTTCTGACGGGCTACCTTGCCTCCCGCTATGGCCTGCGCCCGGTCCCCATTTACCTTGGTATTGCCTATGCGGCGCTGGGTCTGCTGTTCTCGATCCTGCTGGTGCGGGACACGCGCGAACACGTCCGGGTCGAGACTGAAGCCCATCCCCGCCAGGAATCGACCGTAAGCTTTTCGGAAGTCTTCGCGCTGACCTCGTTCCGCAATCGCAATCTGTTCGCGGCATCGCAGGCCGGTCTCGTCAACAACCTCAACGACGGCATGAGCTGGGGCATCTTTCCCCTGTTCTTCGCGTCGCTCGGCCTGGGCGTCGAACGCATCGGACTGCTCAAGGCGCTCTATCCGGCAAGCTGGGGCTTGCTCCAGGTGGCGACCGGCCCCTTGAGCGACCGATGGGGCCGCAAGGGTCTGATTGTCAGCGGCATGTGGGTTCAGGCCGCAGGCTTGGTCGTCACCGGCCTGGGCAACCATTTTGGCTGGTGGGTTCTTGGCAGCCTGATGCTCGGGATTGGCACGGCCATGGTCTATCCAAGCCTGATCGCCGCCGTCTCGGACGCGTCGCACCCCAGCTGGCGCGCACGGTCGCTCAGTGTCTACCGCTTCTGGCGCGATCTGGGTTACGCCATCGGGGCCTTGTCAGCCGGGCTGATCGCGGACGCATTCGGGTTTGCCGCCGCAATTTTGTCCATCGGCGGACTGACTTTCCTTTCAGGCGTCATCACTGCGATCGCGATGCGCGAAACCACACCTCGCGCAGAATTGCCGCCCTCATCCGTCAATTCTGACGCAGATCAATGTGCAAGTCGTTCGCAACATCAATAGTAATGTAAGTCGCATACCCATTTAGCAAGCAGGAGAAGAAGCATGTCGAAGTTTGCCCAGTCCCGTTCAGGCTTGGCCATTCTCGCTGGGTTCGCAAGCCTGACCATCAGCGGCCTTGTGGTCGCCGCAGAAGCTGGAGAGCACCCAGCGGCCCAACAGGTACCGCAGGCGATGGGACCGGTGCATCGTCAGGCCATGGCCGGCATGATGCGGCAAATGCAGCAATGCATGAGCGAGGAAGGAAATACCGGCGAAACCGGCCGTGAGGCAATACGCGCGCGCATGAGCCAGCGCATGCACAAATGCGCCGAAGAGATGATGCCTGCGGGAATGCCGCATCATCAGGAAGGCAAGGAAGACGAAGGCACCGAAGGCAAACCCGAGGCTGGCGAGCAGCATCATGCCGCGCCCGGCGGCGAGGCCGCCCCCAAGAGCGATGCGGGGCATTGAGCGGGTTGGACTGTCCCATGCGAACCGCTGCTCGAGCATTCCGCGGAAGGAGGCTACGATGAAACGGTCCATTCAATTCGCCGCAATAACGGGCACGACGCTTGCGCTGTGGCCGGCACTCGCTGCGGCACAATCATCGGCCTGGGACCGTAACCACGGATACGGCCCGCACATGATGGATACCACGGGAGGCTGGGGGCACGTGATACTTGGTCCACTGTTCATGATCCTTGTCGTTGCGGCGCTCATTGCCGCGGTTGTTCTGGCGGTGAAGTGGCTGGGATCGGGTTCGCAAGGCCCCCGTCGGCCAGACGCCCTCGACATCCTCAAGGAGCGCTACGCACGCGGCGAAATCGACAAGGATGAGTACCAGGAACGGCGCAAGACTCTCGAGGAGTAGCCGTCGCGGTGCGAACGCCGGACGAGGCCCCGGAGGCTCGGACCCGCGACATGGGTGGCGGCTCATTCGAAGAGTCTTACGCAAGCTGGCGTGCGTCGACGCTCGGCCGGATTACCGATGGGCTGGAAGTCGGCCTGATATTTGACCTCTTGGGGGACGTGAAGGGTCTTGACGTCCTTGATGTCGGTTGCGGCGACGGCGCGTTGATGGCGGAGCTATCTCGTCGCGGCGCGACAGTTTCGGGGGTGGACCCCGATGCACGCGCAGTGACCGCCGCACGGCGCCGCGCGGACACCGAAGGTCATTCCTACACGGTTCTGGCGGGACGGGCCGAAGCGCTCCCCTTTGCGGATGCCTCGTTCGATTGCGTCGTCGCTATAGCGGTCCTGTGCTTCGTCGAGAGACCGGAGATCGCGCTGGCGGAGATGAACCGCGTCCTCAGGCCGGGAGGACGGCTGGTCCTTGGTGAACTGGGCAAGTGGAGCATCTGGGCCGCGATCAGGAGAATCAAGGGCTGGTCGGGTTCGCGGACATGGCGCGCGGCACGGTTCAGGACTTCGCGCGAACTGCGGCGGCTCGTCGCAAGTCAGCGGCTCGAGCTGCGGCGCATCGAAGGTGCGATCTTCTATCCGCCGTTCGCCCGTGCCGCCCGGCTCATGGCACCGATCGACGGCTGGCTTGGCCGGCGCGGTATCGCGGGAGCCGCATTCATCGCGCTATGGGCGCAAAAGCCTGGATGACCCGCTCTGAAGGTCTTGCCCCGCATCCATGTTGACAGACCGCTATTGTTATTGCAACTCATTAGCAACTTAGGGCGCGAGCGATTCGCATCAGGGGGTATATCGTTGTTGTTTCACCTGTCTCGCAGGGCCGTCCTGCTGTGCTCGGCGTTCCTGGCTTTTCCGGCTCATGCCGAAGAGGCCGCATCATCCAAAACCGCCGATGACGGCTCGGCCGATCACATTCTGGTCATTGCCAGCCGGCAAGAGGATCCGGCACCGGGATCGACTGCCGTGGTCACCCAGACTGAACTTGAGAACGCGCGCGTGTTCAACGTCAACGAGGCGCTGCGCAAGGTGCCCGGCCTGGTCGTGCGCGACGAGGAAGGCATCGGCCTGCGCCCCAATATCGGCGTCCGCGGACTTCAACCGACGCGATCGACCAAAATTCTGCTGCTCGAGGATGGCATTCCGCTGACCTACAGCCCCTATGGCGACAACGCGAGCTACTACCACCCGCCGATCGACCGCTTTGCATCGATCGAGGTAATCAAGGGCTCGGGACAAATCCTCTATGGCCCGCACACGGTGGGCGCGGTCATCAATTATGTCACGCCGGACGTTCCCGAAACGCTGGGCGGGCACTTCAAGGCAGCAGTCGGCAATCGCGGCTACTATGACCTGACTGGAAGCATCGGTGGCCCGCTCGGGTCCGATGCGGGTATCAACCTGATCGTCAACCGCAAGGAAAGCGACGGCGCGCGCGACAACCTGCACAGCGCGGTCACCGACGCCAATCTGAAGTTCCAGGCGCAACTCGGCGAGGCGCATTCCCTGACTGTCCGCGCGAGCCTTTACGACGAGAACAGCAAGCAGACCTACAGCGGCCTGACTCTGGCCGAGTACCAGTTCGATCCACGCTACAACCCCTTCGTCAACGACCGGTTCAACACCCGCCGTTATGGCATTTCGGCCACCCATGGCTGGCAGGTGACGGATGATCTCAAGCTGTCGACCAGCGCGTTCTACAGCTATTTCGATCGCAACTGGTGGCGCCAGTCCTCGAACTCGTCGCAGCGGCCAAGCGATGCGAGCGACCCGGCCTGCGGGGCGCCGGTGATCCTGCCGAACGGTGTACCGAGCATGCCCAATCTTTCGACGGGCTGCGGCACCGAGGGGCGGTTGCGCACTTACAATGTTTACGGACTGGAGCCGCGTCTGGTCTGGTCGCCGGCCTGGGGTCAGGTCGATGCCGGGCTTCGCATCCAGCACGAAACGCAGGATCGCCGCCAGTTCAACGCCGACACGCCGGGCGGGCGCACGGCGGGACCTGGCCCTAATAGCGGCATCAAGGAACTCAGCGACCGCCGTATCACGGCGCTGTCAGGCTATGTCCAGGTACGGGTCGATTTGGGCGATGTCAGCGTTACGCCCGGTGTCCGGGTCGAGAATATCCGCTACAAGCGCGAGGACGGTCTGACCGGACTGGCCGGCAAGACAACCATCACCGAAGTCATTCCGGGTATCGGTGCAAGCTGGAAAGTGGGCGAAGACGCCATCCTGTTCGCCGGTGTCCACCGCGGTTTCTCACCGCCGGGCGTGGCAGACATCATCACCGCGACCGGCGGCACGCTCGATCTCGATGCCGAGCGCAGCTGGAACTTCGAGATCGGCGCGCGTTTCCGTCCCGCCCGGGGCCTGTTCGTCGAGGCGACCGCCTTCAGGCTCGACTTCGACAACCAGGTCATCCCGGGAAGCATCGCCGCCGGAAATCCGGCGGGCGCCGTCAATGCCGGCAAGAGCCTGCATCAGGGTCTCGAACTTCTCGCGACCGGCAACAGCCGCGACGCGGGATGGACCGACGGCTGGGCGATCGAGGGGCGTGTCGCCTGGACCTGGCTTGCCGACGCGAAGTTCACCGCCGACCGCTGCGAGGCTCTCGCAGGAGCGGTCGCGGTTGCCCCGTGCGATGCCGGCGAAGTGAACGTGCGCGGACGTCGCCTGCCCTATGCGCCGGAACACACCCTTTCGGCGACGCTCGGCCTGTCCGCGGGGACGGTCCATGCCGAGGTGGAATACGTCCACGTTTCTTCCCAGTTCGGCGACAACCTGAACACGGTCGCGATCTCCGCCAATGGCCAGCGCGGCCGCATCCCGGCCTACGGCATCTGGAACGCCGCGGTGAATTTCGAGGTGTCGGACCGGTTCACCCTGTTCACGACGGTCAAGAACGTGGCGAACAAGGTCTATATCGTCGATCTCCTGCGCGGTATCCTGCCCGGCAGCCCGCGCCTGATCCAGGCTGGCGTGACGGCGAAATTCTGATCGGGCGAGCCAGTCCGGCGTAGCGGCGCAGACGGCGTCGCCACGCCCGGCCGGATCAATGCCGAGCGAACACGCTTGGGCGCTCCGTGCCGAAGGCCATGACCGCGTAAGGTTGCGTTCGTCCGCCCGGAACCTCCATCCCGGGCGACCCCAGCGGCATTCCCGCAACTGCCAGTCCGCGCACGCCCCTGGGGCGGCTCGCCAGAACACGGCGCATGTCGGCGATGGGTACATGACCTTCGAAGGCCAATCCATCGACCACGGCAGTGTGACACGATGCCAGCGCCTCAGGCAGGCCGACCCGACGCTGGAACGCGGCGCGGTTGGCATCATCGACGATGCGCATGTCGCGCCCGAACGCTTGCCGGACCCGCGCCGCCCACTCCTCACAACATCCGCAGCCTGGATCGCGGTGCATCAGGATGTCGCTGGCGGCGAGAGCAGGTGTCGAGATCAGGGCCAAAGCCAGAAGCAATCTACGCATCTCATTTTACTCCTTTATCCATAGTTGGAGGGCATCGGGACACCGAAAGTCAAGATCGCCATTTTTACATAAATGCATCGAGTTCTCAGAACCAGAATCTCACGCCCCCGACAAAATTGACGGCGCTGGGATCCTCGCCGCGCAAGCGGGAGTATCGAGCAGTGCCACTGGCTTTCCTCGACCATTCGACCCCGATGTAGGGCGCGAACTCCCTGCGGATTTCGTAGCGCAGGCGAGCGCCCAGTTCGAAACTCGACAGGCCCGAGCCGATGCCGCTTGCGGGTACGTCCTGCGCTGACAAATCGAGTTCGGCACGGGGCTGAAGGATCAAGCGCTGGGTAATCCGTTCGTCGTAACTGCCTTCGATCCGTGCCAGCAATTCGCCTTTGTTGGACAGAAAGACCTGCCCGGTGGAATGGAGCCAGTAGGGCGCAATTCCTTCGATTCCTACAACGGCATAGGTCCGCGAAGGGTTCGGCACGATGTCATGGCGCAGGCCGACCTGGACGTTCCAGAAGGGTGAGATCGCCCGTGAGTACAGCGCCTGGACCTCGACTTTCTCGATCCGCTGTCCGAACGAGCCTTCACCCTTCGACCGGATGACCAACCGGTCGATATCGCCGCCGAACCAGCCTTCGCCTTCCCAGCGATAGCCATCACTCCCATTCCGGACCTGCAACTCGGCGAGGTCGAACCGCACCATGGAGCCGCTGAAGGCGCCGTTCTCCTGGCGCAGCGCTGCGCGGGCGCGGGCCATTTTCGCGGGATCGAATAGGGCATCTGCAGCATGATCGTCTGGTGGTGCGGGAGCAGGCGCGGCCCCTATGGAAGTATCACCAGGCTGGCCCATATCCATGCCCGGCATGGCGTCGTCCGTCTTACCGGTCGGTGCTGGAATTGGAGGAGCCGCTTGCTCCTTCGGTGGCACTGGCTTTTGCCCCATGTCCATTCCGGGCATGGACTGGGTATCACTTTGGGCCATCGCCGGGACCGGCAGCGCGAAAGCAGTTACGGCGGCGAGCAGGATCGTTTTCATGCCGCATCCTCTTCGCGCCGCACCGTAACGACGCGGAACATGCCCGCCATCATGTGCAGCAGCATGTGGCAGTGGAACGCCCAGTCGCCGAGCCCGTCGGCGGTAAGGTCAAATGAGACCTTGCCGCCGGGCAGGACGTTGACCGTGTGTTTCATCGGATAATGACCGGGGTTGCCGGTGACCACCTCGAAGAAATGCCCATGCAGGTGGATCGGATGCGGCATCATCGTGTCGTTGATCAGGTTGACTCGCACCCGCTCGCCCAGGCGGAAAGGGATCGGCGTGGTGTTGTCGCTGAACTTCTCGCCGTCGAATGACCACATGTAGCGCTCCATGTTCGCGGTCAGATGGATGTCGAGTTCGCGCGAGGGCACCCTCGCGTCCGAATTGGGCGTGAGCGACTTGAGGTCATGGTAGGTCAGCACCCGGTGATCGACCTTTTCGAGCCCGGTCGGGCGTTCGCCGGTGCGGTCGATCGGCATGGGGGAGAGCGTCGCAACCCCCGGTCCCAGCTTGACCTGCGGCGCGACGGAAGGGTCGCGCATCTTCATGCTCCCTCCCGACATGTCCATGGCTGGCATGGCGCTTCCGGACATATCCATACCCGCCGTGTCGCCACCCGACATCTTGCTGTGGTCCATTCCGGCCATGCCGCCGCCCGACATGTCCATGTCGCCCATGCCCATGTCCTTCATGGTCAATAGCGGCCGCTCGCGGATCGGCGGGATTGGCGCGACCATACCGAGGCGTGGCGCGAGGGTTGCGCGCACCTGGCCCGAGCGATCAATGGCCTCTGCAATCAGGCCATAGGCTTCGTCGCCTTTGGGCTCGACGATCACGTCGTAGGTCTCGGCGATGGCGATCTGGAATTCGTCGATCTCCACCGGCTGAACATTCTGCCCGTCAGCTGCCACTACCGTCATCGGCAAGCCGGGTATGCGCACGTTGAAATTGGTCATCGCCGAGGCATTGATGATCCTGAGACGCACGCGCTCGCCCGGCGCGAACAGTCCGGTCCAGTTTGCAGTGCTGTCGTGGCCGTTGACGAGGTAGTGATAGGTCGATCCGGTGACATCGGAGATGTCGGTCGGATCCATTCGCATCTTCGCCCACATCCGTCGATCTGCGGCCGACTGATCCTTGCCTGCAATCAACCCCGAAAGTGTCTGCCTCTGCATGTTGAAATAGCCGCCCTGCGCCTTCAGCTTGCGCAGGATCATGTGTGGATGGAGGAAGCTCCAGTCGGCCAGAATGATCACATGCTCGCGGTCATAGGCAACGGGATCGGGACCGGCGGGATCGATAACGATCGCACCGTACATGCCCATCGCTTCCTGCATGCCCGAATGGCTGTGATACCAGTATGTGCCGGACTGGCGCACCGGGAACTCGTAGTTGAAGGTCTTCCCTGCACCGATTCCGGGGAAGCTCACCCCGGGCACACCGTCCATCTGGAACGGCAGTAGCAGCCCATGCCAGTGGATCGAGCTTTCCTCGCCCAGCGAATTGCTCACCGCGAGGCGGACCTTCTGCCCCTCCTTCAGCCGGATTACAGGCCCCGGAACCGTGCCGTTGATGCCAACAGCGTGCCCTTCGCGCCCGCCGACACTGATCATCACATGACCGATGTCGAGCTGGATATCCTCGCCCGACACCGTCGCCATCGGTGCGCCAAGGCCCATAGTCCCGCTCCGCGCCCAGGCGGGGAGCGCGGCCGCGAGCGCAAGCCCGCCTCCGCCCCACAAACCGGTGCGGATCAGGGAACGTCGATCTATCGGGAAAGCTTGCATGCGGCACCAATCTGACCTGAACTGTCTGATGCCCATACGCGGCCTGCGCCGTCGCCCCTCACTCTGGCCCCAGAATTTCCCTGAGCCTCGTCCGGGACCGATACAGCCGGGTTTCTACGGTCTTTTGGCTAACACCAAGGATTTCGGCCACCTCTGCCTGACCAAGGCCTTCGACGGTTCGCAGCACTAGAACTTCGCGCAGCCGTGACGGCAGTGCGGCGATCGCGTCGGCCGTCCGGCCGAGTTCCTTGCGGTTGGCAACCTGCGCATCGATCGGGGCAGACCCGTCGCAAACCGAATATGCGTCTTCGAGCGGCGCGGCGCGTGTGAAGAACGAGCGGACCCTGCGCCGCCGCGCCCAGTCCCGGCACTTGTTGAGCGCGATGCGTTTGAGCCAGGTGAGAAGCGATCGTTCAGGGTCGTAACGATTCAATGCCGCGAAGGCAGCTATGAAGGCCTCCTGGGTGAGGTCGAGCGCCTCATCGGCATCGCCGATATTTGCGCGAACCAGCCTGAACACCGGCTCGCGGTAGCGCGCCAGCAGTTCACGAAAGGCAGCCTGCTGGTTTCCGTGCGCAAGCACCACGAGTTCGGCGTCGCTCGCTTCGGAGAGCGACAGACTCACTGCGCTTCAGGGGCCGCAACGTCGGGTGTGAGCGCCTTGACTACGGTCCGGTCAAATACGGCGGCCTGATCGGGTTTCAGGACGGCCCGCATGGCGAAGAGGTGCTCGAGCGTAACCTTCTGCATGTCGCCCATCACTTGGTGGGTATGGTCGATCGCTGCTGTCACTTCGGGCCCATAGCCGTGCTCGGCCTCGATCGCCGCGGCAAGGTGGGCGTTGGCCGCGCGCATCTCCAGTTCGAGCGCCTGGCGGCGGGTGGCTAAGCGCCGTTCAATGGCATCGATCTTGACTTCCTGAGCGTCATCGAGACTCAACTGCTTGTGCAGCAGTGCGTGGATTTCTGTCTCACTCTGTCGCGTCTGCTGGAAGAGTTCGCGCCCGGCATAGACACCGCCCATTGCCGCGAGAAAGGCAACCAGTGCGATAAGAGCGAGGCGCTTGCCCCAGCTCACGGATGGACATCCAGCAAGGTCGATGGCGCAAGCGGATTATCGGGCGAGAACGGAGACAGCGGCCGGGCACTGGCCGGATCGCCGCCGGACAGCCCACCCCCTGCCACACCCAGAAGGAGCGCCAAGGCGGCGGCCAGGCTCATCATTCGTGTTGCGCCCATCGCTTCCTGACGCCTTTGAGCAAGACCGACGAAAACAGCGTCGTCGATCCCGGCGAGGCCAGTGGGAACGGGTAAATCGCCAAGCCGGCGAAGGGTCTGGTCAAGGTCGAACACGAAATTACTCCCAGTGTCTTTGCGCTTTATACGCAGGCGCGCGCGCAATCCCTCAAGAAAAGGCGGCAAGAAACTTTCGAGGGGCAACTGCGGCAGCTGCGTATTGAACAATGACACTTCCGTCGAAGGACCCCTTGCAATGCGCCTTTCCCGTACCCTGCTCGCCATCACCGCGCTCGGCCTTACCGCGCCTCAACTCGCCAGTGCTCATACCGCACTTGTCGCTTCGACGCCGACGGCCAACGCCTCGGTCGCGGCGCCGACGAAAGTCGAGCTGCGCTTCAACGAAGCCGTGATCGGTGCCACCGCACGCGCCGAGATCGCGATGACTGGCATGCCCGGAATGGGTAGCCACGCGCCGATGCCGATCACCGGTTTCACCGCCCAGATCGGCAAGGATCGCAAGTCGATGACCTTGCTGCTTCGGCGCCCGCTCAGCGCCGGAACCTATCAGGTGACCTGGACCGCCGCCGGTGCGGATACCCACCGGATGAGCGGCAATTTCAGCTTCACCGTGCGGTAGGGCATAATGACCGATCTTCCCGTCATCGTCATCCGGTTCGCTCTCTATGCGGACCTGATGGTCCTGACGGGACTGGTTGCCTTCACGCTTTACGGCCAGACTGCTGAGGAGCGTACCAGCGGCATGTTGCCGCTGACGCGGCTAGCCATCCCGCTATCGTTCCTTGGGTTGCTGCTGTCCGCCTTCGGCATGGCGGCTCTGATCGCGTCGATGACGGGTACGAGCCTGCTGGCGATCGATGGCGAAACGGCGCGAAGCATCATCGGCGAAACCGCCATTGGTACCGCCTGGATCGTCCGCATGGCGGCGATGTTTGTGGCGCTGGTCTTCGCCCTGATGCTGGACAGAGGGCGCCTTTTCGCAAGGATGGGCCTCCTGCTGTGCGCCGCACTTGCCATCGCTACACTGGTCTGGACCGGACATGCCGGTGCCACGGAGGGCTGGCAGGGAACCCTGCACCGAAGCGCCGATGTGGTACACATGTTGGCGGCTGCGGTGTGGATTGGCGGAATTGCCGCCTTCGCCTTGCTGCTGTTTCGTCCCTTTGCCCTGCTGACGGAGGCGCAATTGGCGATGGCCGCCCGCGCGCTAGCCCAGTTCTCGCAGGTGGGCACACTCGCTGTCGGACTGATCGTTGCCACCGGGGTCGCCAACGGTCTGATCCTGTTGGGCTGGCCCGATCCGGCACGTCTCATTGTTTCGACATACGGCCAGCTTTTGCTCGCAAAACTTGCCCTGTTCGCGGCGATGCTGATCCTGGCAGCCATAAATCGCTGGCGGCTCACGCCGACGCTCGGCGCGGCGGCGCAAGCGGACGATGCTGGAGCGGCGGTCGGCGCCTTGCGGCGGAGCTTGCTTGTCGAGGGACTTGCCGCACTCGCTATCCTTGCGCTGGTCGCATGGCTCGGCACGCTGGAACCGCTCGGAACTGCGGTCTGAAATCGCCTCTTGACCCTGACATGATGTCAAGGTCGATGAAGAGAGCGACAGTGGAGCATCGACCATGACCGAGTCGCATCATGATCATTCCAAATGCGCCCATTCGGGCGAAGGTCTTACGTCGCAGGCGAAAACGGCGACGGACCCCGTCTGCGGGATGAGCATCGATCCCGAAACCACGCCGCACGTTGCGACGCATGACGGAACGCACCACTATTTTTGCAGCGCGAGCTGCCTCGCCAAGTTCGAGGCCGATCCGGCGCGCTATGTGGGAGATGCACCCCGCAGGTCGGAACCCACGCCCGAAGGCGTGATCTGGACCTGCCCGATGCATCCGGAGATCCAGCGCCCCGGACCTGGCTCCTGCCCGATCTGCGGCATGGCGCTCGAACCGATGACACCGACGCTCGCGGACGGCCCATCGCCGGAATATGCCGACATGAAGCGGCGCTTTGTCATCGGCCTGATACTGAGCCTGCCAGTGGTCGCGCTCGAAATGGGCGGTCACTTGCTCAAGCTCGACCGCTTGATCGGCCAGCAGATGTCGAACTGGGCGCAGATGTTGCTGGCGACGCCAGTGGTGCTGTGGGCAGGCTGGCCCTTCTTCGAGCGTGGCTTGGCCTCGCTGAGGACGCGCCATCTCAACATGTTCACGCTGATTGCCATGGGGACCGGCGTGGCCTGGGCTTACAGCATGGTGGCGACCCTCGCGCCCGGCGCGTTCCCGGCGGCGTTCCGCACGATGCATGGTGCGGTCCCGGCCTATTTCGAGGCGGCAGCGGTGATCACCGTGCTGGTGCTGCTCGGCCAGTTGCTCGAACTGCGTGCCAGAGAGACGACGAGCGGAGCAATCCGCGCGTTGCTCGACCTGTCGCCCAAGCTTGCCCGCCGGGTTCGCTCCGACGGGAGCGACGAGGAGGTCGCACTCGATCTCGTCCAGGTCGGCGACACGCTCCGCATACGTCCTGGCGAGAAAGTGCCTGTCGATGGCGAGGTGATCGAAGGGCGCGGCACGGTCGATGAATCGATGGTGACGGGCGAATCCATGCCCGTGACCAAGGAGCCTGCCGCCAAGCTGATCGGCGGCACGATCAACCAGACCGGCGGCCTCGTGATGCGCGCCGAGAAGATCGGCCGCGACACGATGCTCGCCCGCATCGTCCAGATGGTCGCCGATGCGCAGCGCAGCCGCGCACCGATCCAGCGCCTTGCCGACACCGTGTCGGGCTGGTTCGTGCCAGCTGTGATAGCCGTGGCCGCGATTGCCTTCGTCACATGGTCGCTGGTCGGCCCGGTGCCCGCGATGGGCTACGGCCTGATCGCTGCGGTCGCGGTTCTGATCATCGCCTGCCCCTGCGCGCTGGGCCTCGCCACGCCGATGTCGATCATGGTCGGCGTCGGGCGCGGCGCGCAGGCGGGCATTCTCATCAAGAATGCAGAAGCGCTCGAACGCATGGAAAAGGTCGATACGCTGGTCGTCGACAAGACCGGGACACTGACCGAAGGCAAGCCGGCCGTAGTTGCGGTCGAGACCGCCAACGGGTTCGATCAGGACGAAGTGCTGCGCCTCGCCGCCAGCCTCGAGCGTAGCAGTGAGCACCCCTTGGCGCAGGCCATGGTCAAGGGAGTTGAAGCCAGGGGCCTTTCGCTTAGCCAACCGGGCGTCGTCGATCAGCCGGTTGGCAAAGGCATCACCGGCACAATCGACGGCCACCGGATCGTTGCCGGAAATGCGCGCTTTCTCGAAGAGCAGGGTATCGCGACGACATCTCTTGCGGCGCAGGCCGACCGTCTGCGGTCCGAGGGCGCGACCGCGATCTTTGTCGGCGTGGACGGCAGCATGGCTGGCACGATCGGCATCGCCGACCCGGTCAAGGCCACCACGCCAGAGGCACTCAAGGCGCTCGATGCGGCTGGCATCCATGTCATCATGCTCACTGGCGACAACCGTGTGACTGCCGAGGCCATCGCCCGGCGGCTCGGCATCGCCGATGTCGAAGCCGATGTCCTGCCCGACCGCAAGAGCGAGATCGTCAAGCGCCTGCGAGCCGAAGGCCGCGTCGTCGCCATGGCGGGCGACGGGGTGAACGACGCGCCTGCGCTGGCCGCCGCTGACGTCGGCATCGCCATGGGCTCCGGCACCGATGTCGCGATCGAGAGCGCGGGGGTGACGCTGCTCAAAGGCGATCTCACCGGGATCGCCCGCGCCCGGCACCTCAGCCATGCCACCATGGCCAACATTCGGCAGAACCTGTTCTTCGCCTTCGCCTACAACGTCGCGGGCATCCCGTTGGCGGCGGGCGCGCTCTATCCGCTGTTTGGCCTGATGCTCTCGCCGATTTTTGCCGCAGCGGCGATGGCACTGTCTTCGGTCAGCGTCATCACGAACTCCCTGCGTTTGAGGAGGATCACGCTATGAATCTGCGCAACAAGCGAGCCTGGCTGTTGGCCGCGTTCTCGGCCGCTCTCATCGGCATTTTCCTCGTCTATCCGGAGCACCGGCAGCATCTGTTCGGTCTGATCCCCTACGCATTCCTGTTCGCCTGCCCGCTGCTGCATTTCTTCCATGGCGGCCATCACCATGGCCACCGCCACCAATCATCGGGACAAGAGCTATGAACAGCGGGCAGGTGTCGAAAGCGACAGGCGTATCGCAGCGGATGATCCGGCACTACGAGAGCATCGGCCTGATGCCGCGCCCGGATCGGCGCGATAATGGCTATCGGGACTATTCACCCGCATCGATCGAGCGCCTGCGGTTCATCGCCAATGCCCGCGATCTCGGCTTTCAGGTCGATGAAATATCGGTGCTGCTCGGCCTGTGGGACGATCGGACCCGTGCCAGCAGCGAGGTCAAGGCCATCGCCCTTGAACATGCCGAGGATCTGGCCCGCAAGGCGGCAGCACTGGAAGCCATGCGGCGCACCCTGCTGGAACTCGCCGAAGGCTGCAGCGGTGACGCGCGGCCCGATTGCCCGATCCTGGCGGGGCTTGCCGAACCACGGCGCCGCCCGGCGCGGCAATTGACAGAATTTTCCGGCAAGCCGAAAGAGGGCGTGTGAAGCGTTTGCTCTCCCTGTTGCTGCTCGCTGGAGTACTGCTTGGCCTTCTCGGCCAGGAGGCCGCGTTCGCGCATGTGATGCCGGCCCAGAAGGTCGAGCAGGTCTCCACGCCTGCCGGACAGATGAGCCCCGATTGCGCTGAGATGATGGGCCTTACCAAACAGGCGCCGCAACAGCGCGAGAAGCCATGTGACGGGACCCCCGATTGCATGGCGAAGATGGGCTGCGCGGTGTCCCTGGCCCTGATGGCGCCGCTCGCCTTTGATGCCTCGCCGCAGTTCCGCGCGGCGGCTCCATCGCAAATGCCTGTCGCCGCGCTGATCGGCCGCGATACCGGTCCTGAACCCGAACCACCCGCACGCCTTGGCTGAACTCTGACGGCGGCTGCCGAACGCTCGCGTTCGGCGCACGCCTTCCTTCCCGTTCATCCAAGGATTTTGCACATGAAAACGATTCTCACGCTCGCCGCCGCTGTGGCGGCCCTCGCCACCGCATCCGTTGCTTCCGCCCATGACGCCGCTAGCGGCCATTGGGAATGGCGCACCCAGCCCTCGTTCGGACCCAAGTCGACCGTGCCCTCGCGCACGCGTGTCTGGGTCAGTGACGGTGCGTCCACGATGGCCAATTGCGACTGCGCCATGATGAAGGCGGATGCGTCCGGCTGCATGATGGACATGTCCGGCAAGGGCCGGGCGCCGTCGGCCGGCTAAGGCGATTGCCTGGCCGATAACGACAAGACTGACTGGCCGGGCGCGTGGCGCCGTCGGAGTAGCCCCCTTCGCCGGCGCCGCGTCAATCGGAAGCCTTCATTCAGTATCGGCCCGGTGATCTCCGAACGGGAGATTCCCATGCGATTGATTATTCTCGTGCCGCTGCTTGCGCCAATGCTGGCGACAGTGCCGGGCGTGGCCTTGGCCGAACCGCTTCCCTTCGATGCGGCGATCGAGCGCGCGTCACAAGACGCTCCCTCGATCCAGGCAGGCGCAGCTGGCGTGGAAGCCAAACGGTCTGCTGCGGTTGCCGCTGGCCGCCTGCCCGATCCCACCCTCAACGTCGGCATCGACAATTTCCCTGTTTCCGGCCCGCCCGCCTTCAGCTTCACGGCTGAGAGCATGACGATGGCGCGGATCGGGGTCGAACAGCCATTCCCCAATCCCGCCAAGCGCAGCGCGCAGCGCACGCGTGCGCAGGCCGACATCGGCATGGCCGAGGGCGAGCTTGCGGTCGAGACGCAGAATGTCCGGCTTGAGACCGCGCTTGCCTGGATCGATCTCTACTATGCCAAGCGGCGACTGGCCCAACTGGACCGGCTGATCGAGAGCCTCGATGATCTGCAATCGACTGTCTCGGCGCGACTGGCCTCTGGCTCGGCGCGGCCGAGTCAGGCACTCGAGCCGACGCAATTGCGCGGCGCGGTCAACGACCGCCGCAGCGAACTTGCTGCCGAGGTCGTGCGAGCGAAGGCCCGGTTGGCTCGCTTCACCGGTGATCCCGATGCGGATGTCATTGGCGACCCGCCAATGCCGGAAGTGGACAGGGCCAGCCTGATCGCGGGCATTCCACTGCTGCCGCGCCTTAAGGCACTCGACGCGGGTATCATCGGGGCTGAGGCTGATACTAGCCTTGCCCGCGCCGACAAACGCCCCGACTGGCGAGTGAGCGCCAGTTATGGCCGCCGCGACCCGGCCTATGGCGACATGGTTTCGGTGGGCGTTAGCATCGACCTGCCGTTCTTCGCCAAGCGGCGGCAGGATCCGAAGATCGCCGCCAGCCTGAGCGGCGAGACGCAGGCGCGGCTGCTGCGTGCCGCCGCCGAGCGCGAAATTCTGGCCACACTCGACGGCGATCTCGCCGATCACGAAATGCACATGCAACGGCTCGACAATGCCCGGAAGGTGCTGGTGCCGCTCGCCAGGCGCCGGGCCGAACTCGACATGGCGAGCTACGCGGCGGGCAAGCTCGACCTCGGCAGCGCGCTGCTGTCGTCGCTCGCCTTGGCCGAAGCCGAAGTCGATGCGCTGTCTCGTGAAGCAGACGTCGCGCGCGACGCGGTTCGGATCAATTACACCTATCGGCCAATTACCAACGGGGAGGTTCGGCCATGATGCTGAATGGGAAGAATGCCGCGCGCTGGGGCGCGGGAGTGATGGCATTGGCCCTGGTTGCAGGCGGCGGTGGATACTGGCTGGGACAACGTGGCGGATCGCCCGCGACCGAGGCCGGATCGACACAAGTGGAACGCAAGATTCTCTACTGGTACGATCCGATGGTGCCGGCCGAGCACTACGACAATCCCAACTCCCTCTCGTCGATGGGGATGAAGACGATCCCGAAATACGCCGACGCTGCTCCGGACACCGGACCGGGCGTGAGCGTGGACGCAGCCGCAAAACAGAACCTCGGGATGCGGGTTGTCGCGGCGGAAATGGGCGCCTTGCCCTCGGGCCTTACGGTCAACGGCACCATCGACTTCAACCAGCGCGACGTGGGAATCGCCCAGGCGCGTTCTGGCGGCTTTGTCACCCGTGTCTATGCTCGCGCACCGGGCGACGTGATCGGCGCTGGGGCGCCGATTGCCGACCTGCAACTGCCCGAATGGGGCGGCGCGCAGGGCGAGTTCCTTGCGGTCAAGCGGCTCGGACGACCGGACCTCACCGCGGCCTCGCGCCAGCGCCTCAGGCTGATGGGCATGTCCGACACGCTGATCGGCGAAGTCGAGCGGACGGGACGGACAAATGGCACGGTGACGATCCGTTCGCCCATCGGCGGCGTGATCCAGACGCTCGACGTGCGCCCGGGCATGACCTTGGCGGCGGGACAGAGCCTCGCGCAGGTCAGCGGGATCGGCACGGTCTGGCTCAATGCCGCGGTGCCGGAGGCGCAGGCCGGACTGGTGCGGACTGGCCAAGGCGCAAGCGCGACGCTGGCGGCGTTCCCGGGTGAGACCTTCGCCGGACGGGTCGCCGCGATCCTGCCCGCCGCGCAGGCCGATAGCCACACGCTGACCGTCCGCATCGAGCTCGTCAATCGCGGCGGCAGACTGCGCCCTGGCATGTTTGCGCAGGTGATCTTTGCCGGAGACGGCAAGCCTGCGCTGCTCGTGCCGAGCGAGGCGGTGATCCGCACCGGTGCGCGTGCGCTGGTCATGCTGGCGCTACCCGATGGCCGCTACCGCCCTGCCGAGGTCCGCATCGGACGCGAGGGCGGCGGCAGGACCGAAGTGCTCGCCGGATTGGCGGCGGGTGAGAAGGTCGTTTCCTCGGGCCAGTTTCTGCTCGATTCCGAAGCCAGCCTGACCGGCATTGCCGCTCGCCCGATCGGAGGTGGGCAGTGATCGCAAGCATCATCCGCGCCTCGATCAAGGGGCGTAAACTGGTCATCGCCGCCGCGCTGGTGTTGACCGCAATCGGTATCGCGGCGGTGCGGACCACCCCGGTCGATGCCTTGCCAGACCTCTCCGACGTGCAGGTCATCATCCGCACTTCGTGGCCAGGGCAGGCGCCGCAGATCGTCGAGAACCAGGTCACCACCCCGGTCGCCTCGACCATGCTCTCGGTCCCCGGCGCGCGCGTGGTGCGCGGCTATTCGTTCACCGGCGACAGCTTCGTCTATGTGCTGTTCGACGACGGCACCGATCTCTACTGGGCGCGCAGCCGGGTGCTCGAATACCTCAGCCAGGTGCAGAGCCGCCTGCCCGAAGGGGCACGCGCTTCGCTCGGTCCCGATGCCACGGGGGTCGGCTGGATCTACGAATACGCGCTGATCGACAAGACCGGGCGGCACGACCTCGCCCAGTTGCGCAGCTTGCAGGACTGGTTCCTGCGTTATGAACTCAAGACCGTCCCCGGTGTCGCCGAGGTCGCCAGCATCGGCGGCATGGTCAAGGAATACCAGGTCGTCGTCGATCCGGCGAAGCTCGCCGCCTACGGCGTGTCCGGAGAAGACGTTGCCGAAGCACTCAAGCGCGCCAATCAGGAGACTGGCGGTTCGAGCGTCGAGATGGCCGGCGCGGAATATACCGTGCGCGCCAGCGGCTATCTCAAATCGCTGGACGATTTCCGCGCCGTGCCGATCCGCGCTGCGGCGGGCGGTGTGCCGGTAACCTTGGGCGATGTCGCAACGGTCCAGCTCGGCCCCGAGATGCGGCGCGGGATCGCCGAGCTCAACGGCGAGGGCGAAGTCGCCGGCGGGGTGATCGTGATGCGGCAGGGCCAGAACGCCCGAGCCGTGATCGAGGGCGTCCGCGGCAAGCTCGACGAGCTCAGGAAAAGCCTGCCCCCCGGCGTCGAACTGGTCACCACCTATGACCGTTCGGGCCTGATCGACCGCGCGGTCGAGAACCTCACCGGCAAGCTCTTCGAAGAGTTCATCATCGTCGCGCTCGTCTGCGCGCTGTTCCTGTGGCACGCGCGCTCGGCATTGGTAGCGATCCTGACCTTGCCGCTCGGCATCCTCATCGCCTTCATCGTCATGCGTCTGCAGGGGCTTAATGCCAACATCCTGTCATTGGGCGGCATCGCCATCGCCATCGGCGCGATGGTCGATGCGGCCGTCGTCATGATCGAGAACGCCCACAAGCACCTCGAACGCTGGCGACACGATCATGGCGACGGTGAACCCGATCCGCCCACCCGTTGGAAGCTCGTCACCATCGCTGCCGCAGAGGTCGGCCCGGCGCTGTTTCTCAGCCTCTTGATCATCACCTTCTCGTTCCTGCCGATCTTCACGCTGCAAGGGCAGGAAGGTCGCCTGTTCGCCCCGCTGGCCTTCACCAAGACCTACGCGATGGCGGCCGCCGCCTTCCTCTCGATCACGCTGATCCCGGTGCTGATGGGGCTCCTCATTAGGGGGCGTATTCCGAGCGAGGAGGCCAACCCGCTCAATCGCTGGCTCACGCGCATCTACCGCCCGGTCATCGACTGGGTGCTGGCGCGCCCGAAACAGACATTGCTTGTTGCCCTGCTGGTCTTCGCCACCAGCCTGTGGCCGGTCAGCCGGATCGGCGGCGAGTTCCTGCCGCAGATGAACGAGGGCGACCTGCTCTACATGCCCTCGGCGCTGCCGGGCCTGTCGGCGGCCGAAGCAGGCCGCCTGCTCCAGCAGACCGACCGCATGATCAAGACCGTCCCGGAGGTTGAGAGCGTGTTCGGCAAGGCCGGCCGCGCCGACAGCGCGACCGATCCCGCGCCGCTCGAAATGTTCGAGACGACGATCCGGTTCAAGCCCCGTGATCAATGGCGGCCCGGAATGACGCCCGCCAAGCTGGTCGAGGAACTCGATGCTCGGGTCAAGGTGCCCGGCCTTGCCAACTTCTGGATTCCGCCGATCCGCAACCGGATCGACATGCTGGCGACCGGGATCAAGAGCCCGATCGGCATCAAGGTCGCGGGATCGAATCTTGGGGAGATCGACCGGACGGCGAAACGCATCGAGGAAGTGGTCAAAGCCGTCCCCGGCGTTTCCTCGGCCATCGCCGAGCGGCTCACCGGTGGGCGCTATATCGACGTCGATGTGAACCGCGCCGCCGCCGGACGCTACGGTCTCAATGTCGCCGACGTACAGGCGGTGGTCTCAGGCGCGATTGGCGGCGAGACGATCGGCCAGACCGTCGAGGGGCTTGCGCGCTATCCGATCAGCGTGCGCTACCCGCGCGAACTGCGCGACAGCGTGGACAAGCTGGCAAACCTGCCGGTGCTGACCCCTTCGCGCCAGCAAATCACGCTCGGCACGGTCGCCACCGTGCGCATCAGCGACGGTCCGCCGATGCTGCGGAGTGAAAACGGGCGCCCGGTCACCTGGATCTACGTCGATGGGCGCGGCGGCGACATGGTTGGCCTGGTCCGCGACATCAACCGGGCGATCACCGGCAAGATCGCGCTGCCGCCCGGCGTCAGCATCTCATACACCGGGCAGTACGAGTTCCTGGTCCGCGCCAAGGAACGGATGAAGCTCGTCATCCCGGTGACGCTCGCGATCATCTTCGCGCTGCTCTATCTCACCTTCCGCCGCTGGGACGAGGCGCTGCTGATCATGGGCACGCTGCCCTTCGCGCTCACCGGAGGGCTGTGGCTGCTCTGGTGGCTGGGCTACAACCAATCGGTCGCAACTGCGGTCGGGTTCATCGCGCTCGCCGGCGTCGCCGCAGAGTTCGGGGTGGTCATGCTGATCTACCTCAAGCAGGCGCTTGAGACGCGGGGCGACGGCGATGTTGCCGCCGCGGTGCGCGAGGGCGCGCTGCTGCGGGTGCGGCCCAAGGCGATGACCGTCGCGGTTATCCTCGCTGGTCTGCTCCCGGTGCTGGCCGGGAGCGGCGCCGGTTTGGAAGTGATGAGCCGGATCGCCGCGCCGATGGTCGGCGGCATGCTCACCGCGCCCTTGCTCTCGATGCTCGTCATCCCGGCGGCCTATCTGCTGATGCGTCGCCGATCCCGATCCCAAGTCCAACCCGAAGGAGAAGTGAAGTGAAGAAGACCCTGATTGTCGCATCGAGCCTGGCGCTGGCAGCCACGCTGGCGGCTTGCCAGAAGAAGGCTGAAGCCCCGGCGCCCGCGCCGAGTTCCAGTATGATGTCCGGCAACATGGCGGAGATGCCGATGGCCGGCGCGATGAAACACGGCATGGCGGCCGGCAAGGTCACCGCGATCGACGCTGCCAAGGGCACGATCACACTCGATCACGGGGCGATGAGCGGTCTCGACTGGCCCGCCATGACGATGGGCTTTACCGCCAAGCTGGAACAACTCGCGGGCATAAAGGTCGGCGACCAGGTCGACTTCGAGATCGACTGGGACGGCAAGGCTGGAGCGATCACGAAGATCGCCAAGGCCAACTGATCAAGTGCGCCCGGCGGCAGAATCAGGACTGCTGCCGGGCGGACTAATGATCGCGAGGCCGTTATGATGTCGCGATTAGGTCGATTGGTATCCTAGAGCATCGTGCTTTTGGTCTGCAACATACCCGGCATGTCTGAGATATTCTAGCATTCGTCGGGTGAGTAGAGTTGGCAGATTAGGCTGACAGCCTGCCGGAGGGTTCGATGGTTAGATATCCTTGGCTGCTGCATGCTCAATTTCCAGGAGTTGACAGCAAGGAACGTTTTTGATTGGCTAGCCTAGCGCAAACCCCATGAGACCACACGCCACTTGGAAGGGCGTGTCGTGATTTCAGCCAACTCAAAATTGATCGTAGCCGCGGCGATGATTTTCGTCTCGCCCGCAAAGGCAAGAGAAGTCGATCTAGCACGTTTTGAGCCTTCCGCTGCCACCGCCGGAAACGAGAATGGAGCTGTCGGGGTTGCGCTGCGCGCCCATTTCCAAGGCTTGGGCCAACTCGCCAGTGCATATGGCATCCGCGTGAAAAATCTAGCTATTGGCCAAAACCCGCCTTCAGGGCCGTTTGAACAGGAACCCTCGGCAATGTCAGGGCCTTCCGCGGCTGCATCATGCCTGGGGGATGGGTACTATTATCCGACGTGGTGGCTGCCACCGGAAATTGAGAGCCGCCGTGCAGCGTACTTTGGGGCAATGTCCGACATAGCTTGTGAAAATGGCTTGCCTGTTAACCTCCTTGATGCGGTCATCGCTCAAGAGTGTAGACCGGCGTGCAAAATTGACCCCGTTTGAGGGGTAATCGGCGTCTAAAATTGACCCCACCCTTGGGCATGTTTGAGGCTGTCCGTTTGTGCATACGAACGGCGAGGGCGGGGATGTTG
>NZ_JAROCY010000029.1 GCF_029436685.1 Novosphingobium cyanobacteriorum
AATTGTCGCTCGACGGTTGCTCCTCGCAACAGCAAATGGTAGCCAGAATTCACCAACCGGCGCGGCCACCTATCGGCCATCAAAATTGACGCCGACCGGACACCGTAATCGTCGCGCTACAATTTGCGCGATCTCTTGCTGGGTCGCACCATCGCGAAAACCATCGACGGCGCGCAGCATTCGCTTCGCGCGGGCGCGCTGCTGCGGCGTTAGCCGCGTGTCGGGCGGGATAGCTCGGCGATGAATTGCGGAAAGCAGGCGGTGCAGCGCTTCGAGCCTGCCGAAGCCGTCGCGGTCGAGCGGAATGACGGCGGCGGCGGGCGCAGCAACCGCCGCCAGCACTTGCAACCGTTCGCCGTTGCCGAGATCGAGCAGCGAGTGAACGCCTTCCAGGTCGATTTGCATGACGGCTGCGGGCGGAAGCTGTTTTCCGTCACCGTGCCGAGCGAGGCAGGATGGCGCCGACGCGAGGATGACGACGCTGGTGTCGTCCTCAGGCAGCCAGAAGATCGACGCCGCCGACTGATCGGGAAATGGATCGACCGCGAAATCGCAACCTCCATCGCTCGCGGATGCTTTTCGCGAGCGCGTCGCCGTCGGCGCCCTTCGCCGACAGGGCCTCAAAGTCGCTGTTATAGGCTTCGTTTCTGCGCAGCCACTCCCATGCGAGGCCCGATGCGGTCAGCTTCTCGACGTGGTCGTAATGGGCTGCGGAACGCCAATTCGACGCGTCGGGCAGCATGATCCTTCTCCCCTTATCAATCGATTGCGGGAAGATCAGGATTCCCGGATGGGTTGACTTGCGGAAGTTGGAATCTCGGCACCGGGTGATGCCGAAATGGCATCACGGCTCAGTGGGATTGACCTTGCCCAGCAATTCTCGATAGCCGCTCTCGGACATCCACTTGGCGCGCGCCAGGTGAGCGGCGTGAATTTTCTGGCACCTTTGCGGATCGTCATTGGCGTCGAGACCGAACAGGACCTGGACAACCTCGCGCCAATCCGCGCCGTCGCGCTCGGCGTCGAGCAGACGCAAGTACAGGACCATATGCTCACGGTCGTAGGACGTGAGCTGAGGGCCTGGCGGCGGTTCATCCAAGAAAGTCGGTGTCGAGCGCTCCATCAGCGAAGACCATACTGCCTGATGGTTTCTATGGCCGCAAAATGCACCTCTGTCTTTGATCGAGGACAGGTCTTCCCCGTACCACACAGGTCGCAGGGCCAATTTTCTTGGCCGCTAACGCCGGGGAGATGAACTTCCTGTTTCATGGAGCCGCAGAACACCCTCGCCTTTGTCCGTGGACAGGAGGAGTATTCCAGCGCGTTCAAGAGCCCGGCGCACCTGATCCCGCGTCGTCTCGTACACATCGAGCCCGCTTTCGGATTCGAGGCGCTTGAGCGCGGTCAGCGATACCTGGGCCTTGTCAGCGAGCGTCTCCTGTGTCCAACCCAGCAACGCGCGTGCGGCCCGCGATTGTCGGGCGGTGATCATGCATGATCACCTCCCACCGGGCAAAACGCACTTGCCAGAACTACGGCTATTTTAGTCGCTCTTGCTTTCAACGCCACCTGAATTCGGCGGCAGTGGCGTTCGTATTCTCGATTTTCGCGGCCGTTCGCGCCGAACTGATTCGGTCGGCGGCGAAGGGCGGCCCCGGCCTTCCGGCCGGGGCCTTGCTCCGGGGCTCAGTCGCCCCGGCGCCCGTTGGGGCGGGACCAGATGAGCGAGTAGCCCTCGCCGTCCTCGTCGTCGAAGAGGTTGGCGTAGATCGGGGCGTTGAAGCTCGGATCGTCGAGCTTGAGACCCAGGTAGTCGCGGCCCTCGTTGGAGCGCTTGGACCAGGCGGCGCCGATTTCGGCGCGGCCGACCAGCACGCGGTGGCTGGGGGCGTTTTCGCCGGTGGCGCGCAGGTCGGGGACGATGCGCACGCCCTTGGCCTGGACGCTGAGGGTGACGATTTCGCCGGTGAACTCGTTCGAGCCGGACTTCTTGAAGGTGCCGATGGTCGCCATGGTAAGTCTCCGTTTTCCGTTTCGAGCCCGCACCATGCGGCCTCGATGGCGATCGACCGGCCGGAGGCGACCGACGACGCATCGCTTGCGACCGAAGCGAAGCGGAGGACGGCGGGGGCGGACTTTGTTGCCTCGCGAGGAATGACGGCGAAGCCGGAAGGGGAAGAAAGTCGGACGCCGCCGTTGCGGCATAGGCGGTCGAGGCGTCAGCCGTCCTTCGGCCAGATCAGCCCATTGGAGAGGTCGCTTGGAGCGCTCGGGGACGGAGTTTGAACGGAGGCAATGGCGGTCCCGCGCAACTCGAAAGACGCTCTGAAGCGTTGAATCTCCGGCATCGTCTATCCGCCGTCAGGCAGGCGAGCGCCTTACCCGTCGCAGTGCTCCTTCCCGGCAACGCCCGCTACCGCGCGCCGGTCGTCGAGATCGGACAACGCCGCAAATCCGTGCGTGATCGGCTGAGGCCGTCACATCCCGGCTTGCGCCGATCTGCGCAAACTGCCGTTTCGCCAACTTCTGCCGACGGGGCTGGCGCCGCTATGGTCATGCCTGGACCCAACAACGGCAACGAAGGCCGTCAGGCCCGGGCAAGTCTCGAAGCCGGAGGGGTGGCGGCCGCCATTGCCGTTACGCGCATGAATGCAGTCGCGCCGACAGCAACAGCGCCGATGATCGAGAAAACGACCTGCCAGACCTCGGAAGGCATGGTGTGTTTCACGATGCCGTGGGTGGCGTGATAGCCCGCGAGCGCCGCCGGCGCGACGAACGCGAGCGCGATCAGCAGCCGAGCCCAAACCGGCTGAATGACGTTTAGCAGGAATTGGCCGAGACCGAGCGTGAGCGCCGCGCCGCCGAGGCCGACGATGACCGCGCCGGGCAAGCCGGCGCCTGTATGATACGCCCACAGGGCCGCAGTGACGCCGGCGAAGAACGGCAGCGCGAACACGGCGAGGGTGAACAGCAGCCAGCAGAAAAAGCCGATTGCTGCGACGGATAGGAGTATGCCGAAAATGATCATGGTGGGGGCTCCCGAAAGAAATGCTCTGACGGTTGCGCCTTCCACCACCACCATGGCGCAGCTCCAATCATAGCAAAAGACGAAACGCTGCGGGAGTGGAAACCGGCGAGGTTCCCACTCGCCGCGCAATGACCTTCGCGCCTCATGGTGCGAAGGGATCGATTTCGCGGACGATCGCGGAAAGTTCGCCATCGTATTCGCTGGCGGGTGCGACCGACAGCGTGCCGTCACCGGCGCGGAAGATGACGATGACGGACATCAGCGTGGTCGCGAGGCTGAAAGCGAAGGCGTGAGCGTCGTTGAGGGACATCGATCCGGCTCCTGTTTCGAGCGGAGGACCATCCCCCGCTGACAGGCGCCCGATGTGTTCGGCCGGTGGCCGCAATCACCGCGCAGGCGAAGCCAAAGCGGCGGCACGCTTCGCGTAGTCCGACCCTTTATGGGTTGATGGCGTCAGGCCATCGGCTGAACCAAGGAATTGCGCTGATGAAGCGGGGGTGCTTCGGAAAAAAGGACCATTGAGGCGTTGTAACCTACCAGCAGCGACCGCGTGATCGGATGAATTTTGGACTCTGCTGCCGATAGTCGACGTAGATGCGTACCTCGTACTTGGAACAGAAGCGCTGACGAGCCGGCTACCGGAAAACAGGCATATAATTTTCTGCGAGTGGAATACACGCGGTCACTCAAGCAGCTACTTTATAGCAAAAATTGCCAGAATAAGGCCAGTAAGCGCAATAACAAATGAAATCAATTTGTTGTCGGCGATCCACTCCAGTCCCGTTCGCAGGCTGCCTCCGTGCATCTGCCACCAAGTCGTATTCGTGAGCAATTGCTTATTGTGGGCTCGCTCCGCAATGTTAGCGAGCACGTCCACCTTGCGAAGCGTAGACTGATGCAATCCAACATAATTGCCGTCGATAAAGGCTTGCGCCTCCTCCGCGCCGGTCATCATGTCTCGCGGCTGAATCTGGTTTTTCTCAATCAGTTTTTCAAGCCGTGAATGGCCGATGTAGGCCACGCCATAAATGTCGATAAGAATGCGGGAGAGGTCGAATTTTTTGGCGTCTTCAACCATTACCGGGGTGCCGCCTAGGACCTGATAACGGTGATCTATTGCGGCGAACCCATAGTTAATATCGCGCATATTCCAATGGAGATACTTCATACCGCGATGGGCGCCGAGATGTTGATAGTAGGCGTCTAGCATGTGTCGCTCGAGTTCGTCGTACCGCGCCTCAATTTCGGCGAACGGCACCTGAAGGCGTTCGGCTACCTGATGGATCGAAAAGGAATGGGTCTGCGCACTGTCTAGGCTGCGAACGGCGAGCGAGGTGATGCGCGGCGAAGCTCCGTTTGGTCGGTCGTAGAAGCTTTCGCATGAATAGTGGATTACCCATACATTTGAACGATCGGAGAACAAATTTTCGAGGCGCTGGCGCGCTTCCTTCTGCCGCTTGGGGTTTGGCGCAGTTTTCGGTTTCTTCTTTGGCGCTTTGACGGGCGCGTTGTCGGCTGGGGGTGCTGCCGCGCCGGATGCGCTTTGGGCCGGAGAGTCTTTCGCTTCAGCAATCATCATAGGCCTCGTTCAGATCTTTCACAGTCGAGGAGATCATTTGCGAAGCACGTTGCTCACCGTTGCCTGGCTCACCCCTGTCCGCCTCGCGATTTCGGATTGAGTCATCCTGCCAGCGGCCAAGCGCTTTATGAGTGCGTTTCTCGTGTCCTTAGAAACGCTTTCAGGATCGAACAACGTACTTTCGTGAAAGCTACCATCCACGCTGCGGCGCGAGGTTTGGACAACCCCGTTGCTTTTGCGGACGGTCGCGACCAGTAGGCCGTCGGAATACTCGATGCTGAATGTGTCCTTGGTGGATACTGGTCCGGTTATCCCAATCGAGTTGAGAGCTTCCGGCACCGATGACATTTTTGGGGTGCGGGTGACTGACCTTGAAGCGGAATCCTTCTTGCCCATTGAAATCTCCGTTATCATCAAATACGCAGTATACACAGAATTCTATTACGTCAATGCGACGAGTTTCAATGCGAAAGAATTTTTCCGACCCTGCTAATGCGCCGCTTTGCGAGGTGCAAATGTGGGTGAATGCCATGTTTCAGCGGAATCTGTCATTTATACCCGGCGCGCTGAACCTCATGGGTTAGATAGGCTGCACGCGGCTTTGCGGCGTTCACGCACCTCCTTTGTCGAACCGATACACCGGGATTCCCATCTTGCGGGCCTTGTCGGCGAGATTGTCCTGGATGCCGGTGCCGGGGAAGATGATGACGCCGATCGGCAGGACGGCCAGCATTTGATCGTTGCGCTTGAATGGCGCGGCCTTGGCGTGCTTGGTCCAGTCGGGCTTGAAGGCTATCTGCGGAACTTTGCGAATGTCGGCCCAACGCGCGGCGATCTTCTCGGCGCCTTTGGGCGAACCGCCGTGCATCAGCACCATATCGGGGTGCTTGGCGCGGATTTGATCGAGCTTGGCCCAGATCAACTTGTGATCGACGCTGTCGCCGCCGGAGAAGGCGATCTTTGGCCCTGCGGGAATGAGCACCTCGTTCTCGGCGCGGCGTTTGGCGGCGAGGAAGTCGCGGCTGTCGATCATGGCCGAAGTCAGGTTGCGATGGTTGACCTTGGAGCCGGTGCGCGGTTTCCAGCTCGATCCGGTTTGCCGCTCGAAGTGATCGGCGGCCTGGTCGCGCATCAGTTCGAAGGCGTCGCGGCGTTCGAGGAGCGTCTGGCCCTGGGCGATGAGGCGTTCGAGTTCGACCGATTTCACCTCGCTGCCGTCCTGTTCGCTTTGGAGGCGGCGCTGCGACTGCTCGTTGACGTCGAGTTCGCGCTCGATCCTGTCCGTGGCGCGGTGGAAGAGGTTGACGGTCGACCAGAGGAGATCGTCGAGGTCGGGTTCGAGGCGCGTGTCCTCCATGGTCGAGATCAGGGCGTCGAAGATGTCGGCGATGGCGCCGGCGACGCGATTGCCGTCGGGCAGTGGACGGGGGTCTGGTTCGTCCTCGAAGGGGCGGTAGCCATAGAGCTGAAGTTCGGTCAGCACGTGGTCGGTCGGCGAAGAGGCGTGGTGCGGTTCGAAGTCTTCGTGCTCGCTCATGGGATGCTCCGTCGATGGGACCGCGACCGTCGCGGCCTTGTGGCGACGAAAGCCCACGGGCGGTATGGCCCTGCACCCGGCGCAAAGCGCCGGGCCGGAGCGCAGCGGAGGATGGCGGAGGACGGCTATTTTGTTTCGCGATGGAAAGCGGCTCGCCAGAGACGCGTCGGAAAATAGTCGGCCGCAGCCATTGCCGGGACAGGCCGCTTGTGGGCCGCTCGCCCTCTCAAAGGCCGAGGCGCGGTCCTCTCTTCGACGGGTCAAAGCATCGATGCGGGCGCGATCGACGCACGGATTTAACGCCGCTCCCCGCTTCCGACCTATGCTGCCCGTTCCATGAAGCGGGCGACATCCTGCGGGGCGAGTTGCACCCGGACATTGGCCCGAAGCGCGTCGATGCCAAAGCGCCTGATATCTTCGTTGAAGTCCCCGGATCTCGGCGACAGCGTGATCGCCTCGATCCCGACCGCGTTCGCTCGTTCGGTCAAAGTCGCCGTCGCCGCGTCCCCCGCTGGATCGTGGTCGCGCACGATATAGAGCCGTCGTAGCGTGTCGGGAAACAGGATGGCGGCGAGATGGCCTGCGGACAATGCCGCCGCCGTCGCCATGCCGGGCGCCACTTCGCGCACCGACAGCACGTTTTCGATGCCTTCGCCGGCCGCCATGACATCGCCGGGCAAACCGAAGCGGACCGCGTGCCCGAGAAGCTCGCCCATCGCCTTGCGCGGCGTTTCGATGGGCGCCTTGTCGGAGCCGTCGGGGGCGAGCCAGGTGCGATGGACGCCGGTGATGTGGCCGGAAAGATCGGTGACGGCGGCGATCAGCGCCGGCCACGTCTCGGTGGGCTCATGCTCATCGGGTCGATAAAAGCAGCGGGGATGGAAGCGGAGCTGTCCGGTTCCGTGCAAAGTCGTGATGCCGCGTTTGCGCAAGTACGTTTTTGCAATCGTGCCGCCGATCGGCTGCGACATGGCGAACAGCCGCCGCGCCGCTTCGGATGAGCCTGGTTGGGTTGGCATGCTCGCTGGCTTCTTCGATTGCGCGCGCTCGTGATGCTGCAAACTGAGAAAGCGCCGGGCTTCCTCGGCGACATCGGCAAAATCGGTGAGGCCGAGCGATTCGCGGATGACATCAAGCAAGTCGCCATGTTCCAGCGTCGCGGCGTCCTGCCATTTGCCGGCCTGGCCTTTGGCGGAATCCTTCAGCCGCACGAACATCGAGCGGCCCGGCGTATTGCGGACATCGCCGACCAGCCAGTAATTGCCCTGGCGGCAGCCTGCGTCGAGATAATGGCGGCACACCGCCTCAGCCTGTCGGCCAAGACGGTGCGCCAGATCGGGAGCGTCGAACCTCGCCATCACGCCGCCTCCCGATCCGAGATGCGCAGTACCGGATAGGTTTCGAGCAGCTTGCCGAGGACGGTCGGGCCATTGGCGTCGATGGGGACGAAGAAGCGCAGCTTCCACGAGATGATCTCGGTGAAGAGACCATAGGCGCGCAGCCGCTCGCGCATCGCTTCGGTGAAGCCGGAGAGTTCGATGCGGTTGGCGCCCATGATGCGGACGCGGCGCAGTTGAAGGCCTTCAGCGAGGTCGATGATCGTTCGTCCGTCAACGAGCGCCGAATAGGCATCGCTGGCCGAGAGATCGGGAACTCCGGCAGCGGCGGCATTCGCGGCCCATGTGGGCGACACCCGCCGCCCGATGATGCGCTCGCCGTCGTCGGTCTGGAGCCGATAGACGCGCGTCGATTCGTTCGGCAGCCGCTTCCACACCGGCAGCAACAACCCGCTGACGATTTGCAATGTGCTTTCCGTGAATTGTGGAACGTCATCCAATTCGCGCGTCCAGGCGAGCGCGAACGTCGTCCGGTCGGCTTCTTCCCAATGGCTGTCGGCCATCGATTTGAAGGCGCCGTGATGATGCTCCATCGGTCGGATGAGCCGGACGCGGCGTTCGATTTCGCCGTCGTCGAGCATGATCGAAGGCGCGGGAACCTGAACTGCCGCGCGGCCAGATCTCGCGTTCACCAGAAGTTTGCCCTGGCCATCGCCGAGATGGACCAGCGCATCTTCTAGCAGCATCGGTCGATTGCGGCGCTTCTCGGCGATGGTCAGCAGCCGCGTCTCCGCGCCGGTCGCCGGATGCGTGTAGATCGTCTTGCGATCCGTGACGGCGAAGCTCTCGGCGGTCAGCGTTTCCAACCCGATGTCGTAGACGCCGCTGGCGATCGCACCTTGCACCTTGGCGTCGAGCAATTGCTCGAAGGCGGTGAAGAGGATGCCCTGAAGCTCGATCGTCAGCGCCAGGAGGCGGTTGAGAAAGGTGGTAATCGGCGGCAACTCGTCCTTGATACCGTTCGCGTCCATCAGCTTCAGGCCGGTGGCGGTCTCGAAGCGTTCGAGCGAGCAGCCCTGGATCTTGCCGCGCACGATCAGCAAGTAGAGCTGGCGCAGCGCGTCGCGGGCATAGGGGCTTTCGAGATTGTCCTCTGGGCGGAACAGACCTTGCCCGCCTGTTTGCCGCTGCCCGCGCGTGATGGCGCCGAGCGTGTCGAGCCGCCGAGCGATGGTCGAAAGGAACCGCTTCTCGGCCTTCACGTCAGTCGCGATGGGGCGGAACAGTGGCGGCTGCGCCTGGTTCGTTCGGTTGGTGCGCCCCAGCCCCTGAATGGCGGCGTCGGCCTTCCAGCCGGGTTCGAGCAGATAATGGACGCGCAGGCGCTGGTTTCGGGCGGAAAGATCGGCGTGATAGCTGCGCCCGGTGCCGCCGGCGTCGGAAAAGACAAGGATGCGCTTGGCGTCATCCATGAAGGCGGCGGTCTCGGCGAGATTGGCGGAAGGCGCGCGGTTCTCGACGGCGAGGCGGTCGCCCTTTTGGACGATGCGGCGCGAGCGGCCCGTGACCTCCGCCACCGCTTCCGTGCCGAAACGCTGAACGATCTGGTCGAGCGCGCCGGGCACGGGCGGCAGCGAGGCGAGCCGTTCGATCAATTCCTGGCGGCGGGCGACAGCCTCGCGGCATTCGACGGGCTGGTCGTCGCGGAAAACTGGCCGCGACGACAGGTAGCCCTCGGCGTCGGAGAAGGACTCGTAGAGCTGCACCGGGAACGAATGGGCGAGGTAGTCGAGAACGTACTCGCGCGGCGTGATGTCGACGCTGATGTCGTTCCATTCCTCAGTCGGAATCTCGGCAAGGCGACGCTCCATCAGTGCTTCGCCCGTCGAAACGATCTGCACGACGGCCGCATGGCCATCGCCGAGATCGCGCTCAATGGAGCGGATCAGCGTCGGCGTCTTCATGGACGTCAGCAGATGGCCGAAGAAGCGCTGCTTGGTGGATTCGAACGCCGAGCGGGCGGCGGACTTGGCCTGTCGGTTCAGCGTACCGTCGGAGCCGGTGATGTTGGCGGCCTCCATCGCCGCGTCGAGGTGGTTGTGAATGATCGAGAACGCCCCGGCATAAGCGTCGTAGATGCGGCGTTGCTCGTCGGTGAGCTGGTGCTCGACCAGTTCGTATTCGACGCCGTCGTAAGAAAGCGAGCGTGAGGTGTAGATGCCGAGCGAACGCAGATCGCGGGCCAGCACCTCCATTGCCGCGACACCCCCGTCCTCGATGGCCTCGACGAACTCGGCGCGGGTGGCGAAGGGGAAATCCTCGCCGCCCCAGAGTCCGAGCCGCTGGGCGTAGGCGAGATTGTGAACCGCCGTGGCCCCCGTTGCCGAGACATAGACGACGCGGGCGTCGGGCAGCGCATGTTGCAGGCGCAGCCCCGCGCGCCCCTGCTGCGAGGGAGCGACGTCGCCGCGTTCACTCTTGCCGCCACCGGCGTTCTGCATGGCATGGCTTTCGTCGAAGATGATCACCCCGTCGAAATCGGAGCCCAACCAATCGACGATCTGCCGGACGCGCGAAACCTTCTCCGCTTTCTCGTCGGACCGCAGCGTGGCGTAGGTTGCAAATAGGACGCCTTCGGTCAGCGTGATCGGCTTGCCTTGCGGAAAACGCGAAAGCGGCGTGACCAGCAGGCGCTCCATACCGAGCGCCGACCAGTCGCGTTGTGCGTCTTCGATGAGCTTGTCGGACTTCGAAATCCACACCGCCTTTCGGCGACCCTGAAGCCAATTGTCGAGGATGATGCCGGCGGACTGGCGGCCCTTGCCGGCGCCCGTCCCGTCGCCGAGCATAAATCCGCGCCGGAAGCGGATGGCGTTCTCGGCGTCGGCGGGCGCGGCGCTGACATTGTCCCAGGTCGCATCGACGGTCCAAGATCCGGCGAGATGATCGCCATGAGCTTCGCCGGCATAGATCACGGTTTCCAGCTGGGCGTCGGAAAGCAGTGCGTGGATGTTCGCCGGCAGCAGTGGCCGATAGCTCGGTTTGGGCGGCGCGACACTCGCCATCGCGGCCGATTGCACGAGCTTGGTCGGGTGGGCCTGAGAGCCGGGAATGCGGATCGACTGCAATCCGTATTCCTCATAGATCGCCTCGGACAGATGCGCGCCCTCGGGCGGCGACCAATCGATGATATCGTAGGCGAGTTGAACGCCTTTGGGATCGGCGGCGACAGAGGCCGATGCGCGCGAGGCCGTCGATCGTGCGAGATAGCCGCGCACGGTCTTCGGCGCCGTGGGCGCAGTCGGCGCGACGGCGGCGGGCAGCGAGACGGGCAGGCGCGGCGGCACGTGGGCGGCGATCCAGTCGAGCAGCGTCGCGACATCGGGCGCCATGCCCGGCGACGCCGGAAACACCGCCGGATCGTTAGCGGGCAGCTTGTCGATGACGGTCAGTCGCGTCGGGAACGTAGTCCCGTGCCTGGCATAGACCGCGCCGGCGATGGCGGCGGTGAACACGACGCGGCCGCGTTCTTGCAGCCGCGCAAAGGCGTCGCGCCAGTCTGGCATATCGGGGCCGACATTGGCGCCGGTGATCGTGACCAGCCTGCCGCCGGGCGCGAGACGGTTCAGCGCGGACGCGATGTGCCGGAAACCGGCGTCGGCCGAGCGCCCCGCGACATGCGCCAGCGCCGAAAAGGGCGGGTTCATCAGCACGACGGATGGCACAGCAGTGGGATCGAGGTGATCGTCGATCTGCGCCGCGTCGAACCGCGTGACGGGAATGGCCGGAAAGAGGGAAGTCAGCAGATCGGCGCGCGTCTCGGCGAGTTCGTTGAGGATCAGCGCGCCGCCAGCGGTCGCGGCCAGAATGGCGAGCAGACCCGTGCCGGCGGATGGCTCCAGCACGCGGTCGGTCGGCGTGATCGCCGCCGCCGTCCCCGCAGCGAGGCCCAGAGGCAGCGGCGTCGAGAATTGCTGGAGCGCCTGGCTTTCCTCGGATCGGCGCGTGTGCGTGGGCAGCAAGCCAACTATGCGGGACAATACGGAAAGCCGTGCCGCCGGAGAGTCGGCTTTGCGGAACAGCGCCTTTCCGTATTTGCGCAGGAACAGGACCGTCGCGACTTCGCACGCCTCATAGGCGGCCTTCCAGTCCCAAACGCCAGAGGCGTCGGACGCTTGGAACGCGCCTTCCATGGTACGGCGCAGGAGCGCAGCGTCGATCCGCTCGCCGCGTTCGAGATGCGGGAGCAGCGATTGTGCGGCGGCAAGGATCGCGGATGACGCGGTGAGGGAAAGCGGCGCGGGCAGCGCTGGGGCAGCGGAAATATGGACATTCATGGGAGCGAAGCCTCAAGGAGAGCGCGACAGAGCAAGCCCGCACGGCGCTCTCTCTCGACCGCCCGGACTCACCCCGTCCCGGCAGGCCTCTCCCTCTCGAAGACCGAACATGAAAAAAGCGCCCGACCGCGAGGTGGGGCGCTTTTGATGATCAGCCGAAGCGCCGACCTTCCTCCGTGAAGGTGTAGGCGCTTGCGCAAATCGCGTCGTCGATGGACGCGTCCGACGTCTGGTCGTCGTATTCGCGTTCGAGTTGCCGATACAGCCAACGGGCCAGATCCCGCATCGCCTCGATCACGATGTCTTCCGCATCGCGGCTCGTGTCCTGCCCGGTCGGGCTGTCGCGCTCGACCGAGATGGCCATGCATTGCTCGTGATAGTAGCGCCCGCGATGGGTGACGGTTGCCTGGAGCTGGTAGAAGTTGCGGCGCTGTGCGGCCTGAAGGCTGTCGGCAATCCTATGAAGTTCGGTATCCTGCGGCGCATAGGCGCGAATATGCGGCGCTGCGCCCTTTGCATGACGGTAATGGCCTTCAAAGCAGGCCCCATCGCCTTGGCTCCAGAACCCCGAGAACCAGATGCACGGCTTTGGACGGACGCCGCCGCCAAAGAGCCTGACCGTGCGCGTCGCCAAGCTGACCCCGAGGATCGCGCAGATGCGCTCGAAATCGTCATAGACGGCGTCGTACCAGTCGAAGTCGAAGCCGACGCGGCGATACCAGTCTCGGGCTTTGTCCTTGGCTGCGTTCGATAGCTCGTGGAGCTGATAAACGGTCGTTTCGATGATCTCAGGCATCGCCGTTTCCTCCGTCGAGGACCGAAGCGAGCCAGCCATCGGTGTAGACCCAGGCCACAGTCTCGCCAGTGGCGAGGTCGATGACATGGGCGCTGCCGCCAAACCCGTCGAGGCGCGGCCGCGAGCAGGTGTTGGCGTATTGGAAGCCCCATCGGCCTGTAAGCCCGAACTCGGCGGCGCAACGCTTCACGAACTGGATAAGGCGTTCGGGATCGCCGGTGACGTCGTCGCGCATCCAGAGTTCTTTGCCGCCGTATTGTGGCTCGATCGAGAGGAGGAAGCCCTCGGATGGCGGGTCTTCGGTAGCGCCTTCGGCTGACAGCGTGTTGTAGAGTTCAAGCGCACGCGCGGCGTTTTCGGGCGTGCCGACGTTGAGCAGGCACGAAAAGTGGGTGAAGTAGTCGGCCATGTCAGGCTCCTGAAACGAAAATGCCCGGCGCAAGGCCGGGCGAGTGAGCGATGGGTTTGCGAAGGGAGCGGAGAGCGGCTCGTGCTGCTCCCCGCCTGGCGCGATCACTCGGCAGCGACCATCGAGGGCTCGTCCTCGTCGGTGTCGGCCGCTTCGTCCTCCTCGCCGTCGTCGGTGAGGAAAGCCGGGAGGGCTCCGTCGTCACCGCTATGGTCGATGGGTTCGGCTGCCGCGCCGTCATCAGCGCCCGCGAGTCGGAGCGGCTCAGGCAACCAGCCGGTGTCGGCGAGCAGCCGCTCGGCTTCCTTGGCCATGTCGCCCTTCTTCATGTGGTCAATGAGGTGCGCTGCCCGGTCGCCTGCGCCCTCACGGACGGCTTCGAGGATGCGCGTCTTGGTGACGCGGCCGAGATAATTGCCGACCGTCGGCCGCCATCCGACCTGCGCCATGTCGAGGCCCGTCGCCCGCGCCAGTCGATCGGCCTGCGCGAGCCGGATCTTCAAACCATGCTCGCTGACGCCGGAACCGCCGTAGGGATTGGGCCGCTCATAAAGCGCGTTGACGCCGAAGCTGACGCAGTGGGCGAGCAAATCCATGCGGGTCGCGTCGTCGAGCGCGATCAGCCAGTCCCATAGGGCCTGGTCGTCCGCGGGCACGTGATCGCCCCAGCGCTCGTGCCGGTCGCTGACGGATTTTGCCGACGCGCTGTCCTTCAGATCCTCGGCCTGGGCGGCGAAGTGGACCTGCCGGACATTGGCTTCGAGCGCACCTGTCGCCGGCCGATGCAGGAATGTGTCCGACACCAGCTTGTGCAACAACGCGGTCAGGGCGACGTGCGGGTGGTTGGCGACCGCGTCTCGCAGCGCGAGCGTGCGATGCGCCGTCAGCTCGGTGACAAGGCGCTCGGGCAACGGCTTCGCGCCATCCTCCTCATCGTCCTCTGCCGTGGGCGCGGCTTGGCCGCCGATGGTGACGACGGTGCGCTGAATCGCAGGCGTCGTCGGCTCGCGGGTCTCTAAGCTGGCGTGGTCTTCGATTTCAGCGCTGGCCGATGCGACGGGCAGCTCATCCTCGGGGCGTACGTAGCCGCGGTCGACCTTGAGTTTGCCGTTGGCGTCGAGCGTGACGAAAACGCCGGCGATGGCGATCTCGGCGGGATCGTAGCGCACGGGTCGGTTGTCGAGTTCCTCCAGCGCCGCCTCGATCTCCCCCAAACGCTGATCGATGGCGTCCGGCAGTTCGTCTGCGTCCTCGTATTCCTCGGACAGTCGGTTGTATTCGGCCTGGAGCGCGTCGCGGGTCGCCTGTTCCGCATCGCTCATGTCGAGCGCCGTCCCGGAAATCGCCCGCAAACCGTGGGTCACGCCGTAGGGCAGGCTGAGCGCGGCTTCGACCCATTTCCAGCCCTCGGCAGCGATGGCGTCGGCGGCGGCCTTGAGCTTCTCGGCGACCAAGCGGTCGAGCAGGCCGACGTCCTGGAGCCATCCGCCGTCGTCGGACTGGAAGAGATCGCGCAAAACTTCCCCGCCGGCCGCCTCGTAGGCGTCGATGCCGACGAATGCGGCGCGCTTGTCGGAGGCGCGGACGCTAGTCTCGGTCAGCATGCGCCGGATCTGCCAAGGCTCCTTCTGCCAACTGTCCTTGATCGCATCCCAGACCTGTTCCTGGCGGGCGTGATCGGCCGAGACGGTGAAGGCCATCAGCATTTCGAGCGTCATGCCGTCGTCGGCATAGACATCGAGCAGCTTCGGCGAGACCGCCGCGAGGCGCAGCCGCTGCTTCACAACATTGACGCCGACAAAGAAGGCCGCGGCGATCGCTTCCTCGGTCATGCCCTTGTCGCGCATGGCCTGAAACGCCCGGAACTGGTCGAGCGGGTGCAGCGGCGCGCGGTCGATGTTTTCGGCGAGCGACACCTCGTCGATCAGGATACCGCTGGCGGCGTCGCCGACGACACAGGGCACGGGCGCGGTTTTCGCAAGGCGCTTTTGCTTCGTCAGTAGTTCGAGCGCGCGATAGCGGCGCCCGCCCGCAGGCACCTCGAACATGCCGGTCTCGTTGCCATCGGCGTCGAGGACGGGGCGGACGTGCAGCGACTGGATGAGGCCGCGCCGGGCGATGGATTCGGCGAGCTCTTCGACCGACACGCCGGCCTTGACGCGCCGGACATTGGCCTGGGCGAGCACCAGCTTGTTGAACGGGATGTCGCGCGACGACGACAGGGTGATCTTCTGAACGGCAGACGCCATGATCCTTACTCCGCGACGGACGCCGAGAGCCTCTCTCTCGACCTGAAATCCGTCACGAAGCGAAGCGCAGCCCTCTTCCTCTGAAGGGGGCCGCGCAGCGGAAGGCCATGATCGGTGCATAGAAACGGCACGCTGACTACAAATCCGCGCCAGCCTGACTACAAATCTGCCGATCCGCGATCAGACAGAATCAAAGCCGGAGATGCGGAAATCCGCATCTCCGGCTTCACGGATTTCAGGCCGCGCGATCGAGCAGCTTCTTCGCCTTGCCCTCCATGTCGAGGCGGGCGTCCTGGTGCGCCTTGTCACGTGCGACCGCCGTGATGCCCTGCACGAAGTCGAAGATGCTCTCGGGCGGCCGACCTTCCTCGACCAGCACCGCGTCGATGATCTTGGCCGTCTCGCCCTTCGAGAAGCCGCGCCGGCGAAGGAAGTCGCTGCGGTCCTCATCGGTCCGCGCCACGATCCGCTCACGCGCCGCCTTGATGCCGTTGACGAAAGGCATGGGCGATGAATTGGCGAAGTTGAGGAGCGCCGGGGCCGCCTCATGGGCGAAGCGCGAGGCGGCGTATTTGCTGTGGCGGATGCTGATTTCCTCGAAATCCTCGACGCCCCAGAGGTTTCGATTCTGGCACACGGCGCGCAAATAGAAGCTCGCCATGCCAAGCGTCTTCGCGCCGACCTCGGAGTTCCAGGCGTAGAAGCCGCGGAAGAACAGGTCGGGCGAGCCATCCGGCAGGCGCCCCGCCTCGATAGGGTTCAGGTCGTCGACGAGGAACACGAAAACGTCGCGGTCGCTGGCGTAGAGCGTCGTCGTGTCCTTCGAGATGTCGACGCGAGGATTGTAGATGCCCGTCGACCAGTCGAGCACGCCCGGCACCTTCCAGCGCGTATCGCCCGTGCCGTTGCCGGCGATGCGCTGGACCGCCTCGACCAGTTCGTGGTCATAGATGCGCCCATAGTCCGGGCCGGTAACGGCGCGCAGTTCAACGCGGCCGGTGTCGGTCTCCAGCGTCTTGATCTGCTCGGCGCGGTTCGAGGTCAGGCCATATTGCAAATTGATGCCAGCAAGGGCGGCGGGAAGCTGGCGCAAATAGGCCGCCGGGGCGCCGACCTGGGCGGCGAGCTGACCGAAGCTCCAGTGCGTCGGCGCCACTGGCGCCTCGGCGCCGGGCAGGACCAGCGACAGTCGCTCGGGATCGCTTCGGCTCGCCTCGACATGGATCAGCGCGGTTTCCACGACGCGGGTCCGGCTACGCTCGGACCTATCGCGCACCGAGCGGGCCAACTCGTCCAGCGACAGAAACCGCTCGTCATCCGGCCTGGAAAACCACTCCGACGACACCCGACCGACTCGCTCGCCGCGCGTGACATCCACCTTGTAGCCGCCGCTGAGATCGCGCCGGGCGTCGAGAACCTGCATGTTCATGGGAAAATCTCCATGACGGGCGCCGAAAGCCTCTCTCTCGGCGCTCCACCCGTCACGGAAATCTGTTCCGCACTCTCACTCTAACGGGGGCGTTGCGGGGTCTCCCCCCGCAGACGGGGTCGGCCGAGACCACGGCTCGGACGGAGGGGAAGACTTTCCCCAACTCACTTCCGGAAAACTTGCGATACAAATCAGCGGCTCCTTGACTACAAATTTGCCGAGACAGATATTGCAAATCTGCCGGAACCGGAGCGGGCATGTACGAGCGATTCGTTGAAAGGCGGGCGGAGGAGGCCCTCGGGGACACTCCGGTCGTCTTGATCGTGGGGCCGCGTCGGGCAGGCAAGACTACGCTAGTCCGGAAAATGGGTGACGATGATCGGACCTACAGCACGCTCGATGACCAGACTGTCCTTGCGGCCGCACAATCTGACCCAGCTGGCTTTATCCGAGGGCTGGACCGCGCGATTATCGACGAGATCCAGCGCGCGCCCGATCTCCTGCTGGCGATCAAGAAGACAGTCGATGAAGATTATCGTCCCGGCCGTTTCCTGCTGACGGGCTCCGCCAATGTGCTGACCTTGCCGCGCGTCGCCGACAGTCTCGCGGGACGGATGGAAACGATCCGGATGTTGCCATTGGCGCAGGCGGAAATCGCAAATCGGGCGCCGACCTTCCTGGAGCGTTTGTTCGAGGGGCGATTGCAGAGCCAGAAGGAAAGCGTCGTAGGCGACGAACTGATCCAAACCGTTTTGCGGGGTGGCTTTCCCGAGGCAATTGGCCGCGAAAGCGAGCGGCGTCGGCAGGATTGGGCGCGTTCCTATCTCACCTCAATCCTGACCCGGGACCTGCGCGACATCGCCGAAATCGAGAAACTGACCGAACTCCCGAAATTCGTGCGGCTGCTTGCCGAGCATTCGGGGCAGCTCGTGAACTACTCTCAGCTTGCTGGCGGCATAAACGTCAATCAGAGGACTGCGCAACGTTATGTCGGTCTGCTCGAACAGGTGTTCCTGATCGCAACTTTGCAGCCGTGGTTCACCAATACGCTCAAACGAATCGTTAAGACGCCCAAACTGCATTTTCTGGACTCGGGGCTGCTGGCGGCTGCGCGTGGACTGACCTTCGATCGCATCAAGGCGGATCGCGGCACGTTTGGCGCTCTGCTGGAAAGTTTCGTGTTCGCGGAGGTTCTGAAGCTGATGACAGCATCAGATTTGCGTCTGACGCCACATCACTATCGTGACCGGGACACGCGCGAAGTCGACATCGTGTTGGAGCGCGATGATGGCATGGTCGCAGCCATCGAGGTGAAGGCTAGCGCAACAGTCAAGGCCGGCGACTTTTCAGGCCTACGAGCCTTGGCGGATGCCTGCGGCGAACGCTTCGCGTTCGGCGTGGTGCTTTACGATAGCACTGATGTCGTCTCCTTCGGCGATCGCCTGGCGGCGGCGCCGCTTTCGAGCTTGTGGGCGTGAGGACGCGCTGATGAAAATCATCGACAACACGTCTTTGCTTCTCGGCGATGACCTCAAGGCGACGCTCGGGCGTGGCGCTCGCCTCAAGATCGCTGCTTCGTGCTTCTCGATCTATGCGTTCGAGGCGCTCCGCGCGGAGTTATCCAAGGTGGAGAGCCTTCAATTCATTTTTACTGCGCCCACGTTTGTCCCGGTGGATGTGACGGACCGCCTTCGCAAGGAACGACGCGAATTTTTCATACCCAAAGGGAGTCGGGAGCGCGGTCTCTACGGAACCGAATTCGAGATCCAGCTTCGCAACAAGCTGACGCAGCGTGCGGTTGCGCGGGAGTGCGCCGACTGGATTCGCAAGAAGGCACGCTTCAAGTCGAATACGACGAAAGCGCCGATGCAACAGTTCGTCCACGCGGGGTCCGAAGCGGGCGATGTCGCCTATATGCCGATCAGCGGCTTCACGGCCGTCGACCTTGGTTATCAGAAAGGCGATGCCGTCTCCAACCTGGTCACGCGCATCGATGACGCCGCGCATACCCAAGTCTACCTGCAACTGTTCAATCAGATCTGGAACGACGAGGATAAGGTCAGCGATGTCACCGCCGCCATTTGCGACCACATCGAGTCGGTCTACCAGGAGAACTCGCCCGAGCGAATTTACTTCCACATCCTCTACAATCTCTTCCAGGATTTTCTCGAAGAGGTCGATCAGGATGCCCTGCCTAACGACTTGACGGGTTACAAGGACAGTCTCGTCTGGAACAAGCTGTTCAACTACCAACGGGATGCCGCGACAGGGATCATCAACAAGCTGGAAATGCACAACGGCTGCATTCTGGCGGATAGCGTCGGCTTGGGTAAGACCTTCACGGCGCTTGCGGTGATCAAGTATTACGAACTACGCAATCGGTCGGTTTTGGTGCTGTGCCCGAAGAAGCTCGCGGACAATTGGCGCAACTACAACACCAATCTGACGACGAACATCTTCGCGAAGGACCGCTTCAACTATGATGTCCTGAGCCACACCGATCTTTCGCGCACATCGGGCGAGTCCTTTGGCATCCCGCTGAACCGCGTCAACTGGGGCAATTACGATCTCGTCGTCATCGACGAGTCGCACAACTTCCGGAACAACGACGTCTACAAGGACCGGGAGACCCGCTACCAGAAGCTGATGAACAAGGTCATCCGCGCCGGTGTGAAGACCAAGGTTCTGATGCTGTCGGCGACGCCGGTCAACAACCGGTTCAACGACCTGCGCAATCAGCTCGCGCTGGCCTATGAGGGGGATTCCGAGAACCTCAGCCGCAAGCTGAAAACCAAGACCGGGATCGAGGAGATTTTCCGGCGAGCCCAGAAAGCGTTCAACGCCTGGTCGGAATTGCCGCCACAGGAAAGAACAGCGGCCGCGATCCTGAAGGCCCTTGATTTCGATTTCTTCGAAATGCTCGATGCGGTGACCATCGCCCGGTCGCGCAAGCACATCGAAACCTTCTACGACACCAAGGATATCGGCAAATTCCCGCAGCGCCGAAAGCCACTGTCGTACCAGTGCCCGATCACCCACCGCTCCGACGTGCTCGGCCTCAACGACATTTTCGCCAACCTCTCGGTGCTCAAGCTCGCAGTCTACGCGCCGATCAGCTACATCCTGCCAAGTCGGCTCCGGAAGTACGAAGAAATCTACGACACCCAGGTTGAGGGCGGCCGCGGCAAGCTGCGTCAGGCTGACCGCGAGCGGAGCCTTCAGGCTCTGATGACGACGAACCTGCTAAAGCGGCTGGAAAGCTCGGTCGAAGCCTTTCGGCTCACCTTGCGCGCGCTGAGCGGCAACATCGCGCAGACGCTTCAGGCGATTGAGACCTACGAGCGCACGGGCGCCGCCGCGAGCGTCACCGACCATCTCGGAGATCCGGGCTTCGATCCCGATGACGAGGATCTCGGCGGCCTTGACGAGTTCACGGTCGGCAAGAAGATTCAGATCAGCCTTGCGGACATGGACTTGCCGTCGTGGAAGCACGACCTTGGCGCAGACCTCGCGTTGATCCGCGACCTGATCGTCTCGATGGACAAGGTGGGGCCAGAAGATGACGCGAAGCTTCAGCACTTGAAGACTCTCATCACCCGCAAGGTCGATGGCCCGCTCAATCAGGGCAACCGCAAGGTCATCATCTTCACGGCCTTCGCGGACACTGCCAAGTACCTGTATGCCAACCTCGCTGCGGCGTTTCTCCAGTCGCATGGCCTGCACAGCGGCATGGTGACCGGTTCCGACGCGCCGAGGAGCACGTTGAAAAAGAGCTACGATTTTCAGTCTCTGCTGACGCTCTTCTCGCCAAGGTCAAAGGACAAGCGGCTGATCCTGCCGCACGAGGCGGGCGAGATCGACATCCTGATCGGGACGGACTGCATTTCCGAAGGGCAGAACCTTCAGGATTGCGACTACCTGATCAACTACGACATCCACTGGAACCCGGTGCGCATCATCCAGCGGTTTGGCCGCATCGACCGTATCGGGTCGCCCAATGCGCAAATCCAGCTCGTCAATTACTGGCCGGAAATCTCGCTGGACGAGTACATCAATCTCAAGGAACGCGTCGAAAACCGCATGATGATCGCCGACGTCACGGCGACCGGCGACGACAACGTTCTGACGGCGAAGAGCAGCGACATTGCTTACCGGAAAGAACAGCTCAAGCGCCTCCAGGAGGAGGTGATCGAGCTGGAGGATGTCCGAACCGGGGTCTCCATCACCGACCTCGGCCTCAACGATTTTCGCATGGACCTCTTGAACCACATCAAGGAGCACGGCGACCTTGAGCATTTGCCCAACGGCATGCATGCGGTGGTGCCAGCGCAGTCGGCGCTGGGACTGAAGCCAGGCGTGATCTTCGCGCTCAAGAACATCCACGACAGCGTGAACATCAATCAGCAGAACCGGCTGCACCCCTATTATCTCGTCTATGTCGGCCACGACGGCGGGGTCATCATCGACCATACCGAGGTGAAACGCCTGCTCGATCTGATCCGCACGAGCTGCAAGGGTCAGGCGGAACCGATCCGCACGGTTTGCCAGCTGTTCAACGCGCGGACGCAGGACGGTCGCAAGATGGAGCAATGCTCCGCACTGCTGAGCGCCGCGATCCGCTCGATGATCGAGGTCAAGGAAGAGAAGGACATCGATAGCCTGTTCAGTGGTGGCCGGACCACGGCGCTGGTCCACACCATTGCGGGCATCGACGATTTCGAGCTGATCGCTTTCCTCGTGATCGAGGAGGCGGCCCCATGACGACAGCCTTCTTCGACTATCCCAAGGCCGCAGCGTTCGGCCGTGTCGTCCCCAAAAGCCGGATCTATGAGCACGCCGGCGCGGGCACAGCGCTTCGGGACCTGTTCGTCACCCAGGTCGATCAGATCGTCTGGAAATACAAGCTCGCGCCGGAAACGACGAACCTCGCGGCGACGAAGGCCGTCAGCGAAATCCAGGTGTTCGGCATCAGCCTGCGCACCGGCAAGCTCGACGACGACGTGTTGCGGGCCATCGACCGCGCAATTCCGTTCCCTTTGATCTTCGAACTCAGCTGGTCCGGGAAGCGCAAGGCGGTGGCCGCCTTCAAGCGGCCGAGCGAGGCGGATGTCACCAAGTGGGTTGTCAGTGCGTATTTCGCCACCGATTGGGCGCCAGACGATGCGCCGCGTCGGCCGCTGCCGGTCGCGCTCAATCTTGGCGGCCTCTACGACGCCCTCATCACGGCACTGATGCCAGAGGTCGCCGCTGAGGCGGATCACATCAGCGAGGACATCCAGACGCGCGTGGCGCGGATGGAGGCGATCCGGACCAAGACGCGGGAGGTGGAGCGGATCAAAGGCCGCCTGACCCGCGAGAAGCAGTTCAACAAGCGCGTGGCGATCAATGCCGAGCTGCGCGCCGCACGGCAGGAACTGGAGCGCCTATCGGGCGCCGCTCCCGTCGCTGCCACGACGAATGAGTAAGGGAATGACGATGGACAAGTTGAAGATGCACAGCCCTGACCTGAGCCAGGAGAACATCGCGAAAATCCGCGACCTGTTCCCCGGCTGCGTGACCGAGGCGCGCGACGAGGCTACGGGACACCTGCGTCTGGCTGTAGACTTCGATCAGCTGCGCCAGGAGCTGAGCGACGACATCGTCGAAGGGCCACAAGAGCGGTACCGGTTGGATTGGCCCGGAAAACGCGAGGCGCTGATCACTGCGAACTCCCCCGTCTCAAAAACCTTGCGACCTGCACAGGACGAAAGTGTCGACTTCGACACGACGAAGAACCTCTTCATCGAGGGCGACAACCTTGAGACCCTGAAACTGCTACAGGAAACCTATCTCGGTCAGGTCAAACTGATCTACATCGACCCTCCCTATAATACTGGGAAGGACTTCATCTACAGGGATAACTTCACCGCAGACAAGGAGCAGTTCGAAATCGACGCGGGGGAGAAAACTGCCGAAGGCGGGCGTCTGGTGTCGAACCCGGATACGCGCGGTCGATATCACTCGGACTGGATGTCGATGATCTACGCTCGACTGACGGTCGCCAAGCGGCTGTTGAAGGATGATGGGATCATCCTCGTCAGCATCGACGACTACGAACAGGCCGCGCTCCGAAAGGTAATGGATCAGGTCTTTGGCGAGGCCAATTTCGTGGCCCAACTGATCTGGGAGAAGGGCCGAAAGAACGATGCAAAGTTCTTTTCCGTTGGTCACGAATACATGATGGTTTTCGCGAAGAACGTGACTCGGTTACGCGAGAAGCAAGAAATCTGGCGGGAAGAGAAGCCCGGTGCGCGCGATATCTGGGCCGAATTCGTCAGGTTGCGCGGAGTTCATGGTGATAACTTCAAGGCCATCGAGGCTGACCTTTCTCAATGGTACTCCGACCTGCCGAAGGGCCATCCAGCAAAGAAGTGGGCGCGGTATAAGCGCGTCGACGAAAACGGTCCGTGGCGAGATCGCGATATCTCTTGGCCCGGTGGTGATGGACCGAGGTATGATGTGATTCATCCAGTGACAGGGGTTCCTTGCGAAGTCCCCGAAGCGGGCTGGAGATATTCGACGTCCCAGGAGATGCAGAGGCAAATCAAGGTCGGACTTGTCGAGTTCCGCGACGACCACACGCAACCGCCTTTCAGGAAGGCGCATATTCGACCTATCCCCGAAGAGGCGGATGGAAGCCAAGTCGACTCGAACGATATTGATGACGACAGCGAAGAGGAAACGGACTTCGCCACGCAGGTTCGCGGTTCATATTTCTACAAACAATCTCAAGTCTCTGTAAAATACCTGCGCAAGCTCATGGGTGCGAAGGTTTTCACGAACCCGAAAGATCACGATGAGTTGGCAAAGCTGATCGAATATATGACGCCGAATGATCGTTCAGCTCTTGTGATGGACTTCTTTGCTGGATCGGCCAGTACCGCCGAAGCTGTCTTCAGGGCCAATGCCACCTATGGAACTAATCATCGTTTCATTATGGTGCAGCTCCCCGAGGATTTGCAGGAGGCAGAAGCCTCGACTACGGGAACCGCAAAAAAGACGGTGCAGGCCGCGATCAAGCTCATGAGGAAGAATGGTCGATCGCTCGTCTTGTCTGAAGTGTCGAAAGAACGCGTGAGACAGGCAGGGGCAGCGGTGTTGTCGGAAACTTGCGATCCGGGTTGGAATCGCGATGTCGGCTTCCGGGTCCTGAAGGTCGATACGTCCAACATGCAGGACGTCTATTATCGCCCGGACCAGGTCGATCAGAAGGATCTGCTCACAGCCATCGACAACATCAAGCCCGACCGTGGCCCTGAGGATCTGCTGTTCCAGGTGCTCGTCGATTGGGGCGTGGATCTGACGCTGCCGATCCGACGCGAGACCATACAGGGTAAGACCGTGTTCTTCGTGGACGGAAATGCGCTGGTTGCCTGCTTTGAGACGGGCGTGACGGAGGAACTCGTGAAGGAGCTTGCCGGCCGCGAGCCGCTGCGCGTCGTGTTCCGCGACAATGGCTTCGTCTCCGACGCGGTGAAGATTAACGTCGAACAGGTCTTCCGCCAGGTTTCTCCCGGCACCGACGTCAAGTCGATCTGAGGGGGCGACCGTGAAGCTGAAATTCAAGGTCCAGCCCTACCAGACGCAGGCGGTGACCGCAGTCGTCGACTGCTTCGCCGGGCAGCCGATGTCGAACGGCATCACCTACCGGATCGATCCCGGCCGGAAGGCGCAAACGAGCGCCTTCGAGGAAGGGTTCAAGAACGCCGATCTGGCGCTGACCGAGCTTCAGGTGCTGGCCAACATCAAGGATGTCCAGAGCCGCCAGAACCTGCCGGTTTCCGACAAGCTGGTCGCCAACGCTGGCTGCCGGATCAACCTCGACATCGAGATGGAGACGGGGACCGGCAAGACCTATTGCTACATCAAGACGATCTTCGAGATGAACAAGCGCTACGGCTGGTCGAAGTTCATCATCATGGTGCCGTCGATCGCCATCCGTGAGGGCGTCTACAAATCGCTGCAGATCACCGCCGACCACTTCACCGAAAGCTACGGCAAGAAGGCGCGCTTCTTCATCTACAATTCCAAGCGCCTGCACGAGCTGGAGAGCTTTTCGTCGGACGCCGGCATCAACGTGATGGTCATCAACATCCAGGCGTTCGCGGCGCGCGGCGCCGACAACCGCCGCATCTATGAGGAGCTGGACGACTTCCAGTCGCGCAAGCCCATTGACGTGATCGCCAGCAATCGGCCGATCCTGATCCTCGATGAGCCGCAGAAGATGGAGGGCGCGGCCACGATGGAGGCGCTGCCCAAGTTCAAGCCGCTCATGATCCTGCGCTATTCGGCTACCCACAAGACGCAGCATAACCGCGTTCACCGGCTCGATGCGCTCGACGCCTACAACCAGAAGCTGGTGAAAAAGATCGCGGTTCGGGGCATCCAGACGCGCGGGCTCGCTGGCACAAACGCCTACCTCTATCTGGAGGGAATCGAGATCTCGAAGAAGGCGCCGGTGGCGCGGATCGAGATCGAGGTGAAACTCGCGAGCGGCGAGATCAAGCGTCAGCTTAAGCGATTGGAGTTCCGGGACGACCTGTTCGCAAAGTCCGAAGAACTGGACCAGTACCGCGACGGCTTCACCATTTCCCAGATCGATGCGCGCAACGACACGGTCGAGTTCACCAATGGCGTGGTGCTGCGCGCCGGAGAGGCAACGGGCGACGTGTCCGAGCGCGACATCCGGCGCATCCAGATCCGCGAGACGATCAAGGCACATCTCGACAAGGAGAAGCAGCTCTTCGTCCAGGGTATCAAGGTGCTGTCGCTGTTCTTCATCGACGAGGTGGTGAAGTACCGTGACTACGCCCAGCCCGATGAGAAGGGCGAGTATGCCCGCGTGTTCGAGGAGGAGTACGAGCTTCTCAAGGCGGAGTATCTGGCTGAGTTGGCGATCGATAACGACGCCTACCGCAAGCACCTGTCGGGCATCGATGCGGCCAAGACGCACAACGGCTATTTCGCGATCGACAAGAAGACCAACCGGCTGAAGGATCCCGCCGTCGGGGCTCGGTCGGTCGATTCAGACGACGTGGACGCCTACGACCTGATTCTGAAGGACAAGGAACGGCTGCTGTCCTTCGCAGAGCCGACGAGGTTCATCTTCTCACACTCAGCGCTGCGTGAAGGGTGGGACAATCCCAACGTCTTCGTCATGTGCATGCTCAAGCACAGTGACAATACCGTTTCGCGGCGCCAGGAAGTGGGCCGGGGGCTGCGCCTGTCGGTCGACCAGAACGGCGATCGCATGGACAACCCGGCGGTGGTCCACGATATCAACGTGCTGACCGTCGTCGCGAGCGAGAGCTACAAGAACTTCGTCGCCGGCCTCCAGAAGGAAATCGCCGACACGCTGACCTCTCGGCCGCGCAAGGCAAGCGAGGCGTATTTCACCGGGAAAACGATCACCACAGATACAGGCTCGATCGAGATCACGCCGGCCATGGCGAAGCAGATATACCGCTACCTCGTGAAGAACGACTATTCCGACGACACGGACCAGATCACCAGCGCCTACCATCAGGCGAAGGAAGCCGGAACTTTGGCGGCTTTGCCGGACGAGTTGAAGGCGCACGCCGATCAGATTTTCCAGATCATCGACAGCGTATTCAGCGACGCGCAGCTGCCGAAGGTGGAGGACGGCCGCAAGCCGAAGACCAATCCGCTTAATGAGAATTTCGAGAAGAAGGAGTTCCAGGAGCTTTGGCGGCGCATCAACCAGAAGGCCGTCTATCGGGTCGAATTCGACTCCGACGAGTTGGTTCGCAAATGCGTGAGCGCTCTCGATAGCCACCTTCGCGTGACGCCGCTCCAGTACACGGTCCAGACCGGCATCCAGGGCGACGGGTTGACCGATGAGCAGCTCAAGGCGGGTGATGGTTTTGCCCTTACAGGCTCAACGACCGAGCGCGGAGGATCAGTCCATTCGCTCGTGAAATACGACCTCCTCGGGAAGATCGCCGAAAACACGGAACTCACGCGCAAAACTGCAGCCGAGATCCTGACGGGCATTCAGGCCAGCGTTTTCGGACAGTTCAAGGAGAACCCCGAGCACTTCATCGCCGAGGCATCGCGGATCATCGCCGAGCAGAAGGCAACGATGGTCATCGAGCGGCTGGCCTATGACGGGCTGGCCGAACGCTACGACGTCGACATCTTCACCGCGAACCAGACCGGCCAGGACTTTTCCAAGGCGTCGGCCAAGCTCAAGCGGCACATCTACGACTACGTGGTCACCGACTCCGAAATTGAGCGCAAATTCGCAGACCGGCTCGACGTTGCCAGCGAGGTGGTCGTTTATGCCAAGCTACCGCGCGGCTTCCTGATCCCGACACCAGTGGGCGACTATAACCCCGACTGGGCAATTTCCTTCAAGGAAGGAAGCGTAAAGCACATCTACTTCGTCGCAGAGACCAAGGGCACCATGTCCACGATGAAGCTCCGCGAGATCGAGAACACCAAGATTGCTTGCGCCCGAAAGTTCTTCGATGAGATCGGTCAGCGTGTGTCGGAGGATCGGGTCAAGTATGACGTGGTGACGAGTTACGAGAAACTGATGGATATCGTGGGACGCGCGACAGCCTAACGCCGATAAGTTTTGAGGGAGAAGCTATGCGAGTTCGACGCCTCAAGATCACAAACTTCCGGGGTGTCTCTCAGGGCAGCGTCGATTTTTCCGGCCATACGCTTCTTGTGGGTGGCAACAATATTGGAAAGTCGACCGTGTGCGAGGCGCTTGATCTCGTCCTGGGACCGGAAAGGCTTTTTCGAAGACCCGTTGTTGACGAGCACGACTTTCACTGCGGACGATATTTGGCGGCGGACGGAATTCCCATCGAAATCCGTATTGAGGCAATCCTTGTCGATCTCTCCGAAGAGGCAACACGCCGGTTCGGCGGTCATTTACGCCGGTGGGACGATAAGGCCGGCACCTTCATCGACGAAGGGGATAACGGGCTCGCCGAGGCCGACGCGCTTGGAGCGGTCTGGGCCCTACCGCTGCTATTTATCGGCCGCTACGATCGGGAGGAGGACGATTTCGTCGGGAATACCTTTTTCGACCATCCAACCAAGGAAGTCGATGCTCTCGATGAGGAGTCCGAGATAAAGCTTGGACAAGGGCGCGTTCCGTTCACGCGCGCGCACAAGCGGCTTTGCGGCTTTGTGTTTTTACGGACCCTGCGGACCGGGTCACGAGCGCTAAGCCTTCAGCGGGGGTCTTTGCTCGATTCGGTCCTAAAGCTCGGCGGGGCTGGCGCGGTTGAGATGTGGCAGGATACGCTCGGCCGACTGCAAGGCCTCGACCCTGGAATCGGCGAGATCGAGCAGTTGAAGCAAATTCGCGCCGAAGTCAGGTCGCGTATGGGCCGTTTCGTGAATCTCGCGCCAGGCGATAACTCTACAGCGTTCTTCGCGTCGGACCTGACGCGCGAGCATCTGCGCGAGGTCGTGCGTCTGTTCATCGCTGCACAGCCAGGGCAACATCTCGTACCGTTCGGCCGACTTGGCACCGGCTCGATTAATTTATTGGTCTTTGCGCTGCTGACATTCATCGCTGAGCTGAAGGACAAGCAGTCGGTGATCTTCGCGATGGAGGAGCCCGAGATTGCGCTGCCACCGCATACGCAGCGCCGCGTCACACGCTTCGTGCTGGCCGAGATGGGGCAATCCATCGTCACTTCGCATTCGCCCTATGTGATTGAGCAATTCGATCCATCGCAGATCGTCATCCTTAGCCGCGACGAGGGTGGGGCGCTGACGGGCCAGCCGATCGACGCTCAGGCGGTTAAGCCAAAGACCTACCGGACGGAGCGTCGCCAGTTCGCCGAGGCGATCCTGAGCCGGGCGGTGCTGGTCGTTGAGGGCTCGACCGAGGCGTCGCTGTTTCCGGTTGCATCGTCTATAATGGAGGCCTCGCTGCCTGCGGACACTTACATGCATTTCGATCTTGCCGGCGTCAGCGTCTTTGACGCCGGCGCGGACAATGCAGTGCCGCGTCATGGCCCGATTTTCTCTGCGCTCGGCAAGCTAGCCTTCGGGTTTTACGACAAGCCGAACGCCGCATTTGGTCAAGATTCTCTCGAAAAGCTGAAAAGCTACACTCAGGTCTGGGAGTCGCCCGAGAAGGGTATCGAGAACGTCCTTGTCAAGCAGATGCCGATCCCGGTCGTGCGGCGCTTTCTCGACGAAGTGAAAGATCGGTCCGATTATCCCCCTGTCGGGACCTATGATCCGGCGGCCAGTGATGCGGACGCAGCGGCATTGGCTATCAAAGTGCTTAAAGCCCGCAAGGGCGAGGCCTATGGATATGCGGCGATGTTGATCGCGCAGTGCCAGACCGCGGCGGAACTGCCCGCGACGATCCGCGAGATCCTGGAGGCAATTCATAAGTGTCTTAGTGCTGTACCCGATGACATTGCCGCACCTGTGCCTGGCGATTTCGGGGACTTGCTGGAATGAAGTTGGAGCTGTGCGAGAAGCGAAAGGCGATCATCGGGCAGGCCGGGCACCTGCTGGTGCTCGGTGGACCCGGCTCAGGCAAGACGACGATTGCGCTATTCAAGGCACAAGCCCGCTTCGCGACGCTTAAGCCCGGTCAGGAAGTTCTGTTCCTGAGCTTCTCTCGTGCGGCGATCCGGCAGGTCCTCCTACGCTGCAAAGAAATCCTGACGCCGAGCCAACGCAGGGCCGTCGTGGTCCAGACCTACCACGCGTTCTGTATGGAGACGACAATCAGTGGCGGATTGTGCGGGCGCTCGCCCAAGTGACCGACGTGTTCTGTCTGGCGGATCCGGAACAGCGGATATTCGATTATCGGGACGACATCGATCCTCGCCGTCTGGACATTCTACGCGAGGCTGTCGCGATTGCCGAATTCGATCTCGGCGGTGACAACCACAGGAGTCCAAATGCCGGCATCCTTCAGTTTGCCGATGCGGTATTGCGCAATCAAAGTCCGCTGCCGGCAACACCTGACGTCAAGCAGGTGAGCTATTGGGTGAACGCGTTCCCCGCGACGGTTCACGCGGCGGTGATCTGGACTTTCAGCGCTTTGCGAAAAAAAGGTGTCGAGAAGCCTAGTGTCGCGGTGCTGTCGCGGAGCAACTCGCTCATCGCGGACCTTTCAGTTATCCTTTCGGAGCCTCATACCTACAATAATCAGCCGCTCTCCGTTATTGAGCATGATGTCGTGTGGGATGCGGAACTATCGGCTGCGGCGGCAGTCGTCGTCGCATCGATCCTGGAGTGGCCGACGGGACCAGCCGAAGAGAGCCTAACGCGGACACTTCGCGTGATTGCAGGCTTCTACAGGTTGAAAAATGCCGAAGAGCAAACCAATGCCTGTTGAGTAGCGCCGAGAATTGACCCAGGATTATCACTGAGAATTGACCCGGGTGGATGTGGGATATGTGCTGCCCAAGGCGAGCAAGGTCAAGGTTTGGGTTTATCCCTTTCTGGCTTTGGGAGTGGCGGAACTGGCCCTGAATCGGAAGCTGTCATTGCCGGTTTCTAGGATGTGGCAGTGATGGGTAAGGCGATCCAGCAGGGCGGTCGTCATCTTGGCATCGCCGAAGATGCTGGCCCACTCGCTGAAGCTGAGGTTGGTGGTGATCACGACGCTGGTACGCTCATACAGCTTGCTGAGCAGGTGGAACAGCAGCGCCCCACCTGACGGGCTGAAGGGCAGATAGCCCAGTTCATCCAGGATGATGAGGTCGAGCTTAAGCAGCCGCTCGGCCAGTTGGCCAGCCTTGTTGGCCGCCTTTTCCTGTTCCAGCGCATTGACCAGATCGACGGTGGCGAAGAAGCGCACCTTCCTTCGGTGGTGCTCGACAGCCTGGACGCCAAGGGCGGTGGCAATGTGACTTTTGCCGGTACCGGGCCCGCCGATCAGCACCACATTGTCGGCACTGTCGATGAAGTCGCCACGGTGGAGCTGACGCACCAAGGCTTCGTTGATCTCGCTGGCGGCAAAGTCAAAGCCGGCCAGATCCTTATAGGCCGGGAAGCGAGCAGCCTTGATCTGATAGGCGATCGAGCGAACCTCACGTTCAGCCATCTCTGCCTTGAGCAACTGGGACAGCATGGGGACGGAGGCTTCGAAGGCAGGCGCGCCCTGCTCGATCAGGTCACCGACGGCCTGAGCCATGCCGTACATTTTGAGGCCGCGCAGCATGACGACGACGGCGGCGCTGGCGGGATCATGACGCATGACGCATCTCCCTCAGCGTATCGTAGCGACCAACATCGGCTTTGGGCTCCTTGCCGAGGCGCAGAGCCTGCGGTGCATCGATGGGAGGAGCTGGTGGTGCCTTTCCGTCGATCAGGCGGTGCAGCACGTTGAGCACATGGGTTTTGGTTGCCACCCCATCCTCAAGCGCCAGTTCGACAGCGCGCAGGACGGCCTGTTCGTCATGGTGCAAAACAAGCGAGAGGATCTCGACCATCTCCTTGTCACCACCAAGTCGCTTGAGCAGTTGGGATTGCAATTGCCGGAAGGTTTCGGGCATCTCCAGAAAGGGGGCGCCATTGCGCAAGGCGCCGGGTTTGCGCTGAATGACGGCGAGATAATGCCGCCAATCATAGATCGTGCGCCCCGGCTTCTGGTGGGATCGATCAATAATCCGGGGATGTTCGCACAGGATTTGCCCTTCCGCGACGATGACAAGACGCTCAGGATAAACGTGCAGACTGATCGGCCGATTGGCGAAGGAGGCTGGCACGCTGTAGCGGTTGCGCTCGAAGGCAATCAGGCAGGTGGGCGATACGCGTTTGGTCTGCTCGACGAAGCCGTCGAAGGGCCGCCCCATGGGCATCAGATTGGCCACCTCGTCGGCGTGCACATCGGCAATGGTGCCGGGGAGTGCGCCGTGCTGGATGTCTGCCCATTGCGCGATGCATCGTTCCTCAAACCAGTCGTTGAGAGCCGCAAGATCCGGGAAGCTGGGCATAGGTTGCCACAGGCGGTGGCGTGCATCCTGAACGTTTTTCTCGACTTGTCCCTTCTCCCAGCCTGAAGCTGGATTGCAGAAGTCGGTCTCGAACAGATAGTGGCTGGCCATAGCCGCAAACCGCGCATTGACTTGGCGCGCCTTGCCGCGGCCGATTTTGTCGACCGCCGTTTTCATATTATCAAAAATCCCGCGCTGCGGCACGCCGCCCAGCACCCGGAATGCCTGCGTCAGGGCATCAAACAACATCTCATGTGTCTGCAGCAGATAAGCCCGCACGATGAACGCGCGACTATGCGCCAGCTTGGTATGGGCCACCTGCAGCTTGACCTGCTTGCCGCCCAAAACCGCATAATCCTCGCTCCAGTCGAACTGGAAGGCTTCGCCAGGCTGGAAGGCCAGCGGAACGAAAGTTCCGCGCCCGCTGGTCTGCTGCTCATACTGGCGATCGCGCTTCCAACCGCGGGCAAAGGCCGCCACGCGAGTATACGAGCCGTCATACCCGAGTGCGACGAGATCGGCATAAAGCTGCTTGGCAGTGCGCTTCTGTTTGCGCGACTTGCCCGATTCCGCCCTAAGCCAACCCGTCAGTTTCTCGGCAAATGGGTCCAATTTGCTCGGCCGGTCGGGAACCTTGAACACCGGTTCCACCGCGTCGGCACGAAGATATTTGCGGATTGTGTTGCGAGATAAGCCGGTGCGCCGTTTGATCTCGCGAATGGGTATGCCTTGGCGAAAGTGCCAGCGGCGGATCACACTGAGTAGGTCCATGTCGATCACTCCGATGCCTCCCGACTGTCAGCCGGGGGCGAGGAAAGCATGGGTCAATTCTCAGTGATAATTTCTGCCTCTCCTGGGTCAATTCTCGGCGCTACTCAACACCATATCGCTGATCGATGCGATTTCCGCGCTGTCCGGCGCGAGCACCCGGTCAATGAACGAATCGATGATCGACAACGCATCGCCACCGGCATCGATCGCATCGCCGAGATGCTGCGCCAGAATCTCGCACGAGCGGCGATAACTCTGGAACACCAGGTCTTCCTGGTCTGCGAAATAGTAATAGAGCGCGGCGCGCGAGACACCCAGTTCTTCGGCGATCGCCGGTAGGGAGACCGATGAGACCCCGATCCGGTTGAGAATGCGCGCTGCCACCACAAGCACACGAGTCCGCTTGGAACCCCGCGCCGAGCGCGATTTCAGTTTCTGTTCGGTCACAGGCCCTTTCACCACAAGGCGGCACTTTACGTCAACTGGTCACTTTGCACCCATATGTAAAATACGCTTGACAGCGATGTGACGTTCAGATTTATCTTTGCCCCGAAATGTAAAAAACCATGATGCGGCTGCGGCATTGCAGCGCTGATGACAGGGTTCGGAGAGGGAGATTTCGATGCTGAAGATTCGGTCCGCGTTGTTCATGTCGGTTGCCGCCCTGGCATTCGCCCCACCCGCAGCTGCGCAAGAAGCAGCGACCAGCGGCGATGCCGCCGTCGGCGCTGGCGAAATCATTGTGACTGCGCAGAAGCGCCAGGAGAGTGTACAGAACATTCCCGCGGCGATCACCGCGCTGACGGCTGACGCACTTGCGCAACGCGGCGCCAGCACGGCGAACAGTCTGCAGTTCATCGTGCCGAGTACGCAGATTGGCAATCTGCTCGGCCAGACAGCCGTCACGATCCGGGGGGTCGGCTTGAATCAGGGAGCGCCGGGCGTGGCAATCCACGTCGACGGCGTGTACCAGGCGCGCCCATCGATGGGCGACCTGCTGCAAGTCGACCTCGAGCGCGTTGAAGTGCTGCGCGGGCCACAGGGCACTCTCTATGGCCGCAATGCCAATGGCGGCGTGGTGAATTTCATCACCAAGGCGCCGACCGACAAGTTTGAAGGCTACGCGCTGGCGAGCTACGGCAACTACGACGAGGCGCGCCTTCAGGGCGTCGTCAACATACCCGTGTCTGAAGGCGTTCGCGCTCGGCTGCTGCTGGACTGGACCAAGCGCGGGGATGGCTTCATCAAGAACATCATTCCCGGCGGGCAGGACTTGGACAAGGCGGAAACGATGTCCGGGCGCCTACGGGTCGATCTGCTGCCGACCAGCAATCTCAAAATCGAGCTGAAGGGCGAATTCCTCAACAGTGATGGACCATCGCAGTACTTTACGCTGCACAACTATCCCGCACCCTTCGCGATCTATCTCAATCCCGTGTTGGCAACTGCTACCTACTCGTTCGAGCCGTGGAGAACCTCGGCCAATGATCCAGTCAACACCAGGCGGCGGTATCTCGGCCTGTCTGCGGTAACGACGCTTGACCTGGGCAAGGTCACACTGAAGTCGATCAGTGGCTACAACAAGTTGACCGACGATTCACTGTCGGACGATGACGGCATCAACGTCTCGATGTTCCCGGTCCGACGCGCGTATTTTTCCAAGACCTTTACCCAGGAATTCAACGCTGCCTACAGCGACAAGATGGTCGATGCTGTCGCCGGTGTGTTCTATCTGAACGACAAGCTCGATCACACCCTAGACCACAACTTGAAGGAAGGGTTCGCCGTCACCTTGCTGCCAGACAACGGCCTTCCGCCGGGTAGCCAACTCTTGTTCCGGATACCGGACTACAGGTCGGAAGTTAAGGCGGCCTTTGCCGATGTGACATTGCACCCGACGGACCGCCTGAGCCTCATCGCCGGGGTCCGTTATTCGAAGGAAAAGCAATCCCAGACCCAGCAGAACAACATCACCTGGGGGCCGGGGGCGCCAATCTATACCTGTCCGCTGCGAACCAACGATGTGGAGTTTACCTCGACCACCCCGCGGTTCGGTGCGCGTTACGAAGTTTCAAGCGATGCGAACGTCTACGCAACGTTCTCGAAGGGGTTCAAGGCAGGTGGCTTCAATCTTTATGCCTGCGATAATCAGTTCAATCCGGAAAAGCTGACGGCGTACGAAGGCGGCGTCAAATTGCGCCTTCTTGATCGCACCCTGACGCTCAACCTCTCGGCTTTCAAATACGATTACGACAATCTCCAGATCAGCCAGGTGATCGGCCTTGCCCGCTTCATCACGAATGCGGCCGCCGCGAAAGTAAAGGGACTCGAGATCGAGACGGCATGGCGTCCCGACCGCCACTGGATGTTCGATGCGAACGTCTCGCTGCTCGACGCGAAGTATGCCAGCTTTTCGAACGTCGATGGGATGAATCCGGCACTCGGCGTGCAGGTGCTCGATGGCAAGCGTCTCAGCCAGGCTCCTCAATTTTCGAGCAACATCGGGCTAGGCTACCGCACCACACCCGGCGCATTCGGCACGTTCACCATCAGGGCTGATGTCAGCCAGCGAAGCACGGTGTTCTTCCGCGAATTCAACGGACCACTTGATGCACAAGGCAGCTACGCGCTGCTGGACATGGGGCTTGTCTGGGACAGCCCGAACGATCGTCTACACGTCCGGGTCTATGGCAGGAACCTGACGAACAAGGCGTATATCGCGCAGATGGATGCGTCTGACAGTTTCGGCGCCCGGTTCGTCACTTGGGGAGCACCCCGCCAGTATGGCATCGAAGCGAAAGTGAACTTTTAGGATCTCTCCCCTGGCGCGCCGTGCCTAACCCAGGGCGCGGCGCGCCTTCTTTTTTGTTGATGACGCCTTAAGCGCACTCGCCTGATCCCACGGAGAAGCAGACATGACCGAAAGCGAGATCGCCTCTTTCAAGCGCCGCTGGAGTGAACGGACTGCGGCACTGGCGCGCGGTCCAGCACCAACTATCGATCAGCAACGCGCTGCTTTCGATGCCGAGCATGGCGCGGTCCCGCCGGCCGATAATTGCACGATCGAGCCGATCAACAACGGTACGGTGCGAGGGGAGCGGATCGTGCCGACTGGTGCCGACACCAGCAAGGCCCTGCTCTATCATCACGGCGGAGGGCATGCCTTTGGCTCGTCGCTCAGCCATCGTCACCTGGTCTCGCGGCTGGCAAGCGCGGCTGGAGTGGTCGCCTACAACATGGACTATTCACTGGCGCCAGAGAACCCTTTCCCAGCGGGATTGAATGATGCGGTCAACGCCTGGCAATATGTCCTTGGCGAGGGTTTCGAACCGGACGACATCGTGGTTGGCGGTGAATCCGCCGGCGGCAACTTGACCCTGGCGCTGGTTCTGAAGCTTCGTGAGCTAGGCTGTGCTCTGCCGGGTGCGATCTACCTCCTCAGCCCGTGGCTCGACTTGACGCAAAGCGGCGAAGCCTTCGACATCTGCGCGCCCCGCGATCCAATGGTGTCGCATGAGGCGCTTCAGGCGATGGCAGATATCTACTGCGCTGGCCACGCACCTGAGGATCCGCTGATTTCACCGCTCAATGGCGATCTGGTTGGGCTACCGCAGCTACTGATCCAGGTTGGAACTGACGAAGTCCTGCTCGGCGATGCCACACGCCTTGCCCACCGCGCTGCATTGGCGGGATGTGACATAACATTGCGCGTCTGGCCCGAAATGATCCACGCCTGGCCGCTCTTCCAGAATGAGCTTCCCACTAAAGGCAAGGCCGCAATCGCTGAGGCAGGTCAGTGGATTGCAAAGAGATTGGGAACTTCGGGCAAGTGACCATTACAAATGCGCGAGCGCGACAAGGCCACCGGGAAATCGAGAGTCGCATGCCCGTTGAGCGGCCCAGCTAAAACCGCTGACAAAGCCGCCGTTCAGCCGTTCAAATCGGCTTCTCGAAACCTTCCATTCGTTCAACAAACTCTCAGGACGGATCGACCGACCAAATCTCGGTCAGTCGGCTTTTCTGCGCCTGGACCATGTAAAGCGACATTCGCTGAGCGCGCCTAGGTAGCGACCAATTCGGCGATTTTGGTCGCGACTTCCGCCATCGACTCTTCGGCAGTGTTCAGCCCGGCTCGGGAAGCTAGCAGGAGGCTGACCTGCTCAAGCTCTTCATAGGTCGTTCCATGAACAACCGGGACGAGTCGTTCACGCCGGAGGAGCGCCGAAAGCTCTTTGTCTGCAACGCCTTCGGCCGGGAGACGCCGCAACATTGCCGGGGTCACCAAAACGATGCCGACGCGCGAATTGATCAGGCCTTTGTCAATTGCCCGCATCATCGGTACGCCGAGACCGAGGTCTTTTTCGCTGAACCACACGCGGACACCGCGCGCTTCGAGCAAATCATGCAGTTGCTTGGCAGAGCCCTGCCTGTCATCCCACGCGTGACAGAGAAACACGTCCCGAAGGTCGGGCTGCGACTCCGCCAGATCTTCGACGTTTTGTCGAATTGGCGTGAACGCTTGCACTTGCTCAGGCGTGTACCACACTGCCGAACCTGCTCCCGACCAGCGAGGCTTCGCGGTGCGGCGAGACCCGCCAACGCTACTCTGGCCGCCGCGACTGCTTCCTGACGAGGAGCTAGAAGGGGGGTAGGACGAAGAGTAAGAGGTCGGGGAATACGATGAGTAAGACCTGAAGCCACGATAGCGGGGGCCGCACACAGGGCAGTCTGCTCCACCGCCACGTGTATGGCCTCTTACTGGTGCCGTGCATCTAGCCATGTATTTTCTTCTCCTTACTAGGCTTGCTTGGAAGTCCGAGCCGTCGGGGCCATCAGGTTGTGTACATCTCTGATCTTTGGTGCAGCACCCTCGCCCGCGGCGAAGTCGGCAATCGCCAGCGGCGGCTTGCGGTCCCCGAACCTGCCGCCCATGCGCCGCACAAATTCTTGCGCCAGTCGCCCAAAATCAAATCGTAGGTCCTTCGGCTTGCAGCATTCCGCATATCGCGCCGACAGGGATCCGCAGCCGCAGAGTTCGTCATCTTTGCATTGGACCAGACGATAATAGGGATTCAGCATCTCGTTGGGCGGGGGCAGAGAATATTGCCTCCCCGGCCATCGACCCAGGAGCTTCAAGTGAAGATGGCGAAGCGCCCACACCGTATAAAGGTCGATCAGCGACGTCAGATCGCCACCCTCGACCCAAGCATTATCGCCGGGCGAAAACGCACATATCGATCCATCGAAAAAATTTGTGTGCCGAGGCCCTATCCAAAGCGGGCCGCCGGGGCCATTCCAGAAGCCCCAAGCACGTGGTCCGGCTCCGGGCACAAACGGCAGGGCGACAAGAAATGTGGCTCCATAGTCCAGGCCCGACAAAACTGAGCTTTGGGTCTGGAGCCACATTCCGTCATCATCAAGGAACACGCGGGACGCAGGATATGCCTTTTCAAGGCTCGCTACCTGCGCTTCGTAGGCGGTCCGAAGCAGGCCGCCGCTGATCCGTGCGGAGGCACCGGCCTGCCGTGTTCGACGGGGCGTCCCTTTCCGTTGGGCGGCCCCTTTCCGTGACCCGGCTGCGGGTCCTCTCGGTCTTTGCTGTTCATCGTCAGTTTCCTTGCCCAGTGCTGATGGTGCGACATCGGACGTGCTGGGCATAACCACGCCGTTGTCGAACACGTGAGGGAAGGCATTGGCGTCCAGTTGCCTGCCGATGCTCGCCAGTGCCTCCTGAACTGAGTGATTCACAGCGCCATTCCCCGCTCGAACGGGCGGCGCATCTCGACGGCCAATGATGTGGCCGGATCGATCTTTGCCGCTTCAGTTTCGACTCAGGCAGGACTGCCTGAGCGCATAACCCGTATGGCGAGGAGTGCGGGATATGTCAATTACCACAAACATTGCAACGTGCTTATTGCAAACATATGTTTGTGTCGTTGACATCACCGGTGCACTCTGGCAAGGCGACAGCATGGAAAATGCCGCAGTTTATGGGTTATTGGGGCGGGCTGTCGCCGCGCGCCGAGATGAGATTAATCTTACCCAACAGACCTTGGCGGATAAGATCGGCCTCTCCCGAGCATCCGTCGCGAACATCGAGAGCGGTCGACAGAAGGTTTTGCTACATCAGGTCTACGCATTGGTGCGAGCCCTTGGCCTGAAGAGCATTACGGATTTGGTCCCATCGGCTCCATTGCCGGAGACGGCGAGCAAAAGTGAACCTCAGATTGCGCTTTCTCGTAGCGACCTTTCCGACGACGAAATGGCAAGCGTCGCCCAGTTCCTTCAAGCCGTACTACCTGAATCGCAATCCAAATGAGCTATGGGCAAGACACTGCGCGACAAGCTGCGCGCGAGATTCTCACTGAGTTCGGTGTGGAAGCGGCCCCCGTTCCCGTTGAGAGGATCATCAAGAAGAAGTGTATACGCCTTCAATTCTCGCCGCTTGATGAGGCGCTCTCTGGCATGGCCGTCATCAAGGACGACGTTGCAGTGATTGGGGTAAATGCACTCCATCACCCCAATCGGCAGCGTTTCACGATGGCTCATGAATTAGGACATCATATTCTGCACCGCGAGCATCTGATAGGGACCGTGCATGTCGATAAAGGCTTTGCGGTATTCATCGGCGGCCAGCGGGCGATGCTGCGCGATGAGAAATCCGCCGAAGGCACGGACATTATGGAAATTCAAGCTAACGCCTTCGCCTCTGAATTGCTGATGCCCAGCTTCCTCATTGAGAAACTAATAGACTTGTCATCATTCGGGCTGGAAGATGTTGATCAGTTGAATGCGCTTGCCAAGCGCTTCAAGGTAAGCCCTCAAGCAATGCAATACAGGCTAATGGCATTCAATTAGGCTGACCAAAAGGGGCGTGGATGTGAGTTTCGTTTTCTACGATACCGAAACTACGGGAATCAGCACGGCCTTTGACCAGATTCTTCAGTTTGGCGCTGTCCATACTGACGAAAATCTCAACGTCTTGGAACGCTTTGAGATACGTTGCCGACTTCAGCCACACATCATCATGTCGCCCGGTGCGATGCTCGTCACCGGCGTTACGATCGAACAGGCCAGCCATCCCGACTATCCTTCGCATTATGAGATGGTCCGCGCGATCCGACAAAAGCTGACCCAGTGGTCGCCAGCAATCTTTGTTGGTTACAACAGCATGGCATTCGACGAGGAATTGCTTCGGCAGGCGTTCTACCAGACCCTTCACGATCCCTACCTAACCAACAAGCAGGGCAACACGCGCGCGGATGCTATGCTGTTGGTCAAAGGCGTTGCCCAGTTTGAGCCCGGTTGCCTGGTGATCCCCGCCAAATCGAATGGCAGGCCGAACTTCAAATTGGACGCTCTGGCTCCGGCCAATGGTTTCGATCACCAGAACGCTCATGACGCCATGGCCGATGTCGAGGCGCTGATTCATCTGTGCAAGATCGTAGCCGAGGAAGCGCCGCAGGAATGGTCGAATTTCATACGGTTCTCGCAGAAGGCCACCTGCGCGGATTTCCTTGGTGCGGGTGATCCCATTCTGCTTAGCGAATATTATTCGTTCGGCGGTCAGAAACATTTTCCGGTCATTTGCATCGGTTCCGACATGGAGCAGCCAAACAAGCACCTATGCTTCGACCTCTCCCATGACCCGAGCGATTTCAGGACGCTCGATCATGCTGCACTGATTCAGTGCATCAAGAACGGCCCCAAGCCACTACGCAAAACAAAGATCAACGCGGCACCCTCAATTCGTGACATCTATGACGCCCCCGCTTGGTGCCTTGGCGGTCTCTCCGTCGACGACATTGAAGCGCGAGCCCAACTTGTTCTAGCCGACGCCGAGTTTATCGCACGCCTAATCTCGGCTTACGAAGCTAGCAAAGAGGAGTATCCTGAATCTGATCATGTTGAGGAACGAATCTATGGAGGTGTAGACCGGCGTGCAAAATTGACCCCGTTTGAGGGGTAATCGGCGTCTAAAATTGACCCCACCCTTGGGCATGTTTGAGGCTGTCCGTTTGTGCATACGAACGGCGAGGGCGGGGATGTTG
>NZ_JAROCY010000003.1 GCF_029436685.1 Novosphingobium cyanobacteriorum
AACGGTTTAAGAAAGGCCCATTCCTCATCGCTCATCAAACCACGGATCAAGGTAGCCTCCTCAAAAACTACCATGAATCAGAACTTACGCGATTTGGGAATCCTCTTTGTCAACACAACCTAGGGGGATTTGACTTGGCAACTGAACAGAAGGCTGCGGCAGCGCCCGCAGAGGCGGCGGCTTCAGCCGCCAATTCGGAAAAGACTGCTCGTCGCAAGATACCTGGCGGGCTTCCTTACACCTCAAGCCCCGGGGTGCTGAAGAGGGTGTTGGAGAAGATTCCGACCTCCGAAAAGCCCGGCACGTTCAATACTGACTTTCTGGGGACCGTGATGGGGGCGACAGGCGGAGCCGCGCGGCCTATCATTCCCATTCTAAAAGCCACCGGCTTGCTTAATCAGACGGGCGCGCCGACCGAACTATATGCTCAGTTCCAGACGGACGCAGGCCGATCGGCCGCCGCACTTAAGGCGCTTCGTAACGGGTTTGCGGAGATCTTCAGGCGGAACCAATATGCACACAAAGCGGATGAAGCCGCGCTCGTTGACGTTATCGTGGCGATCACTGGTCTTCCCAAGAAGGAAGGGATTGTCCGTTACATCCTGAACACTTTCCAAGCCTTTCAGGATTACGCGAAGCAGGCGCGTGAGGATGGCAAGGCCGAAGACCTAAACGACGCTGGTCAGTCGCACGATTCCCCACCCCCGCCGCCCTCTGACCAGAATGGCGGTGGCAACGGGCGGCTTCAGCTTGCCTATAATATCAACGTGGTTCTGCCGGAGACGACGAACGTCGAGGTCTACAACGCCATCTTCAAGAGCCTCAAGGCGAACCTCTTGTCATGAGTGACCACACGGTCGAACTGTTCGTGCTCAAGTGCGCCGTCATAGAGGCAGGGTTGCGGACGACTTTGGCCGAGTATGACACCGCCCAGTCTCGTGGGCTTAGCCAGGCAGATAACGAGCAACTCGAACCCTTCATCAAGCAGTTCGATCTAGCAAACCGCAAGAACGCTGCTCACATGTCCCGCTACTACGAGATATTCTACCTTCTTGAGAACGACATCCGCCGTCTAATCGTAGAGACGATGGAATCGGCGCACGGTGCGAAATGGTGGGACACCCGCGTGCCACCCGGCGTCCTCGAGGAAGTGCGAAAGAATCGCGATCGGGAGGCGCAGGCTGCCGTGTCCGTCCGTTCAGAGGACGATATCGATTACACGACCTTTGGCCAGCTCGGAGACATTATCCGTGCCAACTGGTCCGATTTTGCGGGGATGCTCAGCAATCAGTCGGCGGTGTCTCGGGTGATGGCAGCGCTCAACATGCTGCGGGGAACGATCGCCCACTGCGGAGTTTTGGCAGAAGACGAGGTTGACCGCTTGAAGCTCGCGATCCGGGATTGGTTCAGGGTATTGGAAGGGCCGAAGAGCTGAGCGATCGCCGATCGGTAAAATCGAGCAAATTCGCGCGCGTTTTAAAAAGATGGCGACGCAGCCGGCATCGCCAAGAATTGACTGCTACCCCGACCCTATAACGGAGCGAGAAAGGGCACCCCATTGCTGAGGCGCCCTTCCCTTAGAGCATCCGGCCGATACTCGCGAACCACGAAGCCAGCAGGAGCATATTGCACCCGATGGCCAGACGGTACGAGGCACCGTTCGGCTTGCTGGCTTCGATAGTGAGGAACACCATAGTGTTCTCCTCTATCTCGCACCCGGACCCATGTCGTAGCCGACGGGGTGCGCTAGGCCAGCGTAGTGAGGTTTTTTCCGTTGGCCCGGGGGTGACCTCAAACACGCTTCGGCTATTTCGTGCTTAGGAGATGGCGAGCCGCAACTGCGGTTTCAAGCCGCCCGGCAGCTTTATTGTGTACTCTTACACTGCTCTTACACGACGCTTGCGGCCCTTGGGTAAGAGTGACCCCGTAGATGGGTAAGTTACTGTAAATGCTGAGGAAAGTGGTGGACGCACTAGGGCTCGAACCTAGGACCCGCTGATTAAGAGTCAGCTACTCCAAGTCGGGCGCTAACGTCTGAATCCGCCCCTTCTAATTGTGCCGCCCCCTCAAATCCGCTCCGCCTGCGCCACCGCATCGCTCGCGCGCAAGGCGCTGACAATCCGCGTCAGGTGCGCCAGATCGCGCACTTCGAGGTCCACCTCATAGGTGTGGAACGGGTTTTCGCGTTGGGTCATTTCCAGGTTCACCACGTTGGCGTGGTTCTTGGCAAAGATGCCGGCCATTTCCGCCAGCGTGCCGGGGCGGTTGTAAAGCTCGGCGCGCAGGCGGCCCACCGCGCCATCGGTGCGCGCGTCCCATGAAAGGTCGATCCAGTCGGCGTCCACCCCGTCGGCCAGCGTCATGCAGTCGATGGAATGCACTTCCACCCCCTTGCCGGGGCGGCGCAGGCCCACGATGCGGTCGCCCGGTACCGGGTGGCAGCAGTTGGCCAGCTTGAACGCCATGCCCGGCGTCAGCCCGCGCACCGCGATGGCGCGCTGCTGGCGCGGCCATTCCTCGCTGGCGGGCAGGTTTGCCGCGCTGCCGGGAACCAGCGCCTCCATCACCTGCCGGTCGTCGATCTTGGCGGCGCCGATGGCAACCATCAGGTCTTCCTCGCCGCCCATCTTCAGCCGCTTCACCGCATCGGCCAGCGCCTTCTTGCCGATCTTGCTGGGCAGCCGCTCGGCGATTTCCTCGTAAAGCTTGCGGCCGATCGCGGCCACTTCGGCGCGTTCCTTCTGTCGCACGAAGCGGCGGATCGCGGCGCGCGCCTTGCCCGTCACCACAAAGCCCAGCCATGAAAGCTGCGGCTCGGAATTGCGGCTCTTGATGATCTCCACCACGTCGCCATTGCCCAGCGGCGTGCGCAGCGGCACGTGGCGGCCGTTGATCTTGGCCCCCACCGCCTGCGCGCCCAGGTTCGTGTGCACGGCAAAGGCAAAGTCGATCGGCGTCGCGCCCTTGGGCAGCTGGAACAGCGCGCCCTTGGGGGTGAAGGCGAAGATGCGATCCTGGTAGATCGCCATCTTGGTGTTTTCCAGCAGCTCTTCGGGATCGTGGCTGGCGTCCAGGATCTCGATCAGGTCGCGCAGCCAGCCCACCTGCGCATCGGGCGGCACCCCGCCCTGCTTGTAGCTCCAGTGCGCGGCAAGACCGTATTCGTTGGTCTCGTGCATGTCCTTGGTCTTGATCTGCACTTCCACGCGCATGGCGTTGTTATAGATCAGCGATGTGTGCAGGCTGCGGTAACCGTTGATCTTGGGCGTGGAGATATAGTCCTTGAACCGGCCGGGGATCATCTGCCACGCGCGGTGCAGGATGCCCAGCGCGCGATAGCATTCGTCCTCGCTTTCGGTCAGCACGCGGAACGCCATGATGTCGGTGATCTGTTCGAAGCTGACATGCCGTTCCGCCATCTTGCGCCAGATGGAATAGGGGTGCTTCTCGCGGCCCGAAACTTCCACCTTCATGCCCGCTTCGGCCAGCACCTGCTTCACTTCCAGCGCGATGGCGCCAACCTGCGATCCTTCCTCGCTGCGGATCGCGGCCAACCGCCCGGTGATCGTGGCATAGGCTTCGGGCTCCAGCTGCTCGAAGGCCAGCAGCTGCATCTCGCGCATGTATTCGTACATGCCCACGCGTTCGGCCAGCGGGGCATAGATCTCCATCGTCTCGCGCGCGATGCGGCGGCGCTTGTCCTCGCTCTTGATGAAGTGCAGCGTGCGCATGTTGTGCAGCCGGTCCGCCAGCTTCACCAGCAGCACGCGCAGGTCTTCGCTCATCGCCAGCAGGAACTTGCGCAGGTTTTCGGCCGCGCGTTCGCTTTCCGTCATCGTCTCGATCTTGGAAAGCTTGGTCACCCCGTCCACCAGCCGGGCCACGTCGCCGCCAAACAGGCGCTCGATCTCTTCGGTGGTGGCCAGCGTGTCTTCCACCGTATCGTGCAGCAGCGCGGTGACGATGGTTTCCTGGTCCAGCTTCAGCTCGGTCATCAGGCCGGCCACTTCCACCGGATGGCTGAAGTACGGGTCGCCGCTGGCGCGTTTCTGGGTGCCGTGCTTCTGCACGGTATAGACATAGGCACGGTTCAGCATCGCCTCGTCCGCATCGGGATCATAGGCGAGCACACGTTCGACAAGTTCGTACTGGCGTAGCATCTGGACCCAAGATGGGAGAAACCGACCACATGCCGCAAGGCAAAATGGCATGGCGCACACGTTTCTTTCACGCCCGTGTTGCTATTGAGAGACCCGAAGCCGCTTGCGAGGTCGTAAATTGACAACGACTGAGATGGGGTTGAGATCGACTGACCGGGGGGTGAGCCGCTTTGAACGGGGTTGAAATGGGGCAGAACCGGCTGCAGCGCGCCCTTCATGCCGCGCGCAACGGCCACTGGCCCGATTCCGCACGGGTAAAGGGCTTTTCGGTCCTTTTCCTCATCGCCTGGGTGCCCATGCTGGCGAAGGTGTTCTTCGAGGCCACCGGGGGTGCCGGCAGCGATTTCCTCGCCTTCTGGGGCGCTGGCAGGATCCTGGCCGGCGGAAATCCCGCCAATGTTTACAACCTCTTGGCGGAACAGGCGGCGCAGGCTGCATCGGGCACCGGGCAACTCGTCGCCTATGTCAATCCGCCCCCCTACCTCTTCCTCGTCGCCCCCCTGGGATGGCTGCCCTATGTGGTTGCCTGGGTCGCCTGGGGCCTTGCCGGCTGGGCCGCGTGGTTCCTGGTGGCGCGCCGGATTGCGCCTGGACATGCTCTGGCGATCCTGGCTTCGCCGGTCGCCTATCTTGCCGCAAGTCACGGGCAGAACGGCTTTTTCACCGCCGCCCTGCTCGTCGGCGGGGTGCTGTTCCTGCCCAGAAAACCGTGGCTGGCCGGGGCCTTGTTCGGCGCCCTGATCATAAAACCGCACCTCGCCCTGCTGGTCCCCTTCTGGCTGCTGGCGGGGCGGCAGTGGCGGGCGATCGGGGGGGCGGCGATTTCCGCCATCGGTCTGTGCCTGCTGTCGCTGCTGGTGTTCGGGCCGGAAACCTGGGCCGCCTATCCGCAGAGCTTCCATGTCAGCCGGGTGCTGATGGCGCAGAGCGGGGGCGAATTCTTCGTGCGGATGTGCACGCCCTATGCCGCGGTACACGTGCTGGCGGGGCAGGCAATTGCCGTGGTGCTTCAGGGGTTTATCACGCTGGGCGGGATCGCCATCACGTGCCTGGCATGGCGGCGCAGCGCCGATGCGCAGGCGACCGGGGCGATGATGCTGGCCGCAACGGCGCTCGCCTCACCCTATCTGTTTTCCTATGATCTGGCGTTCCTGGTGCAGCCGGTGTTCTGGCTGGCCACCGAGGCACGGCGGACGGGCTGGCGGCCCTGGGAAAAACAGGCGCTGATCCTGCTGTGGCTGGCGCCACTGGCAACGCGGGCGGCGGCGCTGCCGCTGGGCATCAACCTGATGCCGCTGGCCGCCGCGGCGCTGCTGGCGCTGGTGTGGACCCGCCTCAGCCGGAAATGACCGGCTGCTGCCTGGCGCAATCAGCCGGCAGGATGCCGGCAAGGCGGGGATCGCGGAAGATCTCGACATAGCGGGCATAGGGCACGAAGCCCTGCGCCATGTAGAACGGCAGCGCGGTGGGGCCATCGAGCGTGCAGGTGTGGACCCACATCCGCCGCACCCCTTCCCCGCCCCATCCGAGCTGCAAGGCCTTGCGCATCAGCCACTTGCCCAGCCCCTTGCCCGTGGCGCCGGGGATGAGGCCGAAGAACGCGATCTCGCATTCGCCGGCCACGCGGAAATCAAGTTCGAGCATCCCCACTTCGACGCGGGCGCGATCGATGACGGCATGGAGCTGCACGGCCGGATCACGGATGATCCCCTCAAGCTCTTCGTCGCTTTTGGCCATGCGCGACCACCATAGCCATTGTGCGCCGACGCGGCTGTAGAGCAGGCGATACTTGGCCGCGCTGCAATCCTTCCAGCGTACCAGTTGCACCGGCACGTCGCCTTCGGGGACGAGGCGCTTCAGCCCGGCAGGCGGCGCGAGCATTTCGAGCGCGGTGACCACGCAGGCGAGATCGCCCGGGGCGACAGCGTGGTAACCTTCGGCAAGCGGGAGGGGATGATCGGGTATCATGCCGCGCGCATAGCAAGCGCGCGGCCGACTTTCACGACGAATCGATGTCAGGCCGCCTCGTGCTCGCCCGCATCGTTCGCCACAGGCACATCGTGCGAGAGGTATTCGATCATCTTCGAATAGGCTGTTGCGGTAAGATGGATGAAGGCGCGGCGCGCGTCCTTGGGATCGCTTTCCCGCACCACCAGCCCCTGGCTTTCCAGCACGGCGATCCAGCGCAAGGCGGTGGTGGCGGGCACGTCTGCGCCAATGCAGGCGCTGGTGACGCTGACCCGCTTGCCTTCCTTGGCAGCGATGAACAGATCGAGCAGCATGTCCCACGCCGGTTCCCCGAACAGCGACGGGTCAAACAACTTCGCACGACGACGGCGATCGGCATAGGCGCGGCGCGCCAGTTCAAGCCAGTGGGGATGGTCTTCCGGCAAAGCGGGCAGGCCCTGCCCGGCATCCGAAGTGCCTTCCGGCACGGCCGAGATGTGTTCGAGTTCCCGCGCAATGGCCAGAAGCTCGTTCGCGGATGCAATAAGTTTGCGCGCACGCAATCGCAGAATGTCGGTCGAGGTCACGGTCATTCCTGTCTAAGGGTCTTGCACCACCCATAGTCCATTTCCGACCGATCCGTGGTAATGTCACATACGGACAACTACCTATATGGTTCCAGCGCGTCGTGAAGGAACGGCGCAGAGACCGTTCAGCCCGCCGCCTCATCCGACACAAGCACCGTGCGCAGGTGATCGAGCGCTGCCTGCAAATGTGCTGCCAGCAGCAAGTCACCCATCTCGGCGACCCGCGTGGCCATCTGGTCCAGATCTCCGGCAAACTGTCGATAAACCGACTTCCGCTCCGCTCCCATCTTTCCCTCGTCCATAGTTCGCATCCCCTTTGCGGATTTGGCCAGATCGACCCCTCAACCTGACGCCGCAATTTTGCTTCAAAATGGTGTTTTTAATTCAGCCAATCAGGCTTCTCGCACCCAACTGACAGAACAGCCTATATGGGCGGAGTTTCTACTATTTACCTTGCGCTGGGTTACGCAGCATCTCTTTTCGCACATGCGGAAAAAAATGGCGAGAAATCGTTTGTCTTGGCGCGGTTCCGAACCGGGACGCCTGTCCTAAATGACTGCAGACAAACCAAAATAAAACACTTGTCACACAAACATACGTAGCGCAGGCAAACCTTTGCTAACGTTAGTGAGCGTTAACTATCTGGGAAGGGTGCCGCCTGGCCCCAAGGGGCAAATTGCAAAGAACCAGCGAGATTCGGTCAGCTCCAGACGGCTTCCGGCGGCAGGCTCATCAGGATGGCGTCGATATTGCCGCCGGTCTTGAGGCCAAACAGCGTGCCACGGTCATAGACGAGGTTGAATTCGGCATAGCGACCGCGCCACTGCAGTTGCTGCAGCTTTTCCGCATCGCTCCAGGCCATTCCCATGCGACGGCGCACCAGCATGGGGAATACGGCGAGGAAGGCCTCGCCCACATCACGCGTCAACGCGAAGTTTGCTTCGAAACCGGCATCATCGGCGCATTCGAGGTGATCGTAGAAGATGCCGCCCACACCGCGATGCACCTTGCGGTGGGGAATATAGAAATAGTCGTCTGCCCAGGCCTTGAAGCGCGGGTAGTATTCCGGATGGTGCCGGTCGCAGGCGGCCTTGTAGGCGGCGTGGAAATCGGCCGTGTCCTCGTCATAGGGTATTGGCGGGTTGAGATCGCCGCCTCCGCCAAACCACGCCTTCTGCGTGGTGAGGAAGCGGGTGTTCATATGCACCGCGGGCACATGCGGATTGGCCATGTGCGCCACCAGGCTGATCCCGGTGGCGGTGAAGCCGGGATTATCGGCACTGGCCCCGTTGATCGAACCGGCGAATTCCTTTGAGAATGCGCCGCCCACGGTAGAGACGTTGACGCCTACCTTTTCGAACACCTTGCCCTTCATCAGGCCCTGCACGCCGCCGCCCCCGTTCTCGACCGGCTCACCCTCATGCTCGCGCTGCCACGGGGTGTAGGTGAAGCTGGCGTCACTGCCCGCTTCGCGCTCGATCGCCTCAAACTCGGCACAGATCCTGTCGCGCAGCGATTCGAACCAGGTGCGGGCACGGGCGGTATGCGGGGTCCAGTCGGTCATCGGGCAGTCATCCTCTCGTCCCGCCGGACTTGCCAAGCAATTCGCCTTCCGGCAAGGGGCAGGCATGGTTCCCGTTTCGTTCGCCCCCTTTGCCTTTCATGGGCAGGAATTCCGACTCGGCACGTCGTCCGCGCTGTTCTGGGCAGAGGAGAACGCGCTGCTGGTGGCGGACCTTCATCTTGAAAAGGCCAGCTTCTTTGCCCGCACCGGGCAGATGCTGCCACCGTATGACAGCCGGGAAACGCTGGCCCGCCTTGCGGCTGCGCTGCGCGAAACCGGCGCGCGCCGGGTGTTCTGCCTGGGGGATAACTTTCACGATGCCGATGGTCCTTCACGGCTGGAACCACACGCGGCCGGGATGCTTGATGCGCTGGCCCGCGCGACTGACTGGGTGTGGATCACCGGCAACCACGACGAAAAGGGCGCCGATGGAAAGCGCCCAGCCCCTGGCGCTTACCTGCCCGAACTCGCCACGCGCGGCCTTGTGCTGCGCCACCATGCGCAGCGGGGCGAGGCGCGACCCGAGCTTTCCGGCCATTTCCACCCGCGCCTGCGCGTGACCGCGCGGGGCCGGCGCATTGCCCGCCCTTGCGCCGTGGCCAGCGATACCCGGCTGGTGCTGCCCGCGTTCGGCGCGCTGACCGGGGGGATGGATGCAGCGCACCCGGACCTGCTGGCCGCGCTGCAGCCGGCCAGCGCGATCGACGCGCTGGTGCCTGCTGCGGGGCGCGTGGCGCGCTTCCCACTTTGGCGAGCTGCTTGATTATAAGACCCAGATTCACCATCTGGTGACCAAGGCCCTTTATTCGCGCCGCCATTATGGTATGTGCGCGCCCAAAGCCGCATTTTATCGAAAACCGCAGGAGAAAGCACAATAGCCCCCCCACCCCGGCGCATGATGGCGCCCCCCGTCAAGAGCGGACCCCGCTATAACCAGATGATCAACGTGCCGAAGGTGCGCGTGATCGATGAGAATGGCGAAAATCTCGGCGTGATGTACACGCGTGAGGCCATCGAGCAGGCGGCCGAAGTCGGCCTCGATCTCGTCGAAGTCTCTCCCAATGCCGATCCGCCGGTCTGCAAGTTCCTCGACGTGGGCAAGTTCCGCTACGAAGCGCAGAAAAAGGCCAATCTTGCCCGCAAGAGCCAGAAGACGCAGGAGATCAAGGAGATCAAGATGCGTCCGAACATCGATGACCACGATTACGACACCAAGATGCGTAACGTGGTGAAGTTCATCGGTGAAGGCGACAAGGTGAAGATCACCCTCCGCTTCCGCGGGCGCGAGCTTTCGCACCAGCAGCTGGGCATGAACCTGCTGCGCAAGGTGCAGGACGATGTGGCCGAGATCGCCAAGATCGAAGCCTTCCCCCGCATGGAAGGCCGCCAGATGCTGATGGTTCTTGCGCCCAAGTGAGCGCGAGGCATCCCAGCTGACGACGAGAAGGGCGCCTGCGGGCGCCCTTTTTCGTTTCGCCTTCCTTTTCGTGCATGGCACTTGAGCGGGCACGGCGCTGTGATAGGCTTGCGCCCCATGATCCCGCACCACCTGACAGCCGCCTTCGCGGCCTCCGCCCTGCTTGCCGGCAGCCTTGCCCTTCCCAGCGCCGCACATGCGGAGCTGGCCGTTGGCGCAAAGGCGCCCGACTTCACCACGCAGGGCGCGCTGGCGGGCAAGGCCATGCCGGTTGCCCTCCACGCCTTGCTGCGCAAGGGACCGGTGGTGCTCTATTTCTATCCCAAGGCCTTCACCCAAGGCTGCACGCTGGAAGCGCACGCCTTTGCCGAGGCGACCGACGAGTTCCGCAAGGCCGGGGCCACCGTGCTCGGCATGTCGAACGACGACATCGACACGCTGAAGAAGTTTTCCACCGCCGAATGCCGAGACAAGTTTGCTGTGGCGGCTGCCAGCCCGGCAGTGATCAAGGCCTACGACGTGGACCTGCAGCGCGATGGCAAGTCCACCGGCTACACCAAGCGCACCAGCTATGTGATCTCGAAGAGCGGCAAGGTGACCTTCGTCCACTCTGACATGGATTACAGCCAGCATGTGTCCATGACGCTGGCAGCGGTGAAGAAGCTGGCGAAGTAGGTTCATTCACCACCATCCAGCGTTGCCCGGGCCGCAAGCGGCCAAGTCTTTCCTTCCTTCACGACGGAGCAAGGATAGCGCAGCTTGCCGGCGCAACCCGCTTGCGCAGCGTGGATGGGGTGAAGCCCGCCACAGCACGTCCACCCTTTACATGCCGGGCGGCTCCGCTAAGCGGCTCGTTCGTTTTCGTGAGTTTGGAGAGTATCCGCCATGCGTGCCGAAGGGCAGGCCCATATCGACCGCATCAACGCCGCGCTGGCGCTGGTGCGCAAGTTCCTCGACTGGGACCGCGCCGTGCGCCGGCTCGACGAGCTGAACGCGCGCGTCGAGGACCCCAAGCTGTGGGATGATCCCAAGAAGGCCGAGGAAGTGATGCGCGAACGCCGCCGGCTGGAAGCAGCGGTGGGTGCGGTCAACCAGATCGGCCAGGAAATGGCCGACGCCATCGAGTTCATCGAACTGGGCGAGATGGAGGGCGATGAAGCCACCATCGACGAGGGGCTGGCCACGCTTGCCGCGCTGGCCGAACGCGCCGACAACGACAAGATCCAGGCGCTGCTGGCGGGCGAGGCCGATGCCAACAACGCCTTCCTCGAAGTGCATGCCGGCGCCGGCGGCACCGAGAGCCAGGACTGGGCGGAGATGCTGCAGCGCATGTATACCCGCTGGGCCGAACGCCATGGCTACAAGGTGGACCTGGTGGATTACCACGCGGGCGAAGCGGCCGGGATCAAGAGCGCAACGCTGCTGATCAAGGGCGATTACGCCTATGGCTATGCCAAGACGGAAAGCGGCGTGCACCGGCTGGTGCGGATCAGCCCCTATGACAGCTCCGCCCGGCGCCACACCTCGTTCAGCTCGGTCTGGGTCTATCCCGAGATCGACGACAACATCGAGGTGGAGATCAACCCGGCGGACCTGAAGATCGACACCTATCGCGCTTCGGGCGCGGGCGGGCAGCACGTGAACACCACGGACTCCGCGGTGCGCATCACCCACGTGCCGACCGGGATCATCGTGGCCAGCCAGAACGACCGCAGCCAGCACAAGAACCGCGCCACCGCGATGGGCATGCTGAAGGCGCGAATCTATGAGGCCGAACTGGCCAAGCGCGAGGCGGCCGCCAGCGGCGAATATGCGGCCAAGACCGAGATCGGCTGGGGCCACCAGATCCGCTCCTATGTGCTGCAGCCCTACCAGCAGGTGAAGGACCTGCGCACCGGGGTGGTTTCCACCAACCCGACCGAGGTGCTCGACGGCGCGCTCGATCCATTCATGGCGGCGGCGCTTTCGCAGAAGGTGACGGGCGAGAAGGTCGACGTTTCGGACGACGATTGAGCCGGGCGGGCGGGACAGTGGATTTTTCCGCTTCGCGCCCTGCACTCTTTCGCTTCATCTCAATGTGGCTTAAGTCGTTCAGCGTCGGGTAATATGCCGTGGTGGGCGCGTCAGGCGCCCGATCGGGAAAAGGGTTCTGGGCCGCTGGCCGGGGTTTGCGCCGGGCGGTCGTGTGTTGAAAGTGGTGTATGTCTGTTTTCAAGGGTTTGAAGCCGATCCTGTACGGTGGCCGTGAAGTCTGGCCGCTGGTCGAGGGTGGCAAGGGTGTCGCCGCGACCAACCACATGAGCTCGGGCGCATGGGCCGCGGCCGGGGGAATCGGCACGGTCAGCGCGGTGAACGCCGACAGCTATGACGCCGAGGGCAAGATCGTCCGGCAGGTCTATGAACAGCTTACCCGCAAGGAACGCCACGAACAGCTGATCCGCTATGCCATCGACGGCGCGGTGGAGCAGGTGCGCCGCGCCTATGACATCGCCGGCGGCAAGGGTGCGATCAACATCAACGTGCTGTGGGAAATGGGCGGCGCGCAGGCGGTGCTGGAAGGCGTGCTGGAAAAGACCCGCGGCCTGGTTACCGGCGTGACCTGTGGCGCGGGCATGCCCTACAAGCTTTCGGAAATCGCGGCGCGGTTCAACGTCAACTACCTGCCGATCGTATCGTCGGGCCGCGCGTTCCGTGCGCTGTGGAAGCGGGCCTATCACAAGGTTTCGCACCTGCTGGCGGCGGTGGTCTATGAAGACCCGTGGCTGGCCGGCGGGCACAACGGCCTGTCGAACGCCGAAGACCCGCGCAAGCCGGAAGACCCCTACCCCCGCGTGAAGGCACTGCGCGACACGATGCGCGCCGAAGGCGTTTCGGATGACGTGCCGATCGTGATGGCGGGCGGGGTGTGGTACCTGCGCGAATGGAACAACTGGATCGACAATCCGGAGCTTGGCGCCATTGCCTTCCAGTTCGGCACGCGCCCGCTGCTGACCGAGGAAAGCCCGATCCCGCAGCCGTGGAAGGACCACCTGCGCACGCTGGAGCCGGGCGACGTGCTGCTCCACCGTTTCTCACCCACCGGGTTCTACTCCTCGGCGGTGCGCAATCCGTTCCTGCAATCGCTGGAAGCGCGCTCGGAACGCCAGATCCCCTATTCGCGGGTGGCGGCGGGCGAACACACCGCGCAGCTGGACGTTGGCGTGCGGGGCAAGAACTTCTGGGTCACGCCGGGCGACCTCGCCCGCGCGCGCGAATGGTTTGGCGCAGGGTTCACCCATGCGCTGCGCACGCCCGACGATACCATGGTCTTCGTCACCCCTTCGGAACGCGACGAGATCCAGCAGGACCAGAAAGACTGCATGGGCTGCCTGTCGCACTGCGGATTTTCGTCATGGAAGGACCATGATGATTACACCACGGGCCGCCTGGCCGATCCGCGCAGCTTCTGCATCCAGAAGACGCTGCAGGACATCGCGCACGGCGGCGACATCGATCAGAACCTGATGTTCGCTGGCCACGCCGCCTACCGCTTCAAGCAGGACCCGTTCTATTCGAACAACTTCACTCCCACGGTGAAGCAGTTGGTCGATCGCATCCTGACCGGCGATTGAACGCGATCCGCCGAGGCGGCGTTAACCACGCCGCAGCGATTGCAAGGCCGGACGGGATCATCCCTCCGGCCTTTCGTTTATCCGCCGCTCACCTTCGTTGCGATCGTTGCTCAGCCCGCCTTGATGGCGGCACCCCACTCCATCCACCCGGCAAAACGCGGCATGCCTTCCATGTAGACGCCCTGCGGCTGATCAAGCTGGAAGCCTCCGGCGGCCACGCTTTCCCTGACCGGGCGGGTCAGGTGGCAATTGCCCATCGCGCGCTTCCACAGCGGTTCGATCCGCGCCTGGAAACGCGCCACCTTTGCATCGGGGGCGCGACCATGCTCCAGGAACAGCAGCCGCCCGCCGGGCTTCAGGACCCGGCGCAGTTCGGTCAGCACCCGCGCCGGATCGTCAACCGAACACAGGGTGTAGGTGCACACGGCGGTATCGAAGCTGTCGCTGGCAAACGGGAGATCCTCGCCCACGCCCTCGCGGATATCCGCCACCCAACCGCGCTTTTCCGCCTCACCGCGGGCGTAGTCGAGCAGCTTTCCTGACGGGTCGACGCCACTGAACGAGGTGACGGCCCCGGCATCATAGAACCGCTGGTTCAGCCCGCCGCCACAGCCAAGCTCGAACACCGCGCCGGTTGCAGCCGGCACCACCTTGGCGCGCATCTCCATGATCGCATCCGATCCGCATGCCGCGCGGATCACCCGCGGCAGCACATGCCGATCCCACAAAGCACCTATCATCACCGCCCCCACCTGCTGTTCTTCAGCAGAAGGTGCCGGAGGGTGGATCGCACTGCAAGACCATCAACTAAAGTTTCAAATTTCACTCTCATTAGTCGTTTCTTAAGCCCTAAGGGGTATTACCAATGACACTCATCCGGACATCCAAAAAGGGGTGAGTGGCGCCGGGGGGGCGCCATCTCAGGAGACGAAAGATGAATGTTTTCAAGAACCTGTTCCGCAACGAAGACGGCGCCACCGCTATCGAATACGGCCTCATCGCCGCTCTGATCGCCGTAGCAGCGATCACTGCGATGGGTTCGCTCGGCAACTCGCTCTCCAACACGTTCTCGCTCGTGTCGAACGACATGAACAACGCGCAGGACGGCACGTTCTAATCATCTGATCGCGGCTTCAGTCTCCGCGTAAGAACAGGGCGGGGGGCTTCGGCTCCCCGCCCTTCTCTTTGTCATTTGCGGCCTTTGGCACCACGCATGCTGCACGAGAAGAAACAGCAACAACGATTCGGTAACTACACTTATCGTTCGGAAACCCGGTCTTCGGCCCGCTGCGCGTAGGGAACGCTCCGATATCTTCGGACAGGTGGGTTCTATGACAATCTCCGTTTCTCTACGACTTTCCCTTGGCGCATCGACGGTCGCCCTTGTCGTCGCGGCATTGCCGGGCATGGCCTGGGCCAACGATACGGCACCAGCGAAGACCGCCTGGGAAGCCAATCGTACGATCGACGACAACGCAGCCGTAACGACCGGCGTGGCCAAAGCGCGCGATCCACTGAACAGCGCGACATCGACCAGCGCGATCAAGGAACGCGATGTCAGCACCCTCGCCCCTGCCTCGTTGGCCGAGCTTCTTCGCAACGTGCCCGGCATCCGCACCGAGGCTGGCACAGGCATCGCCAACAACAGCTATACCGTGCGCGGCCTGCCACTGGTCAACGCTGGGGCCAAGTATCTCCAGTTGCAGGAAGACGGCCTTCCGGTTCTGGAATTCGGCGACTTCTTTGTTGCGCCATCAGACATCTTCGTGCGGGTGGACCTCAGCGTCGCCCAGGTTGAATCGATCCGCGGCGGATCGGCTTCCACCTTCGCCTCCAACGCGCCCGGTGGCGTGGTGAACCTCGTTTCCAAGACCGGCGAGGTCGAAGGCGGATCGATCCAGGCATCGGCCGGGGTCGATTTCGACACCAATCGCATCGACCTCGATTACGGCGGGCAGCTGGGTGGCGGATGGCGTTTCCACGTTGGCGGCTTCTATCGCCAGGGCGAAGGACCGCGCCGTGCCGGGTATGACACGCTGAAGGGTGGGCAGGTGAAAGCCAATATCACCCGGCAGTTCGACAACGGCTACATCCGCTTCAACATGAAGCTGCTCGATGACCGTTTTCCCTATTACTTCACCTATCCGGTGGGCGTGAGCGGCACCAACGACAACCCGAAGTTCACCAGCGTGCCGGGTTTCGATGCGGTGCGCGACACGGCGCAATCACGCTATCTCACGACCCGGCTTGCGCCTGGCTATAACGGTGCGATCACGACCGACAACATGCATGATGACATGCGGGCCAAATCGAAGACCTTCGGCGTGGAAGGCCAGTTCACGCTTGGCGGCTGGACGCTGACCGAGCGCTTCCGCTATTCCAACAATTCCGGTGTGCTGCTTCAAGTGGTGCCTGTTGCCGTGGGCCAGGCGGCGGATATCGCCGAGATGCTGGCAGGCCAGCCGGGCAATGTCCTGACTTATGCCACCGGGCCCAAGGCAGGGACGGTGATCAATCCGGCCAACCTCAACGGCAACGGCCTGCTCACCGCAACCGGGCTCTATCGGGCGGGCATCAACAGCATGGACATCGTGACCAATGACTTCCGCGCCAGCAGGGTGTGGCAGGTTGGCGGTGGTGCGTTGACCACGACGGCGGGCATCTACAAGTCGCTGCAGGACCTGAACACGACCGAAGGCATGACGACGGTGGTGCAGGATGTGGTGGGGCATGGCCAATCCGCCCTGGTCGACATCACCCGTGCAGATGGCACTGCTGCGACGCAGCGCGGCGTGAGCGGCTATGGCTTCCTCGGCCTTCCCGGCGTTTCGCGGTATGCCGACGTGCGATATGACATCACCGCGCCCTATGCCTCGTTCAATTTCCAGAAGGGCAAGTTCGCGCTGGGTGGTTCGATCCGCTTTGACGCCGGCAAGGTGCGCGGCACCGGGGTGGATGACCAGACGACCCGGGCGCAGGACATGAACGGCGACGGGGTGATCGACCTCAACGGACCCGAAGCGGCGGTGCCGTTTGTCGATCCGGCGGCAGCATGGCCGCTCAACTACAACTATCACTACGTGTCCTATTCGACCGGTCTGAATTACCGCGTTGCCGAAGCGCTTTCGGTGTTCGCCCGGTACAGCCGTGGCGCAAGGGCCGGCGCAGACAGCGTGGTGTTCTCTGCAGCGCTGGATCGCGCAGCGGGCACGCTGCTGGACCGGAGCGCAGGCTATGACCCGGTTCGCCAGCTGGAAGGCGGCTTCAAGTATCGCTCGGGCGGGATCATGGTGAACCTGACCGGGTTCCTGGCGAAGACGCGCGAGACGAACACCCAGATCTACAACGACGAAAACGGCAACCAGGTATTCGGCGTGGTGCAGCGGTCCTATCGCACCTATGGCGCTGAACTGGAAACGCGCTTCCGCCACGGGCCGTTCAGCCTGTCCGCCAATGGCACGCTGGCCGGTGGCAAGATCACGGCGGCAAACGATCCTGCCGTCGTGGGCAAGAAGCCGCGCCACCAGGCCGGTCTGGTCTACAGCGTGATCCCGCAGTACGAGACCGACCTGTTCACCGTGGGCGCCAATGTGACCGGCCAGACCTCAAGCTTCTCGCAGGACGTGAACCAGCTGAAAATGCCGGGTTATACCCTGGTCGGCCTGTTCGCGCAGGTTCGGCCAATCGATCGGCTGGTGCTGGGCGTGAATGCCGCCAACGTGTTCAACAAGATGGCCTTTGTCGACATCGGCGACGCCACGATCCCGGCTTCGGGCGTAGCGCTGGCCCGCACGCTGACCGGACGGACGATTACCGCATCGGCCCGCGTGTTCTTCTGACAAAAAAATCAAAGCGGCGGGGCGCTGCACCTGCGATGCGCCCCGCCGCCTTGATTGATCATCTCAATAGTTCCACTGCACCTGCGTACGCAGGATATCGCCCTTGGCGCGGCCAGTGCGGCGTTCATCCGCTTCCGCCCGGTTGACGTTCGCCCACGAGAAGGTGAACTCCAGCTCCTTGAGCGGCAGCCATTCGACGCCGAGTTCGTATTCGTCCGTCTCCAGACGGGGCGCGTTGACCGAAACCTTCCAGCCGCCACGATAATGCTGCCAGCGGGCAAACGGCATGATCTGGCCGATCGGGCTTTCCTTGATGCGGCCCAGCGCCATGACATAGCCGCCGGTGGACCGGCTGGAACGGATGGTGCTGGTCGCGCTGTCCCACTGCGGCCCCTTGCCCCAGGTCCATTCAGCCTGGAAGCCGATTGGCCTGGGATAGAGCATGGCGTGGAAGCCGATGTGATCGTCCTGGTATGATTCGGTGGAGACACCGCCTGCCCGGATCTCGGGACGGAACTTGTTCTTCAGCCCATAGACGCCGATTTCGGCCACCTGCCCCTTGAACGCATCGCCCAGACCATCAAGCCGGAACGGCATGGTGGCCATGGCCACGGTCATCAGCCCTTCGGTCTTTTCGACGCGGTTGGTGCCCTGACCGTTGAAAACCCCCACGCCGAATGCGCCGTAGTTCCCGAACAGCTTCTGCCCATCATGGCTGAGCTCGTCCCAGATCTTCTGGATCGAAGGCGGGGTATAATAGGCGACAACGCCCAGATCGCGCTCGCCGGGAACAGGCGCGTTGATCGCATCGGTGCGATCGAGCGGCAGGCGGTTGGACGAGCTTTGGAGATTTTCCCAGCCGAACGGCACCTTCGACTGGCCCAGCCGGACCTTGAGCGTCTTGTGCTTGTCGAGATAGAGATCGGCATAGGCATCGCGCAGCTGGAAGAAGTTCTGCCGCGGTTCATTGGCCGACTGGTTGTTGACCGCGCCGGCGAAATCACCCTGCAGATAAAGCGAGACGCGGTCCGAGAGATCCCCCTGCACCACCAGACGCGCGCGGCGGATTGAGAAGTTGCCGGTGTCGTTGATGCCGGAATCCTGCACGGACCGGATGCGCGCAAGGCCGGAAGCGGCGTTCTTGGGCCCGGAGACGATCTCGTTCAGGCGCAGCTGGGTGTAACCGCGCAGCTGGAGTTTTTCATACCATGCCTTCTTGGGGGCGGCGGGCTTGGCCGACGCGGCGACTGGCGCCGGCACGGTCGCCGGTGCAGCGGCGAGCTGGACCGGGGCCGCAGCAGCGGATGAGGCGGCGGGCGCGAGGGGCGTTGCGGCCGGGGTTGCAGCAGCCATCCCCGCCGGAGCACGCTCAGCCTGGAGCGTGCGGACGATGGCGCGCAGCTCATCTACCTGCCGCTGAAGATCGGCGATGCGCGCGTCATCGCGCTCCGACGCAAAGGCAGCCTGTGGGGCACCCACGAAAACACTTGCGGCAAGCGCCGCACGAAAAGCCCTGGAAAAGGTCACAGGTCGGTCCCCCGCTGTTGATGAGCAGGCCGACTAAGACATTTTTATGACACTTATGTGACTTTCAACTTGCCTGATTGTGACGAATTTCCACTCAGGGGTCAGGCGGGTTGTTGGCGACGAGGAACTTGCCCATCGCCTGAAGCATGGCGAGGCGGTCCGCGGCGCGGGTGAAGTAGTGGTCGGCTTCGGGAAGGCGGAGGAATTCCACGTTCTTGCCCGCTGCGCGCATACGGTCTTCCATCAGGGCGGACTGGCCGAAATCGACCGTAACGTCCTGCTTGCCGTGGATCAGCAGAAGCGGCGCCTTGATGTTCTGCACGAAGTTGGCGGGGGAAACGGCGGTGAAATCGGGCGTCATCTTCTTCCAGTCGTCGGCAAACTTGCCGCCCATTGAGTAACGCCCGAAATCGTTGACCTCGCGCCGCAGGCTGGCAACCCCTGAGATCGAGATGGCGCAACGATAGAGATCGGGATCGCGGGCAATGCCCCACATCGCCGCATAACCGCCATAGGATGCGCCCACGATGCAGGCCCGCTTGGGATCGGCCAGGCCTTTCCTGACCGCCCAGTTCAGCGCGTCGACCAGATCGTCCTGCATGGCCAGGCCCATCTGTCCTTCCCCGCGACGGGTGAATTCCGTGCCATAGCCAGTGGACCCGCGGAAATTGGGCTGGATCACCAGATAGCCGAGGTTGGCGACATATTGCGCCATGTAATCCCATTCGGGACGGTCCTGCGCCCAGGGACCGCCGTGGGGCATGATGATGACCGGCAGGTTCTTTTCGGCGCGATCCTTCGGACTGGTCACGACCGCTTCGATCGAAAGATTGTCTCGCGCGATGTACCGTTCGGTACGCACGGGGGCCATGCGACCGGCTTTGATCGCATCGCTGAAATAGCCGAGCCGCTGCATCCGGCCGTCCTGAGCGTCGTAGTAATAGAGAATGCCCGGCGTGTCGGCGCGCGCGAGCGCGACGAGCATGGCGTTGCGCCCGTTTGCCATGCTGACGATCCTGGCACGTTGGCCGGGAACGGCCTTGTCCAGCGAATCCTGCGTTTCCTTCACCAGCGGATCCAGCCAATGGACCTGACCATCGCTGGTGGAAAGGCCGACGACCGATTTGCCATCGTCGGATACGGTAACCCGGTTGATCTCCACCCCGGCAGGCGCATCGAACAGGGTGCGGACGTCCTGCTGGGTGGTGAGATCCACCTCGACCAGGGCTTCACCGTTGTCATCGCGCGTTCGGGTGATCACGGCATGGTTGGTGCCGGGCACGAACAGGATCGGGCTCAGCAGGCTCTCGTTCTTGCGGGTGTTGGCGCGATCGATTTCCTTGAACCCGCTGCCTTGCCCTTCTCCGCGATACAGCAGCCGGAAGGTACGCTGCTGATCGCTGTAATATTCACCGGTGCGCACAGTGCCGGATGCATCGGCCGCCCAGTTGCGCACGCCGGTCCGGGGGTTCATCGCCACCTTCTGCTTGCCGGTGGCCACATTCACGCGGAACACGCGCGGGTAGAACTCAAGCTCGTCGAAGATCGAGTTCTGCGCAGCGACGAGGATTTCCGGGCGGTTGTCCGGCGCGATCCAGATGACGTCTGCCGCGTCCTGCCCCATGCGGTCCCACAGGATCTTGGTCATCTTCCCGGTCTTGCGATTGAGCGCGACGAGCCGGCTCACATAGGCTTTCTCCCCCATGTAGAGGGGGATAAGCGCCGTGAGATGGATGACGAGGTCATCGTTACCCGCCCACAGGACCCAGTCGGCCTGCGATTCCTCGCTGACAGACAGCAGCGCAGGCTTTTCGGCGGGATCGAACAAGGACTGGATCGCGATGACCTGCTTCCCGCCAATGGGAAACTTGCCGGCGATATGCTGCCCGTCAGGCGAAATCGTCGCGTCCTCATAAGCCGGCAGGGCGGCAAAGGCTTCGGCTCCCAAAGGCGCGGCCTTGGCCGAAGGTGCAGGTTGGGGAGAAACCTGCTGACCGAAGGCAGGAACGGAGAACGCGGCCGCAAGCGCGGCAAGACTGACAAGCGAACGATTCAATGGGCCCCCCCGAATGTCTGGTGCAATGCTTGCCCATGGCGCCCGCCAATGCAAACGCAACTGCAGCCAATGCGGCAAGGAAGGCGGACGCGCTGGCCGCAGCCCTTCAAACACCCTGACCTTTCGAACCCCTTGCCCCGCGTGCTGCAATCGCTAAGGACGACTCAAGCAAAAGACCCTGAGGGAATGAACATGGCGACCTTCACCCTGCCCAAGAATTCCAAGATCACCGGCAAGGCGCGGCATCATGCGGCGGCAACCAGCGGGCGGATCCAGAAATTCAAGGTCTATCGCTATGACCCCGACAGCGGCGAGAACCCGCGTTACGACACCTTTGAGATCGACCTGGACCAGTGCGGCCCGATGGTGCTTGATGCGCTGATCAAGATGAAGGGTGAGCAGGATCCGACGCTGACGTTCCGGCGGTCTTGCCGCGAAGGCATCTGCGGATCGTGCGCGATGAACATGAACGGTCGCAATGGCCTTGCCTGCACCACCGCGATCGAGGACCTGAAGGGTGAAATCCGCATCACCCCGCTGCCGCACATGCAGGTGATCAAGGATCTCGTTCCCGATTTCACGCACTTCTACGCGCAGTACGCCAGCATCCGCCCGTGGCTGCAGACCGTTTCGCCCACGCCTTCGGGCAAGGAGCGCCTGCAGAGCCCGGAACAGCGCGAGAAGCTGGACGGCCTGTATGAGTGCATCCTGTGCGCGTGCTGCAGCACTTCGTGCCCCAGCTACTGGTGGAACAGCGACAAGTTCCTTGGCCCGGCAATCCTGCTGCAGGCCTATCGCTGGCTGGCTGACAGCCGCGACGAGATGACTGGCGAGCGGCTTGACGAGTTGGAAGATCCGTTCCGCCTCTATCGCTGCCATACCATCATGAACTGCGCCAACGTGTGCCCCAAGGGCCTGAGCCCGGCGCGCGCGATTGCCGAGATCAAGAAGATGCAGGCCGAACGCGCGATCTGACGCGCGTCTGGTAAGGAACGTCGGCGTGGGTGAACCGAAGACAGGCTTTGTTTTCGAGCCCGCGCCCCATGCGCCAGGCTGGCACACCTGGAACCTGGCGGACGACAGCCGGTTCAACGGCCAGACGTTGGGATCGACCCTGGTCCGGCTGGAAGAACTGCCTGGCGGCAAACAATGCCTGCGCTTGCGAATGAACGCGGAGCGACGGCACAGCAATGTGATGGATGCGGTGCATGGCGGGGTTACGCTGGCGCTGATCGACGTTTCGCTGTTCGCAGGCTTCCGCTTTCTGCTGGATGGCGATGCGGCTGGTGCGGTGACTCTGGACCTTTCGACCCAATTCATTGGCGCAGGCAAGATCGGCCAACCGATGGATGCAGTGGTTGAAGTGCTGCGGGAAACCCGGCGTCTGGTGTTCCTGCGCGGAATCGTCGAGCAGGATGACACGATGGTGGCCGCATTCAGCGGAACCATTCGGAAGCCTTCCGCCTCATGACGCATGTATCCCAACGCTACGCCGCACTTGTGACGGCTGGCGAGCTGAAACCTGATCCTGAACAGGCTGCGGCTGCGCAGCAGCTTGACCGGTTGCAGCAGGAGCTGGAGCAGCCAACGCCCAAAGCGGGTCTCATGGACCGACTGCTGGGCCGCAAGGCCCCTCCTCCACCGCGCGGCATCTACATGTGGGGTGGGGTGGGTCGCGGCAAGTCCATGCTGATGGATCTGTTCCACGACAACCTGCAGATCGCCGCCAAGCGGCGGGCACACTTCCATGAATTCATGCTGGATGTGCATGCGCGCCTGCGCGAAGAGCGCAAGAAGGAAGGCGGCGATCCGATCCTGCCAGTGGCGGCGCAGATCGCGCGAGAATGCCGCGTGCTGTCGTTCGACGAAATGGTGGTGAACAACAGCGCGGACGCCATGATCATGAGCCGGCTGTTCACCGCCCTGATCGTGGACGAAGGCGTTACGGTGGTGACAACGTCAAATCGCGCGCCGGCCGAACTCTACAAGAACGGGCTAAACCGCGAACACTTCCTTCCCTTCATTGCATTGGTGCAGGATCGGCTGGATGTGCTGGCGCTGAACGGACCAGTCGATTACCGGCTGGAACGCATGCGCGGCGTGGGCACCTGGCACGTGCCGGTCGGGCCTGAATCGACCGCCAAGGTGCGCGAGGCGTTCTTCCGCCTGACCGACTTCGAGCCCGAGGACAGCGCCCACGTGCCCAGCGCGGAGTTGGACGTTGGCGGTGGACGGATGCTGCATGTGCCGAAGAGCCTGAAGGGCGTGGGCGTGTTCAGCTTCAAGCGGCTGTGCGCGGAGGCGCGCGGCGCAGCGGACTACCTGGCGATTGCGCGCAATTACCACACTGTGATCGTGGTTGCGATCCCGCAGTTGGGAGCGGAGCGACGCAACGAGACCGCGCGCTTCATCACGCTGATCGATGCGCTGTATGAGCACAAGGTCAAGCTGATCGCCACCGCCGATGCAGAGCCCGATGCGCTTTACGACACAAGCTCGGGCGGCGACGACGAAGGCCGCTTCATGTTTGACCGCACTGTCAGCCGCCTGCTGGAAATGCAGAGCCAGGACTATCTGGCGCTGGGCCACGGCGAAGACTGAAAGCCGCAATCCGGCACCGAGTTAACGATTCCCGCTGGCGATTCGTCATGCTGCTCCGTTCGGGACCGCCCTTTGCTAGACAACAAGAAAGCCCCGGCAGCAGAGTGCTGACGGGGCTAATCTGTTACCTCTAAATCCGCCGAAAACCGGGGTTTAATCCTGTTTCAACGGATCGGGCCCTTCATCTTCAAGCGAAGAAGAAGAAGAGGTCGACCACCTTTCCAAGACGCCACATAATTGCCTCCATCCACGGTTGCATGGACGGAAGTATCATTAATGGCCTTGGTTAACAAGGATTAACCAACTCCAGTTTGGCGTTGGAGCGAGGCATCGTAGGCTTGTTCAAAAACGGCGAAGGGCTGCGGTTTTCCGAGCAGATAGCCCTGCGCATGATCGCACCCGAGCTGGCGCAGCACGTGGAAAGTGGCCTCGTCCTCGATCCCTTCGGCCACCACCGACTGCCCCAGGGCATGGGCAAGCCCGATGGTGCTGCCAACGATTGTCCTGTCCCGATTCGAATCGAGCAGGCGGGAGATGAACCGGCGGTCGATCTTGAGTTCGTCCGAGGGAAGGTCCGCCAGATAGGCGAGGCTGGCTTCACCGGTGCCGAAATCGTCGATCGAGAGGCGAAAGCCCATCTGGCGCAACTGGGTAAGGTTGTGGCACGCGGCAGGGCGATTGCGCACGCTCGAGGTTTCCGTGATCTCGATGGTCAGCAGGCTGGGATCGATCCCGCGCCGTTTCACGATCTCGGCAAAGTTGGTGACCAGTTCCGCCTTGTCCACCATCTGCGCAGAAAGGTTCACACTCATCTGGAAACGCGGGCCGCGCGCATTGAGCGCAAGCGCGGCGGTGATCGCCTGTTCCAGCACCCAGTACGTCAACGCATCGATCCGTCCCGCGCGTTCTGCCTGCAGGATGAAGGCATCGGGCGCAATCGGTCCGCGCAGGGGATGGTCCCAGCGGATCAGGGCCTCTGCCCCGCAGATGGTGCGGCTGGCAATGTCCCACTGCGACTGGAACGCCAGCCAGATCTCGCCATTGCGCAGGCCTTCGTCGATGCGCGCGTGAAGCGACAGTTCCCAGGGCGCATCGGTCAGGCGCTGCGCCTCGAACAGCTCGATCGCGCGGCCGTTGGACAGCGCCTCGTTCGCACTGGCCAGGGCGGAATTGACGCGGGTGAGCGGATCAAGCCCTTCGTTGCGGTCTATGCCGAAGTGGATGTTGGTATCGAACGTGTGGCTGCCAATCTGCAGCGGCGCGGAAAAGAGGGCGCGCAGCCCTTCGAGATGGCTGAACTGCACGTCGAGCGGACGTGCCTCATCCGTCCAGGCGAAGTGGCCGCCATCACTGTGATAGATCTCGTCAGACCCCGTGCCTACCGAGATGCGTCGGGCGATCTGCACCGCAAACTCGCCGTGCAGGTCCTGCGGCAGGGTGGCAAGGATCTCTTCATAACGCGCGATGGCGGCCACGATCACATCGTGGCCGACATCGATGGGCTTGTCTGAGAACGCCAGCAGGTTGGGCAGGCCCGACGCGCTGGTCAGCTTGATACGCCGACTGCGCAGTTCCCACAGGCGAAGGCCCCCATAGACCAGCATCATCAGCCATGCGCAATCGGGCGGGGCAACGATGCCGACATAGCGCAGTGCGATGGGGGTGACAAACGTCAGGGTAACGGCTCCGGCGATGACAGCAGCGGCCCGCAACCCACGCTTGCGCTGTGCATAGGCGATGAAGCCAGCGCAAATCAGCAGAAGCGGGATGGTGGCGAACGACAGATCGTTCCAGAAAGCGAAGGAGACCGGCTTTTCAAGCCCTGCGGCACCAGCCAGATCAACGAATATTTCCGGTTCGAAGCCGTGACCGTAGTAATGCGCAAGTGGGGTACGCTTCAGCGGGGTGACGATGACCGTCTTGCCTTCAATCGAATCGCGATCAAAGTGGCCTTGGGCAAGTTCCTCTGCATCGACGACGCGGACCTGTGAAGGATCGAGCGTGTAATCCGGGTAGTACCGGCTTTCCAAGCCAGAGCTGACGCCGGAGATTGCCGAGGCGAGCGTCTGGTAAGTACCACTGGACCATTTGAGGACATAGGGCGCAACGATCGCGCAGGACGCATAGTTGCTCCACCATGCCGACACGACAACCTGCGCATTGCCCACGATGGAAACGGGCGGAATCTTGAAGCGCGATTCCTTGAACTGGTCGAACGAGCCCGAACGGGCGACGAAAGCGACCTTTTCCTTGTAGGCGGCTACCGCGCGGGCAAGCTCGCGGTCCCCTTCCGGATTGGCGCCCACGGCGATTTCGGTGTCGAGGAAGACCTTGCGCGGGTTGCCATAGGCCAGGCGATCGAGCAACTGCGCCTGCTGCGCCGTGGTGATGCTGTCAGGCTGGCCGACATCGACAAGGACGATGTTGGGCGCGCCATGCGAAGGCGCGATCTTGAAAACCTGGGCCCAGTAGATCTGGCTGATCGGTTCACCAATGCCGATCAGCGCGCCAACAAGCGCGATCAGCAGGGATATACCCAATGGTGTCCGCAATATACGTCGCATTGCCCCGGCGCCGTGGTTACGCTTTGGGCTTAGGGCGAAATGGTTACCATCGGCTTAAGTGGGTTACGGGCCGTCAACCAAGTTCGGTTAAGTGAATTCCAACTTTCGTCAGCCCCCTGCCGTTTCAGCTCAGGCGAGCGAGCGACTTCTCCAGCATCAGCAGTTGCCACAGCAGGCGGCTGTGATCGGCGCGGCCGGCGATATGCGCCTCGGCCAGCCCGGCGATGCGCCCCGCATCCAGCCAGCCGGTGCGTGCCAGTTCCCCGCCCTGCGCAACCGCGCGCGCTTCTCCGGCCAGCGGCCCGCGCAGCCAGGCGGCAATGGGGGTGACGAAGCCCATCTTCGGCCGGAACAGCACGTCCTGCGGCAGGTAGCGCCGCATCGTGTCCTTCATCAGCCACTTGCCCACCGATCCCTTCACCCGCATCGCTTCGGGCAGCCGCGCGCCGAATTCGACCAGGCGATGATCGAGCAGCGGCTCGCGCGCCTCCAGGCTCACCGCCATGCTGGTGCGGTCCACCTTGGTCAGGATGTCGCCCGGCAGGTAGAACTTGAGATCGGCGTATTGCGCCCGGTCCAGCCCGCTGCGCGCCGGCGCATTGCGCATCAGGTCGATGAACGGCTGCTCTGCCCGGTATTCTCCGCGCAGCCGCAGGAAATCCGGCGTGTAGAGGCTGTCGCGCAGATCATCGGGGATGACGGAGAGCGAACGCGCATAGCCCTCCTCGCCACTCTGCGCGAGGCTGAGCAGGGTAGACTTGGCGCGCAGCGGCCGCGGCGCCCAATCGGCCTTGGGATATATCTGCCCCAGCGTTCCCAGCACCGGCCCGCGCAGCCCCTGCGGCAGAAGCCCCCTCACCTGCTCCTCACGGTGATGGAACACCTGGCGGCGATACCCGGCAAAGGCCTCATCCGCGCCATCGCCCGAAAGCGCCACCGTCACATGCTCGCGCGCCAGTTCGCACACCCGGAACGTGGGCAGCGCCGAGGCATCGGCAAAGGGTTCGTCGAACATCGCGGCAAGGCGATCGGCGAGTGCGAAATCTTCCGATCCCACCATGCGCTTGCGATGCTCCGCGCCATATTGCGCGGCCACGCGGTCGGCATACGCGGTCTCGTCCAGCGCGGCGACGTCGAAACCGATCGAACAGGTCTTCACCGGATCGCTGCTCGCCTCGGCCATCAAGGCGACGACGCTCGAACTGTCCACCCCGCCGGAAAGGAACGCGCCCAGCGGCACGTCCGCCGCCATGCGCGAGGTGACGGCGGCACGCAGGTGGTGGAGCATGTGCGCGCCAAGATCGGCGGCGGAACCCTTTTCCCGGCCGGTGAACGATACGTCCCACCACTGGACCGGGCGCGGGGGCGGCGCATCGTGGCGCAGCAGGCGGTAATGCCCGGCGGGCAGCTTCTCCACCCCGCGCAGGATCGACCGGTGATCGGGCACATAGCCCCAGCACAGGTAATCCTCCACCGCCAGCGGATCGAGATCGCGCCGCAGCGAAGGGTGTGCCAGCAACTGCTTGAGTTCAGACCCAAAGATCACGCTGCCGTCAGACAGCGTGGCCATGTGCAGCGGCTTCACCCCCAGCCGGTCGCGCGCCAGCAGCAGCGTGCGCTCGCGCAGGTCATAGAGCGCAAAGGCGAACATGCCGTGCAGGCGCGGCAGGCAATCGAGGCCCCAGCGCTGGTAGGCGGCGAGGATCACCTCGGTATCGCCGCTGGTGCGGAACTCCACGCCCTCGGCCTGAAGCTCCCGCCGCAGGTCCCGGTAGTTGTAGATCTCGCCGTTGAACACGATCATCGCCATGCTGTCGGCCGAAGCCATCGGCTGCGGCGATCCGGCAAGGTCGATGATCGACAGGCGCAAATGGCCCAGCCCCACGCCCGGCGCGGTCCACACCCCCTGCCCGTCCGGGCCGCGATGCTGCGCCACGTCCAGCATCCGGGTCACGCGCGCCGGGTCGACAGGCTTCAGCCCTTCGGTATGGAAAATTCCGGCAATTCCGCACATGCGAAGAGCCTAGCCTCCCCGCGCGATGCGGTCCATCCATTCGGCCTGCGGGCCGGTGGCGGAGAGGAAATCGCGGATCAGTTGCTCAGCCGGGGCGGACTGCCCTTCCTCGGCTGACAGGATCAGCACCGCCGTGGGGCGTCGGCGCAGCAGCAGCCGATCGAGGATGTTGACCAGCTTGAGCTTGGCATTGCTGCCCGTCAGCAGGTCGCCGGTGCGATACCATGTCACGGTCACGCGGTGGACCGGCCCCGGCGCCTGGATCACATCGGCCTTGCCGCCGAAGCCATCGGGACCGGGCGCTTCCCATGCCCAGTGGCTGTCCATCGGCAGGGCCCCCTGCCCGAAGCCGCCCGCCTCGCGCCCTTCCCCCTGCGCGGCATAGAGGGCATAGGACAGGTCCACCGTGCGCCCCTGCACATCGCGATAACGCGCTTTCAGCCGGTGGTCCGCGCCGGCGTGGAGCGGCGTCCAATCCGTAGTCGGGCCGGAATCCGAAATCGTCCACCCGGCGACCTGCGGCACGGAAATGCGCGAAGGCAGCGGGGCAGACAGGCTGTCCGCCGCCGCGCTCCAGCCCACGAACAGCGCTACCAGCGCGGCCAGGCCGCCCAGGGCGGCGTTCTGCCCAAGGCGCAGCGCGGAAAGGCGCGTCAGGATCGGACTTGCCTCAACCGCCGCGGCATCGGCCATCTGGGCATCCACGGCGCGATCGAAGAACTTCCACCCCACCAGCATGACCAGCGCCATGACGATCGCAAAGAACACCCAGCCATAGAACACGTGATCGAAACTGGCGGCGAATTCGATGCCATACCACCCGGCAATCCAGATCGTGCCCCAGGCGCGCAGCCCGTTGGCGAGGATCGGCACCACTGCGGAAACCACCATGAACCCGGCGCGGCGCCACGGGCTGCGGAAGCACACGTTGCAGACCAGCGCGCCATAGGCGAGCATCGCGATCAGGAACTTCACGCCCGAACACGCCTCTGCCACTTCAAAATAGCCGAAGGGCGTGGTGATGAACACGCCGTCGATGGTGGCCGGTATCTGCGTGATGTGCAGCATCGCCATCGTCAGCTTGGCCGTGATGGTCTGCAGCGTAGGGATCAATTCATCGCCCGCAGGCACCATGAACAGCATGTAGAACAGCGGGAAAAGCTGCGTTGCGGCAACGCGCGGGCCCATCAGCGCAAGGAACGCGGCCTGCGCCATCACAACCACGGCAAGCTGCTTGGCAATGGACAGGCCGGCAAAGCTGCCGAGCATCCACAGGAACGCGGCTCCGGCAAACAGCGCCAGTCCCGGCCACCAGCCCTGCGGCCGCTGCGCCAGGGTGGCAGCCATGCGTTGCGAGGAGAGCCAGCCGATGATGAACGGGATCAGCAGGATGTGGTTATAGGTGGAACTGTCCCACCACTGCCCCGCCATCGCCGCCCAATCCGGCAGGAAGACAAGCAGGATCGCCGCCCAGGCAAGGCCAAGCCGGGCCAGAGGGGCGCGCCATTCCGCCGGCAAGCGCGCCAGCACGCGTCCGAGCGGCGCCGTGTTGCTGGCAATTTCAGGCGGCATCGGCCGTGCCCCACAGCAGGCAGGGCAGCGGCGCAAGCACGCTTTCCCATGCGCAGGATTGCAGGACGAAGGCGCGGGCCGCCCGCCCCATCGCCTGCGCGGCGGCGGGATCGGCCAGCAGCGCCAGTGCGCGCGCAGCAAGCGCGGGCGCACCATCGGCAATGACGAAATGCGCCCCATCCGTTGCCGGAATGCCGGTGGCGGCGGCCGTGGTCAGCAGCACCGGGCGCGCCATGGCCATCGCTTCCAGCACCTTGTTCTGCACGCCCCGCGCGATGGCCAGCGGCGCGGTGACAAGGCTTGCCCCCGCGAGCCACGGGCGCACATCGGGCACCGCGCCGGTCACCTGCGTACCGTTCACGCCCGCCAGCGCGCGGACCGCTCCTGTAGGCGCACGGCCCACGATGTGGAAGCAGGCCTGCGGATGCACGGCGCGCACCATCGGCATCACATCGCGCGCAAACACGGTCACCGCCTCGACATTGGGCGGGTAATCCATCTGCCCGGTGAAGACGATATGCGGCCCGCCCTGCGCCAGTTCCGGCGAACCGATCACGCCTTCAGGGTTCCAGAAGGCAGCGTCTATGCCATTGCCCAGCGCTTGCACCGCTATCCCTTGCGGGCGGACAAGGCGCTGTTCGAACAGAGATTTTTCCTGCGGGGAGACGAACAGCGAAGCGGCGGCACGGCGCGCTGCGGCTTCTTCCACGCTCGCCAGAAGCCGCGCTTCACGTCCATATACCAGCCGGGCGGGCAGCGATCCGGCAGCGGCATAGGCTTCGAACTTGGCGGAATCGACGTCGACGAAATCCATCACGACGCGGCCCGCAAAGTCGGCGGGAACATATTGCGCCATCTGGCCAGAGAATACAAAGATCGCGGCGATGGGCCGGGTCGCAAGCGTGGTGCGGACCCAGCGATGCAGCCTCGCACTGTCAAACGCGGTGAGGCTGACCGGCTTTCCCGCCGCCACGGCGCGCAGCGCGGCCAGCGGCAGGGGGGTAGAGCGGCGAACAAGGCAATGGCTGGCGGCAAGCGTGGCAAGATCGCCCTCCTGCGCCAGGTCGGTCTCGTCGTCGGCCAGGCAGCCGACATGGACCGGCGCCAGCGCGGCGATCGCCTTCAGCAGGTGGTTGGACCGGATCTTGTCTCCGCGATCAGGCGGAAACGGGATGCGGTGCGCCAGAAAGAGGACTTCGCCCTTCACGCCAGCCCGGACGCGATCAGCGGACCAAGCCGGTTGGCCACGCCCAGTGGCAGCTTCTGCCAAAGCGCGATCTTGGCCTTGTAGCGCGGGCTAAGCGGATTGACGTCTCGCGGGGGCGCGCCATCGGCGGTCCAATGCGCATAGGCCAGCGGCTGCGGCTCGAACCCCCAATTGCGCTTGAAGTGATAGGCGCCGGTATCGGTCTTGGAGCGCCCGAAATCGAACCGATCGCAACCGCGCGTGCGGGCGTGGCACATCAGCGCGTAATACATCACATCATTGGCGCGCAGCGCGCGGGCCTCATGCACGCCGCCACCCCAATAAGGCATCACTGCGCCGCGATGATAGAGGCTGAGCACCGAAGCCACCGGGCGGCCTTCATGGAGCACCGTGAGGATATCGGCATCGTCGCCGAAGCGGTCCATCACCGCATCGAACAGGGCGCGCGGGAACACCGGGGTGCCCAGGTTGCGCACGGATTCGGCATAGACGGCATAGTGATCCGCCCGATCCTGCGCCGATGCGCCAATGCGGATCTGCATGGCGTGGGCCAACCCCTTGCGCACTTCGGCCCGCTGCTTGCGCGGCACCGCCAGAAGCTGCGCCTCGTCGTCTGCGGCAAGCGGGGTGACGAAGCCGGCGTGGCTGGTGGTCTTCACATGCCATCCAGGCCCGCAAGGCATTGGCCCGCCACGAATTTCCAGCGTAGAGCACGAAAGCCGACGGGCCAGTTCACTGGCCGCATCGCACAGCAGCGGTGCCGCGGCCCCATCGCCGATCACGCCCCCACCCACGGCAAAGCCGGTGGAAACCAGCGCGCTTCCGAACAGCGGCGAATGCGCGGCGTGCAGCGGAAGAAGCGCGCAAATCTGCCCGCCGCGCTCCGCCAGCAGGATGTGCGCGATGTGCCCGGTGGCGGATTCCACCGCCTCCAGCCATTCCGGCCGGTGAAAAGCGGTGGCTTCGGGGCAGGTTTCTACAAACCGTGCGATGGCGGCGCGATCACCCGGATCGGCGGCGCGGACGGTGAGGACCGTGGGGCGGAAGGGGGCGTTCATGCCACTCGCGCCTGCTCGAGAGCGACCACCTCGTCCATCCGACCCCAGCGGAAATCTTTCAGCAATTTCCGCAGCTTGGGTGCCATTTGCGAGAGATTGGTGTAATGCCGCACACGCGATTTCAGTGGAGCGCCGGGCACGCGGGGCTGGCCGGGATCAATTTCCCACGGGTGAAAATAGGTGAGCGCGGGGCGTTCATCGCGCTGGTTCACGCGGGCGATGGCCCAGCGCGAGACGGCATAGGGCAACAGGCGGAAGAAGCCGCCCCCACCCGCTGCCATCCGGCGACCGCCGATTTCTGCCGTGGTTACAGGCACTTCCAGTAGCGGCGAGCCCGCCACCGGGCGGAACGCAAAGCGCGGTGCTTCGCGCCAGCCATAGTGGTCATGGACGATCGGGGCGACGCTGGATGAGTAGGCAAAGCCTTGATCTGCAAGGACTTCATGCGCCCAAGGCGTGCGTGTGTCGATCGAGAAGCTGGGCGCGCGATAGCCGATGACGCGCTGGCCCGAGGTCTGTTCCAGAACCTCGCGCGCCTTCTGCAGATCACCTGCGAAACCCTTGGCATCCATGGTGAAAACGCGGGCATGATCCCAGCCGTGGCTGGCGATTTCATGCCCGGCATCGGCAATGCGGCGCATCATCGCCGGGTATCGTTGCGCCACCCAGCCGAGTGTGAAGAACGTGCCGCGTGCGCCGGCCTCATCGAACAGGGCAAGGATCGCATCGACGTTGGATTCGACCCTGCATTCAAGAAAATCCCATGATTTCCGATCGATAACCCGCTCGAACGCACCCACCTGGAACCAATCCTCAACGTCAACGGACAGGCCGTTGAGAAGGGGTTGAGAACGACTGAGGGGGGGCTGAGGCGGACTGAGCATGGGTCAAGAGCGCGTTTTCAGGCCGCTGCGCGCGCCGGATTTTCGCTCTCGATCCATTCGATGAGCATGGTCAGCACATGGCGGATCGCCTGCGACTGCTCCTCGGTCCGGGCCTCAAGCGCGGCAAGGCGCTGGTTCACATCGGTGAGCGCGGCGGTGAGTTCGTCGAGGCGAGGATCGGCTTCTTCCTCGCCCTCTTCATCAAGGTCGGCAGGGGTGGCAGTGCGCATTTCGGCGAGTTCGATCACCGCCTGCTGCAGTTCGGCAATCTGTTCGTCCCGCTGCGCCAGCATGGCGGCCAGATCCTGGCTGAGCGCGGCGACGGGCGCGGTTTCATGCATCGGCACGGCGGGCGGAACCGGCGCAGGGGCAGCCTGCACCACCTGTTCGATCACCGGGGCAACTTCGGCCGGGACCGGTGCGGGCTGGACACCCAGCGCGCCATCGCGGTTGAGATCGGCCAGCACCTCGCCCAGCATGGCGGAATCGATGCGGGTGCGCTGTTCCACCGCGCCCATCAGCAGCAGGCGGTTGAGCACCTGGTTGATGCGGCGGGGAATGCCCCCGGTGGCCTTGGCCAGTTCGGCATAGACACGCTGATCAAAGGCCGGATTGCCGCGCCAGCCGACATGGGCAAGGCGGTGTTCGACATAGGGGCCGACTTCGCCCGGTTCCATCGCATCGAGATGGTGATTGGCGATCACGCGCTGGCGCAGCTGTTCAAGCGCCGGCGAGGATTGCAGCAGGGCGCGGAATTCGGGCTGGCCCAGCAGGAAGATCTGCAGCAGCGGATGCGCGCCGAGCTGGAAGTTCGAGAGCATCCGCAGCTCTTCCAGCGCCTCTACAGAGAGGTTCTGCGATTCATCGACGACGAGCAGGCAGCGACGGCCGGCGCGGGCCTCTTCGTGCAGGAAGGCTTCGATCTGCGCGAGGGCGCTGGCCTTGTCATGCCCCGCGACATCAAGCCCGAAGGCGCGTGCGGCGACGTGGACCAGTTCCTGCCCATCGAGCGCGCTGGTGACGATCTGCGCGGCGGTGAGGCGTTCGCGGTCGATGCTGGCCATCAGGTGCGCGGCGAGCGTGGACTTGCCCGCGCCGACCTCACCCGTGATGACGATGAAGCCTTCGCCCTGGGCAAGGCCATAGCCGAGATAGGACAGCGCCTTGCGGTGCGTGTTGCTTTCAAAATAGAATTCCGGATCCGGCGTGAGCTGGAACGGGCGGCCGGTCAGCTGGTAGAAATCGTCGTACATCGCGGCTTTCCCTTAGAAATTGTAGCGCAGGCCGAGCTGGCCGGTGGCGACGAGTTCATCCTCCACCAGCTTGCGATCGATACCCTGCAGGCCGACGGCGAGGTTGCCGACCAGCCGTTCTGCCAGCTGTCGCGAATATCCGGCGGTCATGCCATAGGAATTCACGTCTGCCAGCGAGGAGGCATTGTTGCGGTACCAGCTGTCGAACACGGCGACGCTGTAGGACGAATAGCGATCGATCGGGCCGGAAATGCCCGCGTCGATGAAGAAGGTTTCGTCCTTGCGACCATCGGCCGCGCCCAGCACGGTGCCACGCGCACCGATGAACTTGCGCTGCGAATAGCCCATGCCGATGCCGGCGCGCGAGCGGCCGAGCTGGAAGCCATAGGTTGCGGTAACGCCGCGCCCACGGAACACTGCCGAGGACAGCGAGCCGAGCGCACCATTGACGCAGCCGCCGCCACCCGAGGTGGAGCCGAGCGCGCAACCGCCGATATCGCCGCTGAACGGATTGCGGCCGACTTCGAAATCGGTGGGCATCTGCCGCACTGCGTTGGTCAGCGCGCCGCCGAAGCCGGAGATGCCATCATAGACGGCGATGTTCAACGATTGCCGCGCATTGGGCGTGTAGCTGAGCGTGCCGTAATAGGTCGTGCTGTCATACCGACGGCCGACAAAGGCGGAGAGCGCGGTGCGGCGGCTGGGGCGCCACATCACGCCGACATCCCAGACGATGCCGCTGGTATCATAGGCGATCCTGCGGGGCTGGCTCTTGTCGGTGCGATAGCGGCCATCGCTGCCGATCACCGGCAGGCCATTGGCACCGCGCACGGCATCGCGCGAAGAGACTTCGACATCGTTCCAGCCGATATCGCCGACGAGCGCGAGCGACATGGTGACAGGCAGCGTGGCCTGAAGCCCGGCGCGCACCTCGCGCACGCGCTGATCGAGGTTGGAAACGTCTTCCTGCGACCAGCCGCCGCTGGCGACGAGGCCGACAGGCAGGACATCGCCCGGCTTTACCCCGGCGGAAACCTGCGCATTCTGGGCCAGCGAGTGATCGAACAGATCGGCCCGCGTACCATCGGGCGAAAGTAGGATGGCCTCCTTCTGCGTGACCTTGGAATAGCCCGCGATATAGCTGGCGTTGACCGCGACATCACCCGCATGGGTGCTGAGCGCAGGTCCGCCATAGACCGACCAGACCTGGCTGACCGCATCGGCATTGGCGAGCGTGTTGAGCGAGGCGGCGCCGCTACGCTCCACGCTCGTGCGTGCGGCAAAGCCGCCGGCTTCGAGGCTGAGCGTGCGCGGCACGAGATCGTGCTTTACGCGGGCAAGGCCGGAGATGGTATCGCCATCGCCAAAGTTGCCCTTTTCCACAAAGCGACGTTCGTAGCGGACCGAGACCGCGCCTTCGGTGCGGCGGCCAGACAGGGTCATGTCCACGCCAGCAGCCACGGCGGTGTAGGTGAGCACATCGTCGCCGCCCTGAAGCTGTGCAAGGACGACCTGATTGACTTCGATATAGGGCTGGATGCGCGTGCGCGCGCCGCCACTGCGCAGGCTGTGCCCGCCGCGTGAACCGGATCCGCCATCGGCCCCGTCTGACGGGGCATCGGCAGAGTCGACATCGCCATAGGCCATCTGCGCGTGTGCAGGCAGCGCGGCTGCAAGCAGGACGAGCGCGGAAAGTGCGCGGGAAGCGGGACCGGTCATTCCTTGTACCCGTAATAAGTGCCAAACCGCCGCCCGGTGGGCGAGAAGCGGGTGCAGTTGAGCAGCAGCTTGATATCTTCGCAGGCGGACAGGATGTTGACCGCATCGCGCAGCGAGGCTTCGCCGGTCACATCCGCCCGCACGACCATGACCGCCTGGCCGACATGCGCGGCCAGTTCGCTGGCGGGCGATGCGGCCAGCGCGGGCGGGCTGTCAAAGATGACGATGCGGTTGGGCGATGTGGCGGTGAGCCGACCAAGCACGGCCTCAGTCCGCGAAGAGGCGAGGAATTCCGTATCCGCGCCGGTGGAGTTGCCGGCAGGCAGCACGAACAGGCCCGGTATGTCGGTGCCCATCACGCAATCCTCGACCGCGATCGAAGGATCGGCGAGCGCGTCCATAAGGCCCGGTCCGCCCGGCAGACCGAGCGTGGACAGCACCGAGGGCTTGGCGAAATCGGCATCGACGAGGAGCACCTCGTTGTCCTTTTCCGCGGCGATGGAGAGCGCGAGGTTGACCGCGCAGAAGGTCTTGCCCTCACCCGGATGGGCCGAACAGACGAGGATGCGTTCGCCATGCGGTGCGCCCCGGCCATTCCGCGATTCCGCGGCGGCAAGCAGCAGCTGCCGCTTCACGATGCGAAATTCCTCGAGCAGGCCGGTGACCGGGCCTTCGGGCTCGATCAGGCACTGATCGCGCAGGTGGCGGCGTTCGATGGGGTGGAACTGGCCGCGGAAGGACTGCGCGGCGGGGATGCCTTCCAGCGCAGGTTTTTCCGAAACGGGCGCTTCGGCGACCATGACGGGTTGCGGCGCGGCAGGCGGAGGCACAGGCACGGCTGCAACCGGAGACGACGCGGCCACCGGCGGGACCGGCGGCAGCTTTGGCGAATAGGTGCGGAAGTCGAACGTGCCGGATGCGCGCTCGATCAGCGAAGGGCCCTTGGGCGGAAGCGGGATCTTGCTCTGGTCGGTCATGCCTGTTTCCCCGCTCACGCCACCATGCCGCGTTTCATGAATTCGACCGCCATCAGCAGGAACAGCACGAAGAGAAGGCCGCTGCCCGCCCCGGCGAACCATTTGAGGTGCTTCCAGTAAAGCGTGCGCGCGGTGCGGCTCATGGTCAGCGACACCGAACCCAGAACCGGCAGGCCGGTGGCGCGTTCAAGCTGGCCGGTGGTGGAATAGGTGGAGCGCAGTTGCGCAATGGCGAAGGCGCCGCCGCAACCCGCGCCAAGGCCGACGATCAGGACCAGCACCAGCAGCATCGGGCGGTCTGGCGCAGATGGGCTGCGCGGGGTGGTTGGCGGATCGATGACTTCGAACTTCACCGCATCGCGTTCGCTTTCCACCTGCCCGCGCAGGCGCAGCTCCTCACGATCCTTCAGCAGCTTGTCATACTGTTCCTTCAGCACGTCGTAATCGCGGTTGATACGCGAGGCTTCGGCGGCGACGGCGGGCTCGCTGTATTGCTGCGTGGTGAAGTCGGCGATTTCCTGCTGCAGCGAAGCCTTGCGCGATTGCAGCGCAACGATGCTCGCCTCGCGATCGGCCTTGATCGACATCAGGCTGGTGTAGGCCGGATTTGGCGTGCCGGCGTGGCCGGGTTCGTTGGCCGCAGCCTTGGAAAGCTGGGCGATCTGCGCCTTGATGGCGATGACATCGGGGTGCGAATCGGTGAGGCCGCGCGCGCGCATGCCGCCAAGATCGGACTGGGCCTGGGCCAGGCTGCCCTTGGCCCCGCCAGTGACGCCTGGGACCATGATGGTGGGCGGCGTGCCGGAAAGCTGTCCGTTGACCGAGGCCAGCGCGCTCTGGGCGGCGAGAAGATCGGACTCCACGCCGCGCAGTTCGCTGCGCGCGCCTTCGAGCTTGCCAGTGAGCGAGCCGGTGCCGGGCATGAGCGCGGCGTTCTTGCTTTCGAACTCCTGGCGCTTCTGCTCTGCGGCTTCGAGATCCTTCTGCCGGTCAGCCAGCTGCTGGTCCATGAAGGCGAGCGTATCGCTCATCTCGCCACGCCCGCCGGCCAGGTTCTCCTCGCGGAAGATGTCGATCATCTTCTGCACGGTGTCCTGCGCCAGCTTGGCATTTTCCGCATCGGAAAAGCCGCCACGGCCGGAGGTGGCGCTGATTTCGAACAGGTTGTCCTGCTGGCTGACGACCTTGATCGTCTTGCCGAGCGAGAGCACGGCGGCCTCCATCTCCTTGTCGGAGGTGACCTTGTCTCCCAGCCGGGTGGCGCGGACGACCTTTTCGAGGTTCACCGCGCTGGTCAGCGTCTGGCGCACGCGTTCGATGTCGCGCTTGCGATCGCCGCCGATGCCGATCTGGTCAGACAGCACGTCGTCGATCTGGACGAAGATGCGCGCCTTGGATTCATAGCTGTTGGGCACCATCGCCACGACCAGCCAGCCGAGCAGGCAGACGCCCCAGGCGATGGCGAGCGCCAGCCAGCGGCGGTGCCAGATGCCATAGAGCGCGATGCGCACTTCTTCGTAGATGTTGGTCATGCCGCTGCGATCCCCATCCGCCTCAGAACGTGCTTTCGGGGATGATGATGACGTCGCCCGGCATCAGCATCACGTTGGCGCGGGTATCGCCCTTGCGCAGCAGATCGCCGATCTTGACGCCGTATTCCTTCTGCTTGCCGGTCTGCTTGTCGAAGCGGACGAGGCGGGCGCGGTTGCCCGCGGCGTATTCCGACAGGCCGCCCACGGCGATCATCGCATCTAGCAGGGTCATGTTGGCGCGATAGGGGATCGAGGCCGGCTTTTCGGTGGCGCCGACGATGCGCACCTGCTGGCTGAACGTGCCGGCGAACTTGTTGACGATGACCGAGACGATCGGCTCCTGGATATACTGCGAGAGCTGGAGCTTGATATCTTCGGACAGCATCGATGGCGTCTTGCCCACGGCGGGCATGTCGGTGATCAGGGGCGTGGTGATGCGCCCGTCGGGCCGCACCTGCACCTGCGCGCCGAGTTCGGGATTGCGCCAGACGAAGATGGTCAGCTCATCAAGCGGGCCGATCACGTATTCCTCGCCCGGGCCTTCCTGCAGCGCCACGAAGCTGGCCGGCGGCAATTGCGCCGTGCTGCCGCCCGCGGCGCAGCCGGTCAGCGTCAGGCTGGCGACGGCGGTGCCGGCAAGAAGGCGGGCAAGGCGGCTATCGAACGGCATCGGTCATCCTTCACGCGGGCCGGAAAACCTGCCTTTCCTGTCCCGCAGCGGGACCGGACAGACAGCCGGCTTCACCCTGCGCTATCGCCGGAAAGGGTGAAGATACCGTTAGCCTTGATGGCAACGCGCTGCGGGACAAGCACGATTCCGCGCCGGTCCCGTTACGGGACAGCGGCTGGCGGAGGTGTTAACGTTCTGGCGCGATTAACATTTCCGCCGCGGGGCCCTGCCCCAGGAACTGCATCGGGCTGGCCGTGGCGCCATAGGCCCCGGCGCAGAAAAGGGCGACGAGATCACCCTCTTCCGCGCGGGGCAGGTGCGCCTTGTCCGCCAGCCGATCAAGCGGGGTGCACAGGCAGCCGACGACGCTGGCTTCCTCTGCCGGTTCGGCATCGAAACGGCTGGCGATGGCGACGGGATAGTTGCGGCGGACCACGGTGCCGAAGTTGCCGCTGGCGGCGAGCTGATGATGCAGGCCGCCGTCGGTGACGAGGAACACCTCGCCATGGCTTTCCTTGCGATCAACGATCCGGGTCAGGTAAACCCCTGCTTCGCCGACGAGATAGCGGCCGAGTTCGAGGCAGAACCGGGTTTCCTGCAGCACGGCGGGCAGCGTTTCGAACCGTTCGGCCAGGGCTGCACCGATGGGGCCGGGATCGAGCGGCCTGTCGCCGGGGAAATAGGGGATGCCGAAGCCGCCGCCGAGGTTGCACCGGGGCAGCGCGACACCTGCATCTTCCGCAAGGCGAGCGGCGAGCAGCAGGGTCTGCGCCTGGGTTTCGACGATGGCGGCAGCATCGAGCGCCTGGCTGCCGGCGAAGATGTGGAAGCCGCGCCATTCCGCGCCTGACGCGACGATGCGGCGGGCCAGCGCGGGGACCAGTACCGCATCGATGCCGAACTGCTTGGCACCGCCGCCCATCTTCATGCCCGATCCCTGCAGGCCGAAATCGGGGTTCACCCGGATGGCAAGACGGGGCGTGACGCCGAGACGTTCCCCGATGGCGAGCGCGCGATCAGCTTCGCGGGCGGATTCGAGGTTGAGAGTGACGCCTGCGGCGATGGCGGCCTGCAGTTCGTCATCGCGCTTGCCGGGGCCGGCGAAGCTGATCCGCGCCGGATCGAGCCCAGCCGCCTGCGCCAGCGCGAGTTCACCGCCCGAGGCGATGTCGAATCCATCGACCAGGCCGGTCATCAACGCCAGCAACGGGGCGAAGGGGTTGGCCTTGACCGCATAGTGAAGATGGAGCCGCGCGGGCATGGCGGCGCGCAGTGCGGCCACGCGGGACGCGACGAGGCCACCGTCATAGACGAACAGGGGCGTGCGGCCGGCCTCAGCCGCCAGATCGCTCGCCTTGCGACCGGCGATGGCGAGCTCGCCATCGATGGCGGCGAAACCGGGAGGGATGGGGCCGAGTGGCTTCATGCGCCCTGCCCTTGCAGATCTTCGGATAATTCCCGGTAAATGCCCGTGCGATCAAGCTTGCCATTGGGGCCGAGCGGCAAGGTGGCGCGCCAGTGGATCGCCTTGGGAATCATGAAGTTGGGCAGTTCACGCACCAGCGCGGCACGCAGTTGATCGCTGGCATCATCCCCTTCGGCGCGGACGACTAGATGGATGGCCTGGCCCAGCGCAGGATCGGGCAGGCCCAGCGCCACAGCCTCGCGCACAAGTCCGGTGGCCACGGCGGCGTCCTCAACCTCCTGGGGGGAAACGCGATTGCCGCTGGTCTTGATCATGGCATCGCGCCGGCCGACGAAGTGGAGCAGCCCGGCGGCATCGCGGCGGACGCGGTCGCCCGACCACACCGCCATGCCACCCATCTTCGCAAAGGGCGGCGCGGGGCGGAAGCGTTCCGCGGTCCGCGCCGCGTCCTGCCAATAGCCCTGCGCCACCAGCGGCCCGGCGTGGACGAGTTCGCCTTCCTCGTCCGGCGCGGCTTCATGGCCTGCATCGTTGACGACGAGGATTTCGGCAAAGGGGATCGCCTTGCCGATCGACGTGGGGTGTTCATCCACCAGCGCGGGTTCAAGGTAGGTGGAGCGGAACGCCTCGGTCAGGCCGTACATGGGATAGAGATCGGCCTGCGGGAACAGGGTGCGCAAGGAGCGGACGAGGCCGGGGGTGAGCGCACCGCCGCTGTTGGTGAGCCGACGCAGCTGCGCGGCGACTTCGGGCGGCCAGGCCTGTTCGACCAGTTGCACCCACAAGGGCGGGACGGCGGCGATGGTGGTCACGTCGAAGCGGTTCACCGCCTTCACCACGTCACGCGGGGTCAGGTAATCGAGCGGGGCGACGGCGGCGCCTGCGAACCAGGTGGAAAGCAGCTGGTTCTGCCCGTAATCGAAGGCGAAGGGCAGCACGGCGAGCACGCGGTCCTGCGGCGTGACCTTCAGGTAATGCGCCACGCTGACCGCGCCGAGCCAGAGATTGGCGTTGGACAGCATCACGCCCTTGGGCCGGCCGGTGGAACCGCTGGTGTAGAGAATGGCGGCGAGATCATCGGCAGCGCCAGCCGAAGGGCCGAGCGGGTCGAGGTGATCAACGGCCTGCCACACGGCGGCTTCTTCCAGCACGGCAGCCGCATCGCCGGGTTCGAGCGTATCGAGGCGGGCCTTGTTCGAAAGGAGCAGCACCGCACCGCTATCGGCCATGATGTGCGCGAGCTGCGCGCGTTTGAACAGTGGATTGACCGGCACGTGAACCAGCCCGGCCCGGACGGCGGCCAGCGGCATGAGGCAGGCAAGCTCTGTCTTGGCAAGCCAAGTGGCGATACGCGCGCCACGTTCAGGCACTTGTGCCGAGAGCCACGCCGCAAGCTGGCCTATACGGCGATTTAACGCCTCGAAGCTAAGGCTGCGATCCTTGAACAGCAGTGCGGGCGCATCCGGCGCCCCGCGCAGGGCCAGATGGTCAAGTGGCAGAACGTTGGAATCGGGCTCTGGCAACAGGCGCTCGCACAGCTTGGAAGAAGGACAGGTCTTGGTCGCGGTCTATCACGCCGAACTGGCCGAAGCGCAAGCCGATGCGGATATCGCCGCATTGATGGCGCGCGGGACGGCGCGTTCTCCGTTCGACAGGCTGGACTGGCTGCGCATGCTGGCGGACGCGTGCCTGCCGGGTGAACGCTGCTTCTTGGCCGTGGCGCGCGACGGCGATGCGATGGCCGTGCTGCCGCTGATGCAGGACAACGACGGCGTGCGTTCGCTGGCCAACTGGTACAGCTTTACCGCGCGGCCAGTGTGGAACGCGGAATCAAAGGCCCCACGCCTGTTGGCCGCGATTGCGCAAAGCCTGACGCCTGCGGGCGCGGCGCGGCTTTCCGCCCTGCCCGAAATGGAAGCGCAGGCCATGGCGGCGGCACTGCGGGAAGCCGGGTGGATCGCGCAGATGGCACAGTGCGACGTGAACCATATCCTGAACCTGCGCGGGCGCAGCTTTGCCGAATACTGGACGGCCCGACCGGGTGCGCTGCGCGAAACGGTGCGGCGCAAGGGAAAGAAGGGCGTGGTGGCGCTGCGCATTGCCAGCGTATTCGATCCGGCGGATTGGGACGCCTATGAAACCGTGTACCGCCTGAGCTGGAAACCCGGCGAAGGCAGCCCCGCCTTTCTGCGCCAATGGGCCGAAGACGAAAGTGCTGCGGGATCGCTGCGGCTGGGCATTGCGGAGATCAAAGGGCAGCCGGTGGCGGCGCAGTTCTGGACAGTGGAGGCAGGCACGGCCTTCATCCACAAGCTGGCACATGACGAGCGGGCCAAGGCGCATTCGCCGGGTACGCTGCTGAGCGCGGCGATGTTCGAACAGGTAATCGACCGCGATGGCGTGGCGCTTGTGGACTTCGGCACCGGGAACGATCCCTACAAGCGCGACTGGATGGAGGCGGTGAGGCCGCGTTTTGCCATCGAAGCCTATCGCGCCGGGGCCGTGCGGCACTGGAAGGGATTGGCCAGACTGGTGGGCCGGCGCGTTCTGCGCGGCGGGGCAAGCGGCGAGCAAGCCCTTGTTTCAGCGCGAGCGGCTGGTTAGACGCCGGGCCGAGCGATCCACAGGGGTTAACGATATGGGCAACGATACTGGCCTGACGCTGCGTACGATCCTGCGGGACGTGCTGAGCCTTTCCGAAGAGCGGGCTGCCGCGTTGGATGCCGAAACCGGCCTGTTCGGCGCGATGCCGGAGCTGGATTCGATGGCCGTGGCGGGCCTGCTGACCGAGATCGAGGATCGTTTCGACATCATCATCGAGGACGACGAGGTGGATGGCGAAATGCTGGAGACCTTTGGCGCACTGCTGACCTTCGTGGACGGCAAGCGAGGCGCGTGAACGCGGGCTGGCCCTGCCCCGGCCCAGGCGGGCCGACCGAGGAACTGGCTGTCACGTTCGACCGCCAGCGCCGGCACCGGCTGCTGATCGTACCACCGCTGTTCGACGAGATGAACCGGACGCGGCGTTTCCTGATCGAAACCATGCGGCGGCTGGACATCGTGGGCGTGGACAGCGTGCTGCCCGACCTGCCCGGCTGCAACGAGAGTGTGCAGGCGTTCGAGGCACAGAGCCTTTACAGCTGGCGCAAGGCGATGGCGCAGGCGGCGGCGCATTTCCGCGCCAGCCATGTGCTGGCCGTGCGTGGCGGGGCGCTGGTGTTTCCCAATGCGCTGCCGGGCTGGGTGCTGGAACCTGTGAAGGGTGCCAGCCTGCTGCGCCAGATGCTGCGCGCGCGGACCCTGGCCGGCCGCGAGGCAGGGCTGGCGGAAAGCAGCGCTGAGTTGCTGGAGATCGGGCGTGAAGAAGGGCTGGACCTGGCGGGTTACCGGCTGGGCGCGGCGTTGGTGGCAGGGCTGGAATCGGCGATGCCATTGGACGAGGGGCAGCGGGAGATCCGCCAATCGGACCTTGGCGGCGGGGCGCTGTGGCTGCGGGCCGAACCTGGTGAGGATCCCGGGCAAGCCAATGCGCTGGCCGCGATCATCGCCGAGGGCATTGCCGCATGAACCGGCGGCACCTGCACTTCATCTGCGAAGGGCGGACACTGGCGGCAACGCTGGACAGCGCCAGCGCGGCGGGATCGACCGGCCTGCTGATCGTTTCGGGCGGCAACGAAATCCGCGCCGGAGCCTGGGGCGGGCAAGCGCGCATGGCTGCGCGGCTGGCGGCCGAAGGTGTGCCGGTGATGCGATACGACCGGCGCGGCGTGGGTGAGAGCGAGGGCGACAACAAGGGTTTTCGCGGCAGTGCGCCCGATATCGCCGCGGCGTTGCAAGCGTTCCGCGCGGCGGCCCCGCACCTGCGCCGGGTGGTGGCTTTCGGCAATTGCGACGCGGCGAGCGCACTGTCGCTGTTCGCCGCCGATCTGCCGGGGATCGACGCACTGGTGCTGGCAAACCCGTGGACAATCGAAGACGAGGACGACGCGGCCGGCCATGCGCCCGAAGCGCTGCGGCGCCGCTATTGGCACAAGCTGCGCGATCCGGTGGCGCTGCTTCGGCTGCTGACCGGCAAGGTCAACATGGGCAAGCTGTTGCGCGGGCTGAAAGCATCGACGCGCAAGGGCGGGCCGAGCGGGCTGGCGGCGGAAATTCAGGCCGGGCTGGCTCGCTTTGGCGGGCCGGTGGCCATCCTGCTGGCAGAGGGCGACCGGGTGGCGCAGGTTTTTGCCGCACACTGGCCTTCAGGCGATGTGCGGGTGCAGCGGCATGACAGCGCTTCGCACAGCTTCAGCGATGAAGATGCGCAAGACTGGCTGTTTGACCGGCTGATCGAGGCGACAGCGGTGCGCCATTGAGTTTGGTGCGCCTTCGACATCCGTCGAAGGCTTGCAGCACCAGCTTTGCTAAAGCGCTCAGCCGACTTCGGCGACCTGCGCGCGTTCGAAATCGAGTTCGGCAAGGAAGCGTTCGGCATCAAGCGCAGCCATGCAGCCCGTGCCGGCGGCGGTGACAGCCTGGCGATAGGTGTGGTCCATCACGTCGCCACAGGCGAAGACGCCGGGGATCGCCGTCTTGGGCGTACCGGGCTGGACGACGATGTAACCGCTCTCATCAAGCTGGAGCTTGTCCTTGAACAGTTCAGTGGCGGGGGCATGGCCGATGGCGACGAAGGCGCCGTCGGTTTCCACCGCCGACTTTTCACCCGTGACGGTATCGACCAGATTGACCGCACGAAGCAGGCCTCCGCCTTCACCGGTGAAGCTTTCGACCGCCTTGTTCCACAGCACCTTCACGTTGGGGTGCGCAAACAGACGGTCCTGCAGGATCTTTTCCGCACGCAGCGAATCGCGGCGGTGGATCAGGGTGACGTCGGGCGAGTGGTTGGTGAGGTAAAGTGCCTCTTCCACCGCAGTGTTGCCGCCGCCGATGACCACGACCTTCTTGCCGCGATAGAAGAACCCGTCGCAGGTGGCGCAGGCGGAAACGCCCTTGCCCGAATAGTCCTGTTCACCCGGCACGCCGAGCCATTTGGCCTGCGCGCCGGTGGCGATGACCAGCACGTCACCCTCGTACACATCCCCGCTGTCGCCGATGGCGCGGAAGGGCGAGCCGTCCATGCTGACTTCGGTGATGGTATCCCACATCATGCGGGTGCCGACGTGTTCGGCCTGGGCCTGCATTTCCTGCATCAGCCAAGGGCCCTGGATAACGTCACGAAAGCCGGGATAGTTCTCCACGTCGGTGGTGATGGTCAGCTGTCCACCCGGCTGAAGCCCCTGCACCACGATCGGCCGCATGCCGGCGCGCGCGCCATAGATCGCGGCGGAAAGACCGGCCGGGCCGGATCCGATGATGAGCATGCGGGTCGAATGGGTGGTCGCCATGAAATCCTCCGTTGCCGCGCGAGATAGAACGCGCCTGAAGGAAATACGAGTCCGGCACCGGGGGTATTCCCGCAATTTGATCTGGATCAAGGTAAAGGCCGGCTTTCTCCTGTTGCTATTGCAAGTCCCTCTCATTAGCGGGGCATCGGGGACGGAGGGGGTTTCAATGAAGAAGAGTCTTTGCGCGGCTGCGCTCGGCGTGGCGGCGCAGATGCTGCCTGTCACTGCTCAGGCGGCACCCGGGCTTGCGGGAGAAGTCTACTCGGCCCGGACCAACAGGGGCGAATTCGAGGTAGAGGCGATCAGCGGCGTGCTGGCCGGCGGGCCCGACGCCGGCGAAAACGCGGTGAAGCTGGAATTCGCCTATTCCCCCAGCAGCCGTCTGCGCGTGGCGACGTTCGTCGAGATCGAGCGAGAGCCCGGCGGCCCCCGCAAGGCAGAAGAAGCCGGAGTTGAAACCATGCTGGCGCTGGGTCAGGTGGCCGGAATCGACGTGGGTTTCTATGGCGAATACGGCATCGGGCTGAACGGCAACAGCGACGTTCTGGAGGGCAAGCTGCTGCTGGAAAAGCGCAGCGGAAAGTTTGACGCCCGGCTGAACCTGATCGCGGAAAAGCCGCTGACCCAAGGCGCGCCGGTGGAAGTGAGCTATGCGGCCGCCGTTGAATATGCCGTGGCCGGTGACGCGTTCAAGGTGGGAGCAAAGGCCTTTGGGGGACTGGGCACATTCAGGGACTTTGCCCCACGCGCAGAGCATTTCATCGGTCCGGTGGCCTTCACCGAAATCGAGGGACTTGGTCCGGAAATCGACGTCGAGATCGGCTACCTGTTTGCTTTCGGCAAGGCGCGGGACGACACCAAGGGCCAGTTCAGGCTGGTGCTGGAAACCGAGTTCTGATGCGGATCAGATGACCAGTCGTGCGGCGATGGCCGCGCGCATGTCTGCATCGACGCCAAGGACCGCCTCGGCATAGCGTTCGACCGACCCATGCCGCTGGCGGATCTCGTCAAACGCGGAATCGAGGAACGAGGCCTCCACGCCCATGAGCACGCGCAGTGCGGCTTCGTTGAGGCCATCGCTCGACATGTGGCTGCGCAAGGCTGCAAGGCGACTTTCCTGGTTACCGGCGGTGTTGGTCAGCAGGTAGTCCGACATGACATCGTCGGGATGAACGCCGAGCAGGGTGTGCAGCAGGGCGGCACCAATGCCGGTGCGGTCCTTGCCGGCCACACAGTGCAGCAGGCTGGGTCCTCGACCATGCGCGAGCGCATGAAAGAAGAGGCGGTAAGAGCCAATCAGCACCGGGCGAAAAGGCAGCCCTTGATAGAGGCGCACCATGGCATTGCGCGCATCCTCTACCGTGCGGACTTGATCTGCCCACTCTTCATGCGCAGCGCGGCCCGAATTGCTGGCGGCCGTCTCGCCTGGATGAAACAGCACCGCAGCGCCGAAATCGTCGTGCCGCAAGCAGGGGTTTGCGGCACGTTCGCTATCGCCGCGCAGGTCGATGACCGTTTCGAGGCCCAAGGCATGGACCTTTGCAAGATCGTTCACGCTGGCGCCGCGATGCTGGCCTGAACGCCAGAGCAACCCTTGGCGCAGGCGGCCATCCTGGGCTGCATAACCGCCATAATCGCGAAAGTTGTGGATGCCATCGAGATCGAGAACGCGGTCGGTCATCATGGTGCCGTGCCAGCTAATCGCCCGGTCGGTCAAGCACCGCTTATGCGAAGTTAGGATCTGGTCGCACGCCTTCCAGCGCCCTCGCGACAACAACTGCGGCTGGCGTAGGCTTGGGGACCAGAAGACCGCCCAAACGCCGCACGCCTTCATCCATGCGATCGAGATCGCCGGTGTGAAGGACATAGGGCACCCCTCGCGCGGCAAGCTCGCGGGCGACAGGTTCGCAGGTCTGGCCCTTGCCCAGTGAGACATCGAGTATAGCCGCTGCAATGGCCTCGTCACGCACGATGGTCAGCGCTTCGTCCAGGGCGAGAGCGGTGAGTGGAATGCAGCCTGCGTCCTCAACCGCGAATTCCAGGTCAAGCAGGATCAGCGGCTCGTCATCAAGCACGAGGACGCGGCACCTGTGGCGATTGCCCTCATCGCAAGGTCCATGAAACGGCTGAACGACGTTCACGCGACATCTTCACGCAATGGGAGCCGCAATGTCGCCCACAGGCCATCCTTCCGCCATTCGCGCATAATGTTTCCCCTTGCCATGGCCAACATCCTGTCAACAATTCCCGGATCGCGTGACTCCAGCAGCAGGTGCTGAAGGTCGACAGGCGGACCTCCCTGCTCGATCCAGTTGATCACGATGGTCGGTGCGCCGGGTGCCCCATTGCGGGCCCAGCGAACCGTGACCTGCCCGGTCTGGCGACTGAGAGCCCCATGCTTGACGGCATTGGCCGCCAACTCGTGCAAGGAAAGGCCCAGCACCGACACGGCAGAAAAATCGCTGCGCAGGCCATTGCCTTCGAAATGGATCCGGGTCCCTTGCGGATCGTAGGGGGCGAGCACCGATCGGATGGCCTGCCCCACTTCGATGAACCCGCTCGACGCTTCATCCAGCGTGGTTTCGTACGCACGGCCAAGCGCCTGAATTCGCTCGTTTATCTCCCGCGCCTCGGCTTCGATTCCACGGGTACGGCCAGTGAAGTTCACGATTCCGCCGATCACCGCGAACATGTTTTTCATGCGATGAGACAGTTCGCGCGCGAGTTCACGCGCATGGCGTTCCTCAGCACGCGCGACGCGAACGTCAGACACGTCCCACTGGCTCCCGAAAAAATAGAGAAGGCGCCCCTCAGCGTCGTAGATCGGACCAAGGTGAAGGGCGTTCCAAAAGGTGGAACCGTCCTTCCGATAATTCAGAAGCTCGACAACGATGACCTCTTCCTGCTCTAGCGCCGCTCGGATCCGGCGAACGGCGGCCCTGTCCGTGCCGGGTCCTTGCATGAAACGGCAATTTCGGCCGACGATTTCGGCTTCTTCATACCCACTCAATGCACGAAATGCCCGGTTGGCGAAGACGATCGGCGCATCGGGCTGGTGCGGGTCGCACAGGCATATCGCCATGCGTGTCTGTGCCATGGCCTGTTCGAACAGGACTCCGGATGCGCCATCGAACGCATCGTCCGGATGGTGTGCCCGAAAGCGATCCGGGCTGTCGTCATACGCCCTGTGCGCCTGATCTTCCCGATACTTTGACAACGACCTAATCCCGATTACGCCCATGTTGCGCGATAAAGATATCCCCCGGGGGCGCTAATGCATTCGGGGCGGGTCATGTTCCCGACTTGTGACGATTTTTACGTTGTCTCAGCCTGTTGGCCGATTGCGACCAGATTGTCGCATGATCAGCCGCACTGCCGGACTGCGTCATTCAAAGCCAAGGGAGAGGAATCGTTCCGCGCAGCCTGCCAGAAAGGCAGCGCCAAAAGGCAGCACCGCTTCATCCACCACCATACGGGGTGAATGGATGCCGCAGCAGCTGCGCCAGTCCTGCCCCTGATGCGACACGCCAAGGAAAAACATAGCGCCCGGCACCTTTTCCAGCACATAGGAGAAGTCTTCGGCGCCCATGATCGGATGGTCCATGCGGTGGAAGCGCCCTTCCCCGCCCAAGTCCGTGGCGACACATTCTCCCAGGTCCACCGCGCGTGCATCGCAGACAGTAACGGGAAATCCGGGCGTGATGGTGACATCCGCCACCATGCCATGGGCGGACGCAATGCCGCCGGCCAGGCGATGCAATTCTTCCTGCAGACGTGCGCGATTTTCGACCGAGAGCGTGCGCAGAGTGCCACGCATGCGCACCTTGTCAGGGATTACGTTGTGCGCCGTGCCCCCGTCGATCTTGGCCACAGTGGCGACGACGGGGTCCGACACCGGAAACTTGCGCGTGACCATGGCCTGGATTGCGGTCACGATTTCAGCTGCCACGGGCATGGGATCAAGCGCCATATGCGGCATCGAGGCATGCCCGCCGGCACCGCTGACGATGATGTCGAACTGGTCGGCCGAGGCCAGCAATGCACCGTTGCGCCCCGCGACAAGACCGTGCGGGCTGTTGGGCATGATATGCAAGGCAAACGCGGCCTGCGGCAAAGGATCGATCAACCCATCGCCCAGCATGAAGCGTGCGCCGTGGAAGCCCTCTTCCCCCGGCTGGAACATGAACATCACCTCACCGGCCAGGCTTTCCCGCCGCACACAAAGCACTTCGGCGGCGCCGGCAAGCATGGCGGTGTGCGTATCATGTCCGCACGCATGCATCCGGCCCGCAATGGTAGAGGCAAAGTCCAGTCCGGTTTCCTCGTCCATTGGCAGGGCATCTGTATCGCCGCGCAAGAGCACGCGCCGCCCGTCGCCTGCTCCTCCCTTGAGCACTGCAACCAGGCCGGTGGTGGAAGGCCCTTCGCGCCATTCGAGCGGGAGATGCGCCAGCGCGGCGCGAATCTTGTCACGCGTGAGCGGGTTATGCAGACCCAGTTCGGGTTCGGAGTGGATGGCGCGGCGCAAAGCGACGATCTGCGGGCCGAACCCGCGTGCCTGTTCAAGAAGATCCGCGTGTAGCATGGCTGGGTCCTTTGCCGGCGAACAGGCGCATTATGACCGGCATGGCGGCGCTGTCGAGCATCCTCCTTGCACAAATGCCCGGATGTCATTAATCGATCGATTAACGAATGGAGGAATCTGCTATGCCCGAAGCACTGATCATCGACGCCGTCCGCACCCCGCGAGGAATCGGCAAGCCCGGCAAGGGCGCGCTTTCCCATCTTCACCCGCAGCAACTGGCTGCAACGGTGCTGAAGGCGCTGAAGGACCGCAACAACCTCGACACCAGCACGGTGGACGACATCATCTGGTCCACGTCGGCGCAAGTGGGCAAGCAGGGGGGCGACCTGGGCCGCATGGCCGCACTGGCCGCCGGCTACGACATTTCCGCGAGCGGCGTGACGCTCGACCGGTTCTGCGGCGGCGGCATCACCTCGGTCAACCTTGCCTGCGCCAGCGTGATGAGCGGGATGGAGGATTGCGTGATCGCCGGCGGTGCCGAATCGATGAGCTTCACGACCGCGTACGGGGCCGAGCAGGCCAATGCCGGGATAAAGCAGCTTGGCATGGGTTCGGGCAATATGGCGCTCGATGCAATCCACCCGCAATCGCACCAAGGGGTGTGCGGTGATGCAATTGCTGCCCGCGAAGGCATCACGCGCGAGGAACTGGATGCGCTGGCGCTGGTGAGCCAGGAGCGCGCCGATCGCGCGATCCGCGAAGGGCGCTTCGACAAGTCGGTGGTGCCGGTCTACAACGAAGACGGCACGGTGGCGCTGGATCGCGAGGAGTTTCCGCGGCCCGAGACGACAGCCGAAGGCCTTGCCGGCCTGCGGGCCAGCTTTGACTCGATTGCCGACTTCGACCTGGGCGGCACCACGTTTCGCAAGCAGATCCAGCGCCGTTATCCCGAGCTGGAATGGAAGGGCGTCCACCATGCGGGCAATTCGTCCGGCGTGGTCGATGGCGCGGCTGCGATACTCGTCGTCTCGCCCGCCTATGCCGAAAAGCATGGCCTGAAGCCACGCGCCCGGATCGTGGCCTATGCCAACCAGGGTGATGATCCCACGCTGATGCTCAACGCGCCGGTTCCGGCGGCCCGGAAGGTGCTGGAGAAGGCAGGCCTTCAGGTGGAAGATATTGACCTGTGGGAAATCAACGAGGCCTTTGCCGTGGTGGCGGAAAAGTTCATCCGTGACCTCAAGCTCGATCGGGACAAGGTGAACGTGAACGGAGGCGCGATGGCTCTGGGCCACCCGATCGGTGCGACGGGATCAATCCTGATCGGCACGGTGCTCGACGAACTGGAGCGTACGGGCGGCCGCTATGGCCTCGTCACCATGTGCGCCGCTGGCGGCATGGCCCCGGCTATCGTGATCGAGCGCATCTGACGCCAATCCAAGACCGAACCGGCAGGATGCCTGCCGGTTCGGTCAATTACGCGGTTGCAACAGAAACCGGCTGCGGGCAAAAGCCATCCGACGATGACCGGCCTGCCGCGCACCCTGTTCATGCCGATACGCGGTCGCCTTGCCGGCTATGGCGTGGCAATCGCCCTGTTCCTGCTGGGCTTCGGCGTACGCTATGCGTTCGATCCGATGTTCCCGCCGGGTTTCCCGTTCCTGACGTTCTTCCCGGTGGTGATCCTTTCGACCTTCCTTGCGGGGCGCGGTCCTGGGGTGCTTTGCGGGGTATTGAGCGGTTTCGCCGCGCTCTATTTCTTCATTCCCCCCAAGCACACGTTCCTGATCGATGGCCAACGTGCAACGGCGATGGGCTTCTACGCCTTTGTCGTGGTGGTCGACGTTCTGCTGATCGACGGGCTGATGAAGCGCCAGCGGCAGCTGGAGGAAAGCGAGGCACGACTGGCGGCGATGGGCGATTACCAGGCCCTGCTGTTCAAGGAACTGCAGCACCGCGTGGCCAACAACCTTGCCAGCGTGGCTTCCATGCTGCGGTTGAAGCGGCGGCAGATAGAGCGCGACCCCTCGCTGGCGCTGGAAATGATCGACCGTGCCGATGCACGGATCGAGCTGATGGGCCGCATCCACCGCCAGCTTTACGATCCGCTGGCGCGCGAGCTCTCCGTGCGGGAACAGATCGAGCAGGTTGTGCTGCAGACGCGTGAGGTCACGGCGCGAGGGCCTGTTTCCTGCGATATTCGCATAGCGCCGATCAAGCTGGAAACAGGGCGGCTGATGACGCTGGTGCTGCTGATCAGCGAAATCCTGACCAACAGTTTCAAGCATGCCTTTGATGGGCACGAGGATGCGCGCGTGCTGGTGGAACTGGCCGACGACGCACAAGGCAATCTGCGCCTGACAGTGGCCGACAATGGCAGGGGCCTGGGCGAGGCGCCCGTTGGCGCCGCAGCACGTGGCCTTGGCACCGCGATCATCCGGGGCTTCGTATCGCAGCTCAACGGCCGGATGACCGTGGACGGTGACGGCGGAGTGACCACCGTGGTGACCTTCTCCGCCGGTTGACCGGTCAGGGTGCCAGCGAGCCTGGCTCGTTGGCCACGATCTTCAGCACTTCGGTCCACGCCTGTACGTTCTGTTCCAGCTGCGCCGGGTCGATCTTGTCCAGCGTATCGTCCGGTGTGTGGTGCAGGTCGAAGTAGCGCGTGCCATCCTGGTTGAGATCGACCACGGCCAGCTTCTGCGCCGCGATGATCGGTTCAACATCGGTGCCGCCCTCCACCTCGCTGCTGCGGCTGGGCACGATGCCCATGGGATTGAGCGCAGCGACGATACGCTGGCCCACCGCAGGCGCGATGCGCATGCCCACCCGCCACACGCGGTCCGCGCCGAAATCGCTCTCCATCGCCAGCGCGTGGGGTTCGGCGACGTGCGCCCTGGCATAGGCATCGCCCCCGAAGCCGCCCAGTTCCTCGCTGCCCGCCCACAGCACGCGGATGGTGCGCAGCGCCTGCCCCCCCGCCTGCGCGCGCAGGGCGGCGGCGGTGACAATGGCGCAGCCCGCGCCATCGTCTATCGCGCCAGTGCCAAGGTCCCAGCTGTCGAGATGGCAGCCAACAAGGATCGGCGGCAGCGAAGGGTCGCGGCCGGGCAGTTCACCCACCACGTTGCCCGAAGGGAGGCCATCCACCGTCTTGCCAGTGAGGGCAAGGACCACGCGCAGCGGCTTGCCCAGCGCGGCCAGCCGGGCGACGAGTTCCGCATCAGGCACCGACACCGCGCCCGCCGGGATCGGCGCGGCACCCTGCGGCCAGTTGGTGGCACCGGTATGAGGATTGCGGTGATGATCGGTGCCGGCTGAGCGGATCAGTACGCCGATCGCGCCCTTTGACGCGGCGATTGCCGGCCCCTGCCGGCGCACATTGCCATAGGGACCATAGCCAGCCCCATCCTGCGCCGGCATCATGGCGTGGTCGATGAAGGCGAGCTTGCCCTTGAACGAACCAGCGGGCGCAGCCTTCAGCGCATCGAGCGTGGCGAAGTAGACCAGTTCACCTTCCACTCCCTTGTCCGGCGTGGCGCCGCTGAAACCCAGCGCGCTGACCGCCAGGCGTTGCGGCACTGGAGCCGTGATCATCGCGCTGTCGGTCCCGCGGACATAGCCACGGATGGTGAACGGTTCGGCCCGCACATTGCGAAAGCCTAGCGCCTTCAGCTTTTCCACGCTCCACGCGCGGGCCCGCGCCTCGGCCTCGCTGCCGGCAAGGCGCGGGCCTACTTCGGTGGTAAGGCCCGAAACGATATCCCACGCCGTGCCGTCGGTGGCATGGGCAGTGATGGGCAGAAGCGCGGCGAGCGCGGCGAACGAGCGACGGATTGGTTTCATCCGTTCCTAGTGCCGGGCCAGGGCCGGCGCATCAAGCGCTTTACAGCACAAAGTCCGAAGCTTGCAGCGCGATCACGCCGGACAGGCGGATCGTGATGTCAGCCAGGCCGTCGCCGTTGGAATCCAACTGCACGAAGGTGTTGCGCGCAGTGTGATCGACGCGCAGTTCTCCGGGCACGCCATGGAACACCGCATCGCCGATCCAATTGAAGGCATCGTTGGTGCCCTTGTTGGTCGCATCGGCATCCACCCCGGAAACATCGATGCGATCGCCCTCGGCGCGGCTGAAATCGTAGATGGTGTCACGCGCGGGGTAAGCGCGGTCCCAATCGTCGAACAGGAAAGTGTCGGCCCCCGCTCCGCCGAAGAGCTTGTCCGCGCCAAGGCCGCCACGCAGGCGATCGGCCCCGCCCATGCCCTTGATGACGTCGGCGCCGTCCCGCCCTTGCAGGGTGTTGGCCCCCTCATTGCCCACCAAGAGGTTGTTGCGATAGTTGCCGGTGCCGTCGATGTCGGCAGTCCCGAGCAGCTTCAGGACTTCGACATACATTCCCGAGCTGCCATTGCCCAAGCTGTAGGACGCCGTGGAGAAGACCTGATCGTACCCGCCCTGATCACGGTAATCGTCGTCCTGCGGATCATTTTCCTGCACGTGGTCGAGCGGATCGTCGACATAATATCGGTCATTGCCGGCGCCACCGTCGAGAAAATCAACGCCCGCGCCGCCATAGAGCCGGTCGTTCCCTTCGCCGCCCTGCAGCCAATCGTTGCCACCGTTGCCAAAGAGCACGTCGTTGCCGCCATATCCCTTGGCGACATCGCGCTCGTTCGAGAGCCGAAGCACGTCGTTGGCCGAGAACATGCTCGCCATTGCCCCGACGACCTGCAGATACGTGCCTGACGTGACGGCGGCCTGCACCGCGGGCAGATCGACCGAAAGACCCGTGATCGCCCAGTCCAGCCGCGCAAAGGAATCGCCTGCCCCGGCGCCCCGCAGGATGGCCGTCAGCGTACCCGTTTCAGCGGTCCCATCGACCCTGAACGAGAAGCCAGAGCCAGCAAAGGCCGACATGGGCCTTTCCCCCTCGCCCGGCGTGTTGACCACGACTGCACGCTTGAAGGTAAACAGCCCGAAGACCGGGTCCCGCAGAAGTCGCCCGTCGGAAAAATCATAAAGTGCGGGATCGGTTAATTGCGCAATGTCGAATGCAGATTGAGCGGATACGAAGGCCATTGCGCCGACTCCAGAGGATATAAGTATTATTGCTTATATCGTCTCCGATATCCACCTTGGCGGCCTCCGCACCGCGCCACGCTTGCTCCGCCGCCCGCGCCCCTGTAGAGCGCGCGGCAACACTTTCGCCATACCGACCAAGGACCCAACATGGCTGCCCAGTATGCCTACGTCATGAAGAACATGACGAAGACTTTCCCCGGCGCGCAGAAGCCGGTGCTCAACAACATCAGCCTACAGTTCTACCAAGGCGCGAAGATCGGCATCGTCGGTCCGAACGGCGCGGGCAAATCGACCCTGATCAAGATCATGGCGGGCATCGACAAGGACTTTACCGGCGAAGCATGGCCGGGCGAGAACATCACGGTCGGCTATCTGGAGCAGGAGCCGCAGCTCGACAACAGCAAGACCGTTCTGGAAAACGTGAAAGACGGTGCGCGCGAAACCGCCGACCTCGTCGACCGGTTCAACGAGATTTCCAACATCATGGCCGATCCGCCGGAAGACGTCGATTTCGACGCTCTGATGGAGGAAATGGGCGAGCTGCAGGGCAAGATCGACGCGGTCGACGGCTGGACGCTGGACAACCAGCTGGAAATCGCGATGGAAGCGCTGCGCTGCCCGCCGGGTGACTGGCCGGTGGACAGCCTTTCGGGCGGTGAAAAGCGTCGTATCGCGCTCACACGCCTGCTCATCCAGAAGCCTTCGATCCTGCTGCTGGACGAACCCACCAACCACCTTGACGCCGAATCCGTCGAATGGCTTGAACACCATCTGAAGGAATATGCCGGTGCGGTGCTGATGATCACCCACGACCGCTACTTCCTCGACAACGTGGTGGGCTGGATCCTCGAACTCGATCGGGGCAAGTACTTCCCCTACGAAGGCAACTATTCCACCTACCTGGAAACCAAGGCCAAGCGCATGGCCCAGGAAGAGCGCGAGGAAAGCGGCAAGCAGAAGGCGCTGGCCCGCGAACTCGAGTGGATCCGCCAGACCCCGGCCGCGCGCCAGACCAAGAGCAAGGCGCGTATCCGCAAGTTCGAGGAACTGCAGAACGCGCAGGACAATCGCCCGGTGGGCAAGGCACAGATCGTCATCCAGGTGCCAGAGCGCCTTGGCGGAAAGGTGATCGAGGCCAAGAACATCACCAAGGCCTATGGCGACAAGCTGCTGTTCGAAGACCTTTCGTTCATCCTGCCCCCGGGCGGCATCGTGGGCGTCATCGGTCCGAACGGCGCGGGCAAGTCCACCCTGTTCAAGATCCTGACCGGCAAGGAAACGCCCGACAGCGGTTCGATCGAGATCGGGTCGACCGTCCACCTCGGCTATGTCGACCAGAGCCGCGATGACCTCGACCCGAAGAAGAACGTGTGGGAGGAGATCTCCGACGGGCTCGACTACATGAAGGTCAACGGCCAGGACATGAGCACGCGTGCCTATGTCGGCGCGTTCAACTTCAAGGGCCCGGACCAGCAGAAGAACGTCGGCAAGCTTTCGGGCGGTGAACGCAATCGCGTGCACATGGCCAAGATGCTGAAGCAGGGCGGCAACGTGCTGCTGCTCGACGAACCGACCAACGACCTCGACGTTGAAACGCTGGCCGCCCTGGAAGACGCGATCGAAAACTTCGCGGGCTGCGCCGTGGTGATCAGCCACGACCGCTTCTTCCTCGATCGCCTCGCCACCCACATCCTGGCGTTTGAAGGCAACAGCCATGTTGAATGGTTCGAAGGCAACTTTGCCGCCTATGAAGAAGACAAGCGCCGTCGCCTTGGCGATGCCGCGGATCGTCCGACCAGGCTCGCCTACAAGAAGTTGACCCGCTAAGGCCGAAGCCGTTCACATTGCGACAGAAAGCGACCCGGAAAGGTACAGCCTTTCCGGGTCGCTTGCGTTCTGGCTCGCAGAATTCCATTCAGAGAACCGTGCAGCAAGATTAACAAATGACGCTGGGTTGGTTCAGGACCGCGACAGCGCGACTCGGTTAGACCGGTGTCATACAAGGCGCGAATGAATCGCGGCCCCGTGAATCGGAGAGACATGGCCATGACTGCCAGGTCGACAATCAGGAAGGGCATGCTGGCGGCGCTGATCGCTGCAACCTCGCTTACCGCCATTCCGGCCACCGCAGTCGCGGCGCCCGGTTGGGAACGTCAGGACCGTGCCGAACGCGCTGATCGGGGTGACCGTGGCCAGCGTGGCGGCGGGTTCGAAAACCGCGGTGCGCAGATGCAGCAGCAACGGGATTGGGCGCGCCCTGCTCCGCAGGCGCGGATCGATGCGCAGCCGCGTACGCCGCGCGTGGACACACCGCGCCCGGATTTCCAACGGCCTGACTTCCAGCGCCAGCAACCGGCATGGCAAGGCCGCTCCGGTGATGTGAGGGGCGATGCGCGGGCCGATGCCCGCCCGGATATACGCCGCGAAAATCGTCCGCCCGCTTGGCGTGCCGACAATCCCGATCGCCGCAACGATGGTCGCGACTGGAACCGTGATCGCAATCGCGACAACGCGCAGACCGCTTGGCGCAACGACCGTGATCGGGACCGTGACCGTGACCGTGCCCACGACCGCGATGGTGATCGCTGGAAGGGCAACAACGGCTGGAAGGGCAACAACGGTTGGCGCAGCAACGATGGGTGGCGCGGTGCCAACGGCTGGCGCAACCAGGATGGATGGCGCAACGACCGCGGCTGGCGCAGCAATGACGGCTGGCGGGGCGATCGCGGCTGGCGGGGCGATCGCGGCTGGCGGGGCGGCAATGACTATCGCCGGTGGAACAACCACGATTGGCGCAGGGACCGCCGCTATGACTGGTCATCCTGGCGCAACAACCACCGCAATGTTTTCCGCGGCGGCTACTACTACGCCCCCTATCGCGGTTACTCCTACAGCCGGCTAAGCATCGGTTTCGTCCTCGGCTCCCCGTTCTACGCGGATCGCTACTGGATCTCTGATCCGTGGCAGTATCGCCTGCCGCCGGCTTACGGCCCCTACCGCTGGGTGCGATACTATGACGACGTGATGCTGGTGGATACCTTCAGCGGCGAAGTGGTCGACGTGATCTACGATTTCTTCTGGTAGGCGACCCGGGTAAAGTCAGGAATCCAGAGGCTCTTCGCCGGCACGGCTGGCGGAGAGCCTTCAGCATAGCATGGAAGCGCCAGGCATTGCGCCTGGATCGTAACGTTACGTTTTCTCTATTTGGGTCCGCCAGACGAAATTTCTGAATTACTTGCAGGATCGCCCTGATCCATATCGCCGCGCAAAGCCTGCGCGGCGTGGCGGGACCCTTCGATCAGGCTCCGTTGGCGATCGCCCGGAGCACTTCGAGCATTGTCTCGTGGCCCTTGTCGGTCAGCCGGACATAGCGCCTGCGCGCGTCCACCTTGTCTGCGGTGCGATAAACCAGTCCTTCGGTTTCCAACCGTGCTATCCAGCGCAGGATGGTGGTCGAGGGCACACCCGCTTCGATGCAAACGCTTGATACCTGCAGTTCGGCCCGGCTCAGGCGTGCGATGTACAGGTCCAGCAGGATGTCCCACGCGGGTTCGCCGAACAGGCCCTTGATCCGTAATGCCGAATCTCGCCGGCGCCGCAGCGCGTAAAGCGACTTGGCAAGACGAAATGTCTCGGCCTCGATCTCCACGAAAGCTTCCAAGAACGCGACCTCCTAGCGACCCCTGCGCGACGGACCCGACCCGAGAGCGGATTGTCCGGCATAACAGGTTTATCCACCTGCCGTATGCCAGTTCCCACCCGCCACTAAAGTAGTGGCCTCGTGCGACCTAGATCCACCGCAGTACGTGAACGTATTCCCCAACAGCTTTATTCACGGTATTTGGAAAGAATTAGCAATGGGTCAGGTCCGGATCGGACCAAAACAAATGGTACGATATCGGGACACATCTGCCCGATATCTTTGGTTCCGACCTTTGCCGAAGGCCCCTCGCCTCCCCTCTTGCCCCCGATCGCGCCATGGGCCATGCCTGCAAGGACAATGGCTTCGCGCGAACGGCTTTCCGCCCATCACCCCGATACCGCGGCGCTGCGGCGCATTGGCGAGCGCGTGCGTGCGCGGCTCGATGCAGACCCTGCGGCCTATCGCCTTCCGGTGGAGGAACTGGAGATCTATGGTGTGGCCGGCTTCTTCAGCGACGAGGAATGCGCGCGCCTGCGCAGCATAGTCGACGATGTGGCGGTGCCATCGCTCAGTTATGGCAACGTCTACGATAACGGCCGCACCAGCTATTCCGGCGATGTCGATCCCTTGGACCCGTTCATCCGCATGCTGCAGCGGCGGATTGACGACCTGCTCGGCTTCGAGCCGGATTTCGGCGAGACCATCCAGGGCCAGCGCTATAGCGTGGGGCAGGAATTCCGCCCGCATTACGACCACTTCAATCCGTCGCACAAGATGTGGGCGGATGAACAGACGCGCGGCGGTCAACGCAGCTGGACCGCGATGGCTTACCTCAACGCCGTTGATGAAGGCGGATCGACCGACTTCCCGCTGGTGAACCTGTCCATCCCGCCACAACCCGGCGCGTTGCTGATCTGGAACAACATGAAGCCCGATGGCACGCCCAACAGCAAGGCGCTGCACGCCGGCACGCCGGTGATCCGCGGCACGAAATACGTGCTGACCAAGTGGTACCGTGCGCGCGCATGGCATTGATCCACAGGTCCGCTTCCACCGGCGTGATCGCGCTGCTGCTGGCCTCGTGCGCGGCACCGCAGGCGGCGCCTCCACTTGCGCCTCCACCGCCACCCGCACTGATCGACGCGCCACCCACGCCGCCGACCACCGTCGCCCCGCCGCAGCGCCAGGCAGTCTCTCCAGATGTGGAACGCGCGCTCGATCGGATCTTCCTTGACGACACGCGCGATGCGCAGACGCTGGACCCACTGGGCGAACTGGAGCGTGGCGACGCGCCGGACCCTGACCGTTTCAGCCTGTTGTTCACACCCCAACTGGCGGACCTGCAGCGCGCATTGAATGCCCGCACGCTGAAGCGCCTGCGCGAGATTGACCGTGACGCGCTGGGCAAGGAACACCGCATCTCATATGATGTCTTCCTCGCCGCGCAGCGCGACGAGGCGGACCTGCTGTCTCCCGATACGCAGGCGCTGGTCGCCGTGCGTCCGTTCAATCACTTCGGCGGCTTCCATGTGGAATTTCCACAACTTGCCGCAGCTGAGGCGACGCCGCTTGACCGTGCTGAAGATTTCGAGGCGCGGATTGCCCTGCTGCGCACCCTGCCCGAAGTGCTCGCCCATGCCGAGGCGCGCTTTCGCGAAGGGATGGCCAGCGGCGTTGTGGAATCGCGGCTGACCGTGACCAACATGATCGCGCAGATTGATGCGATCCTGGCCCAGCCGGTCGAGCAATCGCAGTTCATGGCACCCGTGCGCCGCCTGCCGCCCACCATGCGCCCCACCGAACGCCGCCGCATCGCCGCCGCGTTTCGCGCAGCGACGCAGCAGCAGGTCCTGCCCGCCTACCGCGCCTTCCGCGCATTCCTGCAGGACCAGTACCTGCCCGCCGCGCGCGAGGCGCCGGGCCTCTCGGCGATGAAGGGAGGTGAGCGGCTCTATCGCCTGTTGGTGCGCCTCCACACCACAGAGGATCTCGATCCGCTCGCCGTGCACAAGCTGGGCCTCTCCGAAGTCGATCGCATCCATGGCGAGATGGAGAAGGTGAAGCTGCAACTGGGCTTCACCGGGCCACTGCCCGCCTTCTTCAACGAAATCCGCACCAACCCGCGCTACCATCCACGCACCGCGCTCGATCTGCAAAAGGGCTTTGCCCGCGTCGGCGCGCGCGTGGCTGCGCTGGTGCCGCGCTATTTCCTGAACCTGCCGCGCACGGCGCTGACCATCCAGCCGTATCCGCTCTATCGCGATCGGTTCGAGGCTGGCGGCGGCTATGCCCCCGGCGCGCCCGATGGCAGCAAGCCCGGCGTGTTCTTCTACAACACCTTCGATCTCAAGAGCCGCTATCTGACTGGCATCACCACGCTCTATCTGCACGAGGGCGAGCCCGGCCACCACTTCCAGATCAGCCTGGCGCAGGAGAATGAAAGCCTTCCCCCGTTCCAGCGCTTCGACGGAAACACCGCCTTTGTCGAAGGCTGGGCGCTTTATGCCGAAACGCTGGGGTATGAAATGGGCCTGTTCGCCGATCCGATGCAGCATTGGGGCACGCTGGACGACGAAATGCTGCGCGCCATGCGGCTCGTGGTCGATACCGGCATCCATGTGCAGGGCTGGAGCCGCCAGCAGGCCATTGACTACATGCTCGCCAATTCCGGCATCGGGCGCAGCGATGCCGCTGCCGAAGTCGATCGCTATATCGCCAACCCCGGGCAGGCCGTGGCGTACAAGGTCGGCGGCCTCACCATCCAGCGCCTGCGCCGCAAGGCGGAGACCGAGCTTGGCCCGCGCTTTGATATCCGCGCCTTCCATGATCAGGTGCTGGGCAGCGGCGCGCTTCCCCTGCCCGTGCTGGAAGACAAGGTGAACCGGTGGATCGCCGCCGAGAAAGCGGGCTGACACCGGTGGATGCCGGTTGGCCGTTGGTCGATCCGGCATCGCCCTGAAAAGGCGGTGAAAGTATCACGCTGGCAAGGAGACACGCTGATGACCGCACGTCTGGCCCCTGCCCTGCTCGCCGCCCTGTTCGCCTCTCTGCCCCTGCACGCCATGGCCGATGCGCTTGCAGCACCTCCGGCTCCCGCCACGCCCGCACAGCCTGTCGCTCGCGCCGTGGCGGCAGAACTGGCCGATGCGCTCGGCAGCGATTTCGTCTATCCCGATGTCGGCGCGCATTATGCTGCAATGCTGCGCGCCAATGCTGCAGCCGGTGCCTATGATGCGCTTGCCGGCACCGCGCTTGCCGAGCGGCTGACGGCAGACCTTCAGGCGGTTCAGGCCGATGGCCACGTGCGCGTGCGATCTGTTGCCGAAACCCCTGCGGCGGGGCCATCGGCCACCCCTGCACCGGTCAAGGTGCCCAACCTTGAGGCCGGCCGCTGGATCGCGCCCGGGCTCGCCTTCGTCCGGTTCAACCTGATGGCCAGTGAAGATGCCGACGCTGCGAATGCCCGGGCCTTCGCGCTCGGTCATCTCGGCGCGAACGTGCTGATCGTGGACCTGCGCACCAACAACGGCGGCGGCCTGGCCGAAATGGACGCCCTGTTCCCCTTCCTGTTCGACAAGCCGACGCCGCTGGTGCGCATGGCCACGCGCAAGTCTGTCCATGATCGTGATGGCGGCCCGCTGCACGGCATCGCTTCGCTGCGCACCGTGCCGGGCGATCCCGCCTTCGTCACGCAGGAGCACTGGATCACGCCCGATCCCGAAACGGGCCTGCGCAAGACGAAGGTCTATGTCCTCACCTCGGGCCGCACGGCATCAGCGGCAGAACATTTCTCGCTGGCGATGAAGATCAGCGGCCGCGCCACGCTGGTGGGTGAAACAACCGCCGGAGCCAACCACTTCGGCTATGGCCTGGAACTCCCTGGCCAGCTTGTCGCCTTCGTGCCCGTGGGACGCACCTATGACCCCGCCACCGGCAAGGACTGGGAAGGCAATGGCGTTGCGCCAGACATCGCCGTTCCTGCCATGGACGCGCTGGTCACCGTGCTCGAACGCGAAGGCATCGCCCCGGCACAGGCGCAGAAGCTGTCTGACGAGGTGGCTCCGGCCAAGTCGATGGAGCGCCGCAAGACCGCAGTCTGACGTTCAGGTCTCCGCCTGCTGTGCGGGTGTGGCAGACGGATCGGGTGGCGGCATGTCGATCGCCATTTCCACTGCGCTCTCCGTCACCACCGCCACCTCTTCCACCGTCCGGTCCAACTGGCCCAGCTTGTTGAAGATCTTGTCCACCTTGCGATGCAGGCGCAGGATCTCCACCGTCGTGCGCAGGTTCACTTCGTAATCGTGGCGGTTGGAGATGCGGTCCTTCCGCGCCTCCCGGTTCTGGCTCATCATGATGATCGGCGCCTGGAACGCGGCCAGGGTGGACAGCATCAGGTTGAGGAAGATGTAGGGATAGGCGTCCCACTGCAGGTGCAGGAACGGCGACAGCGGCCCGTTCACCAGCATCCACGCCGCCAGCACCAGTCCAAAGCCGATGATGAAGCTCCACGATCCGCCAACCCGCGCCACCCGATCGGCCAACCGTTCGCCCAAGCCCTCGCGGGCCTGCTCCAGTTCATCAGGATCGAGCTGGATATCGGTGGAGGCGACGCGGCACAGCGCGCGCTGCTCCGCCTCGTCCAGATCATCATAGGAGCGACCCAGCAGGTCCTCCGCCAGCGCCTCCGGGCTGATGTCTAGCTTCAAGCCGTCTCCTTCAGGAGGCGAGCGCCTCCGCAATCAGCTTTCGCGTGTTTTCAACACCATACAGCGCAATGAAGCTGCCCATGCGCGGCCCCTGCGCAGATCCGAGCAGCGTCTCGTACAGACACTTGAACCAGTCGCGCAGGGATTCGATCCCATAGTGCGGGTCCTTGCCGATCTCGTAGACGATGTTCTGCAGCTCTTCCGCCGTGGCGTCGTCGCTGGTCCCGGCCAGCTCCTCGTCCAGCGCGGCCAGCGCCTCGGCCTCGTTCGGCTCGGGCTTGCGGCGCTGCAGCGTGGGCGCGATGAAATCGCGGTTGTACGCCAGAGCACGCGTCACCAGCCCGTCGAGCGCCGGATGCGCCGCCGGATCGGCATTCTCCACATAGTTGCCAAGGTACGACCAGACCTGCTCACGCGTTGCCTTGGCGCCCAGCACGCCCACCAGGTTCAGCAGCAGGCCATAGGTCACCGGCAGGCTGTCCCCTTCGCCACCGTGATAGCCATTGGTGCGCAGCAGGTGCCACACCGGATTGCCCAGTTGCTGCTCCACCGGCTGCGTCGGCAGCTTTTCGCGGAACTGCCAGTATTCGTCCACCGCGCGCGGAATGATGCCCACGTGCAGGCTCTTGGCGCTCTTGGGCTCGCGGAACAGGTAGAAGCCCAGCGATTCCTCGCTGCCGTATTCCAGCCACTGCTCGATGGTCAGCCCGTTGCCCTTGGACTTCGAAATCTTCTCGCCCTTTTCGTCGAGGAAGAGTTCATAGATCAGGCCTTCGGGCCGCTGCCCGCCCAGCACGCGCGCGATCTTGCCGCTCTGCGTCACGCTGTCGGTCAGGTCCTTGCCGCACATCTCGTAATCGACGCCCAGCGCCACCCAGCGCATCGCCCAGTCAACCTTCCATTGCAGCTTTGACTGGCCGCCAAGGATCGACTGTTCCACCACTTCGCCGGTCACGTCGGTAAAGCGCACGATCCCGGCATCGGCATCCACCACCTCGATCGGCACCTGCAGCACCTGCTGGTTGGTGGGCGAAACTGGCAGCACCGGAGAATAGGTCTGGCGGCGCTCCTCGCGCAGCGTGGGCAGCATGATGCCCATGATCGCGTCATAGTGGCGCAGCACGTTCTTCAACGCATCGTCGAACCCGCCGGAGTTATAGCGGTCCGACGCCGAAACGAACTCATAGTCGAAGCCGAAGCGATCCAGGAAATCACGCAGCATTGCGTTGTTGTGATGCGCAAAGCTCTCGAACTTCCCGAACGGATCGGGAATGCGGCTCAGCGGATGGCCGATGAACTCGCCCAGCCGGTCCTTGTTCGGCACGTTGTCGGGCACCTTGCGCAGCCCGTCCATGTCGTCCGAAAACGCCACCAGCCGCGTCGGCGCGCCACCGGTCAGCGTTTCATAGGCGCGACGGACCAGCGTGGTGCGCAGCACTTCCTGAAACGTGCCGATATGCGGCAGGCCCGATGGGCCATATCCGGTCTCGAACAGCACTGGCGCTCCCTCTTTGCCGTTCGGGAACCGCTTGATGATCTTGCGGGCTTCCTCGAAGGGCCAGGCCTTCGAGACCTGCGCGGCGGCGATAAGGGCGTCGTCTGTCATAATGCGCGCCCTTTCGCGATTCTGCGCCGCCAGTGCAAGGAAAAGCTGGGCTGGCGGGCGACAGTTGGACATTTCGGTAACCTTGCCATGCAATAGCGTGCGGCAGGGGGACCGATGAACGATTTCGAACTTGAAGCGGTGCTGCGGCGCGAACTTCTGCCGGGTGAGCGGCTGGCCTGGACCGGTCGCCCCGATCCGCAGCGCATGAAGGCCGCTTTCGGCATCTGGTTCTTCGCCATTCCATGGACCGTATTCGCCCTGTTCTGGGAAACGATGGCCCTGTCCATGTGGTTCGCCAAGGATGGACCGCCCGATGGGATCACCATGCTGATCGGCGTGATCTTCCCGCTGTTCGGCCTGCCCTTCGTGCTCACTGGCTTCTGGATGCTGGCCACCCCGTTCCGCGCGCGCAAGCAGGCCTCCGTCTCGATCTACGGACTCACCGACCGTCGCATCCTGAAGGTGACGGCAGGCCGCAAGCGGGAATCAGCCAGCGTCCTGTTCAGCCAGATGGGCCCGATCAATGTGACCGCCGATGCCCAGGGGTACGGCACCCTGCGCATCGAAACCGGCACCCACATCGACAGCGACGGCGACCGCCATGTGCTGCGCTTCGAAGTACCCGCCGTGCCCAATGTCGCCAGGCTGGAAGAACTCCTGCTGCGAGCGCGAACCGACAAGGCCGCTGGCTGAGCGACAGAGAAAGAGTTGTCGCCATTTCGGACAAACGATGTCGATTGTGCTTTGCAGCAGCGAGCTAAGTATAAATACTAATCTCTGTTCGATACCGACTCTTGGGGGATTCGATGAAAGCGCGTTTGGCTGGTTTGGTCGGCAGCGTGGCGGCTATCGCTGCCGGAGGCAGCGCAACAGCAGCGGACAGTGTACCTGTCGATATCTTCGTCGAGAAAGAGGATCTTGAAGAAGTTCTTAAGTTTAAAAATATACCCGAATATTTCAAGACCTTCAAGTTATCCGATCCCAAAAGATCGTCGGATAGCATAAAATTTGCAGAAAAAATCACGCTTATAAAGAAAGCCTGCGCGAGATCGGATGCAGAATGTTCACAGATGTTTGAACGGTATTACCGGGAAAACAAGGAACATTCGAGGAAAGCGGGCATCCTCGGATTCGGGGCACAGGCCTTCTGGGGAACAGGGCAGGAACTGCACTACACCGAAATCGAGATCCCGTTTAACAGGGTGTTCACCAGCCAGGAAGCGAAAGATGCCACTCTCCTGAGTGCGTACAAATCACGAGAACCCGGTGAATTGATCGAATACCAGGTCGGCTATGGATATTCGATCGCAGCGAGACAGACAGCTGCGAACATGGACACCAGCGGGATGCTGAAGTCCTCACCAATTCAGATCACGGGATCTGCTGGAGGAACACGATTCTGGGCGATGCTGATCGGTCTGGCTCCAGACAGGCTTAGCACCCTAGCCCCGACCTCTGATAGCGCCACCAAGTCCCCTGCTCCACCCCAAGACACGGATCAGACCACCGACAAGGCGCCAGCAGAAGTCCCGAACGCTGCGGAAGGCGTCACATCAGCATTGGCAAATGATGTCCATGAAATCAATGGCTTGTCAACCGGATGCAAATCAGAGGATGACTTGGATGCACCCAGTGAACTGCTTTGCACGCTGGATATGCAACCAACCGTCACCCAGGTCTATTTCCGTGACGCGAGCACGCGGCTTGCCAACGCGATGGAGAAGATGCGGCGGGATATCCGAAAGCCGAAGGTCGGGCGGGCCGAAAATGCAAAGTTCAAATCCCGCATTTGCCCCCAGGTCATAGACTTCCGTTGGAAACACGAAGAAGGCGGCAGGCGGGACATCACGCAACCAACCCTGTCGATCCTCGCCGACGCGTGGGCAATCAACAAGTCACTCGCGGAAATCTGCCTGAATCAGCGACCCAACGCGAAGATCGTTTATCGCGATGGCACGGCGACCGAACAGTGGGAGGACTCACTTGCCAATTCCGAACGACCGTACACCGTGAACGCAGCGGACCAGTTGAACGGAAATAGCGCTAATCCCTCGCGGAAAAGGCAATCCGCGCAAGATCGGGCAGCAGACTCAAATAAGCTTGAAGCTGAAGCGCTTAGGGACCGTCACGCCGCGCCCTCGAAGGAAGCGACGCAAGATGAGGGCACGCCAAGGAGTGGCAAGCGCCCGCATCCAAATTCCACGATCAAATTTGGCGATGGGGAAGCAAGCGACAAACGCAATTCCATCACGCAGGAATATCAGCGTACATCGCAATACCTTTGGTTGTCGGGGCGGACGAACCCGATCTTTAAAACGCCGAGCGTCGATCATTCTTTCAGCGTGCGGATGGAAGATCTGCATCGCAACGCGAAGCTCCCTTCGATCTTGGCGTTCATCGTCACCTTCGAGGAAGAGGACATCTCGCAACAGCTTCGTGTGCGGCTAACCTGCGCGAACGGAACCGCGGATGTGGTGGGCGCGGCCAATCCGGTGGCCAATGCCCTTGCCTACACCGAATTGATCAGCAACGCCCGCATGGCCGTTGATGGTACGCAGGACAAGTGCCGGTACCACAACTTCGAGTAGCGTCTTTCTCCTGACAAAACTACGTATCTACATCCTCGATAATTGTTTCCCATCATCGGGTTAGGCCACGCGTGAGGAGGTTTTCCCCTTGCGTTGTCCTGATCGTTCACCTGACGAGCCCGGCCGCCTGCGCGCGCTTGCCGAGTACAGCATTGACGAGGCCGACGGCCTGCCCAGCCTCGACGCCATCGTCGACATGGCGGCGCGCCTGTTCGGCTGTCCGGCTGCGGCGGTGAACATGGTGGGTGAGGAGCGCGTCTTCCTCGCCTCCAGCTTCGGGATCGAGGGCGATTTCGATCATTCGCGCGATGCCAGCTTCTGCGCCCACGCCATCAACCAGACCGAGGTGATGGTGGTGGAGGACGCGCGCAGCGATCCGCGCTTCAACGACAACCCGTTGGTCTCCGCCGGCATGATCCGCTTCTACGCCGGCATCGCCCTGCGCGCGCCCTCGGGCCATGCGCTCGGCGCACTCTGCGTGATCGACACACAGCCGCACGAAGGCTTCACCCCGCCCGACCGTGAACGCCTCGCCGCGCTCGCCCGCCTGGTGTCAGACAAGCTTGAGCTGCGCCGTCTCGAAGTCGCCGCGCAGGGCGGCGCCGATCCCTTCCGCACCATGGCGAGCACCAGTTCCGGCGCAATTCTCTCATGCGATGAGGCCGGCCTGATCACCTCGGCCAACACGGCCGCCTGCGCCCTGTTCGGCCATGGCGAGGAAGCCTTGCGCGATCGCCCGGTTGAACAGCTGTTTGCCGCGGCCGATGGCGCCCTGGTGCATCATGGCCTGGATCAGGCGCGCAACGGCACCCTGCCGATCACGCAGGGCACCATCGTCACCGCCATCGGCCCCGGCGGCCTGCCCTTCAAGGCCGAGCTGCACTTCTCGCACTGGCACGAGGAAACGCCGGAGGGTGAGCGCATCCACTTCGGCCTCGTGGTCGATGATCTGACCTTCCGCCTGCGCGAGGACGAGGCGCTGCACCGCCTCACCTACTACGATCCGCTCACCGGCCTGCCCAACCGCGCGCTGTTGATGCAGCATCTCGAAGCCGCCTTTGCCGCGCGCCAGCCGGTGGGGCTGATCGTGGCGGACCTTTCCGGCTTTACCGACATCAACAACACAATGGGCCATGCCGCAGGCGACGACGTACTGCGCCAGGCCGCCGCCCGCATTCGCGACGCAGCCGGGCCCGATGCCCACCTCGCAAGGCTGGGTGGAGACGAATTCGCCGCCATGCTGCCCCTGCGCGATCCGCTCACGCTCGGTGCCGCAGCGCGGGCGATCAACCGCGCGCTGGCCCGCCCCATGCTCGCGGGCGATGGCGAAGTGCGCGTGGGCAGCGATTGCGGCATGGCCATGGCGCCCGATCATGCCGATACGCCCGACGAACTGATGGGCAATGCCGAACTCGCCCTGCTGCAGGCGCGCAAGGGCGGGCATAACGAAGCCGCCATGTTCGCCGCGCACATGCGCGCGAGCGCGGTCGCCCGCCGCATGGTGGAGGCGGACCTCATCACCGCGCTGGAACATGGCCAGCTCGAACTGTTCTATCAGCCGCAGGTCTCGCTCCATTCCGCCGAGCTGACCGGGGCCGAAGCGCTGATCCGCTGGCGCCACCCCGCGCACGGCCTGCTCGATCCGGCAGCCTTCCTGCCTGCGGTCGAAGCAGGGCCACTCGCCCTCCCCGTGGCGCAATGGGTGCTCGATACCGCCTGCGCCCAGGCCGCCGAATGGCGCGAGGCCGATCCCGATTTCCGCATGAGCGTGAACCTCTCCGCCTCGCAGTTCCGTGAAGGTGACCTCGCCTCCGCCGTCCGCGATGTGCTTGAACGGCACCGCTTGCCGGCAGAGGCGCTGGAACTGGAAATCACCGAGAACATCATCCTCGACGGGCAGGACAGCGTGCTGGATCAGCTGCGCCCCTTGCGCGCCATGGGCGTGCATCTGTCATTCGATGATTTCGGCACGGGCTTCGCGTCGCTCACCATGCTGCGCGATTTTCCCGTGGGGCTGCTCAAGATCGACCGCAGCTTCATTCAGTCGATGCAGTCCTCCCCGCGCGATCGCACGATCGTCACCGGGGTGATCCGCCTCGCCCGCGAACTCGGGCTTGAGGTGATTGCCGAAGGCGTGGAAACCAAGTCCGCCGCGCAATTCCTGCGCCGCCACTTCTGCGACAAGGCGCAAGGGTTCCTCTTCGGCGCCCCCTGCCCCGCTGCGGCTTTCGCGCAGCAGCACCTCAACATCGGCCCCAGGCGCCCCCGCCTCGTCCGCGGCTGAACGCACCCACGCGGGCCAACGCCCCGCTTCTCATTCCGCCTCGTCCCACCGCCGTTCGTGTCGAGCCCCTCGACAAGCTCGGGATGGACTTCGGGCATAGCCCGAGGTCGAGACACGTATCGAAAGGCGCGCCGCCCCCAGAAAACACAAGCACGAAAAGGCGGGGCGCCAGCAAGGGCTCCCCGCCTTCCCGTGGAGTCTGACCGGGAGGGCAATTCCGGCCAGTGTCCTGGAAGTTCTGGTTAAGAAGGCTCCAGGTGCCTGTCGCTGCTGCTTACTTGAGCAGCGACAGCACGTTCTGCTGGGCCTGGTTCGCCTGGGCGATCATCGCGGTCGAAGCCTGCGCCAGGATCTGCGCCTTGGCCATCGCCGTCGTTTCCGCCGAATAATCGGTGTCGAGGATGCGGCTGCGTGCGTCCGAGAGGTTCGTCACGTTGTCGGTCAGGTTGTTGATGACCGATTCCAGCCGGTTCTGTCCCGCACCGTACTCGGCACGCGCCACACTGATGGCGTTGAGCGCGGTGTCCACGTTGTCCATGGTCGTGCCGGCCAGCGTCGGGTCGCTCACGTCCAGGGCCTGCGTCGCGGCAAGCGGGTCATAGGCGGTCAGGCCAGTGCCGAACAGCGCCGAACCGTCCATGGCCTTGCTGCGCAGGTCCACCGTGTCGGTGCTGTTGCTGCCGGTCTGGATGGTCACGATGGCGTCGTCCGATCCGTTTGCCGCCGGCGTGGTGCCGACAACGGTGAACAGCGGATTGCCGTTGAATTCCGATTGGTTGAGCACGTCGCTGACCTGCTGGGTCAGGTTCGCCACTTCGGCCTGCATCGATGTGCGGTCCTGTGTCGAATACGTGCCCGACTTTGCCTGGATGGCCAGTTCGCGGATGCGCTGCAGCATCGCGGTCACTTCGTTCAGCGCGCCGTCTGCGGTCTGTGCAAACGAGATGCCGTCGTTGGCGTTGCGGATGCCCTGGCCCATGCCTTTGATCTGCGACGTCATCGTCGTGGTGATCGCAAGGCCGGCGGCGTCGTCCTTGGCGCCGTTGATGCGCTTGCCGGTCGAAAGGCGTTCCATTGCAACGCCCGCCATTTTTGAGGCACTATTAGATGCATTCGCGGCACGCGTGGCCGCGATATTCGTGTTGATAACTGCCATGTCCCATTCTCCACTATGGGTCCGGGCGGGTACCCCGGTACATGTCCCACGGTGAAGGACGGCACGCGGTAAGGGATATTAAGGGGATTTTTTTCTAGGCCAGCAAAAACCCCCAAACCCGCGCTTCTGCTTGGTTAAGATTGTCCACTCAGGCCCGCGATCACGCTGCCTGATGCAGCCCCTTGCCCATTTCCCACCCTGTGCATGCCAGCAGGATCGCCTTGGGCACCTTCTTCTCGCCATTCGAATAGTAGGCGATCATGCGCCGGGAAAGCCCGAGTGCCTCCGCCGCCTTCGTCAACGACAGCCTGTTGCGCATGCGCCATTCCAGGAAGGCACGGGTATCTCCCTGCCCCTTGGCGGAAAGCGTCTCGAGCCACAGCGCATCGGCTCCAAGTTCCACGTCCCCCGGCCAGACGATGCTGTGGCCCCAGTCACCCAGTTCCGCCGCCCTGAACCGATCGACGTCTCGAAGCGAATGGAGCGCCGGATGGTCAAGCCAAGCAGAAAGGTCGACCTCGGCCTTGCTGCCATCCGACCATGTCAGGGCCAGCGAGGCCGGGGCAATAGCTTGAACCGCGCTGATCACGCGCATCGTGTCGCCGCTCATCCGTTCAACTCCTGCCAAGTTTCAACCAGCACCTGCTTGTTCGCAATGGCCCATTCAATTGCATCACGCAAAACGACCGGCGGCGCCTTGCCAACAATAACATCAAGGTCAGCTATGCTGATCGATCAACGAAAGTCCGGACCCTCTACATGAAAATGGGGTACGCCATGGTCCCGCGCATAAACGGCGATCTTCCAGCGTTGCGCGCGGAACAGGGTGACGATGCCGTAAACTAGTGCATTCGTTGCACCATTTCAAGGCAGACGCATCCCTTATCTCCGCCCCCTTGCCGCCCGTTCCGTTTTCGTTCACTGCTGCCCTGATGCCCGAAACTGGCGATTCCGCGCTGCTCCTGCCCGCTATCCATGCCAGCCATGGCGGGTGCTGGCTGCGCGAAGGGCGCGCGGGCGGCATGGTTACCCGTGCGATCGGCAAGGGCGAGGCGATCATGGCCGCGGCCGATACGCCGCTGCTCATGCTCAATGCCCCGCTCGTGGCCAGCCGCCTTGGCTATCCCGATCTCTCGGGGCTTGACCTGCTTGAGCTTTACGCCTTCGTCCATCCCGCGCGCTTCGTGGTGCCCACGCCCAAGGGGCTGGCCCATGCGCTCGGCCTGCCCGAACCGGCGGGTGACGATGCCGTGGCATTGCTGCTGCAACAGGCGGCGGGCGCCTTGATGGAAACCTGCCGCAGCGAAGACTGGGCCGAACGCGAAGGCGCATGGACCGCGCTGCAATCGCTGGTTCGCCTCCGCTGGCCCTGGGCCAATGTCCTCACTGATTGCATCCGCCGGCCCGAACGGGCCGAAAAGTGGCTTTTTTCCAAGCTGCCGGAATGGGAGGAAGCGCGTGACCGGCCCCAGCCTGCGCAGGTTGCGCTCACCGATGCGGAAATCGTCGGCCGTCTCGGCGCGTTGACCGGCGAAGGGGCCGAGGAACGCCCGGCACAGCGCAGCTATGCCGCCGAAGCAGGCCACGCCTTCGCCCCCCGCACCACCGCGCGCCAGCCGCACGTGGTACTGGCCCAGGCCGGCACCGGCACCGGCAAGACGCTGGGTTACCTCGCACCCGCCTCGCTGTGGAGCGAACGCAGCGGCGGCACGGTCTGGGTCTCCACATATACCAAGGCCCTGCAACGCCAGCTGCGCCGTGAAAGCCGCCGCGCCTTTCCCGAATACCGTGATGGAAGACCGGCCGTCGTGGTCCGCAAAGGGCGCGAAAACTACCTCTGCCTGCTGAACCTCGAAGACGCGCTGCAGGGCGGGTTTCAGGGCCGCCCCGCCATCCTGGCGCAGCTCGTGGCGCGCTGGGCCGCCTATTCGCTGGATGGTGACATGATCGGCGGGGACTTGCCCGGCTGGCTCGGCACGCTGTTCCGCAAGCGCGGCATCGCCGCCCTCACCGACCAGCGCGGCGAATGCGTCTATGCCGGCTGCCCGCATTACCGGAAGTGCTTCATCGAACGCGCCGCGCGCGCCAGTGCAGAGGCTGAACTCGTCATCGCCAACCATGCGCTGGTCATGGTCAACGCCGCGCGGGGCCGCGATGTCGCACAGCGCCCCACCCGCATAGTCTTCGACGAAGGACACCACGTGTTCGAAGCGGCGGATTCAACCTTTGCCGCCGCATTGACCGGCGCCGAAGCGATCGAGCTGCGCCGCTGGGTGATCGGCCCCGAAGGCAAGAGCAGGGGCCGCCGCCGCGGCCTTTCCGCCCGGCTGGCCGATGTCGCCAGTTATGATGAAGAAGGCGGCCTAGCCATCGAACGCGCGCGTGAGGCGGCCGAGGCCCTGCCCGGTGATGGCTGGCTGGCCCGGGTGGTTGAAGGCACCCCATCCGGCCCGCTGGAAGATCTCCTCGCCGCCACCCGCGCCCTTGTCCATGCGCGCGATGAAAGCGGTGGGCAGGAAGCGGGCTATGGGCTTGAAACCGAAGTCGCCCAGCTCGATGGCGCCTTCATCGAAGTGGCCGGCCGCGCACAGGAAGCGCTGGAGGTGCTGCGCAAGCCGCTGGTGAAGCTGTCCGCACGGCTGGAAGCCCTTGTCGAGGATGGTCCTGACTGGCTCGATGGCCCGGCCCGCGCCCGTATCGAAGGCGCGCGCGGGGCCATCCAGTGGCGGTGCGATCTGCTTTCGGGCTGGATCGGCCTGCTTGCGCGGCTCGGCGGGCCAGCCGATCCCGATTTTGTTGATTGGCTGGCGGTGGAGCGCAGCGAAGGGCGCGAATGGGATTTCGGACTGCACCGGCACTATCTCGATCCGATGAAGCCTTTTGCCGAAGTGGTGCTTGCCCCCGCCCACGGCGTGATGATGACCAGCGCCACCCTGACCGACGGTGGCGACTGGGACAGCGCCGTGGTGCGCAGCGGCGTGCCACACCTCGACATCGCGCCGCGCATGTTCTCGGCGGAAAGCCCGTTCGATTATGCCAGCCAGGCCGAAGTGCTGATCGTCACCGACGTGCCCAAGGGCGATATTCCCGCGCTCGCCGGCGCCTATGGTCGGCTGATTGAGGCTTCGGGCGGTGGCGCGCTTGGCCTGTTCACCGCCATCCGCCGGTTGCGCGCGGTCTATGGCCGCATTGCCGATCGCCTCGCCCGCGCCGGATTGCCGCTCTATGCCCAGCATGTCGATCCGATCGACACCGGCACGCTGGTCGACATTTTCCGTGATGATCCGCGCGCCAGCCTGCTCGGCACCGATGCGCTGCGAGACGGGGTGGACGTTCCCGGGGATTCGCTGCGGCTGGTGATCATGGAGCAGGTGCCCTGGCCCAAGCCCTCGATCCTCCACCGCGCCCGCCGCCTTGCCGGTGGCGGGCAGGCGCATGATGACCGCATCATCCGCGCCCGCCTGGCGCAGGCCTTTGGCCGGCTGATCCGCTCTGGCACCGATCGGGGCCACTTCGTCGTGCTCTCCGCCGCTTTTCCCTCGCGCCTGCTCTCCGCCTTCCCGCCGGGCACCCCGGTTCGTCGCGTCACGCTCGATGTCGCTTTACAAAGCGTGGGGACCGGTGTTTCAGTGGCCCCTGCACCGGCTGCGCCAGAGGGGACCGCTTGAAAACGCTCGCGCTGTTTCGCCACGCCAAGAGCGACTGGACGGATGCGCGTGCGCGCGATTTCGACCGGCCGCTGAACGAGCGCGGTCAGCGCGGCGCACTGGCAATGGGCGGCTATATTCGTGACAGCGGCCATCGCTTTGACAGGATGATCGCCAGCCCTGCAGTGCGCGTTGCCGAAACCATCGAAACCGCCAGCAAGGCATGGGGCCGCACCTTTGCCGTGGAATGGGACCGCCGCATCTACCTCGCCAGTTCGGCCACGCTGATGGACCTGCTGCGCGATCTTGAGGGCGATCCCAAGGCGGTGCTGATGGTCGGTCACAACCCCGGCCTTGAAGACCTGATCTTCGATCTGGTGCCCGATGACGGGTCCAGCCCCCTGCGCGATGTGGTGGAACAGAAATTCCCGACCGCGACCTTTGCGGTGATGGAACTGGCGATCGATTCCTGGGCCGATATCGACGATCGCTGCGCAAGGCTGGTGGAATTGAAGCGCCCCCGCGATCTGGACCCGGCACTGGGCCCGGAACTGCCCGCCTGAGTGCATCTCAAGGCGGGCTCAACCCGTCTCAGTCGCGCTCAGTCGCTCTCAACCCCTTCTCAGTCGTTCTCAACTTACGTCTTTTTTGCCGTTTCAGGCCTGCGCCAGCGCTCCGCCCAGCCGGTCACGGATCGCTTCCAGATGGCTGCGCAGGATCTTCAGCGCCTCCACGATCTGGTCCTCGGGCTCTTCGGATTCCAGCCGGACAGGCGCGGAAACGGCGGATTCCTGCGGTTCATGCGCCTGTTCGCGCGGTTCGACGGCAACCTGTCCCATACCCGGGCGCCAACCCTTCATGGCCTGCCTGGCACCGCGGATGGTATAGCCCTCGCGGTGCAGCAGCCGATCAATTTCCACCAGTAATTCAATGTCTTCCGCTCGGTAATAGCGGCGTCCGCCAGCGCGGGTAAGCGGCTTGAGCTGCGGAAACTGGTCCTCCCAATACCGCAGCACATGCGCCTTGATCCCCAGCGCGGCGACCACCTCACCGATGGTGCGCAGCGCCCCGGGCTCCTTCCCGTCGCCAAACCCTTGGAAAGACGCAGACATTCCGGTCAGTTACCGGCGCAGATGCGGTCCTTCAGCATCTGGCTGGCACGGAAGGTCAGGACCCGGCGCGGCGTGATCGGCACTTCCACCCCGGTCTTGGGATTGCGGCCCACACGCTCCGCCTTGTCGCGCAGCAGGAAGGTGCCGAAGCCTGAAATCTTTACGTTTTCACCCTCGCCCAGCGCTTCGCACATGTGGCCGAGAATGGCCTCGACCATCTCAAGCGATTCCGCGCGCGACAAGCCGACGCGACGATTGATGCTCTCGGCCAGATCGGCGCGAGTCAAAGTACCGACAGAACGCATCCCCAAACATCCCCCCAGATATGACGGTCCGGGGATCGAACATAACGCGTTTTCGCGGCAGCGCAATGCAATGCCTTGCAAGGGAAGGATTATTACTGAAGCAAACCTGTCCGAACCAGAGACAGGGGGCCGGATCAGAGGCGGGCGAGCGATGCGCCCCAGGTAAATCCGCCACCCATCGCCTCGAACATCACCAGTTGCCCCGGCTTGATCCGCCCATCGCGTACCGCCGTGTCGAAGGCCAACGGCACCGAGGCGGCGCTGGTGTTGGCGTGGTGATCAACCGTGACGATGACCTTTTCCGCAGGCAGCGACAGCTTGCGCGCGGTGGCATCAAGAATGCGGTAATTGGCCTGATGCGGCACCACCCAATCGATATCGGCGGCGGTTTTCCCCGCTTCTTCAAGCACTTCTTCCAGCACGGATGCGAGGTTGGTGACCGCGTGGCGGAACACTTCCTTGCCCTTCATGCGGATCTTGCCAACGGTGCCGGTGGTGGACGGACCGCCATCCACATAGAGCAGTTCGTTGTGCTTGCCATCGGCATGGAGCCGGCTGGAAATGATGCCCGGCGCCAACGGATCGGACGCATCGACATCGACCGCCTCAAGCGCCAGCGCACCCGCGCCATCGCCAAACAGCACGCAAGTGGTGCGGTCTTCCATGTCGAGAATGCGGCTCATGGTTTCGGCGCCAATCACCAGCGCCCGCTTTGCCATCCCGGTCCGCAGCAGCGAATCCGCGGTGGCGAGTGCATAGAGGAAGCCCGAGCACACTGCCGCGACATCGAAGGCAATGCCGCCGTTGCAGCCCAGGTTGTGCTGCACGATGGTCGCCGTGGCAGGAAAGGTCTGGTCCGGCGTGCAGGTGGCGAGCACGATCAGGTCAACGCTGTTCGCATCGAACCCGGCGGCTTCCATTGCGCGCCTTGCAGCGTCGGTGGCAAGGGTGGAGGTGCTTTCCCCTTCCCCCGCGAAATAGCGGGTACGGATGCCGCTGCGCTCGACGATCCATTCGTCGGAGGTATCCACCATCGTTGCCAGTTCGGCATTGGAGACGGCGCGGCGCGGCAGGGCTGATCCGCTGCCACGGATGACGGAACGCACCGTCATGCCCGCTTCTCCGCCGCAGGCGCCACTTCCGGATTCACAGCAGCCTTGCCGTTGGTGCGGCCCGAGGTGCGGATGGCCTCCTCACCCACGCGGGCAAGGTCGGCGGCAATACGCTCGGTCAGGTTTTCCTCCAGCAGGCGGGCAGCGACCGCCACGGCATGCGCCACGCCCAGCGCCGATGCGCTGCCATGGCTTTTCACCACCACGCCATTGAGGCCAAGGAAGACCGCGCCGTTGTGATTGTTCGGATCAAGATGGTGCTTGAGCAGCTCCGTGGCCGGGCGCGAGATCAGGAAACCGAACTTCGAGCGCAGCGACGATGAGAAACTGCGGCGCAGCAGGTCCGCCACGAAGCGGGCCGCGCCCTCCATCGCCTTGAGCGCGATGTTGCCGGAAAAGCCATCGGTCACCACCACGTCGACATCGCCGCGCGAAAGCTTGTCCGCTTCGGTAAATCCATCGAAGGTGAAGGCGAGCTGGCCATCGGCCCGCTTGAGCAAGGCGGCGGCGTCCTGAAGATCGCCGGTACCCTTGGTCTCTTCCGTGCCGATGTTGAGCAGGCGGACGCGGGGCGATTCGAGCCCGTTGACGATCCGCGAATAGGCCGCGCCCATGATGGCGAACTGCACCAGGTTGCGGGCATCGCAATCGGTGTTGGCGCCCAAATCGAGCATGACGAGATCGTGTTCGCCCAGCGTGGGCAGCAGCGCGGCAAGCGCCGGCCGATCAATGCCGGGCATGGTGCGCAGCGCCAGCTTGGACATGGCCATCAGCGCGCCGGTGTTGCCTGCACTGACCGCAGCGCCGGCAAGGCCCTGCTTCACCGCATCAACGGCAAGCCCCATCGAGGTCGTCTTCGACCGGCGCAGCGCCTGCGTGGGCTTTTCATCACCGGAAACGACATCGGGGGCGTGAAGGATTTCCGACGCCGCCCGAAGATTCGGGTGGTTTTCCAGCGCCTGCCGGATGCGCGCTTCGTCCCCGACGAGCAGGAACTTGAACTGATCATGGCGGCGACGGGCAAGCGCCGCGCCTTCGACCATAACGCGCACGCCTTCATCGCCGCCCATCGCATCAACGGCGATACGCGGCAGGCTCATGTTCCGGCAATCCCCCCGTTATCCGGCCTTCAGAGACCGACGGCGATGACTTCGCGACCGTTGTAGTGACCGCAAGCGGTGCACAGGTTGTGCGGGCGCTTCAGCTCACCGCAGTTCGAGCATTCGTGGAATGCTTCAACCTTCAGCGCATCGTGGCTGCGACGCATGCCGCGACGCGACGGCGAGGTTTTACGCTTGGGGACGGCCATCTCGGCACCTATTCCTGATCTTGCAAACTGTCTGTCTTGGGCGCGATAGGGAAAAGCACCTTGCCGCACAACCCCCGTGCGAACGCAGCCGCAGAAGATGCTGGAATGGCCTTTCGCCCCATCGCAGGCGAAGGCGCGCCTATACGGATTTCTGGATGATTTGCAAGCTTTGGACCGCTAGAAGAATCCGACAAGACGGAGAGGGAAAAACAACCACATGATCCTGCCCATTACACTCGCTTCCGCAGCGGCGGCAGCCGTGCTGAACATCTGGCTGTCGATCCGCATCGGCATGATCCGCACCCAGAAGAAGATTTCCATCGGCGACGGCGGCGACGAAGGTCTGATCCGCCGGATGCGCGCACAGGCCAACTTCATCGAGAATACCCCGATCGTACTGGTCCTGATCGCCGCGGTGGAACTGGCGCGCGGGCCCAATCCGTGGCTGATGGGCGTGGCGGCCGCCTATACCCTGGGCCGCGTGGCGCATGGCGTGGGCATGGACGGTGGCGTGTTCGGCCCGGGCCGCAGCGTGGGCACGCTGACCACGATGCTGAGCCAGCTGGGCCTGGCCGTGTGGGCGGTGACGATCGCGCTGGATATGTGAGAATCCACGACGGCCATTTGGATTGATTTGGTTCGCGCAAAGACGCGAAGACGCGAAGAGGAAGAGATTGGTTCGCGCAGAGGCGCAGAGGCACAGAGAGGAAAGGGATTGGGGTGGCTTCGCCGCTTTTGTCGTCTCTTTGCGGCCTCTGCGGGCTCTGCGCGAAACTGTTTGGGGCACGCGTTGTGCTGTGGTGGTTCGACAGGCTCACCACGAGCGGTTTGCGTTGATGTAACCGCTGAGTCCCGCCCATCCTGAGCTTGTCGAAGGATGCTGGCGCAACCTTCGAGACATCGATCAGCTCAATGCGTAGTCGCTGACATAGGCGTTGGTCTTGCGTTCCTGGCCAAAGGTGCTGACCGGGCCGTGGCCGGGGACGAAGGTGACATCATTGCCCAGCGGCCAAAGCTTCTGCGTGATCGAATCGATCAGATCCTGGTGGTTGCCCAGCGGGAAATCGGTGCGACCGATCGAGCCCTGGAACAGCACGTCACCCACAATGGCGAAGCGCGAAGGGGCGTGGAAGAACACCACATGGCCGGGCGTGTGGCCGGGACAATGAATGACATCCAGCTCCAGTTCGCCGACGATGACCTTGTCTCCATCATGCAGCCAGCGGGTGGGTTCGAACAGTTCACCTTCAATGCCGTATTTCCGGCCATCTTCGCCCAGCTTGGCGATCCAGTAGCGGTCGGCCTCTTCCGGGCCTTCGATCGGCACGCCGAGTTCACGCGCGAAGATGCCGGTGCCGCCGCAGTGATCGATATGACCATGGGTGACGAGCAGCTTTTCAATGGTGACGCCGGTCTTTTCCACCGCCTGCTTCAGGCGCGGCAGGTCTCCGCCGGCATCGATGAAGGCGCCGCGCATGGTCTTGGTGCACCACACCAGCGTGCAGTTCTGCTGCAACGGCGTGACCGGAATGATCGCCACGCGCATCGGAGGTTCGGCTTGGTTGGTCATGCGTGCGGAGATGGCGCGGGTTGCGCTGGATGGCAAGCTTTGCGCTGGCGGAGGGCGGAAAGAAGATTGGTTCGCGCGAAGACGCAGAGATGAAATGGGTTTCGCGCAGAGAGCACAGAGGACGCAGAGAAGACGAGATAGGGGCAGCTTCGCCGCTGATGCTTCTCCCAGCGAACTCTGCGAAATCTGCGCGAACCAGATCCCTTGCGTCCTCGCGTCTTTGCGCGGAACCTGACTAAAGCCGGCCGCCTTTCCAGACGACGCGGCCGATGATCTCGATGTCGTGCAGGCTGCGTTCCATGCGGGGATAGGCGGGGTTGTCGCTGATCACGCGCAGGGTGCCGGCAGGGCCGGGCTCCAGCCGCTTGACCAGCAGCACGTCGTCCAGCCGGATCACGTGGATGCCGGCGCGCATCGGGCGGGGGGTGCGGTCGACAAGGATCTCGTCACCATCGCGCAGGGTGGGCTCCATCGAATCGCCTTCGACCTCGATCACCGAGAGCATCGTGGGTTCGAGCCCCTGCCCCTTGAGCCAGCGATTGTTGAAGCGCAGCGCGCCCGAAGGGATTTCCTCCATCGCGTGCGCGCCGGGACCGGCGGAGGCACCGAGCGGCAGGCGGGGAATATCGGCCCATTCGGCAATGGTGGCGGCGGTGGCGGCGGTGGCGCGCGAAACCGGGAGCCGAGCGGCCGTGGCGATGGTGATCACGCCACCACGCGGGGGGGCGCCCAGTTCCTCTTCCCCCACTCCGAAAAATTCGGCGAGGGTGCGGCGGTCATTCTCCTCAAGCTTGCGCGGGGAGCCTTTGCGCACGAACTGCTGCAGATAGGTGGTGTTGCGGCCAATCAGTGCGCTGAGCGCGGAGAGGCTGACCCCGCGCTGCGTGGATAGCGCGAGCAGGCGGGCACGGGCGCCCCCGTCCTCCCCTTCCCCGTCGATCTGGACCGTGGTGGCCATGCTTACCGAGTCCTTGCACCAATTTCGAAGGACTTTTCCTAGCAATGTAGGATTTCTCCGTCAACATAGGAAAAATCCTATTTCGAGTCGTGGAGATCGTTCATGCTGATCTGGAAGGTGGAAAGGTACCTCGCCCGCAGCGGGATGCCGGAGACCAAGTTCGGCCGCCTGGCTGCGGGAGACCCGCGGCTGGTGAGCGACCTTCGCAATGGCCGGGAACCGCGTGCCAAGCTGACCTTACGCGTGGAACATTTCATGAACACTTACCGGAGCAAGAGCCATGCTGCTTGATTTCTGCCACTTTGCCCAAGCCTTCGAGCGCAAGAGCCTGCCCTTTGCCGCAGAGGCCGCGGAGGTTCCGCCGCCCAAGCGCCGCCGCGTGACTTCTGGAGAGCGGCTGCTGCGCAGCGTGCTGGAACTGGCCGGATCGCGGGCCGAGCTGGTGAGCCATGCCGAAGTGCCATGGGCCAGCGTGACCTTTTCCGGCGCGCGCCACACGGTGGTTCTGCGCTTCGAAGGGTGGGAAGCCTGCGACGATGCCGAGCACCTGATCGCGGCACTGCCCGAGCACGAGTTTGCCATTCCCAACGTGCTGGTGGCCGATGCCGCGGTGGCACGCATGGAGCAGCACCTGCTGCCCGATCCGCGGATCGAGATGGAGATCGAGCTGCTGCTGCTTGAGGATGCCTGACGTGGCGGGATGAGATTGTGGCCGCGCCCTCGATTCCGGGGCGCGGCCTTCCTCTCCAACCCTGATCAGTTCGGAGCCATCAGTTGCGGGGCGGTTTTCGCGCCGACCCACATGCTCATGTCCACCTTGTTCGATACGCGGAACACCTCGCCCCGGCTGTTGAGGAACAGCTCCTCCATCTCGGGCCGGTTGAACGGGCGGGAGCCGAGGCGGCCGAAGATGGCCATCTGCCCGCCGGTTTCATCCACGCCGCGATCGCGGTCCAGCCCCTTGGACATGGCGAGCGCCGGGCTGGGCGTGCGGGCCCAGGCGATCAGTTCGGGCTTCGGCTCGGGCGAGAAGCCGTAGAAATTGGGCTGGCTGGCGGGCGAGGTCAGCTGCAGCACCTTCATCCCGTTCCGCCCGTCGGCCACGTAGGCGAAGAGCGAGGCGTTGGTGGACGCGACGATCACGTCCTCGGCATCGTTCAGCTGCCCGTTGGCGGTATAGGCCTGGTAGATCGAAGGGCGCGTGGGCGCAGTGATGTCAACGATCACCAGCCCCTGCGCCTTGGCCGCGACATAGGCGTAAGTGCGCGCGAGGTAGACGCGGCGGGCGTCGGCCAGTGGCACCGTGGCCTGCGGCACGGGGCGCGGCGATGCGAGGTTGGTCACATCCATCAGTTCAAGCCCGTTGGCGGTGGTGACCCACAGATAGCGGAACTGCACCGCAGTGGCGCGCGGATCCTTCAGCGGCACGACCGAAGTAATGCGCGGCGCGAGGCAGGTGTTCTTGTCACTCACCTCGCAAGGCTTGTCCGGGCTCCATGCATCCGGGAGGTGGACGGTGACCAGCGCCTTGTCGGTGACGATATAGGCATAGTCGCCCGCCAGCGTGATGTGGCGCGCGCCGGTGAGTACGCCATCGGGATTGAAGGTGAGCGCGCGGCTGAAGAAGTTGTTGCGGAACTCGCCATCGGCCAGCGTGTCGACGTTCACCGCGATCAGCCCTTCGACGGAATCGGTGACGAAGGCATAGTGATAGACCGGGCTGAACGGCTGTTCCTGGTTCAGGCCGCGAAGTTCCGGCGTATTGCGCGTGGGCGCGATCGCCTGGTTGGTGGGCAGCGCCGTGCAGGTGGCGTTGCTGGTCTTCACATGCGTATCATGCCCAAGCGGCGAGAACGGCGCGGTGGTGATGCGTTCTGAGAAGCCCTTGTCGCCCACCTGCGCGATGTCATAGGCGCGGAAGCCGCCCTTCCCTTCGGCCACGAACATGTATTCGCCGCGCATCTGCAGGCAGCGGACCGCATCGGCCGTGCCCTTGGTGGGGTTGGTGAACTGTTCACGCCCCGTGGTCTCGCCCGAAAGCTTGCCATCCATGATGGCGCCGCGCGTCCAGTTCTTCAGCTCGCGATCGTTCTTTTCGACGTGGAGTTTGTAGAAATCCGGATAGGCATAGCGATGGAGGTAGGAGCCGATCACGGCCTGGGGCTCGTCCCATTCGGTGACGCGCACTGCCTCGAACCCGCCCTGCAGGCCGGTCCACGCGTTCATGCCGACGAAGTTGACGTAGTTGGTGCCGAGCAGCAGCAGCTGCGCCATGATGGCGTTGTTGTCGTCATCCTGGCTGACGTGGCAGTCGGTGCACTGCTTCGTCTCGTTCTTGCGCACGGTGTGCGGGAAGTGCGGGGCGAAGGCCTGCGAGGAGTAACCGATCGAGGAGATCGGCGGCTGCTGCACATAGATGCGTTCGCGGTTGATGTTGGTGGACGAAAGGATCAGCGCCGAAGTGGAGCGGATCGGCGCGGTGATCGCCTTGCCGCTGATCGGGTTGCCCGCCGCATCGAACTTCACCGGATCGGAACCGGACGACTTGTTGCGCTGGTGCTTGCCCAGCTGGAACATGTCATCGCGCGCAACCTGAGGGTTATAGGTCGCGTAGTTGCGGGTGTAGTCCTCTTCGTACTTGTGCGTCGTGCTCTTCCAGTTCGCCTCGATCGGCAGGTGGCAGCCGGCGCAGCTGGTGGTCCAGCTGAGGTGGCAGGTGAAGCAGGCCATGTCGTCGTCGCGATGGGCGCGCGCTTCCTTGGCCACGCCAAGCCCGAACTTGTACATGCCGTCATCCGCGGCTGACTTGGCCATGAGCTTCGCCCGCGCCGCCTTGGGATTGAACACGGGGCGGCCGTCGGGCTCGGTCTGCCCGGCATATTGCGGATCGACCGATTCCTTGACGAGCGACACGCGCCAGCTGAGCTTGGGATCGATGATCGAGCGCTGGATCAGCACGCGGCGGCCATTGGCCTCGGTGGTCCATTCAAAGCGGCGCTGGCCATCGGCGTTGCGCAGCAGGGCAAGGTTGTTGCCCTTTTCCGGCGCCGCCATGTTCGAGGTCATCAGCGTGGGGTATGCATCGGGCGTGCCGTGGCAATCCTTGCAGCCGATCTCCACCGCGTTGGCGACTTCGCCATAGATCATGCCGTTACCGTGGCTGTCCTGCGCGAAGTGGCAATCGGCGCACTGCATGCCGACCTGGGCGTGGATATCCATCATGTGGACCGATTTGCCGGGGTTGTCATAGCCCGGCTGGACGAACTTGCCCTCGCCCGCCTTGCGCCACTTCTGCGGATCGTTGGGATCGATGATGTGCGCGGTGTCGGTGCCATAGCTCGTCATGTCGCCATCGTCGTCGAGCAGGTTGCCGCGACGATCACGCTTGAGGATGGCGCGGAAGTTCCAGCCGTGGCCGTGGTAGTCGGCGAACTGGGTGTCCTTGTTTTCGGCGTTCAGGTCATAGACGTTGCGCAGGAATTCCACGTCACGCCACAGGCCCCGGGTGGCTGCGCCCTCGGGATTGCGGTCCAGCACTTCGCGCTGTTCGGCCATGTTGGGGTGGAACTGCTTCTTGAACGCCTTCTGCCAATCGGCGTCCGACATACCGGAGGGCTTGGGCGCGGTGTTCTCAGGCCCCGGCCACATGCGCGGCGCATCGGATTCATAATCCCACATGATGTAGCCGAGGTAGGTGTTCAGGAAGATGTTCGGCTGGTGCATGTGGCAGTTCATGCACTGCGCCGTGGGGATGGCGCGGGTGAAAGCGTGGACCAGCGGGTGGCCGCGTTCGCGATCCTGCATGGCGACATAGTGATCGGCGGCAGGCCCGCCCACATGACCACTGGCGGCATGTCCGTCCTTGTCCAGCCCGGCTGCGGCATGCGCCTCGGCCTGGCTCATCGCATGCTCGCTGCTGGTGCCGTGCGGCGCCTGGCCCTCGGCCGGCGAGAAGGTCAGCTGTTCGGCCGAGGCGATCGCGCGGGCGCAGTTGGCAGCCAGATCGGACTTTTCCTCGGGATCGGTGCCGTCGCCGCCCAGGTACTTGCCCTTGCCGCCGAGCACGGTGGCGCGCACGCGTTCGTGATGCTCCTCCTTGGCGGCGTCATAGGTGCCATAGGCGCCCTGGCGGTGTTCGCCTTCGCGCAGGGAATTGATGGTGGGATCGGCCGTGATGGTCTGCCCGTCACGCCCGCACTGCGCATAGTTCATCGAATGGCGCGGTTCGCGATCGTTGGCATAGATCACGTGACACGAAGCACAGCCCGACGAGCGATAGTCGCCCGGCTGATCGTTGGTGCCCATCTGGAACAGGAACGGGTCGTTCAGGCGCGTCTTGTGGATGTTGAGCACCGGGATCGCCACGCGCAGGCCGGTGCCGGGGCCGCGGTTCGACTGCTTCAGATCGGGCCGGCCGGGTTCGTCCAGCTTCTGGATGGAACCGGTGGAATTGGGCAGGCCGATTTCCGGGAACTGCGGGTTGATGACGCGACCGCCATCCTCGAACACGCGGAACACGTCACCCGGCGGAATGGTGTTCCAGCGCGGCAGCGGATAGAGGATCGGCAACGCGCCACGCGCCTTTTCCGCCGGAGTCACCGTGCCCCACATCGGTTTTCCATCGGGGCCGATCTGCTTCGACGCGGACTTGAGCAGCGCAGGCTCGCCCTTTCGCGTGAAGCTTTCACCGAACATGTAGTTCTTGAAGGGGACGATGCCGTTGTTATAGGCCGCGCCGCCCCACAGCATCGCGCCTGTGGACATCAGCGAGCGTTCCGATGCCTCGATGATCGACATGTGGCACGCGCCGCAGGAATCGCGCGCCACGCGATAGTCCGAAGGGTTGACGAAGCGGATGAATTCCGGGCTTTCCTTGGCCAGCAGGGCATAGGAACGCTTGGGATTGGCCGAGCTGGGCCAACCCCATGCCACCGGGAAGCGCGGCAGCACGTGCGCCTGCTTCAGCGCGGCGACATATTCCATCGAGTGCCGGTTCCACGATCGGTCCGCCACCACTTCCCGGTTGCCGCCATGGCAATCGACACAGGCGAGGACCACCGCCGGGCTGGCGTGCATGGTCTTGTGATCGCTGGCCGTGTGGCAGGAGACGCAGCCTGCGTTCTGCTTGTCGACATAGGCCCACTGCTCTGCCGCCGTCTCACCCGGCTGGCCGCGCGGAGCGGCAGGGGCGCGGACATAGGTGATCTTCTGCGGCGTTTCCTCGCCCGAGGCGAGCAGCGCGCTGGGCACCAGCAGCGCCAGGAACGCCACGAACAGCAGCTTCAGCGAAAGCGTGTGGGCCCGCCCGATCATGTTGATAACCCGCATCAGAAGCTCAGCGTCGCGTTGGCGAGGATGGAATAGAACTGTTGCCCGTGGCCGCGCTTGTCGAACAGGTCACGGAAGCCGCTGCCCGCCTGAAGCATAGCGCCCGACAGGCGGAAGATCACGTTCTGCGCCGCCTTGGGGCGATAGATGGTGGAGAGCGAGAGGTCCCAGCCGATATCCTTGGGAATCGACCCTTCGTTGCGCAGCACCTGGATCACCTTGGTATTGGCGAACCACAGATGGTTGGCGTCAGCCGACACGCGCAGGTTTGGCGTGAGGTCGAAATCCGCGCCGAGCCCGGTGAGGACGGTGCCGGGGTTGTTGAAGTTCGACTGCCCCTGATCCTTCGACGAGCGCAGCGAATTGAGGATGCCGTTGCGGCCATTGACCGAAACCGCGCGGCCGCCGCCGGCAAAGGGAATGGTCTGGCGGATCCAGTAGGAAGCATCCGCACCCGCGAACTGCGGGTTTTCGAGGATGGCGTCGAAGCCGCCCTCGGTATTGTCATAAGGGTTGCTGTCACCGCTGGCATAAAGGCCCGAGGCGCGGAAGCGCATCCAGTCACGGTCATAGCTCGCCTCTGCCGCAGCGAACCACGCGCGAATATTGGCGGGGGCATTGGTGAGGAAGCTGTCGCGGTCCTTGCCCAGCGCGCCATAGACCTGGCCGGTAAGGTTCAGGCGGCCAATGTGGCCATCGACGCCATAGCCGAGATAGACCACGTCATATGTGCGCGGGCGCAGGGTGCCGAGCAGCGCGGGGCGCACGGGGAAGCCGTTCTTGTCGGAATAGAGCTTGGTTTCGCGGTTGCGGTTCCACGTGACCGAGATCTGGCTGGTCAGGCCGACGACGGGGAAATCCTGCCGATAGAGGTTGCCGGTGAAGATCCAGTCACGCCGCAACGGCTGGCCGATGTCGTTGAGGCCGGAATTGGTGTCCTTCTCGATCCGCCAGAACGCGGCGAGGTTGAACTGCACGCGGTTGTTGTCGCGGTTGCCGAACAGGCGCACGCCAAGCTGGTTGTCATTGAACAGGAAGCCGCGGAAGTCCGACTGGAACGGCTGGATGCCGACGCGCAGGGACACGAAGTCGTACCGCTTGGTGTCGAACCGGCCGATGTGATAGTCGATGAAGGCTTCCTGCAGGCCGATAAAGCCATCGGTACGCTTGGTGCCCTTTGACGGTTCCACATAGAGCACGCGGCGTTCGGGCACTTCCACGTGGTTGATGTTGCCGGCAATCGCGATGCGGTATTCGACGATCGGCGGCTTGAACGCGGTGAGGCCCTTGAGCAGCGAGAAGCCGGCGACGAAGGTCTGCGCCAGGACCAGGCTGTGGCTGCGGCCGAACACGTCGATCTCGTTGGAATCGGTGGTGGTCTGGTTGCCGACCGGAATGGGGAAGCTGCGCGGTTCCACCAGCGTGTCGGACACGCCGTTGGCGATGAAGAACCAGTCGTCGCCCTTGAGGAAGCCGGGTTTCTTGCCGCGCGCGAGAGGGCGGTCACCCTTCAGCGTGTTGTGGTGAAAGGGGTCGGCCTTCGAATGGCACATGTAGGCGAGCTTGGGGAACAGCGTGTAGATCGCCGGTGGCCCCTGATCACTCGCGCTGCGCGTGGGGCACAGCGAAGAGACGATGCGCCAGCGATCGGGCAAGCCGGTATCCAGCATGTCCGCATCCAACGGCCCGTCGCCATCGTACTTTTCGTAGAACGCCTCGGGCTCGGGCGCGTTGACGGCGCCGGGATTGTCCTGCTCGACCTTGTCCGGCAGCTCCTTCTGGTGGCCTGGGCGGCGGCGACCATCGATCAGCGCGTCGTCAGCAGTGATTGGCGGTTCGGCGCCGGGATCCTGCGACGCGGCAAGCGCAGCGGCTGGAACAGACTGGCGCAGCGGTTCCGACAGGACCAGCGCCGGGGCGATGAGGGCGGCGGAGACGATCACAGCCCCTCGCAGACGTTCTGGTCGCTGGTGTCGAGGAATGGCGCGAACGGACAGTTCACATAGCGCAGCCGCACCCCGTTGATCACCAGCGTATCGGCGCGGATGGCCTTGGGCGCGTTGCCGATGGAGCCGACCTGCACCCCGGCATTGTGCGCCCCAAGGAACGAGATCATGTCGTCCTGGTCGATGCCGTCACCCGAAACACCGATGGCGCCCACCAACGTATTGCCGCGATAGATCGGCACCGAGCCTGGGAAGATCTGGATGCCGTTGGCCACGCGCTTCTTGCCGCCCGGCGCATCGGGCAGGTTCGAGCACTGCTGCTTCACGTCCGGAGACGCACCGCCCGACTGCACATAGCCGACGTGGGTGACCACATCCTGCAGGATCAACGCGGTCTGAAGGCCGGTGGCGAAGGGGCTCCACTGGTCGATGGGTTCGGAGAACGGGCCGTTGGGCTTGCCCACTTCGCCATCAGGGTAATAGGGGCGCGAGAGGTTGCCGCCCGAGCGGTCGCCAAAGGCGATCTTGCCGGTGAGCGCGGTGGGATCGCCGATGAAGGCGCGAGCCTTGGCGACGAAATCGGCCACGAGCGGATCGGGATCACCCGCCAGTTGCGCCCCCGCCACCGGGTTGGAGAACAGCGCGGCGGTGCGCGCCTTCTGCAGCGAAACGTCGGTGCCGAAGATCGGCGCATCGGGCGAACGCACGATGCCAAGCGGGGTGCCATAGGTATCGACGACCGAGATCGTGACTTCCGCCGGGGAATCGAGCGGCTGGCGGATCTGCGCGCGGGCGCGGCTCATCACCTTGAACGCCTGCTCCAGCACGGCCCGCACTTCGGCGGCGGAAAGCGCCTGCCCCACGGCGGCCGCATCGGTGCCCGCGCGGATGGGATAGCGATCAGCGCCCGAACCGTTGGTGAGGACATAGGCATCCTGATTCGAGAATTCGCCCGCAGTGGCATAGCGATAGCCAGAAGCCTCGGTGCCATAGGCGACTCCGGCGACGATGGATGCGCCATCGAAATAGCCGGTGACCGCCATCAGCGCGCCACCCACGCCGTCGATCGCGGCATAGCTCGATTGCAGGGTGTGAAGCCCCTTCGTCGTCGCATCCGAGAAGCGCAGCGAGGTGCCGTCGGCGGTGATCTTTTCCGCACGAATGGCGGTTGGTGCCTCATACCCCTGCGTGCCGGCCAGCGCGGCGAATTCCTCGTCGTCGCTGTCGGTATCAAGCACGTTGGGATCAAAGCCATAGTCGCCATCAGCCATCACGCCGATACCGCCCACGACCACGCCGTTCTTGTAAAGCGGCAGCCCACCGGGATCTGCCGCCAGGCCGAGCGGCGAACGCTTCGGCCCGATGAACGCGGCACTGCCCGCATTGCCAGACACGTAGCGCGTGTTGAGATCGGAACAGGGCAGCTGGCTGAACTGCACGCCGAACAGCGGGCCGCTTTCCAGCCCCGGCGTGCTGGGCGCGGGCGGAAAGTGCGGCTGTACGATCATGCTGGCGGTGCGGGTGGAGAACGCATTTCCGCTGGACGAAAGGTAGGCCGCGGTCACCGCCTTGGCGATGGCGCCAAGCGAGGCGTCGACGGTGACGCCGCGCAGCATGAAGGACGCAGGGTTTTCGGTTCCCGCGCCGGTCAGGCGGCTGGTTGTCATCTGCATCGGCGCGCCGTTCATGCGATAGACGGCGAGCACGTTGCCCACGCGGTCGGTCACCGCGATGATGCCCGGCTTGCCCCGTGCCTTGGCCTCACCCACCGCCTGGGCGACGATCTTCTGCACATCGGAAACGCTGAGCGAGACCTGCGCCGGAGCGACATAGACGCGGCCCGGGCTGGGCGATGGCGTGGGTGCTGGCGTGCCGCCACCCGAATCCCCGCCGCCGCAACCGGCCACGGCGAGCGACAGCGAGGCGGCAACCGCCACCGGCCAGCGGACAAGCGCCTGCAAACCCATCAGCGCAGGCTCCGGATCGAACGGATCGCGCCACCAAGTGCGCGACGGAAGCCGATCGGCTGGAACCCGTTGGGATCGCGCACCGCGGCATAGGCCTGGTTGATCTGGCCGCGCAGGCCGGTTGATGCCCCGGCGGAAACCATGCCGGAATTGACCATGCCGTTCAGCAGCGTGTCAATGGCCATGACCGACTGCACCGATCCTTGATAGTCGGTCAGGCGGTCGGAAATCGCCTCGCTGGCGATGGCGTCCATGATTGCAAAGGTGCGTTCGCGGCTGAAGTCGGCCCCGCCCATGCGGCTGGCCAAGGCCTCCGCCGACTGGCGCAGCGCCTGCGCCGCAGCCACCGTTTCTGCCCGGTTCGCCCCCATCGCACGGTGGAACGCCTTGCTGCGCGCGTCGAACTGCGCGGCAAGATCGGGCGCCACCACCTTTGCCGCGGCGAGCAGCAGGATGATGTTCTCGTCGTTGTAGGGCGGCATGCCGAGGTGGATCGGCCGGCCCGGATTGGGCACCGCCGTGACTGCGCCGTCTTCGTTGTCGGTGATGCGACGATGGCACGAATGGCAATCGTAGAAGGTGAATTCGGGGAAGATCCCGTCCTGCGCCTTGGCCGGCTGGCTGTAGAGCTCAAGCCCGCGCTTCACCGCTTCGGCCTGGCCCACGGCCCACATCTGCATCGAATTGGTGCGGTGGCCCTTGCGCTGGATATAGTCCGCGTCCTCATCGTGGTGGGCCTGCAGCGTGGAGAACAGGTCCAGCTCGAACGAGATGCGCGGGTGGCCTGCGGCCATGATGCGGTGGGCGATGAACTGGCCCTGCCCGTCACCCGAAAGGTGGCAATCGAGGCAGACCCCGGCGCGCACTTTGGGCGCGGTCAGGTCCACCATCCCCTGCCCCACGTTGCGCGCGTGGCTGGCGCCGACGGTATAGTGGGTCGAGAGCCAGCCGCCGGCATTGCCGTGGCAGGCTTCGCAATCGACGCCATCGTTGAGGTTCTTGGCGCCCTGCGAGGCATGGCAGCCGGCGCATTCGCGCACCACGCCCGCACCATCAAGCCCGAGCCGGCGCGCGATGGCCTGCCCGCGCGCTTCGGTGACGACGCGCCACGCACGGCTGTGCGCACCGGTGGGGCTGGATTCTTCCTGCCAGCGCAGCAGTTCGTCCTGCCGCACCGGGGTGCCACTGGCGACCGAGCGGCCATGACAGGTGGAGCCGGCACAGCTGGCGACTCCCATGTGCGCGCGCAGCGAGGCGGCAGGATTTTCGGCACGGACCGGCGCGGGCGCAACCGCCCACGCGGTCGCCAGTGCGCCGCCTGCCATGGCAAGGCACAGGAAAAGCGCCGCCCCAGCGGGGCGCGGAAGCGAACGGCACACAGCGGCAAGCCGCCGGATGATCATGGTTATGCCCTGCATTGCCCCTCGTTCCCCGCCATCGATCCCGCCAACCGGAGCTTTTGCCCCTGGCCAGCGCCCGGCGATGATACCGCAATGCGACCCCTTGTGGATGTGACCCTATCCATCCGGAGTGTGCGGTTCAAGACCGGAATTGCCCCCTTCACCTGCGAAAAACTCGCAACAACCCCAAGCATTTGCCTTGCAATGCTTTCATCCCGTCAGGCCCGCCGGATGACCATGTTGCGGATTTCCGTCATGTCTTCCATGGCAAAGCGGATGCCTTCGCGCCCCAGCCCGGAATCCTTCACGCCGCCATAGGGCATGTTGTCCACGCGGTAGCTCGACACGTCGTTCACCACGATGCCACCCACGTCGAGATCGTCCCACGCCTCCAGCACCTTGTGGATGTCACGCGTGAACAGGCCCGCCTGCAGGCCGAACTTGCTGTCGTTCACCTCTTCCAGCGCCGCGTTCCAGTCGGTGAACTTCGACAGGATCACCACCGGGCCGAACGCCTCTTCGGTGTAGACGTCCATCGTGCGACTGCAGCCTTCGAGCAGCGTGGCCTCCAGCATGGCGCCCTCGCAACCCCCGCCGGCCAGCAGCGTTGCACCACCGCTCACAGCCGAATCGATCCAGCCCTTCAGACGGCGCGCTTCCTTTTCCGAGATCATCGGACCGATAAAGGTGTCGCGGTTCTTGGGATCGCCCGAGACCAGCGTTTTCACCTTGACGGCCAGCATGTCGCGGAAGGTGTCATAGATGTCGGCGTGGATGATCACCCGCTGCACGTGGATGCAGCTCTGGCCCGACTGGTAGTATCCGCCGAAGATGATGCGGGCGAGCGCGTGATCGAGATCCGCGTCCTTGTCCACGATCACGGCAGCATTGCCGCCCAGTTCCAGGACGACCTTCTTCTTGCCCGCCTTGGCCTTCAGGTCCCAGCCCACGCCGGGCGATCCGGTGAACGACAGCAGCTTCAGCCGCTCGTCCGTGGTGAACAGGTCCGCCCCGTCGCGGCTGGCGGGGAGGATCGAGAACGCGCCTTCGGGCAGCACGTCGCATTCGGCCAGCACTTCGCCCATGATGATCGCGCCCAGCGGCGTCAGGCTGGCAGGCTTCATCACGAAGGGCGCGCCCACCGCAATCGCCGGGGCAATCTTGTGTGCAGCCAGGTTCAGCGGGAAGTTGAACGGGCTGATGAAGCTGCACGGCCCGATCGGCACGCGCTTCCACATGCCGATATAGCCCTTGGCGCGCGGACTGATGTCGAGCGGCTGGATCTCTCCGTAATTGCGCGTCGCTTCTTCCGCAGCGATCCGGAACGTGTCGATCAGACGTCCGACCTCCCCTTCCGAATCCGCGATCGGCTTGCCCGCCTCCACGCACAGGGCATAGGCCAGCTCGTCCTTGCGCTCGGTGAAGCGGCGCACGCAGTGGTCGAGGACGTCGCGCTTTTCATAGCTGGCAAGCTTTGCCATTGCGGGTGCGGCGCGCACGGCCCCGGCAATCGCCTCGTCGATCACGTCAGGCGTGGCCAGCGCGGTGCGGAAGGCGACCTCGCCAGTGTACTTGTCGGTCACGACAAGATCGGTGTTGGGCTGCACCGCCTTGTTGTTCAGGTAAAGCGGGTAGACGTCTTTCAATTGAACCATGGTGTCTCAACTCCCCCCTCCTGTTTGCGGGAGGGGTCGGGGGTGGGCCGGGGCTGGCGCAATGCCCACCCCTGCCCCCTCCCGCAAGCGGGAGGGGGAACAAGCAACCGTTACAGCGCCTTGGACAGCGCCTTGATGTCCTTGTTCAGGATCTGGTCGTTCTCAGAATAATCGACCGGGCAATCGATCAGGTGCACGCCGGGCGTATCGCGGCAATGCGCCAGCAGTTCCTTGAGGTGCGCCGCGCTCTCCACCCGGTGCCCCTTGGCGCCATAGCTTTCGGCGTACTTCACGAAGTCCGGGTTGCCATAAGTGAGGCCAAAGTCCTCAAAGCCCATGTTGGCCTGCTTCCAGCGGATCATGCCATAGGAATTGTCGTTGAGGATCAGCACGGTAAGATTGAGGCCAAGGCGCACCGCAGTCTCCATCTCCTGGCTGTTCATCATGAACCCGCCATCGCCGCACACCGCCATCACCTTGCGATCCGGATAGAGCATCGCGCTCATCATCGCCGAAGGCAGCCCAGCCCCCATCGTCGCCAGCGCGTTGTCAAGCAGCACGGTGTTGGGCTGATAGGCGGTGTAGCCGCGCGCGAACCAGATCTTGTACACGCCGTTGTCGAGGCAGATGATCGCGTCTTCCGGCAGGGCATCGCGGATCTGCTGCACCAGGTGCGGCGGGAAGATGGGGAAGCGGGTGTCAGCCGCCAGCGGCGCGGTGTGCGCCACTTCCGCCGCGCGATAGGCCAGCATGTGGTCGAAGTTCCACGCCGGGTTGGGCGTGATCGCTTCCTTCATCTGCCAGATGGCGTTGGCGATATCGCCGATCACCTCGATGCTGGGGAAATAGACCGGGTCGACCTCCGCCGTCTTGGTGGAAACGTGGATCACCGGCGTTCCGCCTTCGCGCATGAAGAACGGGGGCTTCTCGATCACGTCGTGGCCAACGTTGATGATGATGTCGGCATCCTCCACGGCACGGTGGACGAAGTCTCCGGCGGACAGCGCGGCGCAACCCAGGAACTTGGGATGCCGTTCATCGATCACGCCCTTGCCCAGCTGGGTGGTGAGGAACGGGATGCCGGTCTTCTCCACGAACTCGCGCAGCATCTTGCCGGTCATCTTGCGGTTCGCGCCCGCGCCGATCACCAGCACCGGGGCCTTGGCGTTCTGCAGCGCGTGGACGGCCTGCGCCACCGATTTGGCGTCGGCATTGGGGCGGCGGACCAGGCTGCGCTTCAGCGGCACCGATTCGGTGTGCTCGTCGGCAATGTCCTCGGGCAGCTCGATATGCGTGGCGCCGGGTTTTTCCTCCTCGGCCAGGCGATAGGCCTCGCGCACGCGGCTGGGGATGTTGTCAGACGATGCCATCTGGTGCGTGAACTTCGTGATCGGCCCCATCATCGAGACGACGTCGAGGATCTGGAAGCGGCCCTGCTTTGATTTCTTGATCGGCTTCTGGCCAGTGATCATCAGCATGGGCATGCCGCCCAGCGTGGCATAGGCGGCGGCGGTGACGAAGTTGGTCGCACCCGGCCCCAGCGTGGCGATGCACACGCCGGTCTTGCCGGTGTGGCGGCCATACGTGGCGGCCATGAAGCCCGCACCCTGTTCGTGCCGGGTGAGGATCAGCTTGATCTTCTTCGACCGGGACAGCGAATCGAGGAAATCGAGGTTCTCTTCGCCGGGAACGCCGAAGATGTATTCGCAGCCTTCTTCCTCAAGGCATTCGATAAACAGGTCGGACGCCTTCTTTCCGGCACCACCTTGGGACCCACCACCTTCGGACATCGTGTTACTCCACCAACGGGACACGCGCGGCCATCGCGGCGCGTCCCCTCCCCAATCCGGTGCGACCTCGTGGAGCTGGCGATGTCGTTATGGCCACCCTGCCTTGCCCCTTGGTGCAGGGAGGTAACAGGCATGGTGGCGGGAGTCACCCCGTTTGCGCCTTCGTCAGTAACCGCGCGAAAGGTCCACCCGATGCGAGAGAGGCTCACCACGTTGGAAGCGGCCGAGATTGGCGAGGAAACGCTGCACGGCACGGACGAACATCCGGTCCTGCGCCCGGCCGGACAGATGCATGGTCACGTGCGCATTCGGCAGGTTCCACAAAGGGTGTTCTGCCGGCAGCGGCTCGGGCGTGGTCACGTCGAGGAACGCGCCGCCAATGCGCTTGTCCTCCAGCGCCGCAATCAGCGCTTCCTGGTCCACCACCGTCCCACGCGCCACATTGATCAGCACGGCGGAGCGCTTCATCGCGGCAAGTTCCGCTGCGCCGATCATGCCGTCGGTCTCGGGCGTGGCGGGCACGGCCAGGATAACCCAGTCGAACTCGCCCAGCCGCGCGCGCCATTGGTCCGGCGTCAGCGTGCCCTCGCCCGGCGCGCGGCGCACGGTGGTCACCTCCACCTCGAACCCCGCCAGCATCCGCGCCACCCGCCCGCCGATCTCGCCCGCGCCAAGGATCAGCGCGCGGCTGCCCGCCAGTTCCACCTTGCCCGGCGAATCGAGCAGCCATTCGTGCCGGTCCTGCGCGCGCACCACCTCGCGATAGCCCTTGGCGATGGTGAGCATGCCCATCACCACGTATTCGGCAATGGTGATGGCGTTGATCCCGGCCCCGTTGGTCAGCACCACGCCGCGCTCGGCCAGCAGCGGCAGCGGGAAGAAATCGACGCCGGCATAGATCGAATTGAGCCACCGCAGCCGCCCCGCCCGCCGGATCGCCTCGGCCATGCCCTGCGGCTGGTACAGGTCGAACCAGCCGATCTCGGCTTGCGGCGCCAGTTCGAACAGTTCCTCGGTCGATCTGAAGTAATGCGGCTCCACCCACTCCGGCAGATGCGGCGCGATCACCGGCGCCGCCATGGCGTTCATGACCAGAACTGTCTTGGTCACGATCAGGCGCGCCTCTGCTCGATCTCATTGCGCGCGGCATCGGCAAGGAAGGCGCTGCGCGTCAGGTGGCGTTCCGCCGCAGCGCGGTCGATCGCATCCAGCATGCCACGGTCCATCGAGATATTGGCGCGCACCTGCTTGCCCGTCCGCCGGATATGCGGAACGGCAATGAGGAAGGCGCCGACGGCCAGTTCTTCGGCAACCGCCTGCCTGATGGCCTCCACACTGCGCGGCTCTACCTCTCCGTCGGCATCCTCGAACCACAGTTCCAGCGCCTCGCACGCATTGGGCACAAGCTGCTCAACCTCGTCAGCCGCAGAAAAGCAGCCGGGCAAATCCGGGAAATGCACTCCAAAGGCGCTGTCTGCGTCCTTGTGGACCACGGCGTAGAAGTACTTCATTCCCATCCTGCCATTCTGGCGATGCTGCGTGCGGTTCCGGTGGGCAGGTCCTTCTTCGGATGCGGGACAATCACCACCAGCCTGCCCTTGCGAAACTTGTGGTGCGATCCCTTCACGCTCACCAGCACGAATCCATCCGCGAGCAGCCGTTGGACAATCTGTCGGCTGTCGCTCCATGTGTATATATTTACACAACCGCCGCAGAAATCAAGTGGGCCTCACTCGCCCGGCTTTTCCCGAAGTTCCCGCCGCAGCGAGGCCTTCACGCCTTTCGGCTCGCTGTCGTTGAACAGGTCGTCGATCACCCAGCGCTTTCCTTCGCGCACCATGGCCAGCCGCTGCGTCACCACCGCGCCGCGCATCACGGTGACGCGCACGGTCACCTCGGCGCGATCCTGCCCCTTCTGGCGCAAGGCAATGCGGCGATAGGCGAACTGCTTCCAGTACCAGTCCTGGCAATCGCAAAACCAGCCATAGTCGGATAGGCCGGTCAGTTCCTCGCCGATGTGGCGCTTCCAAGCCTGGATCAGGCGGCGGGTGGAGGTGGACCAGACGGGGCGGTCCCAATCGGATTCCCCGCCGCTTTCAGTGTAGTAAGGGCCATAGGCCTTGGCCAGGGCGGCATCGATCGAACCCGGCGCGGGCTTTGCCACGGCCGCAGCCGGCAGCAGCGCCGCCGCCAAGGCAAGCGCGAGGACGCAGCGCCCGATCACCCCAACTTCCATTCCCAGCCGAGCGGATCGCCGTCCATGACTTCGACGCCCCTCGCCGCCAGTTCATCGCGGAGCGCATCAGAGCGGGCGAAGTCCTTGGCGGCGCGCGCTTCCTTGCGGGCGGCGAGCGTGGCTTCGATTTCGGCTTCGGTGATGGTGGCGGACTTGGGGCGGATGCGCAGATCTTTGCGCTCCAGTTCCTCGTTGCTGCCGTAGGAGCTGAAGAAGCCGAGGCCGAGCACCGAATCCATGTGGGCAATAACGCTGCGCTTGATGGCTTCGTCGACCTTCTTAATAGCGAGCGCCTCTTCGAACGCGGTAAGGGCCAACGGTGTGTTCAAGTCATCGGAGATAGCGGCGTCGAACTTGGCAAGTGCGGCTTCAAACTTGGGGTGTCTGATAAGCGGTTCTGTAGGCGGATTGGCGAGCAACTCGGCTTGGTTGAGCATCCGCTTCAGCCGGGTCAGCGCCGCACCCAGCCCTTCCCAGCTGAACTCCAGTTCGCTGCGGTAATGCGCCTGCAGGCACAGCAGCCGGTACGCCAGCGGGTGGTAGCCCTTGTCGATCAGCAGCTGCAGCCGCAGGAACTCGCCGCTCGACTTCGACATCTTGCCGCTGCGTTCGACCAGGAAGTTGTTGTGCATCCACATCTTCGCGCCGGAATTCGACGGGACGTCGAGGCCATTGGTGCAGCAGTGCGCCTGGTTCTGCGCGATCTCGTTGGGGTGGTGGATCTCGCGATGGTCGATCCCGCCGGTGTGGATGTCGAAAGGAAAACCCAGCACCGCGCCCGACATCACGGAGCATTCCAGGTGCCAGCCCGGCGCACCCTTGCCCCACGGGCTGTCCCACTCCATCTGCCGCGTCTCGCCCTCGGGCGTCTTGCGCCAGATGGCGAAGTCGGCCTGGTGGCGCTTGCCGTCCACCTGCTCGATCCGCCCTTCACCCTCTTCGGTCGCCGCACGCGCCAGCCGGCCATAATCGGCCACGGTCGAAACGTCGAAATAGAGCCCGCTCGGCAGCTCGTAGCAGTGCCGCTCCGCGATGCCCTTGGCGAAGTCGATCATCTGCGGCACGTAGTCGGTCGCCACAGTCCACTGCGCGGGCTGGCGGATGTTCAGTGCGCGCACATCGGCCCAGTAAGCCTGCTTGTAATGCTCGGCGATGTCCCAGATCGACTGCTTCTGTGCAGCCGCCATCCGCTCCATCTTGTCCTCGCCCGCGTCGGCGTCGTCGGTCAGATGGCCCACGTCGGTGATGTTGATCACGTGGGTCAGCTTGTAGCCCTTGAAGCTCAGCGTGCGGCCCAGCACATCGGCAAACACATAGGCGCGCATGTTGCCGATGTGGGGATAGTTATAGACCGTGGGCCCACAGGAATAGACGCGCGCCTCGCCCGGATGCACCGGCTCGAACGGTTCGAGGCGGCGGGTCAGGCTGTTGAACAGCGTCAGCGGGGTAGAAGCAGCATCGGTCATGGTGCGCGGCCTTGCCCTGCCCGGGCCTCTCCGGTCAACCTCTCGCGATTATCCGCCTGCTGTCCCGTCGATCCGCTCCACCGCATCCACCAGCGCGTCGAACTGCGCCTTGCAGCCGTTGTCCAGCAACAGCGTGCCAAGGCTCGCCGCATCCGCCGGCACCGCTTCGGGGTCGAGCATCACCAGCTCGAACTCCACCGACTTGGTCTGGTCGGCCTCGTCCGTCATGCGATAGTGGTGCCCTTCGGCCAGGCCCAGCATCGCCTTGGGCCACGCCACACCCGCCGTGCCCATCGGCATGGCCACGCGCACCGTGCCGCCGCCGTCCGCTTCGCCAAGCCAGATGAACCGGCGCGCCTGCGTGTTGCCGCGCCACAGATACAGGTCGCTGCCGCGCGGCAGGCACACCCGCGCGCCGCCGGCTCCCGCCTTGTCTATGTCGGCCAGCCAGACTGAAACCGGCACCGGCGCATCAGAAGGCAAAGTCCCCCCTTCGCCGCGCACCGCCCCTGCACGCACCGCCTGCGGCATGCTGAGCGAACGCGCCAGCAGCGCCGCCGTGGCTGAGGTGCGGGTAATCTGCGTTTCGATGGTGAAGTTGCCCGCACCCTTCAGCACGCGCGTGCCCACGCGGTCCAGCACGGTCACCACATCGCCACCCCGCAGCGCCACCGCCGTTCCCGAAGGAAGCCGCTTGCCCGGCGGATACTGCGCGGCGGAAGGCCCGGTGGAGCGCACCACCACGGCCTGTGCCAGTACGGGCAGAGAGGCTCCTGTCCCCAGCAGCAGCGCGATGGCGGCAATCGTCTTGCGCATGGTCATGGTCCCTTCCCCTGCGCCTGTCAGTTACCGGCCGCGTTGGCGATCAGGCCCAGCTGCGCGGTGCAGCCATCGTCGGCCAGCAGGTTCGCCACTTCCAGCGGGTCTTCCGGCACGCTGGCCAGCACCTTCGTGGTGATCTGCACGGTCTGGCCCACCGGGTTCACGAACTTGTATGTCTGCCCGTCCGTCACCGGCACGCTCGCCGCCGGCCACAGCTTCAGCGCATTGCCCGCGCGCCACGCCACATCGGCCATGGCGCCATCGGGTGCGGCCAGCTTGCCCGTGCCGTCGGCATCGCGGTTGGGGCGCCACAGGATCACCTGCGCCGGATCGGCCACGCAGTATGTGCCGCCCTTGCTCACGTCGATGTACCACACGCTTTCGGGCGCGGGCGGGCCCACGGGCGCTTCGGTCGGTGCGCCGCGCACCGCCCCGGTGCGGGTGCGCGCGCCGCCGCTGCGCGCCATCAGGCTGGCCAGCGCGGTGCCCACGCCCGCATTGCGGTCCACCGCCCCGGTCATGGTGAAGATGCCCGGCCCGGACAGCACGCGCGTGCCGCTCTTGTCCAGCACGGTCACATGATCGCCGGGCTTCAGCGATACGCTGGCGTTCGCGGGCAGCTTCTTGCCCATGGGATAGGCGGCGGCCGATGGCCCGGTGGAGCGGACCACCACCGCCTGCGCCAGCGCCTGCGCTGCGCCGCCCACCATCGTGGCTGCGGCAATGCCCAATGCCAGTGCCTTCATCGGCCTGCGGCTAACCAAGGACATGGCTCTCTCCTTCTTCCGTCTGCGCCAGCCTGCCGGCGAGATTCTTCAATGCCAGATCGCTCTGCGCGATCTCGTCGATTCGTGCTGTGAGGCGCCGCACTGCCGCCGCGTCTCCCGCATCGTGCGCCGCCACGATCTCGCCCGCAAGCGCCTTCGCCTCGTCACTGGCGTCGGGCACCGGCTCGAACACCTCCACCGGCTGGGCCCGCCCGCGCAAGGTCACGCGGCCCATCGGGCGGAACCAGTCGAGCCCCGATCGCTCCATCGCCTCGCGGCTGACCAGCACCGTGGTGTCCAGCGGCTTGTTCGCGCTTTCCAGCCGCGCGGCGGTGTTCATCGCATCGCCCAGCGCGGTGTACTGGATGCGCCCCTCGCCGCCAAAATTGCCGACGATCGCCTCGCCGAAGTGCAGCCCCACGCGGGTGCGCCCGATCGGCGGCACGCCCTCGGGCACGTTGCGGCGGAATTCCTCGCCCGCCAGATACATCGCCCGCGCCGCCTTCACCGCGCGCTCGCCATCGTCGGGCTTGCTCAAGGGGGCGCCCCAGAACGCCACCACCGCATCGCCCACGAACTTGTCCAGCGTGCCGCCATGCTCCAGCACCACCGCGCTCAGCCGGTCGAGATAATCGTTCAGCAACCGCGCGATCATCTCCGGCGCCACCGCATGGGTCAGCTTGGTGAACCCTTCCAGGTCGCTGAACAGGCAGAAGATCTCGCGCTTTTCACCATGCAGCGAAAGCCGCTCGGGATTGCGCATGATCTCGCTGGCGATCGATCGCGGCAGGTACTTGCCCAGCGCCCCTTGCGCGAATTCGCGCTGCGCCGCGTTGATCGCGCGCAGCGCCGATGACACCGCAGTGAACGCCACCAGCCAGCCGACCACCCAGCCCGTGGCGGGAAAGCCCAGCGTGTCAAACCCTGCCCGCTCCACCACGAAGGGGAACACCAGGAAGCCTGCGAACTGCGCGATCACCGCCAGCGCCAGCACCCAGGTGCGCGTGCGCGCCAATGCCGTCGCCACGCCCAGCCCCACCGCCACCAGCGCGCCGATCAGCTTGGCCCAGCCCGGCACCGTGGCCGGCATCGCCTTGTCCAGCAGCTGCGCCAGCATCGATGCGTGCACTTCCACGCCGATCATCCGCGTCTCGCCCGTCACCGCGTTGCCGGTGCGCGAAAACGGGGTGTAGAACTGGTCAAAGTCCGAAAAGTCGCCACCGATCAGCAGGTAACGCCCCTGCACCTTGTCTGCGATCAGCGGCGCGAGATCGGGGTCGGCCAGCATGTCGATGGGGATCTTGTCGAACACCGGGCGGTCTACGGACGTCGGGGTGCGATACCGGATGCGCCCGCGATAGCCGGCGAACTGCGGATCGGCATCGCCGGTGCGGTTGGTCAGCGCCAGCGACAGCAGCGGCGGCAGCCCGGCATATTGCCGCGGCCAGTACCGCGCCACGCCGTCCGCGTCGGTCTCCAGCAGGATGCTGGCGGGCTGCACCACCGTGGTCTTCGCCGTGGCGATGAAGCGGCGCAGGTCCTGCTCCTGCTCCCAGGTGATCGCCTCGGGATTGGTCTTGTTGTCGGCATAGGCAAGGAACACCGGCGTCTTCATGCCATGCACCACGCCCAGCAGCTCGGCATCCTCCACCTGCGGGCTGTCGAACAGGATGTCGATGCCCACGCCCTTCGCGCCCATCGCGTCGATCTGCGCCAGCGCCTTGGCCAGGATGGACCGGTCCACGGGCGAGATCTTGCCGGTCTTGCGGTTGGTGTCGGCGGTATAGACCACCAGCGTCACCCGCTGGTCCGGGTCGGTCGCGGGCGCGAATGACGTCGCGCGGATGTCATAAAGCGCGCGCTCGGCATCGCCCAGCAGCGGCAGCTTCCAGCTGTTCAGCGCCAGATACAGCGCCAGCGCCAGCAGCACCGCCGCCACCACCATCCGCTGCGGCCCGAGCTGCTTCAGCCCGCGCCTTACCCCTTGCGCAACGTTCCCCGCCGAATCCGGCATCCGCACTGGCTCCCCAACCTTTGCGCCGGTCTTATCGCGTCCGGCCCCCCCTGCCTATGCCGTCTGGCACAGGCAGGCCCTCCGGGCTTGTACGGATGCGACGGGAATGGAGATTGCGCCAAGGAGCGCCGATCAATCGTCCTCGAACAGGTCGGCCAGCTGTTCCACCATGGTGCCGCCCAGCTGCTCCACGTCCATGATCGTCACAGCGCGGCGATAGTAGCGGGTCACGTCATGGCCGATGCCGATGGCCACCAGCTGCACCGGCGATTGCTTCTCGATCCAGTCGATCACCTTGCGCAGGTGCGTTTCCAGATAGCCGGCGTTGTTTACCGAAAGCGTCGAATCGTCCACCGGAGCGCCATCGGAAATGACCATCAGGATGCGCCGGTCCTCGGGCCGCGCCAGCAGCCGGGTGTGCGCCCACAACAGCGCCTCGCCGTCGATGTTTTCCTTCAGCAGGCCTTCGCGCATCATCAGGCCCAGGTTCTTGCGCGCGCGCCGCCACGGCTCGTCCGCCTTTTTGTAAACGATGTGGCGCAGGTCGTTCAGGCGGCCCGGATGCGCCGGCTTGCCACCCGCCAGCCAGGCCTCGCGGCTCTGTCCGCCCTTCCACGCGCGCGTGGTGAAGCCCAGCACCTCGGTCTTCACCCCGCAGCGTTCCAGCGTGCGCGCCATGATGTCGGCACTGATCGCGGCGATCGAGATCGGCCGCCCGCGCATCGATCCCGAATTGTCGATCAGCAGGGTGACGATGGTGTCCTTGAACTCCACGTCGCGTTCGATCTTGTAGCTCAGCGAATGGCCGGGCGAGATCACCACGCGCGCCAGCCGGGCCGCATCCAGCAGCCCCTCTTCCTGGTCGAAATCCCATGACCGGTTCTGCTGCGCCATCAGCCGCCGCTGCAGCCGGTTGGCCAGCTTGGTGACCACGCCCTGCAGCCCTTTGAGCTGCGTATCGAGATAGGCGCGCAGCCGCGTCAGTTCTTCCTCGTCGCACAGGTCGGTCGCGGCGATCACCTCGTCGAACTGCTCGGTATAGGCCTTGTAGTCAAAGGTGTCGGGCAGGTCGGTCCACGGGCGGTTGGGCCGGGTGGGCAGCATGCCCTCCTCGCCCTCGTCCGCCATGTCGGCGTCGGCGGAATCTTCCTGCTGGTCGATCTCCTGCTCTTCGTCGCCGTCCTGGTCGCCCTCGCTGGTGTCGCCGGCCACCTCGCTCGGCTGCTGCTCCTGGTTGTCTTCCGACGTTTCCGGCTGTTCCTCGCCGGTGTCTTCCTCGTCCTCGCCCTCGTCGTCCTCGTTCTCGGGCTCGGGGTTCTCGGCCACCTGCGTCAGGTCCAGGTGGCCCAGCATGTCCAGCGTCAGCTGCTGGAACGCCTTCTGGTTGTCCAGCGAACTGGCCAGCGCGGCAAAGTCGCCGCCGGCCTTCATCTCGATCCAGCTGCGCACCATGTCGGTGCCCGTGCGCGCCGCCTGGGGGATCGGCTGGCCGGTCAGCTTCTCGCGCAGCAGCATGGCCAGCGCCGTGGGCAGCGGCACTTCCTCGGGCCGGCTGGCGCGCGCGATCGGGTCGGAGATCATGCGCATGTCGGTCGCCGCGCCGATGTTGCCGCGGATCCCGGCATAACCTTCCGATCCCAGCGCTTCATAGCGCACCTGCTCCACCGCGTCATAGGCGGCGCGCGCCAGCGGCTCGCTGGGCGCGCCGCGCTGGTGCAGCACATCGTTGTGCAGCCGCAGCCGCAGCGCCATCGAATCGGCAAAGCCGCGTGCCTCCGCCACCTGCTCGGCCGGCAGGGCGCGGCCCGGCATCGGCACGCGCAGGTGCGCGCCGGTCTGGCTCGCCGCGTCGGCGGTCCACGCCACCTCGATCTCCGGCTCGTCCGACAGCGCACGCGCGGTGCCGGCTAGGGCGGAACGGAACTGGTCGAGGGGCGTGTCGTCGCGCATCAAATCTGCCGTGTTGTTGCTCCCCTGAGTGGGTCGCTGTTTCGTTCAGGTGGAGCCGAAAAGCGTGATTTTCGAGTACCGAAGCACAGCGTAATTAAAGTACGTGAGCATCGGAACGGAGAAAATCGCGCTTTGCAGGCCCGCCTGGGCGGAAGTGCGGCCCGCTCAGCCAATGCTCTGCCCGGTCTTGGCCCAATCGGCAAGAAAGCCTTCGATGCCCTTTTCGGTCAGCACGTGCTTGAACAGGCCCTTGATCACCGCCGGCGGCGCCGTGATCACATCCGCGCCGATCTTCGCGCTTTCCAGGATGTGCACACCGTGGCGGATCGAGGCGACGAGGATCTCGGTCTCGAAGGCATAGTTGTCATAGATCAGGCGGATGTCGCGGATCAGGTCCATGCCGTCGAAGCCGTTGTCATCGTGACGGCCCACGAACGGCGAGATGAACGTCGCGCCCGCCTTGGCCGCCAGCAGCGCCTGGTTGGCCGAGAAGCACAGCGTCACGTTGACCATCGATCCATCGCCGGTCAGCGCCTTGCAGGTCTTCAGCCCGTCGATGGTCAGCGGCACCTTGATGCACACGTTGTCGGCGATCTTGCGCAGGATTTCGGCCTCGCGCATCATCCCTTCGTGGTCCAGCGCCACGACTTCGGCAGAGACCGGACCCTTGGTCAGGCCACAGATTTCCTTGGTCACCTCGATGAAGTCGCGGCCGGACTTGGCGATCAGCGACGGGTTTGTGGTCACCCCGTCCAGCAGGCCGGTTGCGGCAAGGTCGGCGATTTCGGCAGTGTCGGCGGTATCGACGAAGAACTTCATGGTGGGCAATCCTGCTTTGCGGCGGGGAGGAATGATTCCCCGGCCCTATACCCACCCTCGGCCCCCGCGTCACCTTGCCCTGTGAGCGCTATCGTTCGACAAGCTCAGGATGAGCGGATCGGGCCTGGCCATATTGAAACCGCTCATGGTGAGCCTGTCGAACCATCACAGCGCTCCCTCGCCCGCAAACACATCCCGAAACCTCACCGCACCGAAAGCGCCCCGATCAGCACCGGATCGTTGGTGCTGCGCGGATCTGCCCGGATCGCGGCCTCTTCCTGCCCGATCGCGCGCCATATCGCGTCGTCGGCCTTCACCGCCAGGTCATTGGCCAGCGCGGCGGTGTTCACGCCCGTAAGCGCGGCCATCACCTCGCCGATCAGCGGGTCGCTTGCGGTGTGCAGCGCATCGCCGAATTCGGGCAGCATCACGTCGATCAGTCGCCCGGCCATCTCGCCGCGCAGGTATGTCGTCGCCTCGTCGGGCCGCCCGTGCAGCAGGGCCAGCGCGTTGCGGATGCCGATGCCGCGCACCGCCTCTGCCACGGCAGGCGCGGCGTTGCGCGCGGCGCGGGCGGCAGTGCGGTTGAAGGCGTGGGCCAGCCGGTCCTTGAACATCGGCCCGGTCAGGATCCGCGCCAGCACATCGCCGCGCCCGTTGCCCACCATGTCGGGCAGGGCCAGCCGCGTCACCTGGTCGTCCCAGAACCCTTCGGGCTGCAGCAGCCGGTCGAACGCGCGGTTGGCCGACAATTGCAGCAGCCGCCGCACCGCCTCGGTCAGGCTGAACCCGCCCATGCTGGTGCAGGCGGAAAGCCCGGCCACGGCGGCCGTGGCGGCAACGGAGCCCAGGAACAGGCGGCGGTTCTGCATCGGCACGGCATTCTCCTCGGATTTCGTGGGCGCAGGGTTTCCCCTGCGGCGTGGTCCCCCATATAGACGCCTCAACATGAACCGTATCCGATGCCTCGTCTTCAATGCCGCGCTTGGTCCGCTGGACTATCGCGTGCCCGAAGGCGTTGAAGTGGAGCCGGGCAGCGTGGTGGTCGCACCGCTCGGCCCGCGCCAGATCATCGGCGTGGTGTGGGAGGCCGAACGCCTGCCCGCCACCGAGGTTCCGGCCAACAAGCTGCGCCCGATCCTGCATGTCCTGCCCGTGCCGCCGCTGCCTGCGCCCTTGCGCCGCCTGATCGAATGGTGCGCGGATTATTACGTCGCCCCGCTCGCCGCCGTGGCGCGCATGGCCCTTTCGAGCAGCGCGGCCCTGCGCGGCGGCGGCACCGTCACCGAATACCGCCTCACCGGCCACGAACCCGCCCGCCTCACGCCGCAACGCCTGCAGGCGATAGACCTGCTGCACGACCAGCAGGCCACCATCCGCGAACTGGCCGAGATCGCCGGCGTTTCCGAAGGCGTGCTGCGCGGCATGGTCAACACCGGCATCCTCGAACCCGTGCTGGTGGACAGCGATCGCCCCTATCCCGAGCCGGACCCCCACTTTGCCGAGCACGACCTTTCGCCGGACCAGCGCGGCGCGGCAGACCGCATGGTCACGGCGGTAAAGGCCCATGAATTCCAGCCCTTCCTGCTCGATGGCGTAACTGGATCGGGCAAGACCGAAACCTACTTCGAAGCCGTCTCCGCCGCCATCGAGGCCGGGCGGCAGGTGCTCGTGCTCCTGCCCGAAATCGCTCTGACGCAAAGCTTCCTCAAACGGTTCGAGGCGCGCTTCGGCGTCGCCCCAGTCAGCTGGCATTCCTCGCTCAAGTCATCCGAACGCCGCCGCGCCTGGCGGCAGGTCGCCTTCGGAGAGGCCAAGGTCGTTGTCGGCGCGCGCTCCGCGCTGTTCCTGCCCTTCCCGCGCCTCGGCCTGATCGTGGTGGACGAGGCGCACGAGATCTCATTCAAGCAGGATGATGGCGTGCGCTACAACGCGCGCGACGTGGCAGTGATGCGCGGGCATTTCGAGAAGGTGCCGGTGATCCTCGCCAGCGCCACCCCCGCGCTGGAAAGCCTGCAGATGGCCGAGGCCGGGCGCTATGAACGGCTGGTCCTGCCCGCGCGCTTCGGCGGTGCCAGCTTGCCCGAAATCCACATCGTGGACCTGCGCGAAAAGCAGCCCGAGCGCGGCCGCTGGATCGCCCCCCCACTGGTCGAGGCGCTGAAGGAGCGGCTTGAGCGCGGCGAGCAGAGCCTGCTCTTCCTCAACCGTCGCGGCTATGCCCCGCTCACCCTCTGCCGCCATTGCGGCTTCCGCTTCCAGTGCCCGAACTGCTCGGCCTGGCTGGTCGAACACCGCCTGTCACGCCGCCTTGCCTGCCACCACTGCGGGCACGAGGTGCCGACGCCCGAACGCTGCCCCGAATGTGGCGAGCCCGATTGCCTCGTCGCCTGCGGCCCCGGCGTTGAACGCATTGCCGACGAAGTGGCGGAAATCGTGCCCGAAGCGCGCGTCGCCCTCGTCACGTCGGATACCCTGACCAGCCCGGCCAAGGCGGCCGAATTCGTGGAGATGGCGGCGAACAAGGCGATCGACGTGATCGTCGGCACCCAGCTTGTCACCAAGGGCTATCACTTCCCCGATCTCACCCTTGTCGGCGTGATCGATGCCGACATGGGGTTGGAAGGCGGAGACCTGCGCGCCGCAGAGCGCACCTATCAACAGATCGCCCAGGTCGCCGGCCGCGCCGGCCGCGCCGAAAAGCCGGGCGAAGTGCTGATCCAGACCCGCCATCCCGAAGCCGCCGTGATCGCCGCGCTGGCCAGTGGAGACCGCGACGCGTTTTACGAGGCCGAGACCGAGGCCCGCCGCGATGCCGGCGCCCCACCCTTCGGCCGCTGGGCCGCGATCATCGTATCGAGCGAGGACGAGGCCGAGGCCAAGGAAGCCGCCCGCGCCATCGGTGGCACCCGGCCAGACTTCAACGACGTGATGATCCTCGGCCCCGCCCCTGCCCCGCTCTCGCTGCTGCGCGGCCGCTATCGCTATCGCCTGCTGATCAACGCCCGCCGATCCAGCGAGGTGCAGAAGGTGATCCGCGAATGGCTGGAACCGCTGCGCTTCCCGCCCGGCGTGCGCGTGGCCGTGGATATCGATCCCTACAGCTTCGTTTGACGTAGATTGAGAACGACTGAGAAGGGGTTGAGAGCGACTGAGACGGGTTGAAAGCCCTTGAAGGCAGGTTGAACCCGGCTGGGAGGGGCCCAATTCGGTGCCATGACCGCCCCCGTTCTCGTCCCCATCCTCGGTGACCAGCTGAGCCGATCGATCTCCAGCCTGGCCGATCGGACTCCGGCCGATACCATCGTGCTGATGATGGAGGTGGCCGAAGAGACCACCTATGTCCGCCACCACAAGGCCAAGATCGCGCTGGTGCTGTCCGCCATGCGCCACTTTGCCGCTGCCTTGCGCGAAGCGGGCTGGAAGGTGGACTATGTGACGCTCGATGATCCCGCCAACACCGGCAGTTTCACCGGCGAAGTGCAGCGCGCCATGGCCCGCCACGCCCCGCGCGGGGTGCAGGTGACAGAGCCCGGCGAATGGCGGCTCGCACGTATTTTTGACAAGTGGCGCAAGGACTTGGGGGTGCGCGTGCGGGTGCTGCCCGATACCCGCTTCGTCTGCCCCCTGCCCGATTTCTTCCAGTGGGCCGCCGCGCGCCGCGAACTGCGCATGGAATGGTTCTACCGCGACATGCGCCGCAAGACCGGCCTGCTGATGGAGGGGGACAAGCCTGCTGGAGGCCGCTGGAACTTCGACCCCGAAAACCGCGGCGGCCCGGAATCCGGCCTCACCCCGCCCGCGCCGCCCCGCTTCGAACCCGATGGCCTGACGCGCGATGTGCTCGATCTCGTATCAGACCGCTTCGGCAACCACTTCGGAACGCTCGACAATTTCAACTGGCCCGTCACAGCAGAGGAAGCCGATCGGGCCGTTGCGGCCTTCCTGTCAGAACGCCTGCCGCTGTTCGGCCGCTATCAGGATGCGATGGTGGCGGGGCAGGACTCCATGTTCCACGCCCTGCTTTCCCCCGCGCTCAACCTGGGCCTGATCGATCCCGTGGAGCTGTGCCGCCGCGCCGAGGCGGAGTGGCGCGAGGGCCGCGCGCCGATCGAGGCGGTGGAGGGCTTCATCCGGCAGGTGATCGGCTGGCGCGAGTACATCCGGGGCATGTACTGGCTGGACATGCCGGGCATGGCCGAGGCCAATGCGCTAGACGCCACGCGCCCCCTGCCCGATTTCTGGTGGACCGGCGAAACGCGGATGCGCTGCCTGTCTGAAGCGGTGCGGACCACGCGAGACAACGCCTATGCCCATCACATTCAAAGACTTATGGTGCTCGGCAACTTTGCCCTGCTCGCCGGCATCCGCCCGCAGGAAGTGGCCGACTGGTTCCTCGCGGTCTATGCCGATGCCTATCAATGGGTGGAACTGCCCAACGTGGCGGGCATGGCGCTGCACGCCGACGGGGGCCGCCTCGCGTCAAAGCCCTATGCCGCCAGCGGCGCCTATATCGACCGGATGAGCGACTATTGCGGCACCTGCGCCTTCAAGGTGAAGGTCAAGACCGGCCCGGATGCCTGCCCCTTCAACGCGCTCTACTGGCACTTCCTTGCCCGCAATGAAAAGCGCCTGGCCGGCAACGCCCGCCTGTTTCAGCCCTATGCCAACTGGCGGCGGATGGGCGCGGACAGGCAGGCGGAATACCTTGCCAGCGCCGAAGCCTTCCTCGCCACGCTCATGCCCGCAAAGCCCGGCTGGGCGCGGGAAGCCTGATCTACCGGTCGATCGCCGCCTCGGCCGCCGTCGCCTCCTCGATCAGGGCGCGCAGGGCCTTGGCGGTATCGGCCAGCAGGCTGTCGCTGATCGGCAGTTCGCCGCTGACGAACCGCCGGATCGCGCGCTGGTCTATGTCGAGCCGCCGCGAAGCCGGGGTCGGCCCGCCGAACACCTGGACGCAGTGGGCGAAGTGATCCCGCCGATCTGACGGGGAAAGGGGCGCGGTCAAAGCGGTGCCTCGTGAATGGTTGCAGCCCCGCGTCAAGCGCAGGCCGCCACCCCCGTCAAGTCTACCCTTATCCTTCCAGCAGCGCTGCCGCCTGCAGCAGGCGGTTGCCGTGATCAGTCTCTTCCTTGCCGTTCAGCCGCAGCAGCGTCGCCGCCTCGGCATTGTCGAGGCTCGCCGCCCATCCTTCGTAGAGCGCTTCGCCGCCGAACTCGCCCTGGGCCAGCTTGCGCAAGCCTTCCGGCGTGACCGGCGCAAAGGGAAACTTGCCCGCCGCCAGATAGGGGTTCTCATCGGCCAGAGGCGGCGGGAACTCTCCACCGCCAAGCAGCGCCACCGCCTGCGAGGCCCGCTGGGCGTGCTTCATCTCCTCGCGCCCGTTATGGTGCAGCAGCTCGATCACGTCGGCGCGGTCGGTGCCTTCGGCAGTCGCACGATAGAGCGTTTCGCTCGCCGCCTCGACCAGCACCATGATCTTCAGGTCATCCACGCTGGGCGCCTTGACCGTGCCGATATGGGCAAAGGCCTCGCCAATGGACTGCGGCCAGCCGGGTTCGAGTGCAACGGACATGATCGTTCTCCCAATTGCTTATGCCCCGACCATGCCATACCTTAATTGTGCAGTTAAGACCTTTCCCGGTCCAACAACTGCTGCTTGATATCAAGCCCATAGGCATAGCCGCCCAGGGTGCCGTCACTGCGCACCACGCGGTGGCAGGGGATCAGCACCGCCACGTGGTTGGCCCCGTTGGCGCTGCCCGCTGCACGCACCGCGCCTGGCCTTCCCACTGCGGCGGCGATCTGCGCATAGCTGCGCGTCTCGCCGGGCGGGATGCGGCGCAGTTCCTGCCACACCGCTTCCTGGAAGGCGGTGCCTGCCACGTCTAGCGGGATGTGCGCCCCCGTTGCCGGGGCCTCCACTGCAGCGATCACCTGCGCCAGCAACGCCGCGAACTCGGCCCCGCCCTGCACCAGTTCCGCCTGCGGAAAGCGTGCGCGCAGGTCCGCCTCGCCCTCGTTGAACGAAAGGCGGCACACGCCCTTGTCGGTCGCCGCCACCAGCATCTGCCCCAGCCCGGTCTCCACCACTGCCCAGCGGATCGTCACCCCGCGCCCGCCGTTGGCCCATGCCGATGGCGCCATGCCCAGTCTCCCTTCGTTGGCCGCGTAGAAGCGCGACGGGCCGGAATAGCCCGCATCATAGATCGCATCGGTCACCCGTCCGCCCGTGGACAGCGCATCCGCCGCGCGCCCGGCGCGCAGGGCGCGGGCATAGGCGGCGGGCGAAAGGCCGGTATGGCGCGAAAACACCCGCTGGAAATGCGCCGGGCTGTATCCCGCCCGCGCCGCCAGATCGCCCAGCGCCAGCACCTGCCCGGCGGAGCGGATCGCGGCGATGGCATCGAGCACCGCGCGCTCGTCGCGCGCCACTTCGTCGGGCGAACAGCGCCGGCAGGGCCGCAACCCCGCGCCCTGCGCCGCCGCGCCATCGGCAAAGAAGCGCACGTTCTCCCGCCGCGGATGCCGCGCCGCGCAGCTCGGCCGGCAATAGATGCCGGTGGAGAGCACCCCCGTAACGAAGCGCCCGTCAAACGCCCGGTCACGCGCCTTCACGGCGGTCCAGCAGTCGTCATCGGAAAGGTCGATGGTCGTCACGGCAGGCAACATGGCAGGTCTCCTTCGATCCCGAAAGGACCTGCCATGTTCCCTGCGCCGATGCGTCCCGCGTCTTGCGGTCAAAGCCGATTGCGGCAAGAAAGCCGGTCATGACCGCCTTCCGCCTGCTCCTCGCCCTCCTCACCCTGTTCATCGCCGCACCGGCGCTGGCCGATCCGGCAGATATCGCGGCCGCCAGCCGCGGCGTGGTGCGCGTGGTGCTGATCGAAAGCGATGGGCAGGTGGCGCGGCTGGTGGGGCATGGCACCGGCTTTGCCGTGGGGCCGAACCTTGTCGTCACCAACGCCCATGTGGTGGAGGACCTGCGCGGCAATTCGGCGCTGGTGGCGGGCGTGGTCCCGCCCGAAGGGCGCGGCGGTTTCCCCGCGCGGATCGTCGCCTTTTCGCCGGGTAACGACCTCGCGCTGCTGGAAGTGGGCAATGGCGCGCGCCTGCCCGCGCTCTCGCTGTTTCCCGGCGCGGTGACCGATGGCGAGGAAGTGGCCGCTGTCGGCTATCCCGGCAATGTCGATCTGGCGCAGGGGCTGGGCATGGACGAGATGGTCAGCCCGCAGGCTGCGGTGAAGACGCGCGGCTATGTCTCGGCCGGGCGCACATCGCGCCAGTATGACACGATCCTGCACACCGCCCCGATAGGCGCGGGCAATTCGGGCGGGCCGCTGCTCGATGCCTGCGGGCGTGTGATCGGCGTCAACAGCTTCGGCACGATCAGCGACAACGGCACCGATTCCTCGTTCTATTTCGCCATTTCGATGCGCGAACTGGCCTCGTTCCTGAAGCAGGCCGGGGTCTCCGCGCACCTTTCCGCCCTGCCCTGCACCAGCATCGCCGATCTTGACCGCGCCGATGCAACACGCGCGGCGGGCGACCAGGCGCGCATGGCGGCAGAAGCGCAGGCGCGCCTTGCCGCCAAGGAGAAGAAGGCCGAATCCGCCCGGCGCGAGGCGGAGCTGGCCGTGCTTTCAGAACGCGACAACGGCATGGCGCTGGCCGCACTCCTGCTGGTCGGCGCATTGGCGGCGGGCGGCTACGCCTTCCTTTCCGCGCAGCGCGCCCACCAGCGCCACCTGAAGATCGCCGGCGGCGCGGCGGGCGTGCTGCTGCTCGGCGCGATCCTCGTCTGGCTGCTGCGGCCGGGCCTCGATTCCATCGACGAGCGCGCGAAGGACATCCTGGCCGAGCCTGCGCCCGAATCATCCGCATCGGCCGAGCCGGTGGCCGATGCCGCCACTAACGGCGCCGGCAAGATGATCTGCGTGCTCGATCCGCAGCGCAGCCGGGTGACCGTTTCCGATATCACGGATGTGCCGCTGGACTGGCGCGCCGATGGCTGCGTCAACGGTCGCACGCAATATGGCCTGGCGCAGGACGGGTGGAGCCGCGTGCTGGTGCCCAATGGCGAGGATACGATCTCGGTCACGCATTACGACCCGGCCAGCCGCAGCTATACCGTCGAACGCTTCCTGATGGGGCTTGAGGCGATGGAACAGGCGCGCGGCGAACGGGCAAAGATCACCGTGCCCGCCTGCGGTTCGGGCGAAGCCATGGCCCGCCAGTTCGGCGCGGCACAACAGACGATCAAGGCGCTGTTGCCGGCAGAGCCGAACGAGCGGATGCGATACAGCTGCCAGGCGGCACCTTGAAATGACCATTTAAAAGACCTATAAACAGGTCATGAACAGACCGCTTCTTGCGCCAACGGGCGTCAGCATCTCGGATCTCAAGAAGAATCCGTCCGCAGTGATCGCTGCGGCGGATGGCTTTCCAGTCGCCATCCTCAATCGCAACTCGCCGGCCGCCTACCTTGTCCCTGCAGAGGCATGGGAAGAGTTGATGGACATCGTCGAGGATGTGGAACTTGCCCGGATCGTGAAGGCAAGGTCTGACGAGACGCCAATCCCGGTCGACATTGACGACCTATAAGCTCGAATTCCTGCCCAGCGCCCGCAAGGAGTGGGACAAGCTGGGCGCAACCGTGCGCACGCAGTTCCGGAAGAAGCTGCGCGAACGGCTGGACGATCCGCGCGTGGACGCAGCGCAACTGCCCGGCATGCCTGATTGCTACAAGATCAAGCTGAAGGCTGCGGGATACCGTCTGGTCTATCGCGTAGAGGATATGCGGGTGACGGTCGTCGTGGTCGCCGTAGGTCAGCGCAACAGGAACATGGTATACCAGAAGGCCTCGCAAAGGCTCTGAAGGGGCAGCGCAACACTGGCTTCACGCATACGTCTGCACAGCGGAATGCAACTGCGGCCAACTGGTGTCTTGTCATTCGGTACCGACGTTGCTAGGCGCGCCCCGTCTGCGGGCCGTTGCGTGACTTTTGCGCGTCAGGTGGCCTGCCCGGCTCATCGGTACGAAAGGGATTCAGGCGCGTGGAGATTTCCGGCGGCATTACGGCCAGCTTGGCAGGGCGTTACGCTTCAGCGCTCTATGAACTGGCGAGCGAACAGGGCTTCGTCGCGGCCGTGGAATCGGACCTCGAAAAGCTGTCTGCCGCGATCCGCGAATCGGATGACCTTGCCGGCCTGATCCGCAATCCGCTGGTCACCCGCGAAGCCGCCGGCCGCGCGGTCGATGGCGTTGCTGCGCTGCTTGGCCTGTCGCAGACCACCCGGAACTTCCTTGGCGTGCTCGCCGGCAACCGCCGCCTGTCGGCCCTGCCTGACGTGATCCGCGCCTTCTTCACCATCGCCGCCGCCATGCGCGGCGAAGTGACCGCCGAAGTCACCACCGCGCACCCGCTCGACGATGCCCAGCTGGCCGCGTTGACCGCCAAGCTGCAGGCCCGCGAAAGCGGCCGCACGGTGAAGCTCAAGACCACGGTCGATCCCGAGATCCTCGGTGGCCTTGTCGTCAAGATCGGCAGCCAGATGATCGACAGCTCGATCCGCACCCGTCTCAATTCTCTCGCCCAGGCGATGAAGGCCTAACGGCCCGCAAAGGTTCCAGGAAGGACAGAACATGGAAATCCGCGCCGCTGAAATCTCGAAGGTCATCAAGGACCAGATCGCCAGCTTCGGCACCGACGCGCAGGTGTCGGAAGTCGGCTCGGTGCTGTCGGTTGGTGACGGCATCGCCCGCATCCACGGGCTGGACAAGGTCCAGGCCGGCGAGATGGTGGAATTCGCCAATGGCGTGAAGGGCATGGCCCTGAACCTCGAAGCCGACAACGTCGGCGTCGTGATCTTCGGCTCGGACGCCGAGATCAAGGAAGGCGATGTCGTCAAGCGCACCGGCACCATCGTGGACGTGCCCGTGGGCAAGGGCCTGCTGGGCCGCGTGGTTGACGCGCTGGGCAACCCGATCGACGGCAAGGGCCCGATCGTGGACGCCACCCGCACCCGCGTGGAAGTGAAGGCGCCGGGCATCATCCCGCGCAAGTCGGTGCATGAACCCGTGCAGACCGGCCTCAAGGCGATCGACGCGCTCGTGCCCGTCGGCCGCGGCCAGCGCGAACTGATCATCGGTGACCGCCAGACCGGCAAGACCGCCGTCGCGATCGACACCTTCATCAACCAGAAGGCCGTCAACGCCGGCACCGACGAATCCAAGAAGCTCTACTGCATCTACGTCGCCGTGGGCCAGAAGCGCTCCACCGTGGCGCAGATCGTGCGCCAGCTGGAAGAAAACGGCGCGATGGAATACTCCATCGTGATCGCCGCCACCGCTTCGGAACCCGCGCCGCTGCAGTACCTCGCGCCCTATACCGGTGCGACCATGGGCGAATTCTTCCGCGACAACGGCATGCACGCCGTGATCGTGTATGACGACCTTTCCAAGCAGGCCGTCGCCTATCGCCAGATGTCGCTGCTGCTCCGCCGCCCGCCGGGCCGCGAAGCCTATCCGGGCGACGTGTTCTATCTCCACAGCCGTCTGCTGGAGCGCGCTGCGAAGATGAACGACGACAACGGCGCCGGTTCGCTCACCGCGCTGCCGATCATCGAAACCCAGGCGGGTGACGTTTCGGCCTACATCCCGACCAACGTGATCTCGATCACCGACGGCCAGATCTTCCTTGAAACCGGCCTGTTCTACCAGGGCATCCGTCCGGCGATCAACGTCGGTCTGTCGGTGTCGCGCGTGGGCTCCTCGGCCCAGACCAAGGCGATGAAGAAGGTGGCCGGCTCGATCAAGCTGGAGCTGGCGCAGTACCGCGAAATGGCGGCCTTCGCCCAGTTCGGTTCGGACCTCGACGCTTCGACGCAGAAGCTGCTCAACCGCGGTGCGCGCCTGACCGAGCTGCTGAAGCAGCCGCAGTTCTCGCCGCTCGGCTTCGAAGAGCAGACCTGCGTGATCTTCGCCGGCACCAATGGCTATCTCGACGCCATCCCGGTGAACCGCGTGAACGAATACGAAGCCGAACTGCTCAGCTTCCTGCGCACGAGCCATGCCGACCTGCTCGGCCTGATCCGCGACACCAAGGACCTTGGCGACGACGCCAAGAAGAAGCTGGTCGCGGCGCTCGACGCCTTCGCCAAGCAGTTCGCCTAAGTCTTTGAAGTCAACGCCACCCCGCCCAGCGCGGCGGGGTGACGGATAAGGGAGCCGTCATGGCCTCGCTGAAGGAACTCAAGGGCCGGATCAACTCGGTCAAATCGACCCAGAAGATCACCAAGGCCAAGCAGATGGTCGCGGCGGCCAAGCTGCGCAAGGCGCAGGCTGCGGCCGAAGCCGCGCGCCCCTATGCCAGCCGCCTGGCCGAAGTGATGGGCAGCCTAGCCGCCAAGGTCGCCGGGCAGGACAATGCCCCGCTGCTGATGCGCGGCACCGGCTCGACCCAGCGCCACCTCCTTGTCGTGGTCAACACCGACAAGGGTCTGTGCGGCGGCCTGAACTCGAACATCGTCAAGGAAGCCAAGGCCCAGGCCCGCGCCCTTGCCGCAGAGGGCAAGGACGTGACCTTCTACCTCGTCGGCAAGAAGGGCCGCGCGCCGATCCGCCGCGACTATCCCAAGGCGATCGCCGAGAACTTCGACACCAGCACGGTGCGCACCCCCGGCTTCGACGAAGCCAGCAAGATTGCGCATCAGCTGCTCGATATGTTCGAGGCCGGCAAGTTCGATGTCGCCCACCTCGTCGCGCCCAAGTTCAAGTCGGCGCTGTCGCAGGATCCGGTGACCACGCAGCTGATCCCCGTGCCCGCCCCCACCACCCAGGCCGATACCGGCGCGGTTGTGGAATACGAGCCGGGCGAGGAGGAAATCCTCGAGGAACTGCTGCCGCGCTATGTCACCACGCAGATCTTCGGCGCGCTGCTGGAGCGCGAGGCTTCCGAACAGGGCGCCTCGATGACTGCGATGGACAACGCGACGCGCAACGCGGGCGAGCTGATCAACAAGCTGACCATCCAGTACAACCGCAGCCGCCAGGCCGCGATCACCACCGAACTCATCGAGATCATCGCGGGCGCAGAAGCGCTCTGACGACGACATAGAAGGCAAGGAAACAACCATGGCCACCGTGCTCACCTCCACCGGCAAGATCAGCCAGGTCATCGGCGCCGTCGTCGACGTGACCTTCGAAGGCGAACTGCCCGCGATCCTCTCCGCGCTTGAAACCGACAACAACGGCAACCGCCTTGTTCTCGAAGTGGCGCAGCACCTCGGCGAAAGCACCGTCCGCACCATCGCGATGGACTCGACCGACGGTCTCACCCGTGGCCAGCCGGTGACCAACACCGGCGCGCAGATCTCGGTGCCGGTCGGCCCCAAGACGCTGGGCCGCATCATGAACGTCATCGGTGAGCCGATCGACGAGCGTGGCCCGGTCGGCGCTGAGCAGACCGCCCCGATCCACGCCAAGGCTCCGGAATTCATCGACCAGTCGACCGAAGCCGCGATCCTCGTCACCGGCATCAAGGTCATCGATCTTCTCGCCCCCTATGCACGCGGCGGCAAGATCGGCCTGTTCGGCGGCGCCGGTGTGGGCAAGACCGTGCTGATCCAGGAACTGATCAACAACATCGCCAAGGGCCACGGCGGCGTGTCAGTGTTCGCCGGCGTGGGTGAACGCACCCGCGAAGGCAACGACCTCTATCACGAATTCCTCGACGCCGGCGTTATCGCCAAGGATGCCGACGGCAACCCGACCCCCGATGGTTCGAAAGTGGCGCTCGTGTTCGGCCAGATGAACGAGCCCCCGGGTGCCCGCGCTCGCGTCGCTCTTTCGGGCCTGACCATGGCGGAATACTTCCGCGACCAGGAAGGCCAGGACGTGCTGTTCTTCGTCGACAACATCTTCCGCTTCACCCAGGCGGGTTCGGAAGTGTCGGCGCTGCTCGGCCGTATTCCTTCGGCGGTGGGCTACCAGCCGACCCTCGCCACCGACATGGGCCAGCTGCAGGAACGCATCACCTCCACCACCAAGGGTTCGATCACCTCGGTGCAGGCGATCTACGTGCCCGCGGACGACCTTACCGACCCGGCGCCGGCCACCTCGTTCGCGCACCTTGACGCGACGACCACGCTGAACCGCGCGATCTCGGAACTCGGCATCTACCCGGCGGTTGACCCGCTCGATTCGACCTCGCGCGTGCTCTCGCCCGCCGTCGTCGGCCAGGAGCACTACGAAACCGCCCGCCGCGTTCAGGAAACGCTGCAGAAGTACAAGTCGCTGCAGGACATCATCGCGATCCTGGGCATGGACGAGCTTTCGGAAGAAGATAAGCTCACCGTCGCCCGCGCCCGCAAGATCCAGCGCTTCCTGTCGCAGCCGTTCCACGTGGCCGAAGTCTTCACCGGCATCCCCGGCAAGTTCGTGCAGGTGGAAGACACCGTGCGCTCGTTCAAGGCGGTGGTCGACGGCGAATACGATCACCTTCCCGAAGCCGCGTTCTACATGGTCGGCGGCATCGACGAAGCGGTCGAAAAGGCCAAGAAGCTGGCTGCCGAGGCGTAATGCGATGCGCCCCGCCCGTTTGGGCCGGGGGCGCTTCAATCCCCCCTCCCGCTGGCGGGAGGGGGCGGGGGAGGGCCTGTTGGGCACCCTCCCCTTGAACAAGCAAGCCCTCCCCCAGCCCCTCCCGCCCCGTGGGAGGGGAGAGATTTGACCTCCGGCAAGCGGAGGGGAGTTTGATCCATGTCCCTTCACTTCGAACTCGTCACCCCGGCCCGCCTCGTCCGTTCGGAAGAGGTCCACATGGTCGTCGTTCCCGGCACCGACGGGGAATTCGGCGTGCTGGAAGGCCACGCGCCGTTCATGTCCACGGTGAAGGACGGGGCGATCAAGCTTTATCGCACCGCGGGCGCCGCGCCTGAGGAAATCCAGGTGCAGGGCGGCTTCGCCGAAGTGACCGCCAAGGGCCTCACCGTCCTGGCCGAACACGCCGAAGGCTGATCCCCGCTTCGGGCACTGAAAAAGGCCGGCTCCCGCAAGGGTGCCGGCCTTTTTCGTTTGGGCCTCCCTTGCGAGACGGGACCACCCATCCCGCTGCGACCAGGCAGCCCACTTCGGTTCGGCCAGTCTCGCTCCCCTCCCCGCTGGAGAGGGGCTGGGGGTGGTGGTTCGACGCTTGGGCGGATGCACATCGCTGCGACATCAAATTTGTATGTGACACATACGATTTTTCTGTTATTCAGCATATCGAACTTTTCACGAGCGCGAAAATGCGCCATGGAAAGGCCAAGCAGTCCAAGGGAGAGTTTGAAGACATGTCCCAGTCGCTCGAAAGCGTCGTCCAGTCGCAGGGCAACCTCGTCGATTTCGTCCGCAACCAGCAGGTTGGGCCGAATGTCTATCCCGGCGTTCCCGCCGAATATTCCAACTGGCGCGCCGAACAGTGGGCCTGGGCGCACAGCGCCGTGCTCTACAACCAGTCCTACCACATGGTGGACCTGGCCGTGCGCGGGCCTGATGCCTTCAAGATGCTCGAATACCTCGGCATCAACAGCTTCAGGAACTTCCAGCCGGACCGCGCCAAGCAGTTCGTGCCCGTCACCCCGGATGGCTATGTCATCGGTGACGTGATCCTGTTCTACCTTGACGAGAACGAGTTCAACCTCGTCGGCCGTGCCCCCACCATCGAATGGGTGGAATACCACGCCGCCACCGGTGACTGGAACGTGACCGTTGAGCGCGACGAGCGCTGGGCGATGCGCACCGACGGCAAGCGCAACAACTACCGCTTCCAGGTGCAGGGCCCCAACGCGATGAAGATCATCGAGAAGGCCACCGGCAAACCCGCCCCCGAGCTGAAGTTCTTCCACATGACCCGCATGACCATCGGCGGCAAGACCGTGCGCGCGCTGCGCCATGGCATGGCCGGGCAGCCGGGCTTTGAACTGATGGGCCCGTGGGAAGATTATGGCGCGGTCCACGCCGCGCTGGTGGAGGCCGGCAAGGAGTTCCAGATGGCGCTGGTCGGCGGCCGCGCCTATTCCTCGAACACGCTGGAATCGGGCTGGATTCCCTCCCCCTTCCCGGCGATCTACACCGGCGAGGCGCTCCAGCCCTATCGCGAGTGGCTGACCGCCAATTCCTATGAGGCGAAGTGCTCGGTCGGCGGCAGCTATGTGCCCGAAACCATCGAGGGCTACTACACCACGCCGTGGGATCTCGGTTACGGCCCCTTCGTGAAGTTCGATCACGAGTTCATCGGCCGCGCCGCGCTGGAAAAGATGGCCGCTGCGGGCAAGCACCGCACCAAGGTCACCCTCGCGCTCGACAACGAGGACGTGATGCGCGTGCAGTCCTCGGCGCTCAGCAAGGGCGATCGTGCCAAGTTCATGGAATATCCCAGCGCGGTCTATTCCATGCACCCGTTCGATCAGGTGCTGGTGGATGGCAAGCTGGCCGGCCTTTCCACCTGGATCGGCTACACCGCCAACGAAGGCAAGTTCCTCACCCTCGCCATGATGGAGCCGGGCTTCGAGACGCCGGGCACCGAAGTCAGCCTGCTGTGGGGCGAACCCAACGGCGGCACCACCAAGCCGACCGTGGAACCCCACGTGCAGACCGAGATCAAGGCCGTGGTCAGCCCCGTGCCCTACTCCGAAGTGGCGCGCGACAGCTACGCCGAGGGCTGGCGCACCAAGAAGTAACACCAAGGTATAGTTCTGCTCTGTCGGGTGACAGCGGCAGGGCGAGCGCCGGTCCCACTCCCGACGGGGCCGGCGCTTTCTTGCCTCACCGGTTTGTTTTCCTGCTGTTGGCTGCGAGTCAGCCTCTTTGATTTTCGCGCAGAGATCGCAGAGGACGCAGCGAGGAAAAGATTGCAAATCGAATGACAGCCTGCGGCGCAGCCGCCCCCTTCCCTTTCCCCCTTCCTTCTCTGTGCTCTCTGCGCGAACCAAATCCTTCGCGTCTTTGCGTCTTCGCGCGAAATCCTCTTGTCCCCTCGGCCGCCACCCCCGCGCACAAATTTAGTTTGTGTTGCTAACAATATCTGGCAGATTGGGTGCAACCAGAAACGAGAGGATTCCCATGGCTGCCAACAACACGATCACCTTCTATGACCTTGCGCTCAGCACTGGTGCGACGATCAGTCCGTTCGTATGGGCCACCAAATATGCGCTGAAGCACAAGGGCTTCGATCTCGATGTCGTGCCCGGCGGGTTCACCGGCATTCTCGAACGCACCGGCGGCAAGACCGAGCGCCTGCCCGCCATTGTCGACGATGGCGAATGGGTCCTCGATAGCTGGGGCATCGTCGAATACCTTGATGCGAAGTATCCGGACCGTCCGGCGCTTGTCCCGCATGAAAGCGTCGCCGCCACGCTGAAGGCGCTGGACCACTGGTTCTGGGGTGCAGCGGTGGGTCCGTGGATGCGCTGCTTCTGTGCCGACTACCGCGATCTTTCGGTCCCGGCGGATCACGAATACATCACCCACAGCCGCGAAAAGATGCTGGGCCGCAAGCTGGAGGATATCCAGGCTGGCCGTGAACAGCGCCTGCCGGGCATCTCCGCCGCGCTTGAACCGCTGCGCGCCGCGCTGGGCCAGCATGATTGGCTGGGCGGGTCATCGCCCAACTATGCCGATTACCGCATCCTGGGCGGCATCCTGTTCACCGCCTCGGTGTGCAAGACGCCCGTGCTGGCCAATGACGATCCGCTGCGCCCATGGATCGAACGCTGCCTCGATCTCTACGGCGGCCTTGGCCGTCACCCCGGTCTGTTCCCGCTGTTCGGGCTGGAGCAGCGCGAAGGCGATCCCGACCTGTTCAACCGCGGCGCGGGCCTGGGCGGCATCTACAAGCGCAACACCGGCCCGGATTCCACCCGCGCCGAAACGACCAAGATCACCGAAGGCATGAAGCAGGCCGACGCCTGAACCCACGCACCAATGCCACAACGAAGAAGGGGGCCGATCGGCCCCCTTCCCTTTTTCAGGCTGCCTGCGCGGTTCAGCGGGTGCCGATCGTATAGACCTCGCTGGTGCCGGTGCGTGTCACCGTGCCGCCCGCCTTGGGTGCGCCCGTCAACAGGATGCCGGCCATGTGCGGCGTGGCCATCGAAGTGCCGGAGATCGTGTTGTACCCGCCGTTGAGCCAGGTCGACAGGATGCTCACTCCCGGTTCGATGTAGTCCACGATCGAGGTGTTGTAGTTGGAGAAGCTGGCCCAGGTGCCGGTCCTGCTGGTGGCGTTCCAGCTCATCGCCGCGATCGTGTAGATGTTGGGCCCATTGACGCGGCCGGGCGAGTGGTTGTTGGCGTCGTCGGTTTCGTTGCCAGCGGCCAGCGCGAACTTCACCACCGCCGATGCATTGAGCACCGCCGTGTCCAGCGCGGTGGAGAGCGAGCCGCCGAGGCTCATGTTGGCCACATCGCCCGCGCGCCCGACCCGGCTGACATAGTCCACGCCCGCGATCACGTCGGAGTTGGAACCGCTGCCGCGCTTGTTCAGCACGCGCACCGCGATCACCCGCGCACCGGCGGCCACGCCGACTACGCCGATGCCGTTGCCGGCCTTCGCCGCGATCGTGCCCGAAACGTGGGTGCCGTGGCCGTTCAGGTCCTGCGGCGATGTTTCGCGGGTCACGAAGTTGCAGCTGCCCCCGTTGCAGTTGACCGGCTCGACATTGAGATCCGGGTGGGTCAGGTCGATGCCGGTGTCGATCACGAAGGCGCGGTTGGTGCCGATATAGGCCCCGCCATTGACCGCGGTGATGCCCGGAGGGGTGCTTTCCACCGGCTGGGTGGTGGTGCCGCCGGTGTTGCCCGCGGTGGCCGAAACGCCGTCGATCAGCACGATTTCCTGGTCCTGTTCACACCAGGCGATGTTGGGGTTCTTGTCCATCAGCACCTGCGCGGCCTGCGCCGGGATGGAGATGGAGAAGCCCTGCAGCGCCGTGGTATAGACATGGCCGAGCGAGCCACCGCCGCGCCGCGCCGCCTCGGCAGCCGCGCCACGTGCGCCGCTGGGGCTGACCTCGCCCTTCTTGAACACGCAGATGTAGCTGTCGGGAATGCCCTTGCCCGCTGCCGCCGCGATCAGACGGCCTGAGGGTGCGGGCGTTGCCGCCACGGCAGGCGCGCCCGGCTTGGCTGCGCTGCCGCCGCTGGCCAGGGTGATCAGCCGCGCCGCGCCGCCGCTGCCGGCGCCGCCGCCGGCAGCCAGCACATATCCCGCAGCCGCCAGTGCGACGAGCGATGCCCCCAATGCAATCTTCTTCATGCGTCAGTCCCCCCAGGTCTTGATTGGGGCAGCCTATTCACATCTTTTTAAAGGTCCAGCGCAATTCGTCACTGATGAAACGATAACCATCGCGTTCAGCCCAGCGCCTCGGCGGCGCGGCGGAGGGCGTTGAGGGTGCGCTCCTGCAGGGCCGCGTCGAAGCGGACGGTGGGCACGGCCACGCTGAACGAACCCAGCACCGCGCCATCGCGCACCACGGCCACGCCGGTGCCCACGATGCCCTGCGTCGCCTCTTCACGGGCGATGCAATATCCCAGTGCGCGGATGGTGGCGACATCGGCGCGCAGATCGGCCTCGGTCACGCGGGTATTGGGCGTAAGCGCGCCACGGCTGCTTTCGGCAAAGTAGTGCGTCAGCAGGTCTTCCGAAATCGCGGCGAGGATCACCTTGCCCGAAGCGAGCGCGTGCATCGGGCGGCGCATGCCGGGCTCCACCGCATAGCGCAGCGCCTGTTCGCCCGCCTCGGTGACCAGCGCCTCGATCTCCCAGCCTTCGCGCACCATGAACGATGCGGTCTCGTTCAGTTCACCCTTCAGCGCGCGGACCAGCGGGCGGACGCGGTCTTCGAGCGTCAGCGCGGCGGGCGCCACGCGCAGCCGTTCCAGCCCCGGCCCCGGCAGGTAGCGCCGCCCTTCACGCACAAGGTATTCGCGGTCGGCGAGCGTGGCGAGCAGGTAGGACAGGCTGGACACCGGGATGCCCAGAGCGCCGGCGATCTCCTGCGCCACCGCGCCTTGGCGGTGGGCGACGACATACTCGATCACGTCGAGCGTGCGCATCGCCGACTTGACCGGGTTGGAGGGCGGCTGGCTGCTCACGTGAAGATCAGGCTGCCGCGCCGCTCGGCAAAGCGCCAGCCCTCGGCCGTGAGGCAGAAGCGATCGTGGAACGATCCGACCAGCGGTGGCGCGTCCGCCGCGGTGAACAGCAGCATCGCGCTGGTGCCGCGCGCGGTGGCGGGGCCTTCCACATCGATCACCACGTTGGAACAGACATGGCGGGTGGTGCGCGGCGGGCGGGCCTTGAACGCGGAAAGGATCGCTTCGCGCCCAACAACGCCCTGATCGGGCGCGGTGGGGCGATACATCACCCCGTCCTCGGCATAGAGCGCGGCCACCTCGCCCCACCGCGCCTCGTCATTCAGATTGGCGTAGAGTGCGACGAGGCGGGCGCATTCGTGCTCGATGGCGCGGCGTTCGGCGTCCTCGATCACAGGCGGGCGCCCGCAATATCCGCCCCTTCGCGCAGGGCCTTGAGCTTGCGCCAGGTGACGATGGGATCAAGCTTGCCATAGCCGGCGAAGGTGCCGAAGCCGCAGTCCGTGCTGGCGACAACGCGGTCGGGCCCGACGAATTCGGCGAAGCGTTCGATGCGCTGGGCGATCAGCTCCGGGTGCTCGATGTAGTTCGAGCAGGTGTCGATGAGGCCGGGCGCGAGGATCTTGTGATCGGGCAGCTTCGCGTCCTTCCACACCTTCCATTCGTGTTCGTGCCGCGGGTTGGCGGCTTCGAACAGCACGGTGGCGGGCCGCGCCTTGAGCACGATGTCGATCACGCGTTCGAGCGGGATATCGTGATCGTGCGGGCCTTCGTAATTGCCCCAGCAGATGTGCATCCGCATCCGTTCGGGCGGGATGTTGGCGGTGGCGGCGTTCAGCGCCTCCACGTTGGCGGCGGCGACCTTGAGGAAGTCCTCCTCGGAAAGGTCCTGGTAGCCGGTGTGGCGGCTCATCGCCAGGTCGGGGCAATCGAGCTGGAGGTAGAACCCTTCGGACACGATTGTCTCGTACTCTTCGCGCATAGCATCGGCGAGATCGGCAAGATAGGCTTCGTGGCTGGGATAATGACGGTTGACCTGGAATGCGGTGATCAGGCCCGGCGAGGCCGCGTTCATGAACGCCTCGGTATCCGGCGCGGCGTGCTTTGCCAGCGCGGCCTTGAAGCGGCGGATATCATCGTGCAGCGGCTGCAGCGTGACCTTGCGCACCGGGGCGATGCACGAGGCGCGGACGAATTCCTGGCTGCCCATGATCGCAGAGAGCTTCTTGGCGAGGTTCGGCACTTCGGCAAGGTCCGCCGCGGGCTTGCGATCGATGTGCCCGCCAAAGCCGGACAGGCGCTCGATCATGTAGGTGGAGTACCCCACCTTCCCCAGCTCGCCATCCGAGACGATCGAGACACCGGCCTCAACCTGCTGCCGCACCGCCTCGTCCACCGCAGCGGAGACCTTGGCATCAAATTCGGCGGCGTCGTAGGGCTCGCCCTTGTCGCGCGCCAGCAGCAGCGGGGTCAACTCGTCGCCGCGCGGCAGGCTGCCGACATGGGTGGTCTTGATTTTGGCCATCAGGCGCCTCTCCAGTTCATATCCGTGAACTTTTCATAGAGGTATGAGCGCCATGCGCAAGCGGGAGTTGCGGGGCTAGGTTGACACAGTTGACACTGTACAATGGGTTAAATCCGATTTGCGGCCGAACCACCCCCACAAGGTCGAAAAAGCAGAAAAAAGTGGCTGAAATGCGCCATTCATGATTGGAACATAGCAGAAACTCCGCCTGTAGGAAAGGAAATTTAGATAACAGACGTGTCTGTTATTAAAGATCACGCCTGTCAGGCCATCATGGTGATGGACTTCAGGAAGTTGGTTTCGCGCAGAGGGCGCCGAGAAAGAAGAATGAACCTGTTTCGCGCGAAGACGCGAAGACGCAAAGGCGATGTTTCAGCGGCGAAGCGGCCATCTGAACGCTGCCTCGGCCAGATATCCGAAGCCTGCAGCGCGAACAGAAGCCCTTCGCGTCTTCGTGTCTCTGCGCGAAATGGATCATGGTCTGACAAGTAGCGCGCGTCGGATACCCCCACCCCTCGATCCCCTCCCCTGAAGGGGATGGGAGGAGCACTGTTCCCAAGTCCGTTCAGCAACGTGAAAGGTGGTTGCAATAGTGACTATATTCTGACACCTCGACGCGCCTTGCGACCAAGACCGGGACCATGCGATTCATGCGATTTGAGACGAATGCCATCCGTGCGGCGGCCATGCTGCTGGCGGGATCGAGCCTTGCCGGATGCGCCGGCCAGATGACGCAAGTACAAACCACCCCGGTGCCGACCGCAGCGCCCGCCCCTGCCCCCGCCCCGGCCATCCCGACGGGCACGAGCGCCTTTGCCAAGCCGAGCGCGCTGCCGTTCGAGCTGCCGGACTTCAACGCCTATACCCCGGCGGACTATCAGGCCGGGCACGAGGAAGGCATCGTTATCGCGCGGGCCGAAGTGGCGGCGATCACCGCCAATGCCGAAGCGCCGACCTTTGCCAACACGATCGAGGCGCTGGAGACATCACGCCAGGTGCTGAAGCGGGCGCAGCGCGCGTTCAGCGCGGTTCATGCAGCGGACACCAGCGATGCGCTGGACGCGGTGGAGACCACGACCGCAGCGATGACGGCCGCGTGGGACAGCGAGTTCTACCTGAACGGCGCGCTGTTTGCGCGGATCAAGGCGCTGCACGATGCACGCGCAACGCTGGGCCTGACGCCCGAGCAGGACCGCGTGCTGGAGATGTATTACCAGGACTTCGTGCTGAAGGGCGCGCTGCTGAACCAGGCCGACAAGGCGAAGCTGGCGCAGATCGACACGCAGCTGGCCACGCTTTCCAGCGCATTCGGCCAGAAGCTGACCGCCGCGACCAAGGATGCGGCGGTGGTGGTCGACAACCCCCAGGCGCTGGCCGGGCTTTCCACCGCCGAGATCGCGGCAGCGGCCGAAGCGGCCAAGGCGCGCGGGCTGACCGGCAAGTGGCTGTTGGGCGTGACCAACACCACGGTACAGCCGCAGGCAGACGCGCTGGCCGACCGGGCGCTGCGCGAAAAGGTGTTCATGGCCGGGTGGACCCGCGCCACCAAGGGCGACGCCAACGACACCCGCACGATCACGGCGCAAGTGCTGGCGCTGCGCGCGGAAAAGGCGAAGCTGCTGGGCTATCCCAGCTACGCCGCATGGAACCTGCAGGACCAGATGGCGCGCAGCCCTGACAAGGTGACCGCGTTCCTCGACGCGCTGGATGCACCCACGGCCAAGGCCGTGGCGCGCGATGCGGTGGACATCCGCGCGGCGATCAAGGCCAAGGGTGGCAAGTTCGAGCCGAGGCCGTGGGACTGGAAGCGCTATGCCGAGGATGTGCGCAAGAAGAAGTTCGCCTTCGATTCCAGCGAGGCGAAGCCGTATTTCGAAACGTGGCGCGTGCTGGAGGACGGCGTGTTCCATGCCGCGACCCAGCTTTACGGCATCACCTTCCACCGGCGGGAGGACCTGAAGGGCTGGCGGCCCGAAATGCGCGTGTATGAAGTGCACGAAGAGGATGGCAGCACGCTGGGCCTGTTCCTGATCGACCCGTTCCAGCGCGACACCAAGCAGGGCGGCGCGTGGATGGACACGGTGGTGCCCGGCAGCCCGCTGTTCGGCACCAAGCCGGTGGTCTATAACGTGCTGAACATTGCCCCGCCCGCGCCCGGCCAGCCGGCGCTGGCGACCGACGACGATGTGATCACGCTGTTCCATGAATTCGGCCACGCGCTGCACGGCCTGTTTGCCGCAGGCGGATACCCGCGCGTGGCGAGCACCACCGATGCGCGCGACTTCGTGGAATTCCCTTCGCAGTTCAACGAGCACTGGGCGTTCGAGCCGAGCGTGCTGGCGCATTATGCCAAGCACTGGAAGACCGGCGCGCCGATGCCGCCGGCACTGGCGGCGAAGATCGTGGCGGCGGGCAAGTTCGACAAGGCGTTCGACACCGCGAGCGCGCTTGCGGCGATGCAGCTGGACATGAAAGCGCACGTGCTGGCCCCGGGCCAGACCCCGCAGGACGTGGACGCATTCGAGGCGCAGGCGCTGAAGGAAACCGGCCTGCCGGTGGACATGGTGCCGACGCGCTATCGCGTGACCAGCTTCCGCCATGTGTTCGGCGGCGGATATGCGGCGGGTTATTATGCCTATGAATGGACCAAGATGCTGGAGGCGGACGCCTATCAGTGGTTCTTGGAGCATGGCGGCATGACCCGCGCCAACGGCCAGCGTTTCCGCGAGCTGGTGCTGGCCAAGGGCGATCGCGAGCCGCTGGACCAGGTGTGGCTGAAATTCCGCGGGCGCGAGCCGCAGGTGGGGCCGATGCTGGAGCAGCTGGGGCTGGACAGGTAGGTTAGGAAACAAGCCCACCCCCGCCCCCTCCCGCAAGCGGGAGGGGAGAATATACGCCAGCCCCCTACCGCTTGCGGGAGGGGCGCGAGACTTGGTGAGCCGGAGGCGAACCTAGTCGCAGCGGGGTGAGCAATTTCGCGCAGGCAGGTTCTCAACAAGCCAGCGCGCGGTGGCCGGGTTCGCCCAGCCATTGCGCCTGGAGGCCCCAGACCTGTTCAATCAGCACGGGATCGAGAACGTCGTCGGGCAGGCCATCGGCCACGACGAAGCCCCGGTCCAGCACGATCACGCGATCTGCGTGGTTCATCGCCTGCGCCAGATCATGCAGGACCAGCACGATACCCTGCCCGCGTTGCGCGAGTGCGCGGAAGCGGTGGAGCAGTGCCTGCTGGTGTGCGAGATCGAGGCTGGCGAGCGGTTCATCAGCCAGGATCCAGCGCGGCGTTCCGGCAAGGACGCGGGCCAGCAATGCGCGGGCGCGTTCGCCTCCGGAAAGCTCTGCAACGGGACGATGGCGCAAGTCATCGAGATCGAGTGCGGCGAGCGCGGCATCGATGGCCTGCGCATCCTGTGCCGGGGCGGTGCGGTGTGGCAGGCGGCCGAGCGCGGCAAGGCTTTCCACGCTGAGGTTCCAGGCGACTTCGCCTGATTGCGGCAGGTAACCGATCGTCTGCGCGCGCACGCTGGCGGGAAGCTGACCGAGCAGGTTGCCATCAAGGCTGACCGGACCGGGCAGCAGGCCGGCGAGCGCGGAAAGCAGCGTGGACTTGCCTGCGCCGTTGGGGCCGAGGATCGCCGTGACTTCTCCGGCCCGCAGCGACAGGCTGACACCATGGAGGCGACCCGGCACGGCAAGGTTCTCTGTTGCCAGTGTCATGCCAGCGTGCTCCGCATGCGCAGCAGCAGGCGCAGGAAGAATGGCGCGCCCATGAGGCTTAGCGCGATGCCGAGGCGCAGCTCGCCCCCGGTGAGCGGGAGCACACGGCACAGGCAATCGGCCAGCAGCAGCAGCAGCGCCCCGGTGAGCGCGCTGGGCACGAGCAGCGCGGAGGGGCGCTGGCTGGTGAACGGGCGGACCATGTGCGGCACCATCAGGCCGACGAAGCCGATGATCCCCGCCACTGCCACGCCCGAACCGACGATGAGCCCGCAGGCCATGACCATCAGCCATTGCAGCCGCACCGGATCGACGCCGAGCGAGCGGGCGGCAGCCTCGCCCAGGGTGAGCGCATCGAGCGCGCGGCCGGCGCGGGCAAGCAGGAGCAGGCCGAGCAGCGTGGGCGGAAGGGCGATCCACACTTCATCCCAACCGCGGTTTTCCAGCGCGCCCATCAGCCAGGTGACGATCTCGCTGAGCGCGAAGGGATTGGGCGAAAGCGAGATGGCGAGGCTGGTGAGCGCGCCCGAGAGGCTGGCGAGCATCATCCCGGCCAGCGTGAACAGCACGACCGAGGCGGCGCGCCCGGCAATGAGCGCGAGCAGCAGCATGCCCAGCGCCGCGCCGGTCAGCGCGAACAGCGGCAGGGCGAAGGGCTGCACCGCATAGCCGGTGTAGAACGACAGCACCGCACCCAGCGCCGCCATCGGCGCGATGCCGAACAGGCCGGGATCGGCCAGCGGGTTGCGCAGATAGCCCTGCATCGCCGCACCACATGCGCCCAGCCCGGCGCCGAGCACCAGCGCCAGCACCGCGCGCGGCAGGCGCAGTTCCATCAGGATGGGGATGGCGTTCTTCACCGGCGGAGCAAAGGGCGCGATCCACACCTGCCCGGCAAGGAGGGAGAGCGGGAGGGCGAGCAGGAGCAGGGTGAGGAGGAGCGGGACCGGGCGTGTCATCGGGCTGCCGCCCATGACGGAACAGGCCCTCCCCCGACCCCTCCCGCAAGCGGGAGGGGTGATAGCTGGTTGCGGACTTCAGCGAGGCGCCTTGTGGCACGGATCAAGGTGGGACCGGCGCAGTAGAGCAGGTTCGGGGCGAAGCGGGCGCGCTGCACGCCTTTCAGCGTGGCGAGCGCGGGGTGGGTGAGCATGCGGTCGGCATCGTGGGCGCCCTCGCCCGCGGCGGTCGTGAAGATCACGCGCGGAGGATCGGCCAGCAGGCGTTCGAGCGGGAGGATATCGGCCTGGCCATAGCCCTTGGCGGCGCTGGCATTGGTGAAGCCGGTGCGGCGCATGAGGTCTGCGATCAGGGTCTGGTCACCCGGAACCATGCCGCCCGATTCCCACATGACCGCAGGGACCGGGACAGAGCCGGGAGCGGGCGAGGCGGCGGCGAGCGCGGCATCGATGCGTGCGATCAGCGCCTCGCCACGTTCGGGATGCCCGGCAAGTGCGGCAAGCTGGCGAACCTGCGAGCGGGCATCGTCGATGGTGTTGGCGGTGCCGACGGTCTCAAGCCGCAGGCCGAGCCGGGCATAAGCCCCGGCGGTGGCGGGCGCGATGAAGCTGCTGTCGATGACGACGTCGGGGTGGAGGGCGACGACCTCCTCGACCGTGCCGCGCGTAATGCGATACCGTCGCGCCTGCTGCGCGGGCATCGAGGCCGAGCGCGGATCGGCGCTGTAGTGCGAGATGGCGAGGACCTGGCCCGGATCGGCGACCTCGGCAAGGATGGCATCGGCGCAGGGGTTCAGACTGACGATGGTGGTATGGGGACGGGGGACCTCCGCCTGCGTTTGAGGAACGCAGGCGGAGAGGAGCATGGCAAGCGTGGGGAATACCACCCCTCGCCGCGGGGTCGTGCGGCGGTCCCCCTTCTTCGGCATGCCGAAGCAGGTCAGATCAGGATCAGTAGCGGACACGGATTCCGCCAAAGGCGGCGCGGCCGGGCACGCCATAGCCGGCGGCGGTCTGCGCGCGGCTGTCGAACAGGTTTTCGACACGGCCGAACACTTCGACCTTTTCCGCCACGGGCAGGCTGGCGCGCAGCGTGGCCATGCTGCCGCCATCGAGACGCGTGGCGTTCGATGCGTTGTCGAAGCTGTCGGACTGGACGCGCATGTCGACCCCGAGGGTGAGGCCGTGGAGCGGCGTTGTCCAGTCAAGCGTGGTGGTCAGCGCGTGGCGCGGGCGACGGGCAAGGTCGTTGCCGTTGTTGGCATCACCAATCGTGAGGTTGCGCGCGCGGGTGTAGGTATAGGCAAAGCGGACCTGCAGCGCCGGGACCGGCGTGAGATCAAGCTCCGCCTCGACGCCTTCGGCACGGGCCTTGCCGATGTTGTCATAAGTGCCGAACGGGCGATTGGTGCAGATGCCGGTGGTGACGCCGAAGCACGAGACATAGGCGATCAGGTTGCGGCTGTCGCGGCGGAAGACGGTGAGCGCGGCGTGGACGGTGGGGATCGTCCATTCAAGGCCGGCGTCATAGCTTCTGGCGCGTTCGGGCACGAGCGCGGCGTTGCCATAGTTCGAGAGCAGCTGGAACAGCGTGGGCGCCTTGAACCCTTCGCCATAGGAGGCGCGCAGGCGCAGGTTGGCGGGCAGCTTCACGCTGCCGTTGGCGCCGAAGGTCCAGGCGTGACCGAAGCGGCTGTGATCGTCATAGCGCAGGCCCGCAGCGAGCGAGGCGGCGTTGCCATACCAGCCGAGCATGGCGTGGCCGGAGGAAAGACGCGCCTTCTGCTCCGCATCGAAGCTGCCCGAATAGCGGGTGCGTTCCGTATCGGTGCCGAAATCGAGCGCGAAGCGGGCCGGCAGTGCAACCCGGCCGGTGAGGTCCGCGCGTTCCGATCGGGCGCGATAGCCATAGGACGGATCAGTGCCGAAGGTGGGATCGTAATAATCGCGCTTGGTGTCTGACAGAGCATAGCCGGCGTCCAGCGTGAGCGCAGCGGTTTCATAATGTGCGCCGAGGCGGCCGGACGCCTGGCGGGTGACCTGGTATTCCGGGGTATCGGCAAAGGTGAAGGTGGGCGCCGGAAAGCCGTCGATGTCGGTCCGGCTATCGGCATAGCGGCCAACGGCGGTGAGCGAGAGCGCGGGCGTGAGGTTCACGCGGCCCCTGCCGCCGACGCGCCACTGGCGGAAGCCGTCCTTTTCCGCGCCATTGGCGGCGGCCGAGGTGAGCCCGTCGGTGCGGTCGTAGCCGCCGTTGAGGGTGAGCGCATAGCCATCGCGCACAAGGCCGGCGTTGCCGTCTGCCGACCAGCTGTTGCCGCTGCCGCCTTCGACCGAGGCGTCCACGCCGTTCAGTTCGCGGCTCTGCACCGCGATGACGCCGCCGATCGCGGCGCTGCCCCAGACGACCGAGTTGGCGCCGCGCAGCACATCGATGCGGCCCACGCCGCCGGCGGTCAGCGTGCCGAAATCGAACCCGCCCGAAGGGGCCGAGACGTCTTCCACGCGGACGCCGTCGATCAGCACGAGGACCTGTTCGGCTTCGGCACCACGCAGGCGCACGCCGGTGAACGATCCCAGGCCGCCGTTGCGGCTGAGCACGAGGCCGGGCACCTGCTGCAGCGCGCGGGTGAGATCGGGGCCCTGCAGGCGATCGAGTTCATCGGCAGTGATCACGGTGATCGGCTGGCCCGTTTGGTCGAGCCGGATCTTGCTGCCGGTGGCGACGACGGTGATCTGGTCTGCCGGCGCGGCCTCTTCCGCCAGCGCGGGGACCGCCATTATCGTGGCCGACATGGCCCACCCCGCTGCGACCAGACGCGCTGCGCGCGCCAGGTCTCGCTCCCCTCCCGAATGCGGGAGGGGCCGGGGGTGGGCAGAATTCGGGTGCGAAATCGAGAACACAAACGATACTCCCGGCCCATGGACGATACTTGCCGTCCATGGCGGGAGCTTCGCGGGGCCAAAGGCACGAAGACTCACCAGCTTGCGCCCGGTACACCCCGCCCGGCCGCGGAACGACCACACACCGGCAGGTTTCCTGGCTCGCCCGGGTCATCGCCCCCCGCCCGCCTTCCCGGCTTTTCGCCAGTGGCATGTGGACGGGGCGCTCTCCGGACACAGTTGCGGGGGCAGCTCCGGTCTTGGTTTTCCGGATTCCCTCTTAGCCCCCTTTCGAGGGCACCGGTGGCGTCGGCGGCGCGGTTAGCGAGGTTTGCACCTTGGGGCAAGAGGGGTTTGGAATGGGGTTCGCGCAGAGAGCGCAGAGGACGCAGAGAAGTGGCAAGAAAGAGCAGAGCGGATGGCGGCTGCGCCGCAGGCTTTCATTTCTCTCTGCGAACTCTGCGCCCTCTGCGCGAACCAGATTTTCTTGCAGCCGCGCACGAACCAATCCGGCACCTTAACCCGATGGCAGGGGGTTGTGCCGTATCGGGACGGGCGGATTTGTGCGGGTGCGGGCGGGCCGGAAGGGGCGTAGCGCAGAAGTGCAGACCTGCACGTGCGCGAGGACAAGGTGCCGCTGGAGATCCAATACAGGCCGGTGATGCTGCCGCCGGGGGCCGTGCCGCCCCCGCGCGAGAGCGTGACCGCGCCCGTGCCGGACAGCGAGCGCCCGCGCGATTTCGAAGCGCGCATCCGCCGTCGCGACATGGTTTCGTTGCGCCGAAAGCTGCAGAAGCCGCAGGCGTGGCGCCAGCGCGCGGGCGGAATCGCCGCGCTGGGCCTGCTGGCGGCATCGCTGGGCGCGATCGGCTGGGGCACGCCGGGTGGCATTGACGCCGCGCGGGCGCAGGGCCGCGCGGCCGGGCTGCAACCGTTCGAGCAGGCGGGCGAGAGCTTTCCCGGTTCTGCGTTCTACTATGTCTCCGCCGATGACAGCGGGCTGCTGACGCCCGAGGAAGCCGCGAAGGCATGGGCGAGCGTTGCGCGGCGCGACGACGAGGAAAGACCCGCTGGGGACCTGATCGGACCTTCGGCCCGCCCGCTGATGGCGCGTGGCAGCGGCGAGGACCAGTGGCGGGCGCTGCAGTGCCTGACCGCCGCGATCTATTACGAAGCGGCGAGCGAGCCCGATCCGGGCCAGCGCGCGGTGGCGCAGGTGGTGCTGAACCGGGTGAGCCATCCGGCCTACCCGAAGACGGTGTGCGGCGTGGTCTATCAGGGCAGCGAGCGGCCCGGCTGCCAGTTCAGCTTTGCCTGCGACGGATCGCTGGCGCGGCGGCCGGTGCGCCAGTTCTGGGACCGCGCCCGGCGCGTGGCCGCCGATGCGCTGGCCGGATATGTGTTCGCGCCGGTGGGCCTGGCCACGCATTACCACACCAGTGCAGTGCATCCTTATTGGGCGGACAGCCTTAGCTTCATCGGCACGATCGGCGCGCACCGCTTCTATCGCTGGGGCGGCGCGGCGGGACGGCCTGCCGCGTTCACGCAGGTCTATGCCGGAGGCGAGCCGATCGCCGCGCCGCACCCGCGCACCTGGACGCCGACGCCGGCCGATGTGGCCGATCCGGTGCAGCTGGAAAAGGCGTTCGAATCCGGCCGGCTCGAGGCGCTGCGCACCAGCGCGGCGGCACCGGCCACTGCTTCGTTCGGGCAGGCGCCCCTGCCCCACGCGACGGCTCCCGCTTTCTCTTCCGAAGTGCAGGAACGGGGTGGCGATGCGGTGTACAAGGCAGGCGGATTGCCGGGCGGAAGCACGGTGAATCCCGCGTACGAGAACGCGGGCAAGTGGATCGCGCAGCCGGGTGCGTGATTTAACCTTCTGGTAAAATACCCTTATTTTCTTCTTTACCCTAACGGCACACGTGACGTTCACACGCCTGACATAGAAGGGGCTGGCACGGAGCGCGCCGAGGCGCACCCATGCCAACACGGAGAAATCGCCCCGATGGTACGTTTTGCCCCCCGCTATGGCCGGATCTCGCCCTGTCTGGTGCAGCCGCCACAGGTGCGGTACGGGCTGGCCAAGCGGCGCGCGGCAAATGACAACGTGGTGGCGCGCCGGCCGGGGCACTGGGCCAGCGACGATGCAACCCTTGCCGCCGCGCTGCGCTATTTCGCGGAACACGGATTTGCCGCCGCCGAGCGCGCCGGACAGGAGGCGGAATCCGCCCGCGCATCGGGCGATCTCGACAAGGCGCGGCATTGGATGGGCGTGTGCCGCACGCTTGACCGGGGCGTGGCCCTGCGGCTTCAGCGCGGACGCTGAGCGCGCGGGACTTGCCCCGCCAGCCCATGCTTGCCAAACGACGCTCGACAGCCGTGGCCAGCACGGGTGGAGAGCGGCAGAAGAGTGACAAGGGTTCTTCCAGTCCCCTTAATGCTATTGCGAACTGTTATCGAAAAAAGGCGGAAATAGGCGGTTTTTCCAGCTTGCCATCCCCGCCAGAGGGGCCTAGGGCGCGCCCAACCGCCCGGTTTCCTTCCCGTCATGCGGGACGCGTGAGGGGCCATCGTGCGGTGGCTTGAACTCTTGTCCCGCGGATTACGGGAAAGGACCGTAAAGCATGGCTCGCAAGAAGATCGCGCTGATCGGCGCCGGCAACATTGGTGGTACGCTGGCCCACCTCGCCGCCCAGAAGGAACTGGGCGACATCGTGCTGTTCGACGTCGTGGAAGGCGTACCCCAGGGCAAGGCGCTCGACCTGTCGCAGTGCGGCCCGGTGGAAGGCTTTGACGCCAAGATCATCGGCACCAACGATTACAAGGACATCGCAGGCGCGGACGTGATCATCGTCACCGCCGGCGTGGCGCGCAAGCCCGGCATGAGCCGTGACGACCTGCTTGGCATCAACCTGAAGGTGATGAAGGCGGTTGGCGAAGGCATCCGCGACAACGCGCCAGACGCCTTCGTGATCTGCATCACTAACCCGCTCGACGCGATGGTCTGGGCGCTGCGCGAATTCTCCGGCCTGCCGACCAACAAGGTCGTCGGCATGGCAGGCGTGCTCGACTCGGCGCGCTTCAGCACCTTCCTCGCCTGGGAATTCGGCGTTTCGGTGCGCGACGTGAACTCGTTCGTGCTCGGCGGCCATGGCGACACCATGGTGCCGGTGGTCGAATATTCGACCGTCGCGGGCATCCCGGTGACCGACCTGGTCAAGATGGGCCTGTCCACCGCCGAAAAGATCGACGCGATCGTGCAGCGCACCCGTTCGGGCGGCGGCGAGATCGTCGGCCTGCTCAAGACCGGTTCGGCGTTCTATGCCCCGGCCGCCTCGGGCATCGCCATGGCCGAAGCCTACCTCAACGACCAGAAGCGCATCCTGCCTTGCGCCGCCTATGTCGACAGCGCCTATGGCGTTGACGGCCTCTATGTCGGCGTGCCGGTGATGATCGGCGCCGGTGGCGTGGAAAAGGTGATCGAAATCGCGCTGGACGACACCGCGAAGGCGAACCTGCAGGTCTCGGTCGACGCCGTGAAGGAACTGCTGGTTGCCTGCAAGGGCATCGATCCCTCGCTGGCCTGATGCCGTAGAAGCACCGGGCGGCGCGCATGGTCGTGCCGCCCGGGCGCTCCGGCTTTCTACCTACCCGCTGCGAAGCGGGGCATTGCAGGTTCATCGTTAAAGCCGCGCATGCGTGCGCCGGCGATGGTTGACGAATTATCGCGGGAACGTTTGCCGGCCCGCAACAGTACCAACCGCCATCGCGCCACGGCGCGGGCGATATATTTTCCGGGAGCCCCACCCCTCCCCTGGGGCGACAGGAGTTTGATGGCCATGGGTCAGGAAATGCACGAGTTCGAGATCGATCCGACGCAGGACGCGCCGCAGCAGGGCCCTTCGTGGGCCAGCAAGCGGTGGCCGATCATGGACGCGGCGGCGGGCGACGACCTGACCCGCGCGCTCGACCCGATGGCGCTGAAGCTGGAAATCGCCAAGGCTGCGAAGAAGCCCGGCGCGCCCGCACTGGATGAAGCGGCGCTGGAAGCGGCGGCGATGGATTCGATCCGCGCCATGCTGATCGTGCGCACCTATCGCGTGCGCGGGCATCTGGCCGCCGATCTCGACCCGCTGGGCCTTTCGAAGCAGGACCTGCCGGCCGACCTTTCGCCCGAATACCACGGGTTCCTGGCCGGTGACCTGAACCGCAAGGTGTTCATGGGCGGCGTGCTGGGCCTGCAATGGGCCACGATGAACGAGGTCGTGGCGATCCTGCGCAAGAACTATTGCGGCAAGGTCGGCTTCGAATACATGCACATCTCCGACGTGGAGGAGCGCAAGTTCATCCAGGACCGCATCGAGGGCGGCGACAAGAACATCGACTTCACCCCCAACGGCAAGAAGGCGATCCTTGCCGCCGTGGTGCGCGGCGAACAGTACGAGAAGTTCCTCGGCAAGAAGTACGTCGGCACCAAGCGGTTCGGCCTGGATGGCGGTGAATCGATGATCCCCGCGCTGGAAGCGGTGATCAAGTATGGCGGCCAGAAGGGCGTGCGCGAGATCATCTATGGCATGGCCCACCGTGGCCGCCTGAACGTGCTCGCCAACGTGCTGGCCAAGCCGTACCGCGTGATCTTCCACGAATTTTCGGGCGGCACCGCAAACCCCGAGGACGTGGGCGGTTCGGGCGACGTGAAGTATCACCTGGGCACCAGCACCGATCGCGAATTCGACGGCATCAAGGTGCACATGAGCCTGCAGCCCAACCCCAGCCACCTCGAAACGGTGGACCCGGTGGTGCTGGGCAAGGCGCGCGCGCAGCAGGTTTTCCGCGACGATATCGGCCCCGGCAAGCACAAGCAGGTGCTGCCCATCCTGATTCACGGCGACGCGGCCTTTGCCGGCCAGGGCATCGTGTGGGAATGCTTCGGCTTTTCCGGCGTGAAGGGCTACAACACCGGCGGTTGCATCCACTTTGTGATCAACAACCAGATCGGCTTCACCACATCGCCCCAGTTCAGCCGCGGCTCCCCATACCCATCAGACGTGGCCAAGGGCGTGCAGGCGCCGATCATCCACGTGAACGGCGACGATCCGGAAGCGGTGACCTTTGCCTGCAAGCTGGCGATCGATTACCGCCAGCAGTTCGGTCGCGATATCGTGGTGGACATGTGGTGCTATCGCCGCTTTGGCCACAACGAAGGCGACGAGCCAGGCTTTACCCAGCCGCTGATGTATCAGCGCATCCGCCAGCATCCCGGAGTTTCGACGCTCTATGCAGAGCGGCTGGTGCAGCAGGGCGTGATCGACAAGGATTACAAGGGCGAGGTGGAGGACCACTTCGTCGCCACGCTGGAAACCGAGTTCGAAGCGGCCAAGAGCTACAAGGCGAACGAGGCCGACTGGTTCGGCGGGCGCTGGAGCGGGCTGAACAAGCCGGCTGACCCGGTGACCGCACGGCGCAACGTGCCCACCGGCATCGACCAGAAGCTGTTCGACAGCCTGGGCCGTGTGCTGACCACGGTGCCCGAGGGACTGACCATCCACAAGACGCTGGGCCGCGTGCTTGACGCCAAGCGCGAGATGTTCTCCAGCGGCGCGGGCTTCGACTGGGCGACCGGCGAGGCACTCGCCTATGGCAGCCTGGTGACCGAAGGCTTCAACGTGCGCCTTTCGGGGCAGGACAGCGGCCGCGGCACCTTCAGCCAGCGCCATTCGGTGTGGGTGGACCAGACCGACGAACACAAGTACATCCCGCTCACCACCCTGCCCCACGGCCGGTTCGAGGTGCATGACAGCCCGCTTTCCGAATACGGCGTGCTGGGCTTCGAATACGGCTATGCCAGCGCCGATCCCAAGACGCTGGTGCTGTGGGAAGCGCAGTTCGGCGATTTCGCCAACGGCGCGCAGATCATGATCGACCAGTACATTGCCGCGTCGGAAGCCAAGTGGCTGCGCGCCAATGGCCTCGTCATGCTTTTGCCGCACGGCTATGAAGGACAGGGTCCGGAGCACTCCTCCGCCCGCCTGGAACGCTACCTGCAGCTCTGCGCCGAAGACAACATCCAGGTGTGCAACATCACCACGCCGGCCAACTACTTCCACGTGTTGCGCCGCCAGATGCACCGGCCTTTCCGCAAGCCGCTGATCATCATGACGCCCAAGAGCCTGCTGCGCCACCCGTTGGCAAAGTCGGTCGCCAGCGACTTTGTGGGCGACGGGCACTTCATGCGCATCCTGAGCGACACCAACGGCGCGCAGGACCAGGACACCCGCAAGGTCATCCTGTGCAGCGGCAAGGTGGCGTATGACCTGATCGAGGCGCGCGATGCCGCCGGCATCACCGACACGCAGATCATCCGCCTTGAACAGCTCTACCCCTTCCCCGGCGAGCCGCTGGCCCTGCGTCTGGCCCGCATGGTCAACCTTGAAGAAGTGGTGTGGTGCCAGGAAGAGCCCAAGAACAACGGTTCCTGGTTCTTCGTGGAGCCGCTGATCGAGGAATCGCTGAAGGCCGCGAAGAGCAAGGTGGGCCGCGCCCGCTATGCCGGCCGCGCCGCAGCCGCCTCGCCCGCCACGGGCCTTGCCAAGCGGCACGCCGCCGAGCAGGCCGCGCTGGTGGCCGATGCCCTGTCCCTTTCCGTGCGTGGCGAAATCCGCCGCAAGAAGAAGGGCTGAGGCAGCGCCTTAGCCCACACGGCAACCCAATCTCCCCAAGGAAGACCAACCCATGTCCATCGAAGTCAAGGTTCCGACGCTGGGTGAAAGCGTGAGCGAAGCGACCGTCGGCCAGTGGCTGAAGAAGCCGGGTGACGCGGTGAAGCTGGACGAGCCGATCGTCAGCCTGGAGACCGACAAGGTCGCCGTTGACGTGCCCGCCCCCGCCGCCGGCGTGCTGGGCCAGCTGATGGTCAACGAAGGCGACACGGTGAACGTGGGCGCGCTGATCGCGGTTATCGAGGACGGCGTGGTCGTGGCCGGCGCGCAGGAGCCCGCGCCCCGCACCGAGGCTGCCCCTGCCCCCGCTGCGGCCCCCGCGCCCGCGCCCGCGCCCGCTGCCGAAGCCGGTGACCCGGCCGTCCTCTCGCCCGCCGTGCGCCGCGCGGTGCTGGAATACGGCATCGATCCTTCGACCGTGAAGGGTACCGGCAAGGACGGCCGCCTGACCAAGGAAGACGTGATGGCTGCGGCGCAGGCCAAGGCCGCCAACCCCGCGCCTGCCGCCGTGGCTGCCGCTCCGGCTGCCGCCGCCGCGCCCGTGGCCGGCCGCAACGAAGAGCGCGTGAAGATGACGCGCCTGCGCCAGACCATCGCCAAGCGGCTGAAGAGCGCGCAGGAAACCGCCGCGCTGCTGACCACGTTCAACGACGTGGACATGAGCGCGGTGATGGAAGCGCGCAACAAGTACAAGGACGTGTTCGAGAAGAAGCACGGCGTGAAGCTGGGCCTCATGAGCTTCTTCGCCAAGGCATCGGTGCTGGCGCTGAAGGACATTCCCGCCGTCAACGCGCAGATGCAGGGCGATGAGATCGTCTACTTCGACTACGTCGACATCTCGGTCGCCGTCTCGGCCCCCAATGGCCTCGTTGTGCCGGTGGTGCGCGATGTCGACAAGATGAGCTTTGCCGATATCGAAAAGGCCATCGCCAACTATGGCAAGGCCGCGCGCGACGGCACGCTGACCATGGCCGACATGGCCGGCGGCACCTTCACCATCAGCAACGGCGGCGTGTTCGGCGGGCTGATGTCCACCCCGATCATCAACCCGCCGCAGTCGGCGGTGCTGGGCCTGCACCGCATCGAGGACCGCCCGGTCGTCCGCAATGGCGAGATCGTGGTGCGCCCGATGATGTACATCGCGCTCAGCTACGACCATCGCATCATTGACGGTCGCGAGGCGGTGACGGCACTGAAGACGATCAAGGAAGCGATCGAGGATCCGACCCGCCTGCTGATCGATCTTTGACATTGCATCCTCCCCTGAAAGGGGAGGGGGACCGCCGCAGGCGGTGGTGGGGCAAGGCTTGGCGCGGCGCCAACCCCATTACCCCTCCGTCAGCCCTGCGGGCTGCCACCTCCCTTTCAGGGGAGGATCTGAAGGAGCCAAACAATGGCTGAATACGATTACGACGTCCTTGTCATCGGTGCCGGACCCGGCGGCTATGTCGCGGCGATCCGCGCGGCGCAGCTGGGGCTGAAGGTGGCCTGCGCCGAAGGGCGCGAGACGCTGGGCGGCACGTGCCTCAACGTCGGGTGCATTCCTTCCAAGGCGCTGCTGCACGGGTCAGAAAAGTTCGACGAGGCGGTGAACGGCACTTTCGCCCACTATGGCATCAAGACAGGCCCGGTCGAGCTCGACCTTGGCGCGATGCAGGCGCAGAAGCTGGATTCGGTGAAGAGCCTGACCGGCGGCATCGAGTTCCTGTTCAAGAAGAACAAGGTCACCTGGCTGAAGGGCTATGCCAGCTTCAAGGACGCGCACAGCGTGGACGTGGCTGGCCAGACCGTGACCGCCAGGAACGTGGTGATCGCCACGGGTTCCAGCGTCACCCCCCTGCCCGGCGTGCCGGTCGATAACGACGCCGGCGTGATCGTGGACAGCACCGGCGCGCTGGCGCTGGATCGTGTGCCTGCCAACATGGTCGTGATCGGCGGCGGCGTGATCGGGCTGGAGCTCGGCTCGGTGTGGCGCCGCCTCGGCGCGAAGGTCACCGTGGTGGAATTCCTCGACCAACTGCTGCCCGGCATGGACGGCGACGTGCGCAAGGAAGCCGCCAAGATCTTCAAGAAGCAGGGCATGGAGCTGAAGCTTTCCACCAAGGTCACCGGCGCGGTGGTCAAGGATGGGAAGGCGACGCTGACGCTTGAACCCGCAGCCGGCGGTGCGGCGGAAACGCTGGAAGCCGATTGCGTGCTGGTGGCCATCGGCCGCCGCCCGAACGTCGATGGCCTCGGCCTCGACAAGATCGGCCTCGCGCTGAACAAGCGCGGCCAGATCGAGACCGACCACGATTTCGCCACCACGGTTCCGGGCGTGTGGGCCATCGGCGACGTGATCCCCGGCCCGATGCTGGCGCACAAGGCCGAGGACGAAGGCATCGCCGTGGCCGAGAACATCGCCGGACTGACCGGCATCGTGAATCACGATGTGATCCCCGGCGTGGTCTATACCTTCCCCGAATTCGCGGGCGTGGGCCTGACCGAGGAAGCGGCGAAGGAAAAGGGCGACATCAAGGTCGGCAAGTTCCCGATGCTGGCCAATAGCCGTGCCAAGACCAACCACGAGCCCGACGGCTTCGTGAAGATCATCTCCGACGCCAAGACCGACCGCGTGCTGGGCGTATGGGCCATTGCCAGCGTGGCGGGTACGATGATCGCACAGGCGGCACAGGCCATGGAATTTGGGGCGACAAGCGAGGACATCGCCTATACCTGTCACGCACACCCGACTCATTCGGAAGCGATCAAGGAAGCGGCCATGGCCGTGACCGGCAAGCCGATTCACATGTGATTCCAAGTTACATTCCATTGTCCGCCATCCACGGACCGGAATGGGGCCGCTCGGGAAACCGGGCGGCCTTTTTGGTTTTGCGCCAAGACGCGAAGAAGAAAGACAATATCTTCGCGTCTTCGCGTCCTTGCGCGAAATTCTAAGCCACCTTGCCCCGTGGCACATGCACTTCGAGGAACTGGCGCGGGGTGCTTGGCGCTTCGGCTCTGCCCAGCTTCGCCAGCGTGCGCGGAGGCACGCGGTGGCGGGTGACGAGGCCGCCCGCGCCATCGGACACCAGCGGCGTTTCGAACTCTACCCCGATCGAGGCATCGGCGCTGCGCACCACGGTGGCGACGGCCAGTTGCCCCGCCCCCATGTCCAGCACCAGCCCCACCCCTTCGGGCACGCCCACCAGCCCGTCCACCCGCGCGCCGGTGGCGGAAAGATCGCGCAGCAGCGCATCATAGCGGTGGTCTTCGTGAATCACGCCGATCCGGCGGAACACGGATCGGCGCTCTGGCCGGTGCCGATCTGGCCCTGAAGGTTCGATGCGGAAGCTTTCATCCTGCAGGCGCAGCAGGATCGTGTCCTGGTCCAGCGGCGGCGAGAACAGGAAGCCCTGCACGAAGCGGGCACCGCGCGCGCAGACCACTTTCAGCTGGTCGAACGCCTCGACCCCCTCCACCGTGGTCTCCATGCCCAGCGCATCGGCCAGGCCGATGATCGCGGCGATGATCTTCTCGCTGTTCTGGTTCTTGACGGTGGCGGTCTCGACAAAGCTGCGGTCCACCTTCAACCGGTCAAACGGAGCCGAACGCAGGTATCCCAGCGAGGAATAGCCCGTGCCGAAATCGTCGAGCGCCAGCCGCACGCCCAGCGCCTTCAGCTCGGCAAACACCGCTTCCACCGCCTCGTCATCGCCGGCGAAGATGGCTTCGGTCAGCTCCAGCTCCAGCCGTTCGGGCGCAAGGCCGGTTTCGGCCAGAACATCGGCCACCATCGCGGCAAAACCCGGCCGGCCGAACTGCACGGCCGAAACGTTCACCCCCACCCGCACGAAGGCGGGCCACAGCGCGGCATCGGCGCAGGCGCGGCGCAGGCCCCATGCGCCCAGCCGCTCGATCAGGCCGGTTTCCTCGGCAATGGGGATGAACAGGTCGGGATCCAGCGCGCCGCGATGCGGATGGTCCCAGCGCATCAGCGCCTCGAAACCCACCACCACGTTGTCAGCCGTGCGCACCACCGGCTGATACTGCATCCCCAGCGCAGGATCGCCGGCTTCGGCGGCGGCGAGCGCGGTGGCGAGATCGGCCTCGATCAGCGCGCGCTCCTCCTTCTCGTCGCGCAGGTCCGCGCTGTAGAAGCGGAAGGCGCCGCGCCCGCCGTTCTTGGCGGCATAGAGCGCAAGATCGGCCGCGTGGACCAGCGCATCGCGCTCCTGCGCGTCGAACGGGGCCACCGCAACGCCCACCGATGTGCCGACGCTCGCCTGCTTGCCATCGATGGCATAGGGCTGCGAGACGACGGCGATGATCTTCTGCGCCAGTTCGCCCAGCTTGCCCCGGTCATCCAGATCGGGCAGCAGCACCTGGAACTCGTCACCGCCCAGCCGCGCCACTTCGCCGCGCGCACCGATCAGCCCGGTCAGCCGCTGCGCCACCTGCCGCAGCAGTTCGTCACCCGCGTTGTGGCCCAGCGTATCGTTCACCAGCTTGAACCGGTCGAGATCGAGCATCATCAGCGCCGCGGGGCGGCCAGAGGGCATGTAGGCCGCCAGCACCTGGTCGATCCGCCGGGTCATGCGGTGGCGGTTGGCCAGGCCGGTCAGCGCGTCAAACTCCGCCGCGCGGGAATCCTCGCGCCTGCGGGTGTAATCGGCGGTCACATCGCGCGCCACGCCGCGATGGCCGTGGAACGTGCCCGACGGATCGAGCACCGGCGCGGCCGAGACTGACCACCACGCGGGCCGCGCATCGGCGGGGCTACGTGCATGGGCAAGGCGCAGCACCAGATCGGCAATGCGGCTGCGCCCGCTCATCTGGAAGGCCAGCGGCCGATCGGACCGTTCGCCTGCGGCCTCTGCATCAATTTCGAATACCGTGGCAAAGGCCTGGCCCACCAGTGTTGCCGGGGCCACGCCCATGCGGGCGCAGGCAGGTGCGGAGATATAGGTGATCAGGCCCTGCGCATCGGTGGAAAAGAACCAGCATTCCGCGGTTTCCAGCGTCGCCAGCAGATCGGCCGGGGCATCTGGCACGGGGGTGCTGCCGGGCGTGCCAGCCTCGCTTCCCCATCCCTTCAACAACCTGCGCATGGGTCCATCGGTCCGCCGCAAACTCTTGCCGATTCTGCAACGGGGGTGGTTACGAATGCGCTAAGAACCTGTGCTATGGAGCGAATATGCCGCTTCCCCTGCCCGTGCCGCTGCCTGCCCCCGCCCTGCCCGCCGCGCTGGCGCTGATCGACCTCGGCGGCATTGCCGTGTTCGCATTGACGGGCGCATTGCTGGCGGCGCGGCTGCGGCAGACGCTGGTGACGATGGCGTTCTTCGCGGTGGTGACCGGCGTGGGCGGCGGTTCGGTGCGCGATCTGCTGATCGGCGCGCCGGTGTTCTGGGTGCGCGATCCGTGGGTGGCGCCGGTGTGCCTGGGCGTGGCGCTGGTGGCATGGTTCACCCCCCGCCGCTGGTGGGAAGGCGCGGTTCTGGAATGGCTCGATGCCGCAGGATTGGGCGCCTATGCCGTGCTCGGCACCGCCAAGGCGCTGGGATATGGCGTGGCGCCCGTGCCTGCGGCGATGATGGGCGTGATCACCGGCTGCGTCGGCGGGGTGATCCGCGATGTCCTCGCCGGGCGCCCATCGATCCTGATGCGACCGGAACTGTATGTGACGGCAGCCGCGCTTTCGGCATCGCTGTGCGCGCTGGGCCACATCGCGGGCGTGCCGCGCGAGATCGCCTGGCCTGTGGCGGCCTTGGCCGGCTTCGGGCTGCGCGGCGCGGCGATCCGGTGGAAGCTGGCGATCCCGGCCTATGGTTCGGACGAGAAGTAGCGCGGTGGTGGTTCGACAAGCTCACCACGAGCGGTTTTGTATGTCCAACGACCAATCCCAACACCGCTCACCCTGAGCCTGTCGAAGGGTGCTGGCGCCAAACGCGACAGCTAATCCCTTTCCGCGCTCACCCCATCGTCACCACAACCTTGCCAGTCGCCTGCCGGTTTTCCAGCAGGGCAATGGCCTGCCCCGCATCGGCCAGCGGATAGCGCGCCGAGACGAGCGGCCTGATCCTGCCGGCCTTGAGCAGGGCGAACAGTTCCTGCACTTCCGCCGCGAATGCCTGCGGTTCGCGCTGGGTCCATGCGCCCCAGAACACACCGCAAACGTCGCAGGATTTCAGCAGCGTCAGGTTCAGGGGCAGCTTGGCAATGCCGGCGGGGAAGCCCACCACCAGGAAGCGCCCTTCCCACGCGATGGCGCGCAGCGCGGGTTCGGAATAATCACCACCAACGATGTCATAGACGATATCTGCGCCATTCGGCCCGCAGGCGGCCTTGAACTGGTCGGCCAGTGCCTTGCTCTGCGCCTTGTCGAACGGCGGGCGGCCATAGATGACCACGTCGTCCGCGCCGGCATCGCGCACGATCTGCGCCTTCTCCTCGCTGGAAACCGCCGCGATCACCCGCGCGCCAAAGGCCTTGGCAAGTTCCACCGCAGAAAGGCCGACCCCGCCTGCGGCGCCGAGCACCAACACGGTCTCGCCCGCCTTGATATGGCCGCGGTCCTTCAGCCCGTGGATCGTGGTGCCATAGGTCATCAGAAGCGATGCGCCGGTTTCATAATCCACCCCTTCGGGCAGCGGATAGAGCCGGTTGCTCGGCATGACGACCTTCTCGGCAAGGCCACCGTGGCCGATCATCCCGATCACCCGGTCCCCAACCTTCCAGCCCGAAACGCCTTCGCCCACCGTCTCGATCACACCGGAAAGTTCGCTGCCGGGCGCAAACGGGCGTTCCGGCCTGAACTGATAGAGATCCCGGATGACCAGCGCATCGGGAAAGTTGATGGAACAGGCGTGGACGCGGATCACCACCTCGCCCGGCCCCGCAACGGGATCGGGCAGGTCGTCCAGCGTCAACGTTTCGGGGCCGCCGGCGGCGTGGCTGCGCAAGGCCTTCATCGATCTTTCTCCCGCGTTCTGGTGGGCGCAAACGCAAAGGGCGCCCGTTTGGACGCCCTTGGTTAAGCGGTTATGCCCGCTGGGGAAAGCCCCGATTTAACCGATCACTTAAGCTGCGGCGAGAACGCCGTTGGCAAGGAACGGCCGCTCTTCGCGCACCGTGCCTTCGAATGCGGCGATCTGGGCGTCACGGGCCATGGTCAGGCCAACCTCGTCAAGCCCGTTGAGCAGGCAATGCTTGCGGAACGGATCGATCTCGAAGCTGAAGCGATCCTGAAACGGAGTGGTAACCGTCTGATTTTCAAGATCAATGTGAATGGGGTCAGTGCGTGCCACTTCCACCAGGCGGTCCACCGCAGCCTGCGGCAGAACCACGGTGAGGATGCCGTTCTTGAACGCGTTGCCCGAGAAGATATCCGAGAAACTCGGCGCGATCACCGCCTTTACGCCCAGGTCCAGCAGGGCCCAGGCTGCGTGTTCGCGGCTCGATCCACAGCCGAAGTTGTCCCCCGCTACAAGGATGGGCGAGCCGGAAAACTCGGCGCTGTCAAACAGGTTGTCCGGATCCTTGCGGATCGATTCGAACGCGCCCCGACCCAGCCCTTCACGGGTGATGGTCTTCAGCCAATGGGCAGGGATGATGACGTCGGTATCGACGTTCTTCTGGCCGAACGGATAGGCGCGGCCTTCGATCTGGTTCACCGGTTCCATGCCGCCGCTATAGCTCGCGAAAGCCCTTTCGCAAGGTACATTGAGAAGGACTGACAGGGGGCTGAAACCGGTTGAGACGGGGTTGAAGTCGATTGAACCCCGGCCAAAACGCCCTGATCAGTCGGTCTCGGGTACGTCGGCAACCGGGGTCGCCGGCTTCTCGGCGCGTTCCTTGCGGCGCGAGGCATAGAGCAGCGCGGCGGCCACGGCGGCCGATCCGATCGCCGCGCCGGCCAGCGCCGCGGTACCGGTCCAGGTGCTCTTTTCGGTCTTCTTGCTCACGAAACGCTCCTTGTCTCTGGCTGCCAGAATTGGCGGGCCGCGTCGCAAATGCAAGGTTCAGAGCAGGAATTTCCGCAAGGAATTCCAATGCGCCTGCTTTTCCGCCGCTGTCATGCGGGCATGAGCCGGGCTGCTGGAGGGCAATTGCACCCGTTCCAGATCGGGATGGCCAGGCAGCTGTTTCGCCCCGATTTTCGCCGAAGCCGCGCCGTTGAACGCCACTGCTTTCAGCATGGGCAGCGAGGCGACGCGAGCGGCCAGCGGGGCGGGGTCCACATCGCGCAGCGCGGCATCGAGGCTGCCCTTGCGATGGGCGGATCGGACCGTGTCCCACAGACCGATCCCGTGTAAAAGAACCACGGCAAGACGTTGATCGTATGCGATTTCCGGCAAGTCAGGCCGCTGGATCACCCCACCCACCAGCCGCCAGAACAGGTTGGCGGGATGCGCATAATACCGGCCCGCGGCAAGGCTCGCCTCCCCCGGCAGGCTGCCGAGGACGAGGACGCGCGTATCGGGCGAGACGACCGGGGCGAAGGCGGACTTGCGCCCCGGATCGCGGGTGCCGATCACACCAGTTCGCGCACGTCCGTGAGGCGGCCGGTGACTGCCGCCGCCGCCGCCATTGCCGGGCTGACGAGGTGAGTGCGCGCGCCGGGGCCCTGGCGGCCGACAAAGTTGCGGTTGCTGGTGGAGGCGCAGCGTTCGCCCGCAGGCACCTTGTCAGGGTTCATGCCAAGGCAGGCCGAACAGCCGGGTTCGCGCCATTCGAAGCCGGCTTCGAGGAAGACCTTGTCGAGCCCCTCGGCCTCGGCCTGTTCCTTCACCAGCCCCGAACCGGGGACGACGATGGCCCAGCGCACGTTGTCCGCCTTCTTCCGGCCCTTCAGCACGGCGGCGGCGGCGCGCATGTCCTCGATCCGGCTGTTGGTGCACGATCCGATGAACACGTTCTGGATCTCCACCGAATCCAGCCGCTGGCCGGGCTGCAGCCCCATGTAGTGGAGCGACTTGCGCGCGGCGTCCTGCTTCGAGGCATCGGCAAAGCTTTCGGGCGCGGGGACGAGGCCGGTGATCGGCAGCACGTCTTCCGGGCTGGTGCCCCAGGTAACCGAAGGCGCGATGTCAGCCGCGTCGATCACCACGACCTTGTCATACTGCGCGCCCGGATCGGTGGCGAGGCTCTTCCACCAGGCCAGCGCCTTGTCCCAGTCCTCTCCCTTGGGCGCGAAGGGGCGGCCCTGCACATAGGCAAAGGTCTTCTCATCGGGCGCGATCAGGCCGGCGCGGGCGCCGTGTTCGATCGCCATGTTCGACACGGTGAGGCGGCCTTCGATCGACAGATCGCGGATCACGCTGCCGGTATATTCGATGACATAGCCGGTGCCGCCCGACGCGCCGAGCACGCCGGTGATGTGCAGCACCACGTCCTTGGCCGAAACGCCGGGGACCAGCGTGCCTTCCACGCGGACTTCCATCGCCTTCGACCGCTTGAGCAGCAGGGTCTGCGTGGCGAGCACGTGCTCGACCTCGCTGGTGCCGATGCCGAAGGCCAGCGCGCCGAGGCCGCCATGGCAGGCGGTGTGGCTGTCACCACAGACGATGGTGGCGCCGGGCAGCGAAAAGCCCTGCTCCGGCCCGACGACGTGGACAATGCCCTGTTCGCGATCGGCATCGCCGATCAGGCGCACGCCGAATTCGGGCGCGTTGCGCTCAAGCGCAGCAAGCTGCTGCGCGCTTTCCGGATCGGCGATGGGAATGCGGTTGCCCGCGGCATCACGCCGCGCGGTGGTGGGCAGATTGTGATCCGGCACCGCCAGCGTCAGATCGGGGCGACGCACCTTGCGGCCCGAGACGCGCAGCGCCTCGAACGCCTGCGGGCTGGTGACCTCGTGGACGAGGTGGCGATCGATGTAGATGAGGCAGGTGCCGTCATCGCGCGCTTCGACAACGTGGGCGTCCCAGATCTTCTGGTAGAGGGTGCGGGGGGCAGCGTTCGACATGGCCTGCGGACTAGGCCTGCCGCGCGTGGTTTTCAAGGCGTTGGGCGGTTTGGCCGCGCAATTTTATTGCCCGAACGGGATGGGTCGCGCAGGGGCGCGCAACGGTGTATCAGGGGATGGAGAACGGGTTCTGCGGCCGAGAGCGTGGAGCCCCCTCCCCGCTGCGACTGGCGGACCTTCGGTTCGGCAAGTCTCGCTGCTCCTCCCCGCCGGGGAGGGGTAGGGGTGGGGGTTCAGCGGTGCGGTCACAGCGCGCCGAGGGAAACCGGAATGATCGAACTGCTTATCGTGATCGCCACAGTCCTGTTCATGGAAGGGGTGGCTTGGTCCAGCCACAAGTACGTGATGCACGGGTTCGGGTGGAACTGGCACCGCGACCACCACGAACGGCATGACGGGTTCTTCGAGAAGAACGACCTCTATGCCGTTGTCGGCGCGGCGATTTCCATCTCGTTCTTCATGATCGGCAGCCCGTTGGTGCTGGGCGACGCGGCCTGGGCGCCGGGCACATGGGTGGGCGTGGGCGTGCTGTGCTATGGCGTGATCTACACGCTGGTCCATGATGGCCTGGTCCACCAGCGCTGGTTCCGCTACGTGCCCAAGCGCGGCTATGCCAAACGGCTGGTGCAGGCGCACAAGCTGCACCACGCCACCGAAGGCAAGGAAGGCGGCGTAAGCTTCGGCTTCATCTTCGCCCGCGATCCGGCCGTGCTGAAGCAGGAACTGAAAGTGCAGCGCGAAAAGGGCATCGCCGTGCTGCGCGAGGCCATCGACGCCTAAAGCAGGTTGATCTCGTTCACCGCGCGCTTGGCGAGGGTGCGGAAGCGGAGGGCGTCGGGGATGGTGACGGGGTGGCCGTGGGCGGCCTGGTCACGCAGGGCGGCGAGGTCTGCCAGCGCGGTGCGGGTGCGGCGGTTCAGCGCGGCTTCGCCCTTCCCCTGCAGGATCAGTCGGCCACGCGCCTGTTCGACGCGGGCCCAGGCATCGAGCACGGCGGCGGCGGGCGACATTTCCAGCAGTTGCAGGAAGCGCGCGTGATCGCCGGTGAGCGCAAGAGCGCTGTCCCTGTCAGCCGGAGGGCCGGCGGCCCGTTCGATGCGATCGAGCCGGCGGGTGAAGCGGGCGGCCTTGTCTCCCCAGCGCAGCTCGTCCAGCCGATGCGCCAGCGCCACGATCTGCGCGCGGAACAGCAGCGCGACGACCAGCAGGGCGAGCGGCCAGGCCACCGCCTGTACCAGCGTGACCGCATGATCGAAGCCGCTTTCGCGGGCGACCGAGAGGGTGATGATGGGCGAATCCGGCATGAACGCAGGATGCCATAAGAACAAAAGAAGAACAATATCAGCTCGCCGCAAGCAGCCCCTGCAAGGCACCCATGGCCCGGGTGGCGATGGCCCCGTCGCCCAGCGGAGCCAGCAACGCGGCGCCATCGATCACCGCGATCAGCAGCGCGGCCAGATCGCGGCGGCGCACCGGGTCGGGCTCGGCCAGGCGTTCGTCCACCCAATAGACGAAGCCACCGGCGATGGTGGTGGCGATCATGGCGAAGGGCTGCGCACCCCGGCCCGCCTCTGCGGCAATCTCTGCCCAGAGGCTCATGTAAGGACGGAAGCCGGGTTGCGCCGCCAGCGCGCCGACGCGGGCGAGCAGGTCGGCAGCGGGCAGGCGGTCCCCTGCCGGCAGAGCGGCAGCAAGGCCGTTGGCCATGTCTGCTGCCAGGCGCGTGAGCACAGCGCCCAGCAGCGCCGCCTTGTCGGCATAGTAATAGAGCAGCATCCGATCGCTGGTGCCGGCGGCGGCGGCCAGCTGGCGCAGGCTGGTCTGGCCGAGGCCGTGGGCCAGCACATGCGCGGCAAGGCGCGCTTCGAGCGCTTCACGCTTTTCCGGGTTGGGAGCCATGCGAGGACTTGTAGCAGGTGCTACAGACTATACAATGTAGCGGTCGCTACAGATTCGGAGATCGTCATGGAAGACAATGCCTTTCCCGCCCGCCTGAGCCTGCGCCAGTCTATCGTGATGATCGTGGCAGCCTTGGCCTTGTGGTATTCCGGCGCGCTGCTGGTGCAGGCGCTTTCCAGCGCCGGGATGCTGGGCGGCAGCGCGGGGGTGATCGCCTTTGTCCTGACGGTGCCGGGCACCCTGCCTTTCGTGCTGGCGCTGCGGACGCTGGCAGGGCTTTCATCGGAACAGGTGGTGCCGGGCTGCGCGCTGACGATCGGAACGGTGATCGTCTGCGACGGGATGGCGGTGACGTGGCATCCGGCGTTTTATGGCGTGGGTGACACCGCGGTGCGCCTTTCGGCAGGCGCAGTGCTGTTTGGCGGGGGCGTGGCCCTGTTGCTGGCGTTCGGCGTGGCCGCATGGATGCGGCGGCGCGGCTGACTTATTCCGCGCGCGTCCAGATCCAGGTGCCGGACAGCGCCATCACGCCCACCGGGATCAGCACCCAGGGCCAGCCGGCGGTGAGCGCGGTGACGATCACCGAGACGGTCATGGTGACAAGCGCGGCCTTCTTGGCGCGGCGGGGAATGGCGCGGCGGGTGCGCCATTCGAGCAGCGGCGGGCCCCATTTGGGGTGCGCGAGCAGGCGCGCTTCCCACTGCGGGTTGCCCTTCGCAAAGCAGAACAGCGCCAGCAGCAGGAACGGTACCGTGGGCAGCAGCGGCAGGAACGCGCCCACCGCGCCGATGGCGACGAAAAGCAAACCGAGCGCAGACCAGAACAGGCGCACGGCCCGCCGCCCGTTCAGCTTGCCTGCGCGGCAAGGCGCGCGGCATGCTGGCGCACCAGCGCGATCATGTTGGGCACGCCCTGCGTGCGGTTGGACGAAAGCTGGTTCTTCAGATCGAACGGGGCAAGGCGTTCGGCAATGTCGGCCTCGGCCACTTCGGCGGCGGGCCTATCCTGCACCGCGGCGAGCACGAGCGCGACGATGCCCTTGGTGATCGCGGCGTTGCTGTCGGCCAGGAAGTGCAGCCGCCCCCTTCCCTTTTCGGTGGACGCTTCCTCCACCGGATAGACCCAGACGCTGGCCGAGCAGCCGCGCACCAACGTGGCGTCGGTCTTCAAGGCATCGGGCATTGGCTCAAGCTCGCGTCCCAGCTCGATCAGCAGGCGATAGCGTTCGTCGCCATCGAGGAATTCGTACTCTTCGAGGATATCGTCCAGCGTGCGCATGGCCCGCATCTAGCGACCGCGATCAGGCGCGTCCATCGCCTGCACGCGCATCAGCCCGAAAGGCCGCCGGGGCGGGTGAAGGCGTAGTAGAGCACATAGAGCCAGGAGAGCACGCCGTGGATCGCGGCCCAGACGATCGACTTGTTGACACTCCACGAGATCGCCACCGCCAGCGCGCTGCCGAGGCCAATGCCGGCCTTGGCGGCACCTTGCGCGCCGTCCTTCACAGGTCGATCCCCGCGGCGATGGCTTCCAGCTTGCGCAGGCGTTCACGCATGTCGGCCAGGTCTATGCGGCTGACCGCATCGGGCATGGCGCGATCAAGTTCATGGCGGCGCAGCGCCAGCCAGCCGTCCCACGCCCGCAACGCGGCGAGCGCGACAACCACGACGGCGGCGAAGGCGGCAAGCGAGAGAGCGATAGCGGGCATCTTGGCGGTCCTTTCTCAGCGATCGCGCAGCGATTCGATCTCGCGGGCGAGATCGGTGCTGCCACGGCTGTCGGTGAGGATGCGTTCGAGCGTTTCGACGCGGCGGCGCAGTTCGATCACTTCGCGTTCGAGTTCGGGCGAGGCGGGCGAGCCACCCCCTTGCCAGCGGGCGGCGTCGCGGTTGCGACGGAGGTTGGCGTACACGACGATGGCAACAATGACGACGATGGCTGTCCACGGACTCATCGGGAAGGGTCTTTCAGTTGGCCGCCTGCAGGCGGAGCGATTCGATTTCCCGCGCGAGCATGGGATTGCCGGCGCTGGCGTTGTCCATGGCGATGCGTTCCAGCACGCGCACCCGCTGTTCCAGCCGCTCCGCTGCCGCCACGTGGCGCGCGGCGCGCTCGGCCGATTGGGCGGTGAGCAGTTCCAGCTCGCGCTCGCGGAATTCGATGCGGCGCTTGTAGGCCTCGAGCGTCATGCCCATGGCGGTGATCGCCAGCAGCACCAGCGCACACAGGGCGATGGTGAGCGCGGTGGTCATTGCGCCCTCCCTTCGACAAGACGCAGCGCTTCGATCTGTTCGTTCAGGCCATAGCTGCTGTCGGTGACGATCCGCTCCACGTTGGCCAGGCGATCCTGCACGGTCTGCAGCTGCTGGCGCAGCACGTCGTTCTCCGCCCGCAGCGCCTTGATCGCACCTTCCTCGTCCGAACGCGCCGTCTTGCCGCCCCATTCATCTTCCAGCGCATAGCCATGGCGGGCGCGGATCCAGTTGTTGACCAGCCAGCCAGACGTGGAGAGCGCGATGATGACCAGGACAAACTCTGGTGAGCCCCAATTCACTGCGCCCTCCCCTCGCCCCGGCGCAGCGCCTCGATCTGCTGGGTCAGGCCGAAGCCGCTGTCGGTGACGATGCGCTCAACATTGGCGAGGCGGTCCTTTACCGAGCCGAGTTCGGCGCGAAGCTGGGCGTTTTCCTGCGTGAGCAGGGCCATGCGCTGCTGCGCGGCATCATCGGTCCTGGGATAGACCGGCTTGCCCCAGGAATTTTCCAGCGGGTAGCCGTGGCGGACGCGGAGCCAGGTGTTGACCACCCAGCCGATGGTGATGGCGATGGCGGGCACGCCGATCATCGCGGGCGAGATGTCGAATGGCATCGGGTATCCCCTTTATTCTTCGATGCTTCGATGTGGTTCAGGCGTGGCCTTGCGGCTGGTTGCCGATGCGCGGCTCCTCGATCCGGCGCGCATCGCGCAGCGCCTCGATCTGGGTGGCGACATCATAGCCCTTGTCGGTGACGATGCGTTCCAGCACGCGCACCCGGTCTTCCAGCTGCTGGTTCTGGGCGGCGTACTGCGCGGCCTTTTCAGCCGTGGCGGCAAGCTGAAGCTCAGCCATCTTGCGCTGGTGCTTGGTCCAGATCGCCAGCCCGCCGATGATGAACGGCGCCAGCGGGATCAGCACAAAGAGTGTGTCAGGATTCATCGGATTTCCCCCATTCAAACCCCGGATTTCCGGGTATCAGCGCAGCTTTTCGATCTCGGCCGAAAGGCGCGGGTTGCCGGTGACGTAGAACTGTTCAACCTCTGCCAGGCGGCGATCGATATCGCGGAACTGGGCGCGGACTTCGCGGGCGGTGCGCGACGGGCTCTGCCGCACGCCCTGCCAGAACTTCTGCTCGGCGCGATCGGAATAGAGATGCGGCGGCTTCTTGTCGGCCAGCAGGCCAAGCGCGAAGTAGATCAGGAAGGGCCAGCCCATCGAGAAGCCGAGGATCAGGAAACCGAGCCGTACCCACAGGGCATCGACCCCGGTGTAATCGGCAATCCCCGCGCAGACGCCCATGAACTTGCCGTTGACCTTGTCACGATAGAAGCGGGTGCGCTGTGGCGTAAGCTGCTGTGTCACTTGCGGAACTCCTTCTGCTCGGCGACCAGGCGGTCCAGCTCGGCCAGCTTGACGTTGTCGGTGGCGCGGTCGGGGACCATGCGCGCGGGGCGGAATTCGGGATTGTCGGAGGCGACCAGCCGCTCGACCGTGTCCATGCGCTCGTCGAGCCGCTTGGCGAGCTGGTAAAGCTCTTCGAGCAGGGCTTCGTCACCGCTGGTCAGGGTGGGCGCGGTCTTCCAATTGGTGATGTAGTGCAGGATCAGCCAGGGCAGCCCGACGAAGAGCATGCCGACGACGCCGATGGGAACGAGGACGTCTTCCATCATCTCAGCCCTCCTTGTTCAGCGCACGCTTCATGGCGGCGAGTTCCTCGTCAACCTTGTCCTGCCCGGCCAGCGCGGCAATCTCGTCCGCCAGGGTCGGCTGGCCGCCTTCGGCCAGGCCCAGCGCATCGGCACGGCCTTCGGCATGATCGACGCGGCGTTCCAGCTGGTCGAAGCGGGCCAGCGCCTCGTCCACGCGCTCGCTGGTGAGCAGGCTGCGCAGGCGCACGCGGTTCTCGGCGCTTTCCAGGCGGGCGGCAATGGCGGTCTGGCGGCTGCGGGCTTCGCGCAGGCGGGTCTGCAGCTTTTCGATGTCCGCCTCATAGGCGCGCATCGAATCGTCGAGCACGGCCACTTCGCTGCGCAGCTGCTCGGCCATGTCGCCGGCCTTGTTCTTTTCCACCAGCGCGGCGCGGGCCAGGTCCTCGCGGTCCTTCGACAGCGCCAGCTGGGCCTTGTCCGCCCAATCGGCCTGCAGCCGTTCCAGCTTGGCCACGTGGCGCAGCATTTCCTTCTGATCGGCGATGGTGCGCGCGGCCGAGGCGCGGACTTCGACCAGCGTCTCTTCCATTTCCATGATGATCATCCGGATCATCTTCGCCGGGTCGTCCGCCTTGTCCAGCAAGTCGTTGAAATTGGCGGCAATGATATCGCGGGTCCGCGAGAAGATGCCCATCAGGTTGACTCCGTTGGTAAAGGTGGAACGCGGCTGGCCGCCTGCGTCGGAAGATGAGGCCGGACGGCGCAGCCGGTCAAGCTGCGCGTCGAAGCGCGAGGGGCGCGGCGCGCCGTCGATGGGGGAAAGGTCCACCACGGTCACGCCAGCTCCCCGGTGATCGCCGCGGTCGAGGCATAGACCTGCGGCGCGGCATTGAGCTGCTGGGTCAGCGCGAAGCAGTTCATCGCCGCCATCGCCAGGATGCTGATCAGCGCGGCGCGGCCCAGCTTGGTCGAAAAGAAGGAGGCGGTGTACATCGTGGTTTCTCCGGTGCGGGCCGTTTCTTTCGCCCCCTGGAATGTGATGTTCACCTTTCAGCAAGGCGCGTGCCAAATTCGCCGGGAGCAGATTTCCAAGGATTTTTCGCACTGAACTTGGCGCAATTCACACCGGGTTGGGGAAATTTGCCAAATCTTGGCATTTGCGCCATATACTGCCTGTCGACGCGGGAAATGGGGCGCGCACATGGACAGGGAAGTTCAGTTCATTGGCCAGTCCGGCGCTTTTCTCGACGCGGTGGAGCGCGCCAGCCGCGCCGCGCCGATGCGCCGCCCCGTTCTCGTGATCGGCGAACGCGGCACCGGCAAGGAGCTGATCGCCGAACGCCTGCACCGCCTGTCCACCCGCTGGCAGGAACCGCTCGTCACCATGAACTGCGCCGCCCTGCCCGAGACGCTGATCGAGGCGGAGCTGTTCGGGCATGAGGCCGGGGCGTTTACCGGCGCGACGCGCGCCCGCGTGGGGCGGTTCGAAGAGGCCGACAAGGGGACGCTGTTCCTGGACGAATTGGGCACGCTTTCCATGGGGGCGCAGGAACGCCTGCTGCGCGCGGTGGAATATGGCGAGGTTTCGCGCATCGGCGCGAACAAGCCGATCCGCGTGGATGTGCGCATCGTGGCGGCAACCAACGAAGACCTGCCGAAGATGGCCGAACAGGGCCGGTTCCGGCCCGACCTGCTCGACCGCCTGAGCTTCGAGGTGATCACCCTGCCGCCACTGCGCGTGCGCGAAGGCGACGTGGGCGTGCTGGCCGATTATTTCGGGCGGCGCATGGCGGCGGAACTGCACTGGGATTCCTGGCCCGGCTTTGCCCCCCACGTGGCGCAGGCGATGGAGGACTATGCCTGGCCCGGCAACGTGCGCGAACTGCGCAACGTGGTGGAGCGTGCGGTCTATCGCTGGGACGACTGGAACGCGCCCATCGGCCATGTGCAGTTCGATCCGTTCGAAAGCCCGTGGAAGCCCGCCGCCTCGATCCGCCCCGCCGATGCGAGTGCGCCGACGGTGCTTGCCAGCGTGCCGGCGCGCGCGGATTTCGACGCGGTGGAAGACCTGCGCAGCGCGGTGGACGCGCACGAGAAGGCGATCCTGGAACACCACCTGGGCCGCAACCGATACAACCAGCGGCAGACGGCCAAGGCGCTGGGCCTCACCTATGACCAGTTGCGCCACTGCCTGCGCAAGCACGGGTTGCTGGAGCGCGGGGCTGGATAGAATTGCAGTTTCTCGCAGAGACGCAGAGAAGAAGGGGGAGCGCAGAGCCGACGTGCCTGTGCCGCAGCCGCGGGAAACCACCAAGCAGTGATAACTTTCGTCAATTGCCTGCGGCACCAAGAAGCTCTCTGCGCTCCCCTTTCCCTCTGCGCTCTCTGCGAGAAACATTTCTCAATGCGCTGCAGTCCCCGTTAGGCGGCAGAACCTCTTTTGCACACGCGCGCAAAAGGCACTAACGCCGCGCGGTGGCTCTCACCCGCCTGACCTTGCGCGATTTTCGCAACCATGCCGCCACACGGCTCGACTCCATGCGCGGATTCAACGTGCTGGTGGGGGAAAACGGCGCGGGCAAGACCAACGTGCTGGAGGCGATCAGCCTGCTTGCGCCCGGCCGGGGCCTGCGCCGGGCGGCACCAGCGGAAATGGCCGGGCGCAGCGGCAACGGCAGCTTTGCCGTGGCGGCGGAGATGGAAAACGGTGACGTTTCGATCGGCACCGCCACCACGCCCGAGGCGCCCAACCGCCGCACCGTGCGCATCAACGGTGCGGAAGGCCCGGCGACGCGGCTGGCGGAGTGGCTTTCGGTCACCTGGCTGACCCCGGCGATGGACCGCATCTTTGCCGAGGGCGCAGGCGGGCGGCGGCGCTTCCTTGACCGGCTGGTGCTGGCGGTGGACCCGGCGCATGCGCGCAATGCCACCCGCTATGAAACCGCGCTGCGCGAACGCAACCGCCTGCTGGGCGATCTGACCGAGCCGGACCCGGCCTGGCTGGATGCGCTGGAAACGCAGCTGGCGGGCACCGGATCGGCCATGGCAGCAGCGCGCCGGGCGCTGGTGGGCCAGCTGCGCCGGGTGGTGGAAATCCTGCCGCAGCAGCCCTTTGCCCGCCCCGCGCTTGAATACGCAAGCGAGGTTCCCGAGGGCGAGGATGCCCTGCGTGCCGCGCTGAAGCAGGGACGCAGGCGTGATCGCGCCGCGGGCCGCACGCTGATCGGCCCGCACCGCGATGACCTTTCAGTGAAGCTGGCCGCCAAGGATGCGCCCGCAGCGGACTGTTCCACCGGCGAGCAGAAGGCGCTGCTGATCTCCATCGTCCTGGCCCACGCCAGCCTTACCGCCGGGGAGCGGCCCCGACTGCTGCTGCTTGACGAGATCGCCGCGCACCTTGATCCGCTGCGCCGCGCGGCCCTGTATGAAAGGCTGGGCGCAAGCGGTGCGCAGGTGTGGATGACCGGGACCGAGATTGCCGCCTTTGCCGAGATTGCCGGCGAGGCTGCGGTGTGGCGGGTTGAGGACGGTGCGGTGACGCGGGTTTAGCTCTGCGGTTCGAAGGTTGCGCTGTGATGCTTCGACAAGCTCCGCATCAGCGGTTTGGTTGTTGTAAAAAAAGAAAAACCGTTCGTGTCGAGCGGGATTCAAGGATTTGTGGCAGCCTTCAGAGCCTTCGACACGCTATCCTGCGTGGCCGCCACGATGCGGTCCACGCCCTGCGGGTTGGGGTGGATGTGATCTTCGAGCAGCAGGGCATCGTTGCCGAACACCGGCTGAAGGAAGAAGGGCACCAGCGGGACCTGGTATTCCTTCGCAAGATCAGGCCAGATCGTGTTGAACTGGCTGACATAATCCTTCCCCATGTTGGGCGCGGCGAGCATGCCGGTGAGCATGAAGGGGATGTTCCGCCGCTTCAGTTCCTGCGCGATGGCCGCCATGTTGGCGCGCGTTTCCGCAGGCGGCAGGCCGCGCAGCATGTCGTTGCCGCCAAGGCCGACCATGACCAGCGCGGGCTTTACCGGCTGGCCATCGAGCGTGAAGGCAAGGCGCGCGCGGGCCGCCGCCGTGGTGTCTCCCGAAACGCCTGCGTTGACCACGCGCACGGGCACCTCAGCCGCGTTCAGTGCCACTTCAAGGCGGCTGGGGTAGCTTTCAGTCGGTTTCAATCCATAGCCCGCATAGAGGCTGTCCCCGAAGGCGAGGATCACGGGCGCCTTGGCCGGCGATTCTGCGCCAGCGCTGCGTGTGGCGAGCGGCGCAGGCGCCTTTTCGCCAGAGCAGGCGGCGAGGAGCAGCAACAGGGAGACGGCGAGAAAGCGCATGGAGGTTCCGGTCGGGCAGGTTGCGGGGGGCAACCAATCTATGCCAGATCACCGTCGTGACAAGTGATCCCCTTCCCGCTTCGCCCCTATCCTCCTCCACCATCATCAGCGCGCAGGACCTGACCCTGACGCTCGGCTCTGGCGACGGGCGGGTGGATATCCTGCGCGGGGTGAGCCTGCAGGTGGGCGCGGGCGAGACCGTGGCGCTGCTGGGCCCATCGGGATCGGGCAAATCCTCGCTGCTGGCGGTGCTTTCAGGGCTGGAGCGGGCGAGCGGCGGGCAGCTGAATGTGGCGGGGCAGGATTTCACCGCGCTGTCAGAAGATGCGCTGGCGCTGGCGCGGCGCGGGCGGATCGGCATCGTGCTGCAGGCCTTCCACCTGCTGCCGACGATGACCGCGCTGGAGAACGTGGGCACCCCGCTGGAACTGGCCGGGTTGGCCGATGCACGTGGCAGGGCCGAGGCGGAATTGGCGGCGGTGGGGCTGGCGCACCGGCTGCACCACTATCCGGCGCAGCTTTCCGGCGGAGAGCAGCAGCGGGTGGCGATCGCCCGCGCGCTGGCCCCTGCCCCGCAAATCCTGTTTGCCGACGAACCCACCGGCAACCTGGACCATGCCACGGGCGAGGCGGTGGCGGAGCTGCTGTTTGCACGCACGGCGCAGGCGGGGGCGGCGCTGGTGATGGTGACGCATGACGAGGCGCTGGCGCGGCGCTGTGGGCGGATCGTGCGGCTGGCCGACGGGCGGATCGTTTCGGACGAGGCGGCGTGACCTGGGGCACTGCATGGGCGCTGGCGCGGCGCGGGCTGGACTGGCGCTTTCGTGGCCTGCGCCTGCTGCTGGCCTGCCTGGTGCTGGGCACGGCGGCGCTATCAGCCATCGGCACGCTGACCGGCGCTATCGAGCGCGAGCTGGTGGCGCGCGGGCGGGTGATGCTGGGCGGCGATGTGGAGCTTTCGCTGGCCGGACGCGCCGCAAGTGGGCCGGAGCGCGCGGCGATGGACCGGCTGGGCACGGTGTCGGCAGGGCTGCGGCTGCAGGCGATGGCGCGCCAGGTGCAGGGCGATGCGGCAACGCCGGTGGAGCTGAAGGCAGTGGACGCACGCTGGCCGCTGTATGGCGCGCTGAAGCTTGAAGGCCGCAGCAGCGCAGGGGCGCCACAGGGCATGGCGGCCTGGATCGCGCCGGGCGTGGCGGACCGGCTGGAGGTGAAGACGGGCGACCGGCTGCAGGTGGGCAACGCCGTGCTGACCGTGGCGGGCGTGATTGCCGACGAGCCCGACCGGCTGGGCGAAGGCTTTGCCCTGGGGCCGACGGTGATCGTCAGCCAGGAGGCGCTGGCGGCCAGCGGGCTGGTGCAGACCGGATCGATGGCGCGGTGGAAGTACCGCTTGCGCCTGCCCGCGCAGGCCGAACCCGCCACGGTGGCCGATGCGTTCAAGGCGCAGTTCCCGGATGGCGGCTTTGGCACGCGCACGCGGGACCGCGCCTCGCCCGGGCTGGACCGCTTTGTTTCGCGGATGGGCCAGTTCCTGACACTGGTGGCGCTGGCGGCGCTGTCCATTGCCGGGATCGGCATTGGCAACGGGGTTTCCAGCTATCTGGAGGCGCGGCGCGGGAGCATTGCCACGCTGAAGATATTGGGCGCGACCAGCGCAGACGTGGCGCGGATATTCCTGCTGCAGATCGCCGCCGCATCGGCAGCGGGGATCGCCATCGGGCTGGCCATCGGCGTGGGATCGACCCCGCTGATCGCGCGGGCGCTGCAGGGGCTGTTGCCGGTGGAGGCGGGCTTCGTGTTCGATGCATCCGCGCTGGCGCTGGCGGCGGCCTATGGCGCCTTGATCGCGCTGACCTTTGCCGCGCCGCCGCTGCTGGCCGCGCGCGAGACGCCCGCGATGGCGCTGATGCGTGCGGGCGTTTCGCGCGGCACGCGGCGCTGGCGGACGGGTGCGGTCCCGGTGGTGCTGGGCCTGGGCGGAATTGCGGCGCTGGCGATCGGCACATCGCCGCAGCCCTTGCTGGCGGCAGGGTTCCTTGGCGGGTCGGCGGCGCTGTTCGGGCTGCTGTGGCTGGTCGGCTGGGGCGTGACCCGCGCCGCCGCGCGGCTGCCCGCGCCGCGCCGCCCGCTGCTGCGCATGGCGCTGCGCAACCTGCATCGGCCGGGCGCACAGACCGGCGCGCTGGTGCTGGCGCTGGGCTTTGCCCTGTCCGCCTTCGTGCTGCTGGCGGCGGTGGAAACCAGCCTCGACGCCAATATCGCGCGCAGCGTGCCGGCGCGCGCGCCCGATTACTTCGTGCTGGACCTGCCCAAGGCGCGCGAAGGCGAGTTCCGCGCGCTGGTGGATCGCGCCGCACCGGGGGCACAGGTGCGCGCGGTGCCGGCGTTGCGCGGGGCGATCACCGCATTTGGCCCGGCGGACCGGATGACGCGGGTGGCGGACCTGGTTTCCATCCCGGACGACGCCTGGGCACTGAAAGGGGACCGGGGCCTGACCTATGCCGACGCGGTGCCCGAGGGCAACGTGGTGACGGCGGGGCAGTGGTGGCCCAAAGACTACGCCGGGCCGCCGCTGGTTTCGGTGGACGAGACGCTGGCGCAGGTTCTGGGCCTGAGACTGGGCGACCGCATCTCCATCACGCTGCTGGGCGTGGAGCGCAGCGCGACCATCGCCAGCTTCCGTCGGATCGACTGGGAGACGATGGGCTTCAACTATGTGCTGGTGTTCAGCCCCAATGCGCTGGCCGACGCACCGCACAACCTTGCCGCGACCATCGAGCTGCCTGCGGGGGCGAAGACCGCGCCGGTGCGCCGGGCGATCCTGTCAGGACTGGTGCGCGCCCTGCCCTCAAGCTCGGTGATCGAGGTCGGGCCGGTGCTGAGCCAGGCGCGCGACATCCTTTCGCAGATGGGCACGGCGGTGCTGGCCGCCGCATCGGTGGCGGTGCTGGCAGGCATGGCGGTGCTGGCCGGCGCGATCGCCGCCGCGCGCGAGGCGCGCAGTTATGACAGCGCGGTGCTGCGCGTGCTGGGCGCGGGATCGCGGCAGGTGCTGGGCGTGCTGCTGGCGGAATATGCGCTGCTCTGCGCGGTGCTGGCGGCGCTGTCGCTGGCGCTGGGACTTGGCGTGGCGTGGGGCGTGGTGACGCAGCTGTTCGAATTCGACTGGCTGCCCGGCTGGGGGCGCATCGCAGGCGTGCTGACGGCGGGAATCGCGCTGGTGCTGGCGCTGGCGCTGGGCGGATCGGCAGCCGTGCTGCGAACCCGCCCGGCGCGGGTGCTTCGCGAGCTTTAGCGGAACACCTCAGCGTTGGCCGGATCTTTTGGATCCGGCCCATAGCGGTTCTGGCCGCGCGTACCTTCGAGACACATGAACACCAGCAGCGCGAACCAGCCGAGGAACGGGATCAGCCACAGCAGCAGGAGCCAGCCGGTGCGATCCTGATCGTGCAGGCGCCGCACCGACACGGCAAGGCCGGGGACCAGGCTGGCGAGCCAGAACAGCCCGCCGGCCCAGCTGCCCGCCCCGACCAGCCGGGTGCCATAGACGAACGATCCGGTGCCGCGTTCGACCTGGTTGGTGCCGAACACCGCATTCAGCGCGATCATCACCAGCAGATAGAACAGCGCGAACATCCAGTATTCCTTGCGCCGCGAACGCCCGGTGAATTCGGCGTAGCGGCGATAGGGCAGGATCATCCATTCCATCGGGCGGGCTCCTGTCAGACTGAATGAATCAGGCGAAGACGTCTGACTGTGCCGGGTTCTTGGGATCGGGGCCATACTGGTTGGGGCCTCGCGTTCCTTCAAGACACATGAACACCAGCACGATGATGCCGCCGACATAAGGGATGAAGCCCAGCAGGACCATCCAGCCGGACCGCCCCTGATCATGGAACCGCCGCACCTGCACCGCGATGCTCGGGACAATACTGCCAAGGCCCCAGACCACGATTAGCAAGGTGCCGAGCCAGAACGTCCCGCCCGGAGCGGTGCCATCGGAACCCATGCCGCCAGCGAACATCAGCATGACTGAAACGAACGCCACGATCATCGAGAGCAGCGCGAACATCCAGTATTCCTTGCGGCGCGAACGACCGGAGAAATCGGCATAGCGCCGATAGGGCATCAACATCCATTCCATGATCTATCCCCCTGCATTGGACCGCACCTGCATCCGCAACGCGCTGTCGACGAGGATTGAGCCACGAAACATGGTTTCACGCAAGAAAAAGGGGGCCGCAGGGGCCCCCTCCTCCATCCGATGCGGCTGATGCCGATCAGAAGCGATAGCGGATCGAACCGCCCCAGGTGCGGGGCTGGTTGGTATATCCCGAGATCGAATAAGGCTGTGCCGGGGTGTCGAAAATGTTCACCAGCCAGCGATCGTTGGTGATGTTGCGGCCCCACGCGGTCAGCTCCAGCCCGTTGGGCATGGCCCAGGTGATCGATGCGTTGACCTCGTTCACCTCTGCACGGAACGGCGCGGCAGCGGCGATGGCAGCAGAGCGGCCGCCATCGGCAGCAAACGCATCGAGATAGCCAGGCAGACCCTCTTCCAGCTGGTTGGGCGATTCATAGTGGTAATCGCCGCGCAGGATCAGGTGATGGCCGGAATGGGCGATTTCCTGATCCCAGGTGGCGCTGAGCGTGGTGGCCAGCTCCGGGATGCCGGCCGGGCGAGTGCCGGAAAGATCGCCCACTGCCGAGACCACGAAGCTGTCGTACTTGGCGTCGAGATAGGTGAAGGCGGCGGTGAACATCAGACCCTTGGCCGGCTTCACCGAACCTTCGAACTCGATACCCTTCACGGTTTCCTTGCCCGCGTTGGCAAGCACGAAGCCCTTGCCGGTGAAGACGTTGGACTGGAACCCGGTGATCGACTGCTGGAACGCGGCGACATTGGCCGTGGCCACGCCCCAATCCGCCTTCAGGCCGATTTCATAGACGCGCGAGTTCTCGGGCTTCGCATAACGCGTGCCGTAGGTCTGGTTCACCTGAAGCAGGCCGGCCCCTTCGAGCGCGACGGCGCTGCTTTCGAACGGGCGGCTGTCACGGCTGAGGTTGACCGAGCTTGCCTTGAAGCCGGTGGCATAGCTGGCGTAGAGGTTGATCTTGTCGTTCACGTCAAAGGCGACGCGGGCGACCCAGGTCAGCTTGCCATCGCTGGTGCGGCCCGGCTCCACGCTGTTGGGCAGTCCAAGGAACGGCGGGAAGAACTGGAACGGGCGCAGCGCCAGCAGCGGGTTGCCCACGGTCAACGGATTGGCGTCAGCCGCCGCGGCCTGCGTGGTCAGGCCCTGGTTCACAGTGGCGAAGTTCTGCGCCAGCGCGCTGATCTGGCCGAACACCACCGGATTGGCCTGCGCGAAAGCGGCGATGGCGGCAGGGTCTTCCGTGCCCAACGCCCGCGCCACAAAGCCGCGCTGCAGCGCCACGCCGCCGATCTGCGTCAGATCCAGGCCAGAGAACACGTCGCTGGAAACGGCGGTAGCACCATAGCGCTTGGTATCGTGCGTGTAGTTCAGGCCGCCGGTGATGGTGATGCGGTCACCAATCTTGAAATCGGCCTGTCCGAACACCGAGAAGGCGTCGTCCTTCAGCCGGTACTTCTCGTTCAACCCCTGCCCCTGCACGAAGAACTGGCCGACATAGTTCTGTCCGGTCAGCGCGCTGACGGTCTGTTCCAGCGAGCCGAGCGTCTGCGTGCCGTTGGTGACGGAGTTGATCAGCAGGCTGGCATAGGGCCGCGCCTGGCTGCCCCAGTCGATCAGGTTCTTCTGGTCGATCTTTTCATTGAAGTAGTACGCACCGACGAGGAAATTGAGCGGTCCTTCCATGTTGGTGGCCACGCGCAGTTCCTGCGTGAAGGTGCGGATCTTCTGGTCCTGCAGGTTGCGCCCGAGCAGGTCCGCGCTGGAGAAATCGCTGTCCTGGTTGGTCAGCGCATCCACCCCGCGATAGGCGGTGATCGAAGTGAGCGTGAACGGGCCGTAATCATAATCGACCTGGCCGGAAAAGCCCCAGTTCTTGATCTTGTTGGTCGAATCGAAGTTGGAATAGACCACGTTGTCAAAGCGCTGGCCGGGCGTGTTGACCGCCCCGCCAAGACCGCGCACCGCAAGCGTCGCGTTTGACGGCACAAGGTTGACCACCGCGCAGCAGTTCTCGTCGATCTTGCTGTAATCGGCGATCAGGCGCACGCGCAGCGCGGCCTGCGGTTCCCACAGCAACTGCCCGCGGGCGAACCAGCGGTTGCGCTCGTTGGTCTTGTTCCCGGTGCCCAGATCGGTGTTGTAGCCGTCGCGCTTGTTGTACCCGCCGGCCAGGCTGAAGGCCAGCTTGTCGCTGATCGGGCCGGTAACCACGCCCTTGCCGACGAAGGCGTTGTAGTTGCCATAGCTGCCTTCGATGTTGCCGCCCCAATCGAACTGCGGCTTGGCCGTGAGGATGGAGATGACGCCGACCGAGGCGTTCTTGCCGAACAGGGTGGACTGCGGCCCGCGCAGCACCTCGATCCGCTGCACATCGGGAAAATCGCCGATCTGCGCGGCAGAGCGCGAACGGTAGACGCCATCAACGAAGACGCCGACCGAGGGTTCGATGCCCGCGTTGTTGGCGCCGTTGCCGAAGCCGCGGATGATGAAGTTGGTGTTGGCGCTGGACTGCAGCTGGTTGACCCGGAGCGAGGGGACCACGCTGGTCAGGTCCTTGATGTCACGGATCTGCGCGCGCTCGAGCGTCTGCGCGGTGGTGACGGTGACCGCCACGGGGACGTCCTGAAGCGTCTGCTCACGCTTTGTCGCGGTAACGATGATCTCGTTGCCGGCGCCGCTGTCGGCAGAGCCGGAAGGTGAATCGGCGGCGGCCGTGGCCTGTTCGAACGCGGGGGCCGCCTGTTCCTGCGCATGAGCCAGGGCGGGGAGCGCCACGGCGGCGGTGCAGGCCCCCGCGAGGAGGATGGCGCGGGTGCCGGCAAGGCGGCTGACGTCGAGCTTGGTCATGACTGGTAACGTACCCTTTGGTCCACTCGGGGCAGGCCCAAGGCTGCGACCCCATCCGGTGCCCATGCCTTGTTCTGCGATCCCCTCGTCTTTTATGACGCCGACACTAGGTTTCCACCCGGTGCGGTACAATGCGCAATTACCGGGTTTGTAAAGGGAACCCTGACCAGTGTGGCACAAGCGCCACAACCGCGCCAAATTGGTGCTGACGAGACTTTCCTTGCCGCAGCGCACAATTCCGGGTAAGCGCGCGCCCGTATCGGGACCGCAGTGGCTGTCCCCCGTGCTCCGCAAGGCGCGCGCCTTGCAAGAACCAACTGAAAGCCGAGTTTCATGTCCGCCCAGCAGCGCAATATCGCGATCATCGCCCACGTCGACCATGGCAAGACCACGCTCGTCGACCAGCTCTTCCGCCAGTCCGGCACCTTCCGCGACAACCAGCGCGTGGAAGAGCGCGCGATGGATTCCAACGATCTGGAAAAGGAACGCGGGATCACCATCCTTGCCAAGCCGACCTCGATCGAATGGAACGGCGTGCGCATCAACATCGTCGACACCCCCGGCCACGCCGACTTCGGCGGCGAGGTGGAGCGCATCCTGAGCATGGTGGACGGCGTTATCCTGCTGGTCGACAGCTCGGAAGGCGCGATGCCGCAGACCAAGTTCGTCACCGGCAAGGCGCTGGCGCTGGGCCTGCGCCCGATCGTGGTGGTCAACAAGGTGGACCGCCCCGACCAGCGCATCCAGGAAGTGCTCGACGAAGTGTTCGACCTGTTCGTCACGCTCGACGCCAATGACGACCAGCTGGAATTCCCGGTGCTCTACGCTTCGGGCCGCAATGGCTATGCCAGCACCGACCCCGACGCGCGCGAAGGCACGCTGGATCCGATGTTCCAGCTGATCGTCGATCACGTGCCGCCGCCGAACCTCGATGCCGAAGCGCCGTTCTCGTTCCTCGCCACGCTGCTGGACCGTGACAACTTCCTCGGTCGCGTGCTGACCGGGCGCGTCCAGTCGGGCGTGATCCGCGTGAACGACCCGATCCGCGCGCTCGACATGGATGGCAAGGTCATCGAAACCGGCCGCGCCTCCAAGATCCTTACCTTCCGTGGCCTGGACCGCGTGCCGGTGGACGAAGCCTTCGCGGGCGACATCATCTCGATCGCCGGCATGACCGTCGCCACCGTGTCGAACACCATCGCCGCGCCGGAAGTGACCGTGCCGATCAAGGCCCAGCCGATTGATCCGCCGACCCTGTCGATGCGCTTTGCGGTGAACGACAGCCCGATGGCCGGCCGCGAAGGCAGCAAGGTGACCAGCCGCATGATCCGCGACCGTCTGGAGCGCGAGGCGGAATCCAACGTGGCGATCCGCATCACCGAAAGCGCCGACAAGGACAGCTTCGAAGTGGCGGGCCGCGGCGAACTGCAGCTGGGCGTGCTGATCGAAACGATGCGTCGCGAAGGCTTCGAACTCGGCATCAGCCGCCCGCGCGTGCTGTTCCAGAAGGACGAGGACGGCAGCCTGCTCGAGCCGTACGAAACCGTGATGATCGACGTGGACGACGAATACTCGGGCACGGTCGTGGACAAGATGGCGATCCGCAAGGCGGAACTGACCGACATGCGCCCTTCGGGCGGCGGCAAGACGCGCATCACCTTCTCGGCGCCTTCGCGCGGACTGATCGGCTACCACGGCGAATTCCTTTCGGACACGCGCGGCACCGGCATCATGAACCGGCTGTTCGAAAAGTATGGCCCGCACAAGGGCAAGATCGAAGGCCGCAAGAACGGCGTGCTGATCTCCAACGGTACCGGTGAAGCGGTTGCCTATGCCCTCGGCCCGCTGGAAGAGCGCGGCATCCTGTTCGTGGGTGTGGGCACGCCGCTGTATGAAGGCATGATCATCGGCGAGAACGCCAAGCCGGAAGACCTCGAGGTCAACCCTATGAAGTCCAAGCAGCTGACGAACTTCCGTTCGAGCGGCAAGGACGACGCCATCCGCCTGACCCCGCCGAAGATCATGACGCTGGAACAGGCCATCGCCTATATCGACGACGACGAAATGGTCGAAGTGACGCCGAAGTCGATCCGCCTGCGCAAGGCGATCCTCGATCCGAACGAGCGCAAGAAGGCGTCGCGGAAGAAGGAAGCGGCCTGAACCCGACAGAGGCCCCCGCACCGCGGGGGCCTTTTTCGTTGGCGGTCAGGCTTCGTTGATCGAAAGGTCGCCGGTGCGGCTGGCAAGCTGGGTCCTGCCCGAAAGCGGTGGCGAGAAGGTGGAAGGCCAGCGGGCGCCAATCAGGCGGGACTTGGCAATCCAGGTTACCGACACGCTGTTCGACTGGTTGCCACCAAGGATGCAGTAGGCCGTCGCGTCTTCGCCAAGGTAGAAGCCGACATGGCCAAGGCCGCTCTGGGGGGACTTGCGATAGAACACCATGATCGCCCCGCGGGTCGGCTCGACCGGAATGCCGAACCGGCTCCATGATCGCGCAGCCAGCAAGCCCGAGGGCAGCGGCTCTGCCGGCAGGGTAGAGCCAATGCAGTGCGCCACGAACAGGCCGCACCACGGTATGTCGTCAGTCGTATAGATCCTGTCCACGCCCAGTTCGTCCGCCCATTCCAGGATGATCGGATTGCTCCTGCCCGTGGCCGGATCCTCCTTCGTGTTGATCAGGCGCGATGCCTCCGCGAGCCACACCAGCGGCAAGTTGCCCGGATCAGCCGCTGCGCCAGCCTGACCAATCGCGGCCAGCGCGGCCGCCGTCTGCGGCCCCACCACGCCATCGACCTGCAGCCCCTTGTCCTTCTGGAACGCACGCACGGCGGTGGCGGTCTGTCGGCCCCAGATGCCGTCGATCGGGCCGGGAAGGTAACCGGCCTTGGTCAGCGCCTCCTGAATGTCTCGAATCTTCATCACGATCTCCCCTCGCTCATGGACGAGCAGGGCCAACGGATCATGATTCCATGTCAGTTCAAACGCCATTGTTACGTTGCACGCGGACAATCAGATCCGGTTTGGCGAACACGCGATCTTGTTCATCCTCAGGTTCATTAACCTGAACGGAAGCTGGCAGTTTCATCCCACCCGCATTCAGCCCACCGGGCCTAATCCCATCAGGCACGGCGGCGAATCGGACGGGGAATTGCTCCTTTCCGGACCGCCGCAGGAGACTGACCATGTTCACGTTTGCCAAAAAGGCCGCCCTTGCAACCACGCTTGCCGCCACGGCTCTGGCTACCGCCACGCCGGCATCGGCGCGCGATTACTACGGCCATCACCGCAGCGGTGGTGACACCGCAGGCGCGGCGATCGCCGGGGGCATCATCGGGCTGGCGCTGGGCGCGATCATCGCATCAAGCGGCAACAACCATCGCAACGACCGCTATGACCGCGACGGTCGGTATTACAACTACAACAACGGGTATTACCGGAACGACCGCGCCTACCGCAACGACGGCTATCGCGGCGACGACCGCTATGACCGCGACTACTACGAGCGTCGCGGCTATGACGGGCGCGACTATGGCGACTACCGCCGCGGCTACTGATCCGGCCGATCAAGGACAAAGGAGGGCCCCGGCAGTTCGCATTGCCGGGGCCCTTGCCTTGCGGCGCTCACAATCTCAGTAGTCGGCCCCACCCCAGTTGCGCGGCGGCTGCCGGTTGCTCTCGTCCATCTGCGCGGCCATCTGCATCGGCTGATCGCCACTGTCAGCCCGGCCTGCTCCGCCCGAGAACTTGGTGAACTCTTCGCCAAACCGGCGCGTCAGCATGGCATCCTCACCTGTCGGGATCGAGCGGCGCAGCTCGGGAAACCAGGTGCCTTCCTCTTCATACATGTGGTGCAGCACCGCGCCCTTGATATGCTCCAGCTTCTCGCGCCATTCGTCGCTCATCGGGTCCAGCTTTTCCAGGTGCGCCATCTGCACCTTGGTCAGGGACTGCTCTTCATAGGCCATCGTGGCGTGGCTCTTTTCGCCATGTTCGGTCAGCGCCGGATAGAGAATGACCTCCTCTGCGGCGGCATGCGCGTTGAGCACCATGGCAAGCTGCCTGAACGCCGAAAGCTTTTCCGCAGCCGTTGCTGCATTGGCAGCCAGGCCGAAGCATGATTCGATGCGGCGGTGATGGTCCAGCGCGAGGGAAAGCCAGTCGCCATCCTTGGCGAGCGTCTCCGCGCTGCGACGCGCGGTGGCGCGGTCCTCCTCGCTTTCAGGCGGCGTGATTGCGGCGGCAATGCGATCAAGAAATGACATGAGTGTTCTCCGGTGGGTTTGCTCCACCGGCAGAGCGGATGGCCCCGCCCCACTGTTCCGCCCACAGTCGCCCTATCAGCCGGACCGCCGCATCCCTGCGTCCGGATGCAGCGAGATTAACATGGGTTTCAGCACCGGTTCAGCCGATCATGCTACACCTTCCACATACCCCCCGGATCTGCGCCAAGCAGCATTGGTGGGCATGATCGGAGACAAGCCATGAACCTGATCGGAAAGGGCATTCTCGGCACCGCGATGGCGGCGGCCACGCTCGCCACCGCAGCGCCGGCACAGGCGCACGATGGATGGGGACGCCGTGGTGGCGGAAACGATGCGGCGATCGCCATTGGCGCCGGCATTGTCGGCCTTGCCATCGGCGCAGCCATCGCTTCGGACAATCGCGACCGCGACTACTATTACGACCGTGGATACTACCCCCGCTATCGCGGTGGCTACTACTATCGCAGCTACCCGGCCTATCCGCGCGGCTATTACCGCAACGACGACTGGCGTTATCGCGAATGGCGGCAGCATGAACGCTGGGAGCGCCGCCACCATGACCTCTATCGCGGTCGCTACGGCTGGTAATTCATTCCGCCGCCCCCTCGCCAAGCGCGGCGGGGGCGGCTATGGGCGCGGCGATGGCCGGAAACGATCTCCCTGAAGCCGCTGCCCCCGAAGCTGCCCCCCTTGCCCTGTCGGGAGCCCCGCTCGCGGGCCTGCGGGTGGCGCTGTTCAGCGGAAACTACAACTACGTGCGCGATGGCGCCAACCAGGCGCTGAACCGCCTTGTCGGCTATCTGCTGCGCCAGGGCGCGGCCGTGCGCGTCTATGCGCCCGTGGTGGAAAAGCCCGCGTTCGAACCCACCGGCGATCTTGTCGCCGTGCCCGCCATTCCCGTGCCCGGTCGGGCAGAATACCGCATTCCGGTGGCGCTATCGCCCCGCGTGCGCCGCGATCTCGCTGCCTTTGCGCCCAACGTCGTCCACGTCGCCTCGCCCGATGTGACCGCCCATCGCGCGGTCACCTGGGCGCGCCGGCGCGGCATCCCGGTGCTTTCCAGCGTCCACACCCGCTTCGACACCTATCCCCGTTACTACAACATGGCGTGGATCGAACCGGCGCTCACGGCGATGCTTCGCCGGTTCTATCGCCGCTGCGACGCGCTGGTCGCGCCTTCGGAATCGATGGCGCAAGTGCTGCGCGAAGAGCGGATGAACTATGACATCTCGCTGTGGTCGCGCGGCGTGGATCGCGAAATCTTCAATCCCGGCCGGCGTGATCTCGCCTGGCGGCGGGGGCTGGGCATCGCCGATGACGAGATCGCCGTCGGCTTCCTCGGCCGGCTGGTGATGGAAAAGGGGCTGGATGTCTTTGCCGATGCGGTCGACGAGCTGGTCTCGCGCGGCATTGCGCACAAAGTGCTGGTGATCGGCCAGGGCCCGGCCCGCGCGTGGTTTGAAGCGCGCCTGCCCAATGCCGTGTTCGCCGGCTTCCAGGCAGGGTCAGACCTTGGCCGCGCCGTGGCAAGCATGGACGTGCTGTTCAACCCTTCAATCACCGAAACCTTCGGCAATGTGACGCTGGAAGCCATGGCCTGTGCCATCCCGGTCGTCGCGGCAGAAGCCACGGGCAGCGAAAGCCTGGTCGAACAGGGCATCAATGGCCGCCTCGTCCGCCCCGGCGCGATCCACGCCTTTGCCGAGGCGCTGCGCGGCTATATCGAGGATGCGGACCTGCGCGCCAGGCATGGCGCGGCGGGCGAGCGCCGCAGCCTGGATTTCAGCTGGGACCGCATCAACCAGGCCGTGGCCGATACCTATCAGCGCCTGATCCGCCAGCGGGCCAAGCGCTGACCGGCGCTACAGCGAAAACACGAAGTCCTGCGCGGTCAGATCCGCCAGCAACACGTTTTCCAGCCGCAGTTGCAGATCAGGCGCGAAATCGAGCACCACCGTGCTGCCATCCTGCCGCGCCACGGCCATGACCTGCACCAGCGTGGTATAGCCGGACAGGTTCACCAGGATGCGATCCTCGATACCACCGGCGGTGAAATCGAGAATGCGGTCGCTGCCGGAGCCGGCCCCGATATAGAACCCGTCATCGCCGGTGCGCCCGATGAGAACATCGTTGCCACCTGCGCCGTCGATGTAATCGCCGTTTCCGCCGCCATCGATGCGGTTCACCGCCCCGTCGCCATAGAGCGCGTCGCTGGCCTCGCCTCCGCGCAGGTTCTCGAAGCCGGTGAACGTGTCCCCCTGCGCATCGCCCAGCAGACCCCGTCCGTCGGCAAGGCTGACCGAGATGGACTGTCCATGGCCAGCATAGCTCAGCGTATCGCGCCCCGCTCCGCCATCCATCGTGTCTGCGCCCGCGCCGCCGACGATCACGTCGTCGCCCTCGCCGCCCGCAAGCATGTCGTCATTGGCCATGCCGCGCAGCAGGTTGCGCAGGCCGTCGCCGGTCAGGACATCCGCATGGGCAGATCCGGCGAGGTTCTCGATCGAAGTCCAGCTGTCACCCGCAGCATCCCCGCCAGAGGCCGTGCCGGCGGCAAGATCCACCACCACCGCCTCGGACGATCCGCCATAATCGAGGATGTCGCTGCCATCGCCGCCGGCGAGAACGTCTCCGCCGGCACCGCCGATAAGGATGTCAGCGCCCTCGCGACCGTCAAGGTGATCTGCGCCGTCACCGCCGGCCAGCCGGTTCGCCCCTTCACTACCACCAAGCGTGTCATCCAGAGCGCTTCCGATCACGCCGCCAATACCGTCCAGCGTGTCACCCTCTGCATCGCCGCCCTGCGCGGTGCCCGTGGCCAGATCGACCGTTACCGCCAGCGCCGATCCTGCATAGCTGGCGGAGTCCTGCCCGCCACCGCCGACAAGAACATCCGCCCCGGCTCCCCCCAGCAGCACGTCATTGCCCAATCCGCCGTCAAGCTGATCCGCACCGGCGCCCCCGGCAAGCGTGTTCGCCCGGCCATCTCCGGTGAGCACGTCGTCATGCGCGCTGCCTCGCAGCCCTTCGATGGACAGCAGCGTATCGCCCTCGGCGTCTCCGCCCGACGCCGCACCCGTGGCAAGGTTCACCTGCACCCCGGAAAGCGATCGGGCATAGGAGGCAGTATCCTTGCCAACGCCGCCTTCTATTCGATCACCGTCTGCGCCGCCTTCCAGCAGATCGGCGCCGTCTGCGCCGCGCAGGGTGTCCTGCCCACCGAGACCGAAGAGGCGGTCAACGCCCGCTGCCCCAGAGATTACGTTGCCAATGGCGTTGCCGTAGCCAATGAAAACGCCCTCGGCGTCGAGGTTAGTCAGATCCTCGACATTTTGCTGGATAGCATAGCGGTGCAGCCCGAATGCACGCGCCTCGTCCACGCCTTCACCCGCAAGTTCGACAATGACGTCACCCAGGCTATCCACCACGAAGGAATCGTCGCCACTGCCGCCTGCCATGCGATCCGCGCCAGAGCCGCCGTCGAGCAGGTCTGCACCCTCGCCGCCCACCAGCTGGTCTGCGCCCTGATAGCCAAAGAGCCTGTCGTTTCCGCCCTGTCCAGAAAGCAGGTTGTCCGAACCGTTGCCGTCGATGCGATTATGCTGCCCGTTGCCCGTGCCATCCAGCGCCGTTGCAATGACCAGGCTCAGGTCTTCTACTTCATCGGGCAGGCTATAGCTTACCGTTGCGAATACGAGCTCGTAGCCACCTCCTGCCAGCTCCTCGATGCGATCCCCCGCCGCATCGACGTCATAGAGATCGTCCCCTGCACCGCCGCGCATCGTGTCATCGCCGGCGCCACCCGTCAGGCGGTCGGCCCCTTCGCCTCCATCCATCGCGTCGGCACCATCGCCGCCATCCAATACGTCGTTGTCCGCGCCGCCTGAAAGCTCATCGTCTCCGGCCCCGCCGATCACGATATCCACGCCATCCCCGCCTGCCAGAATCTTCGCCTCACCAGCCAGCCCGGCATTCAGCACGTGCCACCGCACACTGGCAGATTCGCCACTGAAGCTGTTGAACGCGGTGAAGTCGAGCGTTCCGTCAGAGACAGTCTCGCCTGGCGCAAAGCCGATATAGATCAGGCCAAAACCGCTATCCCATCCATCCCCGGATGTTCCAACCTGGCTGGCGACCTGATCGTAATAGCTGAAACTCCATTGCGTTGCGGCAAAGTATTCAAAGGTTTCAGGATCAGTGTAGGGCGGAATGTAATAGTCTGCCGACACGTCGAATTGGCCCGACACGCGATCGATCGTGTAGCCTAATGCAACCGTTCCTGCCATTTTACTCTCCCCCGCGCTGCGACCCGGGAGCGCAAAAAGGCGCTGCCGCCCGCGCCGAAGCGACAGCCGGCTAGTCGCCTAGGAAAAGCATGCATAGTAAAACTACGTAATCCATCCCTGACTGGTCAATCAGGGCGGAGACGTGCCGGATTCACGCCAGAACGCTGGCCCGCTTCATGCGGCTGGCATAAACCAGTTGCAGGATCAGCGCGATCCAGATCGTGCCCACCACGGCCAGCGGCGGCGGAAAGGGCGGCTTGAGAAACAGAGTCTCATAGCCCTGGCTAACCGCCAGCCCGAACAACGAAGCAGCAAAGGCCGTTACCGCATGGCGGGACCGCGCCAGCAGCAGCACCGACCCGGCAAGTGAACCCCATACGCCCAAGGCCCAGAACGCCGTAAGCCAGGCCGGGAAAGACGCCATGTAGTCGACCGTCTCCTGCCCCATTCCCATCTGGGCGAGGTAGGTTTCCGGCGAAGTCTTCGACATCACGTAGTCATAGCAGCCGAAGGCATTCCACAGCAGGCCGACCGTGCCGATGACCCACAGGTGCCAAGGCGCCGGGCTTGCTACGGGTGCAGTGGGTGCGGTTTCACCGAGTTCCATCGCAATCTCCCCCTTGCGATCGCCCGGATGTGGGCCGGGGGAGACTACGCCTATCCGGCTTTACCCGCAACCGCCGCCGATCACGCGTCCACCCAGGGGTAGCTGAGCGGGGCTTCGCGGAAGGCGAAGCGATCCACGTGGCGTGCCACTGCGCCCTTTAGCCCTTCCAGCTGTGCCGGTTCACTAGCCGTGATCGTGCAGACCAGCGCCTCGGGCTCGGCGGTAAAGGTCACCATGGCGTCACCAGCCCAGGTTGCGCCGCGCGCATCGCGGGGGAACACGATGCGCCCCTGCGTGGCGTCGAAGCTGACTTCAAGGTTGTGTTCCCAGTGCTTGCACACCTGTTGCAGGTATCTGCTGGCGCTGGTGGTGGGAATGCGGGCGGTACTTTGCGTGCTCATAGCCGTTCGATCTTCCGTGCTGCTTCGTCCAGGATTTCCGCAATGGCGTGCGCGGTGTCCTTGTCAAACCCATCGGCCCCCACGCGGTTGCGCAGCGCCATCTTCAGGTTGGTCATGGCCCGCATCACCGGCGGGCTCGCCTCGCGCCCACGCGCCTCGGCCAGTGCCTTCAGCCGGGCAATCACCGCGGCGATCGCCGCGGCATGCAGGGCTGCTTCCTTGCGGCCTGCATCGGTGGCGGTGAAGGCCTTTCGCGCGCCTTCGCCCGGCACCTCGGCGATCAGGCCTTCGTCCACCAGCAGCGACAGCGTGGGATAGACCACGCCGGGGCTGGGCGCATAATGCCCGCCGGTCAGGTCCTCGATCGCCTTGATCAGTTCATAGCCGTGGCGATCCTGTTGGCTTACAAGGTGCAGAAGCGTCAGCCGCAGTTCACCGCTGGCGAACATCCGCCCTCGACCGCCCCGGCCACCACCGCCTCCGCGCCCGCCACGACCGAAGCCGCCGCGCATGCCGGCCTCTTCGTCGTCGCCAAAGCCGCCACCGAAACCGCCACCAAAACCGGCACGCATCCCGCGACGAAGGCCTTCGCCCATCATCATCTTCATCTTGTGGCCCCCGTTACCGGGGCCGTGGCCGCGGCCAATGCCGCGCATACCATGATCGATTCGCATATATCTCCTCTCGATTCGATGGCTCTAAGATATATCGTACTACGCTCTTTACAAGAGGAGATGCAAATTTCCTGCGCAGGCCCTATCTCGCATGCAGACCATGGCTGATCTCTTTGCCCCGCCCCCGCAGGAAAGCCCCCGCCACGCCGCGGCGGAAGACGCGCCGCTGGCCGATCGCCTGCGGCCGCACGATCTGTCCGAAGTGATCGGGCAGGACCACCTGACCGGACCCGATGGCGCGATCGGGCGAATGGTGGCCGCGGGCAAGCTTTCCAGCATGATCCTGTGGGGCCCGCCCGGCACCGGCAAGACCAGTACCGCTCGCCTTCTGGCCGATGCCGTGGGCATGCGCTTCGTGTCGATCAGCGCGGTTTTTTCCGGCGTCGCCGATCTCAAGAAGGCCTTTGCCGAGGCGGAGGCCATGGCCCTGACCGGGCGCAAGACGCTGCTGTTCGTGGACGAGATCCACCGCTTCAACCGCGCCCAGCAGGATGGCTTCCTGCCCTTCGTGGAAAAGGGCACCGTCACCCTCGTGGGCGCGACGACCGAGAACCCCAGCTTCGCGCTCAATGCCGCGCTGCTCAGCCGCGCGCAGGTGCTGATCCTCCATCGCCTTGATGCAGAGGCGCTGGGCGAGCTGCTGCGCCGCGCAGAGGACATCACCGGCCAACGTCTGCCGCTCACCCCGCCGGCGCGCGAGGCGCTGATCGCCTCGGCCGATGGCGATGGCCGCTTCCTGCTCAACCAGGCCGAAACCCTGTTCGACGTGTCGCTTGACGCACCGCTCGATCCAGAAGCGCTCGGCAAGTTCCTGATGCGCCGCGTCGCCGTGTACGACAAGGATCGCGACGGGCACTACAACCTGATCTCCGCCCTGCACAAATCGCTGCGCGGGTCCGATCCGCAGGCTGCGCTCTATTATCTCGCCCGGATGCTCGTGGCCGGGGAGGAGCCGCTCTACGTGCTGCGCCGCCTCGTCCGTTTCGCCAGCGAGGATGTCGGCCTGGCCGATCCGCAGGCGCTGGTGCAATGCCTCGCCGCCAAGGACGCCTATGATTTTCTCGGCAGCCCGGAAGGCGAACTGGCCATCGTCCAGGCCTGCCTCTACCTCGCCACCGCACCCAAATCGAACGCGGCCTATGCCGCGCAGAAGGCGGCGTGGAAATCCGCGCGCGACACCGGCTCGCTCGCCCCGCCATCGAACATCCTCAACGCGCCGACCAAGCTGATGAAGGACATCGGATATGGCAAGGACTATGCCTACGATCATGACGCAGAGGACGGCTTCTCCGGCGCGAACTACTGGCCCGAAGGCATGGCGCCGCAGACCTATTACCGCCCGGTCGAACGCGGCTTCGAGCGCGAGGTGACCAAGCGCCTCGAATGGTGGGACAGGAAGCGCCGCGAGCGCGCAGAACAGCCTTGATCCGGCCAGACCGCTTCCGCCATTTCGCCGCCATCGACTGGTCCGGCGCGGCGGGTGAGCGCCACGCGGGCATTGCCATGGCCATCTGCGCCACGGGCGATGCCGCGCCCGAACTGGTCCGTCCCGCCCATCGCTGGTCCCGGCCGGAAGTGCTAGACTGGCTGCTCCACCACCTGCCGCCCGATACATTGGTCGGCATGGACCTCGGCATCTCGCTCCCCTTTGTTGACAGGGGCGCCTTCCTCCCCGGCTGGGCCGAAAGCCCGCCCGATGCCCGATCGCTGTGGGCGCTGATTGACCGGCTGTGCCACGAAGATGGTCACCTTGCGGTTTCCAGCTTCGTGGATCACCCGCAGGCCTCGCCGCATTTCCGCCGCCACGGCGGGCGCGAGGGCGCTGCCTTTGGCGGAGGACGCGGGCGCTTCCGCGTGACCGAGCGCGCGCAGGAGCGCATGGGCTGCAAGCCTTACTCCAACTTCAACCTCGTCGGTGCGGCGCAGGTCGGCAAGTCCAGCCTTTCCGGCATGCGCCTGCTCCATGGCCTGCAGGGCCGCATACCCGTCTGGCCCGTCGATCTCCTGCCCCCGCACGGCCCGGTGATCTGCGAAATCTACACCACCATCGCCGCCATGGCCGCAGGTCGACCTGCCGGGCGCAGCAAGATCCGTCACGGGGCAGACCTCGATGCCGCGCTCCATGCGCTCCGCAGCCAGCCCGCACTGCACCACGGCCCCATCGACGATCACCGCAGCGACGCCATTCTCACTGCCGCCTGGCTGCGCCGCGCCGCGCCCGACCCCGCTCTGTGGCATCCCGCAGGCATGACCGACGAAATAGCGCAAACCGAGGGCTGGACCTTCGGCGCCTGCTGAGGCTATGGACGCGCCACGCCACGCGCGCGCCGGCTTAGCTCAGTTGGTAGAGCACCTGATTTGTAATCAGGGGGCCACGGGTTCGAATCCTGTAGCCGGCACCATCTGCACACGATGGCAATGCATACGTTTTACCTGCCAAATCCGTTGCATCCCCTACGGACAGGCTATCACTTTCACCATAGTGCAATTCCCGGCGTTTGGCGGAATGCTGCCGGCGAAAGGACTGGGGATGCCAAAAATTGTCAACCATGAAGCCCGACGCCAGGACGTTGCGGAGATCGCAGCGCGCCTGATCGCCTCGGTTGGCATCGAAGGCACCAAGGTCCGGGACATTGCGCGCATCGCCGGGTGCAGCACATCGGTCGTCTCGCACTACTTTTCCAGCAAGCATGACCTGCTGCTGTCCGCCTATCGCCAGCGGATGGAACAAACCGTTGTCCGTATCGACACCGCCACGCGCAGGGGAGAACGTCTGCTCGATACACTTGCGGCCGTGCTGCCATTGGATACGCGCGGGAACGAGAACTGGCGCATCTGGCTGGCTTTCTGGGGCCTTGCGACCACTGATGCAACGTTCCTGCAAGAACAGCGCCGGCGCAGCCGCGAAGCGGTTGACCTGTTTCATCGCGCTATCCTTGCCACTGGTGCAATGGAGGAAGGCGCGCATTCCTTCAACGTCGCCCAGGCCCTTCTCAGCGCCGCATCCGGCATTGCCGCGCAAGCCGTCTATGATCCAGAGCGGTGGACCGCCGAGCGCCAGATCGAGATCCTCGCACTCCACATCAACGCGCATCTCGGGTCATCGGTCGCCGCTGCTGCGGTTGAAAGCTGAATGGCAACGGCCATATCGGGCCCATGCTGCCCGATCCGCTAATCGTCGTCTGCCCGCACTGCACCACGTCAAACCGCGTGCCGGCCGCCCGCCTTGGTGCGCACGGCACTTGCGGCCGTTGCGGCAAAGCGCTGTTCACCGCGCACCCGATTACCCTGACCGCCGCCAACTTCGATGCACATGCGGGCAAGAGCGACCTGCCCCTGCTGGTCGATTTCTGGGCCAGCTGGTGCGGCCCCTGCCGCACGATGGCCCCGGCATTCGAAGCCGCCGCCGGACAGCTTGAACCGCATGTGCGCCTCGGCAAGCTTGATACCGAAGCGGAACAGGGCATCGCCGCGCGTTATGCCATCCGTTCCATCCCCACGATGATCCTGCTCTCCAAGGGGCGCGAGATCGCGCGCCAATCTGGCGCGATGCCCGTGGGCCAGATCGTCGGCTGGGCGCGGCAGGCTCTGGCCTCCCCCTGATCAACCCTTTTCGCGGCGCGTGCTTGTTGCACAGGGCCACACATGCAAACGTCGGTCGGCTCTTTCCGGGACCCGACATCGTGCGCGCAATCGCCTCGCTCCTCGCCGCCCTTCTCCTTCTGCTGTCACCTGCCGCACGCGCGGATGGCCTGCGCCACTATGTCGAGGGTGATCTCACCACCCCCACCCCCGGCCCCGTGTCGGGCGGCCTGCTGCTGATGGGCGGAGGGGACCGCAACACCGAAGCCATGCGCTGGTTCTTCGCCAAGGCTGGGCACGGCCACATCGTGATCCTGCGGGCATCGCTGAAAGGAGAGATCGGCGAGGAATTCTACCGCGGAGTGGGCGGCATTGCGTCTGCCGAAACCTTCGTGATCTTCACCCGCCGGGCCGCATCGAACTCGCGCCTGCTGGCCGCGCTGCGCCGGGCCGACGGCATCTTCCTGTCGGGCGGCGATCAGGCGCGCTACGTCCGCCGCTGGGGCGGCACGGAGATCACCCGGATCATCGATGCGCATGTTGCCGCAGGCAAGCCGCTCGGTGGCACCAGTGCGGGCCTCGCCGTGCTTGGAGAGAAGCTCTATGGCGCGATGGACGGCAATTCGATCACATCGCCCAAGGCTCTGGCTGATCCCTTCGGCAAGGGCGTGACGATCGAAGGCGATTTCCTCCACCTCGCACGTCTGAAAGGCGTGGTGACCGACAGCCACTTCAAGGAACGCCAGCGCCTTGGCCGGCTCTTCGCCTTTCTTGCCAAGGCGCAAATGGGCCGCCCTTCCGATGCCCCCGCCATGCTCGGCCTCGGCATAGACGAAAACGCCTCACTGGCCGTGGAGCCCGACGGCAGCGCCCGCATTTTCGCCACCGCAGCTGATGGCGGCGCGTGGCTGGTGGATGGCTCGGCACTGCGCCTGCCTGTCACGCCCGGTCCACTCGTTGCCGGCCCGGTAAACGTAACCGGCGTCGGGCAGGGCTCGGTTCTCCACCTGCCCGCGGGCAGGGTGGGGAACCCGTCATTCGTGAAGCGCTACACCATCGGCGGCGGCACGTTCACCGAGCTTCCCTGATCCGGCACCCTGCCGCACCGAGTTGATTCGACAAGCTCACCATCAGCGATCCTGGAACGCAGGAAACCAAACCAACCCGCTCATCCTGAGCCTGTCGAAGGATGCTGGCGCAAGATCAGCCGCCAACCTCAATACTTGTAGGACTGCCCGCCATCGATCGGGATGGTCGTCCCGTTGATGAACGACGCCTCGCCCGAAAGCAGGAAGGCCACCAGCGCTGCCACTTCCTCGGGCCGGCCAAAGCGCTTCATCGGGTTCACCGAAACGAACTGGCGGCCCACCTCTTCCCAATCGTCCCCGCCGATCTGGCGCAGCGATCCCTCGACCATCGCAGTCATGATCGCACCCGGGGCAATGGCGTTGATCTGGATGTTGTGGATGCCGTATTCCACGGCGCTGTTGCGGGTCAGGCCCACCACCCCGTGCTTGCTGGCGGCATAGCCGCTCTGGTTGCCGATCCCGCGAATGCCGCCGACCGAGGCCGTGTTCACGATCGCGCCGCCGCCTTGCTCGCGCATAACCTTCAGCACCGCCGCCATGCCAAAGAAAACGCCGTCCAGGTTCACGCCCAGCACGCGGTGGAATTCTTCCTCGCCAAAGTTCTCGGTCAGGTTCTGCCGCCCCTCGATCCCGGCGTTGTTGAAGAAGCCGTCGATCCGGCCATAGGCGGCCATGGCGGCGTCGACATACTTCTGCACGTCCGCCGCCTTGGAACAGTCCGCCTGCACCAGCGTCACCCTGGTGCCTTCCGGCAGGGTGACGCGCGCGGCCTCCAGCCAGTCCTGCCGCAGGTCCACCAGCACCAGCGTCGCGCCTTCGGCCGCCAGCCGCTGCACCGTCGCCAGCCCCAGGCCTGAACCGGCCCCGGTCACGATCACCACCTTGTCGGCAAACCGCATCGTCTCTCTCCATGTCACGGGCACGTGCGGCCCTTTGCCCGGCCGGTGTGCGGCGCACCGGGAAGAGTCTCAACTGCCGGAAAAATCAGTCGCAGGCGTCATAATCGCCATTGCGGCAGGCGGCCACGCGGCGCCGCCAGTCGGCCATGTCGCGCTGATACTGCGCCTGCCGGCGGGCATAGTCCTGCTGGTCCGCGCGATAACGTTCCTGATCGCCGTGATGGCCACCGCCCTGCTCGCGCCAGGCGCGCCAGCCTTCGGCATAGCGCGCATCGCGTTCCTGCACACGCGCCGCCTCATCCATGTTCAATTGCCGGATGATCGCGCGATCGCGCTCACGCGCGGCATGGGTGCGCATGGCCGGATCATAGGGATCGTCTGCCTGCGCCACGGCAGGAACCATCGCCGCCAGCGCGGCACATGCGATAAAGCTGACCCTCATGTTCTTGTCCCATCGCTATTTGCTTCGGGATATCAAGCGCATGCCCAGCGGCAAGGCGGCTTGCGACGAACGGCTCCGGCTCGTCGCAAGCCAAGCCCGTGCTGCCTCAGTCGATGCCCATCAGCCTGCGGTTAAGCGCCCGGTCCGCGCCACCCGCGGCAAAGTCGTCAAACGCGTGCTCGGTCACGCGGATGATATGCTTGGCGATGAACGGCGCCCCTTCGGCTGCGCCCTGTTCGGGATGCTTGATTGCGCACTCCCACTCCAGCACGGCCCAGCCGTCGAAGTCGTTGGTCGCCATCTTGCTGAAGATTGCGGGGAAATCCACCTGTCCGTCACCCAGTGAACGGAACCGGCCGGGACGATCCGCCCAAGATTGGTATCCGCCATACACGCCGCTGCGGCCGTTGGGGCGGAACTCGGCATCCTTCACGTGGAAGCACTTGATGCGCTCGTGGTAGATGTCGATGTAGCTCAGGTAATCAAGCTGCTGCAGCACGAAGTGGCTGGGATCATAAAGGATATTGGCGCGCGGGTGGTTGCCCGTCCGCTCCAGGAACATCTCGAAGGTCACGCCATCGTGCAGGTCCTCGCCCGGATGGATTTCATAGGCCGCATCCACGCCGTTCTCGTCGAACACGTTCAGGATCGGCGTCCACCGGCGGGCGAGTTCGTCGAAGGCGTCTTCCACCAGCCCGGCGGGGCGCGCCGGCCAAGGATAGAAATAGGGCCACGCCAGCGCGCCAGAGAACGTGGCATGTGCCGTCAGGCCCAGCCGGCGGCTGGCGACGGCGGCGTTGCACACCTGCTTCACCGCCCATTCCTGCCGTGCCTTGGGGTTGTTGTGCACTTCGGGCGGGGCAAAGCCGTCAAACTGTGCGTCGAATGCCGGGTGAACCGCCACCAGCTGACCCTGCAGGTGGGTGGAAAGCTCGGTGATCGCCAGCCCCTTGTCGGCCAGCATGCCCTTCACCTCGTCGCAATAGGTCTGGCTTTCAGCCGCCTTGTCCAGGTCGAACAGGCGCTTGTCCCAGCTGGGGATCTGGATGCCCTTGTAGCCCAGGCCCGCCACCCAGTCTGCAATGGATTCCAGGCTGTTGTACGGCGCGCTGTCCCCCGCAAACTGGGCAAGGAAAATGGCCGGTCCCTTGATCGTCTTCATCAATCCTCTCCCGTTTCTCAGACTGTCAGCGGCACCCAGCCGGCGCGATTGTTGCTGGCTTCCACCGCCGTGGCGATGAACGCCATGCCGCGCAGCGCGGTATCAATTCCCGGCAGCAGTGGCGCTTCCTCACCACGCAGCACCGCCGCGAAATCGCGATAGATGTTGGCGAAGGCTTCCAGGTAGCCCTCGGGATGCCCGGTCGGCGTGCGCGTGCGGCTGGCCGCATCGGGGCCGATCTGCGTGCCGGCGGCGTGGATGATCTCGGTCCGCCCGTCCAGCGTGTGCAGGGTCAGCGTGTTGGGCACTTCCTGCTTCCACACCATGCCGCCCTTGTCACCGTACAGGCGAATGCGCAGGCCGTTCATCTCGCCCACCTCGATCTGGCTGGCGAGCAGGACACCGCGTGCGCCGTTCGAAAAGCGCAGCAGCACGGTGCAATCGTCGTCCACCTGTCGCCCCGGCACCACCGCGCCAAGATCGGCAAGGATTTCGGTCACTTCCTGGCCACTGATAAACTCGGTCAGCTGGAACGCGTGGGTGCCGATGTCGCCGATGCAGCCGCCCGGCCCGGATCTGGCGGGATCGACGCGCCATTCCGCCTGCTTGCCCACCGCCTCACCGGCCAGCCAGCCTTGGGGATATTCCACCACGACCTTGCGCACCGTGCCGATCTGGCCCGCCGCCACCCGCGCCCGCGCCTCGCGCACCAGGGGATACCCGGAATAGGTGTGGGTCAGGCCATAGGGCAACCCGGCGGCCGCCACGTGCCCCGCCAGTTCCTTCGCCTCGGCAAAGGTGGTGGTCGCAGGCTTGTCGCTGATCACCGGCAGCCCTGCCGCCAGCGCCGCACGCGCCGCCGGCAGGTGGTGGTGGTTGGGGCTGACGATCGAAACGAAGTCGATCCCGTCTTCGCGCGCCTTTTCGGCGGCGAACATCGTGTCGAGATCGGGATAGGCGCGCGCCGGATCGATGCGATAGCTTTCGCCCGCAGCCCTGCTGCGGCCGGCGTCGCTGGAAAAGACGCCCGCCACCAGCTCGATCTCGCGATCCATCTCGGCCGCGATGCGGTGGACCGGGCCGATGAACGCCCCCGGTCCGCCACCGATCATTCCCATCCGCAAACGGCGCATGCCCAACCCTCTCTCAGTCCGTTTCTGTCGCTCTCAGTCGATCTAGACCCCCTGTCAGTCGGTCTAGACCCCTTCTCAATTTACGTCGGTGCCCCAGATGCGGCGGGCCATCGCCTGATGGCGGCGCACCTGCTCGAACGCATCGCGCGCGTCATAGGCGTGACCTTCCCATTCAGACACCATCGTGCCGGTGAAGCCGCCGTCCTTGAACAGTGGCAGGATCGTCTCGTAGTCGATCGCTTCCTCAACGCCATCGTCATCCACGCCATAGAACTTGCCATGGATGTGGATCGTGCGGTCGACCAGCGCCGCCCAGCTCTTGGGATCGTTGTTCGAAAGGATGAAGAAGGCAAGGCACGCCGCCTGGATGTGCAGCGGCGCATGACCGTGCGCCAGGCCCCATTCGCGCAGGCGACCGGCCTTCTCGTGGCTCATGCCGCCTTCGAGCCAGACTTCCTTGAGCTTGTCGAGCAGGTCTTCCGAAGCGCCCTTGGCCCGCGCGGCGTTGAGCATCGATTCCGGAATGCGGCTGGCGGTGCCGCCGAAGTCGGGAATCCAGCCGAGCACCGGGGTGTTCAGCTTGTCATACATCTCGGCATAGGCCTGCACCGCCGGGTGGCCCGCCCACATCGGCGCGTGCACTTCCACGCCCATGCGGATGTCCAGTTCCTCGGCATAAGGAGCGATTTCGGGCAGCAGGTGCACCGGCAGCGCGAACTGATAACGCACGAGGCTGAAGCCCATCTTCTTGGCCGAACGCAGCTGGCGCTTGTGGTATTCCACCAGCGCGGCATCCTCGATCGGCTGCTGACCGGGCTTGAGAAAGCGGTCCGAATTGATCGCGCACGACACGGGGTTGAGGCCCGTCTCGGCGATCATTTCCTTGAACTTTTCCGCATATGCATCGGAAACATCGGGGAATTCCTTGAAGTTCTGGAACCCGATGATCTCGATGTTCGGCCCCAGCCGGCGCTTGGCCACTTCGGCCAGCAGGGTATCGAGTTCGAACTGGCGGGTCAGCCATTCGTTAGTGAAGGAATAGAGGGTGACGCCGACCTGCGGCCCAGTGTTGGTGGTCATCGAAATTGTCCTCTCTCAGGCCGCGACGCGCAGCGTGTCGGTCTGCGGGTTGGTGCGCTTCATGCCGGGGATGTAGGGCGGGCTGACGAACAGGTTCAGAGCCACTTCATGCTCGCTCCCCACGTCCAGCGCGCGGTTCGGCAGGATCAGGAACGCGCTGTCGCGAATGAACCAGAAGGTGTCCACGCGCTCGCCATTGCTGGCCAGCGGCCAGCGTTCGCCATCGTATTCGATGAGGGCATCGGCCAGATCTACGTCCTGCCCATCAATCGACAGGCTGCCGACTTCGACCACCGAAAACGGCAGAGAACGATACCACGGCAGGCGCATCGCCAGCTTCAGGCCGCCATCAATGGCCGTCAGGCCTTCTTCACCGATTACGCGCTCAACGGGTAGCATGGACTCTCCCTTTCCCTCAATTAGAACCCCATTTCTAATTAAGGCTTGACACCCGGTCAAGCGCCGTGCTGAGAAAAAGCGAACAAAAGTTCTATTACCCTGCAATTCCAGTTTGCAGGGAGCATTGCAAGGGACGGGGCGCGAATGACCGGGTTCGATTACATCATCGTGGGTGCAGGTTCGGCCGGCTGCGTGCTGGCCAACCGGCTGAGCGCCGATCCGCGGACCACCGTCCTGTTGATCGAGGACGGCGGCGACAACCAGCACCCCTTCATCAAGATGGCCGGCGGCTTCATCAAGATGATGGGCAATCCCGACTATTTCCGCGTCTACCAGACGGCCCCTCGCGAAGGCATGCGCGCCGGTATCCACACCTATGGCCGTGGCATGGGTGGGTCATCCGCCATCAATGGCACCTGGTACCTCACCGGCATGCCCAAGGACTTCGACAGCTGGACCGACAGAGGCCTTTCCGGTTGGGGCTGGAACGACATCGCGCGGTGCTACGCCAAGTTCGAGGACTATCGCGATCCCGGCGCGCACCCGGGCAGAGGCCAGGGCGGCGAACTGCAGGTCACGCCTTCCACCTATCAGTCGCCCGTGCTCGAAGCGCTGGTCGCTGGGTTTGGAACGCAAGGCATGCCCTGGCTCCCGGACATCACCACACCAGGAAAGCAGGGTGTCGGTCGCAGCCAGTATACGGTTGATCGCAAGGGCGTTCGCGAAAGCTCGTACAAGGCCTTCGTCATGCCGATCCTTGGCCGACACAACCTGACGATCGCGCAGCACACGGCCGTAAGCCGCGTGGTGATCGAAAACGGCCGCGCCACCGGCGTCGTTACCGAGGCGCACGGTCAGGAACGCACCTTCACCGCAAAGCGTGACGTGATCCTTTGCGCCGGTGTATATGGCTCACCGCAATTGCTTCAGCTTTCAGGCGTGGGCCCCGGCGCGGTGCTGCAGGGACTGGGCATTCCCGTGTTGAAGGACCTGCCGATGGTGGGTCAGCAGCTGGCCGATCACACCAAGTTCGGCGTTTCGTTCGACCTGACCAACCACCCCGGCACCAACCGTGAATTCTTCGGGTGGCGGCTCTATCGCAACGCGCTGCAGTATTTCCTCACCGGCACCGGCCACCTTGCCCGCGTCGGCATGCCGATCACCGGCCTTTGCGCCAGCGAAGGCACGCCCGAGGACTGGCCCGACCTGCAGGTTGGCGCCGCGCCCTTCGCCATGCGAACCGTCAACGAGATGGCCGCCCGCCCCGGCAGCCCCCTGACCCCGAACCCCGGCCTCACTTTCTCGGGCTATCACCTGCGGCCGAAGAGCCGCGGCTCGATCCGCCTCACCTCGCCAAACTTCCGCGACGCGCCGGTGGCCGATGCGGCGATCTGGTCCGATCCGTTTGACAAGGCCAAGAGCCTCGAATTGTTCCGCCTGTTCCGCGCCATCGCCGGGTCTGAACCACTCAAGACCTACATCGGCACCGAGCGCATGCCCGGGCCTGATGTGCAGGACGAGGGCGCGATCGTTGCAGAACTCGCAAAGATGGTCGAAGTCGGCCTGCACGGCACAGGCACGTGCGCCATGGGCACCGACGAGGCCACCTCAGTCACCGACGCGCGCGCCCGCGTCCACGGTGTTGGAAACCTGCGCGTGGTTGATTGCTCGATCATGCCCACCCCCGTTTCCGGCAACACCAATGGCCCGGCGATGGCGGTTGCAGAGCGTGCGGCGGAACTGATCCTGCAGGACGCCAAGGTCTGAAAGGTTCGTTCAGGTTTCCACAAAGAAACCTGAACGAAAGCCAACAGGCACATTCAGCAAAGGGCCACGGCGAATCGCGCAATCTCCTTCCATCGGATCACTGGAAGGAGACCGTCATGTTCAAGACCATCACCACCGCATTGGTTCTCGCCGGCACGGTCGCCACTGCTGGCGCAGCCAACGCGCAGAGCTGGGGCTATGACCGCGATTACGGGCGCGGCTATGACCGCAGCTGGCAGGACCAGCGCCAGATTGACCGCTACCTTGTTGAATCCACTTGCTCAGGCCAGCGCGGACAGGCGCTTGAAGCCCGCCTTTGGCGCGAATACCGCGAAGGCGACATCAGCCGCAGCGACGCCCAGCGCATCCAGTATTCCATCGATCGCCTGCAGGACAAGGAACGGCATGAATGCCGCGAGCGGGACTACCGCGAAGCCCGTGACATCGGCAAGCGCTACATCCAGATCCGCGCCCGGATCGACGACCTGTCGAGCCGCAGGGGATACGGCTGGAACAACGGCGGCTATCGCGGCAACTATGGCCGCGGCTGGTAAGCCCTGAAGTCACAACGATCCGGAACGGCCCCTGCACCACGGTGCGGGGGCCGTCCCTGCATCAGCCGCGCCCGCGATAGGAACTGACGCCCTGATCCGGCACCCACAGCCCTTCGGGCACCGCGCCCGATTGCCAGAACACGTCGATCGGAATGCCGCCGCGCGGGTACCAGTACCCGCCGATGCGCAGCCAGCGGGGGCGCATCTCGTCAAACAGGCGCTGCCCGATGCCCACGGTCACATCCTCGTGGAACCCGGCGTGATTGCGAAACGATCCGAGGAACAGCTTCAGGCTCTTTGATTCCACGATGGTTTCGGCCGGTGCATAGTCAATCACCAGGTGCGCAAAATCGGGTTGGCCGGTCACCGGGCACAGCGAGGTGAACTCAGGCGCGGCAAAGCGTGCTAGGTACAGCGCGTTGGGGCGCGGATTGGGCACATAATCCAGCACCGCCTCTTCAGGAGAGGCAGGCAGGCTGCTCGTCTTGCCAAGGTGGAGCGGCCCGGGATGAAGAGGGTCGTCGGCCATCGGAAATCCTTTCGTTGCCGCGCCCATGCACCGGGCGCGCGAGCACGGCAAGCTGCCCGTTTGCACTCTGGCTCCAAACCCAATCAGGGCACGTTCCCTGCGGGACGCCCAAATGGCTTCCAGCTCGGGTGAACCGGCACTTGCAAAGGCAACCATCCTTCGCTGCGGTCCGCTTCACCCGACATGTTCACCATCTGGGCCGCTCGAACGTGCCCTGATTGGGTTTGGACCCAAGGCGTTCAGTCGCTATTCAAGCGCGCCCGGCAGGGGAAAGACATGGACTGGAGTCAGCAGTGGTAAGCGTGCGGGGCGGTATTCTGGCCGGATGGGTTGCAGCAATCGCGGCGGCATTGGCTGCGCCCGCAATTGCCCCGGCGCAGTCGGCCAGCACCTATCAGCTACCCCCCGCCTCCCCCACTCCAACTCCGCGCGCCGCTGGCCCGGTGGACGATGGCGCGCCAGCGCCGGTCGCCACGGCCAGCCCCACGCCCACCATCGTCATCCCGACCCCAACCGTCGCGCCCAGCGCCAGTCCGCGTCCCCGCGCCACGCGCGCACCTGCGCCTGTGCCGACGCCGCCTTCCGCAACGCCAGCCGCAACACCTTCGCCAACCCTTCCGGCTGCCGCGCCAACCCTGGCTGCCCCTTCGGTGCCCCCCGAACCCGTTGCAGCGCCATCCGCCGAAACGCCGCCCCCGGCCGCAACGCCGCTTGCACCGCCAACGGACACGAACTGGCTGCCCTATGCGGCCATTGGCGCGGTGCTGGCGCTCATCGTTTTCGGCATCTGGGCCTGGCTCCGCCGCCGCAGGGAGGCCCGCGACCTGCCCGAACCCGCGCCCATTCCGGTGGTGCCGGCCGTTCCACGCGAGAAACCCGAACCCGCTGCGCAACGTGCGCCCGAGCCCACAGCACCGCCACCTGCGCCGCAACCTGCACCCCAGCCGCTGCCCGCGCCCGCATTCCGGCCTGCGCCGACAGATCCGCTTGTCTTCACCCTCGAAGCCACGCGACTTTCGGCCACGCTGGTGGCAGCCACGCTCGCCTATCGCCTTGTCGCCAGCAACCATGGCGCAGCGCCGCTGTCGGACATCGCCATATCCGGCGACATGACTTCGGCCCACGCCTCGCGCCCCACGGACGAGCTGTTCGCCTTGACCGGCCCGGAACTGCCCCCGCTGCATTCCATTGATTCACTCGCCCCCGGCGAATCCATCACGCTTGGCGGAGAGATCCGCCTGCCGCTCTCGGCCATCTTGCCGATTCGCCATGGCGAGGCGCAGCTCTTCGTGCCGCTGGCGCGCTTTGATGGCTGGGCCAGCGCCACCGGCGGCGGTGCCGTCCACACCCGCAGCGTGTTCCTGATCGGACAGGAAGGCGACGCCGGTGACCGATTGCAGCCGTTCCGCATCGACCTCGGCCCCCGAGTCTGGTCGCCTGTCGGACAGAAGGCGCTTCCTGTTCCGGTTACGTGAGCAACATTTTCGGTTGTCCTTTCGCATGTGCGAAGGTTAATCATGCTTCGTCACCGTGAGCGCGCAAAGACGCGCCGCGGCGCAGGCAGGAGCAAACGATGGATTCGCTGGTCTCGACCCAATGGCTCGCGGACGAAATGGGCGCGAACGACCTTCGGGTGGTCGACGCGACGGCCTTTCTTCCGGAACACAAGCGCGATGCGCTGCTGGAATATGAGGCCTGCCACATTCCCGGTGCGGTTTTCATGGACCTCGCCCACCTCGTCGACGAGACCGCGCCGGTCGCCAACACCCTGCCCAGCGCGGAAAAGTTCGCCAGCCGCATGCAGAGCCTTGGCCTCGGCGATGGCAGCCGCATCGTCATCTATGATGACAGCCCGGTAAAGACCGCCACCCGCGCATGGTTCATGCTGACCATGTTCGGCGCGCAGAACGTGGCCCTGCTCGATGGCGGCATCGCCAAGTGGAAGGCGGAAGGACGCCCCTGTGCGCAGGGCCGCGAAACGCTGCGCAGCCGCCATTTCACCGTCTGGCGCGATGATCGCAACCTGCGCTCGAAGGACCAGATGCTCGCCAATCTCGACAGCCATGCCGAACAGGTGGTCGACGCGCGCGGCGCGGGCCGTTTCACCGGCGAAGTGGCGGAAGTGAAGCCGGGCCTTGCCAGTGGCCACATCCCCGGCGCGCGCAACCTGCCCTATGCCTCGCTCTTCGCGCCCGACGGCACGTGGAAAAAGCCAGCCGAGCTGCGTGCCGCCTTCGATGCCGCCGGGATCGACCTTGAAAAGCCGCTTGTCGCATCGTGCGGATCGGGCATGACCGCCAACGTGCCCATCTTCGCCGCCCACCTGCTCGGCTACGACAACGTCGCACTCTATGACGGCAGCTGGTCCGAATGGGGCGCCGATCCTGCCCTGCCGAAGGAAACCGGCCCGGCGCGGTGACCTCCGCACGCTTGTGAAACCGCGCCAATCCTGCTTTCACCTCGCCCCATGAGCGCCCAGAACGACGACACCGCCCAAGGCCCCAATACCCGCCTCGTAGGTGCAGGCCGGCGGCCGGAATGGACCGGCACGCCCGATCACCCCGCCGCCGTGGTCAACCCTCCGGTGTGGCGCGCCTCGACGCATCTCTACGCGGACATGGCCGCCCTGCGTGCCCACCCCGCCAACGAGGATGGTCGGTTCTATTACGGACGCCGCGGCGCCCCCACGCAGTGGGCGCTCGCCGATGCCCTCACCGCGCTGGAGCCGGGTGCGGCGGGCACGGTGCTCTATCCCTCTGGCGTTGCCGCCATGGCCGGCGCGCTGCTCACCGTGCTGCGCCCCGGCGATGTGCTGTTGATGACCGACAACGCCTATGAGCCGAGCCGCGTGATGGGGCGAGGCCTGCTGAGGGACTTCGGCATCGAGACCCGCTGGTTCGATCCCTGCGATCCCGCCGCCTTCGAAGCCGCGATCTGTGAGCGCACCCGCGCCGTGCTGCTGGAAAGCCCCGGCAGCCTGACCATGGAAGTGCAGGACGTGCCCGCCCTTGCCGCCACGGCCAAGGCGCGCGGGCTGGTGGTGGTGCTGGACAACACCTGGGCCTCGCCGCTCGGCTTCCCCGCGCTGCAGATGGGCGCGGACATCGCGGTGATGAGCCTGACCAAGCACGTCTCCGGCCATTCCGACTGCATGATGGGCAGCGCCAGCGCCGGGCCGGAGTGGTACCGCAAGCTGCGCCTGCGCGCGCAGGGCCTCGGCAATGTGGTCTCGCCCGATGATGCGGCGCTGATGCTTCGGGGCCTGCGCACCATGAAGGTCCGCCTCGATGCCGAAACCGCCTCTGCCCTCGCGATTGCGCAATGGCTGGAAGGCCGCACCGAGGTTTCTCGCGTGCTTTGCCCGATGTTGCCCGGCTCGGCCGGCCATGACCTGTGGCAACGCGATTTCACCGGCGGCTGCGGGCTGTTTTCGTTCGTGCTGAAAGGCGGCACGTCTGAGGCGCGCGATGCGCTGATCGATGCGCTGTCGCTGTTCGGCATCGGGTATTCGTGGGGCGGGTTCGAAAGCCTCGCCACCCCGGTCGATCCCGCCGCGATCCGCACGGCCAGCGCCTGGCCCCTGCCCGGCATGGACGCAGCCGACCGCTTCGGCGTGCGCCTGTCGATCGGGCTAGAGGACACGGCCGACCTCATTACCGATCTCGACCGTGGCCTCGCCGCCTGGAGCGCCGCGCTGTGAAGAAGAACCTCCACGAACTCAGCAAGCTGATCCGCGATATCCGCCTCGCACTCGACGACATCTCAATCGACGTCGGCCATTACCATATCTCGCTGCTCAACGCGATCTGGTGGGTCGTGGTCGTGGTCACGGCGCTGGTATGCGCCTCCATCGGCGCGCGGATCGCCCGCGCGCTGGTGCGCCGGGTGCGCCGGCTCGATCCCACGCAGAGCGCGCTCACCGAAAAGCTGGTGACCATCGTGGTCTGGGCGCTTGCCGTGTTCGGCGCGATCGATGCGCTCGGCATCAGCCTCACCGCGCTCACCGTGTTCTCGGGCGCATTCGGCCTCGCCATCGGCTTCGGCCTGCAGAAGACCTTCGGCAACATGATCGCCGGGATCATCCTGCTGATGGACCGCTCGATCAAGCCGGGCGATGTGATCGCGGTCAATGATGGCAGGGGCAACACTTTTGGCGAGGTCAAGAAGATCGGCGTCCGCGCCGTCTCGGTGACCACGCGCGACAACCGCGAATACCTGATCCCCAACGAAAACCTGATGACCTCTCAGGTGGAGAACTGGTCCTATTCCTCGCGCGACGTGGCCATCTCGATCCCCGTCGGCGTGGCCTATGGCAGCGATATCGACCAAGCCGAGGCGCTCTTGCTCGAAGCCGCGCGCAGCGTGCCGCGCGTGCTGGCCGATCCGGCACCCGGCGTGCTGCTCTCCGCCTTCGGCCCCAGCTCGATCGACATGACCGTGGTCTGCTGGATCGCCGACCCGGAGGAAGGCGTGGGCAACGTGAAGTCCCAGGTGCTCAAGGCCGCGTGGCACCTGTTCCGCAACCACAACGTGGAAATCCCCTTCCCGCAAAGCGACATTCATCTGCGCGATTCCGAAGGCCTGCGCCGCCTCGCCGATGCGCTGACGCAGCGAGAACCATCACCCCCGGTGGGAGAAGGATAGCGGAGCCTGGATGCGGGTGAGGCCCTCCGCCTAAAGCTAACCTAACCCGCCCCCAAACCATTCTCGCTGGCGAATTGCCCCCCTCACGCCCAATTGCGCCCCATGAGCAAAGCTGCCCCCAAAGTCGGTACGGTGTACCTCGTCGGCGCAGGGCCGGGTGATCCGGACCTGCTGACGCTGCGCGCGGCGCGGCTGCTGATGAATGCGAAGGTCGTGGTCCACGATGGGCTGGTCGATCCCGCCATCCTTGCCATGGCGCCGCGCACCGCGCGGATGATCTCGGTGGCCAAGAGCCGTTCGCGCCACACGATGAAACAGCAGGATATCAACGCCTTGCTGGTGCGTGAGGCGCTGGAGGGCAACGACGTGATCCGCCTGAAGGGCGGCGATCCCTTCGTCTTCGGGCGCGGGGGGGAAGAGGCCGAGGATTGCCTTGCTGCAGGCGTTACCGTTCAGGTCGTGCCCGGCATCAGCGCGGCGATGGGCGCGGCGGCTTCGGCCATGATCCCGCTCACCCACCGTGACAGCGCCAGCATCGTCAGCTTCGTCGCCGGCCAGTGCAAGGGCCTGACCGACCAGAACTGGGCGGGGCTTGCCGGCAAGGGCCGCACGCTGGTGATCTACATGGGCGTCGCCACGGCAGAGGCGATTGCGGAAAAGCTGATGGCGGACGGGCTCGCGCCCGACATGCCGGTGGCCGTGGTGGAAAACGCCGCGCGGCCGGAAATGCGCGTGCTGCGCGGCAGCCTCGCCGGGCTTGGCCCGCTGGTGGCAGAAAACAAGGTCAGGAGTCCCGCTCTCATCGTGATCGGTGAGGTGACGGGCCGGGGAGACATGATGGAATTGAAGCAAGTTCTGGAGATGGCCCGATGAAAGTGATCACGGGAAGCGACCTGCGTACCGGCGATGTCATCTGGTGGACCGGCGAAGGCTGGTCGCGCCACGTCAACGATGCGGTGGATGCAGGCGAACACGCCGAAGCGATCATCGCGCGCGAAAACGCCAAGCAGATCGTCACTGACACGCAGGTGATCGAAGCGACGCAGACCCCCGAAGGCGTGCGCCCCGCGCACATCAAGGACCGCATCCGCGCGCTCGGCCCCACCGTGCGCCTCGATCTCTCCCTCAAGCCCGCCGACCCCGCTGCCGGCAACTGGGTGATCTGACCATGTATCAGTATGATCAATACGACCAGGCCATGGTCGATGCCCGCGTCGCCGAATTCCGTGACCAGGTGGAGCGCCGCCTTGCCGGTGACATCACCGAGGACCAGTTCAAGCCGCTGCGCCTGAAGAACGGCCTTTATCTGCAGCTTCACGCCTACATGCTGCGCGTGGCCATTCCCTATGGCACACTGAGCAGCCGCCAGATGCGTATGCTGGGCGATATCGCGGACAAGTATGACCGCGGCTATGGCCACTTCACCACGCGCCAGAACATCCAGTACAACTGGATCAAGTTGCAGGATGCTCCGGATATTCTCGCCGATCTCGCCTCTGTCGAGATGCATGCGATCCAGACCAGCGGCAACTGCATCCGCAACACCACGTCTGATCAGTTCGCGGGCGCTGCGGCTGACGAGCTGGTCGATCCGCGCCCCTATGCGGAACTGCTGCGCCAGTGGTCGACCTTCCATCCGGAGTTCGATTACCTGCCGCGCAAGTTCAAGATCGCGATCATCGGCAGCGAGACCGACCGCGCGGCGATGAAGCTGCACGACATCGGCATCCAGCTGGTGAAGAACGACGCGGGCGAGATCGGCTGCCGGTTCTACGTCGGTGGCGGCATGGGCCGCACGCCGATGATCGCGCCGGTGATCGGCGACTTCATCTCGCCCCTGCAGATGGTGTCTTATGCCGAGGCCTGCCTGCGCGTCTACAACCGCTATGGCCGCCGCGACAACAAGTACAAGGCGCGCATCAAGATCCTCGTCCACGAAATCGGTGCGGACGAATATCGCCGCCAGGTGGAAGAGGAATTTGCCCACATCCTCACGCTAGGGCTGGAACCGCCTGCGGCAGAGCTGGAGCGGATCAAGGGCTTCTTCGAACAGCCCGGCTTTGACAGCGCCGCTTCCGACGATCTGGACCTGTCCGATCCCGATTTCGCGCTGTGGGTGGATCAGAACGTCCACGCCCACAAGCAGCCCGGCTATGCCATCGCCACCATCGCGCTGAAGCCCGTGGGCGGCATCCCTGGTGACGCCAGCGCCGACCAGATCCGCCTGATGGCCGATCTTGCCCGTGACTACAGCTTCGACGAACTGCGCGTCACCCACGCACAGAACATCGTGCTGCCTCACGTGCGCAAGGTTGACCTTTACACCGTGTGGCAGAAGCTGGACGAAGCCGGGCTCGCCAACGCGAACCTTGACCTGATCAGCGACATCATCGCCTGCCCTGGCCTCGATTATTGCAGCCTCGCCAATGCGCGCTCGATCCCGGTGGCGCAGAAGATTTCCGAACGCTTCGCCGATCTTGGCCGGCAGAAGGAACTGGGTGAGCTGAAGCTGAAGATTTCGGGCTGCATCAACGCCTGCGGTCATCACCACGCCGGCCACATCGGCATCCTCGGCGTGGACCGCAAGGGCGTGGAGAACTACCAGCTCCTGCTCGGCGGCAGCGAAGGCGCCGATACGTCGCTCGGCACGATCACCGGTCCAGGCTTCAACGAGGATGGCATCGTCGATGCCATCGAAAAGGCGACCGACGTCTATCTCGCCCAGCGCAGCGAAGGCGAACGCTTCCTCGATACCTATCGCCGCATCGGCATGGCCCCGTTCAAGGAGGCCATCTATGCCAAGGAACCTGCCAATGGTTGAACAGAACCTGCGTTACCGCACCGATGAGCCCGTCGGCGATCCGGCCGTCACCGTCGACGCCTTCGCGGACCAGTCTAACGCCACGGCCGTGCGGATCGAGCCGGGCGACGATGCCCGCGCCCTGCTGCCGCATCTGGACCGCATCGCGCTCGTCGAGGTGAACTTCCCCGCCTATACCGACGGGCGCGGCTATTCGGCGGCGCGCATCCTGCGCGAACACGGCTATGCCGGGGAACTGCGCGCCGTGGGCGATGTCCTGCTCGATCAGCTCAGCCACATGCGACGCTGCGGGTTTGACAGCTTCGCCCCCAACCAGCCGATCAGCGCCGAGGCCGCCGAAAAGGCCTTCGCCACATGGCCCGAAGTCTACCAGAAGACGGTTGACGGTCGGCCCGCCATCTGGGCCAGGCGTCATGGCTGAGGCGACCGGCAAGGTGCATCGCAAGATTGACCTGATCGACACCACGCCGCGGTTTACCGAAACCGACGCGATCAGGCTCAACAACCTGTTCCGCGGCACCGAAACGCTCGACATGCTGCGCTCGGTGATCCGTGACGGGCTCGCGGGTGACCTTGCCGTCGTTTCCAGCTTCGGCGCTGAATCGGCCGTGCTGCTCCACCTCGTGGCGCAGGTTGATCCGTCGGTGCCGGTGCTGTTCTTGGAAACGCACAAGCACTTTGCCGAAACCGTCGCCTATCGCGACGAGCTGATCACGCATCTGGGCATGACCGGGCTGCAGATCATCGAGCCCGATGCGGAAGAACTGGCGAAGAAGGACGAGAACGGCCTGCGCTGGTCGTGGGACCCGGACGGCTGCTGCGAAATCCGCAAGGTGCAGCCGCTGGCGCGCGCGCTGAGCCACTTCGATGCCTCGCTCACCGGGCGGAAGGGCTTCCAGTCGGCCACCCGCGCCGGCCTGCCCCGCTTCGAGATCGACCGCACCGATACGCAGGGCCGCCTGAAGATCAACCCGCTGGCCAGCTGGGACAAGGACACAATCGAGGCCTACATGGTCGAACACGGCCTGCCCCGCCATCCGCTGGTTTCGCAGGGTTACCCCTCGATCGGCTGCGCCCCCTGCACCAGCAAGGTCGCCCCGGGTGAAGACCCGCGCTCGGGCCGCTGGAAGGGCTGGGACAAGACCGAATGCGGCATCCACGTTCCCGGGGCAAAGGATACTGGCGACGGCGATCTGCCGCCGGGCTACGAACCCGTCTTCTGACGGAAGGCTTGCGACCCGTTCTTGCTGTCGGCGGCCAACCGCCGTCGCCTTCCCACCCCGAGGGAACTGGTTTTTGCTGCGTCACCCCGGCCTCGCTGCCGGGGGCGCTTCTGCTCAGTGTTCAGCCGGCACTGAGTATGCAGTTGCGGCCTTGTTCCTTGGCCACATAGAGAGCCTCGTCCGCGGCTTTCAGCGCATCGCGCGGGTTGGCATAGGCGAAGACGTCGGCCACACCGCCGGAAAAGGTGATCTGGCCGATCGGCGTATCGGTCACGCGGTTGACGAAGCGGCGCTGCGAGAAGTTCTCGCGTACCGCGTCCAGCTTCTCGCGCGCCTGGGTCTTGCTCAGCCCCCGGAACAGCATCACGAACTCCTCGCCCCCATGGCGCGCCACATGGCACTTGTCGTCGGTGATGCGGGCCAGCGTTTCAGCCACGGCGCGGATCACGCGGTCACCGGTGTCGTGGCCGTGGGTGTCGTTCACCCGCTTGAAGTGATCGATGTCGCAGATCGCCACACACAGCTGGTCGATCTGCTGCTGCGCCTCGCGCAGGTTCTTCTCGAACAGTGCCTCGAATGCGCGACGGTTGGGCAGGCCCGTAAGGTGGTCGATGTCGGCGTCGCGCTGGGCGCGGGCCAGCCGCTCCTTCAGCTCCTCGGCCTCGGCCTGGCGTGCTTCCATCTCCGCCTCAAGCGTGCGGGTACGCTCCAGCATGGCCTGCGCCAGGGTGACGATACGGGTCACGTCGGCCCCCTCGGCCGCCGCGCTCGCCTCGTTCACGTGCGCCGCCAGTTCGGTGTTGTAGCTCGCCGCCGTGTCGCGCGCGCTGCGGGTCGTGGCGGTGAAGCCATCGATCGAGGTCTGCAACTGCTCGGCCAGCCGCTTTGCACTGCCTGCCGGATCCTCGATCGGCGTCTCGCCGTCCAGCCAATCCTGCGTCACGCCCTCGCCGCTGGCGATGCGATCAATGATCCTGCGCGCCAGCTTCAGGTCCTCGCCCGAAAACGCCGAGTGCGCCACCAGCAGGTTGCGCGCCGTCACCGCAAGCCGGTTGCCGAGCAGGAACGAGGAGATTTCCTCCATCAGTCGCTCGGCGCTCGAATCCGCAGCCACACGCAGGTGTGACGGACGCACGCTGATGGCTACTTCCCCTTCTCCGGCGTCTTCATCGCCTGCGCCAAAGAAGCGCTTCAGGCGTGCCGCGGCACTGGCGTTGGACATGGTTCTTCCCGACCCCTGATTCTGATGTTCGTCCCAATCCCGCCAAAATGGCGCGATGTGGATTTCTCTCTACGCGTCATGGATAATCGAGGGGTTTGCGCCCTATCCGTAAACAGCCGTAATCGCCGTAAAAGTATTGCAAACCGGACCGATCCCCTGATCCGGTAAAGTGGATACTGGATTGCATCGGCAAATGATTGTTCCAGCACGATCTTCAGCTTTGCCGCAGAATCATGAAGGGCGCCCTTCGCGCCGTGCTGGCCGAAAAGCGCCCCTCGATCTGTTAACGGGCGTCAACTGTCCCGCAGATGGAGATGTCCAAAAATTTGATCCGGTTTGGCAATCATCCTGCCGTTATGGATCAGGCGGCGCGACGCAATCCTCCCGTTGGGCTTATGCCATCGTCGCCCAGCCGGAACTGGCTCACCGCCTCTGCCAGCTTGCGCGAGGTGTCGGCCATGCTGCGCGTGGCCGCGGCGCTTTCTTCCACCATCGCGGCGTTCTGCTGGGAGATGCGGTCCATTTCAGAAACCGCGCCGTTCACCTGCGCCGCATTCTGCGCCTGCTCCTCGGTCAGGGTTGCCGCCTGCATCACCGCTGCACTGATGTCTGACACCTTGCCGATGATGGCGTGCAGCACACTGCCAGCGCTCTTCACCAGCTCGGCGCCCTTGTCCACTTGCTGCCTGCTTGAGGACAGCAGCTTCTTGATGTCGTCCGCCGCTTCCGACGATCGCTGCGCCAAGGCGCGCACTTCGTTGGCCACAACGGCAAAGCCGCGTCCCATCTCGCCCACGCGCGCCGCTTCCACCCCGGCATTCAGCGCAAGCAGGTTGGTCTGGAAAGCGATGCCGTCGATGATCTCGGCAATCTGCACGATCTCCTGCGCGCTCTGTTGCGCATCCTCCATCGCACCGATCGCCTCGCCCACCACGGTGCGCCCATGCTGTGCCTCGTTCTGGGTCTCCTGTGCCGAAGTCCGCAGCCCGGTCATCGATTTGGATGTATCGGCCAGCGCCCGGGTCAGCGAATCCATGGCCGTGGCGCACTGCTGCACGCTGTCGGCCTGCCGTTCGGTACGGGTGGCGAGGTTTTCCGATGCCGCGCGGATCTCGCTCGTGCCGGTGGCGATGCTGGTGCTGCTGTCGGCAACGATGCCCAGCGTATGCGCCAGTTGATCGACCGCGGCGTTGAAATCGTCCTCCGCCTGGCGATAGGCTTCGGGCAGGCCATTCATCCGCGTGGTCAGGTCACCCTTGGCCAGCCCTTTCAGCGCGGTGCCCATCTGCCCCAGCACGATCTCGCGCGTGTTCTGCTCGGCCTTTTCGAAATAGGTCGAAAGCGCCAGGTCCATGTCGATCATCGAAGCCTTCACCAGCGCCACGATATCGTCTGCCAGTTGCCGCTGGCGGGGATTGTACTTGCCCACGCCGCGCAGCATCATGTCCTGGATCAGATGCTCCAGGATCAGCGCATATCCGCCGATATACCACTGCGGCGCCAGACCAATGCGGGCGTGCGTCATGCCGATGTGGTTGGCCCGCTCGAAATAGGCGTCGTTCAGACCACCATCGAACAGTTTCACCCAGTGGTCACGCTGTGCCGAGCGCGCATGGCTTATGCGCGCGGATGACGAGAAGAACCCGGCCAGCGCCTTGGTCTGGCCCAGTTTCTCGTAGAACTTGGCCAGCCCCGCATCCACCGAACGTTCGATGACTTTGCCAAGACGACCGAAGCTGCTCTTGTTGCGGTCCATTTCATAGAATGCGATCCGATCCTGCAGACCGTCGGTACGCGCCATGACAATCCCCTTTCTGCTGCGAAAAGCTCGCAACAAGGCGATACCCGGATCGGACTGAATCGGTCCGATATTACCAGTTCCGGGGATACCCTTATGCACCAAAGGGCAAATAATTGAATCTAATAGAAAAACTTTCGTTATAAGGGTATTCTCCGCCCGTTTTGTCACCTTGGCGTTTACCCTTGAAAGCCTCACAGCAAGGGCCCGCAGCGCAAGGAACCCCCGATGACCGATCGCTACCGCAAGGTTCCCTCCGCCCGCCTTTCTCGCCTCGCCGCGTTGGGGCAACTGGCGGGCGGCGTGGCGGGCGGTGTCCTGGCCGAAGGCGCGAGACGGCTGGCGCGGGGTGAACGGCCCCACCTGTCCAACCTTCTGCTCACCCCCGGCAATGTCATGCGCGTGACCGATCAGCTCTCCCGCCTGCGGGGCGCGGCAATGAAGCTGGGGCAGATGATCTCGATGGACGCGGGCGATGTCCTGCCGGCCGAACTCACGCAGATCCTCTCCCGCCTGCGCGATGCCGCGCATTTCATGCCCCCGGCCCAGCTGAACCGCGTATTGGCCGAACAATGGGGGGCAGACTGGCGCCAGCGCTTCGCTCGTTTTGACGCCACCCCGATTGCCGCTGCGTCCATCGGCCAGGTCCACCGCGCCGTGCTGCACGATGGGCGGACCCTCGCCATCAAGGTGCAGTATCCGGGCGTCGCCGCCTCGATCGACGCTGATGTCGACAATGTCGCCACCCTGCTGCGCATCTCCGGCCTGTTGCCTGCTGGGCTCGACGTCGCGCCGCTGCTTGCAGAAGCAAAGCGCCAGCTGGCCGAGGAAACCGATTACCTTCGCGAAGCGGCGCAGATGCGCCACTACGCCACGCTGCTGGCTGATGACCCGCGCTTCCTCGCGCCCAGCCCGGTGGACGATCTCACCCGTGCGCGCGTGCTTGCCATGGATTTCATCCCCGGCCGCCCGATCGATGAACTCGCCAACGTGGCGCAGGACCGGCGGGACCGCGTGACCGGCGCACTGCTTGATCTCGTGCTGCGCGAACTCTTCGTGTTCGGCTATATGCAGACCGATCCCAACTTCGCCAATTATCGCTGGCAGCCCGAAAGCGACCGGCTCGTCCTGCTCGATTTCGGCGCTGCCCGCCCGGTGCCCGCTGCCACCCAGGCCGCCTATCGCCGCCTGATGGCCGCCGGCCTTGCCGAAGACCGCATGGCCCTGCGTGCCGCGCTCGTTGAAGTCGGTTTCGTCTCCCCGCAGCAACTGCAGCGCCACGGCCCCCGTTTCGATGCGATGATAGACGTCCTTATTGGCCATCTGGGCCGCCCCGGACTGTTCGACTTCGCTGACCGCTCCTTCGTCGAACGGATCCGGTCCCTCGCCACGCCCGTGGCCGAAGACCGCGCCAGTTGGCACCTCCCGCCCGCTGATACCCTCTTTGTCCAGCGCAAGGTCAGCGGCACCGCCCTTCTCGCCATCAGGATGAAGACCGGCTTGCCGCTCCGCGAGATGGTCGCCAAAGCCGTGGGCCAGAATGAATTGCCTGAGAGTAGCTCGGCGGTATCGTGCAGCCCGAACGCAGAGATTGCGGTCGCGGCAGGCGACTGACGGAGAGGTGGAAAACCCGAAGCGGCCCGATCGGCCACTTCGGGAACGACACACCCCCGAAAACCGTCTCCGACCGGATCGACCAGAAAGGAGCCCGGTCTTGTCGCCTGCAGAACCACGGCAACCCGAAGCAGGCCCCAGCCTGAAGGGCGACCAAACCGAACCGTGGAAACTGCATCACATGGACAGCAAGCTGCTGGTCGGCTTCCTGTGCATGGCGGCGGGCCTTCTCGGCCTGTTCTGGTTGGGCTACGAAGTTCTCGAAGGCGATACCTTCGCACTCGACAAGGCCATCCTGCGCACGCTCCGCACCGCGCATGACGATGCAATGCCAATCGGCCCCCACTGGCTGCTGCAATCGCTTACCGACATTACAGCGCTCGGCGGCTTCACCGTGCTGACGCTGCTCACCTCCCTTGTCGTCGGCTTCCTGCTCGCCAGCCGGAAGCCGGGAACGGCGCTGTTCGTCGCCCTCGCCATTGCAAGTGGCGCGGTCCTCAGCACCATCCTGAAAGACCTGTTCGTCCGCCAGCGGCCCGAGATCGTGCCCCACCTCGTCCAGGTCAGCTCGACCAGCTTCCCCAGCAGCCACGCGATGAATTCGGCCATGGTCTACCTCACTCTCGCCGCGCTCCTCGCGCGATCGCAGGAGGAAACCAGAGTACGCCTTTACCTCATTTCCGCCGCCATCGCTCTGACGGCCATCGTTGGCATCAGTCGGGTCTACCTCGGCGTCCACTGGCCCAGCGACGTCCTGGCCGGCTGGACATTTGGCGCCATCTGGGCCGCCAGCTGCTCCTTCGCAGCCAAAGCCCTCCAACGTCTCCGCAGGATGGAACCGCCAGGCACAGCTTGAGACAGGCCGTGGGAGGAAGGACTGCACTGGCAAATCGCCGAGACAGCAGTCGCCAATTCAAACCAGCCCTGCTGGAAGCCCCCCCGCCTCTGCATTACCACGAAGGCCGGATTGCAGAGAGTTCATGCGCAAGCCCTGTGGCCACGCCCGTTGATCATTCCACCACGGATCCTTCGTCAGTCGCTGTCAGCAATCTCTAACTCTCTATCAAGGCGGGATCAGCGTTCAACGCTTCAGCAACGGCTTCAGGTAATGCCCCGTAAAGCTGCGGGGGTTCCTGGCGACCTGCTCGGGCGTGCCTTCGGCCACGAGTTCGCCGCCGCGGACGCCGCCTTCGGGGCCCATGTCGAGCAGCCAGTCGGCGGTCTTGATCACGTCGAGGTTGTGTTCGATCACCACCACGGAGTTGCCCTGGTCCACCAGGCGGTGGAGGACTTCGAGCAGTTTGCGCACGTCTTCGAAGTGGAGGCCGGTGGTGGGTTCATCGAGGATATACAGCGTCTGCCCGGTGGAGCGGCGGCTGAGTTCCTTGGCGAGCTTCACGCGCTGCGCCTCACCCCCCGACAGCGTGGTGGCCTGCTGGCCGACCTTGACGTAGCCGAGGCCGACTTCGTTGAGCATGTGCATCCGGTCACGGATCGGCGGGACGGCCTTGAAGAACTCCTCGGCGTCCTCGATCGTCATGTCGAGCACGTCGGCAATGGAGAGGCCCTTGAACTTCACCTCCAGCGTTTCGCGGTTGTAGCGCTTGCCGTTGCATTCCTCGCAGGTGACGTAGACGTCGGGCAGGAAGTGCATCTCGATCTTGATCAGGCCATCGCCCTGGCACTTTTCGCAGCGGCCGCCCTTCACGTTGAAGCTGAAGCGGCCGGCCTTGTAGCCGCGCGCTTCGGATTCCGGGAGCCCGGCGAACCAGTCACGGATCAGGGTGAAGGCGCCGGTGTAGGTGGCCGGGTTCGATCGCGGGGTGCGGCCGATGGGCGACTGGTCGATCTCGATCACCTTGTCGCAGTGTTCCAGCCCGGTGATGCGATCGTGCGGCCCGGCGATGACGCGCGCGCCATTGAGCGTGCGCGCGGCGCCGGCGTGGAGCGTATCGATGGTGAAGGACGACTTGCCCGAACCGGACACGCCGGTGACGCAGGTGAAGGTGCCGAGCGGGATCGACGCGGTGACGTTCTTCAGGTTGTTGGCCCGCGCGCCTTCCACCGTGAGCATGAGGCCGTTGCCCTTGCGGCGCATCTTCGGCACCTCGATCCTGCGTGCGCCGGTGAGGTATTGGCCGGTAAGGCTGTCCGGATTGTCGAGAATATCCTGCAGCTTGCCCTGTGCGACGATCTCGCCACCGTGGACGCCCGCGCCGGGGCCGAGATCGACCACATGGTCGGCAGTGCGGATGGCGTCCTCGTCATGCTCGACCACGATCACGGTGTTGCCAAGATCGCGCAGCCTTTTCAGGGTTTCGAGCAGGCGATCGTTGTCACGCTGGTGCAGGCCGATCGAAGGTTCATCGAGCACATAGAGCACGCCGGAAAGGCCGGAGCCGATCTGGCTGGCGAGGCGGATGCGCTGGCTCTCCCCGCCCGAGAGCGTGCCCGAGGTGCGATCGAGATTGAGGTAATCGAGCCCGACGTTGTTGAGGAAGCCGAGGCGCTCGTTGATCTCCTTCAGGATGGCCTTGGCGATCTGGCTTTGCTGCGCGGTAAGCTGTTGATCGAGGCCGAGGAACCAATCCACCGCGGCGGCCACGGAGAGGCGGGTGACGCTGGAGATGTCGTTGCCGGCGACCTTGACGCTCAGCGCCTCGGGCTTGAGCCGCGCGCCGTGGCAGGTCTCGCAGGGCTGCGCGGTCTGGTACTTGCCCAGCTCCTCGCGCATCCAGGCAGATTCGGTCTGCAGCATGCGGCGGTTGAGGTTGCCGATCACGCCCTCGAACGCCTTGCTGACGGTGTAGGACTTGCGCCCGTCGACGAAGGTGAGCGGCACCGCCTTGCCCGCGGTGCCATAGAGGATGACGACCTTGACCTCTGCCGGCAGCGCATCCCACGGCGTTTCCAGGCTGAAACCGAAATGCCCGGCCAGGCTGGAGAGCACCTGCATGTAATAGGGCGACGGCGGATTGCTCTTGGCCCAGGGCACGATGGCCCCCTGCTTCAGGCTGAGGTGTTCGTTGGGCACCACCAGTTGCGGATCGAACAGCAGCTTTTCCCCCAGCCCGTCGCACGCCGGGCAGGCGCCCTGCGGCGCGTTGAACGAGAACAGGCGCGGTTCGAGCGCATCGATGGTGAAGCCGCTCACGGGACAGGCGAACTTTTCGGAAAAGACGATGCGGTTAGGCGGCAGGCCGGTCTTCTTCATGCCGGACTTGCTCCCCTCCCGCTTGCGGGAGGGGTCGGGGGAGGGTGTGTTGCCGCCCGCTTCGTTCAACATGCCCTCCCCTAACCCCTCCCGCAGGCGGGAGGGGGACTGGGCGAGCGCCTCGAGCGTGGTGTCGGCCAGGTCGATATAGGCCAGCCCTTCGGCCAGCTTGAGCGCCTGTTCGAAGCTGTCGGCAAGGCGCGTCTGGATGCCGTCTTTCACCGCGATGCGGTCAACGACGACCTCGATGTCGTGCTTCAGCTTCTTGTCGAGCGCGGGGGCGTCCTCGATAGCCATCAACTCGCCATTGATGCGCACGCGGGTGTAGCCGGCCTTCTGCCATTCGGCCAGTTCGCGCCGGTATTCACCCTTGCGCCCGCGCACCACCGGGGCGAGCAGGTAGGCACGCGTGCCTTCGGGCAGGGCCATGACGCGATCGACCATTTGGCTGACCGTCTGCGCCGCGATCGGCTCACCCGTGGCGGGCGAATAGGGCACGCCGACCCGCGCCCACAGCAGGCGCATGTAGTCATAGATCTCGGTCACCGTGGCGACGGTGGAGCGCGGATTGCGGCTGGTGGTCTTCTGTTCGATCGAGATGGCGGGGCTGAGGCCGTCGATATGCTCGACATCGGGCTTCTGCATCATCTCGAGGAACTGGCGCGCATAGGCGCTCAAGGATTCCACGTAGCGCCGCTGCCCTTCGGCATAGATCGTATCGAAAGCGAGGCTGGATTTGCCCGAGCCGGACAGGCCGGTGATGACGATCAGGCTGTCACGCGGGAGATCGACATCGATCCCCTTGAGGTTGTGTTCACGAGCGCCACGGACGGAGATTTGGGAAAGCGACATGCGTGGCGTGTTCCAGATTTGTTCGATTCTGGCAAGATTGCCGGACAGGGATAGGGAGACGCCCCGAGGACGCGCCGCAGAGGTGGGGGCGCGGGGGCGGGATGGCAAGGTGGCGGGTGGGGCAAGGGGTGGGTTCGTAGGGCTCGATCAAGAAGCCGTTCAGGCCTCGACACCAAGTATGGCAAGTATTGGTCGTCACCTGCCCCACGATTGAACCGGGCAAGATATTAGGCAAAATCCCTTAGTTGGCGCTTGCAGAATGGCCTGCTGGCAACCATGCTTCCATGAAACTTTCCGAGAGCGGACAGACATGCAGGGCTGGTACAAGGTTGCCTACACGTTCTCCAAGGTCGAGTACGCCGGTCCGAGGGATCAGAACCCGATTGACGGACGGATCGTTTCCTACGTTTCCGCCTTCAACTCCCAGAATGCTGGAGTGCCAGGCTTTCATGATGTTGGCGAAAAGCTGATCACGTCCCGAGGAAATTTCCATAGTTCGTCGAAGTTTGGCGAAGAGGATTTTTACAACGATGGATACTGGCCTTTTGCCGGAGTGTATAGAAAAGGCGAATGGGTTGAGGGCTCAACGTATCCACGGATCATAGAAACTTCGACAGTATATGTCCTGATGACTGCCAAGGTAGTCGATGTCGTGACAGTTGAGGGCTTCACCCCGACCAATACCACCGGAACGATAAGCGCCACGGAATCAAGCAATCTGAATCCGGGTGACGGTTATGTAACCAGCACGATTTCACATGTCGCAAGCGAGTGGCTCTATGGCCCTGTTTCCATCACCGACGCTGACGGCAACGGCTACGACGACAATGGCGAGTTTGACAAACGGCGGGCGAGCCGGCCTGCCCTGTTCGACGATGTCGCCAATTCGCGCAATCTGAACACGCTGGACCCGGCGAGGTTTTCGGGCAGCGCGTTGAATGCCATGGCGGGCAACGACACCGTGGTACTGCCGGATTCCGGGGGCAAGGCGCTGGCGTGGGGCATCAATGGCGTGTTTTCTGCCGGCAGTGGCGAAGATGTCATCACGCTCGGTGCGTTTCCAGGCACCGTCTATGGCAACGAGGATCGCGATATCCTGCGTGGCGGGAACGCAGAAAGCACGCTGGATGGCGGGGCTGGCAACGATGACCTTTATGGCAGCTTCCGGGGCGACGACGGACTGAAGGACCTGCTGTTCGGCGGTGCAGGCGCCGACCGTTTCTTCATCGGCAACGGTGACGAGGTGCTTGACCTTGAAGTGGGTGAGCCGATCATCATGCGCAATGCCGGGGACCTGAAGGTGGTGAAGGTAGACCGCCAGGCCGGCCCTGGCGGAGATTTCGCCTATACTGTCAGCGGTTTCGTGGATGAAGGTGGCAAGCTGGTGGAGCGCTACACCGCCAAGCTAGTCTCGTCCGGGGAACTCAGCTTCGACAGCTTCCGCGAGGGCAGTGGGTACAGGATAGTTGCCAAGCAGTGGACCCCAACCCGGCCGGAATTGCCCGACCTGCCCTCATTCACGAGGGCTGAAAACATCAGCCCAATCTATGGAGACTTGATTCAATCATTCTTCGCTCTGAATAGCCTAAGCGATCTTGAGAAGGTTCTGGCGAAGTTTGGCAGCAATCTGGAAAACAAGGGCCTTCTTTATCTTGACCAGGATCTCAGACAATTTGCCAAGGTTTTCAGCCGTTACGGCAAGATCATCGACATCGTCCAGAGGTCAGCTGAAATCCTGGCCTCGCCCAACCCGAAGCTGGCATACTTTGTCGAGATCGTCGATTATCTGGCTGGAGCGGCCATACTTGAAGGCGGCGCCTTGGCCGGTGCGCTTGCCGGTTCCGTTTTGCCAGGCCCTGGCACGATCGTAGGGTTGGCCGTTGGAGGAATTGGCTCAACCATCCTGTACAACCGGTACCTTTCGAGCGAAGTGAAAGAGATTGCGACGGAGTTCTATCTCGCCACATTCGGGACAATCGACAAGCAGGGGATCATCGACACGCCAGGAGCAGATGGCGTGTTCCGCGGTACGGCAGCAGACGAGATATTTGCCGGCACCCCGAAAAGCGACGTGTTCCTGTCGTCGGACGGCACGAACTACTATGTCGGCGGGCGCGGCGCAGGCAACGAGGTAGATTACAGAAATGCGCCCGGATCCGTTACGGCGGACCTGGCCGAGAAGGCGGGCTCCTATGCCGTGGCGGGAAGCAACGGTGCCGGACCGTCAAGCGCCAACGACAAGTATGCCGACATCCAGTATCTTTCCGGTTCGCAACACGGGGACGTTCTGTCAGGCGATGGCCGGACGAACGTCATCAAGGGACGGGGCGGAAACGACAAGCTTTATGGCCGGGAAGGTGACGATGTCATCCACGGCAACGCCGGGCGGGACACGATGTGGGGCGGCGCAGGCACCGACCGGTTTGTTTTTGGAACCGGAGACACATCGTTCGATCGCGCAGGGGCAGACCGCATTGCCGATTTCAGGCCGACGGACCGCGATATCATCGATCTTTCAGCGATCGATGCCGACACCGGACAGACGGGCAACCAGGCCTTCAGCTTCATCGGCACAGCCGCGTTCGGCAAGGTGGCCGGGCAATTGCGCGCGACATTTGCTGGGGGAAACACGTTTGTTGAGGGCGACAGCAATGGCGACGGGCTGGCAGACCTGACCATCCGCATCGATGGCGAGATCGGGATGTCAGTGGTGGACTTCGTGCTTTGACCTGGAGCCGCAAAAGGATGTCGGTTGCGTACAAGATTTGCATCCGTGGTTGTGGTAAACGAATGGTAGTGATTCCCGCTTGTTGGAGCAGGTCTGGTGGTGTTGGTGCGTGATGATGCGGTGAAGGTGGAGGCGCGGGAGCCGAGTGTTTTCTGCGTGGGGCCGGACTGCGTGGTGGCGCGGCGGGAGCCGGTGGCGGTGCCGTTGACGGCGCGGGACCATTTTGCCGAGCACTTTGCCGGGGACTTTGCCCATGCGCTGGAAGAGGCGCGGCACGAGGATGCTGGCGCCGGGCGGAAGTGAGCGGGTTTCGCGACCGGATTTAGCGGGACCAGATTGGTTCGCGCAGAGACGCGGAGGCGCGGAGATTCAAGAGAAGGATTTGGTTTCGCGCCGAGACGCGAAGGCGTGAAGGGGTTGTGCTGGGGGCTTGGCTGGCTCCTGTTTTTCGACGGGTTCGGGATCAGCGGTCAGGTTGGATGGTGATTTGACCGGAGGGGCGGTTGTTGGGGTTCCCCCTCCACCGCCCTTCAAGCGGTCCTCCTCCCCTTTCGGGGGAGGATTTGGGAATGGGGACTTCGCGTCTTTGCGTCTTTTCGCGAAGCTCTTCTCTTCTCTTCTCTGCGCGCATTTCTTCCCTTGCTCGGCGTTCTCTGCGGGCTCTGCGCGAAACATATTGCATTGTGTTGGCGGAGGGCCCCCACCCCTCGATCCCCTCCCCTATCCTTCGACGGGCTCAGGATGAGCGGGAGAGGAACGGGTTTGGCCGGTGGGTGCCCCTCCACCATCCCGCGGATGGTCCCCCTCCCCGTGCCGGGGAGGAACTAGGCGCGTTCGGCTGAGGGGCGGTGGCCGGTCTGGCGCTGGTAGAAGCGGGAGAAGTAGGAGGGGTCTTCGAAGCCGAGTTCGGCGGCGACCTGTTGGGCGCTGGCGCCGGTGTAGCGCAGGAGGCGGCGCGCTTCGAGAACGAGGCGGCTGTGGACCACGTCAAGCGGGGTGCAGCCCAGCCGTGCGGCGGTGAGGCGCGAGAGGGTGCGGCGGGTGAGGCCGAGCGCCTCTGCATAGAAATCGAGATCGCGGTGCTGGCGGTAATGCACCTCAACCAACTGGCGGAAGCGTTCGAGGCGCTGGTCGGCAACCGGGGCAGATGCGGCAGGCACGGCATGCTGCGCCACGACGCGGACCAGGGTTTCGGCAAGCGACAGGAACAGCGGGTCGGCACTGCGCCATTCGCCCTGAAGCGCGAGCATCTCGGTCGCAAGCCATGCCACGCGGCGGGCGGCAGTGGCATCGAGCGGGAGCGGGCCGCCCGTGGCAAGCGCGGCAGCGAGTGGATCATGGGGAGCGGCTGCGCGCTGGGCGAAGTCTGCCGAGAGGGTGAGGACCCAGCCGTGGGTGCCCTGGCGGAAGCGGAAGCCGTGAACGGTACCGGCGGGCACGATCACGCCGCAAGGCCCTTCATGCGCGTGTTCGACGCCATCGAAGGCGATCATGGCGTGTCCCGCGCGCACCAGCAGCACCTGCACGAAATCAGCATGTCGGTGCGGCTTTATCTCCCAGTCATGCAGCGCGCTGCGGCTGGCGATGGTTTCTATATGCGCGAAACCGGAGGATTGCGACGCCGCCTGTTCACCATAGAGCGCATAGAAGGGAATGGCGGGAGCATTCATGGGGCGTGTCCCGATAGTGCCAGAGAATGTCAGGGGGATGCATTCCCCTGCCCGGCCCGCCCTGTCAAGACGAGGAATATCGAGAGGCACGCGCACCAGACAGGCGCGGCCCGGGGAGACATGACATGCGCGCACAAGTCGCCATTATCGGTGCGGGGCCTGCCGGGCTGCTGCTGGGCCACCTGCTGAAGGCCGAGGGCATCGACTGCGTGGTGGTGGAGCGGCAGACGCCCGATTATGTGCTGGGCCGTATCCGCGCCGGGGTGCTTGAGCAGATTACCGTGGGCCTGATGGGCCGGCTGGGGCTGGATGCGCGACTGAAGGCCGAGGGACTGGTGGAAGAAGGCTTCAACCTGGCCGATGGCGAACGCCTTATCCGCATCGACGTGGCGAACCTGACCGGCAAGACGGTGGTGGTCTATGGCCAGACCGAGATCACGCGCGACCTGATGGACGCCGCGCCTGGGCGCGGACTTCAGGTGATCTATGGCGCGGACGATGTGGCGCTGCACGATATCGAGAGCGAAGCGCCCTATGTCACCTTTACACAGGATGGGGTGGAGCAGCGCATCGACGCGCGCTTCATCGCCGGGTGCGACGGGTTCCACGGGCCGAGCCGCAAGGCCATTCCGGCCAGCGTGTCGCGCGAGTTCGAGCGGGTCTATCCCTTTGGCTGGCTGGGCATTCTGGCCGATGTGCCGCCCTGCAACCACGAGCTGATCTATGCCAACCACGAGCGCGGCTTTGCCCTGGCGAGCATGCGCAGCCACACGCGCAGCCGCTACTATGTGGACGTGCCGCTGACCGAGAAGGTGGAGGACTGGAGCGATGAGCGCATCTGGGACGAGCTTTCGGTGCGACTGGGACCCGAAGCGGCGGCGAACATCACGCGTGGGCCTTCGATCGAGAAGAGCATCGCCCCCTTGCGCAGCTATGTGTTCGAGCCGATGCGCCATGGCAGCCTGCTGCTGTGCGGCGATGCCGCGCATATCGTGCCGCCGACCGGTGCGAAGGGGCTGAACCTTGCGGCAAGCGACGTGCACTATGCGGCCGAGGCGCTGACGGCGTTCTTCCAGCGCAGCGACAACGATGCGGTGGCGGGCTATTCGGCCAAGGCATTGGCCCGGGTGTGGAAGAGCGAGCGGTTCAGCTGGTCCTTGACCAAGCTGATGCACCGCTTCCCCGACGACGGGCCGTTCGAACGCGCGATGCAGGTGGCGGAGCTGGACTATATCGCCAGCAGCACCGCGGCGCAGACGACCATTGCGGAGAATTATGTGGGACTGCCGGTTTAGGACCGGCCCACCGGCCGATCTGGCCAACCATTTCCACCCTGCCCCCCTCCCGCCTGCGGGAGGGGGGCTTTTTTTTGGAAGGTGATCGCCCATCCAATCAAGTGCATGCCTTCAGGGGGGGAGATCGACGTTTCACCCGAAAGGGCTGTAACATCGTCATAGGCCCGTCATAAATCCGCGACAGAACCCGTCGCGTTGGCAACGGCGGGATTTTCATGCAGCAGATCGACATCCTGGTAACCGGCACATTGCCGGGCGGGCATGACAGCTTCATCCATGATGACCTGCGCGTGGTTTTTCACGGGTGGGACGCGGGCGGGCCGCTGCCGCTGCTGGACGGCAAGCCCTGGGCCTTCATCGACTGGGTGCTGCCCGAGCTTTCAGGCCTTGAGCTGTGCCGCCGCTTGCGCTGCGACCCGCAGACCGAGGCAGCGCACGTGACGATGGTGCTGGAAGAGGACGAAGCCGAGGCCAAGCGCCGGGCTCTGCGCGCCGGGGCGGACGATTACATCATCGGCCCGGTGGACCGCGCCAAGGTGCTGGACCGTGTGCTTTCGGTGCAGTTGCCCGAGCGCGAGGCGCCGGGGCGTACGCTGAAGCTGGGCGAACTTGTGCTGGACCTTGCAGCGCTGCAGGCGCGATGGAAGGACCAGCCGATCACGCTGATGCCCAACGAATTCCGCCTTCTGCGCTACCTGATGGAAAAGCCGGGGCATGTGTTTTCGCGCGCGCAGCTGATCGCCGCGCTGGGCAAGCAGGAGCAGCCGATCGACGAGCGCACCGTGGACGCCTGGGTCAGCCGCCTGCGCCGCGCGCTGCGCGAAGTGGGCGCAGGCTATCCGCTGCGGACCGTCCGGTCGCTGGGGTATGTGATGGACCGGCCCTGAGGGAAGTGAGCCGGATGCCTCGACAAGCTCGGCATGATCGGGGTTGGGGTGAGGTCGGATAGGTGGAGCCCCCTCCCCGCTGCGACCAACGCCGCCTACGGCAGCGCAAGTCTCGCGCCCCTCCCCGCTGGGGAGGAGTTGGGGTGGGGGTTCCGGCTATCGCGTCAGAACTTGCCGCCGAGGCGCAGACCGAAGGTGCGGGGCTGCGTGGGGACGATGTAGGGACGTTGGTTGCATTGGCCGCATTGGGCGAAACGAGACAGCTGGCCACGCGCATCGAACAGGTTTTGCACGAAGAACTCCACCGAATAACGCTCCCAGTCAGACCCCAGGGCCAGATTGACCTGCGCGAACCCGGCAAGGCGGCCCAGCGCTTCTGCCGGGCTGTAGTTGCGGGCGGGATCGGCGACGTCGGCTGGCGAGGTCGCGTCGGCGAGGGCGGAACTGAACACGCGGTGGCGCAGGTCACTGAAGGCCGAGCTCTGGAACGTGGCGTTGACCTGTCCATAGACCTTCGCCGCGCCCATCGGGACAGTATAGCGCGCGGTGCCGCTGGCCTTGAAGCGCGGGGTTATGGGCAAGCGCGTGCCCTTTACAGCGGAAATGTAGTTGATCTGCCCGTCGACGCCCGGCGCGGTACAGGAGAAGGTGGGATCGTCATAGGCGCACAGGTTCTGCCGGGTTTTGGCGTCGGTATAGGCCGCCGCAAGGTTCACGGTGAGCGGCCCGCGGCCGATGCTGGCGTCCACATCGATGCCACGAATGCGGGCGTTGGGACCGTTGTGGATTTCGGTGAAGCTGTTGGCGCCCAGGTAGCTGAACTGAAAATTCTTCCAGTCCTGCTGATAGATCGCGCCGTTTAAGCGGACGAGCCCATCGAACAGCGTGGTCTTGAAGCCGAGTTCGTAGTTGGTCAGGTAATCCGGCTGGTAAGGCGGCACATCGGCCCGCCGGTTGATGCCGCCGGGACGGAAGCCGCGCGACCATGTGGCATAGAGCATCACATCACGGTTGGGCTTCCAAGTGGCATTGAGGCGCCAGGTGCCGCCATCGCCCTTGGCACGCACAGGCTTGAGCGCGCCATTTTCGAACACCGCGAGGTTGGTGCATGGGCTGCCGTCCACTGCGGCCGGAAGCAGCGTGGTATCGGCCTGCCCGGCCAGCTGGGCGGCGCGCAAGCGGGTGCCGGCGGTGGTGAAGCACCCTGCGACGCCGGTGCGGGTGGAATAGACCGCGTTCGGCGGGCCGGCATTGTCAGCCCCTTGGATGAACGCGGGATCACGCCCGAAGCCGAAGAAGCCGATGAGGGAGTTGTCATACTTGAAAAGGCGCCCGCCGCCGGTGATCGTGACGGTGGGGGTGACATCGTAGCTGACCTCGCCAAACGCGGCGTAGTCCTTGTCAATGCGATGCTGCTGGGTGAGCCAGAGCGTGCCGGGCAGGCCGTTGACCGACAGCAGCGGGGCAAGACCGGCAACTCGGTAATCCTGATGAATGTCGTTCGACTGGTACTGATAGAACGCCCCCGCCACGAGCCGCAGAGGTTGGTCAGACGGCGAGGCGATGCGCAGTTCCTGGCTGAACTTCTTGAAGTGATCGCTGCCGATCACCTTCTGCCGCGGATCGATGGTGTTGCCCGCCGCATCCTGGAAGTAGAAGTAGCCCGCATTGCCGCCGACCGAGGCATAGAGGGAGTCATAGGCTTCGGCATAGTCGGTATAGTCGCTGGACGAGAACGTCTTGCGGTCGAGATAGGCGCCAGCATAGGTCACATCCCAGTTGCCGACCTTGCCTTCGATAGTGAGCGCCGCCTGCACGAACTTGTCGCGGCGGAATTCCGGGAAGAAGTGTTCGACCTGGAGATCCCCAACCTTCGGATCATAGCCATAGGACCCGTGGCTGCGCGTATCCTGGTACATGAGCGTTGGGGTGACGGTCCAGTTTGCGTCGAGATCGACCTTCAACGCAGCGCGGCCGCCCCATATCTCGGTATCATTATAGTCCTTCTCCACGAAGGGCGCATTATTGACACAGATGCCGCCGGGCTTTGGCAGGAAGCACCGCGTGCCCGCGACGTTATCGATGAAGCCTGCGTCCTTCTGGTAAAAGCCGACGACCCGCAGCGCCGCCATCGATGACAATGGAGCGTTGACCATGGCCTCAAGCTTGCCGCCCTGGCCGCCATGTTCGACAGTGTTCACCTCGGCATCCACGCTGGCCTCGAAGCCCTTGGTGCTGGGCTTGTTGGTGATGATGCGGATCGTGCCGGCTTCTGACGAAGCGCCGTAAAGCGTACCCTGCGGGCCGGCGAGGCTTTCGATGCGGGCGATGTCATAGACATGCACGTCGAGATTGCCGCCGATGGTGGTGACGGGCTGTTCGTCGAGATACACGCCCACCGAGGGCAGCGAGCCAGAGTGATTGCCGTCACCGCCCGAAGCGACGCCGCGCATGTAGATCACGTTGGTTCCAGGCGTGCCCGATGACTGCGCAACCACGGACGGCAATTGCTGCGTGTAGTTGTTGAAGTTCGAGATGCCGAGTTGTTCAAGCTTCTGCGTCCCGAACGCCTGGATCGAGATCGGCACGTTCTGCAGGTTCTCGCTGCGCTTCTGTGCGGTGACGATGATGACGTTGGGATCTTCGGCCGGGGCGGCCTGCGCCGCATCCTGGGGCGCTTCCTGCGCGAGCGCCACGGACGGTGCTGCCAGCGCGGTTGTTGCAAGGAAGGCGAGCCGCGAAAGACGGTTGAGCCCCTTGTTCTTCATCATGTCCCTACCCCCGCTTGCAGTCTTTTATGGGCGAAGGGTGCTCCGTGATCACAGCAACGGTCAAGATGGATCGCGCCCCGGATTTCGTTCTGCGATCAAAGCGTTGCCGATTTACAACGATGTAAGGTACACAATCGAGCAACATTTGAGCGGATCAGCCCGCCTTTTCCGCTACGGAATCCGCGAATTTTCAGACATGAGCGAAAAAAGCTTCGTTTCCGCAAGTTTACCGCAGGCTATGCTTCGGATGGCGGGAAAACCGGTGCATCTGGCCAGGCAGCGAGCAGGTCTGCACCCAGCGCGGCCTTCAGCGGATCAAGGAAGGGTTCGAATGGCTTGAAAGCCTCGGTCCCTTCCCGGAAGATCGGGCGGCGAACCTGTTCGGAACTGGGGGTGCGCACCGCGCGGTCGTTCTGCCAGAAGGCGAGGCAGGCATCCTCGAACGGCAGGCCGCAATGGGCGAGAATTGCGCGCACTTCGGCCTCGGTGTCCTCCACCATGCGTTCGTAGATCACGCGATGAACGAGGCCCGGCTGCGCCGCATCGACATGGGCCATCAGCCGCACGTAGTCACGATAATAGGCCCCAAGGTCAGACAGCGAATAGGCGAAGCCCTGCCCGCGCGCAAAGTGTTGCTTGAAATTGGAGAAGCAGCACGAGAGCGGGTGGCGGCGCGCGTCGACGATCTTTGCATTGGGCAGGATCAGCCGGATAAACGGCACGTGCAGCCAGTTGTTGGGCATCTTGTCGATGAACAGGGGCCGCGCGGTGTGGCGCTGGATGCGGGTGCGGGCGAGGTATTTCTCGCCGAGATCAAGCACGGTTTCAGGCGAGAGATCTGCCAAAGCCTCGGGATAGCCTTCAATGCTGCGGGCGAGCTGGGTGATATCGGCGAGTTCGCTGGTGCCTTCGACCTGGCTGTGGCTCGACAGGATCTGTTCGACCAGCGTGGACCCGGCGCGCGGCATACCGAGGACGAAGATGGGGTCGGGCGCGGGGCACCCTGCCCCTTCGAACGCGGCGAAGAGCGCGGGCGTGGCGGCGGCGATGGTGCGGTCCACCTGCAGCGACGTATCCTGCGCGCGATAGGGCAGCCGCTTGTTGCGCAGGGCGTTGCCGGCGGCATAGTGGGCGAAGGCGGCGGGCGCTTGCCTGCGATCCTCAAACGCCTTGCCCAGCGCGAATTCGAGGTGCCAGCGGTCTTCCGCCGCAGCATCGGGTGCAGCGAGCGCGTTCTGCATGGCTGCGATGTCTTCGTCGGAGAAGGTCACCGTCTTGAGGTTGGCGAGGCTCCACCAGACTTCGCCGAGGCCCGGCTGGATTTCCAGCGCGCGGCGATAGGCGGCGATGCCGTCATCCAGGCGGCCCACGGTCTTGAGCATGTGGCCGTAACTCATCCACACCTTGGGCTGGTGGGGAATTTCCTTGAGCACCTGCGCATAGAGGGCCAGCGCCTCGTCAAATTCGCCGATGCGGCCATAGGCGGCGGCCTGGAGGTTGGCCACGCCGACGTTGTCGGGATCGTCGAGCGTGACGCGGGCGAGTTCCTCAAGCGCTTCGGCGGCGCGATTGGTCCGGTAGAGCACGAGCGCGAGGTTGGCCCGTGCGGCGGTGAACTGCGGGGCGAGTTCGATGGCGCGGCGCAGCAGGTTTTCCGCATCGTGATAGCGCCCGATGCGACCGGCAAGTTCAGCGAAAAGGCGGATGGCGCGGACATCGAAGGGATCGTCCTTCAACAACGCGCGCAACAGCGGTTCGGCAACGTGCAACTCGCCCTCGTTCATCGCCAGCGCGGCGCGGACGAGGCGGGGATCGTAGTGCGGTACGGTGGTGGTGACTGTGGCCATCACCGTCGCAAGAAACACGGTGACGGCGCGCGATCAAGCGTTAGTCTGCGTGGGCGACATGGATGGACACCACCTCCGTTCGTGTCGAACGAAGTCGAGACACTCGCGCCAAGTGTCTCGACTTCGCTCGACACGAACGGATGGGGGTGAAGCGGGGGGCTTTGGCGGTGAGCGAGACAGATATCCGACCGGCCCGCGGCCTCGGCTTCTGGATGACGCTGGCGCTGGTGGTGGGAAACCTGATCGGATCGGGGATCTACCTGCTGCCGGCCACGCTGGCACCGCTGGGGGCGAACCAGCTGATCGGGTGGCTGGTGACGATCGGCGGGGCGCTGTGCCTGGCGGTGGTGTTCGCGCGGCTGGGGGCGAAGCTGCCGCTGGCGGGCGGGCCCTATGCCTATGCCAACGCGGCGTTCGGGCCGCTGGCGGGGTTCGCCACGGCGTGGAGTTACTGGACGATGATCTGGGCCGGCAACGGTGCGATCGCGGTGGCAGTGGTGAGCAACTTGAGCCTGATAATGCCCCGCATCGGCAGCACGGCGGGGGCCCCTGCCCTGCTGGCGGTGGCCTGCGTATGGCTGCTGACCGCGGTGAACATCCGCGGCGTGCGCACGGCGGGCGAGGTTTCGCTGGTGACGAGCGCACTGAAGCTGATGCCGCTGGTGCTGCTGATAGGGCTGGCGATCTGGCTGCTGCTGAGCGGTGCGCCGCACGTGGCGCAGCCGCCGGTGCCGATTGCCGCAGGCGCGATCGCCAGCGCGGCGGGACTGACGTTCTGGGGCTTCCTCGGCCTCGAATCCGCGACCGTCCCGGCGGACAAGGTGGAGAACGCCCGCGCCGTGGTGCCGCGCGCCACGCTGATCGGCACGGTGCTGACGGGCGTGATCTATGTGGGGATCAGCTTGGCCTTCTTCGCCTATATGCCCACCGGGCGGGCGGCGGCATCGCCCGCGCCGGTGGCGGATTTCCTGGGCCAGCACTTCGGCGCCGGAGTGGCCAGCGTGGTGGCGGTGTTCGCCGCGATCAGCGCGTTCGGCACGCTGAACGGCTTCATCCTGCTGCAGGGCGAAGTGCCTTGGGCAATGGCGAAGGGCGGCGTGTTCCCGGCCTGGTTCGCCAAGGAGACGACGCGCGGCACGCCGGGGCGGGCGCACGTGGTCTCGTCGATCCTGCTGACCTGCGTGGCGGTGATGAACTATTCACGCGGGATGGGCGACCTGTTCCAGTTCATCGCCTCGGTCAGCCTGGCGGCGGGGATGCTGAGCTACCTGATGGTGATGCTGGCGGCGCTGAAGCTGCTGCCGGGCGAACGGATCGGCGCGGCGGTGGCGCTGGTCGGCGCGGCGTTCATCGTGTGGGCGGCGTGGGGCCTCGGCGCGAAGGCGCTGGGCTATGGCGCGCTTTTCGTGGTGGCGGGGGTGCCGGTTTACTGGGCGGTGCGGCGGGGGAAGAATGGCGGGGAGAAGGCATGAGGTGGAAAGGCCTTTTCCTCATTCCTCTTTTGGCAAGTTGCGATCCTACGCCGCACATTGGCTCAGACGACATATCCGCCATCTTGCGAATTGGCATCGAGACCGCTTCGGCCAAGCTCGGCCCTGATACATGCATCGTCACAGCGATTGGCAGGCGTTTCCCTCCGATTCCAGGCGAGGATAAGGAAGAGATCAAATGGCAAGAAGACGGAACCTTGCGATATCGCCTACTTCGCTTTGAGGCGCCGAAAGCCATTCCAGAAACTATAATAGCAAGGAAGAAAGTCACGCTCGAACTGTTCGGATGCTCGCGGACGATAGAATTCTTGCAGCCAGAAATGGTCGAAATTGATGACCAAGGTAGGCGCGGAGTTTCAGCGGAATTGTACCTTAACCACCTTTGCGGCCCCATCTGCGGCGAGCAGTACGTTATCGATTTCGCAAGGACCAAGGATGGCTGGTCAGCAAAACCTGACAGCTTCAGGCCTTCAGGCGTGTCGTTCTGATTATGACCCAGCGTTGGTGGAAGCGGCTGTGGCTGCGGTATCTGTTCTATTGCCGCCAGCACTGGATCATTGCGGCGTCGATCACGCTGTCAGTGCTGTGGGTGCTGGTGCAGGTGGGAATCCAGCTGTTGCCACTGATGGTGGAGTTCGTGTTTTCGGCGGTGGTTTCGCTGGTTTGACTGGCTTTTGCCGGCAAATGCTGCCTGGGCGGAGGAGCCCCCACCCCTCGATCCCCTCCCCTGAAGGGGAGGGGAAGCTGGGTCACCGCTTGCGGTGCAGCGCCTTCCACAGGATCGAGCGGTCGCGCAGGATTTCGTGGGCGGCGTTGTGGCCGGGGGCGCCGGTGACGCCGCCGCCGGGGTGGGTGCCGCTGCCGCACATGTAGAGGCCCTTGATCGGGGCGCGGTAATCGCCGTGACCCAGCACCGGGCGCGCGGCCCAGAGCTGGTCAAGCCCCATGGTACCGTGGAAGATATCGCCGCCGATCAGGCCGAACTTGCGTTCGAGATCGAGCGGGGAGTGGATCTGGCGGGCGATGACGCTGGCCTTGAAGTTGGGCGCGTGGTCATTGACCGTGTCGATGATCAGGTCGGCCACCTTCTCGCGGTGCTTGTCCCAATCGACCTTGGGATCGAACTGCTGGCAGAACAGGCTGGCGACGTGCTGCCCCGGAGGGGCGAGGCTGTCATCCACCGTGGAGGGGATCTTGATCTCGACAATCGGCTTCTTCGACCAGCCCTTCTGCTGGGCATCGATGAAGGCCTGGTCCATGTAGCCCATGCCGGGCGCGATGATGATGCCGGCGGTGTGGTGCTCTGCCTGTTCCTTGCCCGGCAGCACGGTGAAATCCGGTAGTTCGGACAGGGCGACGTTCATGCGGAAGGTGCCCGAGCCGGTCTTGTAGGTCTTCATCCGGCGGTTGAAGTCCTCGTCCAGATCGCTGGAATCGACGAGTTGGCGATAGAGCAGCGCGGGGCCGACGTTGGCGGCGATGATCGGGGCATAGAGCTCCTCGCCACCTTCGAGCTTCACGCCCTGTGCCTTGCCGTTGTTCACCAGCACTTTGGCGACGGGGGCTTCGAGGCTGATTTCCACACCGACGCTGGCGCAGGCCTTCGCCATGGCCTGGGTGATCGCGCCCATGCCGCCGACCGAGTGGCCCCATGCGCCCAGCTTGCCGTTCACTTCACCGAAGACGTGGTGAAGCAGGACATAGGCGCTGCCGGGAGTGGAGACGCCGGCGTAGTTGCCGACGACGGCGTCGAAGGCGAAGGCGGACTTGACGTGATCGTCCTCGAACCAGCCATCGAGGAAATCGCGCGCGGACTTGGTGAAGATATCGAGCAGGTCACGCTGCGTGGCGAGGTCCATCTTCGCCAGCGGCCAGCCCTGCATGGCGGCGTTCCTGAGCGCGGAAAGGCCGCCGCCGACGTTGGGCGGGGTCTGCAGCGCAATGTCACGCAGCACGTTGGCGACCTTTTCAAGCGCGGCGTCGTACTTCGGATAGGCTTCTGCGTCCTTTTTGGAGAAGCGGGCGAATTCCGCTTCGGTGCGCCCTGCCCCGCCGCCGAGCTTGAGGTAGGTATCGGGGAACGGGAAGAAGTTGCTGATGGTGCGTTCGATCACGCGGTAGCCGTGATCGTGCAGCTTCATGTCGGCGATGACCTTGGGCCGCAGCAGGCTGACCGTGTAGCTGGCGGTGGAATTGCGGAAGCCGGGGTGGAACTCCTCGGTCACCGCCGCGCCGCCGACGATGTGCCGCCGTTCCAGCACGCGAACCTTCATCCCGGCGCGGGCGAGATAGAAGGCGCAGGTCAGGCCATTGTGGCCGCCGCCGATGATGATCGCGTCGTAGCGGTTGGTCATTCGACTTCTTCCCTTTTTATCCAGAAGGTGGTGAGGCCCACCCCCGACCCCTCCCGCAAGCGGGAGGGGAGATTGCGTTGCGCCTTTCCTGCCCCCCTCCCGCTTGCGGGAGGGATTGGGGGTGGGCAATTCCTACTTCTTCGACCAGCCCGGCGGCGGCGCCTTGTGCAGACGGGCTTCGGGGGTGATCGCGCGGATCTTGCGGGCGAAGCTGCGCAGGCAGACTTCGCTGCGGCCGATGGGGCCGGCGCCATAGGTGCCGCTGGCCATGCCCTGCTGCACACGCTCGATCAGCCAGGTGTCTTCCTTGTTGACCACGCGGTTGATGCGCCAGTTGGCATAGCGGGCGAGTTTCATCTCGCGGCGCTCATCGGGCAAGGCATGGCCCATTTCCCGCAGCACGCAGGTGGTGGGGCCGGTGGGCAGCCACTGCATGAAATCGATCTGGTCGGCGTAGATGTCGAAGGCCATGTTGGGCCAGAGCTTGTAATAGAGCCAGCGCCGCTGCGCCGTGGGCGAGAGGTACGGAACCTGCGGCAGGTGCTTGATATAGAAGCTTTCCCAGAAGTTCGCGGTGGGGCCTTCGACGAGATCACCCTTCATCCGGTCTGCCCAGCCGTGGGCCGAGATCTCGTAGCTCTTCGCAAAGATGCGGGTGAGACCATCGTGCGAAACGGGAATGTGGAGGTTGTCGGAATAGTTGTCACCCACGTTCTTCCAGTTCACCGCGCGGTTGCGCAGGCGCACGTCGGAAATGCGGCGCATGTCCTCGAAGCGATAGGGGGCGACCTCCTCCTCGAACGGGGCCATCATCTCGGCGACCGAGGGGAAGCCCTTGTCCACCAGCCGGACGAAGACGAAGCCGCGCCAGATCTCGATATCGACCTTGGCGAGGCCGTTGTCCTCGAGCCGGAGGGCGGGATAGTCGCTCTTCATCGGCACGCCGGAAAGGCGGCCATCGGTTTCGAAAGCCCAGGCGTGATAGGGGCAGATCAGCTTTTTCGAGCAGCCCGACGGCCCTTCGACCAGCCGCATGGCGCGGTGGCGGCAGACGTTGGCGAAGGCGCGCACCTGCCGATCATCGCCGCGCACGACGATGACGCTCTCGCCGATGTAATCGAGCGTGCGCCAGTCGCCCGGATTGGGCACATCGCTTTCATGACAGACGATCTGCCATGAGGGGCGGATGATCTCCTCGACCTCGCGCGCGTAGTATTCAGGATCGGTGTAGAGCCAGCCAGGCAGGCTCCAGTCCGCATCGGGATCGTGCTCGTCCGCAGCCTCGTAGGCGGCGATCTGTTCGAAGGCGTTGGAGAGGTCTGCCATGGCGAATCCGGACTGCGCGATTGCTTGTTGAACGATCGTACAACAGCTGGCAGGATATGCAAGTGAGCACCCTGCCCCCTACCCTTGGCCCTTCCTTTCGCCGCGCAGAACCCGATGCGCGAAGGCTGAGCCTGATCGAGGCCTGCGCACGGGTGCTGGCCAAGGCGGGCGCGGCCGGGGCGAGTGTGCGTGCGATCGCGCAGGAAGCGGGCGTTTCGCCGGGATTGATCGGGCATTACTTCGGCGGGGTGGATGCCTTGGTGACCGAAACCTATGCCCACGTGGATGCGCAGGTGAGTGCGGCGCTGGATGCGGCGGTAGCGGCAGCGGGCGGCGATCCGTGCGCGCGGCTGGAGGCCTTCGTTACTGCGAGCTTTGCCCCGCCGATCGGCACCCGCGCGCTGCTGGCCACCTGGATCGCGTTCTGGAGCCTGGTGACCGCGCGGGGCGACATTGCGCGCCAGCACGATGAGCAATATGCCGGCTATCGCGCGCGGCTGGAGGCACTGCTGGCCGATTGCGGGGTGGCGGCCGATGCACTGCGGCTGGCGGCGATCTCCACGACCGCGCTGGTTGACGGCCTGTGGCTGGAACTGTGCCTGTCACCCGGATGCTTCACCGTGGCGGAAGCGGGCGCGATGGCCCGCCGCCACCTTGACGGAGTCATTTCGCCAGATCGGGCACCAGGCTGAGATAATAGGTCAGGCCGGGGCGGATGTTCGACAGGCGCACGCGTTCATTGAGGCCGTGGCTGAATTCCTCGTCATCACGGGTGAAGACGGGGCTGGCACCATAGCTGGGCACGCCGAGCGCGCGGAAATACATGGAGTCCGACGCGCCCGAGGACTGGCCGGGAATGACCACGACATCCTTGCCCCATGCGGCGCGGATCGCCTTGGTCGAGGCGGCGACGAAATCGGGCCGCATCGGCGAGGCGCCGGTTTCAAGCGAGCCTTCGGACACATCAGTCATCTTCACTTCGGGCTGGCCGATGACCTTTTCCAGCTCGGCCATGATCTCGGCCCGCTTGTGCCCCGGGAAGATGCGACAGTTGATGTTGGCGGTGGCGCGCTGCGGCAGGGCGTTGAGCGCGTGGCCAGCGTTGACCATGGTGGGCACGCAGGTAGTGCCGACTGCGCCGACATAGCTGGGGTTGGCGCGCAGGACGGCGAGAGCCGCAGCATCGTTGGGATTTGTGGCGAAGGCGCGCATGGCAGTGGCGGTGGCGGCATCGGGCGCGAAGGCGGCGGCCTGCTGGAAGAAGGCCTTGGTCAGAGCACTCTGTTCCGGCGCGAAGCGATAGGCGCCGACCTTTTCCAGTGCGGTAGCGAGTTGAACGATGGCGTTTGATGGGCGCGGGGCGGAGCTGTGGCCGCCGGGATTGGTCACCTCCAGCTTGAAATCGGCATAGGTTTTTTCGGCACCGCTCCAGCTCCAGGCAACCGGCTTGTTGGTGGCGCCATCGAACATGCCGCCGCCGCCATCCTCGTTGATCACCAGTTCGGCGTTCTTGAGCCGTTCGGCGACGATGCCGCTGGTCTTCATCGTGGTTTCCTCGTCACCCGAATACTCGAGTACGATGGTGCGCCGCGGCTTGAACCCCTGCTTGCGCAATTCGACCAGCGAGGCGAGCGCGATGGCGCCCGACAGCTTCATGTCGGTGGCGCCACGGCCAAAGAGCACGCCGTCTTCCACCACCGGGCCGAAGGGATCGCGCTGCCAGTCGGCGCGCTTGGCCTCGACCACGTCCATGTGGCCGGACAGGACCAGCGGCTTGAGCGAGGGATCGCTTCCGGGCCAAGTGGCGATGAAATAGGCGGTATCGTCAACCGGCACGATTTCGATATCCGAAGCCTTCCACCCGCCGGCGAGCAGCGCATCGCGATAGAGGTTGGCGACATCGATCGTGCGGTTGCCCTCGCCCCGAACCGAGCGGATGGCGATGGACTTGATCGACAGGTCCAGCACCTGTTTTTCGGCCTCGGCCGAGGCGCCCTTTACAGGGGCGGCAGTTGCCGACGGGCCGAGCAGCGTGGCGGCGAGCGCGAACGGTGCGGCAAAACGGATCGAACGGGTCATGGTGGATTGCGACTCCCTTTGCGGCCGCAAGGTGGCGGGGCCGGAAAGGGTGCGCAACAGCTTTTGTCACAATGGGAAAGGCCCCGGCTGCGGGGTGCAGCCGGGGCCTTTCGGGAACGACGGAGCGGACCTTCGTTCAGCGCTTGATCTTGCTGGTGTCGAACGTGCCGAGACCAGGCTTGAAGCTCTTTTCGTCAAGGAACTGGCGAGTGGCTTCCTTGCGGGCTTCCACGCCACCGAAGTTGTGCAGGGCTTCCTGCGCGCGGATCAGGTAATCCTCGGCGTTGTCATAGGTCATCTCGGTCATGCGGCGCACGGCCCACTTGGTGGCGCGCAGGGCATGGCCGTCCTTCTTGGCCAGCGCCTCGGCGATTTCGAGCACGCGGGCCTTGAGCCTGTCGGCGGGCACGGCCTCGGTCACCAGGCCCTGCTCCTCGGCCTGCTTGCCGGTGAGGTTTTCGCCCATCATGGCGTGGTACATCGCCTTGCGCAGCGGCATCAGGTCAGCCACCACCTTGGACGCGCCGCCGCCGGGGAGGATGCCCCAGTTGATCTCGGACAGGCCGAACTGCGCGTCGTCCGCCGCGATGGCGATGTCGCAGGCGAACAGCGGGCCATAACCGCCGCCGAAGCACCAGCCATTGACCATGGCGATGGTCGGCTTTTCATACCAACGCAGGCGTTCCCACCAGCTGTAGGCTTCACGCTGCGACTTGCGGATCATGCCAAGGCCCTGCGCCTCGGTTTCACGGAAGTATTCCTTGAGATCCATGCCGGCCGACCAGGCATCGCCTTCGCCAGTGAGCACGAGGACCTTCACATCGTCCCGGAATTCGAGATCGGCAATCACCTTGCCCATCTGGCGGTTAAGCTTGGGGCTCATACAATTGCGCTTCTCGGGGCGATTGAACTTCACCCAGGCGATGCCGTTTTCCACGGTGAAGGCGACGGTATCCTCTTCGGCGCGTTCAATCTTCTGCTGGTCGGTCATGGTTGGAGTCCTCTTGGGAAATCAGATCGGTAGGTGACTTAGATCGGGAAGTGGCCGGGCTGGGTTTCCATCGTAATCCAGCGCAGTTCGGTGAAGCTTTCGATGCCGGCCTTGCCACCAAAGCGTCCGTAGCCCGAAGCACCGACGCCACCGAAGGGCATCTGCGCCTCGTCATGCACGGTGGGGCCGTTGACGTGACAGATGCCGGACTTGATCTGGCGAGCCACACGCAAGCCGCGGGCGGTGTCACGCGTGAAGACGGCAGCGGACAGACCGTATTCGGTGTCGTTGGCAAGTTCGATGGCATGCGCCTCGTCGCGCGCGCGGATTACGGCGACGACGGGGCCGAAGCTTTCATCGCGGAACAGCTTCATCCCCGGCGTTACGCCGTCAACAACATGTGCGGGCATCAGCACGTTATGGGTGGTATCGCCGCCGGTAAGCAGGGTGGCACCCTGTGCAACGGCATCATCGATCAGGCTCTGGCAGTGAGCCACCGTCCTGGCATCGACCACCGCGCCCAGCGGGGTGCTGCCTTCGCGCGGATCGCCCACCGGCATTGCGGAGACCTTGGCCTTGAACCTGGTCGCGAAATCATCGGCCACGGAATCGACCACGATGATCCGCTCGGTGCTCATGCAGATCTGGCCCTGGTTCATGAAGGCGCCAAAGGCGGCTGCCTTCACCGCCTCATCAAGATCGGCGTCTTCAAGCACGATCAGCGGAGCCTTGCCGCCAAGCTCGAGCAGGCAGGGCTTGAGGTTCTGCGCCGCGCGGACCGCAATGATGCGGCCAACGGCGGTGGAGCCAGTGAAATTGATGCGCTTGACTTGCGGGGCGTCGATCAAAGCACCAACCACCTCGGGTGCATCGGCGGGAGCGTTGGTGACAACATTGACCACGCCTTCGGGGAAGCCGGCCTCGGCAAAGGCTTCGATGATCAGCGCGTGGGTGCGCGGGCACTGTTCGCTGGCCTTGAGGATAACCGCGTTGCCACAGGCAAGCGGCACGGCGATGGCGCGCACGCCAAGAATGATCGGCGCATTCCACGGCGCGATCCCGAGGATGACGCCAACCGGCTCGCGCAGTGCCATGGCAACGCAGCCTGGCTTGTCGGAGGGGATGACTTCACCGGAGATCTGCGTGGTCAGCGCAGCGGCTTCACGCACCATGCTGGCGGCGAGGCCAAGGTTGAACAGCGCCCAGCCCTTTGTCGCGCCGATCTCACCCATCATCGCCTCGACAAAGGCGTCGGCGCGGGATTCGAGCGCGGCAGCAGCTTTCATCAGCACGGCGCGGCGGGCGTTTGGCCCCAGCGCGGCCCAGGCGGGGAATGCGGCTGCTGCACGGGCAGCTACGGCGGGCATGTCGGCCGCCTGCATGGCGGGCGCACTGGACGCGACGGCGCCAGTCATCGGATTGATGCGTTCGAAGATCATGCGACTCTCCCTTACTGTTATGGCTTATAGCAATTCAGGGCAGGCGATGCAATCTGCATTCTCTCGCAGCCCGGATCGCGCAGGCCGATCCGGCTCGAAGTTGCAAGCCCCGCAAGAGGAACCATCGTTCGAATCTGCCGCCATTGCGGCCAAGCTGATGTAAAAACTGACGAAAGCCTTTTACTCCCGAGGCCGACATGCAAGCCGATCACAAATATGATCACCAGAGACTTGCGAAAACTGCAACCGTGATTTCCTCTTTCGCACTTGCAGGGAATCGGTTGGCGGGCCATGTGGAGCAGGCCTTTCAGGCATCCTCTCCCAAACTTTCAAAGGCCGCACGGCAACGTGCGGCCCTTTTTTTTTGGCCTGCTCAGACGAGGTTTGCGCGCGGTGCGGGGAAGGTGCGGCGCAGCGTAGGCAGTGCGACTTCCGCCGCGATCAACAGATCATGTGGATGCCCGCCCGCCAAGGCGCGCACAGCGGCATGTCCGACGTTACAGAACCCTTGCGGCTGAACGGCTTGCGGGTGTATTTTCAGGTGCGGCCTGCACCTGTGCAAGGCCGTCACCACGCGGCTGCCGCCCCACCCTGGAGAGCGGCATTCCCGCGGGCGCTGCAGCGCCGGACCTTTGCCACGTCGTTTCCCAATGGCAGGGTCCGGCGCTGCTTCGCGCCGATAGGGATCAGGCGGCCGAGGCGCGCTGGTGCAGGCGGGTGATCGCGTCGATCGAGGAAAGCAGCGCGCCTTCCTGCCAGCAGCCGTAGTAGGAGCAGTGTTCGCCGGCGAGGACGATACGGCCCTCCATGGCGACGAGGTCCTGATAGTGCGCAGCGCGGCTCTCCTCGGTCCAGGTGGCGCAGCAGCCGAGGATCCACGGCATGCGGTTCCACGCCACCGAGGCGCCCGAGAGGAACTCCGCCTTGTATTCGGCCGGGTGGAACACCGAGCCTTGCTCAAGCGCGGCCTGGATGCGCTTTTCGGGCGTCATGCCCGCGAGCATGTAGGCCCCGACGCCGAAGGGATAGGCGCCGAGCAGGACCGCAGGACCATCGGAGAAGCAGCCCGCGCTGGGATAGGAGATCAGCGAGATCGCCTGGTCGGTGAACGAGATGCCGCCATAGATGGCATGGTCGGTCTCCCAGAAGCGGCGCTTCATTTCGAGCCCGATCTTGACCGAGTTGCCATAGGGCAGCGCGCGCACGGCGGCCTTCTTCTTGTCGGAAACCTGGAAATCGATCTGGTTGAGCACCGGCGCGGGAATGGTGCAGACCATCCAGTCGGCCTTGGTCTCACCAGTGGCGCCAGTCTTGGTGTCGGTCCACGCGGCGGTGACGCCCTTGTCGTCCTGCGCGATCTTCGTCACGCGGGTGTTGAAGCGGATCATCTTGCCGACGCGGGCCTGGAAGGCCTTGCCGATGTGATCCATGCCGCCCTTGGGCTGGAACATCGTGGTCTGCATCACGTGTTCGGCATAGAAGCCGAGCGTCTGCCAGATGCCGGAATCGAGCGTTTCGCTGAGGCTGAAGGGATCGTTGGCGATTGGCGCGCCGTTGACGCCGCCGCCCGGCGGACGTTCCCAGCCACGCTGTTCGCCAAGCTTGTCGCTCTTGGTATACTTCATGTCCTTGTCGAGCACGCCCCAGTCGCGCATCGCTTCGAGCAGGCGGGCCTTGTCCTCCGCAGTCACGCTGGTGTCGAGCGCGCCGGTGTTGAGCGACTTGGCGAGAAGCTCGGAAACATGGCCCTTCCAGTCGACCATCAGGTCGCGATAGGGCTGCGGCTTGCCGCCGAAGGCCTTCTTGTGATGGACCAGCGCATTGTGGTTGATCTGCAGGAACGGTTCGAGCGTGACGCCCAGTTCCTTGCAGTAATGCAGCACGGTGCGGTGGTGGTAGGGGATGCGCCACGGCCCCGGATTGAGATAGTTGCCCGGAGCGAACGTGACTTTCTGGGTGGAGCCGAGTTCCGTGATCGTATCGCCACCGCGCACGGTGTAGTTGCGACCACCGGCGCGACCCTGGAATTCCAGGATCTGCACCTTGTAGCCCGCCTTGGTCAGTTCATAGGCGGCGAGCATGCCGGCCAGCCCTGCGCCCAGCACCAGCACGGTGGCGCCCGGCTTTGCGCCCGAAAGCTTGGGCGGTCCCATGAACTGGCTGTCCTTTGCGTGGCCCAGCACGGTCATCGCCTGATAGAGGGCGGCAGCGCCGCCCGCCTTGCCGATCATGGTCAGGAGATCGCGGCGGGTGGGCGGCGTGAAATTGTCGAACATGGAAACCCCCTCGTGGTCGGGTCGGGAAGAAAGGAACGCGCGTAATCAGTGGCCCGTCAATGGCCGCAGGTGTTGCATTCGGGCACCGGCGGATTTGCGGTGCCAATGCGTTCGATGTCAGCCACGGTCACCGGATCGTGGTAATCGTTGAAGTGGCCGCGGACGTAGGTGATGACCGACGCGATCTGCTGCTTGGTGAGCATGTCGGTAAACCACGGCATCCCGCCGCGCCCCTTCAGCAGGATGATGATCGCATAGTCCTTGTTGGCAAGGTTGGTGTTGCCGGCGAGCGCGGGAATGCGCGCGCCGTCCTCACCACCGCCCTTGGCGTCGGCCATGTGGCAGGCTTGGCAGATCTGCTCGTAAAGCTCCTTGCCCTCGTCAGCCGGGGCGACGACGCCGCCGGGACCGGGGCGGTCCTGTGCAAAGCCCGGAACGGCAAACATGGCCGCACCTGCGAGCGAGAGCGCGGAAACCGCCAGTGTTGCTACCCGAATTGCCTTGTTCATATCGTACTCGTCGGTTTGAGGCCTTCAATCGCGCCAGCCGGACAGATCCGGCCCCAGCCCTTGCGCGAGCGGCTGGAGGAACGGTTCGAACTGGCGCCAGTGATCGAGGCCGGAGCGGTAGATCGGCTGGCGCACCTGTTCGGAGCTGACCGTGCGCACGGCGCGATCATTCTCGAAGAAACGCAGCGTGGCGGGATCGAACGGCACGCCAACCGCATCAAGCAGCGCGCGCACCTGCGCCTCGGTGCTTTCGACAAGGTCTTCATAGACCAGCGTGTGCACCGCGCCGGGCTGCGTGGCGTGGAAGTGACGGACGATAGCCAGATAGTGCCGGTAATAGGCGGCAAGGTCATCGAGGCTGTAGGAGAATTCCTGCCCTTCGGCGAAGAGCTGCTTGAAGCCCGAGAAGCACGCCGCCATCGGATGCCGCCGCACATCCACGATCCGCGCGTTCGGCAGGATCATGCGAATAAGGCCGATGTAGCGAAAATTGTTGGGCATCTTGTCGATGAATTTCGCGCGGCCGAGGCGGCGGTGGACCTGCGCCAGCGCGAGATATTCCTCGCCCCAGCCGCGTAGTTCCGCTGGGGTTGCCGCCGCCAGCCGCTCCGCTCCGCCTTCCAGCTCGATCCGCGAGGCGATCGAGGCGATATATGGCAGTTCCATTGTGCCTTCGATCTGCGGATGGCTGGCAAGGATCTGTTCGACAAGCGTTGAGCCCGAGCGCGGCAGGCCGACGACGAAGATCGGTGCATCGCTGTCAACACCACTGCCCTGCCGCGCGGCGAGGAATTCGGGCGTGTAAAGATCGAGTGTGCGCGTAGCCTCAGCCGCAAAGTCGCGCCCTTCCCCGCCAAAGTGGCGGCGGGCCAGTGCCGCGCCGGTGGCATAGTGGGTAAAGGCCTCTTGCACATTGCCGGCGTCTTCGAGCCGACGGGCAAGCGCATAGGACAGGCGCATGCGGTCATCGTCAGGCAGGCGACCGTCCAGCAGGCGACGCATCTCGGCCTCGTCGGCATCGGTGAGCACGCCGATCTTGAGATTGGCGAGGCCCCACCACGGCTCGCCCGCCTGCGGGCTGAGCGCGGTGGCGCGGCGATAGGCGGCAATGGCGATATCGCGCTTGCCCGCGGTGCGCGCGGCATGGCCGTGGTTGACCGCGACGCGGGCATTGGCGGGAAAGGCCTCGGCCAGTTCGGCATGGATCGCCTCTGCCCCCGCGTCATCGCCCAGCAGGCCCAGGCAGGCGGCCTGCAGGTTGCGCCAGGCGAAGTTGGCGGGATCGGCGGCAAGCAGCGGCTGCAATTCCGCTATCGCCTTGCCCGCCTGTCGCCCGGCGTAGAGCGCGTGGGCAAGATCGAAGCGGATGCGCGTGCTGTCCGGCGCCAGCGTCAGCGCGTGGCGCAGCAGGGTTTCCGCCGAAGCGGTGGAACGGCGGGCAACGTGGCACGCGGCCATCAGGCGAAAGCCTTCGGCATGGCGCGGATTGGCGGTGCAGAAGCGCTGCAGCATGGGCTCTGCTTCGGTATGGCGGCCCAGCACGACGAGTTCGGCGGCGCGGCCGAGATCGGGATGGCCCGCGTCGATGCGCGCCAGTGCGGCCTGCGCGCGCAGCTCACGCGGTGCATCTCCGGCAACGAAGGCGCGGTCTTCAATGGCGCGCCAGGATTCGGCATGGTTGGGATCGAGCCGCACCGCTTCATCTAGCTGGCGGTCCCCTTCCCCGCCGCGGCCGATGGCGCACAGGCAGAGCCCTAGTTCGAAGCGGGTGCGAGCCGCATTGGGATAGGCGCGGGCGAGATCGTTGAGGATGGGGAGCGCGTCCGACGGGCGGCCGAGGCGGCGCAGCGCGGAAGCGAGGATCAGGCGTGGCCGGGGGTCGGACGGCGCGCGGGCGACGATACCCCGGGCGATCCGCTCGGCACTTGCAGGGTCCTTCGCCAAGGCGGCGGCGGCCTGTTCGAGCGGGTCCTGCGTCACGATCGGCATCTGCTTTTCAAAACCGCGTTCTTGTTATCTGTACAACACTTCAGGGAGGTTGTCCCGGTCGCCGTGGGAGATCGGCGACCGGGACCATCGTCAACCCGTCATCAGAACGTGAAGGTGGCGCGGGCGTAGTAATACCCGCCGTTGATGCCCCACGGGGTGAAGGCGAGCGGCGCGTTATACACGTTGCCGCCGCTGGCGGGACGGCCGCCAACGGTGGGGATCGTCGGTGCCTTCTTGTCGAACAGATTGTTCGCGCCGACATCCAGTCGGAAGCCGCCGGTCAGCTTGTAACCGACGTTCAGGTCGGTGATCGCGGTTGTGCCGATCTTGAGTTCGGTCACGCCGTCAGCGCCGGGGTTGCCGCTGCCGCTGTAGCTGGTCCACTGGGCCGAGCTGCCATAAATCGTTTCGCGCAGGTTCACCGAGAATTTGCCCAACGTCCACAGCGCGTTGACGATTGTCTTCACCCGCGGGGTCGAGCGGGTCAGCGCATCGCGCGAGTTGCGGTCGAGCAGGTCGGTCTGGCCATAGGCCGGATTGGCAACCTGCGCAGGCAGCGGATAGACCTTGAGCAGCTTGGTGGTGTTGTAGTTGAAGCCCACCGTCCAAGCGACCTTGCCGGCATCGTCGAAGTCAGTGGTGTAATCGAGCGTGGCTTCGATGCCGCGGGTGCGGGTATCCGCGCCGTTGGTGAAGATGTTGATGCCCGAATACGAGGTGGCATCAACCAGCGAGATGCCGCGTGCGACCAGCGCGTCGAGGATCGCCTGCGAGACCACTTCAGTGCCGAACGAGCCGAAGATCGCGGCCGAAGGCACGATGCGCTTCTTCAGCTTGATCTGGTAGGCATCGATCGTGAGCTGCATGCCCGGGATCGGGTGGGCGACGAGGCCCGCCGAGAAGTTGGTGGACTTCTCAGGCTGCAGCGGGCCAAAGCCGAGCGCGGTAGAAGCAGGCGAGTTCGGCGGGAACTGGCCGAAGATGGTGCCGGGGCCGACGTTGACCGACGAATAGTAGGCTTCGGCCAGAGTCGGGGCGCGGAAACCGTTGGACACGGTGCCGCGGAGCGCAAAGGCTTCGCTGAAATCATAGCGCGCAGTGGCCTTGCCGGTCCAAACGTTGCCGAAGTCAGAGTAGTGCTCGTAGCGCCCGGCTAGGTCGATGTGCATGCCGGTTACCGGATCGACCGCGAGATCGATGTAGCCGGCATAAGCCTCACGACCGTTGGAGCCGGAGTCTGAAGGAGCGAAGCCAGGATAGGCTTGCGCGCCGCCCTTGTAGTATGAGGCCGGCTCGCCCGCGACAATGGTGTAGTTGTCCTTGCGGTAGTTGCCGCCGAACGCCAGCGTGATTGGCTTGGCCAGGCCCGCTTCGAATTCCTTGGTGACGCCGCCTTCGACCGCCCATTCCGAGTTGATCAGCGTGCCGTCGTAGAAATTGCGCTGCGGAGCGATCAGCGTCGGGTTCTGCAGTTGCAGATCGGCATAGAGCGCGGGGTTGACCGAGTTCAGCGTGTAGATCGCCACCGAGTCACGCCCATATGTGAGCGAGAGATCCCAGTTCCAGCCGGACAGATCACCCTTGAAGCCGCCGGTAACCGAGAAGTCTTCCTCGCGCAGGCTTTCCTGCGGGTTGAAGCCCGCCGGGAACGGATAGACCGTTGCGCCCGTGCTGGTGGTGCCGACCACGCGCGTGGCGCGGCGGTAGTTCTGGTAGGACTTGGCGATGCGGTTGCCATAGCTGCCGAAGGCATAGGCCGAAACGTTGTCGCTCAGCTCGTAGCCTGCATTCACCATCACGTTGTAGATGGTGTACTTCGCATCGCCCAGGATTGGGTTCACGTTCGGGAAGAACGGGTTGAGCTGCACGCCCGCAGCGTCGATGGGATCGATGTCGGTGCGGATGGAGCAGGTGGGCGTGAAGTAGCGGCGGTCGCAGTTGCCGCGCTGCGTGTAATCATGGAACTTGTATTCGCCGGTCACGTTCACGAAGCCGCGATCGCCCAACTTGAAGCCAATATTGAGCGCGCTGGAAATGGTTTCGCCATCGCCTTCATAATTCTTGCCGCCGGTAACGGTGAACAGGCCGCCTTCGGACTTGTCCTTGAGGATGATGTTGACCACGCCCGCAATCGCGTCGGAACCATACTGCGCGGCGGCACCGTCCTGCAGGATTTCGATCTGGCCGATGGCGTTGGTGGGCACGAAGCTGAGATCGGTGGTGGCACCGCCCGAATAAGGCGAGCCGCCGAGCACCGCGAGGTTGGCGGTGGTGTGGCGGCGCTTGCCGTTGACCAGCACCAGCGTGTCATTCGGGCTCAGCCCGCGCAGCGCGACGCTGAGCGTGAGGTTGGCGGTATCGCCACCGAAGGCCTGGAAGTTCAGCGAGGGCAGGCTCTGCGCCAGAACTTGGCTGAGATCCTGCTGGCCAACCGCCTGCATCGCTTGCGTTCCGACCACCTGCAGCGGGGCAGCGCTGTCAGCTGCGCGCATGCCGGTGGTGCGGGTGCCGGTGACGATGATGGCCTCACCGGCATCGCCAGGCGCAGGCGCTTCCTGCGCGAAAGCGGCGGTGGAAATAGCCGTGCTGGCAAGCAGGGCGACGGTGGCTGTCTTGGAAAATAGCGACATGTGTAGACCCCCAATTGTGTTTGTCGCGGCGTTCCCTCCCAGGAAGCTGCCCGTTTGCTGCCGGTTGTCCGGTCTTCGGGCGTAGGTGCGATCTGGTCCATCGACTGACGGCAAAGGGATGCCGCACTGCGATCGCAGCGTTGCACTCCAAACACGCCCGGTTGGACATACGCCGTTCGGCGTATCTCGCACTTGCGAACGCGTTCTAGGGTGCCTGCCTAAGGCGCGTTTCCACGGCTGTCGTATTGTCAGTTTTCATATGCTGATGAGTGGAAACGCGGCATATTCGCACGGCCTGAAGCAGAAGAAGGACAAGCCACGATGCGCCGCACATTTCCCTTGAAGGCATTCCCTGCCATCGCAGCGGCAACCGCCGCCCTGGCCCTGAGCGTACCCGCACAGGCACAGGTCACACGGGTGCAGAAGAACCCCGATTCCCTGATCCTCGACGGCGCGGACGTGAAGGCCGGGACTGACCTGTTCTATCTGTCAGGCCAGCTTGCCTCGCCCATCGACCCGACCAAGACCTTTGCCGACGTGAAATCGATCGAGGACCTGGGCGACACCAAGACCCAGACGATCAGCACGCTGAACCGGATCAAGGAAATCCTGGCCGGACGCGGCTATGCAATGAGCGACATCATCAAGCTGACGCTGTTCGTGGCGGCTGACCCGAAGCTGGGCCACATGGACTTTGCCGGGGCCAACGCAGGCTTCAAGGAGTTCTTCAAGACTGCCGAAAACCCCAATACGGTGGCACGTTCCACCTTCCAGGTGGCAGCGCTGGCCGGTCCCTACTTCCTGATCGAGATCGAGGCGATCGCCGCCAAGAAAAAGTGATCACAGCAGCCGGAGGCCACCGCGCCTCCGGCTATTGCCCGGCAGACCGGATGGCGATCGCTGCCGCTGCCGCGCGGGTCTCCACACCCAGCTTTTCATAGATGCGTTCGAGGTGCTTCTGCACGGTGCGCGGGCTGATCGTCAGCACCTCGCTGATATCGGCGTTTGACTTGCCATAGCTGATCCACAGCAGCACTTCGGCTTCACGCTCGGTCAGGCCAAGGCGTTCCTGCAGGCGGGCAGCATCGACGCGGGGGTTCATCGCGCTCAGGCGGATCAATACCTCGTTTTCCCGATATTGCGCGATCACGCCAAGTTCGAGCGAGCCGTCATCCTGTTCCAGGCGGACACTGGCGCCCTGCACGTCGCGCCGCGCCAACAGGCGATCGAGCGCGGACTGCACCGGCGCGGGCAATCCGCTGTCCCCCTTGCGCCAGCCGGGCGCAAATCCCGCGATGGCGAGTTCGGCCATGGGCGTGCACCACAGCAGGCGACCGGAGGCGTCGGTCGCCATCATCATCCGCCCGGTGGCGTCGAGCCCGGTGGCGCTGGCATGCACCGCGCGCGCCTGCCCCATGTGGAGCCGCACGCGGGCGATCAGTTCATCCACGTCGACCGGCTTGCGCACATAATCGACCGCGCCGGCGGCAAAGCCCTGCACCACGTGTTCGGGATCGGTCAGGCCGGTCATGAAGATTACTGGTACGTGCGCGGTTGCCGGATTGGCCTTGATCTGCCGCGTGGTCTCGAACCCCCCGATTCCGGGCATGACCGCATCCATCAGCACCAGATCTGGCACCACGTGGCCAAGCAGATCAAGCGCGGCATCGCCCGATGTGGCGACCAAGACAGTGACGCCGACAACCTCAAGCGTGTCGGTAATCAGGCGCAGCGCATCGGGCCGGTCGTCAACAACCAGCACGGTGTCACGATGGGGAGGCAGCGCGGCCATGGTCAGAGCCCTTCAACCATTCGGCCCAGCGCGGCAAGATCGAAACGATCAAGGCACTGGTAAAGCGAGATGACGAGCGCACGCGCATCGGGCGCGGCCTTTTCGATGGCGCGGATTTCGGCTTCGATGCCGCGGACGTGACCAATCTTCAGCAGCTGTCGCAAAGCCGCCACATGCCGGCGCGCGGCTTCGGGCAGTGCATACTCCGAGGGTGTATCAGACGTATCAACCGCCAGCGCAGCCCTGCCTTCACGCAGCCAGACAAGACCGAGCAGGTTGCCGATGGCATCGACCAGCGCATCGACTTCCACCGGCTTGTCGAGAAACAGGTCATGGGGGGGATCGATGTGCTCGGGCCCATGCCGTTCGTGTGCATTGGCCGAGAGCATCACGATGGCGAGGTCCTTGCCATGCGTGGCGCGCAGGTGAGAGGCTGTTTCCCACCCAGATGGCCCCGGCATGGCGATATCGAGCAGTGCCAGGTCGAATTCACCGGCGTGGCACAGCGCCACCGCGGTGGCGCCATCGGGCGCGGTCGCAACGCTGAAGCCAAGGTCTTCCATCGCACGGCGTACGAAGGAGAGCTGCGCCGGATCATCATCCATCACCAACACGTGGCGACGGCGGCCTTCATAGCCGATGACGCGGGCAGGCCCGGCCGACGCCTCGCGCGCGCCAGCCACCTGGCCGAGCATCACGCGGACACGGAAGCACGAGCCCTGACCCGGCGTACTGACCAGTTCGATCTCTCCGCCAAGGATCTGCACCAGCGCGCGGGTGATCGGCAGACCGAGGCCAAAACCGCCGGTGCCCGTTTCCTCGCCACGATCGAACGGTGCAAAGATGGATTCCTGACGTTCGGGCGCGATGCCGGGGCCGGTATCGCGCACTTCGAACACTGCAACCTGGCCGGCATAGCGTACCGAGAGCACCACTTCGCCCCGATCGGTATACTTGATGGCATTGGTCAGCAGGTTGATGAGGATCTGGCGCAGGCGCTTCTGATCGGTGCGGACGGCGTCCGGCAAGCGACCTGTGATCTCGCAGCGGAAGCTGAGGCCCTTCGATGCGGCCGAAGGCCGGAACATGCGTTCGACCTGTTCGATGAAAGGCTGCAGACGCACCGTATCCTGCGCAATGCGCATGACGCCGTTCTCTATCAGCGAGATGTCGAGCAGGCCTTCGACAAGGTCGGTCAAGTGTTCGGCGCTGCGCTTGATCACGCGCGCCGCTTCCTGCGGATCGACGCCCGCGCCGCGCTCCAGCAGCTGGGCATAGCCATAGATGGCATTGAGCGGCGAGCGGATCTCGTGGCTGACGTTGGCGAGGTAACGGCTCTTGGCTGCGCTGGCGGCGATGGCTGCATCGCGCTCGCGCCGCAGTGACGCGATCAGACCCGCAGGCTTCGTTGCCTCTTCACCCGCAAGCGCCAGCCGCCATAGACCAGGAGCGAGGACACCAAGCACGACAACTGTAATCAGGATATGTGGGAGAAACGGAAGCCCGGGAAGCGGATATACAGCGAGAACAACGGTGCCCGCGACCATGCAGGCGACGGCCAAGAGACCGAGGCGCGGCAAACGCCGCGTGAACGATGGCGCGTTCATGCGATGACCGCCATCTCAATGGCGGGGGATCCATTTCCCCATGCGCAGAGGCCTGCAAACCAAACGGCCGCGCCCCCACCCTGCAGGCTGGACATTTTCCCGACGATCGACCCTTGTTGCCACTGCGTTAGTTAGTGCTGCAACCATATTGCACTGCATCGAAACGGGATACAAGTCCCACACGGCAGTAGTTCGGTCGATGCGGCAGGTCCGGCGTGCCCAGTTGATGCCAGCACGCCGGCGAACCGATCAGATCATCTGGTCACGCTGCAGCCGCTGCAGCAGGCGAACTGCCACGGAATGGCGGATTGCCTTGCCTTCGCGCAGCTTGACCCAGGTATTCAGGCCGATGCCGAACCGGCTCTGGATCACTTCGGGCTTCTGACAGGGGATCATCGTGCGCATCTTGGCGACGAGTTCGGGTTCGAGCTGGGTAAGTTTCTGAACGCGCATGGTCCCTCATGAATCTGGCGTTGTGATGCCAGATTATGCCGCAGCGCATCATGATACATACGCCATTTGCCCCATATGCCACTGTGATCGCATGGACGTATAAGGTGGCGTTTCGGCCCAACGGGTGGGTGACGCAGGCTGGTGCGCCGTCTAAGGCGCCGGCGAAACACCGTTTCCCGAGGTTATCCATGCGCCGACTCGCTTCCGCCCTGTTTATGGCAGCTTCTTTTCCGCTGCCGGTGTTGGCCGCCGAAGCCGCTCCCAATCCGGACCCGCAGCAGATCGTGGTCACCGGCAAGGGGCTGGAGGCACCGCCTGCCCTGCCCGCCTATGGCACGCAGATCGTGGACCGGGACCGGCTGCAGGTGGCGGCATCGGGCCGTATCGAGGATGCACTGTCGGCCGTGGCGGGGTTCCAGCAGTTCCGCCGGTCCGACAGCCGCGCCTCCAACCCTTCGGCGCAGGGCGTGACGCTGCGATCGCTGGGCGGCAACGCCACCAGCCGCGCCTTGGTGCTGCTCGATGGCGTACCGATGGCGGATCCGTTTTTCGGCTACATTCCGCTGTCCGCGCTGGCGCCCGAACGGCTGGCTTCGGCACGGGTGACGCGCGGGGGCGGATCGGGCGCGTTCTCGTCTGGCGCAGTGGCAGGCACGATCGAGCTGACCAGCGCCGACGCGGATGAATTGGGCCTGCTTAACGCCAGCGCACTGGTGGATGACCGCGGCGAGACTGAGCTTTCGGGCACGCTGGCGCCAAAGCTGGGCCAGGGATTTGCCGTCGTTTCCGGGCGGTGGGATCGTGGCAAGGGTTTCTGGACAACGCCGGCGGAACAGCGTGGCCCCGCTTCGGTGCGGGCGCGTTATGATTCGTGGAGCGCGGGTTTGCGCGGGGTGGCGGCATTGACGGCTGACATCGAGTTGCAGGCGCGCGTGGCGGCATTCGAGGACAACCGCACGCTGCGTTTCAAGGGCGCAGACACCGGGATGAGCGGGCAGGACGCCAGCCTGCGGCTGGTTGGCCGGGGCCGCTGGCAGTTCGACGCGCTGGCTTACCTGCAATCGCGCGATTTCCATAACACGGTGATCAGCGCGACAACGTTCCTGCCGACAGTGGACCAGCGCGCCACGCCTTCAACCGGCGCGGGCGCCAAGATCGAAGTGCGCCCGCCGGTGGGCACGGCGCATGTGCTTCGTCTGGGCGTCGACTGGCGATCCGCCGAAGGCCGCACGATAGAGGACACCTATCGCTTTGGCGTGATTTCGGGCCACCGCCGTGCGGGTGGGGTAAACAGCACTGTTGGCTTCTATGCCGAGGACGACTGGACGATCGGGCCGGTGGTTCTGACCGCTGGCGCGCGGGCGGACCGCTGGTCCCAGCGTCGTGGCATGTTCCAGGCAACCAACCTTGCCGGCGTGGCGACGAGCGATCTGCGCTACCCTGCGTTGTCCGGCTGGGCGGGATCTTTCCGCGGGGGTGCCCTCGTGCACGCGACCACTCGGCTGGACCTGCGCGCTGCGGCCTATTCGAACTTGCGCCAGCCGACGCTCAACGAGCTCTATCGCAGCTTCACCCTGTTCCCGATCACCACGCAGGCAAACCCTGCGCTGACCAACGAGCGGCTGGTGGGCTTCGAAGGCGGGTTTGACTGGCGCCCCCTGCCCGGGCTGACGCTGTCGGCCACCGCGTTTGACAACGAAGTACGCCATGCCATCGCCAATGTTACCATCGACGCTACCACCCGCCAGCGGCAGAACGTGGACAAGGTGCAGTCGAAGGGGGTGGAAGGATCGGCCAGCCTTGCTCTTGGCACGGTGAACCTAACCGGATCGGTCAGCTATACCGACGCCAGCGTGCGGGCGCCGGGCCAGCGTTATGACGGGCTGCGACCTTCGCAGACGCCAAAGTGGGCGGCCAGCGCCACGGCGGCGTGGCGCCCCAGTGATCGCTGGGCGCTGGCGTTGACCCTGCGGCATATCGGACTCCAGTATGAGGACGATCTGCAGACGGCAGCCCTGCCTGCGGCGACCACGCTCGACGCTTTCGCGCAGGTGCCACTGACCGGGCCATTCATTCTCGTATTGCGCGGGGAGAACCTGACCGATGAAACAGTGGTGACGCGCAATTCCGGCGGCACTATGGATATTGGCACGCCCCGCACCCTGTGGGCCGGCATTCGCGTAAACCTGCGCTGAAAAGAAGGTCCGCCACGATCATGGCCACCACTGCCGACTATGTCCGCTACAATTCCGTTGCCCGTGCCCTGCACTGGTCGATCGGGGTGCTGATCCTGTTCAACCTGTTTACCGGCATATTTGGCGAAGGGCTTGAAAAGATGTGGGAATCGATGCCGGTCCACAAGGCGACCGGCCTGCTGATCCTCTTGCTGTCGCTGGTCCGCTTTGGCTGGCGGCTGCGCTGGACCACTCCGGACTATCCGGTGGATTTCAATCCGGGGTTCCGCAAGTTCGCCGCCGCCACGCATGGCACGTTCTACCTGCTGATGCTGATCCTGCCGGTCACCGGATGGATCTTCACCTCGGCCGGCAAGTATCCCCTGTCGTTCTATGGCCTGTTCGACTGGCCAAAGCTGGCACTGACCAAAGACATGCCGATCGTGGGCGCCGCGCACGAGACGCACGAGATACTCGGCTATGCCTTTGCCGCACTGGTGGTGCTGCACGTTGGGGCCGCGCTGTACCACCACTTCGCACTGAAGGATCCCACGCTGCGGCGCATGCTCTAAGCGCTTGCGCATACTTATTTGCAAAGGTGTGCGCATTGCAGCGCACATCGCACAAGACTTTGATCCAAAGGCCTGATCCCCGCCCCAGCCTTGCGCTGCGACGGGGATTATTTTGCGTTGCAGCAAATTGCCCGCTTGTCGAAGCGGCGGCCCATGCCCTAGCACTCTGGACGGGAGAACAGGACGAGAGCCGTCGACACATGTTGGGAAAGATGACGGCCCGGACAAGCTGGAAGGCCGGCGCAATACACCGGAACCTTGGCCACGCGCTGCAGACCGTGGCCCGGGTGCCTTCGATGACAGGGAGCTTTCGTCCATGAGCCTCGACCCCGCCCTTACCTCCGGCTCCCGCGCCGCAGAAATCGACGCCCACATCATCGACGTGCTGCGCCACCGCGTGGGCAAGGACGAACGCGCCGCCAAGCCGCACGACTGGTTCACCGCCACGGTTCTGGCGCTGCGCGACGCAGTGATCGACCGCTGGATGGAATCCACGCGCAAGACCTATGATGAGGGCGGCAAGCGGGTCTATTACCTGTCGCTGGAATTCCTGATCGGCCGCCTGCTGCGCGATGCGCTGTCGAACATGGGCCTGACGCGCGAGATGGAGAAGGCGCTGGCCGCGCATGGCTTTGACCTGACCACGCTGGAAGATCTGGAGCCCGATGCGGCGCTGGGCAACGGCGGCCTCGGGCGGCTGGCGGCGTGTTTCATGGAAAGCCTCGCCAGCCTGGACATCCCCGCATACGGCTATGGCATCCGCTACAAGAACGGGATGTTCCGCCAGCGCATCGATGACGGCTGGCAGGTTGAACTGCCCGAAACCTGGCTGAGCCACGGCAATCCTTGGGAATTCGACCGTCGCGAAAGCGCCTACCGCATCGGCTTCGGCGGCGAAGTCGTGGATCGTGGCGACGGCGTGGAATGGGTGCCGGCCGAGCAGGTGGAGGCTTATGCAGTCGATACCCCGGTGGTCGGCTGGCGCGGCAAGCGGGTGAACACGCTGCGGCTGTGGACCGCGGCGGCGCTCGATCCCATCCGGCTCGATGCTTTCAACGCGGGCGACCACGTGGGCGCACTGGTGGAAGAAGCGCGCGCAGATGCGCTGGTGCGCGTGCTCTATCCCGCGGACAGCACCCCCGCGGGGCAGGAGCTGCGGCTGCGGCAGGAGTATTTCTTCACCTCCGCCTCGATCCAGGACATCATCCGCCGCCACGTGCAGTATCACTGCGACGTGCGCACCCTGCCAGACAAGGCGGCGATCCAGCTGAACGACACGCACCCGGCTGTGGCCGTGGCCGAGATCATGCGCCTGCTGGTGGACGTGCACGGACTGGAGTTCAACGAGGCGTGGGACGTGACGCGGCGCACCGTGGCCTACACCAACCACACCCTGCTGCCCGAAGCGCTAGAGAGCTGGCCGCTGCCCCTGTTCGAGCGGCTGCTGCCCCGGCACATGCAGATCGTCTACGCCATCAACAGCCGCGTGCTGCGCGAGGCGCGCAAGACCGGGATGGACGACCGCGCCATCGCTGCGATCAGCCTGATCGATGAGCACGGCGAGCGCCGCGTGCGCATGGCCAACCTGGCCTTCTGCGGCGCGCATTCGGTGAACGGCGTGGCCGCGCTGCATACCGAGTTGATGAAGACCACGGTCTTTTCCGATCTCCACGCGCTCTATCCGCACAAGATCAACAACAAGACCAACGGCGTCACCCCGCGCCGCTGGTTGCAGCAGTGCAACCCCGGCCTTGTCGGCGTGCTGAAGGACGCGATCGGGCCCGCGTTCCTTGACGATGCGGAAAAGCTGGTCGAACTGAATGCGCTGGCCGATGACGCTGCGCTGGGCGAGCGCATCGCCGAGGTGAAGCGCGCCAACAAGGTGGCGCTGGCGCGGCACCTGAAAGAGCTGACCGGTGTACGGATTGATCCCGATGCGCTGTTCGACGTGCAGATCAAGCGCATTCACGAATACAAGCGCCAGTTGCTGAATCTGATCGAAACGGTCGCGCTGTATGACCAGATCCGCAGCCATCCGGAGCGCGACTGGGTGCCACGCGTGAAGATATTCGGCGGCAAGGCGGCGCCGAGCTATCACAACGCCAAGCTGATCATCAAACTGGCCAACGACATCGCGCGGCGCGTCAATTCCGATCCATCGGTAGGCGGGCTGCTGAAAGTCGTGTTCGTGCCCAACTACAACGTGACGCTGGCTGAGCGCATCATTCCGGCAGCCGATCTATCGGAACAGATCAGCACCGCCGGCATGGAGGCGAGCGGAACCGGCAACATGAAGTTCGCCCTCAACGGCGCGCTGACCATCGGCACGCTTGATGGCGCAAACATCGAGATCAAGGACCGGGTGGGCGACGACAACATCGTGATCTTCGGCCTGACCGCCGACGAAGTGCTGGAACAGCGCACCACCGGATACAACCCGCGCAAGGTGATCGAAGGCAGCAAGGAATTGCAGCAGGCGATCAACGCCATCGCCAGCGGCGTGTTCAGTCCCGACGACCCGAACCGCTACGCCGCCCTGATGGGCGGAATCTATGACAGCGACTGGTTCCTGGTGGCGGCGGACTTCGATTCCTATCACGCAGCGCAGCGTGGAGTGGATCGGCGCTGGGAAGACCAGCCTGGCTGGCGCGCCAGCGCGATCCGGAACATCGCGAACGTCGGCTGGTTTTCATCCGACCGCACCATTGGCGAATATGCCCGTGATATCTGGGGGGTTTGACGCCAACACATGAAGCCATCGGCAGAAGCCATCGAAGCCCTGCTGAGCGGGACGCACGCGGACCCGTTTGCACTTCTTGGCATCCATGACGGGCCGGTGGGGCCGTTTGCGCGGGCGATCCTGCCCGGCGCGCTGACGGCGGAGGCGTTCTCGCTTGATGGCACCCTGCTGGGCCCGGTGGAGCGGGTGGATGCGCGCGGCCTGTTTGAAGGCGTGGTGAAAGGGCCGCGCCAGCCGGTGAAGTATCGCTGTGCGCATGGGCCGCACCACTGGTGGGTGACCGATGCCTACAGCTTCGGCCCGGTCCTTGGGCCGATGGATGATTTCCTGATTGCCGAAGGGACCCACCTGCGCCTGTTCGACAAGCTGGGCGCGCATGTGATCGATCACGAAGGTGCCAGCGGCGTGCACTTTGCGGTGTGGGCGCCCAATGCGCAGCTCGTCAGCGTGGTTGGTGATTTCAACGATTGGGACCACCGCCGCCACCCGATGCGCCGCCGCGCGGACATCGGGGTATGGGAACTGTTCGTGCCCGACATCGGCACCGGGCGCGCCTACAAGTACCGCATCGTTGGCCCCGATGGCGCAGTTCAGCCACTGAAGGCCGACCCTTACGCGTTTTTTTCCGAATTGCGCCCGGCGACTGCGTCGATCGTGGCGCAAGCGGGCAAGGGCGATGAATGGTCGGACGATGCGCACCGCGCGCATTGGTCGAAAGCCGACCCTCGGCGCGAACCGATGGCGATCTATGAAGTCCACCCCGGATCGTGGCGAAAGCCGGATGGCCGCGAGTTCCTGAGCTGGGACGAACTCGCTGATCAGCTGATCCCCTACTGTGCCGACATGGGCTTCACCCATATCGAGTTCATGCCGGTGAGCGAGCATCCCTATGATCCGTCATGGGGATACCAGACGACCGGGCTCTATGCGCCATCGGCCCGGTTCGGCGGGCCTGACGGGTTCGCGCGCTTCGTCGATGGCGCGCATCGCGCCGGGCTGTCGGTGCTGATCGACTGGGTCCCGGCGCACTTCCCCACCGATGCGCACGGCCTCGCCCGCTTCGACGGCACCGCGTTGTATGAGCACGAGGACCCGCGGCTGGGCTTCCACCCGGACTGGAACACCGCGATCTACAACTTCGGGCGCCGCGAGGTGGAGGCCTTCCTCGTCAACAACGCGCTGTTCTGGGCGGAGAAATACCACATCGACGGCCTGCGCGTGGATGCCGTCGCCTCGATGCTGTATCGCGATTATTCGCGCAACGCGGGCGAATGGATCCCCAATGCCGAGGGCGGGCGCGAGAACTGGGAAGCGGTGCATTTCCTGCAGGCGATGAACCGCGCGGTCTATGGCCAGCATCCCGGCGTGGCGACCATCGCCGAGGAAAGCACCGCCTGGCCCGGCGTGACCATGCCCACGCACGAAAAGGGGCCCAAAGAAGGTGGATTGGGCTTCGGCTTCAAGTGGAACATGGGCTTCATGCACGATACGCTGAAGTACATGGCGCGCGATGCCGTCCATCGCCGCTATCACCACGACGAGATCACCTTCGGGCTGATGTACGCCTTTACCGAGAACTTCGTGCTGCCGCTGAGCCATGACGAAGTGGTTCACGGCAAGGGCAGCCTGCTCAACAAGATGAGCGGCGCGGACGATTGGCAGAAGTTTGCCTCCCTGCGCGCCTATTACGGGCTGATGTGGGGCTATCCGGGCAAGAAGCTGCTGTTCATGGGGCAGGAGTTCGCCCAGCGGCGCGAATGGAGCGAAGCGCGCTCGCTCGATTGGGACCTGCTGCAATACGAACCGCATGCAGGGATGCAGCGATGGGTCAGGGACCTGAACGCTGCCTACAAGGCGCACAAGGCGCTGCACGCCCGCGATTGCGAGGTCGAGGGATTCGAATGGCTGGTGGTTGAAGACGCGCAGGCCAGCGTATTTGCGTGGCTGCGCATGGCGCCGGGCGAAGCGCCGGTGGCGGTCGTATCCAACATGACGCCGCAGGTGCACGATCACTATCGCCTGCCGCTGCCGCACGATGGCCGCTGGACCGAAGTGCTGAACAGCGACGCGGCGATCTATGGCGGATCGGGCCAGGGCAACATGGGCGGCGTCGAGGCGCGCGATGGCGCGGCCTTCGTGGTGCTGCCACCGCTTTCCACAGTGATGTTCCAGTACGTGGGCAATTGAGACCGGGGGACGGAGAAGGACGATGAGGGACAGGACGCAGGGTCAACCGCTGGCGCGCGACGCCATGGCCTATGTGCTCGCAGGCGGACGCGGCAGCCGGTTGAAGGAGCTGACCGACAACCGTGCAAAGCCGGCGGTCTATTTCGGCGGGATGAGCCGGATCATCGACTTCGCGCTTTCAAACGCGATCAATTCGGGCATCCGCCGCATCGGCGTGGCCACCCAGTACAAGGCGCATTCGCTGATCCGGCACATGAACCGTGCGTGGAACTTCATGCGCCCGGAGCGCAACGAAAGCTTCGACATCCTGCCGGCATCGCAGCGTGTTTCGGAGCATCAGTGGTACGAAGGCACTGCCGATGCCGTGTACCAGAACATCGACATCATCGAGGGCCACGCGCCCAAGTACATGGTCATCCTGGCGGGCGACCACATCTACAAGATGGACTATGAATTGATGCTGCAGCAGCACGTCAATTCGGGGGCTGACGTGACCGTGGGCTGCCTGGTGGTGCCGAAGAAGGACGCCACCGGGTTCGGCGTGATGGCGGTAGACGGCCAGAGCGTGATCACCGACTTCGTGGAAAAGCCGTCTGATCCGCCAACCATCCCCGGCGATCCGGCGCATTCGCTGGCTTCGATGGGCATCTATGTGTTCGAAACGAAGTTCCTGTTCGAACAGCTGCGCCGCGATGCCGCCGATCCGGATTCCAAGCGTGATTTCGGTGGGGACATCATCCCCTACATCGTGAAGCACGGCAAGGCAGTGGCCCACCGCTTCACCGACAGCTGCATTCGTGCGGCCGAGGAGATCGAGGAATACTGGCGCGACGTGGGCACGCTCGACGCCTATTTCGAGGCGAACCTCGATCTGACCGACACGGTGCCCAAACTCAACATGTATGACCGCGACTGGCCGATCTGGACCGACCAGGTCGTGGCCGCTCCGGCCAAGTTCGTGCATGACGAGGATGGCCGCCGGGGCATGGCGATCTCCTCCCTGATCTCGCAGGACTGCATCGTTTCGGGCGCAGTGGCGAAGAAATCGCTGCTGTTCACCGGCGTGAAGATGGGATCGTGGTCCAGCGTGACCGAGGGCGTGATCCTGCCTTACTGCAACATCGGTCGCGGCGCGCGGTTGAGCAAAGTGATCCTCGATTCCGGGGTGCGCATTCCGGAAGGCCTGATCGTGGGCGAAGATCCGGTGCTCGACGCCCAGCGTTTCCGCCGGACGGAGAACGGCGTGTGCCTGATCACCAAGGCGATGATCGAACGGTTGAAATGACGCTGAAGGTCCTTTCCATCGCGTCCGAGGCAGTGCCGCTGGTAAAGACCGGCGGGCTGGCCGACGTGGCAGGTGCCCTGCCCGCCGCCGTCGCGCCGCATGGCGTGGCGATGACCACGATGATCCCCGGATACCCGCAGGTCCTCAAGGCGATCGGCAAGGCCAAGGCGGTCCACGCCTGGCCTTCGCTGCTGGGTGACCCGGCGCGACTGCTGGCAGCAAAGATCGGCGATCAGCCGCTGCTGGTGCTTGATTGCCCGGGCCTGTTTGCGCGCGATGGCGGGCCTTACGTGGATGGCTTCGGCAAGGACTGGGGCGACAATTGGCAGCGCTTTGCCGCCTTCGCCCGTGCCGCCGCCGATGTGGCTTCGGGTGCGGTGAAGGGCCTGCAGTTCGACCTAGCCCACGCGCATGACTGGCAGGCGGGGATGGTGCCGGCCTACCTGCGCTTCGGCCCGGCCGTCCGCACGGTGCCTTCGGTGATGACCATCCACAACATGGCGTTCCAGGGGCATTACGGCGCAGATGTGTTTCCGCAGCTGGGCCTGCCGCCAGAAGCCTGGTCGATGCACGGGGTGGAATATCACGGCGGCGTCGGCTTCCTGAAGGCGGGACTGGAAGCGGCGACCGCGATCACCACGGTGAGCCCGACCTATGCGCGCGAGATCCGCGAACGCGAGTTCGGCATGGGGCTGGAAGGCCTGATCCGCAGCCGGGGTGACCGCGTCCACGGCATCGTCAACGGGATCGACCCGGCGGACTGGAACCCGGAGAGCGATCCCGCCCTCCCCGCGCGCTATTCATGGCGCTCACTGGGCAAGCGCGCGGCGAACCGCAAGGCGCTGGCCGCCGAGTTCGGGCTGGACGCGGGCGACGGGCCGCTGTTCGTGGTGATCACCCGGCTGACCTGGCAGAAGGGTATGGACGTGCTGCTGGAGGTGATCGACCACATGGTCGGGCTCGGCGGTCGGCTGGCGCTGCTGGGATCTGGCGATCCCGCGCTGGAGGCAGGGTTTCATGCCGCCGCCGCGCGCCACCCCGGCAAGGTGGGCGTGCGCATCGGCTATGACGAGGCGCTGTCGCATCGCATGCAGGCAGGCGGTGATGCGATCCTCGTGCCCAGCCGCTTCGAACCTTGCGGGCTGACCCAGCTCTATGGACTCGCCTATGGCTGCGTGCCGGTGGTGAGCCGCACCGGGGGCCTTGCCGATACGGTGGTGGACGCCAACCTGGCGGCCATTGCTGCGGGTGCAGCCACCGGCGTGCAGTGCAATGCGGTCAACTATGCCGCGCTGGCCGATGCGATCAGCCGCACCGTGGCGCTGTTCCACCAGCCAGACACATGGAAGGCGATCCAGCGCGCGGGGATGAAGACCGACTTTTCATGGGGTCGCAGCGGCAAGGCCTATGCCGACCTCTATCGCAGCCTAGAGGAGACCGCATGACCGTGATCACCGTCCCCTCCCCCCCCTATGCCGGGCAGAAACCGGGCACATCCGGCCTGCGCAAGAAGGTAAAGGTCTTCGCGCAGCCCAACTATGCCGAGAACTTCGTCCAGGCGGTCTTCGACGTGGTGAAGCCGCAACCAGGCGCGACGCTGGTGATCGGTGGTGATGGGCGATACCACAACCGCACTGTGATCCAGGCGGCGATCCGCATCGCGGCTGCCAATGGCTATGGCCAGGTGCTGGTGGGGCGCGGCGGCATACTCTCCACCCCGGCAGCCAGCCACGTGATCCGCAAATATGGCGCGAGCGGCGGCCTGATCCTTTCGGCCAGCCACAACCCCGGCGGGCCGGACGAAGACTTCGGCATCAAGTACAACACCGCCAATGGCGGCCCCGCGCCCGAGGCGGTGACCGAGGCGGTCTATCTCCGAACGCAGACCATCGACCGCTGGTTGACCGTGGAAAGCGCGGATGTTGACCTCGACGCCTGCGGCTCGACCCGCTGTGGCGACATGACGGTTTCGGTGATCGATCCGGTGGCCGACTATGCCGACCTGATGGAGACGCTTTTCGATTTCGGCACAATCCGCAGCGCTGTGAAAGGCGGCTTCCGCATGGCGTTCGACGCGATGCATGCCGTGACCGGGCCCTATGCGCACGAGATTCTGGAAAAGCGGCTGGGATTTCCGGCGGGCACGGTGCGCAACGGCGTGCCGCTGGAGGACTTCGGCGGGCACCACCCCGATCCCAACATGGTCCACGCGCACGAACTGTTCGAGACGATGTTCGGCCCCGATGCGCCCGATTTCGGTGCGGCGTCGGACGGCGACGGGGACCGCAACCTGATCGTCGGGCGCGGAAGGTTCGTCACCCCGTCTGACAGCCTGGCCATGCTGGCGGCGAACGCGCACCTTGCGCCCGGCTATCGCGGCGGCTTGAAAGGCATCGCGCGATCGATGCCGACGAGTGCGGCGGCGGACCGGGTGGCGGCCTCGCTCGGCATACCCTGCTTCGAAACGCCCACGGGGTGGAAGTTCTTCGGCAACCTGCTCGACGCCGGCATGGCGACAATCTGCGGTGAGGAAAGCGCCGGCACCGGCAGCGACCACGTGCGCGAGAAGGACGGGCTGTGGGCGGTGCTGCTTTGGCTCAACATCCTGGCGGTGCGCAAGATCAGCGTGGATGATCTCGCCCGTGAGCATTGGGACACCTATGGCCGCAACTATTACGCGCGTCATGACTACGAAGCACTGCCGACAGACAAGGCCGATGCGCTGATGGCCGAGTTGAAGGCCGCCCTGCCCAACCTGCCCGGCAAGGCGTTCGGCCACCTGACCGTGGCAGAGGCGGACAGCTTCTCTTACCTTGATCCCGTGGATGGTTCGACCAGCGCCAACCAGGGCCTGCGCGTGCTGTTCGAAGGCGGATCGCGCATCGTCTTCCGCCTATCCGGCACCGGCACCGAAGGCGCGACGCTGCGCGTCTACCTTGAGCGCTACGAGATGGCTTCGGGCAACCTGGAGCAGGAAACACCGCACGCGCTGGCCGACCTGATCGTGGCGGCAGAGGCGATTGCCGGCATCGAGCGCCACACCGGGCGGACGGCGCCCGACGTGGTGACGTGACGCAGTTGCGCGTCCGCAGCCCCCGCGCACAGGCGCTGTGGTTGTGCCTGTTCGATGGTGATACCGAAATCCGCCTGCCCATGGCACGCGATGGTGATGACTGGCTGGCGCAGATGCCACCGCCCGGCGCCCGCTATGGCCTGCGCGCCGAAGGGGAATGGGCGCCCGAATGCGGTCTATGGTTCGATCCGGCAAAGCTGCTGGTCGATCCGCGCGCGGTGGAACTGGACCAACCCTTCACATTTGATCCCCGCTTGTCCGCATTTGGTATTGATACAGCAGGCATTGTCCCGAAGGTCGTCACCCCCGGCCTACTGTCCGAGGTACCCTTAAGGGCTCCGCTGTTTACCCCCGGCGGCCTGATCTACGAAGTCAACGTGCGCGGGCTGACGATGCTGCACCCCGAAATCCCGGAGACGCTGCGCGGCACGGTGGCAGCGCTGGCGCATCCCGCCATGCTGGCGCACTTTCGCAAGATCGGTGTCGATGCCATTGAATTGATGCCGATTGTCGCGTGGATCGATGAACGCCACCTTCCTTCTCTCGGCCTGCGCAACGCCTGGGGCTACAACCCTGTAACGCTCATGGCGCTTGATCACCGGCTGTGCCCGGGCGGGGTGGCGGAACTGCGCGAGGCGGTGGCGGCGCTGCACGCGGCGGGCATCGCCGTGCTGCTTGACCTGGTGTTCAACCACACGGGCGAAAGCGATGTACTGGGGCCGGTGCTTTCCTTTCGCGGGCTGGACAACGAAGTCTATGCCGCGGCCCCCGATGGCCAGCTGATCAATGATACCGGGTGCGGCAACACGCTGGATTTCGGCAATGCGGCGGTGCGGGAACTGGTGTTGGAGGCACTGCGCCACTTCGTGCGCCATTGCGGAATTGACGGCTTCCGCTTCGACCTCGCCACGGTGATGGCGCGCAGCCCCGGCTTCGATGCGCAGGCCCCGATCTTTGCCGAGATCGCCGCCGATCCATGGCTGGCCGACCGCGTGCTGATTGCCGAGCCGTGGGACATCGGCCCCGGTGGCTACCAGGTTGGGCGCTTTCCGGCCAACTGGCTGGAATGGAACGACCGCTATCGCGACGACGTGCGCCGGTTCTGGCGAGGTGATTGCGGCGTGGGCACCTTGGCCACGCGCATGGCGGGATCGGCCGACCTGTTCGGCAAGGGGCCCAGCCGTTCGGTCAATTTCCTCGCCGCGCATGACGGGTTCACGCTGGCCGACACGCTCGCCTTCGAACACCGCCACAACCATGCCAATGGCGAAGGCAACCGCGACGGGCACGGTGAGAACTTCAGCTGGAACAACGGTGCCGAAGGAGCAAGCGACGATCCCGCCGTGCTCACCCGCCGCAGCGCATTCGCCCGCGCCATGCTCGGCACTCTGTTCGCTTCCACCGGCACGGTGATGCTGACGGCAGGCGATGAATTCGGCCGCAGCCAGCGCGGCAACAACAACGCCTATGCGCAGGACAACGCCATTACCTGGATCGACTGGACCGCGCGCGACATGGCGCTGGAAGACCACGTGGCCATGCTGTCACGCTGGCGCAGGCAGCGTGGCGCGGCGAACCGGCAGTTTCCGGAAGACGGCCTGTGGCAGGCAATGGATGGCAAAGCCATGGATGCGTGGCGCTGGGAAAACCCCGCAACCACCGGTTTCAGATGGATGGAGAGCCAACCGTCGCGGCCGGCGGCCTTCGCCGTCGACCGCGCCGGCCTGTACGCGGGGCCTCTGGAGAACCCCTGAAACCTGAAGGCAGCGCCTCAGGCTCCCAGCCTGCGTAGCGCCGGATCGATGAACGGACGGTTTACGTGTTTGTACTTAGCGCGCTCGTCGAGGCTGAGTGGACGCGGCAGCAGACGGTTGAGCAGCAGCCGTCCAAAAGCCCAGTCGCCGAGGTCGGATTGCGCGTTGATGTGGCCTACCGCGCCAGCATCGGCGAAGCGGGCTCCCCATTGCCGCGCCAGCCGGTGGGCCTTGCCGATCGGCATGTAGGGGTCGTCGCGGCTGGCCACGAGGATCGAAGGAAATGGCAATTCGCTGGGCGGCACCGGCGCAAAGCGGGTGAGGCGACGGTCGAGCGGCCTGTCCTCCACATCTGGCGGGGCGACCAGCAGGGCCCCGATCACCTTGCCACCTGCTTCGGGCCGGGCCGGCTGTTCATATTCCGCCCACCACGCCACGGCCAGGCATCCGAGCGAATGGGCCGCCAGGATCACCGGCCGGTCTGCGCGCTGGATCGCCAGGTTCAGCTTGTTCACCCAGGTATTGCGGTGGGGATCGTCCCACAGGCCCAGTTCAACGCGGTGGCAATCGGGCAATGCTTCTTCCCAGCGCGTCTGCCAATGGCCGGGGCCGCTGTTGGCAAGGCCCGGAACGGTAAGGATCAGGGGGTCGGCGGCCGTCGAACGGCCGGAAAGCGTGGCCATGGTTCATGCTCCTGATGGATGGGCGGCCGGTCGACTCGGATTACGTCCCGACAGGTTCAAATTAACTCAACTCGTTCGATAGACAATGTCGATGCGCCAAGGCGAGAGGCCTTTTCGTTGACCCGAGCAAAGCCCTGCTTTGCCGGTTTGCGCTTGCATCGGGCGGCGGCTTGTCGCAGGCGCGAAGGCCGGAAACGCCATGCCCGCAAACGCAGCCCCGCCCCATCGCGCCAAGCGCCTGATCGTGTCGATCCATGACGTTTCGCCGCGTTCCGAACGGCAGGTGGACCAGCTTGCCGAGGCGCTTTCGCGCCGCGTGGGCGATGCGCGGTTCGCCATGCTGGTGATCCCGGATCACTGGCGCGAGGCTCCAATTGCTGGCAACGCAGCGTTCCATTCACGCCTGCGGGGGTGGGCCGATGCCGGGGTCGAAATGTTCCTGCATGGCTGGTGCCACCGTGATGAAACGCCCGCGACCGAAGGCCTTGCCGGGTTCAAGGGCAAGCACATGACCGCCGGTGAAGGTGAATTCCTGAACCTGCCCTATCAAACCGCGCGCGATCGCATGGCCGAGGGCAAGGCCATGCTGGAAGACATTCTCGGAAGGCCGCTGGCCGGCTTCATCGCCCCGGCCTGGCTTTATGGTGAAGGCGCGCTGAAGGCTCTGGCCGACGTGGGCTTCGACCTGGCCGAGGACCACATGAAGGTTTGGCGCCCCGCCACTGGCGAGGTGCTGGCCAGGGGGCCGGTGATCACCTGGGCCAGCCGCAGCAAGGCGCGCATCCGCTCTTCGCTGTTCTTCTCCGCGCTCGCCCGCACGGCACTTGGCCCGATGCCAACCGTGCGCGTGGCTGTGCATCCCGGCGACACCACCGTGCCCGCGCTGCTCGAAAGCATTGACCGCACCCTTGCCCGCTTTGCCGCCAGCCACGCCGTTTCGCGCTATGCCGCGCTGCTGCCGGGCGCTGCCTGACCTTGCGCATCCTCACCTTCCTGCACAGCTTCGAACCTGGCGGGGTGGAGCGGGTCGCCCTGCGGCTTCATGCGGCGTGGATGGCACAGGGTGTAGACTCGCGGCTGGTCATGGGGCGGCTGGATGGTGCGATGCGCCGCGAATGGCCCGGACTTCAGCCCGATGTGCTTGACAGCCACGGCATACCCACCGCTGCATGGGAAACGCTGTGGATGATCCTGCGCCTGCCTGGGGCGATCCTGCGGCACAGGCCCGACGTGCTGTTCTGCGCCGGCAATTCCTACACCGTGGTCTCGGTGGCGATGAAGCTGCTTCTCGGTCGCAAGTGCCCGCCGATCGTCGCCAAGATCAGCAATGACCTGGTCAGATCGGACCTGCCTGCCCCGGCCCGCTGGTTCTACTATCGCTGGTTGCGGATACAGGGCCGGCATATTGACCGCGTGGTGGGCATGGCCCCGCCCATGCGCGACGAACTGCGCGTGCTGATGGCGGTATCGGATGATCGCATCGCCATCGTCGACGATCCTTCGCTCGATGCTGCTGACATTCCCACTCTTGCCGCCGCTCGTGATGTGGCGACGGCAGAGCGCGCCGCGCGCAAGGGACGGCGCTATCTCGCGATCGGGCGGCTCGCCGCTCAGAAGAACTTCGGGCTGTTGCTCGAAGCCTTTGCCCGAATGGCCGGAAAGGACGATCGGCTTGCGATCATCGGCGAAGGTGGCCAGCGCAAGGCGCTCGAAGCCCTGGCCGCTCGGCTGGGGATCACGGGCCGGGTGACCATGCCCGGCCACATCAACCCGCTGCACGGGGAACTGGCGCAGGCTGACGCGCTGGTGCTGTCTTCCGATTATGAAGGCGTGCCTGCCGTCGTCGTGGAAGCACTCGCCGCAGGACTGCCGGTGGTGAGCACGCGGTGCAGCGTTTCGATGGACGATATGCTCGACCATGGCCGTTTCGGCATACTCGTGCCGACTGGCGACGCCGCCGCGCTGGCTACCGCGATGGAGGATATCCCGACGTTCGCCTACAATGCGGCGGCAGCCCGCGCGCATGCCAATCGGTTCACCGTAGAGATAGCATCGCGCGACTATCTGGCCGCGATGCGGGCGTCCGTCCGCAGGTGAGCCGCGCCCGCATTTTCTGTGGCCACGGCACAACGGTCAAGGTAACGCCGTGCCGCATAGTGGAAGCCTGATGACCGAGACGATTATCCCCTTACCGGCCCCAGAGCCTGGCGGCGCACTGCGCAAGTGGAGCACCTATATCGGCCCGGCGATTTCCGTCGCCATCCTCGTGGCGGTGGTGCTGGAACTGCGCAAGCTGAACTGGGTGCTGGTGTGGTCGATCATCCCCACCTCGCCGCTGATCTGGACCGTGCTGTTCTTCAGCTACATGGCCGGACCGTTCTCGGACTGGGTGATTTTCCGCCGCCTGTGGGGCATTCCCGCTTCGGGCATCTTCCCGCTGCTGAAGAAGCTGATCGGCAACGAACTGCTGCTTGGCTATGTCGGTGAAGTCTATTTCTATGACTGGGCCCGCCGCCATGTGAAGATGGAAGGCAGCCCCTTCGGCGCGGTGAAGGACGTGGCGATCCTGTCGGCGCTGGCAGGCAATATCATGACCGTGGTCATGCTCATCGTCACCTGGCCGGTGATCAGGGAACTGCAGTTTGGCGAGGTGATGGAACTGCCCTTCGGCATTTCGCTGAAGCTCGGCGTCAACGTGCTGGCGATCTCGATCGTCTTCATCCTGTTGACGTCGGTCGTTATCATGTTCTTCCGCAACGGACTGTTCAGCCTGCCACGGCGTGACCTGTGGTTCGTGTTCGGTGTCCACTGCCTGCGCCTGCTCGCCAACACCGGGCTTTCAGCGCTCGCCTGGCACCTGATCCTGCCGGAAGTCTCCATCGATTCCTGGCTGTTGCTGTCCACGGTGCGCCTGCTGCTGTCGCGCCTGCCGCTCATTCCCAACAAGGATCTCGCCTTCGCCGGCCTGTCCACCATGCTTGCGGGCAAGGAGGTTCAGACCGGAGTCATGATCGCCATGATTTCCATGCTGATCGTGGCAACCCACGTCGTGATCTTCATCTCGCTGATGATTCTCGACCTGGCGCAGAAGGAGAAGAATGCATGAAACGACTGCTGTTGCTGGGGGCCGCGGCCCCCTTCCTGACGGCGGCCTACCTTCCCTCGACCCCCGATCTGGGCAAGGCCGAGGCGCAATGCCGTGCAAACGAGACCGGCCCCGCGTTCATGGTCGACGTGACCGGCCTCAAGAACCGCACCGGGCGGATCAAGGTTGAAGTGTACCCCGCCAACGACCAGGACTTCCTGGCAGACGACAACGTGCTGATCATGGCCGGCAAGACCTTTCGCCGCGCCGAGGCGGCCGCACCGGCCAGCGGCGATGCGCGGTTCTGCCTGCGCCTGCCCGGCCCCGGCCGCTATGCGGTGACCGTGCTGCATGACACCGATTCCAACCGCAAGTTCAACTGGACGCACGACGGCATCGGCTTTTCGAACAATCCCAAGCTCGGCTGGTCCAAGCCCAAGGCCGCTGGCGTGGCGGTCAACGCCGGTGCGGGTCTTACGCCGTTGCGGATCGTGATGAATTACCGTAACGGCCTGATGTCCGTGGGACCGGTCAAGGCGGCGCGGTAACGCACCGCGGCAGGAGCTGCTGGGTCGATGAAACTGGTAGACGTCTGCGCCTTCTACGCGCCCAAGGGTGGCGGCGTGCGCACCTATATCGATCGCAAGCTGAAGGCCGGCGCGGCGATGGGCCACGAAGTGGTCGTCATCGCGCCGGGTGAGCGCACCCGCGTTGAAGAGCGCGGCCCCAACGCCCGCATCGTGTGGCTGAAATCCACGCTCTTCCCGCTCGACTTCAACTACCGGTACTTCTCCGATGTCGATGCGCTCTATGCCACGCTCGACATCGAGAAGCCCGATTTCGTCGAGGCCTCGTCCCCTTGGCGCAGCGCCAGCATCATTGCCGACTGGCCGGGCAAGGCGCCGCGCGCGCTGATCATGCATGCCGATCCGCTGTCCGCCTATGCCTATCGCTGGCTGGATCCGGTTGCCAAGCGCGACACCATCGACGGACTGTTCGACCGTTACTGGCGCCACCTGCGCGCGCTCGATGAATCCTACGACATGATCGTCAGTGCCAGCGCCGGGCTAACCGCGCGGCTGACCGCCGGCGGGCTGACCCGCGTGGTCACCAACCCGATGGGTGTTGACCCCGGCGTGTTCAGCCCTGCCCTGCGCGACGCGCGGCTGCGCAAGGGCCTGCTGGAAATGTGCGAGCTGCCAGAGGAAGCCACGCTGCTGCTTGGCGTCGGCCGTTTCGCGCCGGAAAAGCGCTGGCCCATGCTGGTCGATGCCGTCACCGCCGCTGGTCATCGCAAGCCGGTGGGGCTGGTGCTGGCTGGCCAGGGGCGTGATCGCAAGTCGATCGAGCGGCGCATCGGCGGCAATCCGCACGTACGCATCCTCGCGCCGATCACCGACCGTGGCGAACTCGCCCGCGTGATGGCCAGCGCCGATGCGCTGATCCACGGTTGCGAGGCCGAGACATTCTGCATGGTCGCGGCCGAGGCGACCGCCAGCGGCCTGCCGCTCATCGCGCCCGATGAAGGCGGCGCCGCCGACCAGGCGCGCGCCAACGATGGCATCATCTATGAATCCGCCAATCCCGCCGCCTGTGCCGAAGCGGTAGTGGAATACTGCTTTGGCCGCGAGGCCGGCACCATCGGCCCCCGCGCCGACATCCCTGCCCCGCGCACGATGGACGATCACTTCCGCGAGCTCTTCGCCAGCTACGAACGCATCGTCACCGAAGGCCGCCGCCCGCTTGCCGCCTGATCAGGGCGGTCTCGCCGATTCACGCGGGTAAAAGGCCGATTTTCTAATTTAATTTGATTATATCAATAACTTATATTGCCCAGGACACTGGGCTGCGGAGTTGACATACTACCCCTCAAGCGTGTCAACCTTGTCAACTTGGCCCCTCCGCGACGAAAAAGCGGCAGCAGGATTGCTCCTGCCGCCGCCAGTTTCAGGGTGGAACCCGATGGTCCCGGCCGACCGGTGAGCCGACCGGGGCAGTACATCAGAACTTGAGCGAAGCGTCGATGCCGAAGGTGCGCGGCATGTTGAAGTTGCCGTAGTCACCCAGGATGTTGCTGTTGTTGCCGATCACCACCACGTTCGGCACGCCGGAGGCCTGGGTCGACTGGACGGAGGGCAGGCTGTTCGACGGGTCGCGGCGATAGACCAGCTGGTTGTTGAACAGGTTGCGGCTCCACAGACCCACGTTCAGCTTGTTGCTGCCGCCACCCAGACCGATGTCCAGCAGCGAGAGGCGCGCATTGACGATGAAGCTTTCATCGGCCTTCGTCGCGAACTGGTCGAAGCTCTGGGTCGCCTGCGAATAGTTCGCATCGATGTGGAACTTCGGACGGGCGCCACCGAAGATCTCGGGGAACTCGTAGTCGATCGCGGCGCTCGCGGCATTGCGCGGGGTGTACACGATGTAGAACTTCTGCAGCACCGTGGTGCTGTTGCCGGTCGCAACGCCTGCAGAGGTGAACTCGCTGTACGTCACCGGCACCGCGGGGATGTCGGTGTAGGTGTAGGCATAGGACAGATCGATCTTCAGGCCTTCGGTCGGCTTGACCGTCAGGTCCGCCTCGACGCCGCGGATCTTGGTGGTGCCGGGGGCGTTGAAGGTGACGAGGTTGTTGAAGTTGCCCGTCGCGGTCGGCTGGATGGTCGACAAGTCGACCTGGCTGCCCTTGCGGTCCATCATGTAGGCCGCGATGTTGATGCGGGCGTGCCGGTTGAAGAGGTCCGCCTTCAGGCCGACCTCGTAGTTCTTCACGTCTTCAGGATTGAACGCGCGGTAGTCGGAGGTACGCGAGCTGGCGCCACCGGCGCGGTAGCCGGTCGAATACTTTACGTAGCCGTGCACGTCGTTGTTGAAGTCGTAGGCAACGGTCGCCATCGGGTTGAAGCGCGTCCATACCTTGTCGAGCGGCGTGTAGCCGTTCCTCTGCAGGATCGCGGCGTTGGCCGGATTGCGATAGTCGATGTTGCGCGAGACCAGGAGAGCGCCCTGCTTCTCGTCACGGGTGTAGCGACCGCCCACCGTGATGTGCAGCTGCTCGGATGCATTCCAGGTCAGCTGTCCATAGGCAGCGTAGCTCTTTGACCGCACTTCCGAAGCTCGGTCAATGTTGCAGCCACGGACCGCATTCCCGACGAAATCGTCGGCCGTGGAGGGATTGGTGGCGGCGCAGAACGGGATCGGGGCGAAGGTCGCGCTGGTGGGCGACACATAGGTGATGCCCATCGAGTTCGGGGTCGCCGCGTCGTCGCTGACATGCTCGTTGAAGTAGTAGAGGCCCGCGACGTAATCGACCGAACCGATCGTGCCGACGGCCTGCAGTTCCTGGCTGAACTGGTTCTGGTGAAGGTCGGCAAGGCTGTAGCGGCTGAACGCGCAGTTCGCACCGGCGCAGGCGCTGGTATAGTTGACGACCGGCACGCGGTGATAGCCGCCGGAGTTGTCATACTGTTCCACGTTGACGCCGCGCCAGGCGGTGATCGAGCGCAGTTCCAGTTCGGGCGAGACCTTCCACTTCAGCACGTTGGTGAAGCCGTGGGTCTTGTCGACGCTGTTTTGCTGCGGCACGCCGATGTCGGCCGTGCGCATCAGGGTGTCGCCGTTGATGACGACGCCCGGCGGGAGCGCCTTGATCGTGCCCTGCGTGCCGGTGAACGCGGTGCCCGGGGTGACGCATGTGCTGCCGGCGGGGATCGCGATCGGTGCGGCGTTGGTGCCGCCGCTCAGGCAGTTGTTCGGATTGTAGTTGAGCAACTGGCTGTAGAACGGCGTATTCTCGTCACGCGCCACGTCATAGGAGAAATCGTTGGTCACGCCTTCAACCGGCTGCCAGCGCACGGCGGCGCGGAAGCCCTTGCGATTGAAGTAGCCCCAGCCGGCCTGGCCGGCGAGCGGGTTCTTCGTGATCGCGTCCTGATGCTGGTAAACGCCGTCAAGCTTGATCGAGAAGCCGGCGAACTTGGGCAGGTTCAGGTGGATCGCGGCATTGCGCGAGCCGATGTTGCCCACGCCGCCGTCAATGCTGCCGCCGAATTCACCGGTCGGCATCTTGGAGATGAGCGAGAGCGCGCCGCCTTCGGTGTTGCGCCCGAAGAGGGTGCCCTGCGGCCCCTTGAGCACTTCAACGCGCTCGATGTCGAACAGGCCGGTGTTCAGGCCATGCTGGCGGCCGAGGTAGACGCCGTCGATGTAGACGCCGACACCCTGTTCACGCGCCGGCTGGTTGGCGTCGAGCGGCACGATGCCACGGATGCCGATGGTCAGCGCCGACTGGCGTGCTTCGAACGTGGCCACGCGCAGCGAGGGAACGCCGCCGTCGGCAAGGTCGAGCAGGCTCTGGACCTTGCGCTCCTTGATCGTTTCGGCACCCATGACCGAGATCGAGATCGGCGTCTTCTGCAGGTTGGTTTCGCGCTTGGTGGCGGTCACGACGATTTCGGTCAGGCCGCTGTTGCCGGTTCCTTCCGCGGCGGGCGCGTCGGCTGCTGCGGGGGCATCCTGCTCGGCGGCAAAGGCCGGGGCGGCAGCGAGCGCAACCGCGCCCACGCTCGCCAGCAGGCTGGCACGAACAAGGAGATCGATCTGCATAAATTCCCTCATCTGGCAGGGACGTTTGTGTCCCCTGACGAGGCGCCTCTAGGCTCGAAAAAAAACACTTTTGTGACGGAATCATTTTAACAACCACGTCGACTTCGCGGAAGTTTGCAGTAGGTTGACCAAAATCTGGCTAAATCCAGCTTTATTTGCCTTCTGAACGAATGCCTCGATAGAATTATTACATTTTAGTTACATATTCTTGACTGAAAACTGACTTCAAAGGCTGCACTCAAGCCGGGGATGGCGTCCGCCGGTCCTTTGCATCACCCATGATCGAGTCGCGGCCATAAATGTCAGGCAGGAACTGGATGGCGCCGTCGGCAGCAGGTTCCGCCGTGAAATAGGCGATGTAGACGGGAATTGCGTGGGCCAGCGGCAAGGTGACCGTACGACCACTCGCGACTGCCCGATCAATGCTCACACGGTCTGATGCAGCGCCCAGCAGTGCAGCGGCAAGGTCAAGCGGACGGTCAACGCGCACGCAGCCGTGGCTGAAGGCGCGCACTTCCTGATCAAACAACGCCTTCGTCGGCGTATCGTGGAGATAGACATTGAACGGATTCGCCATTGCCAACTTCATTGTCCCCAAGGCGTTGCCCGCGCCGGGCCGCTGGCGATAGCGCCCGCCGCCCCACACATAGCCGCGCCGCGCTGCCAGCTTCGGGTTGCGCCGGACCAGCCCGCCTACGCTTTCGCGCACGATGCTGGGGGGAATGTCCCACCACGGGTTGAGCGTCACGCCCGTTACCATCGCGGCAAACACGGGAGTGGGACTGGAAGGCTTGCCGACGATCACCCGCCAGCGATCCACCCTGCGGCCACCGCGCCAAAGTTCGACGGTGAACGCGGCCGTGTTCACCAGCAGGTATTCGTCGCCAAGGCCGCGCGGCAGCCAGCGCCACCGTTCCATATTGCGTGCGATGGTGGCGCGACGGGCCGGGTCGGCCTCTTGCCAAAGAGATTCACGCAGGGCGGAGAAATCAGGGTGTAGCGGCTGAAGGTCGTCAAGGAACCTGTCGAGCGATCCAGTCGCGACGGCGCGGCCGAGTTGCCCCTGAAGGTCAGCGGCACGATCGCTGTCGGGTATGTGCCAGCCGCCGCGTGCCCTATCGTTCATCCAGCCCAGTGCGTGCTGCCGGGCCAGTTGCAGCGCCAGCGCATTTGCGACCCTGTCGAGCGTGGCGGCATCGCCCCGCCTGCGCGCTTCTGCCAGCGGGCCGAGATCGAGCAGCGGCAGGCCGAAATCGTCCGAACGGGCCAGCCATCTTTGCAGCGAATCGAGCAAGGGGGCGGTCCAGCGCCCGGCAACCGCAGCAGGATCGGCCGACTGCGCCAAGGCGGGCGCGGCCTGCGGCTGGGCGTGGCAGGGCGCGGGAATGGTTCCCGCCGCGATAACGGTCAATGCCATCCCAAGCACGGTTCGCCGCATGTCCTGCTCCTTCCCCTTGGATTTAGTAAGGTTTGCAACCCATTGTATGATCGAGAACAAAAATCGGGGTCTCGCACGATGAATCTTGGCAGGCGCCAGTTTCTCGGCGCTTTTGCCGGAACTGCAGCCACCCTTCTCTATCCGCGTTCTGCGGCCAATGCCGTTGTTCCTGCGCATGATCGCTGGGGGCCGCTGGGCAATGGCGTGCTGCCGCATTCCACGATTGAGCAGCCTGCGATTGCGAATGCGCCGGCCTTGCTGCCGCGCGCACTGGCCGCGCTCGATGCCCATGGCGGCCGGATTGCCGCGCGCGACATGATCGGCATCGTCGATTTTTCCGCGCCATCGCGCACACCGCGTTTCTTTCTGGTCGATCTCGAAGCGGGCAAGGTGGCGTCAACGCATCTTGTCGCCCACGGGAAGGGATCGGACCCCGCAAACAGTGGCTGGGTGGAGCACCTGTCCAACCGTCCGGGCTCAGAAGCTTCGTGCAGCGGCAGCTTCCTCACCGGGCAAACCTATGTCGGCAAGCATGGCCGCTCGCGCAAGCTGCTGGGCTTGGACGCGGAAAACAGCATGGCGCTCGATCGTGGCATCGTCATCCACGCGGCCTCGTATGTCGATGCGGGCATGGCGGCAGACCTCGGCCGGATCGGCCGTAGCCAAGGGTGCTTTGCGGTGTCGCAATCGGAGATTTCCAAGGTGCTCGAACGGCTCGGCCCTGGCAGGCTGATCTACGCCGCACGCTGACCGGAAGGAAATTTGACAGCTGTCCTAGAAAGAAGGTGACAAGGCGCGCAATTGCACCAAAGTGTCGCAGGGCGCATCGATGGTTAAGTTGTTGCTTTCGCAACATGCTTGCTGTGCTACCGGAGCGCCCGTTCTGATTTTGCCGGGCGAGTCTGGTCTCTTGCGTCATCTCCTTCCTATCCTGTTGATCGCCGCTCCCCTTTCCGGATGCGGCGCGGATGCCCAGAAGCCCAAGCCTCCGATCGTCGTCGGCGTGATCACTGCCAAGGCCGAGGCGGTTCCGCTCGAGACCGAGCTTTCTGGACGCACCGCAGCCTCGCTCGTCGCGGAAGTACGTCCGCAGGTTTCCGGCATCGTCACCGACCGCCTCTTTGCCGAAGGCAGCTGGGTCCGCGCCGGCCAGCCGCTCTACCAGATCGATTCCCGCCTTTACGCGGCCTCAAATCAGCAGGCGCGCGCCGCGCTCGCCAGCGCCGAGGCGACTGTCGAGGCAAACCGCCTGAAGGCCGAACGCTTCCGCACGCTTTCGGCAGAAGGCGGGGTGAGCAAGCAGGATGCAGCCGATGCCCTTGCCGCCTACAACCAGAGCCGGGCCGCGGTGGCACAGGCCCGCGCCGCGCTGGCCAGTGCCAGCGTCAACCTCGGCTTCACCCGCGTTTCTTCGCCGATCAGTGGCCGCATCGGCCGGTCCAGCGTCACCAAGGGCGCGCTCGTCACCGCCAGCCAGGCCGATCCGCTGGCCAAGGTGCAGCGGCTCGATCCGATCTGGGTGGACATCCAGCAATCCAGTGCCGATTTCATGGCCTTGCGCCGCGCGCTGAAGAACGGGCAGCTGGCTGCCGACAATGCCGCCCCGGTCACCATCGTACTGGCGGACGGCACCGAATACCCCGTGAAGGGCAAGCTCGACTTTGCCGACATCGACGTGAACGAGGAGACCGGCACCGTCACCCTGCGCGCAACCGTGCCCAATCCTTCTGGCGATCTGCTGCCCGGCCTGTTCGTCAAGGCGCGGCTGACGCAGGGGCTCGTCCCCAACGGCATCCGCGTGCCGCAGGGCGCGGTGACCCGCGACCCGAAGGGCCACGCGCTGGTTCTCGTCGTCAATGAAAAGAACGTGGTGGAACAGCGCACCGTGGTGGCCGAAAACCCGGTGGGGTCAGACTGGCTTGTCACCTCCGGCCTGAAGCCAGGCGAGCGCATCGTGGTGGAGGGGCAGATGAAGGCCAAGCCCGGTGCGACCGTGAAGGTGGTCCCGGCGCTCGCCCGCGCGGGCGAGCAGTAAGGCTGCCGCAATGATCAGTCGTTTCTTCGCCCACCGGCCGATCTTTGCCTGGGTGCTCGCCATCGTGGTCATGGCAGCGGGTGCGCTTGCCGTATCGACCATGGGGGTGGAACAGTATCCCGATATCGCCCCGCCAACGATCTCGGTCAGCGCCAACTATCCCGGCGCCGACGCACAAACCATCGAGAACAGCGTTACCCAGGTGCTTGAGCAGCAGCTCAAGGGCATCGACGGGATGCTCTATTTCACCTCCACCAGCAACAACGGCCAGGCGCAGATCACCGCCACATTCGACAAGAGTGTCGATCCCGATACCGCGCAAGTGCAGGTGCAGAACGTGCTGCAGCGGGCGCTTACCCGCCTGCCGCAGCAGGTCCAGCAGCAAGGTCTTTCGGTCAACAAGGCACAGTCGGATTTCCTGCTGATGATGGCGCTCTATGACAAGAGCGGCAAAGCCGACAACGCGGACATTGCAGATTACCTCGCGGTCCATTTCCTCGATCCGATCAGCCGCGTGCAGGGCGTGGGCAATGCCGACGTGTTCGGCTCGCAATATGCCATGCGCATCTGGCTCGATCCGGTGCGCCTTGCTGCCAACAAGCTGATGCTGGCCGATGTCACGGCGGCGCTGCAGGCGCAGAACACGCAGGTCTCCGCTGGCGAGGTGGGCGCCCAGCCCGCGCCCGAAGGACAGGCGCTCAACGCCACAGTCACCGCGCGTTCGCGCCTGCAAACGGTTGACGATTTCAAGAACGTCATCGTCAAGACGCAGGTCGATGGTTCGGCCGTTCGCCTCCGGGATGTTGCCCGCATCGAAATGGGGATGGAGAACTACTCCTCCGTCTCCAAGCTCGATGGCTATCCCGCCACCGGCCTTTTCGTGAACCTGGCCTCGGGCGCCAACGCGATGAGTACAGCCCTCGCCGTGAAGGCCAAGGTGGATGAAATCGCGAAGGACATGCCGTCGCAATACGCCATAGCCTATCCGCGCGACACAAGCACCTTCGTCAAGATTTCCATCGATGAAGTGGTCAAGACCCTGCTCGAGGCCATCGCGCTCGTCGTGGTGGTGATGTTCCTGTTCCTGCAGAACTGGCGCGCTACACTCATCCCCGCGATCGCCGTGCCGGTGGTGCTGCTGGGAACCTTCGGCATCCTTTCCGCCGTCGGCTACACCATCAACACCCTGACCATGTTCGGCGTCGTGCTCGCCATCGGCCTGCTGGTCGACGACGCCATCGTGGTGGTGGAGAACGTCGAGCGCGTGATGGCGGAGGAGCATCTTCCACCGTTGGAGGCGACGGTGAAGTCGATGGATGAGATCACCTCGGCGCTGATCGGCATTTCACTGGTCCTGTCCGCCGTGTTCATCCCGATGGCGTTCTTCGGCGGTTCCACGGGCGTGATCTATCGCCAGTTCTCGGTCACCATCGTTTCGGCCATGGCGCTGTCGGTCGCGGTCGCCCTCGTGCTCACGCCAGCGCTATGCGCCACCTTGCTGAAGCATACCGACAAGCCGCAGGGCCGCTTCTTCGCAGGCTTCAACAAACGCTACTCGAACCTCCAGCACGGATACCAGAAGCGCCTGGTCGGCGTCATCCGGCGTCCGCTGCCATGGGTGCTGGGCTTCTTCGCGATATGCGGCGTGGTGGCGCTGCTCGAGGCGCGCCTGCCCACCAGCTTCCTGCCCGAGGAAGACCAGGGCAACATGACCGTTTCAGTTACGATGCCGCCGGGCACCACGCTGGACAAGACACGCGATTACCAGCGCAAGATCGCGGACTATGTCCTGAAGGCCGAAAGCGCGAACGTCACCCATGTGTTCATGGCCACTGGCCGCAGCCAGATCCAGGGTAATGGCCAGAACATCGGCCAGGGCTGGATCATGCTGAAGGACTGGGACGAACGCTCCGGACCGGCCAACACCGCCGCCGCCATCACCAAGCGGCTGAACCAGCATTTCGCGAAGACAGAGATCGCCGGGCAAGTGCTGGTACTTGCCCCACCCGCGATCCGTGGGCTCGGCCAGTCAGCCGGCTTCGAAATGTGGCTGCAGGATGCCACCGGACTGGGCAAGGACGCGCTGACCGCCGCGCGCAAGCAGCTGGTGGAATTGGCCGGCGGCGATCCGCAACTGGCGCAGGTCCGCTACGGCGGCATCGAGGACACATCGCAGCTGAAGCTTGACATCAACGATGCAGCCGCAACGGCGCTGCAGGTGTCGCCGGCTGACATAAACTCCACCATTTCCGCCGCGTGGGGCGGTGCCTATGTCAACGATTTCGTCGATCGCGGCCGCGTGAAGCGCGTCTATGTGCAAGGCGATGCGCCTTACCGTTCGGCTCCGTCAGACATCGGCCAGTGGTTCGTGCGCGGTCGCAATGGAGAAATGGCCCCGCTTTCGGCGTTCGCCACTGCGCACTGGACGGTCGGCTCCCCGCTGCTGCGCCGCTTCAATGGCATCCCGGCGCAACAGTTGCAGGGAACGGGAGCACCCGGTGTCAGCTCGGGCACGGCGATGAATGCGATCGAGGCGCTGGCCGACAAGCTCGATGGAGGCTTCACCGTGGCATGGTCCGGTCTTTCGTATCAGGAACGCGCCACATCGAGCCAGACCGGCCTGCTGTTCGGCGCGTCGATCTTCTTCATCTTCCTGTGCCTTGCCGCCCTTTATGAAAGCTGGTCCGTTCCCGTTGCGGTGCTGCTGGTGATCCCGCTCGGCGTGGTCGGCGCGGTGCTGGCAGTTACCCTGCGCGGATTTGACAACGACATCTTCTTCCAGGTCGCCCTGCTCACCACCATCGGCCTCTCTGCCAAGAATGCGATCCTGATCGTGGAGTTTGCCGAAGCCGCGCTGCAACGCGGCGCCAGCGCGCGCGACGCCGCGTTAGAAGCCGCGCGCCTGCGCTTCCGCCCGATCGTGATGACCAGCGTGGCCTTCATCGCGGGCGTCATCCCGCTGGTCTTTGCCAGCGGCGCGGGCGGAAACGGGCGTCGCGCCATTGGCACGGCGGTGATGGGCGGCATGTTCACCGCCACCATCCTTGCCATCTTCTTCGTGCCGCTGTTCTTCGTGCTGGTGAAGCGCGCCATACAGCGCGGAAGCAAGCCTGCGCCCCAGGCGGAGGCATCCGCATGAAAGCCATGCGTTCCATGTTGGTCGTGCCGCTGGCCGGCTTGGCAGCCTGCAGCATGATGCCCAAGTATGTGCGGCCTGATGCGCCGGTGCCGCCCGCGCTGCCCCAAGGCGCGGCCTATCCTGCGCTGGGGGCGGGCGACAAGCAGGTCGATGCGCTGGGCTGGAAAGACTTTTTCACCGATCCCCGCCTGCAGCAGGTGATCGGCCTCGCCATCGCCCAGAATCGTGACCTGCGCGTTACCTTGGCCAACGTGGAACAGGCCCGCGCGCAATACCGCGTGCAACGCGCCGGGCAGTTCCCAACGATCACCGGCGGCGCCGGAGCGACCGTTTCGCACAGCGCGGTCAACAATGGCGGCCTTGTGGGCGGCGGCGGCAACGGCGGCATTGGTGGTGGCGGCAATGGCGCCGGCAACTTTGAACAATACAGCATCACCGGCAATCTCGCCGCGTTCGAGATAGACCTGTTCGGCCGCCGCGCCGCGCTGAGCCGTGCCGCGTTCGAGAGCTATCTCGCCACCGACGAAGGCCGCAAGGCGACGCAGATCGCGCTGGTGGGAGAAGTCGCCACCGCCTGGTTGACCCATGCGGCCACGGCAGATGCGCTGGCCGTGGCGCAGGACACCCTCAAGAGCCGGCAGGCCACGCTCTCGATCAGCCTGAAGCGCGAACGCGAAGGGATCGGCACCGGCCTGGAAGTCGCACAGGCGCAGACCCAGGTGGACAGCGCACGCGCCGACGTGGCGGACTTCACCACCTCGCTGGCTCAGGCGAAGAACGCGCTGGATCTGCTGGCGGGGGCGCCGGTGCCGGTAGAGCTCCTGCCCACCACGCTGGGCGCAGGCGACCAGTTGCGGCTGCAGTTGCCCGTCGGACTGGATTCCGCCGTGCTGCTGCGCCGGCCCGATGTGTTGCAGGCAGAACACCAGCTGCTCTCAGCCAATGCCAACGTGGGCGCGGCCCGGGCGGCGATGTTTCCCACGATCTCGCTCACAGGCCTGCTCGGCCTGGCCAGCACCGGTCTGTCCAACCTGTTTGATGGCGGCAGCTTCCGCTGGAGCGCTACTGGCGCCGCGACACAGACCCTTTTCGACGGTGGCGCACGGGCCAACACGCTGAAGGGAGCAAAAGCGGCGCGCGATGCCGCAGTTGCCAACTATGAAGGCGCCATCCAGGCCGCCTTCCGCGATGTCGCCGACGCCCTCGCCCGGCGTGGCACCATCGATGCCAAGCTGGCCGCGCAGCAATCGCTGGTCGACAACGCCGTGAAGGCCTCGCGCATTTCCCAGTCGCGTTTCACCGCTGGCATCGCCAGCTATCTTGAGCCGCTTGATGCGCAGCGCACAGCCTATGCCGCGCGGCAGGCGCTGGTGGCCGCCCGGCTGCAGCGGGCGACCAACATGGTCACACTCTACCGCGTTCTGGGCGGTGGGCTGACACCTTAAGGCAAGCAGGCCTTTCCCGCCTTCACGACGCTGCCCAGCGCAGCAGGAAGCTGCCATTGGCCGGCACTTCGGTGCAAAGGCGGCCTCCCTCTCGCTTCCAGGTGAAATCGCACCCGTCCAGCGAACGCAGGCCTATCGCTTCCGCTGCCGGCAGTTCGCCGTTGAAGCGCAGCATAAGCCGCGCCCTGCAACCGCCCAGCCCATCGAGCCTGAAGCTGGCTGTATTGTCGTCGAAGAGCTGGTCCGCACGCACGCAGTGGTCCGAGAACATCACGAACGGTGCATCTCGAAAGCGCTTGTACGCACGGGTGCAATAGACCAGCGCCGCCCCAGCTCTTTCAGCACCAGCGGCTGGTGCGGTTCGGCGCGCAAGGTCAGACGAAACTGCTCAGGCCCGAAGTCGTCCCGCTCAAGCACCATCCTTACCCGAGCAGCGATCCCATCCACAGTCTGCTCCAGCCGATCCCCAGTGTCGTTCACCTCGCAGGCGGCATCGGCGTCAAACAGCGGCAGCCGCAGCGCAAGGCCGCCCGCGCCTTTTCTGCGCAGTACTGTCGACAGGTCCACACCTTGTCGCCGTAATTCGATTTCCAGCCCGGACTGCCGGGTCCGGGCGACGGTCTGACCGTCCTTAAGCGCCGCCTTCACGGCGATGAGCCCCGCGTCCCGAGGGTGGCTATCGATATCCGCCATGTCGGGGTCCCCCTTCTTGGCAAGAAGAGGAACGCGGCAATATCAATTGTTTATCCCGACTTGTCGTTGAAGTTGCGCGTCATCCTGCGGCAGCGCGTGCGGCATAACCTCCAAAGCGGGTGTGATACGGATTCAACCGCGCTTGCCCCGGAGAGCACCCCAGGCGAAAATACGTATATGCCCTCAGTCACCCCCAGCCATTCATCAACCGAGGCCAAGCGCCCCCTCCCGCAGCAAGCGCATCCCGCGCCAGCGCTGGATTGGGCGCGGCTGCGTGCGGTGGCGCAGATGGTCATCACCATGCTGCCCAAGACCCGCTGGTACGACAGCGGCTTCCTTGCCCGGTTTGAAGCCGCGCGCCATTTTCTGCAGCTTGTCCGTCCAGATGCCGTGGAGCGGTTTGAGCAGGGCATCGCCGCGCTGCGCACCCAGCGCGATTTCTCCGCGCGGGTGGAGCGGGGCCTGATCGACCCCGCCCTGCTCGGCTGGCTGCGGCAAGAGGCCCGCACGGTCGCCCTGCAGCGTCCCGAGCTTCACGAACGCGCCATGTTCGGGCGGATCGTGGTGCACGATCACCTTCCTTTCACTGACCTTGCCGTGCGCATGGCCCCACTGGTTTCGGACATTGCCGGTGAGCCGGTAGAGCCGGCCTACAACTTCCTGAGCCTTTATGGTGACGACGGCCGCTGCGGTCTCCATCTTGACGAGCCGGAGGCCAAGTGGACTCTGGACATCTGCATCGATCAGGACGAGCCGTGGCCGCTGCACGTCAGCCGCACCATCGACTGGCCGCGCGCTTCCGATTTCCGCATGTTCGAACCCGATCGCATCATGGCTGATCCCGCACTTGGCTTCACACCGCTGGTGATGGCGCCTGGCGACGCGACACTCTTTTCCGGCAGCGCGCAGTGGCATTACCGCGCGCCACGCCCAATCGCCAACCCCCGCGGCGGCACTACGCCGGCCCGCGGCAAGCCGGCCTGCACGCTGCTGTTTCTGCACTACCGTCCCGCCGGCTCGCGCGATCTGGTCAAACCCGCAAGGTGGGCCCACCATTTCGCCCTGCCTGAACTGGGCGTGCTGGTTGAAGAGTTTGACCGCCTGCGCCCGATTGCGCGCAGCTGAACCCGAACATCATGATGTTCACCCACGCCTGGCGGCTTTATGGCCTTGTCTTTGCGGGCATGCGCCCGATTGCCGGCCTCGAAGGCTGTGCCGTGGCTGTTCCGGCTGACCCGGACGTCACCATCATCGAAGCGCCCGTCACCATGCCGGCGCAGTATGTGGTTGAGGACTTCGCCCAGCTTGCCCCCCTGCCTCAGGGCATGTGCATGCACATCGAGGAAGCGGGCACCTACCTGATCGAGAACGGCAATCGCATCACCGTCGATCGCTGGCCCGGCGCCACCGATCGGGAAGTGGACATCTATCTCACCGGCTCCGCGCTTGGCATCCTGCTGCACCAGCGCGCGCTGCTGCCGATACACTGCAATGCGGTGGCCATCGGCGGCCGCGCCTTCCTGTTCTGCGGGGATTCCGGCGCGGGAAAGTCCACCCTTGCCGCCTGGTTCGAACGCCGCGGCCACCCCTTGCTGACCGACGATCTCTGTGCCGTGCAGGTCAGGCCCGGTCAGCCGCCGCTGGCCTTGCCCGGCATGCCGCGCATGCGCCTGTGGCGTCAGTCGCTCGAACTGCTCGGCCGCCCGGTTGAAGGCCTGCTGACATTGCCTTGGGAAGACGACAAGTTCGAGGCCGTAATGGTCAGCGCCCCCCAGATTGATGCGATGCCCATCGGCGGCATTTACCATCTTCTGACGCAGAACAAGGTTAACGAGCCCGATCCGCGACCCTCCATCCAGCAGGTCAAAGGTCTGGCCGCCGCAGAGGTCGCCACCGCCAATATCTACCGCAGGCGCTTTGCCGATCACATGGGTCGCACGGCAGGATATCTCGCAAGTGCGATGGGGTTGATCGGCCAGGTTCCGGTGTTCTCGTTCCGCCGGAACTGGGGTCTGGACCGATTCGAATCGGAATCGCGCGCCGTGGAAGAGCATGCACGCGGCATCGCCGAATTGTGCACTGCGAAAGAAAGTATGGTTAACCTGCCAGCCCCTTGACCCACAATATAAGTATAATCACTTATATCATTGGTCGATAATGGTGTCAGACTGATGGAATACGCCCGATACGGGTGCAACACGAGCCGGAAAGGCTTGTTGCATTAATGGCTTTTACTTAGCGTAAAATCGCCGGAAAAGTTTGGCTGTTCAGCCTGCCCGATCCGGTAGCGGAGCAAACGCTCAATCAACGTGAGGCAGCAATGACCGAACAGACCACCAAGACCACGGAAACGTGGGAACAGCCGGCGATCATTCGTATGGCCGCTGCTGATGCCGAAAACGCCAACGCCCCCACCGGCGAAGGCAATAGCAACATGGGTATGGCTTCCTGATAGGACGCCTCCGGCGCGGTGGCCTTCGTGCCACCGCGCCGGCCATTTGCGGCAACGCCGTAAAAATCGATCTTCATTCAAGAATCCGGCCGCGCCATACCATCGCACGGCGGGTAAATCCGTTTCCGCACAACCAGGTTCAGCACCGCCAATCGGGAAACCACCACGATGGAAACCGCCGCCCTTCCCGCCGACGCCCGCCTGCAGGCCGATTTCGATCTGGCAGTGCGCCGCTCCGCCAACGCAACGACTGCGGAAATTGACGGACAGGTCGTGGCGCTCGATCTGAACACCGGCACGTGTTTCGGCCTGAACCGGGTGGCATCGCGCATCTGGCAGCTGATCGAAACCCCTGCCAGCGCGCGCGAAGTCACACAGTCGCTCCTGCAGGTCTACGACGTTCCTGCGCAGACATGTGCGACGCAAACTGCCGATCTGTTGCGTGAGCTGGTCGAAATCGGCCTGGCCGAGCGGGCCTGATCGGGCAAGAGGTCCGGGGAACAGCACTATGACCGCCATCTTCGCCGCAGTGCGTTGCGATGGCCACGACACAACCGTCCGCGCCGAAGCGGACCGGATGGCCGCAGCCCTTGCCCGCTTTGGCGAGGTGCCGACACAGCTCACCCAATCGACCTTGCCTGATGGCGCGTCTGCGGTGATCGGCAAACGGTTGATGCCGCTGCTCGATGAAGATCGTTATCCCGACCCGTTGTCGCCCCTCGCACGCACAGCGCTGCCAAATCCACGATGGACCGTCGCTGCGGACGTACGACTGACGGATCGCGCAGGTCTGGCCACCGCGCTGGACCTGCCCGAGGCGGCAGCTGCGCAGCTATCAGACGCGATGCTGGTCGCTCACGCCTTCGAACGCTGGGGCACCGACGCGCCGCAGCACATCGACGGCCCCTTTGCGATCATAGCCATCGAGGTTGCCACAGGACGCGTCTTGCTCGCCCGCGATTTCACCGGCGACCGACCGCTGCTGTTCCACGTTTCGCAAAATGGACTCTGGGCAGCCTCCATGCCCGAAGGGCTCAACGCACTTCCTCACCTGCCCCGCGCGGCCAATGAACAGGGATACGAAAGCTTCCTGCGTGCCATCGAGTTCGAGGGCACGCATACACCCTATGCCGGGCTGGAACGCGTGCTGCCCGGCCATGTCGCCACGTGGCAGCCGCAATCCGATAAGGTCACGCAGGTCCGGCACTGGGAGCCTGACACCACCCCTCTGCGCCTGGCCAATCAGGCCGAATATGAAGCAGCCCTGTCTGCGGCTCTCGATGCCGCCGTTGCCGCCTCGCTGCGGGGTGCGGGCAGCGAAGTGGCGGCCCATTTGAGCGCGGGGTTCGATTCCACGGCGGTGGTCGTCACCGCCGCTCGGCTGCTTGCGCCTTCGGGCGGGCGGGTCTGCGCTTTTACCGCCGTGCCCCGGCCGGGACCGAAAGCTCCGCTTCCTTCCCGATACATCGGTGATGAAGGTGATCTGGCGGCACAGACTGCGGCCATGCATGCCAATGTCGATCATGTCCGCGTCACCGCCACTACCGGTCCGATCGAAGGCATGGAGCGGGCGCTGCTGCGCTATGGGATGCCGGTCCTCAACATCTGCAACCTGCCTTGGGTGGACGCCATCGCCGAAGAGGCGAAGCGCCGTCGGCTCACCGTGCTGTTGCAGGCGGCGATGGGCAACGCCACGATCAGCGAATCCGGGGTGGAAGCCCTGCCCGAATTGCTCCGCGCCGGGCGCCTGCCCACGTGGTGGCGCCTTGCCCGTGGCTTCGTCCGCAATGGGTGGATGCGCTGGAGCGGCATCGTCTGGAATTCAATCGCCCCGATGCTGCCGCGCAAGGTATACGATGCCGGTCAGAGGCTGACCGGACGGGGCACGCTGCCGCTCCGCCGCTTCAGCCCCCTGCGCGACGACGCCTATGCCGCCGGGCCCGCCTTCCCTGACATCGGACCGGGTGCGTTCACCAGCGTGGCAAACCGGATCGCCATCCTGTCCGAAGATTCAGGCATCCTGAAGAAGGCCGATCTCGCGCATTTCGGGCTTGATATTCGCGATCCCACTGCGGACCCGGCTTTGGTCCGGCTGGCGCTCCGCATACCTGTGGAGCGGCTCTGCTGGAACGGAGAGCCGCGCGCCATCTTGCGGGCGATCCTCTCTGGTCAGGCACCCGAGGCAGTTCTCCACACTCGCAAGCGCGGGTACCAGGCGGCTGACTGGACTCGGGCGCTGCATGACGAGCGCGACATGCTCAAGGCGGAGATCAATCGGCTTGCCGAGTACGAGCCGGCTGCCCGGATGGTCGATATCGAACGGCTCAACCATCTGGTGGAAACGATGCCCGAACCCGACTCTCCGGCCTGGGCCGATCCTGGCCTGGAGATCGATTATCGCTACGCGGTGCTGCGCTGCGTTTCCGCCACACGCCACATGCGCCTTGTTGCCGGGAGCAACCACTGACAATGCACGGTTCCGTTCCATCCGCGCTTGATGCGCTTGTCGCGCAGGTGCGCGGGCGACCGCAGGCGATGATACGCCTGGCCCGCACGCTGCTGCTGCCACGCGGCCAGGCAGCAGAGGCCCGGGCGCTGGTGCATGAAGCGATGGCCTTGGCGCCCAACGATCCTGAAGTGGCCGCGCTCGCGGGCAGCGTGCTGGCACGGGACGTGGGATCATGGTATTTCACCATGGTCCAGGATCATGATCGCCATGCCCTGTATGAAGCAGCACTTGCACGGGTCGTCAGGCCGGACAGCGTGGTGCTGGATATAGGAGCTGGCACCGGACTTTTCGCGATGATGGCGGCGCGCGCCGGCGCAGCAAAGGTGATCGCCTGTGAGCGCGATCCCGTGGTGGCGGAAGCTGCAACCGCCGTGGTTGCGGCCAATGGCCTTTCCGACAGGGTGACGATCCTGCCGATCGCATCGCAGGCGCTTTCGCCCGATCACCTGCCTGCTCTGGCCGACGTGCTGCTGTGGGACAACCTGGGGAACAACCTTTGGGGCGCTGGCTGTGCGGCGACGCTGCGCGATGCGCAGCAACGGTTGCTGGCACCGGACGCCGCTGTCTTGCCGTCGCGTGTTGAGATCATCGCCGCGCTGGCCACAGACCACAAACCGGCCAAGCGCTTAATGACCCAGGCGGCAGGGTTTGACCTGACCCCCTTCAACCACCTGCGCCAGACCGGGCGGTTGATCCGCGAGGGCGAATACACCTTGGCCAGCGATCCGGCGACCCTGTTCGATGTCGATTGCACCGCGCGGCACTTGGTTGAGCAGCAGGCGCGCAAGCCTGTTGCTGCGCACCCCGGCACGGTCCACGGCGTGGTGCAGTGGCTGCGCTTCCACTTGGGCGAAGGCATATCCTATGAAACCCGCGGAGACACAGTCACCGCGTTCGGCGTGCAGTTCCATGGCATAGAACCCTTCACCCTCGATGCGCCGACCACGGTGACGATCGGCGGAGGGCACGATACGCTGGACACCTGGTTCTGGGCGGAGCCGCCCCAATGAGTGTTCCAGGCACCGATTTCCTGCGCAAGTTCCGCAGGTGCAGCAACCGCGAACGGCTGATGCTGGCCGAAGCCTTGCTGCTCCTGCTTGTTGCGGCGCTTACCCTGCGCTTCGTGCCGTTCCGCCGCGTGGGATCGCTGATCTCCGGTTCCGTGAACGTGCTTCCCGATGCACAGCGCCGCACCGACATCGCCTGGCTGGTGGCATGGGCGGTGGACCGCGCCGCCAAGCGCAGCCCCTTGCGCTCGATGTGCTTTGAACGCGGCCTGGCCGCGCAGTGGATGCTGCGGCGGCGCGGAGTGGACGGCACGCTGTTCTTCGGCGTCGCTCCGCGGCCGATGGGCCAGAAGGCGCTGGATGCGCACGTGTGGGTGCGGGCCGAAGGGCTGGATGTGACTGGTACGCCTGCTCCCGGACAATATGCTGTGCTCGCAACCTTCCCTGCCGGCCGGCAGGGAGCCGAAGGGGCCATCGCGGCATGATGCCGTTCCGCACCCCCGAAATGGCGTTCGTGGCCGCAGCCTGTGCCTGGCCGCGTGGGCCCGCGGATCTCGCCACGCTGAACCGGATCGCGGCCGGCAAGCCGGACTGGCAGCTTGTGGCGCGGCTGGCGCGGGTGCATCACGTTGTGGCGCTTGTGGCAGATGCGCTGGCCAGCCTTCCCGAAGCGCCGCCGCTCCGGGCATCGCTGGCGGCAGAAGCTATGCCGCTGCTCGGCATCGCGCTGCGCCAGGCGCATGAAACCGCGCGGCTCGTTGCGCTGCTGGGCAGCCACCTGATCCCCACCACCGTGCTGAAGGGTGCCGCCACGGCCGCCCGCGCCTTTGGTCGTCCGGGCCTGCGCCAGTCGATCGATATCGACCTGCTGGTTCCGCAATCGCAGGTGTCCGCCGCTTCCGCCCTGCTTTCGGGCGAAGGATATGTTCTTGAAGGCGATCTGCAGGACGCGCTGCGCCGCGGGCACAAGGACCTGCTGTTCCACCATCCCGGCACGGACACCACGCTGGAGCTCCACTGGCGCCTGTTCCAGAATCCGCGCCTGCTGCCTGTGCCGGCGCAGACCGTGCCAGTTGAGATCCTGCCTGGGCGTGATGTGGCCACCCTGCCCCCGCTTGAAGAGGCGATCTATCTCTGCGCGCATGGCGGCGAACATGGCTGGGCGCGGCTGAAGTGGCTGGTTGACCTAACCGCGCTGATTCGCTGTGGCCGCATCGATGCGCAGGAACTTTATGAAACCGCGCGCCGCCGCCGCCTCACCCGCATGGTCGGCCCCGGCCTCGTCCTCGCGCACCGCGTCCACGGCACCCCGCTGCCCCCTGCGCTGGAACGTGACATGGCGCGCGATTGGCGGATGCGGCGGCTGGTTGATCTGTCATGGCAATGCCTTGCCGGTGCAGAGGACGGCCGCGAGCTGACCGAGCGCGAGGGCGGCACCACGCTCAAGAACCTGTCGCATTATCTTTTCTCCGCAGATCCCCGGAACCTCTGGCACGAAATGCGCTACGACCTGCTCGATCGACCCGAAGGCCAAGGCCTCCTCGCCAGAATCGCAGGCCTCGCCACACGCCTCCTCATCCGCAAACCTGCTGCGGGAGCGCCAGCATGAAGATTGCCCTGCTCAACGTGAAGTACAGCCCCAATCTCGGCGACGGGCTGCTTTCCGAATGCCTCGAGCGCGAGCTCGGACACGCCCTGCCCGGAGCGAAGGTCTTCTCCATCGATCTCGCCGGCCGCACCGCCTATCCGGGCCTTGGCCCCAGCCGCCGCGGGCAGGCGATCGCCGTGCTCGAAGCGCTGCCGCTGTGGCTGCGCCAGCGGCTCGCCCGCCTCGTCCTTGCCACACTCGTGCGCCTGCGTCTGCGTCGCCATGCCCGCTCCGCGCTTGAAGGCTGCAGCGCCGCCGTGCTCGGGGGCGGCAACCTCCTCACCGATGCCGATCTCAACTTCCCCATGAAGATCGCTGGCGCCCTTGCCGAAGTGCGCGCAAAGGGCATTCCCCTCGCCGTCCACGCCGTCGGCGCCAGCCGCAACTGGTCCCCTGCCGGGCGCAGGCTGTTCGCCGGCGCGCTCAGGTCGGTCCGCCTTACCACTGCCGCCGTTCGTGATGAACGATCGCGCCTTGCGTGGGACAGCCAGCTCGAACCTGCCGGCTTGCCCCCCGCCGGTCTCGTCGGCGATCCCGGCCTCCTCGCCAGCCTGCACTTCGCGCGCGGCCCCTTGCCTGAGGACGCCCCTCGTGCCGGCCTGTGCATCACCGCGCCCATGGCCCTGCGTTACCACTCCGACGACGCCCACGGCGATGACGACCTTGACGAATGGTACGCCATGGCCGCCCGCACTCTGGTGCAGCAAGGCTATGCCGTCGCCCTCTTCACCAACGGCAGCCCCGAAGACCGCGCCTATCTCGCCCGCCTGGGCCCGCAGTGGATCCGCGCGGCAAAGGGTCCCGTCACCATCACCAACCCCTTCGCCAATCCGGCTGAGCTGACCGCGTTCATCTCGGGCTGTGCAATGATCGTGGCGCACCGCATGCACGCCTGCATCGCCGCGCACAGCTTCGCCATCCCCACCATCGGACTGGCCTGGGACATCAAGCTGGACAGCTTCTTCGAGCTGGCCGGCCGTGCCGATTTCATCGCCGCCACCGCAGACCTTCCGGAACCGCGCCTCCGCGAGCTGATCCGCCGGGCTGGTGATGAAGGCGTTGACCTCGCCGCGCTGGAAAGGCTGATCGCCTCCACCCGCGCCGATGTCAGCACCATGGGCCGTCGTCTGATGGCAGCTGCGGCCGCCGCCAGCCCACCCCGCACATCCTTGCCGGAGCCTTTGCCCGCATGAAGCCTCCACACCCGATCGACCGCATAGTCGTGATCAATGACCTGTCGCGCCCGATGGGCGGTGCCAGCGCGCTTGCCGTCGCCTCTGCCCGGGCCTTCGCCGCGCGCGGCTACCCGGTCACGTTCCTTGCGGGTGACGATGGCGAACCGCTTGAAGGGATCGAGACCGTTACGCTGGGCCAGGGCCGACTCCTCGCCAAGGGCAAACTCGCTGCCTTGGCAGAGGGTCTTTGGAACCGCGCCGCCGCACGAATGGTGCGGGAATGGATCGAACGGCACGATACACCGGAAACGGTCTATCATCTGCACGGCTGGTCGCAGATCCTGTCACCATCGATCCTGTCGGCTCTCGCGCCGGTCCGCGGCCGGCTGGTGATCTCGGCACACGATTTCTTCCTCGCCTGCCCGAACGGCGCCTTTGCCGATCTGCGCACCGGCGCAACCTGCCACCGCACCCCTCTTTCGCTCTCATGCATCGCCGCGCCCTGTGATCGGCGCAACCGCGTGCACAAGCTCTGGCGCGTTGCCCGCACTGGTCTTCAACGGCTGGCGCTCAATCCCCAGGCAATGCCGCCGGTCCTTGCCATCCACGATGGCATGCGTCCCTTCCTGCGCCTGGCGGGCATCCCCGATGCGGCGATTCATGCCCTGCCAAACCCGGTCGAGCCATTCAGCGCCACCCGCATCCCTGCCGAAAGCAACCGCGCAGCCCTGTTCGTTGGCCGGCTTGAGGCCACCAAGGGCCCCGATCTTGCGCTGGAAGCCGCCAGTCGCGCGGGAATGCCGATCACCGTTGTCGGCGATGGCGCGCTGAATGATCAGCTTCGCGCCCGCTATCCCCAGGCCACCTTCACGGGCCGCCTGGCACCTTCGGAAATCGCCGCCCACGCGGCCAAGGCGCGCCTGCTGGTCATGCCCAGCCGCTACCCGGAACCCTTCGGACTCGTCGCGACCGAAGCGCTGCGCAGCGGTCTGCCGGTGATCCTGCCGCACACCGCCCTGCTCGCTGCTGACATCGAAAAGGCGGGCGCAGGTCTCGCCGTCGATCCGCGCGACACTGCTGCTTTCGCCGATGCGCTCTCCCGCATGGCGGGCGACGATGCGCTGGTCCGCGCCATGAGCGAGGCGGCCTTTACCCGCACCCATGCGCTGGCGCTTTCACCAGATGCGTGGATCGATCGCCTGCTGGATCACTATGCCGCACGCATTCACGGCGGCAGCCACCAGGTTCAGGCAGGAACGGCCTCGGGCTCGACCGGCACGGTCTCCACTTCGCGCGCTTCCACGGTCACCACTGTCGGGGCGTGATGGGCCGCTGCGGCGGCACCCTGCGATCTGGGCATCGCGCCTGCTGACCAGCTGCGCTTGTCCAGCTCGCCCAGCGGGCGATACGGGTTGCTGCGCGCCAGCCCTCGCACATACTGCACCTTCAACGGCACGATCACCAGCGCCAGCGTGGCCACGGATACAGCCCAGCGCCACATGTCGAAGTGATGGCTCTGCGCGGCGGACATGAACTCCGCCGTCGTCATCCAGACTGCCGCTGCGCCCAGCAATTCCGATCCACGCTGGTCCGGAACGGCGAGCAGCAGTGTCACCGCCAAAACGAAGGCCGCGATTCCAGCCGTGGCTGGCGTCAGCGCGTCGTTCACATAGGCGCCAGTCATGATCATGGCCGTTCCCATCGCCAGGACTTTGGCGATTCGGACAATCTGGCCGGGGGTGATGCGGGCAAGAACTTTGCTCATGCATCCGCAATGCGCCCTATGGTTTCAAGGAACACTTGCGCGCATTGGTTAACATGCAGGTACCCATATTCGGCGTTCCCTCAGTAAAATCTCGGATACGGGCCTAATTATGCCCACAACCGTGCGTAACGGTGATAGCGGGGCGCTTCCGTCGGACAATTTCAAGAGGCTTCTTTTGTGATGAGGGGGTTGCGCACCACGCTGCGCACGGCCGCGGGGATCGGAACCCTCGCCTGTGCGATCCTGCAGACGGAAGAATCCGTCGCCCAGCAGGTTGTCGACCCGCGGATGGAGCGCGATACGCCCTCTGCCCGCTCGCGCCCCGGTTTTGAGGCGATCGGCATCGCCTTCGGCAGCTTCAAGCTGCAGCCTTCGGTGTCGGTCTCGGCTCTGGCAACGGACAACCTTTACGCCCGCAGCGATGTGAAGGTCGGCGATGTGGCGGCCGTTGTCGGTGGCGGCGTCAGCCTTCAATCCAACTGGGGCGTTCACGCCCTCAGCTTTGCCGCCAATGCCAGCGCCACGCGCTATGCCGATCGGTCCAGCGAAAGCACCGAGCGGTATTCCGTTTCCACCAGCGGACGGCTGGACCTGGCACGCGATACGCAGGTTTCGGCCAGCGTGGGGTATGCCCGCCGGATCGAGGCGCGCGGCACCACAGGTGATACTCTCTTCGGCGCAAAGCCGGTGGCCTATCGGGCGTTGGAGTCCGGCGTTTCGGTCAATCAGGGATTCGGTCAGACGAAGATCACCGTCAACGGTGCGTACCAGCGCCTGACCTATGAAGATCGAAAGCTTGATGGCGCGGTCATCGATCTCGGCTTCCGCAACTTCGAGACTGTTTCGGGCGGGCTTCGCGTTGCCCAGGCAGTCACCCCGGGCATCGCAGTCTATGTCGACGGCGTTGTTTCACGCTCGCGCTATCCGGTGCGCGTCAACAACCTGAACCGTGATTCCACGGGTTACAGCGCCATCGCCGGGCTGCTGTTCGGCAACAACCGCCTGCTGCGTGGTGAACTCGGTGCGGGTTACCTGAAGCAGAACTTCAAGGACCCCATCTTCCCCGATATCTCGGGCGTGAACTACTACGCAAACCTGTCGTGGTCGCCGTCGCAGCTCACGGAGATCCGGCTTTCGGCGTCCAAGTCGTTCCAGCGCGCGCCAATCGCCAACATCGCTGGCGTGCAGCAACAGGTTGTTACGCTCTCCGCAGAGCACGAACTGCTGCGCAACCTGATCCTGCGCCCGCGCGTCCAGTGGGAACAGGATACCTTCCGCGGCAGCGCGCAGCGCAACAACTTCCTCTATGCGAAATTCGAAGCAGCCTGGCTGCTTGGAACGCATTGGGAAGTGAATGGCAGCGTGGAACACGGCCTTGGCCGCAACAACAATCCGCTGTCCTCCGCACGCGAATTCGATCTCAACCGCGTGACCGTGGGATTGACCTGGCGGCTCTGATGGCGTCGCAGGCCACCACGCCGGCACGGCCGTGGCTCGCGCCGCATTGGCGCGATCTGCTGCTGCGCACGGTGATGGCGGTCGGATTTCTCGCTGCCCTGGTCGGTGTTCTGACCCACTTTGCGCCTGCACCCCCAGCCCCGCAGGCGCGCGTCATCATCCCGCCGCTGCTGCCCGATCCTTTCTCGCTGCTGCCCATCGCGCCGGAAAGCGCCCGCGTCTCGAACGCGGCTGTCCCTATCGAGGCGCCCGCCATCGCGGCCAAGCCGTTCCGTTTCGCCGGCTCGCTTGAAGAGCGTCAGCGCGCGGCGGACTGCCTTGCCGCTGCGCAATGGTATGAAGCCGGCGATGATCCAGTGGGGCAGCGCGCCGTGGCGCAGGTCGTGCTCAACCGCGCGCGTCATCCGGCTTTCCCCGGCACGGTCTGCGGGGTCGTGTTCCAGGGCTCGGAACGCAAGACCGGGTGCCAGTTCACTTTCACCTGCGATGGCGCGATGGTGCTGCGCAAGCCGTCCACCGTGGCATGGACGCGCGCCCGTTCCATCGCCTTGGCCGCGCTGGCGGGATCGGTCGATCCCTCGGTCGGCCTCGCCACGCACTACCACGCGGATTACGTGGTGCCCTATTGGCGCGATTCCCTCGTGAAGCTGGCTCAGGTTGGTGCCCACATCTTCTATTCATGGCCGGGGTACTGGGGCGGGCCGGGCGTGATGGCACGCATTCCCTCGGGCGGGCCGGAACCGTTCGTTCCGCTCATGGCCGCCATCTCGCCCGCACATGGCAACGCCCTGCTCGCATTCGATACCAATGGTCTCGATGGCGATATCGATCTTGCCGGTGCCCCCGCAGCCGCTGACCCGCAGGTTCAGCAGCTCGTTTCGCATTACCCCGCCAGCTCGAATGCTGGCTCAGGCAATGCCAATGCGCCACAATCGACTGACAGGTTCGATCTCGCGCTCGATCCAAAGGCCATGCCCGGCTCCTATGCCGTCCGCGCCTTCGCCCTGTGCAAGGACAAGCCGCGTTGCGTGGTTTTGGGCAAGCATGATCCCGAAGCTGCGACCCTCGCCTTCGTCTATGTGCATGACAGCAAGAGTGGCGCCGAAGGCACGTGGTGGAACTGTGATGAAACACCACGGCAGGACCGCGCCCAGTGCCTTCCGCAAGGAGCCACGACCCGCGATCCCTTGATCGCTCGCTGGCTATAACGTTGCGAAGCCGGCGCCATCCGACCCGGCGTTAACCATCCGGCCATCCCGCCACGGCAACGGCTGGTCACAAAGAACTGCAATTGCATCTGCCTGTGTGGAACGGCGCGCGGCGACAGGGGTTTCGCGCGTTGCCAACCATAACGGAGAAAAATGCATGTCGCCGTCCATGACCAAAATTGCCCCTGCCCTGATCGTGCTCGTCGGTTCGCTCGGCCTTGGCGGCTGCGCCACCAAGGGTTTCGTGCGCGAACAGATCGCCACGGTTAACCAGCGCATCGATGGCCTCGAATCGCGGCTGCAGACCACCGACGCCACCGCCCAGCAGGCGGCTCAGGCGGCGCAGGCTGCCGCCGGACAGGCGCAGCAGAACGGCCAGCGCATCGACCAGCTGAATGGCCGCGTCGATACGATGCAGCAGCAGATGACGGCAGCGCAGACCAAGCGCGCCCGCAACTGATTGCCGCAGCATGCGCTGCGCGCGGGGGGTCGACGCTACGGCGCCGGCCCCTTCACGTGTGATTCAACGACTCGTCCCGCGAGTCCTTGCGATGCGGCATATGGACAACGATGGGCTGCCGCGCTGCCATCCGCACGTATTTAGCCGCCATTCATTTGCTCAGGGGCACAACCGCCAGATGATCCGCATCCTGCCCGCTCTTGCCTTGCTCACCATGCCCCCGGCGGCCCACGCCGCCACTCCGGCAAAGGCGCCTGCGACCAAGTCCGCACGAAAGCCCGCAGCCCTGGCCAAGGCCACGCCAGAGCCGCCGCGAGATCTCTCCGCCGCCGCCGCGCGTGTATCCGCATGGGTTAATGCCACCGGCGACAATCGCGGCCTGGCCTACGTGATCGTGGACAAGCCCTCCGCCGCCGTCTTCCTGTTTGATGGCACTGGCGCGCGCATTGCCGATGGCCCCGCGCTGGTCGGCCTCGCCCTGGGTGACGAAGCCACCCCCGGCATCGGTGCAAAGTCACTGGAAAAGATCGGCCCGGCCGAAAAGACCACGCCTGCGGGCCGCTACTATGCGCGCTTCGGCAAGGCTGCCGGCAGGGTCAAGGTGCTGTGGGTGGACTATGCCACGTCCGTCGCGCTCCACACCATCCCGCCCGCCACCATGGCCGATCGGCGCAAGCGCATGCTCTCGCCCGAGATCGACGACAACCGCGTCACCTATGGCTGCATCAACGTGCCCAAGGCCTTCTATCAGACCGGCGTGGTCCCGCGCTTCGCGAAAAAGGGCGGCTATGTCTATGTCCTGCCCGATGAAAAGCCGCTGGAGGACGTCTTCCCCCTGCTGCGGGCCTTCCACGGGGTGCCACCGGCGGCGACACCCGCGCGATAAGGTTCAGCGCTTCACCTGGCACTTCAGGCCGGCAGCCTGCAGGGTGGAACAGAGGGCACTGGCGGCAGAGGCATCGGCCGCCACGGCCTGCAGGCGATAGACGGTGCCGATGTCCGCCTTGCCTTCCACCACGCGGTGCGAAAGGCCCTTCAGAGCCTCATGCGCGCCGGAAAGCTTGCTCCATGCCGTTTCGGCCGCGGCATTGCTGGAAAACGCACCGATCTGCACGCCCACGCCACCTGATGCCGGTGCGGCCGCGGCAGAGGCGGCAGCGCTCGGCTTTGCCGAAGGGGTCGCAGCGGGTGCGCTCGTGCTGGTGCTGGTGCCTCCGGCGATCTGCGCCTGCGGGTGTTCGCCCTCGCTCACCTTGAAGCTGGAATCGCCCGTCCCCTGAAAGGTCTTGCCCCCCGGATCCTTGGGCGCGATCTTGTAGGGCTCCTTGCTCGCCTCGATCAGGCTGCCGTCCGCCGCTGCCGGGGCGCTCGTGCGATGGGAAACCCAGTAGATGCCGCCCACAATGGCAACCAGCGCAAGCAGAGCCACGATCGCGAACCCGATCAGCCGCCCGCCCTCGCCCGCAGGCTCGTCCAGATCGACATCGTCGGCGCTTTCCAGCCACGGCAGGCGCTCTTCCTCGCCCAGCGCAAGGCCCGGCGTTTCGGCCGGTGCGCCCTCGCCCTCGGGCTGGTCATCCCACTCGTTGCGCTCGCCCCCGTTGATCATGCCTCTTGTCCCGACCCCTTAGAGTTCTTCGGCCGCCTCGACGCCCAGGAGCGCGAGGCCGTTACGCACCACTTGCCCGATTTGCGCGGCAAGGAAAAGCCGGGCTGCGGTCAAAGCGGAGTCTTGTGCCACAATGAAGCGCTTGTCCGGCCGGTCATTCCCCACGTTCCAGTATGCGTGGAAGGCGGCCGCCAGATCGTGGAGGAAAAACGCGATGCGGTGTGGCTCGCGCGCCACCGCCGCGCCTTCCACCACGCGGGGGAACTGCGCGGCCAAGCGGATGAGGTCCAGCTCTTCCGCGCCCAGCAGGCCAAGGTCGGCATCCGACGGCGCAAAGCCCTCCGCCGCTGCCTTGCGCAGCGTGGAGCACACCCGCGCATGGCAATACTGCACATAGAACACCGGATTGTCCTTCGATGCTTCGACCACCTTGTCGAAGTCGAAGTCCATCTGCGCATCGGGCTTGCGGGTCAGCATGGTGAAGCGCACCACGTCCTTGCCCACCATCTCCACCACGTCGGCCAGCGTCACGAAATTGCCCGCCCGCTTCGACATCTTGAACGGCTGCCCGCCCTTCATCAGCTGCACCATCTGGACCAGCTTGATCTCGAAAGGCTTGGCCACGCCGCCATCGGCGGTGGTCAGCGCGGCAACTGCGGCCTTGATCCGCTTGACCGTGCCGGCATGGTCGGCGCCCCAGATGTCCACCAGCGCATCGGCAGACTGCGCCTTCTGGAAGTGATAGGCGAGGTCCGCACCGAAATAGGTCCACGCGCCGCTGGATTTCTTGATCGGCCGGTCCTGGTCATCGCCGAACCTGGTCGAGCGGAACAGTGGCAGCTCCACCGGCTCCCAATCCTCGGGCGTCTTGCCCTTGGGCGCTTCCAGCAGGCCGTCGTAGACCAGATCGTGCGCGCGCAGCCACGCTTCCGCCGCATCCACCTTGCCCGATGCCTGAAGCTCCGCTTCGGACGAGAACAGATCGTGATGGATGCCCAGCAGCGCCAGGTCGGCGCGGATCATGTCCATCATCGCCGCCACGGCCTTTGCCCGGAACAGCAGCAACCAGTCCGCCTCGGGCGCAGCCGCATACCTGTCACCGAACTCGGCAGCCAGCGCCTGCCCCACCGGCACAAGGTAGTCACCCGGGTAAAGCCCCTCGGGAATCTCGCCCACGTCCTCGCCCAGCGCCTCGCGATAGCGGAGGTGGGCCGAGCGGGCGAGCACATCCACCTGCGCGCCAGCATCGTTGACGTAGTATTCCTTGGTCACCTTGTGCCCGGAATATTCGAGCAGCGCGGCCAGCGCATCGCCCACCACCGCGCCGCGGCAGTGGCCCATGTGCATCGGCCCGGTGGGATTGGCAGAAACGTATTCGACGTTGACGACCGAACCGCCCCCCATCGCCGAGCGGCCATAGTCCCCCGCAGCGGTCGCGATCAGCCGCAGCTCCGCCAGCCAGCTGGCGGGCGTCAGCCGCAGGTTGATGAAGCCCGGCCCGGCGATCTCCACGCCGGTGATCCGCGGGTCCTTCTCCAGCTCTGCCGCCAGTGCCGCGGCCAGCGCGCGCGGATTGGTGCCGGCGGGCTTGGCCAGCACCATCGCGGCATTGGTCGCAAGATCGCCATGCGCCGGATCACGCGGCGGCTCGCACGTCACCGCCCCGCGCGGCAGCCCGGCCGGCAGGGTGCCTGCAGCTTCCAGCGCGGAGAGCGCGGCATCGATCACGGTGGCGAATTCGGCGAAGAGAGGCGTCTTGTCGGTCATAGTGCGCGCCCGTTAGCGGAAAAGCGTGGCCTTGGGAAATGCGGGATTTGTCGGGCGACGGATCGAATCGTGATCCTGTGCAAAAACAATATCCAGAAAAGGATTTTGAGTTCGACAGTCTTCGATATACGTAAAACTACGTTATTTTCCATTCGGAGAAAAGTCGGTGGCAGAACTGTCCAGTTTAGACCCGCTTCCGCTGGTCAGGGGCACCTCGGGTGATGACACCCTTTATGTTTCCAACCGCAGTGATATTTCCGCGTTGTCCGGAAATGACCGGATTGAAATTGACGGATATGGTCCAGACTTCAGCGTAAACGGCGGCAAGGGCTTTGATACGCTTGGGATCTATGAAGAACATACCTTGGGTGCGGTTTACCGGTTCAATTCGCTGGTCAGTGTCGAAAAGCTGGAATTCCATGGCAGTTTTGACACCTATCTGGCGGCATTCGTGCAATATTCGGTTCCGGATGGCGCCACCGGTCAGGTCAACATAAAGCTGCCGGGAGAAATTTCGGGGAGCATCTGCGACGATGAAAGCCTCATTGTCAATGCAACTGGGGGGATGAACAATGCCAGCGTCATTTCGTTGCCGAAAATCGTCTTCACGACATCGAACCCCGACTGGCCCGTCGAAAGCCAGAGATTCGAAGAGATAATCCTGCGCGCGGACGACGATCAGGACTACACGTTTCGCGCCAACTCCACCATCGCCGACCAGCACGTCCGTCAGACCCTGATTGGCGCGGGAGGCAATGACACTCTGATCGGATCGGCGGGAGATGACAATCTGATCGATCACGGCGGCACTGCCACGCAGATGCTGGGCGGCGATGGCGACGACTACATGCTGCTGGATTTCGGCAGGACGGCTGAACCACCAACGATTTCCGGTACGATCAACGGTGGGCGGGGCTACGATACCCTAGCGTTGCAGTCGCCTGTGGTGTTCACCGGAAACCTGCAATCCACCGAGGAAGTCGACATCCTGTCAACCATGACGCTGAACGGCTCTCTTGGGAAAATCGAAAAACTCGTCCTCGGCCAATACGAAGGTTACCCCTTCGTCGGCTGGCATTCAGCCGATCTTTACCTGACAAATGCCGTTGAACTTCCAAGGCAGCTTCACCTGAGCGGCGACGGCACGATCTATGTCTCAGGTGCAAGCCAGTTTGATGCAAGCCACTGGATAATTGACCCGGACGACGATTACCCTTCGCAGCATCTTGCCATTCAGATTGCCGGCACTGCCGGGGATGACCGTCTCATCGGCTCCAACACCAGGCTAAGCTTCGATCCATATGACTACCTCCGCTATGGCGACTGGTTCCACGCCACCCTCGGGAACGACGTCATCGATGGAGGCACAAGTCTCGATCTTCTCGATTTCGACGACGCGACATTTTCAAGTGGCATAACCTTGAACCTCGGCACCGCAGCCGTGCAGGATATTGCTCCCGGCGCAACACTGTCTGTGCGTAACATCGAGGAAGTGACCGGTACGTCATTCAACGACACGATCACCGCCGCCGCCTTCGAAAACACAATCCACGGTGGTGGCGGAAACGATGTACTCAAGGCGCGTGCTGGAACAGGCACTCTGTTCGGCCCACAAGAACTGCCGGTTGGAGACACTCTGTTCGGCGACGGAGGACGCGACCGACTTATCGGATCGACAGCCGGCGACAAGTTGTATGGCGGCAATGGCAGCGACACCTTGATCGGCGTCAGCGCCAGCAGCGAGACCGGTGGCGACTTCATGTCGGGCGGGGATGGAGACGACCGCCTGGTCGGGTCCACGGCACACGACACCATCTACGGCGATGCTGGCGATGATGTGCTGCTGGGCAGCTATGGCGAAGCCATCGCCAGCGGAGACTACCTTTCCGGTGGGGATGGCAATGATCGGCTGACCGGCTCTCTGGCCAGCGACACGCTGGACGGCGGCGCAGGTGACGACATCCTTATCGGCCGGGGCGGTGACGGTATCTCGGCGGGCGACACCCTATACGGCGGCGATGGTGACGACCTGCTGGTCGGCGGCATCGGTTCGGATTCGTTCTATACCGGCGCGGGTGAGGACCATATCCGCTTCAACGCCATTCCCACCCAACAGGTCTTCGTGGACAAGGTGTGGTGGGACAGCGAAGGGTTGGACCGCATCGAACTCAGCCGGGCGACTTTCACCGCCTTCGCAAAGTCCGGCGCGCTGTCAGCCGATGCATTCTACACCGGCGCAGGGGTGACCGCCGCGCATGACGAGACCGACCGCATCCTGTATGACACGACATCTGGCATGCTCTTCTACGATGCAGACGGAAACGGCACGGTCAGAGGCGCCATACCAATTGCGCGCTTTTACCCGGTGGACGGCTTGGTCCCGGTGCTGGAGGCCAGCGATTTCCTGATCGTCGCCTGATCGGTCGGCCCGCCGCGTGCGGCGGGCCCAGACCTTAACGGCGCGCCATCAACGCCGCGCGTTGTACGCCAGCTGGTCGTTGGTCAGCTGGAAGCCCACCAGGTGCTCGAAGCTCGCCTTGGCCAGCGCGGCCTTCACGTCGGGCTGGGACAGCGGGTCGATCGCGGCGTCGGAATCGCCCGCCTTGCGCTTCTTGGTCAGGCGGTCACGGATTTCCTTCGGCAGCGTCGCCTCGGCGCGATCGACATAGGAATCGGCCGTGCCGCGCGCTTGGGCGCGTTCCTGCCCGTCGGCAAAGTCGATGCCCACGGTGCCGATGCGCTTGGCGATCACCGCCGTGCCGCCGCGCATCACCACCGAGAAATAGGGCAGGTCCACATGGCGCGCGCCGCGCGTGTCGCTGCGGCGGGCCAGCACATCGAACGTGGCGACGGTGTGCAGCTTCTCCCCGCCGCTGGCGTCATCGCAGGTGGAGCGCAGGTTGGTGATCACTCCGGTCACGTCGATGGCGGCCGAATCGGTGCGCGAAGGATCGCTGAACAGGGTGATGTCGCCGGTCATCTCGGGGATCTGCACCACCGGGCACGGGCTGCGCAGCGCGGTCACGCCAACACTGTCGTCCACCACCAGTTCGCCCTTGTTCTTGGCACAGGCGCCCAGCGCGAGCGCGGCCAGCAGCGGAGCGCCGGTCAAGGCAAGGCGGCGGAACGTGGGCGTCATGGGCTTTCCTGTCTGTGCGCCGCCACCCCAAAGGGCGCGCAGGCGTGATTTGCGGTCACCTCTACCCACGGCGGGCGCGTTCGGCAATGCTTGGCCGAGGCGGTGCCCAGCGCTTCCTGAGGGTTTCCACCATCAGCCGGGTTTGAAAGGCTCTGCCTCGCTGCTAAGGCGGGCAGCATGAACGCCAGCTTTCCATCCATCGACCTTCCCCCGCTCAAGCTGCTGATCGCGGCACCGCGCGGTTTCTGCGCCGGGGTGGACCGCGCCATCGAGATCGTGGAACGTTCGATCGAACGCTTCGGCGCCCCGGTCTATGTGCGGCACGAGATCGTGCACAACCGCTATGTGGTGGATAGCCTGAAGGCCAAGGGCGCGGTTTTCGTGGAGGAACTGGATCAGGTGCCCGATGGCGCGCCGGTGGTCTTTTCCGCGCATGGCGTGCCCAAGGTGGTGCCGGCCGAGGCCACGTCACGCGGGCTCGATTGGCTCGATGCCACATGCCCGCTGGTCAGCAAGGTCCATCGCCAGGCCGAACGCAAGGTGGAACAGGGCAAGCATATCCTGTTCATCGGCCACAAGGGCCACCCCGAAGTGATCGGCACGATGGGCCAAGTTCCGCCGGGATCGATCACGCTGGTGGAAACCACCGAGGACGTGGCGAAGCTCGATTTTCCCGAAAATGCCCCCCTCGCCTTCCTCACCCAGACTACCCTCTCGGTGGACGATACGGCCGAGATCATCGCCGTGCTGCGCGCGCGCTTTCCGCAGATCGCCGGACCGCGCGCAGAGGACATCTGCTATGCCACCTCGAACCGTCAGGCCGCGGTAAAGGCCATTGCCCCGCAGTGTGACCTGGTGCTGGTGATCGGCGCGCCGAACAGTTCCAATTCGCTGCGGCTGGTCGAAGTGGCCGAGCGCGAAGGGGCAAGATCGCGCCTGATCCAGCGCGCTGACGAGATCGAGCCCGAGTGGCTGGACGGGGTGCAGACGCTGGGCCTGACCGCCGGCGCTTCCGCCCCAGAAGTGCTGGTGCGCGAAGTGGTCGCCAGGATCGCCACATGGCGCAGCGTGACCGAGGAAACGGTGAAGACCGCCGAGGAGAACATGGTGTTCAAGCTGCCGCGCCAACTGGCGGACTGAGGCGAAGATCATGGCTGTCTACACACACCTCGGCGCCGAGGACATGGCCGAGCTGGTTTCCGCGTTCGACATCGGCACGCTGGTTTCGGCCAAGGGCATTGCCGAGGGCGTGTCCAATTCCAACTGGCTGCTCGACACCACCGGCAGGGATGGCGCGGGTGCGCGCTTTATCCTCACCATGTATGAATTCCGCATCGAGCTGGAAGACCTGCCCTATTTCCTCTCGCTGCTCGATCACCTGGCGGCGCAGGGCTGCCCGGTGCCGCGCACGATCCACGATCGCGAAGGCGCGCTCTATCGCATGCGCGGGGACAAGGCGCTGGCGTTGATCGAATTCCTGCCCGGCGTTTCGGTGAATGAACCGACCGCGGCCCAGGCGCGCGCGGTTGGGGCGGAACTCGCGCGGATGCACTTGTGCGCGGCGGGCTTTGTCGGAACACGCGCCAATGGCATGGGCGTGGCCGAATGGCAGCGCCTGGCCGCGGCATGCGGGCCGGACGGGCTCGCAGGGATCGACCCGGCGCTGGCTGATATGGTCGCGCAGGACCTGCCCCGGCTGTCGGCGCACTGGCCGCAGGGGCTGCCCACCGGCGTGATCCATGCCGATCTGTTTCCTGACAACGTCCTGATGCTGGGCGAACGGGTGACGGGCCTGATCGACTTCTACTTCGCCTGCAACGACCTGCTCGCCTATGACGTCGCGGTGACCCATGCCGCGTGGAGCTTTGACGCCAGCGGGCGAAGCTTCAATGCCGCGATCGGCGCGGCGCTGCTGGAAGGCTACGAAAGCCAGCGTCCCCTTTCCGCCAATGAGCGCGCGGCGCTGCCGCTGCTGGCGCAGGGGGCGTCGATGCGCTTTGCGATGAGCCGCGCCTTTGACTGGCTGAACACCCCGGCCGATGCGCTGGTGACGCGCAAGGACCCGATGGCCTTCGCCCGGCGGCTGGCGTTCTACCGCGAAAATCCGGGCGTTTTCGCGTGAAGCACGTGGAAATCTTCACCGATGGCGCGTGCAAGGGCAATCCCGGCAAGGGCGGCTGGGGGGCGCTGTTGCGGATGGGCGAGTTCGAGAAGGAGTTGGCTGGTTCCGAAAAGGAGACGACCAACAACCGCATGGAGCTGATGGGCGCGATCAAGGCGCTGGAGGCGCTGAACCAGCCGTGCCGGGTGACGCTGCACACCGACAGCAAGTATGTGCTCGACGGCATTACCAAGTGGGTCTTCGGCTGGCAGAAAAAGGGCTGGAAAACAGCGGATAACAAGCCGGTGAAGAACGAGGATCTGTGGCGCGCGCTGGTGGCGGCGGCAAAGCAGCACAAGATCGAATGGGTGTGGGTGAAGGGCCACGACGGCCATCCGGAGAACGAGCGCGTGGACAAGCTGGCCAGCGACGCAGCCATCGCCGCCTGACCCCGAATCCCCGCAAATTGACGTGAGTTGAGAGGGGGCTGAGAACGACTGAGGCGGGGTTGAGATCGACTGAGGCCCGCTGAAGCACCGTTGATGCAGCCCTGCCGGACTACTCCGTCGTCGTATCGACCACCTCGGCACCGGGGCCGTTCTTGAGGATGGATTCGATCGCGTTCTTCGCACTGGCCTTCGAGCTGTAGCCCTCGGTCCAGAAGATGGTTTCGCTGTTGTGGCAGAAGTAGGCGACGAACTCGCCGGCCTTGTTCTTGCGGATCTCGAAACGGTGCGCCATCGCAATGCTCTCCCAAAGCAGGAACGGTCCTGCCGGGATCATATCACGCCATCGGCCCAATGCCTGCGAAAAAACGAATCCTATCCGGACCGGGCGAAGCGCGCCGGGGAATAGCGCGCCGGGTCCAGCCCTGCGGTCAACGCATCGCGATCCAGCCCCAGCAGCAGCTGCGCACCCAGCCGGGCGGCGGCGGGCGCGGTCTGGATGCCATAGCCACCCTGCCCTGCGAACCAGAAGAAGCCGGGCAGCGCGGGGTCGAAGCCATAGACTGGCAGGCGATCGGGCGAGAAGCTGCGCAGCCCCGCCCAGCGGCGCTCCACCGCCTCGATCTTCCAGTCCACCACCTGCTGCATCCGATCGATGGCCACGGCGACGTCCAGCTCCTCGGGCGCGGCATCGCGCGGCACGTCGGGCGTCTCGTCATGCGGGGAGAGCCAGAGGCGGCCGGCCTGCGGCTTGAAATAGAAGTCCTCGTTGATGCCCAGCGTCAACGGCAGGTCCACCGGCGGTTCAGGGGCAACGCGCAGCTGGACCACGGTGCGGCGCAAGGGCGCGATGCCGAGCGGAGCGGCGCCCGCCATTTCGGCCAGCCCATCGGCCCAGGCCCCGGCGGCATCGACGACGATCCCGGCCCGCGCCTCCCCCCCCGGCCAGACCACGCGCCAGCCCGCGCCTTCACGCACCAGCGCCTCAACCCGCGCGCGGACGCGCAGGACGGTGCCGGTGCGGCGCGAGGCGGCGAGATAGTGCTGGTGCAGGCCGGCCACGTCGATATCGGCGCAGTCCGGCTCCCACGATCCCACGGTCCATTCCGGCTTCAGCCCCGGCACGATCCGTTCAAGTTCCGCACGGCCGAGCAGGCGCACGTTGGCGCCTACGGCGGCAAAGCGATCGACGAAGGCTTCGACCTTTGCCCGGTCTTCCTCGCGCCCGATATTGAGTCCGCCGCGCGGGGAAAGGTAGCCGCCTTCGCGCAGGAAGCGGCCCGAAGCCTCGGTCAGCGGATAGACGCCCGGCCCGCCATAGGCCTCTTCCCAGAAGGCGGCGGAGCGGCCGGTGGTGTGATAGCCCGGTGCATCCTCCGCTTCTACCAGAAGGACGGTGGCATGGGGGGCGCATTCGGCGGCCAGGCTGGCCCCGGCCATGCCGGCGCCGACAATTGCGATATCGAACTGATCCATTGCGCGCTCAGCCCTGCGCCCCCGGCGCGGCGCGGTCAAGAAAGCTGTCGATGGCGGCCAATGCCCTTTCGCGCACGCCATCTTCCTCACGCAGGATCTCGTGCGCCGCCTCACGCCCGAAGGCCACCAGTTCGGCATGAGGCAGGCGCGCGGCAGCCTGTTCTATGGGTTTCCACGCCACCAGCGCATCGAAGCGGGTGGCAAGGATCAGCAGAGGCACCTGCACCGCCTCAAGCACGCCGGGGGCGGACAGGCGCGCGATCGAATCCGCACCGCGTTCCGCCCAGCGCCATGTGCCCGGCCCCATCGCCAGATCGGGGCGGTGTTCGCGCCACCACACCTCGTCAGCATAGCGGGCATCATCATGCGTCAACAGGTTCTGCCGCCCGTGAACGGAGGCGCCCGGCTTCTCGCTGCTTTTCCACGCCATGCGCCCCGGGTCACCGATTCGGCACATGAAGCGGCCCAGCCTTTGCTGCCATGCCAGCGGCAGCGGATTGATGAATCCCAGCATCGGGGCGCTTAAAAGTCCCGCAACAGGATTAATGCGTTTTTCCGCGATGGCCCGCAAAACGAGGTGACCGCCCATCGAATGGCCGGCGATCACGTGTGGTCCAGGCGTCTCCTGCACCCATTGTTCCCACAGGGTGGCAAGGTCATCCACCCATACCGAAAAGTCGCTGACATCGCCCGCCAGCGGGTTGTTGCCATAGCGGCCGGAGCCTGCCTGCCAGCGCCAGTCCGACGCGGTGACGCGCCAGCCCTTCTGGTGCCAGTAGTCCAGCGTTTCCAGATACTTCTCGTAGTAGTCGCCCCGCCCCGGCAGGAACAGGATGGAGCCACGCGGCGCATCGGCGCGCGCGCCCGGCCAATCGATGCGGCGGATGGCGTGGCCATCGCGCGCATGCCAGCGCGTTTCCACGGCATGGGCCGGAATGGCTCTTCGATCGAACATAGGCTCCACGCGAAGGCGCTCCCCGACCTGACCTGCATCCAAGCAAAGCCGGGCCAATTCTTGGTTACCGTTTGGTAAGTGATTATCCCGTATGGCTGTCCCCATGCAGGACACACCCATCGTGTACGGACTGGTCGGAGCCTTGGCAATCGCGCTGCTGATTGCCGCGTTCACCGATATCCAGCGCCGCCAGATCGACAACTGGCTCAATGCCGGCGTGGCGCTTGCCGCGCCGCTGTTCTGGTGGGCCACCGGCCTGCACCTGTGGCCCGACGTGGCGCTGCAGCTGGGCGTGGCGCTGGCGACCTTCGTGGTTCTGGCGGGCCTGTTCGCGATCAAGGCGATGGGGGGCGGCGATGTGAAGCTGCTCACCGCGCTGGCACTGTGGCTGCCGTGGCAGCCGTTCGTGAAGCTGCTGCTGATCATGGCCATCGCCGGAGGTGTGCTGACCGTGGTTCTGGGCATGTGGCACGTGACGCGGCGGCGCAAGGACAAGCTGAAAATTCCCTACGGCGTGGCCATCGCAGGCGCCGGATTGTGGGTGCTGGGCACCACCAACTGGGCTGCGTTGCACGCAGCTACAGGGGGATAGGTCAATCTTAACCAATTTGCCCGATGGATGCGGGCTGGTCTTCAAGGGCGGGATGTAAGCCATGGACAAGAAGAAGCTGTTGCTGCTGGTGGGGGCGCTGATCGTGGCGATCGGCACGGCCTTTGCCGCCAGGAGCCTGTTTGCCGGGGCTTCTACCCCGCAGGCGGAGGCCGCAGCCAAGGTGCCGCAGGGCCCCAAGGTGTTGGTTGCGCAACGTGCGCTGCCGGTCGGCACGATCGTGACGGCAGATGCCATCTCGTTCCAGCCCTGGCCTAAGGATCTTGTCCAGGACGCCTACTTCGCGGAAGGCGAGGCCGACATGTCCAAGTTGCTGGGCACTGTCGTACGCAACCCGATCACGGCTGGAGAGCCGGTGACGCAGGGCTCGCTGGTCGCCCCCGGTGACCGCGGCTTCCTGGCCGCCGCGCTCGGGCCCGGCATGCGCGCCGTCACCATTCCGGTGAGCGCCCGTACCGGCGTGGCCGGCTTCGTGTTCCCGGGTGACCACATCGACCTCGTGCTCACCCAGACGGTGAAGGCCGGCGGTGGCCAGGCGCTGAAGGCATCGGAGACGATCCTGAAGAACCTGCGCGTTCTCGCCACCGACCAATCGACCGAACAGGAGACCATCGAAGGCAAGACCCGCGTCCGCACCTTCAGCACCGTGACCCTGGAAGTGACGCCCAAGATCGCCGAGCAGGTGGCCGTGGCGCAGACCATCGGCACGATCAGCCTCTCGCTGCGCTCCATCGCCGACAATTCGGCCGAGCTGGAACAGGCTCTTGCATCCGGCGCGGTGAAGGTGCCCGCCGGCATGACCAAGGCCCAGGAAGAGGCGCTGCTGAAGACGGCGCTTTCCCGCCCGATCGACAAGGGCAGCAGCTTCGTGACCGGCGGTGACGTTTCGCGCTTCCAGCGCAAGACCATGCCTTCGATGTCCGCCATCAACGGCATGCCCGAAGCGCCGCCGCCTTCGTATGGCTCCGCGATGGGCCGCCCCTCTGGTCCCTCGATCGTGATCCGCACCGGCCCGGTCGTGAACGTGACCCGCGGCAAGGAAACCCAGACCGTGACGGTGGGAGGCAACTGATGCGCAAGGCAACGCAGATCGCCCCCGCCCTCCCGCTTGCGAAAGGCAAGACCATGAAGGCCCGTATCGCTTCCTCGCTGATTTCGGCGGTGGTCCTCGCGGCTCCGCTGGCGGCGATCGGTCTCACCGGGGTCGGCTTGGCCGGCGCGGCCAAGGCCCAGTCCGTCACCAGCCCCGCCCGCTCCATCGCCCTGTCGATCGGCCGTGGCGAGCTGGTCACCCTGCCCGGCTCGATGAAGGATGTCTTCGTCGCCAACGACCAGATTGCCGACGTGCAGGTGAAATCGCTCAACCAGCTTTACATCTTCGGCAAGGCCGGCGGCGAGACCACGGTCTATGCCAGCAACGCCCGCGGCGATGTGGTGTGGTCTGCCAATGTCCGCGTGGGCACCAACATCGACAGCATCGACCAGATGCTGCACCTTGCCATGCCGGAAGCGCGCATCGCCACTTCGACGATGAACAACACCGTGCTGCTGACCGGCACCGTGGCCGCGCCGGAAGACGCGGCCGAAGCGGAACGCCTGGTCAAGGCCTTCGTCGGTGACAAGATCAACGTGATCAGCCGCCTGAAGATGGCGACGCCACTGCAGGTGAGCCTGCACGTGAAGTTTGCCGAAGTCAGCCGCACACTGCTGCGCAACATCAGCGCAAACCTGGCTTCGGTGGACAGCACGGGCGGCTTCAAGTTCGGCCTGGGCCAGGGCCGTGGCTTCTACCCGCAGTACGTGCCCGGTGGCGCGCTGGGGATGGGCACGAACGTTGTGCCCGGCGCAACGACCGTCACCCCGCTGAACGGCCAGACCACGCTGGCGGGCCAGGGCAAGCTGTTCGGGCTCGACCTGCTGGGCGCGCTGGACCTTGGCGAGACCATCGGCCTTGTTGCCACGCTTTCGGAACCGAACCTGACCGCGCTATCGGGCGAAACGGCGGACTTCCTGGCGGGTGGTGAATATCCGATCCCGATCAGCCAGGGCCTTGGCACCACCTCGGTGGAATACAAGAAGTACGGCGTCAGCCTGTCCTACACCCCGACGGTGCTGGCCAATGGCCGCATCTCCATCCGCGTGCGTCCGGAAGTGTCGGAACTTTCGGCCGACGGTGCGGTGGCGCTGAACGGCTATTCGATCCCGGCACTGACCATCCGCCGCGCCGAAACGACCGTGGAGCTGGGTTCAGGCCAGAGCTTCATGATCGCCGGCCTGCTGCGCAACGGCAACCAGGACACGATCACCAAGATGCCGGGCGCGGGCGACATTCCGATCCTCGGTTCGCTGTTCCGTTCGACCGCGTTCAAGAAGGGCGAGACCGAACTGGTGATCGTGGTCACCCCATACCTCGTCAACCCGGTGGACGCCAACGACATCAAGCTGCCCACCGACGGTTACAAGGCCGCCGACGCGCTGCAGCACCTGCTGCTGAACCAGAATGCCGACGGTGTGACCGGCGGCGAACGGCCAAAGCCCAGCGAGAAGCAGGGCAGCGTACAGCCCGGCCCGAAGGTGGGTGCGCTCGACGTGCCGCAGCAGCCGGCCGAAGCCGCGCTTGCCCCGCGCCAGTCCCGCCGTCCCGGCAAGGACAAGCAGGCGAGCGCCGCCACCCCCGGCTTCAGCATCCAGTGAGAAGGGAAACCGTGATGACCGTGAAGTTCAAGAGGACTGCCGGCGCCGCGCTGGCTCTCTCGCTCGGCCTCGCTCTTTCGGCCTGCGGCGGCATGCCGCAGAACCGCGAGCTCAACAGCGTCAACCAGCCGGTGGTGGAACGCACCAGCTTCGTCTTCGATGTGGGCACTCTGCCCGGCGGCGGCGTGTCGCCTTCGGAACAGCGCCGCCTGGCGGGTTGGTTCGACGCACTCGAGCTGGGCTATGGCGATCGCATCTCGATCGACGATCCGGCCGATTCCCGGGTGACGGAGGCCGCGATCGAAGCGGTGGCCGCACGCCGCGGCCTGATGCTGGCGGACACCGCACCGGTGACGCAGGGCGACATTCCCCCCGGCGCAGCGCGCATCGTGGTGACGCGCACGGTGGCATCGGTGCCCGGCTGCCCCAACTGGGGCGACAAGGCCGCCGCCAACTATTCCAACGGCACCAGCCGCAACTATGGCTGCTCGGTCAACGGCAACCTGGCGGCGATGGTCGCCAACAAGGAAGACCTTGTCCGCGGCCAGAAGGGCACGGGCGTGACGGTGGTGATGAGCGCCAGCAAGGCGATCGAAAGCTATCGCTCGCAGGAGCCGACCGGCAAGGGCGGCCTGAAGGAAGTTTCCAGCAAGAGCGGGGGTAACTGAGCATGAAAAGCGCCAATCGCGATCAGTTCGCCGCCTTCATCTGCGACGACGCCGCGCTCGACGTGCTGCGCCCGGTCGTGGTCGACATGGGCTGGCAGCCGGAAAAGTGCAACAAGGGTGGCCTGCGCAACGCCATCCAGTCGCTGTCCATCACCGCCAGCCCGGCGATCCTGATGGTCGACCTGTCGGAAAGCGGCGACCCGCTGAACGACATCAACGCGCTGGCCGAAGTGTGCGAGCCGGGCACCGTGGTGATCGCGGTGGGCCAGGTGAACGACGTGCGCCTCTATCGCGACCTGATCGCCTCGGGCATCCAGGACTACCTGCTCAAGCCCCTGTCCCCCGGGCAGGTGCGCGATGCGCTGGTCCAGGCCCAAGCCATCTTTGCCGCGCCCAAGAACCATGATGCCGGCGCGGTGAAGCGCCACATCTCCACCGCAGTCGTCGGCACGCGCGGCGGCGTGGGGGCATCAACGCTGGCGACCTCGCTGGCGTGGCTGTTCAGCACCGACCACCGCATGCCGACCGCGCTGCTCGATCTCGACGTGCATTTCGGCACCGGCGCGCTGACTCTCGACCTTGAGCCGGGCCGTGGCCTGACCGACGCGATCGACAACCCCAGCCGCATCGACGGGCTGTTCATCGAACGCGCGATGATCCGCGCCAACGACAACCTGGCGATCCTTTCCGCCGAGGCGCCGATCAGCGCCCCGTTGATGACCGACGGCAGCGCCTTCGTGCAGCTGGAGGAGGAATTCCGCCACGCGTTCGAGATGACGGTCATCGACCTGCCGCGCAACATGCTGATCAACTTCCCCCACCTGCTGGCGGACGTGAACGTGGTGATCGTGGCCACCGAGCTGACGCTGGCCGGCGCGCGCGATGCGATCCGCCTGCTTTCTTGGCTGAAGACCAACGCCGCGCACGCGCAGGCGCTGGTGGTGGCGAACAAGGTGCAGTCAGGCGTGGGCGAGATCAGCCGCGCGGACTTCGAAGCCTCGATCGAGCGCAAGATCAACTTCACCGTGCCCTATGACATCAAGGCCGCCGCCAACGCGGCCAAGCTGGGCCAGACCTTCGTGGCGGCCAACCGTGCCACCAAGGCCGGCGGCGTGGTGCGCGACGTGGCCGAAGCGATCATCACCAGCGGTGCCGAAGCCAGCACCGATGGCGACAAGGGCGCTGGCGCCAAGGGTGGCAAGGCCTCGCTGCTCGGCAAGTTCGACCTGAAGAAGATGCTGGCGGCCAAGCCGAAGGCCGGCGCGCCGGCCTGACGGCGCCACCGGAACCAGACCGACACACAACGAAGGCACAAGCCCAATGCAACCCTTGCAGATCGCGATCATGGCCATCGGCATCATGTCGGCCCTGGTGCTTGGCTATGCCGCCTTTGCCGGCCCCAACCCGGCCAAGGAAAGCGCCCGCCGGCTCCAGTCGGTGCGCTTCCGCCATTCGGAAAGCGCGATCGACAAGGTCGAGGCGCAGTATCGCAAGGCCGTGGCCGCGCGCAAGCCGAAGGGCTATCGCGTGGCGGGCTCCGCATCGCGCGCGGAAGCGCTGGCGCTGCGGCTGCACCGCACGGGCAAGGGCTGGACCATGAGCCAGTACCTCTATGTCTCGGGCGGGCTGGCGCTGGGCATCATGCTGCTGGTCACGCTGAAGACCGGCGCGCCGATCCTGGGCCTTGGCGCCGGGCTGATCGTGGGGGGCGGCCTGCCGCACTTCATGGTGAACCGCGCGATCAACAAGCGGACCGAAGCCTTCGTCACCCGCTTTCCCGATGCGCTTGAACTGCTGGTGCGCGGCCTGCGTTCGGGCCTGCCGATCACCGAAACGCTGGGCGTTGTCGCAACCGAGCTGCCGGGACCGGTGGGCGAGGAATTCAAGGCCGTGACCGACCGCATCAAGGTGGGCCGGACCATGGAAGAAGCGCTTCAGGAATCGGCCGACCGCCTCAACATGGCTGAATTCAGCTTTTTCTGCATCACGCTGGCCATCCAGCGCGAAACCGGCGGCAACCTGGCGGAAACACTGGCGAACCTGGCCGACGTGCTGCGCAAGCGCGCACAGATGAAGCTGAAGATCAAGGCGATGAGTTCGGAATCCAAGGCATCGGCCTATATCGTCGGCGCCCTGCCCTTCATCGTCTTTGCCCTGATCTATTCGATCAATCCGGCATACCTGGGCAAGTTCTTCGTGGACGAGCGCCTGATCATCGCCGGTCTCGGCGGGCTGGTGTGGCTCTCCATCGGGGCCTTCATCATGGCCAAGATGGTCAACTTCGAGATCTGAGCGAGGCAAGGCAACCATGAACCCCGCAATCGGCGCCCCGCATCACCCCACGCTCCTTGGCGTCGACGTCATCGCCGCCGGATCGGTGCTGGCCGGCATCGCTGCCGCCGCCATCATGCTGGCGATCTATGCCGCGATCACCGTGCGCGATCCGATGGCCAAGCGCGTGAAGGCGCTGAACGATCGACGCGAGCAGCTGAAGGCCGGCATCGTCACCAACAGCGCACGCAAGCGCGCCAGCATCATCCGCCGCAACCAGACGACGGACACGATCCGCACCTTCCTGGAATCACTGAAGGTGCTGCAGGACAGCCAGCTGAAGGACATCCAGCAGAAGCTGGCCCAGGCCGGCATCCGCAAGAAGGAATGGGCGGTCGCGGTCATCCTTGGCCGCATGATCGGGCCGATCGTGCTTGGCCTGCTGGCCGGGATCATGATCTACTGGGTCAACTATTTCCCCGAATGGGCTTCCTACAAGAAGTTCGGCGCCTTCGCGATCATGGTGATCCTGGGCTACAAGGGGCCCGACATCTTCGTGGCCAACCTGGTCGGCAAGCGCACCAACGAAATCCGCAAGGGCCTGCCCGATGCGCTGGACCTGCTGGTGATCTGCGCCGAAGCCGGCCTGACCGTGGACGCCGCGTTCAACCGCGTGGCGCGCGAACTGGGCCGTGCCTATCCGGAACTGGGCGACGAATTCGCACTGACCGCGATCGAGCTTTCGTTCCTGACCGAACGCCGCCAGGCCTTCGAGAACCTGGCCTATCGCGTGAACCTGGAATCGGTGAAGGGCGTGGTCACCACCATGATCCAGACCGAACGCTATGGCACGCCGCTCGCCTCGGCCCTGCGCGTGCTTTCAGCCGAATTCCGCAACGAACGCATGATGCGCGCCGAAGAAAAGGCAGCGCGCCTGCCCGCGATCATGACCGTGCCGCTGATCCTGTTCATCCTGCCGACGCTGTTCATCGTGATCCTTGGCCCGGCGGCCTGTTCGATCAGCGACAGCTTCATCAACCGCAAGGTCTGAGGCAGGGCGTATCCGAAAACGAAAGAGCCCGGGCACCACGCGGTGTCCGGGCTCTTCGGCTTTGCGGCAGAGCCGGCTTGTCAGTAGCGCACGATCTTCTGTTCAATGGCACCGAACAGGCTGCGGCCCTTGCCATCGCGCACGTCCACCCGCACGGTTTCCCCGTGGTGCAGCGCCGCGCCCCCGGCCCCCGGCAGCGTCAGCCCGACCAGCGAGCCCGCCCGGATCGGCCGTGCCGCCGCCAGTCTTGCCAGCGCCGCGCCGAAATCGAGATCGGCCGCGCTGACATGCAGCACCGCGCCGCCATGCTCGATCGCCAGCGGCGCCTTGAGCGCACCCGCCTGCCAGGCATCGCCAAGCGCTTCGGGCGTGACGAATACGGGCGAGCAATGGGTCGCCACGGCAACCGGCCCGTCCAACGCGGGATGGGCATGCAGGGTGACTTCATTGGCGAAACCGACCAGTTCGATACAGGCGCAGGCTGCTTCCGCATCCGCTCCCTGCGGCACATCACCCGTCACGACCACGACCGCCGGTGCGAAAACTGCGCTCCACGCCTCGTCGGCGAGCACGAAGGCATCGCGCGCGCCCATGAGCATGTCGCTGCCGCCGAACCGGCCATAGCTGCGTGGCAGCGGCGCGGCAGCTTCGCGTTCATGGAAGCGCTTGCGCGGGATGGCGCCGTGCGCCAGTTCAATCGACAGCGATTCCAGCAACGGGGCGTAGCGGTCCCACGCATCCAGAAGCGCCTGCATGGTTGGTACGATGTGGTCTGCATCGGCATACCAGACGAGGTCATCCGATACGACGATCAGTCGCCCGTCCCGCCCTTGCGGCAGCGAGGCAAGCCTCACTTGCGGGTCTCGATCGTGCGCACGGCTTTCAGCAGCTTGTCCAGCAGGTTCCGCAATTTCTCGGTCTCCTTGGGACTCAGCGCCGAATAGATCTCTTCATAGACGGAGAAGGCCTGTGGCCAGATCTGGCTGTGCATCGCGCGGCCCTCTTCAGTGAGTTCGAGATGATGGGATCGGCCATCAGCCGTGTTTGGGCTGCGGTGGATCAGGTGGCGCTCTTCCAGTACCTTGCAGGCACGGTTCACCGCCACCTTGTCCATCAGCGTGGCGCGAACCAGATCGCGCTGCGTCAGCGAACCGGCATCGCCGAGGACCGCCATGATGCGCCATTCGGGCATCTTCAGGCCGAATTCGCTGCGGTATTCGCCCATGATCAGACCGCTCACCGCATTGGCGGTGATCGCCATGCGATAGGGCAGGAAGTCCGAAAGGCGCGTCTGTGTTCCCGGCATATCAACTCGTTTCTACTGAAACCAGCCCGCCACGCAAGCGAAACTAACGATCCCCGCGCAGGGCAACACGCACTAATTGGTGCGCAGCCGCCGCGTCACGCGAAATTTTCTTTATCGTTCCCGCATGACAGCTTTCCAGGGCTCAACCGTGAGCCAGAATGCCGGCCATGATGAAATCCACGGTGTGCTCCCGATAGGCATCACGCAGGGTTTCGGTCAGCGTATCCTGATCAAAGCAGTGGCGCAGAACCAGCCGGGCCGAAAAGAACCGGTCGGCAGCGCCCGTCACCGTGAAGTAGAACAGCTGCGGATCGATCGGACGGAACACACCCGAAGCGACGCCGGCCGCAATCAACCGATCATAGGCGCGGCCCAGGGGCGCAAGGTATTGATCGGCGATGCGCTTCGCCTCCGCCTCGTCGCTGTCACGCACCAGGCGCATCAGCAGGCGGTTGAGGTAGGGATAGGTGTAATAGGTATCGATGCACTTGGCGATGTGCCGCCGCAGCTTCTCTTCCGGCGGCATGTCGTCCTTGGCCATCAAGGTCTCGACGGACTTCACGATCGCTTCCATGTCGCGATCAAGCAGCGCTTTCAGCATGCCGGCCTTGTTGCCGAAGTAATATTTGACCAATGCCGAATTCAGGCCCGAGCGCAGCGACAGTTCGGACAGCGAAATGTCCACCTGGTCGCCCTCACGCATGATCTGCGACGCTGTTTCCAGCAGCTGCTCGCGCGCTCCCTGCTGCTCGCCTTCAGCCGTTGCCGAGGCCACCGCGCCCGTATCCTGACCCTTGCCGCTCATGCCTTGCTGCTCACTCCCAACCCGGTTCGTTCCACCACGGGTAAAACTGCGGCATATCCGAAGAAACGCGTCCGGGGTAGCGGGGCGCGCGCTTTTCAAGGAAGCTGGCGACTCCTTCCTGCGCGTCAGCACTGCGCGCGGTGGTATAGATCGCGCGACTGTCTACCCGATGGGCCAGCATCGGGTGCTCCAGCGTGGAATTGCGCCACAGCATCGCGCGCGTCATCGTAATCGAGATGGCGCTGGTGTTGTCGGCAATCTCGCGCGCGATTGCAATTGCTGCAGGCATCAGGGCCTCCGGTTCGTGCAGCGATCGCACCAGCCCACCGGCCAGTGCCTCCTGCGCATCAAAAACCCGGCCGGTCATGCACCATTCCAGAGCCTGTGGCATGCCCACTATCCGCGGCAGAAACCAGCTCGATGCGGCCTCAGGCACGATCCCGCGCCGCGCGAACACGAAGCCGAAGCGCGCCGTCATCGATGCAATGCGAATGTCCATGGGCAGCTGCATGGTGGCGCCAACACCCACTGCGGCACCGTTGATTGCGCCGATCACCGGCTTTTGCGATTGGAACATGCGCAGTGTCAGCTGCCCACCGCTATCCCGCACGCGCGAATCCGACAGTGTTTCCACCGTCTCGTTCGCGGAGAATGCCTGGCCGCCATGATCGGGAGTGAGATCCGCGCCGGCGCAGAACGCCCGCGTGCCCTGCCCCGTCACGATCACCGCGCGCACGGTGTCGTCCGCATCGGTGCGATCGAAGGCGGAGATCATCTCCTCCATCATCACCCGGGTAAATGCGTTCATCTTGTCGGGGCGGTTGAGCGTGATCGTGGCCACACCGTCGACAATATCGAGCAGGATCTGCGAATACTCGGTCAAAGGCTCTCTCCCCAACGGCATGGTGGCAGGCGCGGCTTCGTGGCCGCGCCCGTCCACCCGCCAACGTCAGCGCGGTGCCATCCGGATGGCACCGTCAAGGCGCACATCCTCGCCGTTAAAGTAGGAGGTTTCAATCATGCACATGGCCAGGTTGGCGTATTCCTCGGGGTTGCCGAGCCGCTTGGGGAACGGCACCGATGCGGCCAGCGCGTCCTTCACCGGCTGCGGGGCGGCGTTCAGCAGCGGGGTGTTGAAGATGCCAGGCAGGATGGTGTTGACGCGGATTCCCTCGCTCATCAGGTCACGCGCGATCGGCAGGGTCATGCCGACCACGCCGCCCTTCGATGCCGAATAGGCTGCCTGCCCCATCTGCCCGTCCTCGGCCGCGACAGAGGCGGTGTTGACGATGGCGCCACGCTCGCCGTCTTCCAGCGGATCGAGCGCGAGCATACCTGCCGCCGATTTCGCAATGCAGCGGAAGGTGCCGACCAGGTTGATCTGCACGATCATGTTGAAGGCATCGAGCGGGAAGTGCTTGATCTCGCCCGTTTCCTTGCTGCGGCTGGCCGTCTTGGCGGCATTGCCGGTGCCTGCGCAGTTGACCAGGATGCGCTCCTGCCCATGGGCTGCGCGCGCCTTGGCGAAACCGGCGTCCACGCTATCGTCGCTGGTCACGTTCACTTCGCAGAACACGCCGCCGATCTCGGCAGCAACGGCTTCGCCCTTTTCCTTGTTCAGGTCGAACAGGGCAACCTTTACGCCCTTTGCAGCCAGGGCCCGCGCGGTTGCCGCGCCAAGGCCGGATGCGCCGCCGGTCACCACTGCGGCCATGCCAGGTTCAAGCTTCATGTCGTTGTAACTCCCTTGGAATTGTGAATCAAAGTGCTTCTACGATGGTGACATTGGCCACGCCGCCGCCCTCGCACATGGTCTGCAGGCCATAACGCAGCCCCCGCGCCTTCAGCGCATGGAGCAGCGTGGCCATCAGCTTGGTACCTGATGCGCCCAGCGGGTGGCCGAGCGCGATGGCGCCGCCGTTCACGTTAAGCCGGGCCGGGTCCGCACCGGTGTGCTTCAGCCATGCCATCGGCACGCTCGCGAAGGCCTCGTTCACCTCGAACAGGTCGATGTCATTGATCGAAAGCCCTGCCTTCGCCAGCGCCCGGTCGGTGGCGAACAGCGGCTCCTCCAGCATGATCACCGGATCGCCAGCGGTCACGGTCAGGGTGTGGATGCGTGCCATGGGCGTCAGACCATGGGCCTTGAGCGCCGCTTCGGACACCACCAGTGCCGCGCTCGATCCATCGCAGATCTGGCTGGCGGTGGCGGCGGTCAGCGCACCATCCGGGCTCAGCAGCTTCACCCCGGCAATGCTTTCCAGCGTCGCGTCAAAGCGGATGCCTTCGTCGACCGTGTGCATCGCCGGGCCATCGGGCGTTTCGATGTCGACGGGCACGATCTCGCCCGCAAAGGCGCCCGCCTGCGTCGCGGCAATCGCCTTGCGGTGGCTGTCGAGCGCGAAGGCATCGAGCTGGTCCTTGGTGAAGCCGTGCTTCTTCACGATCATTTCCGCGCCCACGAACTGCGAGAACATGATCCCGGGATACTTTTCCTCCAACCCCGGCGACTTGTTGTGCCCCAGTCCCTCCTTCATGTGGAAGGTGGCGCTGGTGCCCATCGGCACGCGGGTCATGCTCTCGATCCCGGCAGCGATCACCACGTCCTGCACGCCGCTCATCACCGCCTGCGCGGCGAACTGGATTGCCTGCTGCGATGATCCGCACTGGCGGTCGATGCTAACGGCAGGGGTGGATTCGGGCAGGAGCCGAGCCGCGAGCACGGCATTGCGGCCCACCTGCATCGCCTGTTCACCCGCCTGCGTAACGCAGCCCATCACCACATCATCGATCGCCCTGGGGTCAATCCCGGTGCGCGCAACGATGGCATCGAGGCTCTTGGCAGCAAGGTCCACCGCGTGCACCCCGGCCAGTCGCCCACCCCGGCGTCCACCCGCTGTCCGCACTGCATCGACGATATAAGCCACCGCCATGGCAATCTCCTTCTGGATCAAACTCAATTAATCGAACGATTAAACAAGGTGCAGCCAGTGTCAAGCCGCCGCCTCCACAGCAATTGCATCAGACCGCCCGGTGTGGCAGCCCGAATGACCGCCGAACCGGAGATTGCCTGCATGCAGCCATGCCCCCGCCTTCACAGACTCGCACTGAGCACAGCTGGCGAATGACGTCGCCCGAAGGCGCCTTCATCGCCGCGTTGCGAAGCCTTGCCACCACCCCCGGCGCACGCGGGCTGGCCGACGATTGCGCGCTGCTGGACATCGGCGGCGAGACGTTGGTGCTGACGCACGACATGATGGTCGAGGGCGTACACTGGCTGCCGGATCAGGATGCGGCGGACGTGGCTTGGAAACTGGTCGCCACCAACCTGTCAGACCTTGCCGCAAAGGGTGCGGAGCCGGTGGGCGTTCTGCTCGGCTATTCGCTGGGGGTTGACGATGCGGGGTTCGTGCGTGGCCTGCGGGAAGTGCTGCACGCATTCGGCGTGCCCCTGCTGGGCGGAGATACTGTCTCCAGCCCTGCCGCACAGGCCCATGGGCTCACCGCCATCGGCCGCGCCACGCATCGCCCCGTTCCGTCACGCAGCGGCGCGCGTGCGGGTGACAGCGTGTGGATCACCGGGCCGGTCGGCGGCGCGATGCTGGGCTTCGAGGCGTTGCGTGATGGCACAGGCGCAATCGAAACGCTGGCCTTCCGCCGGCCCAGCCCCCGGCTGGCCGAAGGGCGCGCGCTGGCCCCACAGGTCACTGCGATGATGGACGTATCCGACGGCCTCCTTCTCGATTCCGCCCGCATGGCACGGGCGAGCCGTGTTACCCTGGCGCTCGAATCCGCAGCAGTCCCCTATGCAGAAAGCCTGCCGGAAAGCCGCCGAAACGCGGCGATGCGCTGGGGAGATGACTACGAACTCCTTTTCACCCTGCCGCCCGGTGAAACGCCGCAGTGCAGCGCATACCGCATCGGCGCGGTGGTGGAAGCAGGCCCTGCGCCCGTCCTGCTCGATGGTGCGCAGCAACATGGCCCGCTTGGCTATGAACACGGCTGAACCCGGGCTTGACCTGCCGCAACGAAACACTTGCGAGGGGCGAATAAGCCGTTAGCCTCCCCGCCGACCCGCAACGACGGGGACCGGCGCCTGCGCCGGGCGAATAAAGGGGGATGCCAACGTGAATTTAGTCGTAACCGCCATAATTCTGGGGTTGCTGGCCGTGGTCTACGGCTTCGTGACCAGCCGCCAGGTGCTGGGCGCACCCGCCGGCAATGCCAAGATGCAGGAAATCGCAGCCGCGATCCAGGAAGGCGCCCAAGCCTATCTGAAGCGGCAGTACACCACCATCGCGATCGTCGGCGTCATCGTTGCCGTCATCGTCTTTGCAGCGCTCGGTCCGGTCAGCGCGGCGGGCTTCGTGCTCGGCGCGGTCCTTTCGGGCGCGGCAGGCTTCATCGGCATGAACGTTTCGGTCCGTTCCAACGTGCGCACCGCAGCCGCCGCGCAAAGCGGGCTTCAGGCCGGCCTCACCCTCGCCTTCCGCGCGGGTGCGATCACCGGGATGCTGGTGGCGGGCCTTGCCCTGCTCGCGATCGCTTCGTTCTTCTGGTACCTGACCGGCCCTGCCGGCCACGCACCGAATGACCGCATCGTCATCACCGCGCTCACCGCGCTGGCGCTGGGCGCATCGCTGGTTTCGATCTTCGCCCGCCTTGGCGGCGGCATCTTCACCAAGGCGGCCGACGTCGGCGCCGACCTTGTCGGCAAGGTGGAAGCAGGCATCCCCGAAGACGATCCACGCAACCCGGCCGTGATCGCCGACAACGTGGGCGACAACGTGGGTGACTGCGCCGGCATGGCGGCAGACCTGTTCGAAACCTATGTCGTCACCGTGGGCGCCACCATGGTCCTCACCGCGCTGCTGGTGAAGGGCGTGGCAGACCTTATGCCGTTGATGAGCCTGCCGCTGCTGATCGGCGGGGTGTGCATCGTCACCTCGATCATCGGCACCTATTTCGTGAAGCTCGGTTCCTCGAACAACATCATGGGCGCGATGTACAAGGGCTTCCTTGTCACCGCCGTGCTCTCCATCCCGGCCATCTGGTTCGCCATGCAGTATGCCCTTGGCAGCATGGAAGCCCCGATCGGCAACGAAGCCTACAACGGCCGCATGCTGTTCTACTGCGGCCTGCTGGGCCTTGCCATCACCGGCCTGATCATCTGGATCACCGAATACTACACCGGCACCAACTATCGCCCGGTGAAGTCCATCGCCAAGGCTTCGGTCACCGGCCATGGTACGAACGTGATCCAGGGGCTGGCCATCAGCCTTGAAGCCACCGCGCTGCCGACGCTGGTCATCGTTGCCGGCATCATCATCGCGTTCAAGCTCGCGGGCCTGATCGGCATTGCCTATGCCGCCACTTCGATGCTGGCGCTGGCCGGCATGGTCGTCGCTCTCGACGCCTATGGCCCGGTGACCGACAACGCCGGCGGCATTGCCGAAATGGCCGGCCTTGACGATTCGGTCCGTGAGAAGACCGACGCGCTTGATGCCGTGGGCAACACCACCAAGGCCGTGACCAAGGGCTATGCCATCGGGTCCGCCGGTCTTGCCGCGCTGGTGCTGTTCGCCGCCTACACCACTGACCTTCGTGAGTTCTTCCCGGATCTGAAGGTCGATTTCAGCCTCGAAAACCCCTATGTCATCGTCGGCCTGCTGCTTGGCGCGCTGCTGCCGTACCTGTTCGGGGCAATGGGCATGACCGCCGTGGGCCGCGCCGCGGGCGACGTTGTGGTCGACGTGCGCGATCAGTTCCGCGAGAACCCGGGCATCATGACCTACGAGTCCAAGCCGGACTATGCCCGCACCGTGGACCTGGTGACCAAGGCCGCGATCAAGGAAATGATCATCCCGTCGCTGCTGCCGGTGCTTGCGCCGGTGGCGGTGTACTTCGTGATCTCGTGGGTTGCGGGCGCTGCCAACGGCTTTGCCGCGCTGGGCGCCCTGCTGCTCGGCGTGATCGTCGGCGGCCTGTTCGTGGCGCTTTCGATGACCTCGGGCGGCGGCGCATGGGACAACGCCAAGAAGTACATCGAAGATGGCCACCACGGCGGCAAGGGCAGCGATGCCCACAAGGCCGCGGTGACCGGTGACACCGTGGGCGATCCCTACAAGGATACCGCCGGTCCTGCGGTGAACCCGATGATCAAGATCACCAACATCGTTGCCCTGCTGCTGCTTGCAGCGCTGGCCGGGCACGCTGTGGGATAACCAGCCAACCGCAGAGTTGGGGAGAATGGACCCCGCCCGGCACCATCCGGGCGGGGTCTTTCCTTTACCGATCCGATATTTACCTCGTCTTTGCGGTTGCCGGGCTATGGCCCCTGCATTGGAGACCGACACCGACGTGAAACATCCCTGGTCCGCTGGCGCCACACCTGCCCTGTCGCCCACGGCGGCAGGCACGGTCGCGCCCGTGCTGGACGTGGTTGACTGGCAGGAATGGTCCACGCCCGAAGCCCGCGCGAAATGGGACGATCTCGCCGCCCGCTCCGCCACACCCAACCCCTTCTTCGAAAGCTGGCTGCTGCTTCCGGCCCTTGCCGCGCTCGCACCCAGCCGCCCCGTGCGCATCGCCACGGTGCGCATCGGTGGAAGCCTTGTGGCGCTGTTCCCCCTGGCCCGCGCTGCGCGACATGGCCGGCATCCGCTGCCACACCTCGCCACATGGCTTCATGCCAACTGCTTCCTGGGCGCGCCGCTGGTTGCCGCCGGGTTTGAACAGGCGCTGTGGCAGGCGCTGTTCGGTTGGGCCGATTCCCACGCCGGCACCGCGCTGTTCCTGCACCTGGCCGCCATGCCGCTTGATGGCCCTTTGGCCGACGCACTGGTCGAAACAGCATTGCAGGAAGGCCGCCGCCTGGCGCTGGTCCATCGCGAGGAGCGTGCGTTGCTGCAGTCCAACCTCTCGCCCGAAAGTTATCTGGCGGCCGCCGTGCCGGGCAAGAAGCGCAAGGAATATCGCCGCCAGCGTGCGCGCCTTGGCGAACTGGGTGATCTGCAGGTGGTCCGCAGCCGCGATGGCGACCATGTGGAAGCCTGGATCGAGGCCTTCCTCGCGCTGGAGGCGCAAGGATGGAAGGGCCGCGCGGGCAGCGCCCTTGCCTGCGCCCCGGGCACCGCCGCGTTCTTTCGACAGGGCATGGCCGAAGCCGCAAGACGCGGGCGGCTGGAACGCCTGTCGCTTGAACTGGACGGCCAACCCATTGCCATGCTGGCCACGCTGTTCGCCGGCAGCGGCACATTTTCGTTCAAGACGGCGTTTGACGAGCGCTTTGCCCGCTTCTCCCCCGGCGTTTTGCTCCAGCTCGAAAACCTTGACCTGTTGCAGGACCCAGCAAGGCCGTGGTGCGACAGTTGCGCAGCAGCGGACCACCCGATGATCGATTCGCTGTGGACCGAACGCCGTGCCATCGGCCGTTTCTCGATCGCGATCGGCGGTAGAGTGCGCCGCGCGGCCTGTGATGCGCTGCTCGCGCTTGAACTCGGTCGCAATCCAGTTGGCATCAAGAACCGATGATCGCCATGAAACGTTTTCGTTGACGTAAACGGCAATGAAAGTTCATGGCCATGGCATGGACACCATGGATAGCCCGCTTCCGCCCGATGCCACGCCCGAACAATTGGTCGCCAGCCTGATCCGCCTGCTCGATGTGCAGCCGCAGGGTGATGATTCCTTTCTGGGCCGTCGCAAACCCGGTGGTGTCGGTCGCATTTTCGGTGGACAGGTTATCGCGCAGGCTCTTGCCAGCGCAGAGCACACCGTGCCTGATGACCGCCCCGTCCATTCGCTCCACGCCTACTTCCTGCGCGGCGGGAACGAGGATTTTCCCATTGATTTCAAGGTTGAACGCGATCTTGATGGTGGCAGCTTCTCCAATCGGCGCGTCGTTGCCAGCCAGCAGGGCAAGCCGATCCTGAACCTTGTCGCGTCATTTCACCGCCGCGAGCCCGGATGCCATCATACAAGTTCCCTGCCTGATGTTCCCCTGCCAGACACGCTGGTCCCTGAATCGCAACTGCGTCAGCAGTATTCGGAAGGCTTTACCGAAAAGGCGCGACGAGTCCTGTTGCAGCCGCGCCCCATTGAACTTCGCCCGGTTGAACCCCGCCTCTGGATGCGCGCTGGGCCGCAGGAGCCGATCAGCAACACCTGGTTCCGGTGTGTGGCCCCCCTTCCCGATGACGAAAAGATCCATCGGGAAGTCCTTGCTTACGCCAGCGACATGACATTGCTCAGCACATCCGCCCTGCCACACGGCCTCAGCTGGATGAACGGCAACGCCATGGCCGCCAGCCTGGACCATGCCATCTGGTTCCACGATGATTTCCGTGCCGACGAATGGCTGCTCTATGCCTGTGACAGCCCCTGGGCAGGAAACGCGCGCGGATTCAATCGCGGGCGCATCTTCACACGCGATGGCCGCCTCGTTGCCGAAACCGCGCAGGAAGGGCTGATCCGCCCGATCACCCCCAAAGCGTGAGCCGGTAACGGTCAAAGCAGCGCGCGCCGCAGCGCAGGCGCATCAGCGCGCCTTCGGCAATCCCGATCGCACGCGCAGGGTCCTCGACCACCAGCGGACGCAACGCCTCGCGGTTCCAGTCCTCGCTGTGCTTCACATCCAGCACGGCGTGGAGCGAGAAATAGCGCCGCTCCCTTTCCGAAAGACCGATGCGCTGCAGTCCCTTGGCCACGGCGGCTGAACGGCCCGGCGCGGTCAGCTCGATCACGCCCAGCGCCCCCACGCTGTGCCAGGCATAGCGGCGGGTGGTGGCAAAGGCGGTCATCGCATTGGCCAGGGCCAGGCTTTCCCACACTGTCGTCTCGATCTGCGGATCGAGATCCAGCGTCTCCACCAGCGAATTCAGCATCGGCCCGTGCATGCCGCGCACGTTGCCCCGCCCCATCTCGTCCCAGTAATTGCGGGCCAGTTCCAGCTTGGGCCGCACCGGCATTTTCACCTGGGTCATGGCGACAAGGTCGTCGAAACCCGCTTCTCCAGCGGCTTCCTGCTGCAGGAACCAGCGGATCTCGTCCCGCCCGGCGTGGCTGGCCAGCCACGGGAACAGCGGATCGCCCTGCCCCGGCCCATGCTTCTTCAGCCCTTCGAACCAGGCGACGAAGCCATCGGGATCGGTCGGCACATGAGCGGCATCTTCCGCCACATCCGCACGCAGTTCTTCGATGAAGGCGCCTTCAAGGCGCAGCATGGCGTGATCACGCTCAAGCTGCGCGCGCCAATCATCGCCGGGGAGCGTGGGAGAAAGCCGTTGGCGATTCCACTGTGCCAGGCTTTGCTGAAACGGATCGCACAGGAACTGACTGCTTCGTCGCGCGCCTTCACGCGAACGTTCGATAAACTGGCTTGCCATGAATTGGTCCACATTCACAAGGGGTTAGTTGCCCCTTTGAACCCCTCGCCAATCAGGCAGTTCCCCTTACAGGACCGATCAGGGCTTGGCCGAGGCCACAGCGGGACAGGTCGCTGCCTCAAGCGCGGATCGCGCAATCATCGCCTGCGCCACCGCCAGCAGCACCTTGCCGCCGTCCGCCGCCTTCACGATTTCCTCGGTCACGCCGTCGAAAAGGCGGCAGTTGTCCAGGCTGGTATTGCCCGCGCCATACTTGTTGGCCAGCAGCGTGGAATAGCGGTCATACCCCGCGCCCGCGCGCTTGCCGTCCACTGCGGCGAAGAACGTCTTCAGCTTCACCGCCGCCCCTTCAAAGTGTGTGCGATACTTGGTCAGCAGGTGGTCATAGTCGTCGCGGATATCAACGCCGATGCGATTGCAGCGCAGCGACACCGCCATCATCATCGTCTCGAATTCATGCAGCCGCGCCGCTGACGCAGTCGGCGCATCGATGCACGCCGCCTGTGCCGGGCTGGCGACGCCCAGCGCGCATCCTGCTGCCCAAAGGCAGGCCTTGCGGATCACTTCGGCGCCCCGCAGGTGCTGATCGGCACAGCCATCAGCACTTCGAACTGCCGCACCAGCGCCGCCTGCGCGGCATAGGCGTCTGCCGCCACCGGCTGCCAGGACTTCGCCTCGGCCGCCAGCGCGTTCATCGAATTGCTGTCGCCCGAAAGCTGGTAGGAATCGTAGCTCGCCTGGATCTGCTTCATATAGGCGACGGCAGCATCGTTGTTGCGCTTCGCCGCTTCCACCGCGGGCTGGTAGGTCGCATCATGGAAGGCGTTGCGCGCCTCTGCGGAACAGAAGCTGCCGGGCAGCGCCACCTGCGGCACGGCCACCATCTGCGGCCGCTGAGGTAGGGCGAACCCGGCCCCGACCGGTGCCTGGGCGATCGGCGTTGGCGCAGGCGTCACATAACCGGCTGCAGGCGCGGCCACCACAGGCGCACGCGCAGGCGCGGCAGAACCGCCGCCCGCTTCCTGCGTCTGCGCCAGCGCGGCCAGCAGCGCGCCCAGCGTCGAAGGCTGGTTGCCGGCATCGGCCACGGCCACATGCGTCGCGGGCGCGGCCACGGGGGCCGGCTGGGGCATGGCCTGGGGCGCTGGCTGCACCGGCACCGAGGCCTGCTGGAATACCGCCGGCGCGGGCTGCGGAGCGGGGGCGGCTGCTGGTGCAGGCGCGGGCACAGCTTCGGCAAAGCGCGGCGCTTCGGCGGCAGGGGCAATCGTGGGCCCGGCGGCGGGCAGGATCTGCGGCACTGGAGCACTGCGCGGCGCAGCCACCGGGGCCACCGGTGCGACAGGCGCCACCGCCGCAGGCGCGGCAACCGGCGCGGCCGAAGCCGCCTGCATCGCCTTGCGCAGCGAGGAAATCTTCGCGCGGGCCAGTGGCGCGAAGGTGCCATCCGGGTACTTGGCGAGATAGGCTTCATACATCGCCGCATCGGTGCTGCCGTCCACCGATTGCCAGAATGTAAGCTCGAACTGCGTGCCCACGCCGTTCGCTTCCTGTGCCACCACCGGGACATTCACCCCTGCTGCACAAACAGCCGCCACGGCTATCGCCGCCAATTTCATTGACTTAACCCGCACGTCCCTGCCTCCCTGAGCCGTCAGTGCGCGGTTTGCCACATATCCGCCACCAGCACGGCCAAGTTGACCCCTTGTTGACAACATCGCACCGCGGTGGTGCATGCAGCTTCAAGAAACGGGGTTAGGGTGGCGTTAACCATAAGTCCACCTCGGAACGGTCCGTACCGAAGCGACCCGTTTTCAACCTGACGGGTGATAGAAATCATAGACTGTCTGCGCCACCGCCGCGCTCACGCCGGGCGCGCGCTGCAGGTCTTCCAGGCTCGCCGCGCGCACTTTGCCCGCCGTGCCGAAGTGCAGCAACAGCGCCCGCTTGCGCGCCGGGCCGATGCCGGGGATCTCGTCCAGCGGGCTGGCGGTGATCGCCCGGCTGCGCTTGTCTCGGTGGGCGCCGATGGCAAAGCGGTGCACCTCGTCGCGCAGCCGCTGCAGGTGGAACAGCACAGGCGAATTGACCGGCAGCATCTTTTCCCGCCCGTCGGGAAAATGGAACACCTCGCGCCCCTCTCGCCCGTGGTGCGGGCCCTTGGCGATGGCGATCAGCGGCACGTCCTCAACGCCCAGTTCTTCCAGCGTCTCGCGCACGGCACTCATCTGGCCCTTGCCGCCGTCGATCAGCACCAGGTCCGGCCAGGTACCGTCGGCGCGGTCCGGGTCATCCTCTTGCGCCCGCGAGAAACGACGCCGCATCACCTCGCGCATCATGCCGAAATCGTCGTTGGTCTGCGCGGTCTTGATGTTCCATTTGCGGTACTGGCCCTTCACGAAGCCATCCGGCCCCGCCACGATCATCGCACCCAGCGCGCTGGTGCCCTGGATATGGCTGTTGTCGTATACCTCGATCCGCTGCGGCACGTCGGTCAATTCGAGGAACTCGGCCATCTCGCGGTTGACCTTTGCCTTGGTCCCGCTTTCGGCCATCCGCCGCTCCAGCGCTTCCACCGCGTTGCGGCTGGCCTGCTCCATCAGCCGCCTCCGGTCCCCCCGCTGCGGCACCGAGATTTCCACCTTGCCCCCCGCCGGGCCTGAAAGCGCCTCGGCCAGCAGTTCGCACTCCGCCAGATCGCGGTCCACGAGGATCAGCCGCGGTGGCGGCACTTCCTCGTAAAACTGCGCGAGGAACGCGGTCAGCACCTCGTCCTCGCTCAAGCCCTCGGTATGGCTGGGAAAGAATGCGCGGTGCCCCCAGTTCTGCCCGCCACGGATGAAGAAGGCCTGCACCCCCACCTGCCCACCTTTCACCGCCATGGCGAAGACATCGGCATTGCCCACACCCTCGGCATTGATCGCCTGGCTGCCCTGGATGAAAGTGGCCGCGCGCAGCCGGTCGCGCAGCATCGCCGCCCGCTCGAAGTCCAGCGCCTCGGCCGCCTCGGCCATCTGCGCCTCGATCTCCTTTTGCACCGCGCCCGATTTGCCGCCCAGGAAGTCCTTGGCCTGCCGCACCAGCTCGGCATAGGCGTCCTCGCTCACACGCCCCACGCAGGGCGCGCTGCACCGCTTGATCTGGTAGAGCAGGCAGGGCCGGTCGCGCCGCGCCATGAAGCCATCGTTGCAGCTGCGCAGCAGAAACAGCTTCTGCAGTGCGTTGATCGTGGTGTTCACGCTGCCGGCGCTGGCAAAGGGGCCGTAATAGTTGCCTTTGGCCTTGCGCGCCCCCCGGTGCTTCATGATCCGGGGATAGGCATGGTCCGCGCGCAGCAGAATGAACGGAAACGATTTGTCGTCGCGCAGCAGCACGTTGTACGGCGGGCGGTATCGCTTGATCAGCTGCGCTTCCAGCAGCAGCGCCTCTGCCTCCGAATTGGTGGTGACGATGGTCATCGACCGCGTCTGGCTGACCATGCGGCGCAGGCGGTTCGATAACCGCTCCACCTGCGTATAGTTCGCCACGCGGTTCTTCAGCACCCGCGCCTTGCCCACATAGAGCACCTCGCCGCGCGCGTCCTGCATGCGATAGACGCCCGGCTTGGGCTTCAGGGTGCGCACCACGTCACGGATCGTCTCCACGCCCCGGTCGATGTCGGGTTGGTCCGATCCGCGCACGGTAAACGCGGCCTTTTCCTCGTTGAAGCGTTCGGCTCCGGCGGGTGTAGAGGGGGTTCCTGCAGGGGTACGGGACATTGCAGGCCCCAGATAGGCGCTCCCGCACGCTTTTGGGAGAGTGTCCGCGCAGGTTATCCCACGGGATCATACGGATGGCCGCCCCCTGCAAAGGTTAACGGCATTTGGTCCATTCTGAACCTGATGAATGCGCATATGCCCGCGATGCCACCCAGCGCGCCGATCACCGGCCGGCGCAAGGCGGCACGGGTGCGGCTTGGCATTCCCTGCACCGTCATCCTGCTTTCCGGCAACCATTCGTGCCTGCTTGAAGATCTTTCGCAAACCGGCGCGCGCGTCGCCACGGCAGGCGCGCTGCCGGCAGCCGGGGCCGATGCGGTTCTCCTGATCAATGGGATCGAAACGTTCGGCGCCATCCGTTGGGCCCGCAACCAGCGCTTCGGCATCAAGTTCGACGAGCCGCTTGCGCTCAATCAGGTTGTCGCCATCCGCGATTTTGCCGATGATTACGCCCGCCACGAACAGGAACAGCAACTGCGCAACGCCCGCGAATACGTTCTGGGGCGGCGCGGAGTCATTTGATCTGTTTCAGCTAGGCTGAATCAGGAGCGGGCCGGTGCCGCCTTCCACGTCAGTGGAACGAAACGCCCCCTAGAACTGCTTGCGCAGCTCGATCTTGAACACCCGGCCCGCCGGGTTCAGGTATCCGGGCTGATAGCGCAGCGGCACCACGCCGTTGTCGTCGGTCACCCGCTGCTGCGCGTCGAACAGATTTTCCACCGCCAGCGAAATCCGCGTGTTCTTCAGGATTGGCGCCTTCTCCACCAGCTTCGGCATCCGCCCAAGGTCGGCAAAGGTGCGCAGGTTGAACGTGGCGATCGGCGCAAAGCTCAGGCTTGAAGATCCCGGCAGGCCACTCGCATCCACCCGGCTGCCGCCTGTGTAGGTGCCGCTCATGCGCAGGCCGAAACCGCGGTAGAACCCGCCGCCTTCCATCTGGATGGAATGGCGCGCCACGCCCCCGCTGGTCACCGCATCGCCATCCAGCAGGTCCAGCACCGGTCCACCCGGGGTCAACGTCACGCGGTCGGTCAACTGGATGGTGTGGGTGATGGAAAGGTTCCAGCGCCCGCGCCCGTCGCCGCCACCGCCGCCCCGGCCGCCGCGGAATCCACCGCCCCCACCGGGCGGTGGCCCGCCCATGCCTGCGCCGGGCGGAGGCCCCCCGCCCATCATCCCGCCAAAGCGCCCGCCGCGCCGCGCGTTGGGATCGGCCTTGCCAAAGCTGCCGCCGATGTTCAGCCCCCAGCGCAAACGGCTGCTCTTTTCCTGTGCGAATGTCACCGCACTCTGGTCTATTGCCACCAGCCGCCCGGTGGCCGGGTCACGCACCACCCGCCCGGGGAACGCCGCCTCCACGGCAGGCGTCAGGAACGGGAAGCTCTCAGTCGTGTCACTGCTCTTGTTGCGGAAGTATTCCACCAGCAGCGTCGCGTTCTTCATGAACGGCAGGTCCCAGTTCGCCGCCAGCTTGATGTCGTGCTGCCGCTCCTTCTTCAGGTTCGGATTGCCGCCGCTGGTCACCGTCACCAGCGTGGTCTGCCCGGTCGCAAAGTCATAGACCGGCACCCCCGGCGTCACGATCACCGGCCCGCCCAGGTCGGACAGCCCGGGCGCCTTCTGCGTGCCGATATAGCTGGCGGTAAAGGTCAGCTTCTCGGTCGGCGCCCACGTGATCCCGCCGCCCAGGTTGGTAAGCGATCCGAAGTCGGAAACGTGATGGACCTCTCCGTTGAGGTTCAGAGACAGGTTGCCGATCGCTCCGCCAAAGTTCTCGCGCCGGCTGGTGATCGGAAGGTCCAGGCTGAATCCCGCCTGCGCATCGCCGCGGGTAAGCCGCGTATCCCCCGCCAGTGTCCGGCTGTCGCTGCTGCGAACCCCGCTATAGGCAAAGCCTGTCTTCACGGTCAGCGAGGCATCGCCGCCCGGCAGGTGGAACGGCCGCCCGTTCATGGTGGCGAGTGACGTCAAGGTGTCGGATTTGCTGCGCGCCTGCTCGGGCGCCAGCTGCGCCAACGTGTCGATCGCGCTGCCGCTTTCCACATGGCTGCCGTCGGCCGTCACCGTCAGCTGCCAGCCGCCCAGCGGCTTGTTCAGCGCCGCCCCGGCGGAAACCGTCGTGGTCCGCGTCGTCCGGGCCAGCGGCACCACCGGGTCGCTCGATCGCAGCCCGTTCAGGCTGTCGGTGGCATCACGCTGAATCAGCGCGTTCAGCGTCAGCCCCGCCCCACCGCCCAGCGGCCGCGCCCAGGTGGCATTCAACTGCGCGGTCTTGTTGCGTGAAAGCAGCGTACGGTATTCCGCCGCCAGTGGATTACTGCCCGCCGCCTGCACGATGCCGCGCTCCGCCTCGGTCAGCGGGCTCTGCGATTCATAGCTGCCGGTCACGTTAAGCCGCGCGCCCTTGTCGATGCGCACCAGCGTCATTTCCTGCTTGGTGCTGGAATATCCGCCGCTGCCCGGAAGCTGCACCTCGGTCTCGGTGCCAAAGCTGCGGAAGTTGTCCTTCAGGATGAAGTTCACCACCCGCTGGTCTGGGCGATAGCCATACTTCAGAGCCACTTCCTCGGGCAGGATCTCCACCTTGCGGATCGCCTCGGGCGGCAGCCCGCGCATCTCGCGAAAGCCAGATATGCGCATGCCGTTCAGTAGCACCACCGGCGCGCCATCGCCCCCGCGCCCGCGGCCCGATCCGGTCTGCGGGGCCAGCGCTGCCAGCAGGTCCGCCAACGAGGACACGCCGTACGATGCGATGGCCTCCTCATCCAGCGTCGCCACTGGTGGCTGCACCGTGTTGACCTGGCCCTTGATCCGCGTGGCCACCACCAGGATCTCGCCCTCGTCGTCCAGCCCGTCCCCATCGGTGTCGGTCGGCACCGCATTGCCTCCCACGCTCAGCACCGGCGGCTGCAGGCCGTTGGCCTCCTGCGGATCGGCGGCGGGGGCCTGCTGGGCATGGGCCGCGCCGCTCCACAGCAGCGCCAGCACCGATGCCGATAGGCCGGCCTTCACGCGATGATCGATGCCTTGCTGGTCCACGTGCGCGCAATTCCGTCTGTCGTTGCCGGATATAGGAGTGCCCGAAGGCAACGCCGAAGTGGCAAAGCCGGTCCCGTCCGGACAACGGGCAAATCGTATCTTTTTGTCGCACTGCAGCATATGCGCCGTCGCAGCCAGGCGCGCAAACCGCCCAAAACCCCCTCTTTTCTTTTCCAACCCATGCGGCTATGCGCGCGCAATCCATAGATTTGGGGGCGCCCTCTCACCCGTGGCCGTCTCTTGTCAGTTGCAACTCCGGCACAAAGGCACGTGAAGGCGCGGATGGCGAAAGAAGAACTCCTTGAAATGCGCGGCACGGTCGTGGAACTGCTGCCCAACGCCATGTTCCGCGTGCGCCTTGAAAACGATCACGAGATCCTTGGCCACACCGCGGGCAAGATGCGCAAGAACCGCATCCGTGTTCTGGTGGGTGACGAAGTGCTGGTCGAACTGACCCCCTATGATCTCACCAAGGGCCGCATCACCTACCGCTTCATGCCCGGTCGCGGTGGCCCGGGCGGGTTTTGAACCTGCCCGCGCTTGATCCCGGCGCTGGCGCCCTCGCCCGCCCCCCGCTGATCCTCGCATCTGCCAGCCCTCGCCGTCGCGAACTGCTCGCGCGGCTCGGCATCACGGCAGACGGTGTCCTCGCCACAGATATCGATGAAAGCCCGCTGAAGGGCGAACGCCCGCGCGACCACGCCGTGCGCCTCGCTGCGGAAAAGGCGCGCGCCGCCGCCGTGCAGCGCCCCGATGCGCTGATCCTCGCCGGCGATACGGTCGTCGGCGCAGGGCAACGTATCCTGCCCAAGGCGGAGGACGAGGCTACGGCCCGCGCCTGCCTCGCCCTGCTCTCCGGCCGCCGCCACCGCGTCTATTCCGCCGTCGCTGTGATCGGCCCTGACGGTCGCCTGCGTCAGGCGCTGTCGGAAACCATCCTGCGCTTCAAGCGCCTCACCAGCGCCGAGATAGAGGCCTACGTCGCCGGCGGCGAATGGCACGGCAAAGCCGGCGGTTATGCCATCCAGGGCAGCGCCGAAGGGTTCTGCGCCTGGCTTTCCGGCAGCCATTCCGGCGTTGTCGGCCTGCCGCTCTACGAGACCCGCCGCCTTCTGCTTGCCGCCGGGGTCCAGGTTGCCTGATTGGCTGGTCGAGCGCGGGATCGCCGAGACCCGCGCCATCCTCGTCGAAGGCGACGAAATCCTCGCGGCCCGCATTGCGTGGGATGGTGATCTGCGCGCCGGCACCGTGCTGCAGGCCCAGCTGGTTGATCGCGTGCGCGGCACCCGCCGCGGCTCGGTCCGCCTGCCCGATGGCCTGATCGCGCTTATCGATGGGCTCGACCCTGCGCTCACCGAAGGCGCTGCCCTCACCGTCCGCGTCACCCGCGCCGCCATTGCCGAGCGCGGCCGCACCAAGCTCCCGCTCGTCCGCCCCGCTCCCGGCGCCACGCCGCATATGGTCGATCTGGTGGACAGCCTGCCCGATCACCCCGTCCGCGTGCTCCTGCCCACCGACCGCGCCTTCGATCGCGCCGGGTGGGACGATCTGCTCGATCAGGCGCAGACCGGCGAAGTCTCCTTCCCCGGTGGCAGCCTGACCATCAGCCCCACCCCGGCGATGACGCTGATCGATGTCGATGGCCCGCCGCCACTGCCGGCCCTCGCGATTGCCGCCGTACCCGCCATCGCCTGCGCGCTGCTCCGGCTCGATATCGGCGGCTCCGTCGGCATCGATTTTCCCAGCCTTGAAGGCAAGGCGGATCGGCAGGCGGTCGATGCCGCGCTCGCCGCCGCGCTTGCCGCACAGGGCTGGAAGGGCGAACGCACCGGCATGAACGGCTTCGGCTTCGTCCAGCTCGTCTCCCGGCTCGAAGGCCCCTCGCTGGTCGCCCGCCACGTCCGCTTCCCCGCCGCCTGCGCGGCCCGCGCCCTGCTGCGCCGGGCCGAACGCGTGGCCGACCCCGGCGTCCTCCTGCTCACCGCCCACCCCGCCGTGCGCCGCGCGGTCAAGCCGGAATGGGAAACGGAGCTCGCGCGCCGCACCGGCCGCGTGCTGCGCTGGCAGGAAGACGCGGGGCTTGCCCTCCACGCCGCTTTCGCGCAGGCGGTTGCAGCATGACTGATCCAGCCGCCCCGCCCCAGACCACGCGTGTCCGCCGCTGCCCCATCTGCAACAAGCCGCGCGTCGAAGCGCACAGCCCGTTCTGCTCCACCCGCTGCCGCGACCGCGATCTGGTGCGCTGGCTGGATGAAGGCTACGCCGTCCCCGGCCCGCCAGCCGACCCCGAAATGGACAACTGAAAAAATCCCGCAAAAAATCCCGCGACAAGGGCTGGACAAGCCCGCCGCGCTTCGCCATAGGCGCGCTTCCAACGCTGGCAGGCCGCGAAATGGCCCGCCGCAACGGCGATGCCCGGGTAGCTCAGTTGGTAGAGCACGTGACTGAAAATCACGGTGTCGGCGGTTCGACTCCGTCCCCGGGCACCACGCGCCTATTCGCCACCATCCGCTAAATGTTGAGAAAATGGCAGAAATCTGCCATATTCTGCATCGGCCTGATCGCCGATGCCCGCCCGCGTTCGCCCATATTCAGGCGCTCGTGGGGGCCTTTGCGGGGGCCTTTCAATATGCCCCTAAAAAAAGGCCCCCACCATGCCCCTTTCCGATACCGCGATCAGAGCTTTGAAGCCTCGCGACAAGGATTACCGTGTCGCGGACGAAAAGGGGCTGTACCTTCAGGTCACGCCTGCCGGTGGGCGCCTCTGGCGGCTGAAGTACCGCAACGCTGCCGGTACGGAGAAGAAGCTGGCGTTCGGCGCCTATCCGGATGTGTCCCTGAAGGCCGCCCGTGAGCTTCGCTGTAGACCGGCGTGCAAAATTGACCCCGTTTGAGGGGTAATCGGCGTCTAAAATTGACCCCACCCTTGGGCATGTTTGAGGCTGTCCGTTTGTGCATACGAACGGCGAGGGCGGGGATGTTGGTGGTGGAGACGGTTGCGAAGATCCGGCGTGAGCACGGGCGGGGTAAATCGATCAAGGCGCTGATGCGCGAGACGGGGTTGTCGCGGAACACGATCCGCAAGGCGATCCGGGCGGAGAGCGCACAGTTTTCGTATCGGCGGGCAGCGCAGCCCCGCCCTCAGCTTGGCGGGTTCGCCGAACGGCTCGAAGGATTTCTGGAAGCCAACGAGCGCGCCGGGAAGCGGGATCGGCTGCGGCTGAGCCGGATCCACGATCTGCTGCAACGTGATGGCTTTGGCGGTTCCTATGATGCTGTGCGTCGCTATGCGGCCCGCTGGAAGCGCGAACGCCGTGGCGGCGCACTCGTCGATCCCGGCCAGTTGTATATCCCGCTGAGCTTTGCCCCGGGGGAGGCCTACCAGTTCGACTGGAGCCATGAGGACTTCGAGATCGCCGGCAAGCCGATGCGGGTGAAGGTCGCCCACATGCGGCTGTGCTGGTCGCGCATGGCATTTCGGCGGATTTACCCACGCGAGACGCAGGAGATGGTGTTCGACGCCCATGTCCAGGGGTTCGAGTTTTTCGGCGGGGTGGCGCTGCGCGGGATCTACGACAACATGAAGACGGCGGTGACAGCGGTGTTCGCTGGCAAGGATCGGGCCTTCAACCGGCGCTTTCTGGTGAT
>NZ_JAROCY010000030.1 GCF_029436685.1 Novosphingobium cyanobacteriorum
CGGTGGCGATGGTGGTTCCGCGGGCAGCTCCGACGGCAGCAGCAGCTATGCCGCCGATGCCGAAGAGCACCGCATGGCGATGATGGCGGACCTGCCGCCCGAGACCCCGGCCGACATTGCTCAACTGGCGCAGGGCGGCGCCCCGGTCACCGCGCTCACCGATGCGCTGCGTCTCGCCTACTGGACCTCGCCCGCCGTGCTGGCGCAACGCTCCGCGGTGACAAGCACCGACTACAGCGTCACCCAGGCCCGCGCCAACTTCGGGCCCAAGTTCGATTACCAGCTGACCGACACCTATCAGCGCGAAAGCCTTGAACCGCAGCGCTGCGCCCCCGGCACCCCACCGATTTTCTGTCCTCGGCCCGGCACCCGCTCCTCCGAGCGCAAGGGCTTCAGCACCACCGTCTCGGCCGTGCTCAACCAGCCGCTGTTCACCTTCGGTCGCAGTTTTGCCTCGGAACGCTTTGCCGTTGCCCAGCGCAATTTCCAGGCGCAGGTGCTGCGCAGCACCGAGATCCAGGCCCTGTTCGAAGCGATCGCCAGCTATGTCGGGCTGCTGCGCGATCGCGCCGCCGTGACCATAGCAGCCGACAACTACCGTACGCTTGCAACCGAGCAGTCCGATGCACAAGCCCGCTTCAAGGTGCGCGAGGTGACCGCCACCGACGTGCAGCAGGTGATCACCCGCGCCGAACTCGCCCGCGCGCAGCTCTTTGCCGCGCAGCGCGATGCCGCGTCGAGCGAGGCGTCCTTTGCGCAGAAGGTGGGCGCGCCCGCCGGCACGCTTGCCGCGCCCAACCCGCTCGACCTGCCGGTGCGCACGCTCGAGGAAGCCTATGCCTATGCCGAGGCCAACAGCCCCGTGCTGCAGGCCGCGCACTATCGCGAGCTCTCTTCGCGCGCCGCCATGGTTCAAGCCAAGGCGGACCTGCTCCCGCGCGTCGATCTGCAGGGTAGCGCGCTCTATGGCAGCCAGAGCCCCTACAACAACGCGTCACGTCTGAAGCAACAGCGCGCCGAAGTGGTCATTTCGGGCCCGATCTACGAAAACGGGCTGCGCCAGGCCCGGGTGGGCGAAGCCAAGGCCGCCAACGATTCCGACTGGCGCCTGCTCGACGGTGCCGTGCGCGACAACCGCGCCGCGCTCGCCGCCGCATGGAACGACTGGAAAGCGCAGGAAGCCGCAATCGAGCGCCTCGCCCTCTCGGTCGAATCCGCGCAGCAGGCGCTTGACGGCGCACAACTGCAGGAACGCGCCGGCCTGATCACCACGCTCGATGTTCTGCAGCTGACCCGCGAGCTGCTCAACGTGCGCTCCAGCTACAACAACTCGATTGCGTCAGCCTATATCAGCAAGGCCCGCGTGCTGGCGCTGATGGGCGCGCTCGAACCGCGCTGGCTGCTGCCTGACGACCCGCGCTACAACCCGCAGGCCCATTTCGACAAAGTCAGAAACCAGGGCCAGATCCCCCTGTTCACCCCGTTGATGCGCGCGCTCGACGGCCTCTCCGTCGGCCCCGCCAACCGCCGCGCCCTGCGCGATCCAGGCACGCAGATCGAGACGCCCGCAGTGAAACCGGGTGTTTCGGCAGACGTGGTGGCCAAAACCCAGTAAGCAATCTCCGCACTATGGGCGCGGGCGCATTTCCTCGGGCCGCAGGCGGGAACGGGTGCTGATCGGCGAATACGGAATGGCGGTCCAGGCCGCGAGGCACGTGGCAGGTCAGGCTGACTGTTGGATCGCGTGCCAAACGACCTGGAGAGTCGCGGACCTGCCGGCTTGGCGTCGGCTCGATGTTTGGTCCCGGAGTTTGATGGTGCATCATCCATGCAGGAATGGAAGGATGCACTATGGGACAAGTTGTTCACGGCAGCGCCAGCACGACGGCGGCAGTCCGTCGAGCAATACAAAATAGTCAGGAGAGCCTGAGGGCGCCCGCCAAGCGGCACGGAATCAACCAGAAGACTGTTGCCAAGTGGCGCAAGCGAAGCGGCACTTCCGACCTGCGGCCCGGCCCCAAAGATGTGTATTCCACGAGAGCATGGCGGGTCATCAGCCCTGTTTCTCGATGGCGAGCACCGCTTCGCCAGCTTCCTTGCAAGGATGCCGATAATTGGAAAGGATTGCTCATTCCGGGCGTGGACTTGATAGCCGATCCCGCGAGCCTGTTTGATTCCGACGATGAGCGCGTGCCGCTCGGCTCAATCGTGCGCGGTGGGACCTATCTCGCGGTCACCGCCAAGTGTGCTGATCGGTTTGGGTCCAGGACGCGAAACGCATAAACCTTCGCGACGATCTCCCGAAATCACCATCGAACCAGAAGGCCGGGTTCCTGCACTTGCCGCTCGTGCGGGGCATCGGGCAGGAGCGGCGGGTGCTGTTCGAGATGGACTTGCTGAAGGAAGGTTAAGGTGCCGAGGGGCAGCTAAATCTCATCGAAGGTCGTCTCCAATATGCGTAGCCGTGCGGACATGCTTGCCACGATGCTGTCGTGCACCTCTCGCGCGAAGTCGCCAGGCATCAGCGCGAGCGCTTTGCCTGGAGCGCTCTTTGCGCTCTCAATAATCTCGGTGATCGCCTTGGTCATGAGCGTTGGGCCAAGGCCTGCCGCTTTGCCCGTCTGGACAAAGTGGCGTCCGACCACTTCCAGAATGCGGTAGTGGCGGCTCTGGCCCACGGACATGGCCAGCTTGTATCTGTTGTTCGGGATTTGACGCTTGTCGAAGGCGGGTTGCGCAGACAGCACGTCATAGAATGGCGTCAGGCCATAGCGGCCTTCCGGCCTCAGGAAGACGCTGAAATTCTTGCCGTGGCCGTCCGTTGCCCCGATCAGCCAGAAAAGAATCTGGCTTTTGAAGAAATCTACCTGATCCTTGTGCGGCTTATCCGAGCGTTGCAGAAGCGTCAGGATGTCGGCCACGCCGGGGCCGCCATTGTTCTGGTATTTCTGCGCCGATGGAATGCCCATCGCCTGGCAGCAATCTTCTTGTGGCAAGCGCAAGAGATGCTGCGCATTGCGCCAGCGCCGGTCGAACCGTTCGACCACCAGCACGCGCCGCTTGCCGAACGTCACGATCTCGGTCTGCGCCACATCGAGGCCAAAGGCTTCGAGGAGCTTAAGGCAGTAGTGCTCGTTGTCCACGCTGGCCGCCATATCGATCGGACCGAAGGCGGTCGGGATTTCTCCGAGCTGGGGCTTGAGGAGATGCGTGGTCGGGGTCGTCCCGATTGGCCGCATCCACTGGCCTTCATGCCACAGCAGAGCGGTTTTCTCCTGCGCACCCGCAATCGAAATGCGGAACTCCTGTTCCTTGTCCACACCCAGCGGTGCGGTTGCAAGACTGGCCAGAATGGATTCAATGTCTTCGTCGCTGACGGTCTCGCCCTTCACGTAGGGCTCGGTGTCGGCTGGTCCGTCGTCTGGTATGAATTGCATCGCGCCGACGCAGTCGCGCCCGATGGCTTCCAGCAGACCGAAATAGTCCGTGCCCTGAGCGCCCATCCTCTCGGCCACCCGTCTGCGGACGTGCGGATTGTCGGGCAGAAGATTGTCGAACACGGCCACGACTGGATCACCGCTATAGGCCGTCTCGCGCAGTGGTAGTGATAGCGAGATCGCGAAGGCCGGGCTCCAATCGAGCCAGCTCCGGTCGTACTGAAAGCTCACCGCTCCGTTCGCTTCTTTGAGCAACCGCCCCGCAAGACGATTGTTGATCAGAACATTCAGCGGCGCATGGGCCTTGCGGCGCGCCATCAGAAGATGTCCTCGATGGCCTTTGCCGGTCGCCCGGAGCGGGTATCGATCACCAGCTCAAGATCGAGCGCGGCGAACAGCGCATAAATCGATGACAGCTTGGTGCCCTCGTGCCCGGTCTCGATTTTCGAGATCATTTCCTGGCGCAGCCCTGCCAGATTGGCGAGGTCGGTTTGCGTCAGGCCGCGCTGTTTGCGCGTGCGCTGGATGATGTTACCCAATTGGCGGGGCGAGCGGGCGATATGTGACATAGGAATCTCCTGTGCCGCATTATGCTAGAAATCGCATAAAATGGCAATATGCTATTTTCAGCATAAAACAGCTTTATGCGCTTTCTAGAATAAGGTGGGTTTATGCCTATTCAGGCATAAAAAGCTTACCCGCCTTGCATCGAACCTTGAGGCGGAAACAAGGGTGCCGGGCCGCCCGCTTCGATTAGGGCTGCCGCCTTGGTCTACGCTCCTGGCTTAACGGGGATCCAAAAAATAGAAAAACAAACATGAAATAGGGTAGAATGTAGCGCTTGATGGCATTTGAACGCAGCCCTATGAGACTGTTATGCTCGCTGAAGCTTGACTATTTATTATGGCACTCCATTAAATCACATACTTACTGCCGGCAGCAAAAGTCCCTGCAAAGCGTTCATTACGAACACTGTCCAGCTCGATTGATATTTTCTCTCAAGCGAATGATTTGCCATTTGTTTTTAGGCATGTCTCCCTGCTCAGATAAGGCAAGATGGCAGTCAATGATGGCTAGCGCCGACGGAACGCGGCCTTGTCAGGTTCTGGGCGATGATGGAGTTCGCAGGGCGACAGGAGGCCTTGGGAGTGGATATCGAGCAGTCAGACGAGCCTCCAGCCGCTGCCCAAGCTGGGCCGCTGATTTGGAGCGGATCATGGATCGGAACTCTCCGATCATCCGGCGAGGTGCGACCAGATCGGGCACATGGTTTTCGAGCACGGCCACCAGAGTCGCTTCGGATCTTTCAAGTCCATCACGCGCAGATGTCATCAGGCGAGCAAGGACGCGTGCTGCGGGCGTTCGGGCAAGCCCGCTTTGGTTAGCCTTCTCGGCCAGCCGTCGGCGCTGGACCCATCATAATACGACACCGCTTTGTCCCGTAAAGTCTTCGCTGGGCCTTTCCCGCCAGAGTGCCAGAGCATTGCGGGCACCAGCATCCCATCTGTCGTTCAATCAAGGCAACCACAGCTCGAGGAAGCTTGGCCGGGTTCGGAATACGTCCAGGCGCTGGCCGCGCAGCACGTCTCGGACCAGTTTGCGGTTATGAGCGGTTTGCCGGACGATCTGGCGGATTGATGTCCCGGCCGTGGCCATGCGCTGAATGGCTTCGTTAGTCTCCTGCTGGCGCAAATAGCCTTCATACTGAAGTTTCTTGGCACAGGTCAGAAGCTTGGGGTCGATGGCCTTGCATCCGACAGCATGCCGGATCTGGCGCATGGATTTCCGACCGCGTCGAGGAACGCTCGGCTTGAGTTGCCCATCAGATGCCATCTGTCCGCGACCTGCTCGGCAGCTGGCAGTCCTTTGGCGATGGCCTCGCCATAGCCCCCGCCGCGGACGCGTGCGACGACCGCAATCGACGATGTGCTGCCAACCAGGCGCGTGAGGTCTCAAGGGCTCGATCCGGAAGTAGGTGACAGGTTTACGCCGTTCCAGATCACAGACAATCGTCCCGTAAGTCTGGCCTCGCCGGAAGGCGAAGTCGGCAATGCCAATGACATTGAGCGCGCCAGACTGCTATGCGGCACGTCTGCGGACAACCCGCAACAGCGTGTCCTTGCTCACCGGAATCATCAGACGCTTCAAGAACGCCGCGCCAGGTCTTCCGCCCAGCGCGAGCCCTAGTTGATGAACGATCATCTCAAGAAGTGCGGTTCGCCGAACGTAGCGAGCCAACACGCCAAGATCGAAAGGCTCGCAGAATATCCTTCGCCGACACACGACGCTGTCGCACCAGAATCGGCGCGCCTCGATCACAAGCGAAACGCACCTGCCAGCAATGGGAAGATCCGAGGGACGACGCAGATACCGGTTTTGTATGGCGGCGGCATGGTCGACCACAGTCCGGACAAAATCTGACCCCGCAGCGCGCGCAACAAGATCAGAATCTGCTTTCCGACAGTGTGAACCGATACGACTACGAAACTTTCTGGTGCAAGGTCCGTGCGTTGAAATCGACCGGGCATTGGCTGATCCCTTCGATTGTGGGACCAAACTCTATTACACCTGCAGCAAAAGTGAGTCAGAGCCACTTCTCGATGGCAATCCCGGGTCACTTCTAAATGGCAATCAACACCCAGCCCTACCCCCGGCTCGCGGCAATTCTTGCAACGAAACCTCCCCGCTTGCTCACAAGGCCGCGAGGCGTCGATAGAGATCGCGGTAGGTTCGCATGATTGTCCCATGATCATAGTCGCGGATGACCCGGCGTCTTAGCGCCTCACCCATACGGTCACGCAGACCTGGCGTTTTCAGAATCCGCATGATCGCCTCGGCCGTGGCATCAGGATTGACCAGCGGCGTGACCAGCCCTCCACATTCGCCTTCGGCCCCGCTCGGTCCTTCAATCATTTCCCGGCAGCTTCCGACGTCGGGCGCCACAACCGGTATGCCGCAGGCTCCTCCTTCAAGGATGACGAGCGGCTGTGCCTCGGACAGGCTGGTCAGGACAAGAAGGTCAATGCGCGGCATCCAATCCTCGATCCTGACGCGACCGGCAAACTCGAGGTGGCCGGTCAAGCGAAGGCTGTCGCACAGCGCAAAGCATTCCTTTGCATACTCTTCGTCCTCGTCGGTCGGACCGAGCACGACAAACCGCAGATCCGGGTGTTTCTCATGGGCAATGGCCGCGGCCTTGATGAACGTCTTTACATCCTTGATGGGCACCACGCGCCCGAGAAGCGCCACGAGCGGACGATCTGCCGCCCGCATGGAAACCATGTTCTCGAATCGAGCTGCGTCAATCCCATTGGGGACCACCTTCAGGCGTCCGGCAGGTGCCCCCAATCGCTGCTGCACGAGGCTGTTGGCCCTGTAGAGTGCAATGATTTCCGTACAGTTCAAGTAACAGCTGCGTGCATAGTGCGCGAATGCCCGGCGCCAGAATTCGCGCAGATCGATCAAATCGGGATCGAGCACCAGACCGCGTTCAACCTGATCGCCGATCCATTCGGCCATCAGGATTTCGATCTGGCGCTCGAGAAGATATATGCCGTGCTCGGTAAGGCAAAGTGGCCGACCAGTCTGGTGGGCGGCCCGGGCCCCCAGCAGCCCCGCAAAGCCGGTCGAAATGCTGTGATAGACCTTGGCACGCGGCAAGGGCGCACGACAGACGGCAAGAAGCCCCCCCAGAAGCGCCTGGCTCGCCCAAAAGAAGTGATGGAACGATGAGTAGGGGAACAGTTCCTCGTACTGTCGGCGCACTTTGGCAAAGGCATTGGGATGGCTGAGCAAGGCGCCAGGGGTTATCCCGGGCGCGAGCATAGACAAGCGTTCGAGCAGCAGCGTGAAGTCGTTGTGATCTCCCTTCACGATGAAGTCGATTGCATGCTGCATGACACTGTCGACGTCTCCGCCGGCAATCCGTATCGGGGGAACCCGTTGCGCCTCGAGCGCGATTTCGCTGACTGAGATCACATTGGCCGGCGGCATGATCTTCCACTCGAGCGGCTGCTCATTGGCCTTGATCGCGACAATGTGGATGGTCAGGTCCGGCAAGTGGTTCAGCAAGTCCTGAAGCCAGCCCGAAACACCCCCGATGACATAAGGATATGCGCCTTCGACAATCATGCAGACGTCGGCTTCCCGGTCCTGGACCGCTGGCATCAAGCCTGCTTTGCTTGTTCTCGCGCCTCTCAACATGGAGCAGGCTGCCGGCGCCACCACTGCATGGCCTGCCTCGCGTCTGCAGACATCACCTTTTCAGGCAGGTCGATGCAGAGTTGGTCGAGCCGCGCAAGGTCGCCAGTCTTCAAAGCCTCGCTCATCAGCAATTCGCCCGTTTCCCGGCCGACATTCTCCAAGAACCGGCGATCCTGGCTCAGCACCAATATCTCCTGGACAATCACCTCTCGCTGGCTTTCGGAGAGGAGCACATTGTGACGGACATGGGCCGCCAGGGGTTCAGCCAGCAGCGTTGCGGCTTTACCGTCTCTCCTTGTCAGCGCCTGTCCAAATGCGCGTCGCTGGTGTGCAATCCGATGGGAGACCTGGCTTGCGGTCGCTGCAGCCAGAGCCCTGACGGTCTGATCCTCGTCGTTCAATGCGATACTGACAAGCCTCGACAGACGGGGATCGAAACTGCGCACTGCTGTTTCAAGCGCGGCGCAACGCTGTTCGAGCGAACCATGACGAAGCAGCGTCGCCAATGAAACCAGTCGCGAAGGGTCGGGATGGCGGACCCGGCCGTCAAGCACGCGCTTTACCAGCCCGTCGCCAGTCGCCTCGGGCAATGGCGCGTGCTCCAGTGTGCTGCTGGAACGCCGGGAGATTGCAATCACGAACTGCAGCAGGGCCGGCGCCACCGTCCCGACCAGAACCCCGCAAGGGCCTGCCACCATGCCCATGACCGGCGCAAACCGTCGCTGAGGGGTCCACCACCACCACAGCGCGAAGGCCAAGGCTGTCAGAAGGCCATGCGCTCCTATGGCCGCTGACGGTAAGATCGCGCGATCCAGCGCAAGTCGGAACACGATCATGTCCAGAACGCCCAGGACGAACAGAGTGGTTCTCACGCGACAATGCTCTCTTCGTCTGCCTCGTGCTCGGCAAACTGGCTGGACAGATGGCTTCCCAACCACGCCGAATGGTCGCTGAGGTCTGCAAGAAACTGGTCAGTCAACCGCTCGAACGCGATGTCCCTGATAACCAGGACGGCAATGATGTCCCTGCTCCGGGGCGACAGGATCGGGAGCGCAATAAGTCCGACTCCTGCCAGGAGATCACGCTCGTCCTTGTTGCGGGCAAGCAAGAGCCCGCGCTGCTCGCGCAAGCGTGCCATCAGCCTGCTCGACAGGGCCGGCCTGACAATCGTCGAACGATCGCCTTCGAGAATGGGGAACGTGGCGGTCCCGCGAACCAGAAAGCAGGTGTAATGGTCCGTACCGATGGCCATGCGAAGCAGCTCGCGCAACCGCTCTTGCCGCTCGTCAGGCCGGGCCATCTGCAGCTCTGCCGCAAGCCGCAGGGCACGGTTTACGGTTCGTTCATCGGCAGCTATGCGCTGCTGGAGAGTGCGGTTGTCCAGATCGAGACGACGCAGCACGGCTGCAAGCTTCGCAAGCTTCAACTCGGCACGACGCCTGGCACGAAGCCGGGTTGTCGATCGCCGGTTGCGATAATGCGTGACCTCGCCAATTCCGATCGCCGCCAGATACCACAGCAAGGGCGGCATGGAGATGGCAAGGAGCTGTTCAAAGCGATCCCCCGGAAAAGTCCGGCCGTCACAGGCAATGAGCCAGATTGTCGATGCAACCAAGGTGGCGGCAAGGCCTGCCTCGGTGCCGTAAGCCAGAGCCATGAGGAGAACCGGAATCCAAAGGGGATTCGGATTGACGGACGAGAAGGCATCGCCTTTGAGCAAGCCGATATCCACGCTCGCAAGGATGGCAAAGACGATCGCGCATTCGAGAACGATGCGAATGGCAGTCCGGCGGGGAGCGGGTTGCGCAGGCTTCATGGCAGGTCGCCCAAGCTGCGACGGAGGCCCAGACGACCGAATACCTGCCGCCCCGGAAAGCCCGGCCGTGAGATCGAACTGAGCCCGCTGCTGGCTTCCACCAGCCAACGATCGCCAACCGGCAAGGCGGCAGCGAGGCTGAGATTGGGGCCTTCACCTCCGTAACGGTTGACTGTCCAGCCAGCGCCGGCAGTCAGACCAACCGGGCCAGCGCGGCCGTCAATGTAGACCAGCACCGAATGGTTTTCCCGATCGGCAAGGGCGAGCAAGGCGGCGGCGCCATTCGCGCGGTCTGCGGAGACGTATTCGCCATCGAAGCGGTAGGCCAGCGTTACGGTTGGCCGACGCAGCACGACCAGATCGAGGCCGCCCTCGACTGACAGCGTCTGCGCAGTAGCGAGGTTACGCAGTCCATACGTTCGCAGCCCGCCTTCGAGGCGCCAGGAAAGTCCCGATGTCAGCCTGCTGCCCGCGCCTAGACGCAACTGATTGAGATAACCGCGGTTGCGGATCTGCCCCGCGATCGAGAAATCGGGCAGACCGGCCGAATAGGCGACAAAAAGCTGGGCTTGGGGCGAGCCCCACGTGACCCGGGCACCGCCACCTGTCACTCCTTCATCGATCCAGCTTGCTCCGGAGAAGTCGATCTGAAGGAGCGGTGCTGCCCGCCATGATGCGCTCACCTCTGCCGTATAGGCCCCAGTGACAAGGCTGGAGTTGCCGCTGCTTGCATTTTCGATGACCTGGCGCACGCCCAGCTTCAGTCGTACACGATCCGACACCGGTGTCTCGAGAGTGGCGCGGCTGTCAACCTGAGTGAGATGCGAGCCTGACCGGAAAAGGCTTTCGGCCCCGATGATCCCGCCGGCCCTTGCGATGACCTGTCGCGCCGAATGATCGTCAGCCCCTGCCTCGCGATAGTGCCTCGCCGCAGCGCCAATGTTGGCCTCTGCCGTTTCGGCATCAGCCAGGAGGCGGAGCAACTCGCGGTCCCTCGGAGCGCCAGCAAGAGCGCCTTGCGCGAGGCGACGCGCGTTGGTGGGATAACCGGCCGCCAGTTCCACCGCGATCGCCGTCATTGCTGCGGCTCGGGTAGCCTGACGGGCGTCGTCGTTCCCCGCCGAAGCAACCCCTTCCACCGTGGCAGGCAGCGTCAACTCCACACTGTCAGCACGCACCACGGCCGTCGGAATGGAGACCGCCCGCAACAGGACGGTGTTGTCATTCCAGCGCAGGTCTTCGATCTGGAGGCTCGCCACATCGGCGAATTGCCGGATGCTGCTCTCGATCACCGGTCGGTCGGATCGAATGACTAGTTCGGCGCCCGTCTGGTGAAGGGTAAGGTGTGTGCCGGCGGGCCAGGCCATCACTGCGACAACATCATGCCGGTCGGAAACGCCATCCTCGGCAAAGATGGCAGGATCGATACTGAGTGCTCTGGCGCCCAGGAGAGCTAGTGCCGCAGCGATTGTCATTGCCGCAGGTCCCTGCGGGCCTTGCCCGGTTCTCCCAGAGCAACGCGTAATCGCGCGCTTTCGGCCGAAAGCAGCGCATCACCCGGATTTCTGGCGCGCAATGCCGCTATGACCTGCAAGGCCTCGCGGCGGCGGCCCAGCCGATCAAGCAGGCGGGCCCTCTCCAGCGAAGATCCAGGCGAGAGGACCAGCAGTTGCTCCAGACAGGCCCGCATGCGATCTGGCCGACCAAGGCGTTCCTGGACATCGGCCATCAGCCACCAGGCGTCCTTTGCTTCGCGGTTGTTCGCCAGGACGATCTCGAGCCAGCCGGCCGCTTCGGCCGGACGCTTGCTGTCCCAGGCGTTCCACGCCAGTGCCAATCGGTCTTTGTCACCGCCAAGCCCGGCCGCGAGCTTGGCCTCGAGAAAGCGGGCGCGCAGTCGCCGGTCAAGCCCCGATGGCAAGTTCGCATCAATTGTCCGCACGGCCTGCGCAGATAGCGCAGGGCTCCCCAAGAGATGGGCCAGCGCGTTCGCCCCTCGCACCGGATCACGCGCCGAGCGCGCCAGCGTAAGGCGCATGAGCAGGACATCTTGTGTTTGGGCAAGCGGATGTTGCTCCAGAAACGAAAGCGCCCTCGGCGCAGAGTCGCGCTGTGCATAGGCAGTCAGCCAGAACACTGCCGCGCTCGCGGCACCCGATGCCCTCGCCGCGAGCCACTCAAGGTCTGCCGGTGCGGGTCTGGGTCCGAGCAGGAAAAGGAGACGATCGGCCAGCTTCGATGAGTAGCCGTGCTCGAGACGACGCTGCAAGAGAGCGATCGCGTCGCCACGAAAGCCCAGGCCAAGCAGGCGTTCGGCAAGGCGCCCCGTATCGGCCTCGCTCGCCCCTGCTTGGTCGAGGATCAAGCCACGCAGCGCCTCTCGGTCGCCGAACGCATCCAGCACATGCTCACGCGCCGGACCCTGCTCGTCGCGGGGCAACAGCGCCGCAGCCGCTAGTGCCGCGCTCTTGTCCCTCCTTTTGAGAGCCAGGTTATAGGCGGTCCAGGGCAGTCGGGTGTGCCAACTGGTGCCCTCGAGGCGATCGAGGACGTCAAGCGATGCCATGTCTGCCTTGTTCACGAAACGATTGGCCAGATCGTCGACAATGCGTGGCGGAAGGGCCGGAACAACGCCCTTGGCACGAGCGGCCAGCAGAACCTCGGGCCGAGAGGCCGCAAAGGCCGCTTCGATCAGATCGGGAGCCGGAACGGCTGGATCCCCGCGCACCGCTGCATCGAGCATCTGGTGCGCGAGCGATGCGTTCCCTGTCTCGCGTGCCAGTTCGAACCCGACCCGCCACAGATCGGGGTCTTGCCCATCGGCCCGAAGCGCAAGCAGGGACAGAGCCACCTTGCTGCGTCCCAGCGCGCGCAGATCCTGAACGACCTGTCGGGTGGTAAACACTATGCCTTGCTTTTGCAGGTCCTCGATCAGGGCCGCTATTGCTGGTGCATCACCCTGTGCGAGCACAGCCTCGAGGTCGGGGCGCACGGCCACAGGCACACTGGGTCCCACGGCCGGCCCGCCCATTGCAGAGCGATGCCGCGCGGCAGCGAGAACTTCCTCACGGTCAGGAATGAGGATCAGACCGACACCGATCGAGGCCGCAGCGACGATGGCCGGAACTGTGACAGCCCATGGACTGCGCCTTGCCACGCTGGTCATCCGCCAGGCTCAGGCATCAATCGATCAAGGGCAAGGGTTGCGACGTAGGGATGGAAACCTGCAGCGCGTTCGCGGGCATACAGCGCAAGAACCTGACGATCCTCGCTTGGCTCCCAGTAGTCGAGTGTCATCGCCGCCAAGCCAGGGTTGAGGCTGCGCGCGGCCCGCAGACGGCTTGCCTGCCACTCCCAGTCGTCCTGGCTCAGCAACTCATATTGCTTCCGTACAAAATTCCAGCGCGACGCCATGGACTCGGCCAGAATGTAGTCGATTGACGTCGCTACATCCGGCAGGATTGCATAGCCGCGGTTCAACATGATCTTCATGGCCGGATAACGCTTGCGAATGTCGCGTACCATTGCTGCTGCTGCAGCAATCATCCCGGCATTGGCTTGAGGTGCGGCTCGCTCCATAGCTTCGGCATTATCCGCCGTATCAATGAAGATTCCGTTGTAGCCCTTCGACAAGATCTCTGGAACTATGCGCGAGAGTACTGTGTCACGCCACTTGGAGCTCCGAAGATCGGCAAAGTAGGCGCCGGGCCAATTGGGATTGGCCTGCCCAAGAACGCCGCTGGATTTCAGGTCTTCGAAGTAAGGCCGGCCGTGGTGGACTTCACCAAGGCTCATATAGCCAAGAAGCACACCATGGGGTGCCCGCAAAGGTTCTATGGGTCGTGAATGATCGGGGTCCAGAACGAGCAGATCAAACTTGCAAGCAATCTCAGGGTTCGTTGTGGCACCATAGTCTATGCCCCAACGCAGGCTGCCTTCGGCTGCAAGGCTTCTGGCCGTTCGCCCATTTGCTGCCAGTGCCAGCGACAGCAACTTGATGATCTGCCTGCGATCGAGGCCCTTGAGAACCGGCATCGTCATATCCAAAGCCGATGGTGGCCGCTGCCGACCATCGAGGGATTGTTTCCGACGAACAGGAGATACGTGAGGTCCTGCGTCGCCTTGCTCACCATGGTGAGAGCCACTGCTGCAGCGACGATAGCACCGGCCATGTAGCCCAGGCCGAAGCCTGCCACTCCCAGTTGCCACTGCGCCCAGACCATCAGCCCGCTGGTGACGCAGAAACTGGTCCAGACCAGAAGAATGCAACCGAACAGGTCGTAATATGCGAGATAGATTGTCTTCTGGAGTACGACGAGGTGGAACAGCACCCCGATGACCGTGTTGCGAAAAGCAAAGATCCCCCGCGTGTCTGCTCCCAGCAGATCAAAAAGCGGAACCGCAAAGACCCATGACAAGCCCACGATCAGCGACTGGAGGATTACCGTCAGCCTCAGATCGTAAAAGATGACGCCCGCCAGGCCACGGCGGGCCTGTTCGATCGCGGTGAGCGTCGCGGTACCGGTGCAGGCCGAAAGCATGCGCCGAAAGGCATGGTCGAAGCGGGTTTCGGTAACGATCAGGATCAGTGCCATCCCCGGTACGATGGTCAGTAGCCCGAGAAAGCTGCCATGGTCATTGATCGGATTGACCCGCAGGCTTCCCGCAGCTGCCACGCTGCCGGGCGCAAACCACAAGAGCCATTTATCGATCCAGATGGCCGCAGTTGAGGCAAAACCGGCAGCGATCATCAGCACGAAGGTCTTGCGGCCCGGCAGATCGACAGCGGCTCGTCCAAGAGGTGCGCAGAAGTAACGACGCAGGGTGACCAGCAAGATCGCGAGAGTCACACCGGTGCCCGCGCACACTGCAGCCAGGGTCCGCTCCACCGGGGTCGCCAGCAATCCCCCAGCCACCGCCGCACCTGCCGCGTAAGCGAGGAAGATGATGCGGTACTGCTCGATCGCCGTCAGCAGGGGTGAAATCACCCAGATCTGCGTCAACCAGATTACCAGGAGGATCGCCAGGGACGCCTGGATGAAGCTCAGCGCGCACAATGCTCCGAAGACGAGTGATCCCAGAACCAGCGCCAACAGCGAAGCGGCAGCGATTCCGCCCAGCAGGAGGGCCGGAACGCCCATCTGGTCCTTGACGAACAGGCGGTCCGCCACGAGACGCACGGACAGCAGGTTTACCGGGCTTGCGGCAACGGCTGAAAGGCAGAAGCAGTAGACTGTCACCGCCAGCATATCGTGTTGCTGCCCGGGCGCGAGGCGCGCTTTCGTCCAGGTTTCAAGCCCAATCGTTGCCAGCACCGTCAGCAACCACGGTCCCGCACTGATCAGAGCACCGTAGCCGGCTGCGCCGGCAATGCCGACAAGCCCGCCACCGCGCGCCATGTTGTTAAGTCTGAACCCGATCCCCGCCATCAGTGCGCACAGCCCGCAGGCCGACTCAGAGCACGAAATCGCTGGCGGAGAGCGTCAGATGTCCCAAAAGCCCAATCGAGAACGCTGCACCAGTGCCAGAGGTTCGACCTTCCACCACAGTATATTCCACACCATTCACGAACTGGTAGAAGTAATGCACCTGAGAACTTGCGGTGAACTTCGTCGTGGGTGTAGCCAGAAAAGAAAACGCCTGATCGCCACCCTGGAAAACACTGGCATCGATCTGGGAGATATCGATCTTGTCTATGCCGAGTTCGAAATCGCGGATGATGTCTCGACCACTTGTCGAAGTCGCACTGTCATTGGTCGACTGAAACAGGAAAGTATCAAGTCCACCACCCCCGATCAGGGTGTCGCGTCCGGTGCCTCCAACGACAAGATCGTTGCCGCTTCCAGCATCGAGCGTGTCATCGCCGCTCTGTCCGTAAAGCTGATCGGTTCCGTCACCACCATTGAGCCGATCATTTCCAACATCGCCATAAAGCTTGTCATTGCCGCCAAGGCCGTTGATGGTGTCGTTACCCCACGACCCGTTGAGACTGTCTTCTTCCCCGGTGCCATTCATGGTGTCGTTGAACAGTGACCCGGTGCGGTTGATGCCGGTCTTGTTGGTCACGCTGATTTCAAGCGCCTGCGTGTCGGCCAGGCCGCGTGCATCGGTCGCCACGATGGTGACGTTATAGACGTTGTCGCGATTGAGGTCAGCTGGCGCTTCAAAGTCCGGCGCAGTGCGGAACGTAAGCGCTCCGGTGGCAGAATTGATCGCAAACAAGGCTCCGTCGCCACCGGCCTGGATGGAATAGGCGACAATATCGCCCTGAAGCTTGTTCGCATCGGTCGCAAGGACGGTCGTGACCGCCGACAGATTCTCGGCCAACGAGATCGTTGCGGTTGCACCTGCGCCATTGGACGCGATGACCGGCGCGAGGTTTGCCACATAGCCGACACTGATCGTGTGCGGGCCAGGTGCGCCGATATCGATGGTGTAGATTTCGCCTGCAGCACTGACGACCGTGCCGCCGGTCACGCTGACCCAGTCATTGCCAGGCGCCTGCACATCGACAACGACTTTGCCCTCACCCGACAAACTGAAGGTCAGATTGCGCCCATCGCCCGAAATGCTCTCGAGGACGGCGCGGCTGGGCAGCGCAGTAACATGGGTCACATCGTCGGGCGCTGCGCCCACGGTGACGGCAAAACTGCCGCCCGATGCAGGCAGGAACACACTGTCGCTGTCATAGGCATACCAGCCACTGACCTTCTGGATCACCTGTCCCGCACTGGTGTTCCCCAGCTCGAGCGCGAATGTGCCAACACTCTTGGACGCAGCAACATTGGCGGTGATCACGTTTCCGGTGACGGAGGTCGTCACGGTGGTGCTCTGGAACGCATTCATCCGCTGGGCAAGGTCGCCGAGCGTGACAAACTCCATGTCCGCATTGCTTGCCATCGCGATGAAGTCGGTGAACATCTGGGTCGAATAGGGGCTCGGTCCATCGGAATTCCATGCCGCCGCACCATAGTCGTGCCAGGTCCAAAGCACGATCGGGGCCGCACCATGCGATGTCACTTCCGAGAACTGCTTCGCCCATTCCGCACTGGCTTGCGCAATGGTCTTCTTCTGAAACTCGATGAGCGTGAAATCGGACATGATATTGGGCGCGAAATAGTACGAGCCCGAGTTGGCCTGGGTTGGATTGAGATATCCGAACGCGTTCGGGTAGCCTGCACCCACCCCGCTGTAACCACCCGTAATGTAATTGTAATATTGAAGAATCTTCTGCGCCGTCGCCAAAGACTCAGGGTTCCCCGGAATGGCTGCCCCTGTGATGTTGTAAGTCGAACCGAGATAGGCACTCAGTTGCTGCTGCAGAACGCTTTTCGAATCAGCAAACTCGAACTGCAGCTGCTGGTCAGTCAAAAGGTTCGTGTTTTCAGGATGCGTGTAGCTATGTGACCCAAGTTCGTTTCCACGCTCGATCAACGCCTTGTAATAGGGCAGGGACACTGCCCAGTCGGTTGTAGCGCCATTGGCGGGGTCATTGCCGACGTTGAGGTAGTAGCTGCCGACAAACCCGTACTTGGCCTTCCAGTCCGAAACGATCGGGATGAGCTTGTCGTATACGCCGGGCGAGCCGTCGTCTGGCTTGACTTCGAATTGCTCCTGGCTCTGATCCATGTCCACGCGCGTTGCCGTGATGCCGGACTGCCGGGTCATTCTGAGCGCAAGCGATAGCGTTTCGGTTCCATTCACCGAGTAGTCGATCGCCTTCTGCAGAAGGTTGTTATCCGCCATGACGGCCGCGCTCGAGAAGAGCACGTTACGGCCGCCAGTCTGGGTCGCCAGCGCCGCAGAATAGGACTGACCCGCAATCGTCTCGGTCGCAATCGTCGAGCCGGTGCCGCTCACGCTGGCAAAAGCGTTCCAGCCAACATTGGTGTACTGGCGGATGAGCTCGCCATTGCCATAACCATCGAGGATCTTGCCACTTGCGTCAGTCGCGGTGAGGGTCACGTCGCCGGTACCACCGTCTACGCGCGTTGCATCGAACAGCGATTTCATGCGCGCATAGGAATCCCCGGCCAGCGCATTGTTGTTCTGGTCGTTCGTCATGAACTCGCCCGCGGCAACCAGCCCGATCCCGAACTGCCTCGTCGCCTGCTCAAGCGTGTTCGCAATCTGGTCGACCTGGCTTACCTCGACGTTGCGGAACGAGGGGAAAACGAGGGTGTCGTACTTGGCCAAAGTCGCGAGACTGGTAAGATCGCTTTCCTGCAGGATGTCGAATGGTATCCCGGCTTGAGTGGCCTGGGATTGCGCAGCCATGAAAAGCTGCGAGTAGGCCATATCACCGAAATAGTTCTTCGCCGTGGTTTCCGAGTAGACGATCGCAATACGTTGATCAGCCGCCGGAACTATATCGGTTTCATTGTAAACCGTGAACGGCTTTGACGAAAAATTGCCAGGCAAGAACACATTGTTATTGATGTCATAGAGTGTATCGATCGCACTGGGGGTACCAATATCAGCCTTGGCCACCTTGAACTCGACAACTGTGCGATCGGCCGACCAGGCCGCCTCCAGTCCGCTCTTGACCAATGTCTGACCGGCATCACCAGAATAGAGCGAAACCTGCCCATCGGCGCCGACGTTGACATTGAATTCCGCGCCACCGGCAAACCCGAATATCTGGAAGCCAGTTGTGCTGTTGCGGTCGGTATTGAGCCAAGCAGTCGTGCCTTCACCGATCGCGGTTGGGGACTGCATTGCAAATACAAAGCCATCTCCGTCCGACTTTGCGAAGATTGCATAACCAGATGGAAGTCCAGAATCGATACGGTCTGCCGACGTCCAGTCCGAAAGGCTACCATCAACAATCATTCTAGACCCCCTGGTCGATCAAGATTCGCAAAACGTCGGCCATAAGACTCCCGCCATTTCGCCGCTTAGCGCATGAAGAGTGATTCTGTAACTCCTGGTAACCAATCTGATCTCGCGTTTGTCCCAACATGAAACATTTTGTTAACCAACTGTTTCCATTACGCAAATGCACAATTAATCGCCGCCTCATGCTCGCATCCGCAAAAATTTTTTTAGCAAGTCCGACCTTGCAAAGCGGCTATCAGGTGGCGGAGCGCTCGCAATGCGCATCGTGGCGCTGTCCGGACAGGCAGGACCGGACAGCGGTCGAAAAGCGCCCGGCCGTGCAAACGCAGGCCTGGCCTTGACCCGATCGGGACTTCTCCCAATCCGATCACCCCTGCCGCTTGTGCGCGAGGGCATGGCCAAGCGGGCCACCCGCCTGCCATCGGCGCGGGCAATCAACCACGGGCAGGACAAAGCCCTTTTCTTCATGCCTGGGGAAAAGGGCCGTCACGCAGCATCGCATTCGTCAAAGCAAGCCGGTGTGAGCGAGTCTTGTTCGGGCGTTTGCGCTTGAGTGTCTTTCATTGACTTCACTTCGCCAGGGAAACCTCCTGGCATCAGACGAGGATCTAGTGCTGCCTTCATTTTGCAACTTGCAAGACGAGTTTGCCGCTTGCCTGATTTTTCAGACAATCAATTACAGCCCGCACGGGTCTCGGCCGGTTCAAGCATTGTCCGATGCTCGCAGGTCGAACGCTACGACCTGGTCATCTGGCCCAGGTCACCGGCCGCACTCGCGACCTTTTCCGCAACTATACGCATGGCCAGAAGGGATAACCGCAAGCTTCCCGTCTTAATGGAACCAACTGCGCATGTCCCCGTATGGAACAGCGCTGACAGACGACTTTCCAGTGTGCGGATCTGTCTGCAAGCTGGACAAAACAAAGACGGGAGGCATGGATGCTATCGGTCCGGGAACAGAACGCAAGAGGAAGGCAGCGGGCTCCACGCCACCACTATATCCTGCTGTTGCAGGCAGCGCGGCCCGAACTTGCCAAGCAAGTCGAATTGTTCGCTGATGACGTTCAGGAAGCTTTGCGTGTATCGTGCACCTCGAACGTCTACAGTTCCGCGGAAATCTGGGAAGATGGCAGATTTCATGCCGTGATGAGTCTCTAGGGCCATCGAAGATGGCAAAATAGGATTCATGACCCGCCCGCCTTTCCCGGCTAGCAGAGTCAGAACGCACCTGGCGCGATGCAAGGCCCGTCGCAAGGCGACCGGCCTGTCGAGCGCCCTCGAAGCGAGGCGCCTGTAACCCAGGATTTTCCGCTCGTGTGATCGCGGAGCGCTTCACCTCTTGAGGAAGCTCTCGGAAGGGCGATGTCTTGCGCTCGAGAACGGCGCAAGACACCGGCCATCCTTACGCCTCCCCGGAGAAGTCTTCCGGGGCGCGCCAAGGCGCTGCTGGCATACTGCGTGCCGCAGTGCTGGTCAGCTGTTTGCGCCGATGCGGCGCCCTCCTCGCCCAGCGTCCGACACTTCAGATCAGCAGGAAGTCGGAGAGATGCAGGTCGAGGCCTGGCGCAACCATGCCAATCTTCACGGGTGTGCCCGAGCCCGCGCCATCCGCATCAAAGAGAACAGCGCCGGTTGTCTGGTTGTAGAGAATGGTGGGATGACCGCCCGATGCCGCGAGCACTGGCCCTTCCTCGAAAACCAGCCCTGAAAGCGGGCTGACCCCAGAATGGGCGATCTCGATCCTGTCGGATCCGATCTGAAAATCCGTGATCGTGTCGAAGCCGGTCGACTGCAAGGCGTCGAATACAAACACATCTGCGCCTTCACCGCCAGTCAGGGTGTCGTAACCGCCACCACCGATCAGGCGGTCATTGCCAGGGCCACCAAAGAGGATGTCGTTCTGGTCACCCCCGTCGAGTACGTCGTTGCCCGCTCCGCCATGGATCGTGTCCGTGCCGCCCATGCCCTTGATCGTATCGGCACCGAGACCGCCGCCAAGAACGTTGACCCCCGCATTGCCGCTGATGAGGTCATCATGACTGCTGCCCGTGACATTCTGGATTTGGCTGTAGACGTCGCCCTTGGCATTGCCGGTATTGCCCGAGGGATTGGCAAGGCTGATCGCCACCCCTGTTTGCGCATCGGCATAGGACACGGTATTTCGACCACTTCCGCCATTGAGGTAGTCTGGGCCGGAACCGCCCGCAAGGACGTCGTCTCCGCCAGCGCCAAAGAGTCGGTCGCTGCCGCCCTGTCCGATCAGCAGGTCACTGCCGGTAGCGCCGTTCAGCACATCGGAGCCAGCAGTCCCGAAAGCTTTGCGATATCCCGACAGGTCAGAGAATGGATCGCTCGCACTCGTTCCATCCTGGTCTGAACTCGTCGAACCTGCAGGTGCAGTCGTCGAGCCCGAATTGGTCGAGCCCGAAGTTGTCCCCGAAGTTGTCCCCGAAGTTGTGGTCGTGGGCGTGGTCGTGGGCGTTGTCGGTGTCGAGAGGGAGGTTGATGGTGTTGAATTCTTGCCATCGTAGTCGGTGACGACGATCTGTGTTGAGACGTTGGCGGCGACCAGTGTTGTGGCGCTGACGTTCCTGAGGGTTGCCAGGGTGGTGAAGCTGTCGCCGCCGCCATTGGTGTCGACCTGGACGAGGGTATCGCTGCCGGCCTGGACGAACTTGACGTAGCCCTTGGCGAAGAGGTCGCCGCTCCAGCCGTAGTGGCGGGCGATCACGGCAAGGTCGATGACATCACCGCCCGCGCCGGCGGTGAAATCGGTGATCGTGTCGTTGCCTTCGTTGGCGTCCATGAACACGAAGCGGTCCTGGCCGAGCCCGCCGGTCAGGATGTCGTTGCCGGCCCCGCCCCAGATGTAGTCGCGGCCCGCGCCGCCCGAGATGGTGTCGGTGCCGCTGCCGCCAAGCAGGCGGTCGTTGCCCGCGCCGCCGGTGATGGTCTCGTCGAGGACGAAGGTGCCGGCCTTGACCACATTGTTGATGAAGGCCAGCGTCGGGCTGCCGGCGGCGATGCTGTAGCGATTGCTCAGCACTTCGAAGATGGAGTTGGACAGGGTGTTGCCGGTGGCGCCGTTCTGGTTCCAGTAGGCAAAGCCGACGGTTTCCTTGAGGTTGACGTTGTCGACCGTGATGCGCGTGCCATCGCCGTTGCCGTACTGGTAGAACAGGATGCCGCGCTCGTTGTTGCTGCCCGAGACATCCTTGAAGGTGTTGTCGGTGCCGCGTCCGCCGAGCACGCCGAAGCTGTTGACCACGACCGCGTTCGAATAGGAGCTGAAGCGCCCTTCGCTATGCCAGGAGAAGGCATACGAGGTGGTGCCGTTGGCCACGACATTGGTTGCGGTCAGGCCGATGTCGGCGCCGTACTTGGACGGGTTGACGTCGCTGCTCCACAGCCCCACCGCATTGTCGTCGACGCCGTGGCGGACGTGCTCGGTGTAGAGGCCGTTGACGGTGGTGCCGACCGAGCTGGCCGAGTGGACGCCGTAGCCGAAGTGGCCGTTGGCCGGGTCGTCGGTCAGGTTGATCGCGGCCGACTGGGTGACCAGGGCATTGACCGTGCTGACGAAGTTGAAGCCCATCGAGTTGCCGTCACGCACGGTGACGTTGTCGACATGGGTGTTGATGGTCGAGCGCACCGAGACGAGCGCATTGGCCCAGTCGGGATGGCTCTGGTCGCCCTGGACGGTGCCGTTCTTGATGTTGACCGTACCGCTCTGGTACTCCGAGACGCGGACATTGGTCTTGTAGAGATCGGCATAGGCAAGATCGCCCTCGAGCACGAGCTTGTTGCCATCAACCGCGATGACCTTCATCGCCTGGCCGAGCCGCGTCGCCGCGCCCTGGTCATTGGGCAGGACATCGTCGGCAATGACCTTGATCCACTCGCCTGCCTGGACCGAGGAGGCATTGGCATACGTCACCGTCACGTGGCCCGAGGCATCATGACCGACCTTGCTCGAGAGCGGATCGCCCATGCGCCCGTTGACCCAGATTACCGAGGCATCGCCGCCCTGCTTGAGCGTCGAGCCGTTCAGGTCGATCGTGATGTCGCGGTGTGCGGCATCGACCTGCAGCCCCTTGCTGACCACGATTTTGGCGTTTGCGGGCAGAACAAGCGTTCCCCCTGACGGCAATCCGCCCAGTGCCTTTTGAATATCGGCTTCGGTCGATCCGTCCCTGAGCCGAACAATGGTGTCCGCCATTCAATGATACCTTCATTGTCCATGAAGGATCGCAAATAACTGGAAAACCCCCTGAATCCCTTCACTTCTGTGCAAGAATAAATCCGACTAATTTACGATCCGAAATAAAAGTTATTTTTAAATTGAGAAGAATATTCGTTCACTTCGCGCCCCGGCGCTCCCCTTGCAGAAGAAAGTTCATTAGTCACTCCACGAACAGCCAATAGTGCATTTTTCAAGGTGGGCTGCCCCCGGATGCATGTCCCCAGTTTCAGTGCGTATTCACGCACGCGCCTTGAGGGACGGGTGGAAACCTCACAAAAACAACGGCCTGAATGGTGGCAATTGCCCGGATTCATGCATCTGCCAACGAAGCCGGGACACAATCTTGGCATAGCATTGCCAAACCAGGCTTGCGCATTGCGTTCGGCACTGGGAAAGGCACCACGCAATGCCAACAAGTCAGGCTGACGGGATACCATGAGCGATATCATTCCGGTTGTTTTGTGCGGTGGCTCCGGCACCCGTCTTTGGCCCCGTTCGCGCAAGACGATGCCCAAGCCGTTCCTGCCCCTGGTGGGGGACAGCACGCTGTTCACCGCCACCGTGCTGCGCTGCGACAAGGGTGAGGGCTTTGGCGATCCGGTGATCGTGACCGGGGCGGCGCATCTGGACCACGTGGAGGCGCAGCTGCCCGACCGGGAGCACACGCAGATCATCGTGGAGCCCGAAGGCAAGAACACCGCTGCGGCCATTGCGCTGGCGGCGCTGCGCCTGCCCGAAGATGCGGTGATGCTGGTGTGCCCCAGCGACCACCACATCGGCGATTGCGCGGCCTTTCAGGCAGCGGCGCGTGCGGCGGCCTCGCTCGCCTCTCAGGGCTGGCTGGTCTCGTTCGGCATCGCGCCGACCGCGCCCGAAACCGGCTTCGGCTACCTCCGCCATGGCGAGGCGATCGAGGGCACGGGCGGCATGAAGGTGGCCCAGTTCGTGGAAAAGCCGAACCTGGAACGCGCCATCGAATTCCTGGCCAGCGGGGACTATTCGTGGAACGGGGGCATCTTCGCCTTCCGCGCCGGCACGTTCCTCGATGAGCTGAAGGCGCATCGCCCGGCGATTCACGACGCGGTGAAGGCTTCGGTGGACAAGGGTGCGGCCGATGGCATGCGCTTCCACCCCGATGCGGGGGCGTTCGCGCTGATCGAAAGCGAAAGCGTGGACTATGCGGTGATGGAAAACACCAGCCGCGCGGCGATGGTGCCGGCGGTGATGGCCTGGTCCGACATCGGCAACTGGCAGGCGCTGCACGATGCGCTGGACCGCGATGAGGATGGCAACGCGGTGATGGGCCGGGCCGAGCTGAAGGATTGCCGCAACGTGCTGGTCCACACCGATGGGCCGCGCGTGAACGTGGTTGGCGCATCGAACCTGATCGTGGTGGTGGACAAGGACGAAGTGCTGGTCTGTACCCCCGAAGGCGCGCAGCTGGTGGGCAAGCTTTCCGGCGCGGCCAATCAGTGACAGGGGGCCGGTAATGGGCAGACCCCGCATCGCCAAAGTTGCCCAAACAGCCGGGTCACGGGGGAGGAGGTGATCACTTCTTGCCTCGCCCTCCAAACAGCGTCCAGCACAGCGCTGCCAGCGCAACCCCTGCCATAAGGGCAAGACCCAGAATTTCCATCGCTACCGTTCCCAGCCGGCCAATCGAACGAGCCCAGACTAGCAGATTCTGCAGGAAACCAGACTAATCCCTTCGGGAAGCCTGTTGGCACGTCGGACCCGCCCCCGGCTTTCGACCACGGTGCCCATCGTCACCGCGATGATAGGCCTGCGCAGATCCTGCCAGCGTCCGGAACAAGCAGGGCGCACCTTGGCATCAGCAGGCTGGTGGTCATTTCCTGGTGATGCGGGACCCTTGCGCAAAAGACAGCCATTGCGGTGGCCCGATGGGTCGGCATTGGGCCCTGTGCGTCAATCGGCATCATGTCCGCCGCGGCGTTCCGCTTCCTTTCCCGGCGCCTGCCCTGCGAGGACTTTGCGAAGCCCACGAGTGATGTACCACTCTTGGGAGAGGTTTCCGCTGTCGGTCAGGCTGCGGCCAGAACATTGCCTGGGAGAGCGGACCGGGTCTGCAGAGGCCACCGGGTAGCGGTCCTGGGCCGGCCGGGATAACCGAAGGCGGACAATTCGCCAGATGGCCCAGAGCGCTAGCACAGATAGAATCGCAAGACACGGCCGGACCCAGTCGGCTTCGATCAAGTCACTCATTCAATAAGATTTATCGGCCCGGGATTAGCACAATGCTAATGCGTCCCCGGGACACTCAGATAAGGTCCGTGCAGGTTTCAAACTGGTCGAGCCGCCAACTCCAGGAATTGCCTGTCATTCAAGGACTGTTGCCCCAGACTCGCGGCAATCAGGCGAGGTGGCCTGCTACGCGGCGATTGGTCATGACTGACGCTCGAGTTCTAGCATGGCCGCACGCAAACGCGCTGCGACTTCCTGCAAGCGGACAGTGACCTGCCGATCGGCACTGGTCTCTGCCCTCCCGGCAAGATCATGGACGAGATTGCACGTGCGTACGACCGCGTCGCCAAGTTCGTCCAGCAAATCGGACAGGACCGCCTCTTCATACGGATCCGAGGCCTTGTCCTGCGACATCCCATTCCCTTCCTCATTCAAGCGAACGCAGGCAAGTGCCGAAGAAGCGCACCGCATGACGAACGTGTCTATCCCGCGTGCTCCGCGTCGTGCAAGCAAAACCCATGATGCGGCGCTATGACGGACTTGCGTCGGCGGGCCTGGATCGACCGCCAGGTGAATTGGCCCTGATTGATCAGATGTCGGAAATCTCCAGCACCAGGTCATCGGGAAGGGCCGCCGGATAGCGTTGGACCTGCAATGCCACCAGAGCATGCAGTCGCTCCGTGAAAGTCGGCAAGCCCGCTACGTAGCTGTCCATCAGGTAGCCGACATGGATCATGAGAAAGACAGCGTCTGAAAGCCGGACCGGCAAGACATGCCCGCCGACCGAAAAGCAAAATCGCCAACCATGCTTGAGGCGCGTGATATCACCCGGTGGTGAGATGCGACATGTCTCAACGATGGCTTTGGCGGCAGCCCGGTTCAGAACCTGTCGCCTGAAAGCGACAACTTTGCCTTGAGCAGGCGCCACGTCAGAGACCACGCCGGAAAGCTCGAGGGACTGTTCATAGTTCGGCACGTTCGACACGTTGGAATTCTCGGCCAGGATTCGTTGGGCAAGGTTAGCGTGCATTCGCGTGACCGTGGCAAAAATCGACACATCGAGGCAAAAAAGGCGAACACGCCCCTGTCGGCGGTTACGTCGATCTCCGTGCTCCGGGCATGAGCCTGTGCATGATTGTCACAATCCGGCCGACGATGTAGTATTGTTCCCGAGTGGCCAGCAGGGGGCGGATAACAGCATTGTCCGCACATATCTCGACTTTTCCTTCAGCAGCAGGGCGTATCCGGCGAATCTGACTTGTTCCCTCGAAAACGAGCGCCCAGATCTGGTCACTCTGCGCGATGTGATTGTCCGCGGTATCGATCAGGACTTGATCGCCGCATGCGATCGTCGGGCTCATCGAATCGCCGAACTGACGTGCAAGGTAGATCTGGCTCGCCCGTGCCTTGGTGAAGAGCCTGAGCCAACTGCTCGAAAAGGCATATTCAGTCCCCGTCAGGGGCAAATCGAGAAATCGTCCTTCCATGGACTCGCTCAAGTCCCATTCACTGATCTTGAGCACATGCCCCATCGTTTCCGGAGTGAGGCGCGCCACCCGCGCCTCTCTTGCAGGATCATCGGTCTTGCCCAAGAGGAATTCAGGCGTGGTTTCCAGCTCTTCTGCCAACCGCTCGAGATGCTTCGACTTTCTCACGCGGTTATGGACCAGTTTCCAAAGACCTGGCGCACTGACTCCGATGCGCCGCGCGACCTCGGCCTGGGAGACACCACGCTCCAGCAACAAGTCGAGCAGACGATCACGTTCAACCATATCTCACTCGAGCCTCCCATCAGCGGGTACAGTACCGCTGCCAGAGGCAATTTGCCATCCATCCAGATGGCCACCTGATCGCACGCCCAATCAGACATCGGCCTTTCCACCGGGATCCATTATTTCCGGATCATGAAATACTTGCTTTACTGTAATTACGATTCAAATATTCCATGAGATCGTCATTATTGTGCCACAATAGGTTGTTTTATTATAATAGTTATTACCTTTAGAAATTTATTAGAGAGGAAAATTGTAGTTTCACAAATCTAAAACCGGCCTTAGTTGCATAGATTTATGCTAGAATTGGAGAGTTTATTATTAAGATGAATATCTATTTGGCAATCATCAAAGATAATACGATGATAATTAATATTCGTAAACCATCAATCTTGTTGACCGAGATCGCAGGGATGAAGTATTGATCTCCAAAAGAGCCATAGTGGGAGATAATGAGCGACTGGAGACATTTTTTGTTTCATATCAAGGAAATGAAAGGGTCGTTCCAAAGTCACAGCTCCATTGTGTACTTTGTCTCGGCCGAAGGACTCCTCTATCGCGCTACCACCGTGACCTGGCGCCGGCCAAAAGATGGAATAGCGGCACGCGCCAATGGCTTCCTGACCAGGTCGTGGAGATTCTACATCACAAGCTACACCGTGCTGCGGAAAGCAAGGAGCACAGTGATCGCTGCTGGGCAGGCGCCGCCCGGCGAGGCAGGCTCGTCCCGGTTCTGAACCTTGCGTAAAGCTCGCCCATCATGCGCCGTCGTGAAATCTTAACCACCTTTGATGCATGCTTTTCCGGTCGCCTGCGCCGTGCCCCGCGTGCTGCGGCCATCTGCGGGATGTGATGTTGGACAAGTTGGGAAGGCTGCTGGTAAGCACCCGGCCAACCCAGCGGCGCTCGAAGTGAAGGAACAACCGTGACACCGGACCGATCAGCGTTCATGCCTGTCCCAATCGTGCTGTTGACGACCGCGGATCTGCATGCGGGACGTGACGCCGAGCTTGCCCGTCTTGTGCGCTCGGTCGAACAGTTTCAGCACGCTCATCCTGAAACCGCGCTTCACCACGTCATGCTCTTGCAGCGATGCACCGATCCCATGGCCGAAGCGACCCGACTGGGTTTTCCGGCCAGGATGGACGTCTTCGCCAGCGAACGTCAGATCCCCCTGTCATCCGCACGCAACATCATGATCAACCGCCTCCTTGAGGATCCGCCCTTTCCGCTTGGTGACGCAATGGTCGCCTTCCCGGACGACGATGCGTGGTATCCGGCGGGAACTCTCGAGCATATGCACGCGCTTTTTTCAAAGGACCGGGACCTCGATTTCTGGTTCTGCCGCTATGGCAGCGAGGCCAGTTTCCCTGACGGCCTGCGCGAATACACGCCTGCCTTGCTCGACATTATCGGCCGCGCCTCTTCCAACACGATCGCAGTGCGCGGCGCTGTGCTGGCAAACGTGCGCGGCTTTGACGAGAGCTTGGGCCTTGGCACACCGGCAAAGTCGGGGGAGGATACCGACTTTGCCATGCGCGCGGCTTTTTCAGCCCGCAAGATCCTGCATGCTCCTGAACGCATGGTGGGTCATCGGGATTTCGACCCCGCCATCCGTGCCCGCTACTATGGCGGCACTCTGGTCGCGCTGCGTCGTCACAGGCTGAAAAGCGTCAGCGCCTTTGTCGCTTACCTCCGCAAGATCGCGGTCGGGGTGGCGCTGTGCGCGAAGGGCGAACTTCCGGTTCAAGACCTGCGCGCCGCCTGGAAGATGCAGAAAGCACTTGCACCTGCAATCAACCCCAAGATGACCGATGCGATGGAAAAAGCCTCTCGTGGCGGAGTTTTGTCCTGATGCGCAGCCTTAACCAATTGCTCTGGCTCCAGCGATTCATCAACAAGGCCAGGATAGCCTTCTACAACCGGTTTTGGGGCATGGACCTGCACCCAACGGTCAAGGTCTCCCTAACGGCCAAGCTTGACCGGACCTACCCAAAGGGCGTGCATATCAAAGCATACTCGTACATCACCTTTGGTGCCACGATCCTCACCCATGATCGCACCCGCGGCATCTACAAGGACACCGTGATTGAGGAGAATTGCTTCATCGGTGCCCGCGCGATCATCATGCCAGGCATAACGGTAGGCCACAACAGCATTGTCGGCGCAGGCGCTGTCGTCACCAAGGACGTCCCGCCCCGTTCGATTGTCGCCGGCAATCCCGCCGAGATCATCCGCACGGATATCGAGGTCGGTCGCTATGGTCGCTTTCTGAGCGCCGACAAGCCAAAGAGCGCGTCATGAAGTCTCGCCCGGCACGAAGCGGGACGGCGGCAGCTGGCCAGTGACTGTTTGCCCACGGGTCGACCGGCGAGCGGTCGCAAGGGTGGGCTCTGGGCAATAAGACACCTCCACGAAGCCGCACCTGCAGTCTTGACCGTCGTCCAGTCCTGCGTAGCCACCTCGGCATGGCACCATCCAGGAATTTCCAATGCCTCTCGCCCTCGTCATTGCCAAAGGTCGAGCTTGCTCCGGGCGGCATAATCATCGGCCAAAACGTCGCTGACCTTGTAAAGGCTCAGAAAGCTGGCTCGGGTATCCGGCTTCTCAGCGTCGGATCGTATGCTTCTTGCGCCATCTGAACCTGCCTTCCCGCCGTACTCGGGGCGACACGCGCTGCCATCCTTGCAAGTTCGTTCAGAGCTGCCTGGGTCACACGACGGGGAGCCATATTGAACTCGGGCGAACTGCAAGCATCAAGCAATTGCGCACAGCCCGCCAAATCGCCGTCAGTCCCTGCGTCAGACCGTAACGAAGGCGAAGCTGGTTCCAAAGGTGGCGCAATGGCCAGCTTCGCAATCGGCGAGAGCGGTTCCGCTGCGGCCGGCGCGAGCTGCGGATGCGAACCATCCGCATGGCGTTCGTCGGAACTGCCAGTAACCATTGGCTCGGCATCATCCAAGGACAGCTGTGACCCCGTCGCAGGCAGCCGTTCGCTGGCCCCCTCCGCCCGCGCTTGCTCGACGACGGGCTGCTCCACCAGGCCTTCTTCTTCGCCAGCCATCTCAACGCCGCCTATTGCCAGGACACTTGCATCTGCCAAGGTCTCCTCCCTCGCACCTGACGGTGACGCCGGCAATTGCCCCTGGCCCTCAACTGACCTGGGTTCGGACGCGACGGCAGGGGCGGATGACAAGCCCTGCCCTGTCTCCCCTCCGCCGACAGAAGCCAGCGATCGAGCCGAACAATGCGCATCACAGGACGCGGTCCGTTTCGCTTTATACGACACGCCATCCGGACCAAGCTGCGCTGCTTTCATCCCCGGTGCATCCGGCGCGATTGGCCCGCTTGTCTCCCCCATCGCGATGCGTTCGACCGAGGGGAACTGAGGGAGCGGAAGATCCCCAGTCATCTGCACTGACCCGGCATCGGGGCCGGGCGGGTTCAAGGGCTCGGTCATCGGCCCTTCCCTGCTGACAAAAGCATAGTGGCTGCCCATTGCTGCAACACCGGCAAGGGCTGCCGCCCTGATCAGCGCGGCCCGCCCTGACGATCGGTCAATTGCGGCGGCCACCAGTTGATCCGACTTCATGGCTTTCTCCTGCCCGATGCTGCAGGTTAACCATCTTGCGTCGGCAAAGACAAGAACTGGCGGAATGGCAAAGCGGTAAAAAAGACCCGTCGTCATGACGACGGGTCCAGGATTTTCTCAACAGAGCTGGCGGATCACCATCTCGAAATCGCTGTATAACCACGATGGTAAATGGCCGCTTAAGCAAGCTTTCGGGACAAACCGTCACCAGGCATCAGGCAAGGATCGCGTTTCCGCACCGGCCTGCAACACCCACGAGCCGACTGGTCATGCCGATCGCCCCGATCACGGCGCGGTGCAGTACGAAAGCCATACGAAGCGGCTGCACACCAGGTCGGGGAAGCCGGCACGCCGCCTGCGCGCCATGGCACGCGGCATCACCGCCGACAGGCCATGACCAGAATTGTGTTTCAGACTCCAAGGAAGCCAACCAGCCCTCGCCCCGTCCCCGCATCCAAGCTCGAAGAGCTTGAGCTTGGGGTGCCTTTTCTGGCAGCTGTTTCCTGAGGTCGCAAGATCGATCGGCTGCATCAGCAATCGAGCTGACGAAATTGCAAATCGCGGTACCCGCGCATCCAGAGGAGTTCCTGTGCGTCAGGAGGGACCACCGGCCAATGCTGCATGAAACGCTCGATGGGAGTGCCGCAGACCGGCGTCCTCGCGCTGAACCGCGCGATGACTGCGCCCCGGTGGCAACGCAATCCCCTTCGCCGTCTTCCCCCGCCGACCCTGCGGTCAGAACGACAATGCACGTTCGCAGGACCACGACTTGCGCAAGCGAAAGGACCGGCGACCTCCGCGCGGTGTTCGCGCGCATAACCGGCAAGCAGAACCAGCTGCTGGACTGCCTCGCGAAAGCCTGGTCGGTCGAACAGATCGCCCAACTCCAGAATGTTCAGGCAGCGTCGGTCAGGCGGCGGATAAACAATCTGTGCACACGTCTGGAGTGCCGTGAATCCGATCTTGCCGGCCTTTACAGCGCATGGCTCGACGGCCAGGCTGGCGAGCGCAATCTCATCCGACAGCTATGCCGCAGCTTCCTCCTTGCCGGCCCGACAGCGCAAGACAACATACTTGAGGACCAGGCGGCGGCGAGCCCAGCCCAAGCGATCGAAGGCCCTCGCCATGCCTGCCCCGGCGACCTTCCCGTTTCACCACAGATTCGCACGAGAGTCGTTCAGGAACCCTACGAGAACCCGAGGATCGCGATCACACCGGGCAGCAAAGGAACCAGCAGGAAAGTGCTGCAAAGGGCCTTCCCTGACAATGATGCCTGCCTCAATCACATTTTCCATGCGCGAATGGCAGGGGACTACCGCTGCTTCAAATGCCGGCAAGAGCGCCGATGGTACAGGATCGCAGGCTTTCGACGATATGCAACCGCGTGCTGCGCAAGCTCCTTCGCGCCTACCGGCCGGACGGTAATGCATCGCAGTTCCATCCCGCTGACCGACTGGTTCGAGATCATGCTCCTTTTCGCCAACTCCAAGAACGGAGTGACCGGGCACTTCATCGAGCGGCATCTCGGTATCGCGTACAAGAGCGGTTTCCGCATGGCCGACAGAATCCGGACTCACATGGCCTTGCTCGAGTGCGACCGCAAGATAGGTGGCCCGGGCAAGCTCGTGCATATCGATGAGGCACTGCTGCGCGGCATTCGGACCAACGGAGTGCGTGGGGGTGGTCGCGCCATTGTTTTTGGCATGTGTGATGAAACAGCGACAATAGCCCTTGCCGTACCCGATCGCAAGGCGGCAACTCTGCTTCCTCTGATCGATCGCCACGTCCTGCCAGGCTCGATTCTCGTCACTGATGCCTATCATTCCTATTCGCAGCTGGCAGCGCGCGGATGGAACCATGAGATCGTGAACCACTCCCGGGGCGAATGGGTGAACGCCAACGGCTTCGGGCAAGCATCGATCGAGGCTTACTGGGGCGTATTCAAGCGAACCATCCGGGGAACGCATCTGCACGTAAGCCGAGCCAATCTCTGGAAGTACATCGGCGAGTTCAATTTCAGATACAATCGCCGCCACGTCCCGCACGAAATCTTCTGGGACATGATAGAACACTTTCCAGACTTCGATCGCCAGGCTGAGCTTCGGATCGATATCCCGATCGGCCCGCCTCGCCCTCGGAAACGTCGCCCGCCTCGCACCGATGGCGTGCCCCGGAAGCGGGCCTCGCGCATCTTCCGCAATTGACGCGATGGAAATCTTTGGAAATGGCCGCCCCCAGGACGAGGGGCCAGGCACCCGGACCTTGGATTACCCCGTCAATTCTTACCGGCAGCCATCAAGAAAGCCTTGCCGAACCGGAATCTTCACTGCCCCTCCCCGCTGGCGTCGAGAACCATGACTGTGGCAGCGCTGCCCTTGTCATCGATCCGAGCACGGCCCGCTCCATTCCATCAGGAAATTTTGGACGAGACGGAACCAACCTGCAGAAGACCTGTTGATTTGCTGCAGGTCTAACCGGCTTGTACGATCCAACTTTCGCCCTGCAGTCCGGTGTCCGCCGCTGCAGGGCTTTTTCTTGAGTGCATCTCGATCCATGCGCAACTCCTAGGCGTCAGCCTGCGCCAGGATTGAGGTAAGGCATGCGCGCGCAAGCGTGTAAGTACCGTTAATGTCCGCAATAGGTGATAGGCGCCCAACGTCGGTGGCGCGACCGAGCCGGACCTCGCCGTCGAAGGCAAGCGCAAAGCGGCGATCTCACCATGACCTCCCTTCCAGATGCCCCGCCGTTCACCAGCATTGGACGAGGAACGGGTCGCTGTGAACAGCGGCGCTCGAACAGACCAGCCTGTCCAGTAAACTGGCCCCTCCTTCGATTTCTTCATGGCGCGGCGAGAGGAGTGTCAACGGTCTGGCGAAGTTGACATGTCCGAAAAAAGCAGCAGGACGCGGACCTTGCTCCGCTATCCGTCCGGTGGGCAAGGTTGTTCCGGGGTCTCCTGCGGAAATCGGTCTTCATGCGGGACGGATGTGCATTGGTTTTCGATGAAGGCTTGATATGCTCGATAGACTGGTCAGGAGGCTGCGCGGAAGAGATCCGCTGCGAACGGTCGGCTATCGGAAGCTGTCACAAAAGATCCTGATTGAAGCTGCAGAAACGCTGATCAGCTACGAAACGCGCATCGCCGATCTGGAGGCGATGGTGAAGTCTGCCTACGAAGAGGGTTGGGATCACGGGTTCAGCGTCGCCGAAGCCTGGGCGAAACACCGTGAACCACAGGCTTGGAACTGGCGGGCCAGCAACGCAAGGCGGCGCCTCGAGCGAGCAACTCCAGCGGCAGCCCCGCCACTGGATTGACGCAGTCCTGCTGCCGCAACTGGTTTGCAGGAACCAACAATGCCTTGGGTTGATTGCGCGTGCGCAGATGCGGCGAAGGCCAGTCTGCGGACTTGAGCTTGTCCCGTAGTGCTGCGTTCCCCTCATGCACCACAACAGCCCTGCGGGACATTTTCACGCGTGTCATAGAGCACAAGAGCGGGCTGCTTTCGCAAAGACCTGGCGCCATCAGCTCTGGCCGGCCTGCTCGCCACAGCTGCGCATTTCAGCCCTGTGGGCGGCCAGCGCGCTTGTCGTCCTGGAGCGCCGCACGGATGGGCCGCGCGCCGCCGTCATGAAAGGTTCACCCCACGCTTGCATTTCACGACGGCACCAAGGTCGTCTTGGTGTCGGTGCTGAAGCGCTGCCTGCGACAGCGTTTCGGCACCGCGTGCATGTCTTGCGCGGCATGGGTTCGCTCCTGGCAAGACCTGCCGGCATTACGGCCTTGGAACCAGGGATCCAGATTATGCGCTGGCCAATGGCCCTATCTCGCGTTTCGGCGGGATCGAGTGATCACCGCTGCCGGTCCCCGCGCCTAACCCGCAGGGGCGCAGACAATCCCTTCAGGATAGACGCATGCTCGGCGGCCTCCGTACGCAAAACCTGCCGTGAACGGCATGTCCCTCGCGGTCGGCGATGCGGCATGTGGCCCTACCCCCCCTTGGGGAAACCAACGAGCCCTTTGGATGTTTGCAGAGTCAGCGAGGCGAAGCTCACCGCCAGGAGAACAGACAATGACGAGAATTGAGATTGTTGCTCGCCACCTGCACCGCGCGCTTTTCGAGACACTGTGTGTTGACGTAGATCCCGATACCCCGGCTCCTTCGACAAGACAGGCAGGCTCGGCTCGCATCAGCCAAGTCAAGATGGTCCCTGCCTGGATGCAGTTCGAGAAGCAGGCTGCAGTTCTCTTGGCTGAGCTTGATCAGCTGGATGCTCTGTCCGCACACGAGACCATCAAGCCCTTCCATGCCAAGCATTCATGGGCGACCTCAACCGATAATGGTCTGCCCAACCATCATTGAGTAAAAGCCCTCGATGGATCAGGTGAACATTTTCTATTGATTTGGCCAAGCAGAAACGCCAAAGGTTTAGGCACTAGAAAGAAAAAACGGGAGCACCTGACCATGGCACCAACTGAACTTCTCGACCTTGTTTCTGATATTGTTTCGGCCCATGTCAGCAACAACACGGTAGCGACAAGCGATTTGCCGAACATTATCAAATCGGTGCATGATGCGTTGACCGGCCTGGGAAAGGTCGAGCAGTCCGCGGAGAAAGCGCCCGAGCCGGCTGTCTCGGTGCGATCATCGATAAAGCCCGATATGATCACCTGCCTGGATTGCGGGCGAAAGTCCAAAATGCTGAAGCGGCATCTCGCCAATGAACATGGCATGTCGCCGACAGACTACCGTGCGAAGTGGAATCTGCCGCGCGATTATCCTATGGTTGCGCCCAATTATGCGGAAAAGCGTCGTGTCCTTGCAAAGCAGATTGGACTTGGACGCAAGCCCGCCGCTCCGGTAGTCGAGACCCCCACGGTCGCAAAGCGCAAGAATGCGTCACGCAAGAAGGCCGTCCCTGCTGTGGATCGGATCGAAGCCGCAACCTGATCCTGACGGTGCAAGGAAACTGGAAGTGCCCGGCGGATCAATCGGGTTGGCCGATGAACCGAGCCAGGGAGCTGTCGTGGCATTTCCTTTTGACGCGCGGTGCTTGACCCGCCAGGCTGCTCACAGATGAGTGCTGCCCGGATTCCGCTCCAGCCGGAAGCCGGGCTTTCGCATTGGCGCGAGCCGCACAATCGACAAGCCCGAGACCGAGCAGGCCTGTATGGGATTGAGCAAGGCCGTCCTTATGGTCGCTCAATTCAGCGACATCTCGGAACAGGTGTCGATGCAGTCCCTTGGCAGTCCGGGCGACAGCGCGCATGTGTGGTGCAGGCGGCAAGGATGTCTATCGTTTCGATGAGACGCCGTCGTACGCCGTTGTGTCCGTAATTGCCACCTGCCGTGCGCTTTGCCGGGCGATGGCAATGGTGCCGGCAAGATCCCTTCTCGGCGCATGCGACAAAGGGCATGCGCCGCCTGGCGCCTTCCTGCATCGCTCGATAATCGCCTGGGTCCTGCAGCGCGGCCTTGGTATCATTCTTCCTGGCGATCGCCAAGATCAACAGTTCGCGCCTACTTGGCAAAAGGCCTCGGCATAGGGCGCGCAGAATTGCCACGTTGGGGCAACGCTCGTCGCGTGTTAACAACGCGACGAGGCCCGCCACGGAGGGCAGTTCGCGGCGGGCCTCTACCTGGTGGACTGGTCTATGGTCCGCCGGCTGAGGTAGACCAACAGGGTTTAAATGGTCTTAACTGTCAAGAATCCCGCATCATCTGGGCCTCTACGCGTCTCCGCTGACGTCAGCGGAGCGCAGGACGTCTTTCCGGCGAACGAGACTTGTTCCGATCACCAGGCCACTTGGCTGGCTTTGCAGAGCGGCATTCTTGGATGCCTGACCATCGAGGATGATGGGATGCTCGCGATCAGGATCCGGACGTTGTCATGGCATGAAGGTCTGGATCGATGAGTGGCTACTGAACTTTGCGAAGAACATAGCGTACCCAGTGCGCATTCTTGCGCAGCCACCGACCCAGGAGATAGTCGGGCAAATCACACTCAATCATGGCGTCAAGATCGGCGATAAGGTCACCAGCTTTGTTACGCTGGCTCTGCTGGAAAGATTTCTGGAGGTCTTGATCAATCGTGGCGCGTTGTCGAGCCCGATCACTCTTTATAACTTTCCGCAAAGCCATTGGCGCCCCTTTCGCAACTTTGGGTTCAGCGCTGAAAGCTCCTACTAGCAAATCGCAGCGTACGAACGCACGCCCTTTCTTGTCCATGCGCCAGGGCAACGATCTGATTTGTGCAGGGCCTGGGCAAAGCCCGCACTGCTAGGCCCATGACCTTTGGTCCGGTCCACGATGGACGCAGCCCCCGGGTCGAGGACTACGCAAACTCTACGCACGGCAGCTTGAGGCTTCCGTCAACGCCTGAGTTACTGCCGCCAATCGAGGACCTGTGCCATGCGTTGCATTGGTGTGATGCGCGCGACATGCAGCAGTATGCGACCCATCTGCATCGGGTGCGAAGTGGGGGCCGCGCGGCAGGCGCGCAGAAGGATCGTGGCAGCGTCCCTGCACAAGCTCACCCGGCGCTGTCCGTTCCATGGCCAAGCTTTGCCTTGTCTGTGCAGTTTTCGGGCATTGAGATCATCTGTCGTCGAGCAGCCAGTCGCGCGGGGATGCGCATGAATCCGAGAATCGACCCGCAGCGGTGCACACTTAAGATCTGTCCGGACGAGCAAGTGCTTCATGCCAGACCATGCTCTGGCTCGGTGAATATCTTTGCGCACGTCTCGTTGAGATAATGGGACTGCCGTCAAACGGCAGCTCAACCGAAAGGATTGTTCATGACCGTCAAGACCGTTCTCCGCGCCGCCGTCATTGCCCTCGCTGCTGCCAGCACACCGTTTGCAAGCGCGCCTGCCTATGCAGGCGAAGGGCATTGGTCGGTCGGCCACGGCGTCCAGTGCCGCGTAATCCTGGGCTTCGTCATCTGCAGCAAGCGGGTCTGAGCCGAAGAGGCGGGCGGGTGGTTGCAACCGCCTCCACCCCCCGTCGCCTGACGATGTGGTATCGACTGCCCTCCCCCGCGTGGGGGCGCCGATGCAGGGGACTACCGATCCAGGTAGCGGCACGGTTGCAATCGCCGATATCGGTATCGACCTCGGGAGTGTGCCTGAGATCGCACTCGTCGGCGAAAGCTTGGATTATGGCTGCCAGGCCCCAGGGGCGGAACTGCGCGCCGCAGACACTGCAGCACATGTCGGCCATTCGACCAAGCACTACTACGCCACGCCCGGAAAGAGGGGGCGCATTGAGATAGTCGACGGTTACAATGGCGGCGCTGCCATCCCGCGCCCGTGGTTGGATGCAGTCAATGCAGCCCGCGCGTTGCTGAGAGTTGCAGCATGATCGCGCAAAGGCACAGCGTCCGCGTAATCCGTGGATCTGTTCCGCGCTGCCCGCCTGTCTTCGCTCAATCCGTTCTCCTGGAGCTTTGGCGAGGCGGCGAGGATCGGCGGACAGCACACGCTCGACATTGAGGCATCAGCGAACGGCGTTATCGGGCGGGGCTGCAATTGCTTCACGCTGAGCAGTTCGAATAGGCGGCATGGCGGCGGGCAGCTATCGCCCCTGTCGGCAAGGGACTCATTGCATTCGGGCAATAGTGGCGGCCGATGCTGCGGGTCCTGTCGCATGGAGCATACAGCACAGATGCCGGTTCGACCTGGACTGTAGCGCGACGATTACGGTGTCCGGTCGGCGTCAATTTTGATGGCCGATAGGTGGCCGCGCCGGTTGGTGAATTCTGGCTACCATTTGCTGTTGCGAGGAGCAACCGTCGAGCGACAAT
>NZ_JAROCY010000031.1 GCF_029436685.1 Novosphingobium cyanobacteriorum
CAACATCCCCGCCCTCGCCGTTCGTATGCACAAACGGACAGCCTCAAACATGCCCAAGGGTGGGGTCAATTTTAGACGCCGATTACCCCTCAAACGGGGTCAATTTTGCACGCCGGTCTACACGCCACTACGGTTCGTCGATGCAAATGACGAAACGCTTGTATATTCGGCGGACTTCACGCCTCTCGGACGCCTCGCCGAACCTCTCAATCCAGATCGACTTGGCTTGGCATTGGCAAGTGTCGGTTGGCTCGGCGATACCGTCGATGTCCGATATCTTGGTCCTGGTGATTTATTGCGCAAGTGAGCGCTGGTCCTGCGTCCAGCAAATGCCCCTGAGGGAGGGCTGATGCCAAAGCACCATTCAGGCTCGCCGGGACCCAGCGCTGTTTAACCGCATAGGCCGCAAGGCTTCTCGCGCTGAGGAACGTGCAGCAGGCTAACCGAGCAACTCATCAAGTTGCGCGGCGCTCCTCACCATCCCGATCCGATCAAATAGGCTTTTGTCTGCCTGTCGCAATCGCCTGAAGTCCTCACGAGTACGCCGATCGACGAACAACTCGTCTACATAGGGTGCGAGAGCAGCAAGGCACTCGTCGGTAAGATCGCTTCCCGGGCGGCGTTGCCGATCCTGGCCATAGCGCTCGAGCCCTTGATGGATCGAAAGACTGGGAAGGATTCCTGGATCAATTTCTTTTAGCTGCACATAAGGTACTTCAAGGTAATCGGCTATGATCTTGAGGCGTGTCCGATAGATCGCCAATCGGTTGAGATCGGCTAGAATAGCATCGTCGCGGATCTCCTCGCGGTCGAGGCCCTGCTCGGTAAGCGCCCACTCCAACAAGCCCCTCACGTCAATGCCAGGCGGCAGATCGACATCACCCAATTCGGACATGAACCAGTTCGCCACCCCCGCGGGGTCCTCGATCCGGACATCACCACGAGTGCGGACATGATCGGTCACTTCATCTGACATCCGCACAAGGCGGGATCGGCGCTCGCTGGGCTGCCGGATCGAGCCTTTCACAATTTCACCAACTGTACGCCGGTCGTCGAAAAGACCCATCCGGCGAACCGCGGCGATAGATCGGGAACTGCGGTTGCGGCGAAGACATTCCTCGCGGACAACGCTCCAGACCCACATCTCGGTTCCGATCACATCGGTGCCGGTTCCGGTCCGAACTAGCCGGCCTCGCGCAGCCTTGCGAACCTCAGCCATCGAATCGGCACCGGCAAGAGCTGCTGCGACTTCCGCGGCGAGCATGTCAACAATCGTCCCGGTCTGCACGCCGTTGTCTGGGCACCGAACGAATCCGACCAAAGGCAGCGACTGGATGAACGCGATCCGGCGCATGGCCCAATCACCGTCGTCGATTGCGAGTAGTTCTTCGAGGTGGTGGAACGTCAGGAGCGGTATGCGGCCAGCTGCAATCAGACGGTCGTAAAGCGTTACGGCTGACTCGTGATCCCGGTGCGTGGGACGAAGTGCTGCGTCGATCCAGCGGGACCAATGAGCGCTGTCAGGCGCGATAATGACAGGGCGAACGATGAGCATCGTAAGTAAACCGGTCGAAGCCGACCTGCGGTACAAGCCCGCTCTTACTTTTTGCCGCTGCCACCTTGGGCCGGCGGATTGGCAGGCGGACCACTGGCGCCTTGTCCGGTTGTAGGTTGGTGTCCATTCTGGGCGGTGCTTGTCGGTGTCACAGCCATTGGTTGATAGCCCTTTCCGAGCGGCTGATAACCGTCGTTCGCCATGGGCCGTTCACAGTTTCCATCCTTGGTGCTCATGTCTCTTGCCTTTGTGCCTGGATATTATTTGCGGGCGCTCGTGCCTTGGGTGGGAGGATTGGCTGGAGGTCCGCTCGAAACTGCAGCGGCGGTGGGGCCTCCTGCCGTAGGCCCACGGGGACTCGCCGAGACCGGCTGGTGCCCGCGGGTCTCCGTCGGTTGGTATCCGAAATTTCCGGTGCCGACCGGACGATTAGCAGTCATGCGTTCATTGGTCATCGAGCGCCTCCTCTAGCGCGGCAGGTATTCAATCGAACGGATCTCCCCGTGGGCCAACCAAACGCTGGATCCGCGCGGCGTCCAAGGTTCGCCTTCTTCGACAAAATCGTAGACATACTCGACATAGAGGTCGCGTTCAGCCGCGTCTGACGAGGCGAAGGAGCCGGTGCCGAGATACCCGTAGAACCTGGTCTCGTCCTTCAGTGTGACGATGACCCAGCATTCCTCGCAAGCGGCAAAGCGCCAGTCCCAGGCTGAATGGACCGGATGGATCGTGTTTATGCCGATGCGCGCCAGAAGTGCCTTGCTCCAGCCTTTTCGGATATTGAGGCCGAGTATCACTCCCAAGACCGCCGGAGTGGCAAAAAGCAGGCCAAACCAGCCAAGGCCATATGCGCCGTCAATTCTACCTGACGTATAAATGCCCCTAGCAAGGGGAAAGGCCATGGCATGATAGGCCAACGACAAGGTGATGTAGGCAAGAGCTCCTTCGGAAACTGGCGGCATCCGACCGGCAAGGAACTGGCTGCGGAAAAAAAGGGCAATGACGCCTGGAACTGTGAAGACCAGAAACAGTGCTAGCACTTCGGGTTTCAGCAGATCGCCCAAGAATTGGTCTCCTTATGTTCCTCTCTACCCATCGGCCGCGCCGAGGACAAGCAGAGAGCCGCGATTTCCAATGCATTATTGACGGGTAGGTGATCCAACGGCGGGCTTGGGCCCGAGGTTGCGGCAGCAAAGGTTGCGTCAAATGCGGAGCAGCAGTTGACAGTTGCACCATGTGTGGCCAGCATTGTCTTTGGCCTTACCTCCATGCCTGTCGCCAAGCTAAATAGGTTCTAATTTACCTACAAATCTGCCCACGAACCCACTGGTCAGATCGATTAAATGGCGACCGATGCGACCCATTGGAGTTCGTATGGCTATCCTGTTGCCTACATCTGCAAATATTCGTTTTCTCAAAACCATCCTAATGGGTGATTTCGAGATGCGTTCCGCGCATGCCACGGAAGCGATTGCCGCCCTCATAGGATTTCGGTCCAATGCTGCATACCTGGCGACTTCAAATAAGCTGCCGGACGTTACGGTCTATGAGGTGGACTTTGACGCCTTCGAGAACCGTGCTGCCCAGCTTGGCTACGATGAAGCGTCGTCCCAATTGCTGCGATACATTTTCAAAGGGATTGAATGGCCCGAGCCCGCTTGGAATAGTTTCCACAAACGAGACTCCGCAGCTCGCGACGCTTGGTTCTACCTGTGCCAACAGCGCAGAATTCCGTTCATTCATATATCGAAGTCCGTGAAATATTACTCAGTCCATTGGGATCATATCAGTTTGGATTCTGAGTATGATCAAATGGTCAGACAGTCTCCTGATGTCGATTTGGGGAAGGTTCTATTTCGGACATATCAGCTAATTGCTGCCGGACTTGAGCCTAAGAGCTTCTTTGACGGCAGTGCTTTCGTTGGAGGAGTAACTGGTCTGTCTGAAGCGTCCGCTCGGCAGATTGCCAACGCGTTCGCGCTGCAGCTCTTTCCCGGCAACGTGCGATCCGCCTTGGTAGCATGAATTGATACGGAAGGTTTGAAATCCCGTCCGCGGCTGACGTGCGAGATGCCGCTACGCCGCGTACCTTCCGTCTTTAAGTCGGCGAGCCATACCGATACCGGCTAGGGCATCCAGCACCGGGCGCAATGTGGCCGCGCGCTTGCCCTTGAAGGCGCGGGCAACGTCTTGCGGGGCCAGCGGGGAGCCTGCCGCGGACAGGATCGATTGCACCGCACTCACCTGTTCGGGGAGCGTGCCGGGCCAAGGGATGACATTGTCGGGCAGCACGGCAGCGGCCTCGCCCAGGTCGAGCGTCTGGGTCACCGGGGCCTTGTAGTCCGGCGCCTGGAATTCGGGGCGCAGCCAGCGGATCAGTCCCTTGGCCTCTTCGGCGGCACGTTTCTTGTTGAGCGCGACGAGGCGGGCGAGCACTTCCTCGTCGGAGAGATCGGCAGGCCAGCCATAGGCCTCAGCGACGAGGGCATCGATTACGTCGTGGTGCTGGCGGATCAGGGTGACGAGCCCGCGATCGTGAATGCCGCGCTCGGCATCCGTGAGCGGGCGGCCTTCCTTCAGGGCTTCGAGCACATTGTAAAGCCGGGTGAGCGTCAGGTCCTCGTGTTCGACCAGCACACGCTTGCGCAGCACGTCGAGCGCGTCGGCCTGGGCGCGGATCTTGTCCTTAAGCGATTCGGGGACGTCTGCGGGGAACGGGAAGGGATCGAAGCAGCGAGACTTCACGTAAACCGGGTCATCTCCCATTCCCAGCCTTCCACCGCTGGCAATGGCCCAGGGCACGTGGAAGCGACTCGACAGGATACCCAGCGCATAGGCGTCATCCAGTGCAATGCAGATCAGCTTGTTGTCGGGCAGGATCGACATGGGCAGGAACTGGAGTACCCGGTGCTTCGCCGTTTCGATGGTGGCGATGTAGCGAGTCACTCCGCGCAAGGCCTTGCGCAAGTCCGGTCGTGGCTTGCCGAACAACCACCACTTCTCCACATATTGCTTGGCATCGGCGGTCTTACTTTTCGCTGCCTGTCCGTTGCGCTGAGGGCGGACGGCGTTCGACAAGTGCTGAAAAATGGCAGGGTGGCGCTCCAGCACTTCGGCTTCGCTCAGGCCATAGAGATCAATCACCTTCACTCCGCGCGGCCGCGAAGCGAGATCGCGGCCATTGCGATAGTCGAAGACCACCTCATCACCATCTCCGACGCCAGTGCGGATGTATGGTGGTTGCGCGCTGCTGATTTGAACCTGCGTAAGTGTCCTTGCCTGTTCCGGCGTAACAATGAAGCCATCGCCGTGCAGCTTCACGCCGGGCGAGCACAGGCCATCATTTGCCTTGAGCGCTAAGGTCGCCGTCACATCGGCCCCGATGCGGAGATCGCTGCTAATCTGGCCGACCCTCTCAGTGTAAACGAGATGGGCGGGGGCCTGACTTTCATCGGCAACGCTCCAGTGCTGACCTGCGGCCTTGCCCTTCGTCGCAACAGTCATGGCGATGCGCACGGCGGCACCATCCTTCTCATCCACCCAGGGGTGGTTGGGAATGGCGAAGAGCAGGCTGACCCGGTCCTTCGCGTCCAGATGCTTTGCGATCACGCGCCGGCTGAACACCTGCGTGATCGAATTCGTCGTGACAAAGCCGAACCGACGCGTGCCGCTCTTGCGCACGGCAGTGGCCGCCTTGTCCCACCAGTGCATGACGAAGTCGGCGCTTTCAGGAACGTCAGTCGTGGCGAACAGCGCCTCGAAATAGCCGTCGCCAAGCCGGTCGCGCACGTCTTTTCCGCCAATGAACGGTGGGTTGCCGACGATGAAGTCCGCCTTCGGCCACTTCGCGGCTCGGGGCTTCACGTAGCGCCAGACCTCGACCCGTGCTTCCTCGTTGGGAACCTGTTTGCCGGTGACGGGATGCGGCTTCATCGTCTCGCCGTCCCAGCGGCTGACGGGCTTTCCGGCCTCGTCCAGTTCCAGCACCTTGTCGTCCCATTCGATCAGGGCGTCGCGGTTCTCGATCGTACGGACGTCGCGCAAGATCGGTTCTGGGGGGGCGCGGCCCGCGCCGTTTACGCGGAAGTGCCATTGCAGGTAGCCGATCCACAGCACCAGCTGGGCAATCGCGGCGGCGCGCGGGTTGATCTCGATCCCCAGAAAGTTTTCAGGGGTGATGGTGTGGCCGGTCAATTCCGCCACATATTGATCATCGCCCAGTTCGACCAGAAGGTCGAGCACTTCGCCTTCCAGCTCCTTCATCCGTGCCATAGCGACATAGAGGAAATTGCCGGTGCCGCAGGCGGGATCGAGAACCTTGGTCTGCGCCAGGCGCGCATGGAAAGCCTCGACATGTGCCTTGGCCTCGTCGGCCTTGCCTTCATCGATCAAGGTGGCGGCAGCAACGCGCACCCCATCCCAGTCTGCACGCAATGGCTCCATGATGGTCGGGCCGATCAGCCGCTCGACATAGGCGCGCGGAGTGTAATGCGCGCCCAGCTTCGCCCGCTCCTTGGGGTTCAGCGCGCGTTCCAGCAGTGTGCCGAAGATCGCTGGTTCTACCTCGGTCCAGACATGCTCGCCCGCCTTGATCAGCACTTCCAACTCATCGGTATCGAGCGGGATCGCGGTCCGTTCCTTGAACAGGTAACCGTTGAACTTCTTGAGCGGCACGCCGAGCGCTGGGGAAAACTCGCCCTTGTCCATCGCCGCCCACAGCGCGGAAAGCTGGTGTTCCAGATGCTCAGGGTGGGTGCGCTGGTTCTTCAGCAGGGTGGTGAAACTGCGTTCCGGAATCAGGCCGCTGTCCTCGGCAAACATCGTGAACAGCACCCGCATCAGGAAACCGCTGGTCGTCTCGGCATTGTAGCCGCGCTTTTCCAGCCTGCGGGCGACCGTTGCCAGCAGATCGGCAATGTCACGCGTGACGCGGGCGGCGCGAGCGGTGGGGTTGAGGCTCTTGGGATCAGTCCAGATCGCGCGCAGGCGATCCCGCACATCAGGATCGCGCAGATCATCCAGCATGATCCGGTAACGCGCGCGGTCCGGAAACTGGGCATAGGCCTTTCCGGTGCCGGTGAAGTCGGCATAAACCTCGATGCAATAGCCGATATCAGCCACCAGAAGGAACGGTGGCCACCCATGATCGACGGGAAGCGCCTTGGCATAGCGTTCGGCCTGGCCCTTGGCCTGGACCATCGCCTTGGCCCACCCGGGCGTACCGCGCCGGGCAGTTCCGCGTTTGACGCGGGCACCGGCGGTCTGGCCGAAGATGTCGAGATCGTCCTCGCCTTTGTTGGCCGCCGCGCGGTCAGCCTCACTGCCTTGCTTAGCCTCGAGGATGAAGGCGTCGCGCTTGTAGCAATCAATCCGACCGAAGCTCTGCGTGCCGTCACCGTTGTCCTGGAAAACGCGGCGCTCAAAGACATAGTCGTTGTGCGCATCATCGGTGCGGCTGCCGGTGGGCTCATCAACCCCAAGAAGTCGGCAAAGGCCATTGATGAAGCTCTGAGTATTGGCGAGTTCCGACCCGCCCGTATCGCGCCAGTCAGCGATGAATTTCTCGATTTCAGCAGGTTCCCTCATCAGGGAGAGGGTAAAGCACAGGGATCATTGTCCCGCAACGCAGCAGGACGTCGAGGCAACTGGCACGTTGCTCGGAGCGCTATCCGCCATTCGGGGCAAAATGTAGGATTTTGGCAACAAGTCTGCTCATTGGTGCGGCTGGACAATGGGGCTGGATCAGGCGATCCCTTTCCAGCTTCGCCGCGAGTTCGGAGGGAATTTCCGCAAATTGTCCTGCAAACGCGAGCAGCGGTTCGACAGTACAAATCTCACCTAGGTTCTTACCGCGCCACATTCTAACCTCTAGCTCGCGCACGGCATCTGGCACCCCAAAAACTATCACAAAGAACGTGTTCAGCGCCGGATCCCATCCGACCGCTACCTCGAACACATCCCCTCGATGGGGCAACGGCTTCAACGAATACCGGCTCATCGCGTCACCAGTCGCTCGCCAACATGACGGTTACGACGCGGAAGCTCTGTTGAGCGTCCCACGGCGTCTCCGACCCCCAGGCAAACGTACCGTCGTTGGCGTAGACGTCGACCTTCCAGAAGATCCTGTGGCCCTGATGCTCGACCACACCGAAGTCACGCTCCCCGTGCGGGTCGTTGCCGGGATCGATCGGCGTCTCGTTTATCAGCCGGCGGAGGGTGCGCTGGCCCATCATCAGGTTGAGCTGCCGGGTCCCCGGATCGGGATAATCGCCAGCAAGAATATCCACGAGCGCCCGCGTGAACACGGTCTTCGAGGTAACAAGCGACCCCGCACGAGCGGCATCGTTGAGCGCTGCGACCTCGGCGGTGCGGTCGGTGTCGGCGGGGGCGGCTTGGGCAACCTGGGTCATCAAAACTCTCCTTTGCAATGATCGAGCGAGGCACTCCCCCTCCCCTCCACCCGCTGGTTGACGGCGCTTGAGCGTTCACGCTACGTTCTTTCTCGAAAGGAAATTTTCGATGCCCATCGGCGCCCATACCGACCATTTCGATCTCGACATCGCGCTGCGCGATGCCTCGTGCGACCTCAATGTCCTGCCTGCGCGGCGTGCGATTGCGGCGCTCTGCATCGGGGTCGGGGTTGACGACGCCTACTTCTCGGTGCGCGAACTGCGCGAAGCGGTGTCTCTGGTGCATGAAAATGCGCCCGGCGGGCGGGCGAAGCTGGCTCAGATCCTCAGCAACTCGTGCGACGATTTCCAGCGGGCGATTTACTACAGCCTCGCCGGGCGCGGCGTAGTCGAGATGGCCGAGGCAATGGACTGGCTGCTGGGCATGCTGAAGGCGCGCGGTCGGACCGCGGCTTGGCTCAGCCGCTCGCGGGTCCGCCGCAAGGACCTTGTCTCGCCCTATGTGGTGGAAGCTCCTGACGGCCCGCTGGTCTCGGCAAACCCCGATTTCGAGCTCGGCCAGTCGTGGTTCGTCGAGCGCGGGCCGGAGCCGTACTGACCCATCAGGGTTCGTCATCATTGCAGGTGACGACCCGCGAGACGGTGCGGCCCGGCGCGGCCTTGCTCGCCAGCACCACGCGGAACGGCTGCAGCGGGTTTCCGGTCTTTACGACGGCCGTGTCGGTCAGGATATGCTCGGCAACGCGGGTGGCCACGCGGTTGGCGTTCTCGATGCTGCAAAGGCGCCCACGTTTGGGTGAGCGTTCGGGGGGTGGCTGGTCCGACATGGCAGTGCAAGCTCGCGGGCCGGTCACGGCGCCGAGGGGGCGGCCGGGGCGGGGACGATCGTCCAGGCACGGCTCATCAGCTTGCTGATCTTCACGCCCATCCCATCGTTCATCCGGCGCAGGATGGTCTTCCGGCCCGACTGGACCACCCGGAATCTGCGCTCGCACTGCCCGTCAGTGAACGTGAGCGGCTCGGCCAGCACCAGCGTGTCGCCAGGGCGCGGCTTGCGGCGCGAGGTCAGCGCGAGGCGCGCCCGGCAGGCCTCGCGCCATTTGGCGGCATATTCGTTGCCGGGAGGCCCCAACAGGTCGAGGATCGAGGCCGGACAATCGTAGTGATACGGCCCCATCGTTTCGGTCATGTCTTTGTAGCCAAAATTCTCGCCGCTGCGCGCGCCAGGGTTCCATTTGACCAGGCAGATGATCGCGAAGGTCTCCTTTGGACCTTCGGCGTCGTAGCTCTGGCAGGCGGCGTAATAGGCACCGGAGCGGACCGTCGATTTGAGCACCCGCAGGCCGGTCTCGCGGCCTTTGTCCGGATCGGGCGGATAGGTGCATTGGTTGTCGAGATAGGCCTTCGGCGTGGCGAAAGGCGACATCCCGCCGCGTGACATGAACAGCCAGCCCATGGGGTTTTCTCCTAGAGCAGCGATTGCTCGCGTGGGTTGATGGAAAGGCCGGTCTCGCGGACCACCAGCGCGCGGAAGCTGTGCGGGGCGGCGAGGACGGCGATGTCGCAGAAGTGGTTGCGGTCGCCGAGGTAGTCCTGGCGGCCCTTGCAGCGGCGGAACATCACCTCACGGCCAGGTCGGATGCAGGGGATCGAGACCTGGACGTAGATCTCGTCGCCATGAAGGGTGATCTCGCCCGAGACGGCAGGCCCTGCGAAATTGCTGCGCAAATCGTACTGGTTGGGGTCCAGGCCCAGATGGCGGGCTGCAACCCGGAGTGCCGAACGCGCCTCGCGGTGGAAGGCCCGTTTGGCTTCTGGGTCATAGCCGATCCCGCGGCGCGCGAGTGCGACCAGCGCCGGCTTGGACTTCAGCTCGTCGATCTTGGCGATGCACTGCCGGCGCAGCGGCGTGTCCTCGGTGAAGGTCTCGTCCGGGGCATGGCCAAGCGCTATGCGTCCGAGATGCCGGGCAAGCAGGATGGTCGCAGGATCGCGGGCCGGGTCGATGCCAGCATTGCGCGCGTCCTGCATCGCATCGACCACGGCCTGGGTGGCGGTCGGGATGGTTGCGAGCCCGTCGGGCTGCAACGCGCGGCGATAGCGGAAGTCGAGATCGTAGTTCATGGGCGTAAGTCTCCATCGCGCCCTATGGCGCGCCGGGCTCCCACCCCCTCCCCTTCCCGCTCGCCGCGCGAGCGTGTCCCGTCTGCCGTCAGGCCGCCTCCTTGAGATCGCCCGTGAGCGCCGGGTCGAACTGGCGCAGCCACTTGACCGCCTGCTCGGCCTTGGCGGCAGCATGGAGGATCGCGGTCTTGTCCCCGCGCAGGATCTTCATCCAGTGGTGGATGTAGGAGGCATGGCTGTCGTGAAGTTCGTTGGGCAGGCCGTATTCGGCGCAAAGCGTGGCCTGCGTCAGCGAAGCGACGATCTCCTCGAAGGCATAGGCATCATCGCCGAACCGCTTGCCGAATTGACGGTTGAGCCGCTTGGCAGACCCTGTGGCGTGACCAAGTTCATGGCATCTCGTTGAAAAGTAAGCCTCAATTGAATGAAACGCCTGCGGATGCGGAAGGGTGACCGTATCGCTGGCTGGCGAATAATGCGCGCTGTCGCCGCCATGGACGACCCTGATCGGGATCGCCTCGAGGAAATCGCGCACCCCGGCCGACAATTCGCCAATCGCCGCCGGGCTTGGCGGCTCGGGGTAATAGTGCCCCGGCAGCCCGTCGATTTGCGAGGCGTTGAAGACGTGATTCCATTTCATGAACCGGATGGTCTTCTCGGTCGCCTCCCCGGTCTGGCGATCGGTCTCGGTCTTGCGCGCCGAGGAATAGAACACGCTGAATGAGCCGCTTTCGCCCTTGCGCACGTGCCCCCCGAGTTCGGCTGCCTGACGAAACGTCATCCAGTAGGGGCTGGTGTAACCGCGGCTTTCGGCGACCGCCCAAAGGTAGAAGGTGTTGATGCCGGAATAGCCGACACCGTTATGGCGCAGCGGCCGCGTGGTGGTCGCAGACCAAGGCTTGAGCCACGGGGCGGTGCCGGCGGCGATCTTTTCGAGGATCAGGTCGGTGATGACCTGGGCGACATCGGGCTTGGGGTGGCGGGTCATTGGTCGGAGCCCTCCCCCGCGTCGACAAGAGTGAGATCGTTGCCGCCGCTCGACCAGGTCAGCTGGAGCTTGCGCCCATGCGGGATGCGCCACGCAACCCGGTCAGCAAACGCCATGCGGATGCCGGCCAGAATAGCCGCGTCGTCTCCTTCGAGGATGGCATGGGCCCGCACGGCAGCGTCATGGCGGAAGCGGGTCTCCTGGGTGTCGTAGCTGTCGGCATCGGAATCGTCCGAGGGCGAGAACACCGCATCGATGATGAGGTCGGTGAGATCGTTCGGATCGAGTTCCGAGCCCCGGGTCAGTGCAATCACCGCGCAGTCGGGATCGCCCCAGGAATCGTCGCCCTCCTGGATGACGAAGTCGGTCTCGACGTCGAGGCGGTGACCGTGCTGATCGGTCAGTTCGATCCGGATGGCGCCCGGCCTCTGGGTCAGGGCGCCGGGTTCACTCGCGGCAGCCTGATCGCCGTCGTGCGTGAGGCACTCGCCGGTGCGGATGAAGCAAGACAGCGCGTCGTACCACGGATAGCCGATGAAATTGGTGATCGGCTCATGGAAGGCGCGGGGGTCGGGTCCGCCGAGCTTGTGCGGTTCCCCGCCATTCGACCGCCGGAGCGCGCGGCCGAACGTCACGGAATCATAGGAGTCCGTGTCATCGTAGATGGTCGCGCCCGGCTCGAGACCAGCGAAAGCCGGGACCGGGCGATAGTCGTCGCGGGCGGTGGATGGCGACCAGAGCGGCAGTTGCCGCGCGGCTTGCGGGAAGTCCGGACAATAGGACCGTGCCTCAAGCCAGTCCTCGAAACTCAGCCGATGGAGCGGTTCGGCGTAGATGACCGAGAAGATGGCCCGGCGGCAGAGCTCGACGAGATGGTCGAGTGCGGCATTGCGGTAGATCTCCTTGCGGGCGGGCAGAACAAGCACGAGGTCCGGGGCATCGACGATATCGACCTGGACGCTCCACTGGGTGTGGTGAACTTCCTTGATCACCGGGAACGCGTGCTTGAGCGTCACCCCGTGGAAATTGAGCGTCGCCACGTGCGGCGAATGGCGGTCGCGGAAGACCCCGATGCGGTAGCCATCACCCTCGACGACCTTGTGGGCATCGGCGAGGAAATCGGCGCGGGCGAGATCCTTGCCGTTGTAGGTGACCGGCAGGGGGAAGAAGCGCGCCGCGGCCTCAACGGTCCGCTCGAGCTTGCCTTCGGGTCCGGGCGGAAAGTGGAACGCGATTGCCGTGCCGCGCGGACCATTCCACGGCAGCACATCGATATCGGACTCGCCAGTCCAGGCATCGCCTGCGATCGCCAGGGAAAACGAGCCAACAGCACTGGTGGAACTCACCACCGTGTCGAGTCGGGCTAGGCTGAAGAACCCCATGCCAGCGGGATCCTCGCGCGTCCGGCATTCACCGGGCCAGTCGGATTGCCCGAGCGACACAAGATCGACCGGGTCGGCAATGCCTGCGCCATCGTCATCGACGGTGATGAGGCAGGCATCGGCCAGATGCTCGGCCGTGACCACGACGCGCGTGGCGCCGGCGCGCCGGGCGTTCTGGAAGAGTTCGGCGAAAATGTCGTCGAGGGTCCCGTTGAAGATGCGGGTCACCTTGGAGATTGCTTGCGGAGAAACCTGGGCGCGCAGTTTGGTCAGCGTGGTCATGAGACATGTCCTGTATGCGGGAGACGTGCAGCCGCAGGCGCATCGGCCTGCGGCTGCTTCGCGAGGGATTGATCAGGCGTCGACAGGTTCGGCCGCTTCGGCTTCCTGATCGTCGCTGGCCTCCAGTTCATCGACCTCGCCCTCCGGCGCGGGTTCGCCCCCAGCTTCGATCGGCGCCTGCTCGTCCTCGGTCTCGCTGGCAGCGATGGCGCGGAACCGCACCGCCTCGGGCACCCAGGCGAGCGCGGCTTCCTTGACCTCGGGCGCGACGATGGTTTCGCCCGCGAACAGTTTCTCGCACGAGGCCGAGAGGTCGCCCTTCTTCGAACCCATGAAGCTTGCCGCCATGGTCGGCCCGCCGACTTCGCTGACATGGGCGAGCAGTGTCTGCTTGCTTACGCGGTCGAAGTAGTTGGCCGAAGTCGGCCGCCAGTGGCTGGCGACGTTGATCCCCATCAGCGTGGCAAGGTGATCGTGAAGATCGATCGGCTCGGGACCGGACTGTCCCGCCTTCCGGTCGATGCCCATGCTCGCTTCGAGGGTCTTGGCCATGCACCAGGCAAGCCAGCTCGCCTTGGCATCGTCGTCGAGCGCGCTGAACGCGGCGAACCGGTCGACCGTGCGGCGGTGCTCGGTCCAGGACATATCGAGCGTCTCGCGCATGTCGGCCATCAGCTTGTGGGCCGGGTTCTCGGGATAGTTGGCGAGGTAGAGCGAAGGCGACGGTGCGCGCAGTGTCGTGCCGAGCGCCTGGGCGCTGTAGAGCGCGCGCGAATCCGCGATGGCGAAGATCAGGTAGTCGAGCGCGATCGCCGGATTGGATGCGAGGTTGATCGCGAGAATGTCGCGGCGCTGGACGGCGAGTTCCTCGACCAGCTTCTGTGACAGCGGCTTGGGTGCAGTACTGGCGCCTGCGCCCTCCCCTGCCCCGCTGTCCGCGCCGCCCGGCGCATCGGGGCCACTGCGAGATTTGCGCTTCTCAAGCGGCTTGTCGCTGTAGAGCCCGCTGGCCACGGCCGGTTCGCCGTCGGGTCCGATGATCACGAAGCAGCCGACATTGGCCTTCATCTCCTCGGGGATCACCGGCGGCTTGTCGTGAAGTGCGTCGTAGGCGTTGGTCGCGGCCTCCCAGCGCGCCTGGAATTCGGCGGCAGCAGCTTCATCGTCCTCGTCGAGACCCTCCCCTTCGGCCTCGAGCGCGGAGATCGTCTCCATGAGGCGGTCGGCTTCGGCCTGTTCCTCGTCCGACAGGGGTGCGGGTTCGAGGTGGACCTGGTGAAGGTCTTCGGTCGCGCCATAGGTCACGCGAGTCTCGAGGATCGGCCTAACCCAGGCGTACCCCGAGGTCTCGGCGATCTGGGTCGCATAGGCCTGGAGCTTCTCGCCCGCGATGCGCTGGGCAATCTCGGCGTCGATCCAGGTCTCGCCGCCATCCTCGGTGAAGAGGTCGCGCTCGATCTTGCCGCCGGCGGCGAGGTAATCGGCTTCGCTTGCGAGCTTCGCCATCGGCGAGGACGAGCGGATCGCGCTGTGCATGATCATCCGGCGGATGGAATCGGCCTGGTTGCCCTGCCAGCTGTTCGAAAGCTCGTTCCACACCAACATCTGGCGCTCGTGGTTGGGCGTCGTTGCATAGGCCTTCGCGACATCGAGGGTGATCTTGCCATCCTCGAGCGCGGTGAAGATCGGATCGGCAAGGTCCGCGAGGCGCAGGCGGCCTTCGATGAAGCGGCGAGTGCGGCCAAACCGCTTAGCAATCGCGTCGAGGTCGCTGCCCTCGTTGACGAAGTGCTTGTAGGCACGGATTTCATCGGTCGGGGTCATGTCGAGGCGGATGACGTTCTCGATCAGCGACAGCTCGGACTGCTCGGCAGCATCGATGTCGAGCACGCGGCAGGCGACGGGGTGATCCTTGGGCACCTTGCCCGCCTCGAGGAGAAAATTGAGTGCGCGCAGACGGCGACCACCGGCGGTCACGTCGAACATGCCCCGCTTTTTGGCCGGGGCGACAATCAGGTTCTGGAGGAGGCCTTTGGCCTCGATGTTGGCGGCGAGTTCCTCGATGAAGAGGTTGCTGTCGTTTTTGCGCACATTGGCCTCGGACAAGCGCAGCTTGCCAAGCGGGATCATCTCGATGTCGTTCATTGGGGGTGCTCCTGAAAGCTGGATTGACCGAGCCCTTCGGCTCACCCCTTCCAGCCCCCCTCCCCTCGACATTTCAGGAACGGGCTTGGGGCTTCAGACCCACGGATTACGGCGATATGCCGGAGCCGCGGAACCTGAAGCGGAGAAATTGGTTGCGTTTATTGCGAATATTCGATAGTCAATATGGCCATCACGGAGAGAGCCAATGACCCTGCCAGCCAACGCCTTGCCCTTTGGCAACAGGCTGCCCTCGGCCGATGATCGGCAGATCGCCAACCAGCTTCGCCGAATTCTTGCCGCCCAGAAGGCCGGCGAAGCCAAGCTGCGAGTGCCCGATCCGAAGACCAGAAAACCCGTTGAAATCGCCCTTACTCCGGCGATGTCGGATCTGTTCCTGGAATTGCTACGCCACATTGGCAGCGGCGATGCCGTCACGCTCGTTCCGATTCAGCAAATGCTGACTACACAGCAAGCGGCTGACCTGCTCAATATGTCGCGGCCCTACCTCATCAAGCTGATCGAAAAGGGCGATATCCCCCATAGCATGGTTGGTAGGCATCGTCGTCTCAAGGCAGAGGATGTGTTCGCCTACAAGGCTAAGCGTGATGAAACGCGCGCCAAGGCTATGGACGATCTGCTTTCGGGCGACGCGGACCTTTATTGATCTCCGGCCGCCATGTTCGCCAATCGCTACACAGCTCTGGTAGATGCCTGCACACTGGTCAGCGCCCCTAGGCGTGACCTGCTACTCACGCTGGCCGAAGCGGAGTTCTTCCGGGTGCGATGGTCGCAGCGGATTCTCGATGAAACGCAAAACGCACTGGGCAGGATTTTCGCCGAGCGCGGCATCGAAGATTCGGCCTCGCGCGCGGCGCGTTCGGTCGAGGCCATGCACCGCGCTTTCCCGGAAGCCCTGGTAATGGCTCACACCTCGCTTGCGTCGATGACCTTAGGGCTTCCCGATGCGAACGACGAACATGTGCTGGCGGCAGCCGTCCAGACACAGGCCCAAGCGGTGGTCACGGAGAACATCGCGGACTTCCCCGAGGCAGTCCTGTCCCCGCTCAACATCGAAGCACGAACTGCAGATGAGTTCATCGCCGACACCATTGCTCTTGATGAAGGCAAGGCGGTTGCCGCAATCCGAACTTTGCGCACACGGCTTAAGCGACCGGAAATGTCGGCCGAGGGCTACCTGAGGTCGCTAGAGGCGCATGGGCTGTTCGTCACCGCCTCACTGCTCAACAACCACATCGAATCCATCTGAGGGCCATTCGCGTCTCGATCGCTAACGTGAGGTAGGCCGGTCTAACAGCGCAGTCATATTTAACATCGTTGATGTTAAATGCGCTCAAGGCACCCGTGCGCCGACCATGGCCTCGTTGAAGCGCCCCCTGCACTAGCACTCGGAAATCGGCGGCAAGCGCCACGTGAGGCATAAATTATCGCTTTATGCCTCATAATGGGCTATGGGGCGAGTTATAAACCGTGGGCGAATACCTCATGAAGTGGAATTGGCAGCAGCCGGACTGGCCTGATTTTCGCTGGAACAGCGAAGCCCTGGCCGTGCACGAGGCGCGCTTCCTGCAGCAATCCGGGATCATGATCGGCGTGGTGAAGCACCTCGGAGATGAGGACCGTACCAGCGTCGTGCTCGATGTCATGACCGACGAAGCGATGAAGACCTCGCAGATCGAAGGCGAGCTGCTCAATCGCGATAGCGTCCAGTCTTCGCTGCGCCGCGAGTTCGGTCTCGAAACCGAAGCCCGCCGGATTCCGCCCGCCGAACGCGGGATCGCGGAGATGATGATGGCGCTCTACCGGGACTTCGCCGCTCCGCTGACCGAAGAGGTCTTGGGCGACTGGCATCGCCTGGTCCTGAGCGGCCGCAGCGACATCGACGTCGTTGGCCGTTACCGCGAGCACGAAGATGCGATGCAGGTCGTCTCGGGTGCCTTGCACAAACCTACTGTCCATTTCGAGGCGCCGCCGTCGCGCGAAATGGCGGCGGAAATGGCGCGGTTCCTCGAATGGTTTGCCGCCACCGGCCCGGGCGGCGCTACTCCGCTACCCGGCTTGACCCGGTCTGGCCTCGCGCACCTCTACTTCGTGACCATTCACCCATTCGAAGACGGCAATGGCCGCATCGGGCGCGCAATTGCGGAAAAAGCGCTGTCGCAGGCAATCGGGCAACCAAGCCTGATTGCGCTGTCGCAGACCATCCAGCGGGGACGCTCGGCCTATTACGACGCGCTCGAAGCGGCGAACAAGGCCAACGAGATCTCCGACTGGCTGGCCTATTGGGCCGAGACGGTCCTCGATGCGCAGACCCACAGCCTGGCCTTGATCGACTTCCTGCTGGAGAAGACTCGGTTCCACGACCGGTACCGCGGGAAGCTCAACCCGCGGCAGGAGAAAGTCATCGCGCGCATGTTCCGTGAGGGGCTCGGCGGGTTCAAGGGCGGGCTCAGCGCGGCCAACTACATTTCGATCACGGATACGTCACGGGCCACGGCGACCCGCGATCTTCAGGAACTGGTCGCTCTCGGGGCAATGGGTCAGACGGGAACGCTCAGGTCCACGCGCTATCACCTGATCCTCGGGGCAGCTGGAGAACCCAATCCCGCTCCGTCTATTAGCTAGGCGATCAATCTGGCCAAAACGGCCTCGGCATTGTCACCCGGCACGAACACGCGGGTCTTGTAGGCGATGATCTCGGTGAAGCAGCCAAGGGCCTTGAGTTCGGGGATGCGGGCCGCCTCGGCGCCGACGATCTCGATCCGCCGCGCACCATTCACCCGGGAAGTGCGCACAGTGAAGTTCAGCGGATGCGGTGCTTTCCAGGTACCGCCGCCAAGAATGGCTTGGGCGATTTTGGCCGGATCGGTCTGCGCCTTGCGCGAGACGCCAAGCTTTTCGAGCGTTGCATCGACGTAGAGGTCATGGACGTGCCGGCCGAGCCAGGACGCGCCGGATTTATCGACGATGCGGTTGACCGTGAGGTCCTCTTTGGGGAGCGCGCCCCAGATCGGCAGCAGCAGGCCAGTCGCGAGGAACACGGTTTCGGTGACGAGCTGGTTCTCGTCCGCGGCGTATTCCGCTTCCCACAGCGCGCTGAACGCGGCCTTGGACACCGGCTCCCAGGCGGTCTCGTCGAGCCTGCCCGCGAGGATGTATTCGCTGCGCAGCGGCCGCACGAGCTCGAAGCGGCGAATCAGTTCGCCCTCCTCGTCCATGTGCGAGGGCGCAGGGATCGCGAGCGCGACCTTGCCCGACTTGCCGTTACGCAGGAACAGCGGCTTGTCCTCGTAGCTGGCCATTTTCAGGACGCGCTCGAGCGTGAGCAGCTTGCGCCGCTGGGTCAGCGACAGTTCGAGGAGGTGCGAGGTCGCCCCGGTCACCGGATCGGTGCGGATCACCGTGTCCGAGAGCACCTCGCAGGTCTCAGCCGAGACGGTCTCGACGCCGATGTCGAAGGTGCCCGCCTCCTTGGCGGCAGAGACCCGGGTTTCGACAAGGGTGAGGAACTCCTCGAACACCGCGTTCTGCACCGCGATCTTCATGGCCAGGATGCGGTTGAGCCAACGCTGGATCGGCGGCAGGTCCTCGCGCAGCACCCCATCCTGATCAGTGAGCTCAAGCCCGCTCATCGTCTGGAACTGGCCCAGCGTCGTGCTCTTGAGCTTGCCGGTGGCGAGGAGCCCATACCAGTCGTGCAGGGCGTGCTTGGCGTAAGCGCTCTCGAGGTTGTCGGAAGCATCGAACATCCCCTGCCCGCCGGTTTGGCGCTGCCCGCGGGTCAAGGCTCCAAGCGCATCGAGCCGCCTTGCGATCGTGCTGGTGAACCGGGCCTCGCCTTTGCAGTCGGTGGTCACGGGGCGGAACAGCGGTGGACAGGCCTGATGCGTCCGGTGCGTGCGCCCCAGTCCCTGGATCGCGCGATCGGCGCGCCAGCCCGGTTCGAGCAGGAAATGCACGCGGCGCTGCTGGTTCTTCGCATCGAGGCTCGCGTGGTAGCTGCGACCCGTCCCACCGGCATCGGAGAACACCAAAACGCGTTTGGTGCCGGTCATGAATGCTGTCGTCTCGGCAAGGTTGGTGCGCGGTGAGCGGCTTTCGAAGCGTTGCTGACCGCTGCCATCGCGGACCAGGCGCTTCGACCGCCCGGTCACTTCAGCCACGGCGCTGACCCCGTAGTGATCGAGTAGCGCATCAAGGGCGGTCGGGATCGGCGGCATGGCGCAGATATGCTCGATCAACTGCTCGCGCGCGGCCTCGGCCTGTGGGTTGTGGACCGGGTTGCCCGCCTCGTCCCACATCGGGCGCGAGCGGACATCGCCGAGCTCATCGACGTATTCCTCCATCTGCCGGGTAGGAAAGGCGCGGGTGAGGTAGTCGACAATTGCCTCACGGGGCGACAGGTCCAAGTCGAGCGCCTCGCGCTCCTCGGGATCGAGCTCGTTGAGCCGCCGATTGAGGATCGATTCTGCGGTGCTGACCAGTTGGACGACCACGCTTTCGTCTTGCGCCAGATGCTCGTCGATCGCCGGGAAGATCGAAGGCAGCTTCAGCGAGAGCAGAACCTGCGCGAAGAAGCGCTGCTTGGTCCCCTCGAACCGGCTGCGCGCGGCAGCTTTCGCGCCACTGTTGAGCGTTCGGTTTTCAAGGCCGTCGACCACGCCGGTGAGTTCCAGCGCCACCTCGAGGTTCTGGTGGATGATGGTCCAGGCCTCGCAATAGGTGTCGTAGATCGCGATCTGGTCGTGACTGAGGTCATGACGGAGGATGTCGTACTCGATCCCGGCGAAGCTGAGCGCGCGGGCGAGATAGAGTCCCGAGGCCTTGAGATCGCGCGCCACCAGTTCCATCGCGGCAATGCCGCCGTCGCGGATCTCGGAGATGAACTGCTCGCGGTTGGCGAAGGCCGTGCCCGGCCCCCACAGGCCGAGCCGGACCGCATAGGCGAGATTGTTGACGTCCGAGGCACCGGTGGCCGAGGCGTAAAGCACCCGGGCCCGCGGCAGGGTGTTCTGCAACAGCACCCCGGCTATCCCCTGGAGCGAGCCCTGTTTTTGCCCGAGAGCACCCTCCCCGCCGGCAACGCCGCCCATTTCATGCGCCTCGTCGAACACGATCACGCCTTCGAACGCGGGACCGGCCCAGCGCACGATCTGGTCGAGCCTGGTGTCCTCGACCCGCGATGAGCGAAGGGTACCATAGGGTACGAACAATATGCCCTCAGGCGCGGCGATCTCCTCGCCGATCTTCCAGCGTGCAAGGTCGATGATGTCGGACGGCAGCCCGCCGATTGCCGTCCAGTCGCGCTGTGCATCTTCGAGTAGAGGCGCGTTCTTCGAAATCCAGATGTGGCGGCGGTTACCCTTGAGCCACTGGTTGAGGATGCAGGCCGCCGCCTGCCTCCCCTTCCCCGCCCCGGTCCCGTCACCGAGGAAGAAGCCGGTGCGGTAGAGCTGGCCGTCGGGGTCTTCCTTCAGCGCCACCTCGCGGTCTGGATGCGTGAACCGGCCGTGGAGATCGCGGCTCCAGGCCTCGCCCGCGTAGATCACGGTCTCAAGCTGGGCGGCGGACAGCAGCCGCGCGGTCACCGTCCGTTCGGGCAGGCACGGCACGTAGCCGGGCTTGGGCGCCGCGATTGACGCCATGGCAGCGGATTCAACGAGGTGGGTCGGATGCTCGCCCGCTTCCGGGATCACCACGCGCGAAGGGCGATAATCGGCGTAGACTCCGCGCTGTTCGCCCATGGCTGCCGCGTCCTCGAGCACCTGGTAGGCGACCGGCCGAACTTCGTTGGTTTGCGGCGCCCGCACGATCACTGGCCGAGCCGGGCCGCTCTTTACCGATCGGAACATGCTCAGTTTGGGTCGGGTGACTGCAAGCGGGCTGGTCTCGCGCAGCGCAGCGCGTGGTGGAATGGGTCCAATCGCCGCAAACAGTTCGCTGACAGACGCTCGGTTGATCGTTGAGACTGAAGTGTCACCCGGAACCTTGTCGATCACGAGCATCCGTACCGCGATGCCGGTGCCGTGTTTGGCATAGCCGCCCTTGTCGAGGCGCAGCGACATGACGACCCGCGCGCCCTCCAGGGTCCGGCGATAGACCTCCCCGCCACGCGCGGTGTCAGCGAACCAGTCCGGCATGATCGCCACGACCCGGCCGCCGGGCAACAGGTGATCGAGTGCAGCACGCAGGTGCCGTGCCGCGGTATTCTGATCCTCGCCCCGCGACTGCGACACCGAGAATGGCGGGTTCATCACGATCACGCTCGGCCGAGCGGTGCCGGAGAGCAGCGCGGCAATCTTCGCGCCCTCGTGGCGATAGACCTGAGCGCCCGGGAACAGGCCTTCGAGCAGTTCGGCGCGGGTCGGCTCAAGTTCGTTGAGCAGGCACTGCTTCACCGCGCCCTTCGCCAGCGCAGCGATGACCCCGGTGCCGGCGCTCGGTTCGAGGAAGACATCCTCAGGCCCAATACGCGCGAGATGAACGGCGAGGCAGGCCAGCGCTGGCGGGGTGGAGAATTGCTGGAAGGCGATCTGGTCTTCGCTGCGCACCGTGTGAGTGGGTAGTTCCCGAGCCAGAGCCTCGAGCGTCCGAACCGCAGCCTCAGCGTCCATTCGGCCGACCAGTTCGGGGATTGCCATGGCAAGCGCCACCTCAAGCGCCTCGAAACTCTCGCGCTGGGTCCAGGCTCCTGCGGCATCGTTGCCGCCCGCGCTTTCGGTCATGGCCTGGGTGAGCGCGGCCCGATCGATGGGGATGGCGAGCAGAAGCTTGGCGGCAAGCGTGCGCGCAGCACCGAGGATGGCACTGCTGCGAGAGATCGTAGCGGTCATGAAGGTCTCCGGGAGATATGTGAGGTCTGCTGCCGACCAGCGGCACATCCCTCAAAGCCCCCCTCCCCTCATCGGTTCAGGAGCTGCGCCCAGTCATTCATGCGCCCCGGTGGCCACTCGGTGTCGATCGCCATGCCCGGCCGGGCCAATGCTTTGCGCGCACGGGCTTCGGCGCGGCGTCCTTCGGGATCGTTGTCGGCAAGCAGGATCACCCGCTCGACGCTGGCCGGGATTTCGACCTGGTCGAAACGCTTCGCGCCCATTGTGGCCCATGCCTGGATGCCGGTGAGCGAAGTGTATGCTGCGGCAGTCTCGAACCCTTCGCACAGGCCAATCGTCTTGCCCGGCGGACCGTTGGTCCAGACAGCGCCAATGGCCTGCCCGAGCACCAGCTTGTCGGTGTATTGGCCGGTCGTCGGATCGAGGAATATCCGCTGGATTGCAACGATCTCGCCCGCCTTGCGCATCGCGACGAGCAAGGCCGGCTCAAACTGGACGAGCCTCCCCTGCCCTCTTGGACAGTCGGGATGATAGCGCAGGTCCTCAAGCGGTGCCCAAAGGTTGCGGACGACGCGGATATAGCGCTCGGCCAGGGTGCCTTCGATCGGACGACCTGCCTGCCAGATGGCGAGATGGGCGGATGTCGCCCGAGTCAGCCGACCTGCCTGCTCAGCCGGTCCAACACTCGGCAGGTTCGAAATCCTGCGCAATGCACGGAGAACATCGGTAGCGTCACATCCGGCATGGCAGGTCACGAGGATGTCGCGATCACCTTGCCTGATCGCCAGTGACGGGGTTCGGTCTGCATGGGACGGGCAACGGCACATCGCGGTGTTACCTGACCACTTGCCACCCAGACGAGCAACGAGGGCGCGGAGATCTGATGTAGGGTGATTGCTGACGAGGGGCATGACTGCCCAGCTCAGCCCTACTCCCCTCCCCCGTAGCGTGACTTGTGCGCCCTGCTTACCGAATGGGCGGCCCATGTGCCGCACACGAATCGGTATCTGTTTCTCAAAAAATCAATTTACAGACGCCGCTGCTTGCAGCGGAAGCATTCATGATTCTAGAGATTCAGATTCAGCAGGCTAAAAGTGGCGTAAATCCATACGGTTACAGCCACAAAGCTGACCGGATGGGGGAGTTTCCCTGACCTCATGGGGGCTACAGCCTGACCCAACGGGGGCACTTACCTGACCCATTGGGGTCTTCCTGACTCCTTGGGGGTCTCATCCGATCGAGCGTCCCCTGCCCTCCCATAGCTAACTTCTGAATCGCGAACCGGTCGAAATCAAGGCCAGTTTCCTATTTTCACCCAGGGTACACCGACTCGCCTGTTTTCGCGGCTTCCCGTTGCAACGGGCGGCAATTCTATCCTGACCGCTTGGGGGATGCGGCCACGTCACTATCCTGACCTGACTTGACGAAAGAGGTCAGGTCAGGCAGCAATCCAGTCCCGAGAATCACGTTCTGATCGAAATATGGCATGGAAAGTGAAGTTGGCCAAATAGCCGAAGCTGTTGAAGAGGACCTGGAGGAAGTAACTCCCGGCCGTGCCATGCGCGTTGCGGCAGCTCTGAAGGCGAAGGGCGGAGACGAATTCGCCAAGCCTGGCAGCATCATCGAAATTAAGTTCGTCAAAGGTGAATCGCTCAGTCTCACGGCGTCTCGGCTGCTGGCTTTGATGATCCTAACTGCTGGAGGAGATGCTTGGGAGGATCGGCCACACAGGATCCGCAAAGCAGACATTCGCCGCGGCCATAAGGGCAATGAGCGGATCACCGACATGCTTCAGGAGTTGCACCGAACGCTCTTTGCCGTTGATGACAAATCCTGGCGTGGGAAGAAGGCAACGCTGCTGTTTTCATTGATCTCCCGGTCGCGTGAGGAGACAGAGGAAGAGGGCGGCGAAGCAGGCTGGATCGAGTGGGAGTTCACGCCAGATGCGCGCAAACTGATTCAAGCCTCCGAAACCTATGCCGTTCTCAACCGTCAGGCCGTTCTGGGTTTCCGCTCGAATTACGCGCTCAAGTTGTACGAACTAGGGGCGCTTCGGTTGCATCGTCGTCAGGCCACATGGCGAGGTGATATGCAGGCGCTCCGAGCTGCCCTTGGTATCCCGCCCGATGTCTACACGGACTTTGCCCAGCTTCGCCGCAAAGTTCTCGAAAAGGCTAAGTCTGAGATCGATCAGTTGGCTCACTTCCGTGTCGAGTGGCGTGAGATCCGGCAGGGCAGAACCGTTACTGAGCTTGAGTTCCGGTTTGAGCCAAAGGGTGCGCCCGAGGTAATCGAGACAGTCGACGAACTGGATAGACATTCAGCTGGCCGTCAAGCGCGCCGGGAAGGGACAGTTGAAAACGTTTCCGTGGGGCAGGGGGCTATACCGGCACCGCGTAAGGCAGTCGCTGGCCGCAAGCCGCCAGAAGCCGGCTTTCCGCGAGGGTCGCTGCGCTATGGCGATGACGAGGCCGAGTTTCGTTCGATCGGCCGACAGTATGGCGGCGGTTGGGATGTGGATATGATCGCCGATGGTTTTCGCGGGCACATGGGCGAGCGATTGGAAAAGCTCCGTGGGGCGAAGTTGATCGCAGCGTGGAAGGGGTTTTGCGAGGGCTGGGTCAATCGTCGCGGCCGGCCTCAATGAGTGGAAATTGCACGCGTGCAATTTCAGCATCCCCCACCGAGTCAGGTTGGGCCGAGCTAGGGGTATTTTGACCCCGTTTTGATGCTCCAACTTTCGAAATTTGTGAATTTCTTGACCCAAAAGCGCAAGTGAGTGTAGCACACGCTCAGTTGCGAAAGGTGGGCATGTGTCGAACGGACTTCAAATCGAGGAAGCGGAGCGCCTGGTGTCGGTGGCAACGCTGGCCAGTCGGACCTCGTCGGTGCTCGAGAAGCTGCGGGATTCGGCCAGAAGCGCCCGGTCGGATGACCGCCGTGAGCCCACTTTCACGATCGGCAAAGCTGCCGAACTCGTGGGTAGGACCCCAGCTGCGATACGCGATGCGGAGAAGGACGGTCGGCTTCCTGAGCCTGCGAGAACTGATAACAACAGGCGTGAGCGATACACGCTGGCGCAGCTCAACGATATGCGGGGCGTCTTCGGAACGAGGCCTTACCGAGCTGAGAGCGACCCGTGCTGCGTCGTAGCGGTCCAGAACTTCAAGGGCGGCGTTGGCAAGTCGACGGTGGCTGTCCATTTGGCGCAGTATCTTGCCATTAGAGGATACCGCGTGGCTTTGGTCGACTGCGATAGCCAGGCATCGGCAACAACGCTTTTTGGCTACGTCCCCGATCTCGATCTCAACGAGGATGACACCCTCTACCCGTTCCTTCGCGAAGGCGAACGATCGTCCCTCGATTATGCACTCCGCAAGACCCATTTCGATGGTTTGGAATTGATCCCGGCAAACCTTCGCCTGTTCAACTCCGAGTACGAGCTCGCTGCCCGAATGGCCCAAGGCAATGCGTCACTTCTTGACCGGTTGAAGGAGGGCATTGCGAGCATCTCTGATCGTTTTGACGTTATCGTGATGGATCCTCCGCCGGCGCTCGGCGCGATCTCGCTCTCTGTGCTGCGCGCGGCGAACTCGCTGGTGGTGCCGGTGCCGCCAACCGTCATGGATTTTTCGTCGACTGCAGCGTTCCTGTCCATGTTGGATGAGACGATCGAGCAGCTTGCTGACCGCGGGCTTGCGCCGGAGCTCAATTTTCTTCGCTTCGTTGCGTCGAAGGTCGACGAAAATAAGTCGATGCAGAAAGAGCTGATACAGCTCATGCGGACGCTGTTCGGCCACACAATGGTCCGTACGCCCCTGAAGGACTCCGCCGAGATCGATAATGCAACTGCGCGTTTGATGACGGTCTATGAGCTTGATGGACCCGCCACCAGTTCAGCTGTGCGCAATCGGTGCCTGAACTATCTTGATGGCGTCAACGCTGAGATCGAGGTCGATATTCGTTCGATGTGGCCCAGTCATCACAAGCGTTTACGCCAGGAGGCCTTGGCATGAAAACCGGAAATTGCACGTGTGCAATTTGGGGTGAGAAGCTCGCATTCTTGGAAAATTGCACGCGTGCAATTCGGCTGACGGGAGGGTCGCATGAGTAAGAAAAACAGCGGTTTTGCGGCCGATTTGGCGGCCGGGATTGACCTGACGGACGCAGGCACAGCGCCTCGTCGATCGAGCATTGCATCGAACGTTCTAACCGGTCGTTCAAACCGTCTTGCCGACCTGGCATCCGGGGCAATTGTCAATCGGACCCATGAGTTGGTGGATCCTGCCAGATGCCGAATGTGGGCAGGCCATAACCGCGATTATGCCTTGCTGAACGAAGAACGGTGTTCGGATCTCATTGAGAGCATCAAGGCGCAAGGGCGGCAGGAAATCCCCGCAATTGTGCGCCGCCTTTCCGGTGATGAGGACTTTGATTTTGAGGTTATCTGCGGCGCGCGGCGACATTGGTCGATTAGCTGGCTGAGGTCTCACAATTACCCTGACTTCAAGTTCCTGGTCGACGTCCGAGAGATCGGCGACGAAGAGGCATTCAGGCTCGCCGACATCGAAAACCGGGCCAGGGATGATCTTACGGATCTTGAGCGGGCGAGGGACTATCTGCGCGCACTGACAGCGTACTATGATGGCCGTCAGAGGACGATGGCCGAGCGGCTGAAAGTCTCCGAAAGCTGGCTCACGCGATATCTAGATCTCGCTCGCCTTCCCGACGAACTGACCCGGGCTTTTGGCGACCCGCAAGAACTCGGCATTCGCAACGCCATCGCTCTCAAGGCCCTTCTGAAACCAGACGAGCGCAAGGAACGCGCCTTCCAAGAGGCTGCACGCCTGGCCGACGAGCGTGAGGCAACCGGAAAGTCGATGCCCGTCATTGATGTGATCAAGGCACTGTCACTGGCTGTTGACCCCCCCAAGAAGTCAGGATCCCCCAAAAAGTCAGGAAAGGCCGAAACGGTCGCGAACGCGAGCGGTAAGCCGGTGCTTCGGATTGAAGGCGCGGATCGCAAGGGCATTCGCCTCACTCTCCTGAGCAAGGGCGGAGCGACGCGCCAAGAGGCGGAAGAAGCAGTGCGCACGGTTTTGGACCAGTACTGGACCTGAAGACTCATGCCTTCACGCGGGAGACCGCAACAAATCGCCTGCGTGAATCAGTCCGACTCCTGTGATTCAAAATTCCCGTTGGATCACGAGAATCCGCTTGCGGCATTTATGCACGCATGGACACCCCGACCCACGGCAGCTTCATCTGGCTCGAAGCCGTCTGTGCTGAGCGCAATGTCGCCCGGCGCTATACCGTCGCGCTGAGCCGCGACCTGTTCGGGGCCTCGATCGTCGAGTTCGCCTGGGGCCGGATCGGGACCCGGGGGCAGGGGAGGGCGGTCTCGTTTGCCAGCGAAGACGAAGCTTCGCGCTTTGCCGCCCAATTGCTGCGCCGTAGGGCCAGCGCGCCCAAGCGCATTGGTGTGCCCTACCGTGAGGTTGTGCTTGCCCCGTAGGGCGGCTCAGGAGGCCCGGGGAGCCGTTTTGGGGGCCAGGGCATGGTCTCCCGGGCGCAAGGCGGCCAAATCGGCCTTCTGGAGCGCTGTGGCGGCCTGAGAGGCGGTACGACGGGTCACGCCGAGCGCCCGGGCCAGTTCAGCGCGGGTGAGGGGCCCCAGACCCGCAATCAGCTGCCACATCGCCGGCGCCTGCGACGAGGCATAGAGACCGGCCAGGCGTTCGTTCCCTTGCGTGAGCGCAGCGCGCACGGCAGCTAGGTCGGTTGCCACATCCGCGGCGGCCGAACTGATCGCTTGGCCCAGCAGCGCGGGGAGGGGGCTTTCGGGTTCGGCGCGGAACAGGCTGCGCGGGGCGAGTCCGGCCAAAGCGAGCGGAGCTGCGCCGAGGCTGAACAGGTGCGGGCGCATCGCCGCTGCGAGCGACGCAGCCCAGGCGCTCCCGCGCGCGGAGAAGCGCTGGAACACCTTGCCTTCGATCACGACTTCCTCGCTGCCGAGCTCGAGAAACTCGATCTCGTCTTCGCGCAGTTGCTCGAGCCATTCGCTGAGCGTTGCCACCGGGTCGCGCGTCGGCAGCAGTGCATCGAGCCGATCGAGCGCCCGATCGGCCGCTTCGAACACGCTGGCGAAGCTTTCGGTGACGCCTTTGGCGGCAAGGGCGAGCCGGGCGGCCCGGGCGAGGGGAGGGGGGCCGCGCCGGCCAATCCACGACAGGAAATCGCGGCGCTCGGCAGTGTACCATGAGCGGGTCAGCTCGGCCGCCTCGAGCCCAGGATTGTGCTCAGGACCTTGGTTTTCCTGAGGAAAATCGCGGACGTGGACGCGCCACAGCCGCCGCAATGAGGCCAGCGCCAACCCCTCGGCAACTTGCGCGCCCAGAAACGGCAGCGCCCCCTCGATCCGCGCGAGGGCCAGTTGCCACGGGGGAGGGGTCAGCACCATGGGGACCAATAATATAGGAAACGCTTAAAAAGTATACTCAGCTTTGAGGGTTGTTTTGGCCCTCTGTCACTGTCCGATAACGGCCCTTCGCGGGCGGTGCTTTCGGACCAATTTCCGGTGCGATTTTAGGGCTTCCTGCCCTCAAACGGCGCAGAACTGCGTGATTCATGAGCGCTAGCCACGATCGCCAAATGATTATATCTAACGGGGGCAACCGTTCTATTGCCCCCATTATTTGGAATGTGACAAATGGCCCTGATCGGCTACGCCCGGGTTTCCACCGACGAGCAGGACACTGCTGCCCAGCACGATGCATTGCTGGGGCAGGGTTGCGTGTTGATTTTCGAAGACAAAGCGAGCGGGGCGAGCAAGGAACGACCGAACCTTGCCCGTGCGCTGGAACGGGTGGGATCTGGCGATACTCTTTTGGTTGTTCGCATCGACCGTTTGGCGCGCTCGCTGTCGCATCTGCTCGAGATCGTCGAGACGTTGCGGGCGAAGGGTGCCTACTTTCGCTCGATCAACGATCCGATCGACACATCGAGCGCGCAAGGCATGCTGATGACGCAGATGCTTGGCGCATTTGCAGAGTTCGAGCGGGCGCTTATTCGCGAACGAACCAGGGCCGGTATCAAGGCGGCCGTAGCGAGGGGGGCGAAGCCCGGTAATCCCAAGATGCGCGTGCGTGATCCTGACGCCATCAGGGAAATCCGAGCGAGTCACAAAGAACGCCATCTCAACGAATTGCTCGACGGTCGTCATCGATGGTTGCCAACCGTCCAGCGCCTGCGGCCCCACCTCCCGTGGAGCCTCGTGTTGCGACAAATTCGTGCCCTGTCTCCTCCGGTGCGATCATTCAGCGAACGCACGCTGGTGAAGGCTTGTCGCAGCCTGGTCCATGCGGGCTATGCTGATCCGGTGATCCTTCAAGCGGCACCGCGGTTGCCGCCGGATAGCCGCGTTGCGCGCTTGGTGGCCGACCGCTTGAAAACTCAACCGCAAAGTTCGCTGCGCGAAATCGCCGCCTGGCTGTCGCGTGACCTGCGCGAGCCGACGCCACGTGGCGGTCTCGCATGGTCGCCCGAAGGCGTTAGCCGTGTTGTGGAGCAGGCACGTGGATTGAACCTGCTGGAGCGCGGGTAGGGTCTCTGAGCCGCCCTTCGACGGGCAACCAGAGACCTTGTAATATCCTCCCTGGGGGGATATGCGGCGTCATGCTCGATCTGACCAATCTTCTCGCCCAGGGCGGTGCCCACGCTTGGCTGTTCATTCCCAGCGCCATCCTGCTGGGCGCGCTGCATGGCCTGGAGCCGGGCCATTCCAAGACCATGATGGCGGCCTTCATTATCGCGGTGAAGGGAACCATACGACAAGCCATCCTGCTTGGCCCAGTCGGCCCGAAGCTGCGATTTTGGCCATGTTGAAGAACAAAGATTGAACATGGCGATCTACCAGGCTCGCTCTTGTCCTCCAATCTCGTAAACATCGGTCTCGATCGAGCACCTGTAGCTCTCTGCGATGTTGAACATCTCTGTCTGGAGAGATGCGATCTCATCATCGAGGCTGACGCCATCGGCACCCTGATCATAGGCGACGGTCAGCGTGTAATCGCAGTTCCCGGTCTTTTGCATCTGGTAATCCCGCTCCAGCATCGCCTCAATGCGCTCGCGAGCGGGCTTTCTGCCACGACCATGCTTGTTGAAGTTCTCGATGGTCAGATGCAGGGCGATGGTGACAGAAGGCGGCTTTTCCGGCAGCCCGATCCTTGAAGGAATGACGTCAAGCGCCCGATAGACGGTCATTCTTGAGATCTTGAGGTCGCGCGCGACGCTGGCCTTGCTCGCGCCGGCGGTGATCCGGCGTCGGATTTCATCGTCATCGATGTTTTTCTTCCGGCCTTTGTAGACGCCTTCGGCGCGCGCCGCCTCGATCCCGGCGCGCTGCCGGTCCTTGATGAACGTCAGTTCCATGTCCGCGACCATG
>NZ_JAROCY010000032.1 GCF_029436685.1 Novosphingobium cyanobacteriorum
TATCGCGCCTGATCTACTCGCCCACGTCTCGCCGTTGGGATGGGAACACATCAATCTAACCGGGGAATATCGCTGGCCCAAATCCTTAGCGTAGGATTCCGCCCCCTCCCGCAAACGCCCCCATGAAAGGCGCAATTCTCCCTGACCCGATCGAGTTGGTGGCGCTCGATCCGGCACGCAACATCCGGCGGCGTTACAGCATTGTGGCTAGGTTCGACCTGTTCGGCATGATCGTGGTCGAAACCCGCTGGGGCCGGGTTGGGGCGCGTGGTCAGGCCCAGCACCATGCCTTCGACGATCATGCGGCGGCCGACCGTCATATCGCCGCGACCTTGCGCCGGCGCGGCACCGCCGAGAACCGGATCGGGGTGGTCTATAAGACTATGACACCCGCCAGCGGTTCGGCCGAGGCCGGCTAAGCCCGCTCGGCGGAGGATCCAAGGTTTCGGAGCCATCGAACGGGAATGTGACTAGCACCAGAGGGCCTTATCTCTGTCAAGCAGAAGGCATCGCCCCATCGTCGATCAAGCTCCAAAACCCGTACACCCTTCAGATCGGCGGGTGCGTCGGAGCCGTCACCGACCGGTTGGGCTGAAAGTGGTGGGCGGCTCGCCCTTCGACTGCTCCCTGACAAAGCGGGCGGCTGAGACGAGAAGCGGGGTGTCGAATGCGTGCCCATCCTCCTTTGCGTCGAGGCGGTCGCGGCAGGCACCTAGCCGCATCGCCAAGGCGCGGAGCGCTTCCAGGTGCGGGTTTGCGAGAGGAGGAAAACCGGCGTGCCCCAGGATCAGGCGGAGCAGCGCGGGGCGTCGATTGAGAGCAACGGGAGCACGGACCTTGTGCCTATTGGGGTCAGCTCACGAAACGGAAGAAATCGTACGCTAAGGTGCGCCACGGCTTTCGCCTAGCAGCAGTGCAAGGCTGCGCCTGCGAGGCATGACATGCAGGAGGGGGCGCTATCAACCCGATTCTGCCGTTCGATCCGTCAGAGGTGCAGTTGCAGGTGTCCGAGTGGAGCAGTCACCCGGACTGGCTCGTCAAGAACAGTAACACGGCAGAATCTGCCGTTCCCTGATGAAAATTACGCGGGCCGGCCTTCCTTGGCAACCCGACATGGACCTGTGTATTGCTGCAATGCCGTTATTGGAATGCTTCCGAACGCATTTCGCGAAGTTGTCGAAGACTAAACCGTCAAGCACCTCAATTGGCACCTTTGCACAAAGAATTTCACCGCTACATCCCCTGATAGATCGGCCCTTCCCCGCCCTGCGGCACGACCCAGTTGATGTTTTGCGTCGGGTCCTTGATGTCGCAGGTCTTGCAGTGCACGCAGTTCTGCGCGTTGATCTGCAGACGGGCGCTGTTGAGAGATGAGGATCCCGACTCGTCCCTCACGATCTCGTACACACCGGCCGGGCAGTAGCGCTGCTCGGGGGCGTCGTACTTCGCGAGGTTCACCGCAATCGGCACCGAGGCGTCCTTCAACAGCAGGTGGCAGGGCTGATCTTCCTCGTGGTTGGTGTTCGACAGGAACACCGAGGAGAGGCGGTCGAAGGTCAGCACGCCGTCGGGTTTCGGGTAGTCGATCTTCGGGCATTCCGACGCGAGCTTGAGCTTGTCGTGGTCGGCGCTGTTGTGCAGCGTCCACGGCGCCTTGCCTTTGAGCACCTTCTGGTCGATGCCGAAGAGCAGCGAGCCCATCCACAGGCCGCGCTTCATGTAGGGCTTGAAGTTGCGCGTCTTGTGCAGTTCCTCGTACAGCCAGCTCGAACGGAAGGCTTCCGGGAAGGCGGCGAGTTCGTCGCGGCTGCGCTCGGCGCCCACCGCCTCGAACGCGGCTTCCGCGGCGAGCATGCCGCTCTTGATCGCGGCGTGGCTGCCCTTGATGCGCGCGGCGTTGAGGAAGCCCGCGTCGTCGCCGATCAGCGCGCCGCCCGGGAACACCAGCTTGGGCTGGCTCTGCAGCCCGCCCGCAGCGATCGCGCGCGCCCCGTAGGCCAGGCGCTTGCCGCCCTCGAGATACTTGCGGATCTCCGGATGCGTCTTGTAGCGCTGGAATTCCTCGAACGGGGAGAGGTGCGGATTCGTGTAGTTGAGGCCCACGACGTAGCCGATCGCCACGAGCTTGTCCTCGAGGTGATAGACGAAGCCGCCGCCGTAGGTGTCCGAGGGCAGGGGCCAGCCGGTGGTGTGCACGACCACGCCCGGCTCATGACGCTCGGCGGGCACTTCCCACAGTTCCTTCAGGCCGATGCCGTAGGTCTGCGGGTCGACGCCGTTCCGGAGGTTGAACTTCGCTTCGAGTTGCTTGCCGAGGTGCCCGCGGCAGCCTTCGGCAAACAGCGTGTATTTCGCATGCAGCTCCATGCCCGGCTGGTAGGCGGGACCCCGCTCGCCTTCGCGTGTGACGCCCATGTCGCCGGTGGCGACCCCCTTCACGGCGCCCGTCTCGTCGAACAGGATCTCGGCGCCGGCAAACCCCGGATAGACCTCGACGCCCAGGGCTTCAGCCTGTTCGCCGAGCCACTTGGCGACGTTGCCCAGGCGCACGATGTAGTTGCCGTGGTTAAGGAAACAGTCCGGCAGCAGGCCGGTGGGCACCTTGCGCCCGCCCGTCTCGTTGAGGAAGATCACGCGATCCTCGGTCACTGCGGTGGTGACCGGCGCGCCCCGTTCCTTCCAGTCGGGGATCAGTTCGTTCAGTGCCCGCGGGTCCATCACCGCGCCCGAGAGGATGTGGGCGCCGATCTCGGCGGCCTTCTCGATCAGGCACACGGACAGTTCCGTGCCCTTCTCGGCGGCCAGCTGTTTCAAGCGGATCGCCGCGGCCAGCCCTGCGGGGCCGCCGCCGACGATCAGGACATCAAATTCCATCGATTCGCGTTGCATGGTCATTTCCTTGGGTCGAAATCACTGAGGCCCATGGGGGAAGGCAGTGCGCCGAATCCTCCAGCCGGGCCATAGGGCGAACAGGAACACGAGTCCGACTGCGATGAAGCTCTCGTCGAAGGCCCGGGTAGCCGCCTCAAGCGCCGTCATGGCTTCCTGTTGATGCGCTGCAAGGCGCCACTGCAGCAGCAGCGACAGCAGGCTGGTGCCGAAGGCACCGCCAAGCTGGCGCGCAAAATTCAGCGCGCCGGCGCCCTGCGCTATCTGGGTGAGCGGCAGTCCTTGCACGGCGCCCGCGTTGAGGGCAGGAATCATCATCGCGAGCCCCAAGCGACCGAGCGCGATCCACGCGGCAAGCATCCAAAACCCCGTATCCGCCGACGAATTTCCGAACAGGAAGAACGACAGCGCGAAGCACGCGAGCCCGGCGCACACGATGTAGTGCGGCGAATGCCGGTCGGTGAGCCGGCCGGCGAGCGGGATGCACAGCGCCAGCACGAGGCCACCGGGCAGCAGCAGCATGCCGGCCTCGAGCACCGAGAAACCCGAGATCGTCTGCACGAACAGCGGCATGAGGAAGGTCGAACCGTAGAGCCCCATGCCGTAGGCGAAACCGACCGCGGAGGCGGCGGCGAACGCCGGATTGCGGAACACGCGCGGGTCGAACATCGGGTTGCGGTGGCGCGCCTCCCACGCGATGAAGGCCGCACCGCAGACGAAGCTGCCCGCCGCAGCGAACGCGACCCCCGCCGGCGTCAGCCCCGCGCGCTGCGCATGGGCGAGGCCGCCCAGCACGAACAGCAGGAAGGAGCACAGCAGGAGGAAGCCCCACCCATCGAAGGCCGGGCGGCGTCCTGCCGCCGGCGCGAAGCGCGCGAGCTTCGCCGGGGCCAGCGCCAGTGCCGCGAGACACAGCGGCAGCGTGACGAAGAACACCGCGCGCCAGCCGAAGGCTTGGCCGAGGAGCCCGCCGAGGGCCGGACCGAGCGCCGGCGACAGCACCACGCCGAGTCCGTACGCGGCCATCGCGCTACCGCGCTCCTCGACCGGATAAGCCTCGAACAGCGCGATCATCGCCAGCGGCTGGATCACGCCGGCGACCGCACCCTGCGCGATGCGCGAAAGGATCAACGCGTCGATGGACGTGGCGTACCCGCCGATCAGCGACACGACGACGAAGATCGCCAGCGCGACGCAGTAGGTGCGGCGCAGCCCATAGGCCCGCACCCACCACGCGGCCGTCAGCATCGTCGCGGCCATCGCGGACAGGAAGCCGGTCGCTAGCCACTGCACGCGCCCCTGGTCGACGGCGAACTCGCGCATGATGTCGGGGAGGACGACGTTGAGGATGGTCGTCGCGAGCACGACCGACGTCGTCCCCAGCATGATCGTCAGCGCGACGGCCCGCCGCGCGACCTCGTTCGTCGCTCGAGCGCCGGAAGATTCCCCCGACAACACGGACTGTGCCGCCCTGAACCGGCGTCGCCGGCTCAGGCGAGCGTCCGTGCGAGCTGCGGCACGACCTCGAAGAGATCGCCGACGAGGCCGTAATCCGCCACCTGGAAGATCGGCGCTTCCGGATCCTTGTTGATCGCGACGATCACCTTGGAGTCCTTCATGCCGGCCAGGTGCTGGATCGCGCCCGAGATGCCGACCGCGATGTAGAGCTGCGGCGCGACGATCTTGCCGGTCTGGCCGACCTGATAGTCGTTGGGCACGTAGCCCGCGTCGACCGCGGCGCGCGACGCGCCCAGCGCGGCGCCCAGGGCGTCGGCGAGCGGCTCGAGCAGCTTGTGGTAGTTCTCGCTGTTACCCAGACCGCGGCCGCCCGAGACGATGATCTTGGCGGCACCGAGCTCGGGACGTGCGCTCTTGGTCAGATCGCGGCCCTTGACGGTCGTCAGACCCAGATCGGCATTGGCCGCGACGGCTTCCACCGTGGCCGAGCCGCCCTCAGGTGCCAACATCGCCGCCGCCTCGAAGGCGGTCGTACGCACGGTCATCACCTTCACGGCGTCGGCCGACTTCACGGTGGCCAGCGCGTTGCCGGCGTAGATCGGGCGCACGAAGGTGTCGGCCGATTCCACGGCGACGATGTCGGAGATCTGCGCGACGTCGAGCAGCGCGGCGACGCGCGGCGCGACGTTCTTGCCGTTGGCGGTGCTGGGGGCGAGGATGTGGGTGTAGCCTGCGGCCTCATTGGCCACCATTCCGACGACGAGCGCGGCGACGTTCTCGGCGGTCTGCGAGTCGTAGTGGGCGGCGTCCGCAACGCGCACCTTGGCGACGCCCGCGACCTTTGCCGCCTGCTCGGCAGCCGCACCGCAGTTGGCGCCGGCAACCAGCACGTGGACCTCAGTAGCCAGATCCGCGCCGAGCTTGGCCGCAGCCGAGACGGTGTTAAGGGTGGCGGCCTTCAGGCTCGCGTTGTCGTGTTCTGCAATAACCAGGATCGCCATGTTCAGATCACCTTCGCTTCGTTCTTGAGCTTGTCGACGAGTTGCGCGACGTCCGCGACGCGCACGCCGGCGCTGCGCTTGGGCGGCTCGGCCACTTTCAGCGTCGCCAGGCGCGGCGTGACATCGACACCGAGATCGGCCGGCTTGACGATGTCGAGCGGCTTCTTCTTCGCCTTCATGATGTTGGGCAGCGTCGCGTAGCGCGGCTCGTTCAGGCGCAGGTCGGTCGTCACCACGGCCGGCAGCTTCATCTCGAGGGTCTCGAGACCGCCGTCGATTTCGCGCATCACCGATGCAACGCCGTCAGCCAGCTGGACCTTGGACGCGAAGGTGGCCTGCGGCCAGCCCAGCAGCGCCGCCAGCATCTGGCCGGTCTGGTTCGAGTCGTCGTCGATCGCCTGCTTGCCGCAAATCACGACCGTCGGCTGCTCCTTGTCGCACAGTGCCTTGAGCAGCTTCGCCACGGCGAGCGGCTGCAGCTCGATCTCCGATTCAACCAGGATGCCGCGGTCGGCACCGATCGCCATCGCCGCGCGGATCGTCTCCTGGCAGGCCGCGACACCGCAGCTCACCGCCACAACCTCGGTCGCGATGCCGGCTTCCTTCAGCCGCACGGCTTCCTCGACGGCAATTTCGTCGAAGGGGTTCATCGACATCTTTACATTCGCGATATCGACGCCCGTGCCGTCCGCCTTGACGCGCACCTTGACGTTGTAATCGACCACGCGTTTGACGGGTACCAGGATCTTCATGCATTCACCTCATGTTTGTGGTTCATCGGGCGGCGCGCCGTCCGGATTCTCGCTGCCGCGGCGGTAGCGGTTGACCGCCTCGCCGTGGGCGATAGGGTGCCCCGCGGCGTCGGTCACCTCGGTCGTCGCGAAAAAGATGCTCCGGCCGCCGGTGCGCACGCGCCCGTGCGCCCGCAGCGTGCCGGCCGCGACCTGGCCGGTGAAGCTCGTGTTCAGCGACAAGGTCACCGCCTTGCGCACCCTGCCCGGCACGCCGGAGTACAGGCCGGCCAGCGCGCACGCGACGTCGATCAGGGTCGCGAGCACCCCGCCGTGCGCCGAGCCGGCGCGGTTCAGGTGCTGTGGCCCGAGCTCGAGCTCGACCTCGACGCGGCCCGGCTCCCAGTGCACGACGCGGCAGCCGAGCATGCGCGCGAAGCCCGAGCCGATCGCATCGTCAAAGAGGCCGGCGGCCGCAGCGCCGCTCTCAGCGTGCGAAGTAGAGCTCATGCAACTGCTCGAGGCTGACCTTCGACGCCGGTTGCGACAGCACCACCTTGCCGCTCTGCATTAGGTGCACATGGTCGGCCACCCCCACCGCCTTGTGCGTGTTCTGCTCGACCAGCACGATCGTGCGCCCCTCGGCCTTGAGCCGCGCGAGGATGTCGAACAGCTCGTTGACCACCACCGGCGCGAGGCCCAGCGAAGGTTCGTCGATGATCAGCAGCTTGGGGTCGGACATCAGCCCGCGCGCCATCGCCAGCATCTGCGCTTCGCCGCCCGAGAGCGTGCCGGCGAGTTGCGTGCGCCGTTCGTGCAGGCGCGGGAACATCGCATAGGCCTTGTCGCAGTTGGCCTGCGAGGCGGCCCGGTGCGCCTTGGGGAAGGCGCCGAGCATCAGGTTCTCCTCGATCGTCATGTCCTTGAAGATCATGCGGCCTTCGGGAATCATCGCCACCCCGCGTTCGAGCATGTGCCAGGTCGAGCTGCCATCGAGCGGCTGGCCGTTCAGCCGGATGCTGCCCTGGCTGAGCGGGACGAGGCCCATGATCGCGCGTAGCAGCGTGGTCTTGCCGGCGCCGTTGGGGCCGATGATGGTCGTCAGTTGCCCAGTCGGCACCGAGATGGAGAGGTCCCACAGAATGTTGATCGCGCCGTAGCCGGCGCGGACGTTGGCAATCTCAAGCATCGCTCGCCCCCGTGTAGCTCTTCATTACTTCCGGATCGCGGAAGACCTTGTCGGGCGTGCCGTCGGCGATCAGTTCGCCGAAGGCGCGGCACCGGCGTAGAGCGTGCCGAGCGTCACCGACGCCAGCCCATACACGTGCGAGATCGGCAGCACGCCATACACGCGGTCCGGCGGCAGGAGCCGGCGCATCCGGCTCGACACCGCGGCAATGAAAAGCAGGTTGCGATGCGTCAGCATCACGCCCTTCGGGTGGCCGGTCGTGCCGGTGGTGTAGATCAGCGCCGCCACCTGGCAGGCGCCGTCCGCCTCGACCGGCTCGGGCGTGCAGTGTTCGTTGAGCGCGCCGATCGCGATTTCGCCGAAGTGCGGCAGTGTGGTGCGCTCCGCTTCGTGGCGCGCCGCATGCGCGGCGGCGTCCGGCGACACGGCGACGGTGTAGAGCGCCCGGCGCGCACCGCTGTGCGCGCCGATCACGTCGATCTCGCGCGGCGACAGGCGGGCGTTGACGTTGACCACCCACGCGTCGCACTGTGAAGCGGCGAAGATCAGCGCGACCTGTGCGGCGCAGTTCTCGCCGACGATCATCACGCGATCGCCCGGGCGCACGTCGAGCCGGCGCAGCAGCGCCGCGCCTTCATCGACCGCCGTGGCGAGTTCACGCCAGGTCCACGCGACGTCGCCTTCGGACACGGCGACGGCCTCGGGCGTCGCCGCGGCCCAGCGGCGCGGGATCTCGTGCAGGCGCTGCGGCAGTGCAGCCAGCAGCGCATCGTCCTGCGCGTCCATCAGGCCTCCGCCGCCTTGATCATGTTGCGCGCGATCACGAGCTGCTGGATCTGCGTCGTGCCCTCGTAGATGCGGAACAGGCGCACGTCGCGGTAGAAGCGCTCGGCCGCGTACTCCGAGATGTAGCCGGCGCCGCCGTGGATCTGCACGCTGCGGTCGGCGACGCGGCCGCACATCTCGGAGGCGAAGAGCTTGCAGCACGACGCCTCGGTCGAGATATCCTCCTTGGCGTCGCGGCGGCGCGCGGCGTCGAGCACCATCGAGCGGGCCGCATAGATCTCGGCCTTGCTGTCGGCGAGCATCGCCTGGATCAGCTGGAATTCAGCGATCGGCTTGCCGAACTGCACGCGCTCCATCGCGTAGCGCAGCGCGTCCTCAAGCATGCGCTCGGCCGCGCCGACGCACACCGCGGCGATGTGGAGCCGCCCCTTGTCGAGCACCTTCATCGCGGTCTTGAAACCGACGCCTTCCTTGCCGCCGATCACGTTCGCGGCCGGCACGCGGCAGTTCTCGAAGATCACGTCGCAGGTGTGGGCGCCCTTCTGCCCCATCTTCTTGTCGATCTTGCCGAGCGACAGCCCCGGCGTGCCCGCCTCGACGATGAAGGCCGAAATGGCGCCCGCGCCCTTCATCTTGGGATCGGTACGCGCCATCACCGTGAAGATGCTGGCCTCCGGCGCGTTGGTGATGTAGCGCTTGGTGCCGTTGAGGACGTAGTAATCCCCGTCGCGCACGGCGGTCGTGCGCAGCGAGGCTGCATCCGAGCCCGAACCCGGTTCGGTCAGTGCGAACGATCCGATGATCTCCCCGGCGGCGAGCTTGGGCAGGTAGTGCTGCTTCTGTTCCTCGGTGCCGTCGATGACGATCCCTTGCGATCCGATGCCGTTGTTGGTGCCGATCAGCGAACGGAAGGCCGGCGAGGTCCTGGCGATTTCGAAGGCGACGAGCACCTCCTCTTCCATCGTCAGGTTCAGGCCGCCGTACTGCTCGGGGATCGAGAGCCCGAACAGGCCCAGCTCGCGCATCTCGGCAACGATATCGGCCGGAATCTCGTCGGTTTCGGCGACCAGGGGCTCGTTCGGCACCAGCCGCTCCCTGACGAAGCGGGAGACGCTGTCCAGCAGCAGGTTCAGGGTTTCGGGATCTCGAATCATGTCTTCCTCTATTGGGTGGGGGCGTTCACACCCGGCCCATGTCCCGCTCCAGCTTGCGCACAAGCTGGACGAGACGCGGACCGAGATCGTTTTCAAGTCTTTCGCGCGGCAGCAGGTAACCGGGGCCGCCGCAGTTGAAGGCCATAGCCTTTTCGCGCTCGATACCGAGCAGCGGCACGCCGACGGAATGGATGTCCTGATGCCATTCGCCGACCGACAGGCAGAAGCCGCGCTCGGCGTAGTCGCGCTGCGCCTGCTCGATGCCGAGCTTGATGCGCGGCCAGTTCTCCTCGTCGGCGAGGCGGATGTGGTCCAGCAGGTAATCGAACTCGTGCTGCGGCAGGCTGCACAGCAGCGCCTTACCCATCGCCGTGGTGGCGATCGGGATGCGCGAGCCGACGGTCAACTGCAGCGTCACGCGCGCGCTGCTGCGGCAGGTCTCGACGTACACCATGCTCAGGCGGTCGCGCACGCCGATCGACACCGACGCCTTCGAGTACTCCGCGAGCTCCTGCATCGCCGGGCGCGCGATGTCGCGCACGTCGAGGTTCGCGATCATCGAATAGCCGAGCGCGAGCACGCCCGACCCGAGCCGGTACTGGCCCTGGCTTTCCGAGTAAGCGAGATAGCCCAGCTTCGTCAGCGTGTGCGTCAGCCGCGACACGGTCGGCTTGGGAATCCCGGTGCGGCTCGCGAGCTCGGCGTTGGCGAGATAGGCCTCGCCCGGCCGGAAGCAGCGCAGGATCTCCAGCCCCCGCGCCAGCGCATTGACGAACTGACGGTCCTTGCTTTCCTCGTCGTCGCCGAACACCTGGATTTCATTGTCCATCGCCATTTCCTCTTGCCTCCACAACATCGATTCGGTTATCTGCCGCCGGTGAAGGCGACGCCATGGTTGCACACGAAAATCTCGCGAGTCAACATTTTTTCGAAACTGCCGTTCGCGCAGCGAAATTAACGCTTAAAACCTTAAAGCCCTTCTGACTTCCCTGAAATGCCTTACGCAGCAGCGTATTAAGCCTCTACTTTCCTCGGTGCGCGCACAGCTGCGCCGGTTTACATCGTCAGGATTCCGCGGTAACGTTCGCCTCACGCCATGCTTTGCGAACCGTAATTTCGCACAGCGAATCATTCGGCGATCACACAAAGGAGGAATGATGAGCGACGAAGTCCTGGTCGAACGCCCGCTGCCGGGCATTGCCGTGGTCCGGATCAACCGGCCCGACGCGCGCAACGCGCTGAACCTGCAGGTGCGCGCCATGCTCGCCGAACACTTCACCGAACTGGGCAGCGATCCGGACGTGCGTTGCATCGTGCTCACCGGCTCCGAGCGGATTTTCGCAGCCGGCGCAGATATCCGCGATCTCGCCGAGCGCAGCGCGGTCGAGATGATGCTGCGGAACACGCATCGCCTGTGGAACGCGATCGCGGCCTGCCCGAAACCGGTCGTCGCGGCGGTGAATGGCCTCGCGCTCGGCGGCGGCTGCGAACTCGCGATGCACGCAGACATCATCGTCGCCGGCGAAGGCGCCTCCTTCGGCCAGCCCGAAGTGCGCGTCGGCGTCATGCCGGGCGCGGGCGGCACGCAGCGCCTGACGCGCGCGGTCGGCAAGTTCCGCGCGATGAAGATGGTGCTCACCGGCCAACCCGTCGGCGCCCGCGAGGCGCTGGAGATGGGCCTCGCCAGCGAAGTCGTGCACGACGCCGAGGTGCAGACCCGCGCGCTCGCACTTGCGACCGAAATCGCCGCGTTGCCGCCGCTCGCCGTCATGCAGATCAAGGAAGTCGTGCTTGCCGGCCAGGACGCCTCGCTCGACGCCGCGCTGATGCTCGAACGCAAAGCCTTCCAGCTGCTCTTCGCCAGCCGCGACCAGAAGGAAGGCATGCGCGCCTTCCTCGACAAGCGCAAACCCGACTACCAGGGAGTCTGAACCATGCTCGACATCACCCGCACCGACCTCGTGCTCGGCATCGTCGGCACCGGCCTGATGGGCCGCGGCATCGCCCAGATCGCCGTGCAAGGCGGCATCCGCGTCGTACTGCACGATGCGCGCCCGGGCGCGGCCGGCGAGGCCCGCGATGCGATCGGCCAGACGCTCGCAACGCTCGCCGCGAAGGGCCGCATCGCCGCAGCGGACGCCGATGCGGCGACCGCGCGCATCGGCATCGCCGAATCGCTGAACGATCTCGCCGGCTGCCACGCCGTCGTAGAGGCTATCGTCGAGCAGCTTGACGCCAAGCGCGCGCTGTTTCGCCAGTTGGAGGACATCGTCAGCGAGACCTGCATCCTCGCGACCAACACCTCGTCGCTGTCGGTCACCGCGATCGCAGCGGGCTGCCGCCTGCCGGGGCGCGTCGGCGGCTTCCATTTCTTCAGCCCGGTGCCGCTGATGAAGATCGTCGAAGTCATCGACGGCGCGCTCAGCGAGCCCTGGGTCGGCGAGGCGCTGACCGCGCTCGCGCAGCGCATGGGCCACACGCCGGTGCGCGCGCAGGACACGCCAGGCTTCATCGTCAATCACGCCGGACGCGGCTTCGGCACCGAGGCGCTGCGCATCCTCGGCGAAGGCATCGCCGCCGTCCCCGACATCGACCGCATCCTGCGTGACGCGGCCGGCTTCCGCATGGGACCGTTCGAGTTGCTGGACCTCACCGGTCTCGATGTATCGCACCCGGTGATGGAGTCGATCTACGACCAGTATTACCAGGAACCGCGCTACCGCCCCTCGCCGATCACGCGCCAGCGGCTCGCCGCGGGGCTGCTCGGACGCAAGAGCGGGCGCGGCTTCTATGTGTACCGCGAGGGCAAGGCCGACATCCCGGCCGAGGACGCGCCGCCCGCGCGGACCGACATCCCGGTGTGGGTCAGCCGGCGCAACGCCGAGGCGGCGACACGCGTCACCGCGCTGCTCGAAAGCCTCGGTGCGCGGCTCGACCGCGCCGATACGCCCGGCACCGCGTCGCTGTGCCTCGTGCTGCCGCTCGGCGAGGATGCGACCACCGCCGCGCTCGCCGAAGGGCTCGATCCGGGGCGCACATTGGCGCTCGATCCGCTCGCCCTCGACGGCCGTCGCACGCTGATGCGCACGCCGCTGACGCAGCGCGAGATGCGCGACGCCGCCCGGGCGCTCCTCGCCGCCGACGGCACGCCCGTCACGGTGATCAACGACAGCCCCGGCTTCGTCGTGCAGCGCGTGCTGGCGACGATCGTGAACATCGGCTGCGACATCGCCCAGCAGCGCATCGCAACGCCGACCGACATCGACCGCGCCGTCACGCTCGGCCTCGGCTACCCGAAGGGGCCGCTCGCGCTCGGCGATGCGCTCGGCGCGCGCACGGTGCTCGCGATCCTCGACGCGATGCACGACTTCTACCGCGACCCGCGCTACCGCCCCAGCCCCTGGCTCGTCCGCCGCGCCCGCCTCGGCGTCTCGCTGCTGACCCCCGAAAACTGATCCCCAAACCGCCCCCATCCCACAAGAGGACTCACCATGCTCGACGCCTACATCTACGACGGCCTGCGCTCGCCCTTCGGCCGCCACGCCGGAAAACTCGCCGCCGTGCGCCCGGACGACCTCATCGCGACGGTGATGCGCGAACTCGTCGCCCGCTCGCCCTTCCGCCCCGAGCAGATCGAGGACGTGATCCTCGGCTGCACCTCGCAAGCCGGTGAGGACAGCCGCAACGTCGCCCGCAACGCGCTGCTCGCCGCCGGCCTGCCGCCGACCGTGCCGGGCCAGACCGTCAACCGCCTGTGCGCGAGCGGCCTCGCCGCGGTGCTCGACAGCGCCCGTGCGGTGACCTGCGGCGAAGGCGAGCTGTATCTCGCCGGCGGGGTCGAGAGCATGAGCCGCGCGCCCTTCGTCGTGGCCAAGCCCGAAGCCGCCTACAGCCGCGATTTCAAAGTCTACGATTCGACAATCGGCGCCCGCTTCCCGAACCCCAAGGTCACCGAGCAATACGGCGGCGACACGATGCCCGAGACAGGCGACAACGTCGCAGCGCAATTTGGCATCAGCCGCGAGGATTCCGACCGCTTCGCCGCGGCGTCGCAGGCGAAGTACGCCGCCGCGAAAGCCACCGGTTTCTTCGAAGGCGAGATCCTGCCGATCAGCGTACCGACGGGGCGCAAGACCCCGCCGCTGATCGTCGCCGAAGACGAGCACCCCCGCCCCGACACGACGTACGACACCCTCACGAAGCTGAAGCCGCTGTTCGAAGGCGGCGTCGTCACTGCTGGCAATGCCTCGGGCCTCAACGACGGCGCCGCGGCCGTGCTGATCGGCAGCGCCGCGGTCGGCGAGCGCGCCGGTGCGAAGCCGATCGCGCGCATCCTCGCCGGCGCCGCGTCGGGCGTCGAGCCGCGCATCATGGGCGTCGGCCCGGCGTATGCAATCCCGAAGGCGCTCGAACGCGCGGGCCTGACGCTCGCGGACATGGACATCATCGAGATCAACGAGGCCTTCGCGCCACAGGTGCTCGGCTGCCTCAAGCTGATGGACGTCGGATTCGACGATCCGCGTGTCAATCCCAACGGCGGCGCGATCGCGATCGGCCACCCGCTCGGCGCGTCCGGCGCACGGCTCGCGTGGAGCGTCGCGCGTCAGCTGCAGCGTACCAACGGCCGCTACGCCGCGATCAGCCTGTGCATCGGCGTCGGCCAGGGCCTCGCCATCATCATCGAACGCGTGTAACCAACGGAGACCATGATGAAGACAGCGATGGAGACAGTGCTAGCCAAGGGCGCCCTGTCCCACATCCGCGTCCTCGACCTGTCGCGCGTGCTGGCCGGTCCGTGGGCCGGCCAGATCCTCGCCGACCTGGGAGCCGAGGTCATCAAGGTCGAACGCCCCGGCAGCGGCGACGACACGCGCGGCTGGGGGCCTCCCTATCTGAAGGACCGCGACGGCAACGATACGCACGAGGCGGCGTACTATCTCGCCGCCAACCGCGGCAAGAAATCGGTCACGATCGACATCACCGACCCGGACGGCCAGGAACTCGTGCGCGCGCTGGCCGCCGACGCCGATATCGTCATCGAAAACTACAAGGTCGGCGCGCTCGCGCGCTACCGCCTCGGCTACGAGGACGTCCGCGCGATCAACCCGCGCGTCATCTACTGCTCGATCACCGGCTTCGGCCAGGACGGCCCGCTCGCGCCGTTGCCCGGCTACGACTTCATCATCCAGGCGTTGGGCGGGCTGATGAGCATCACCGGCGAACGCGACGACCTGCCCGGCGGCGGGCCGCAGAAGGTCGGCATCGCCTTCGCCGACCTGATGACCGGCATGTATTCGGCGGTCGCGATGCTCGCCGCGCTCGCCCACCGCGACGTCAGCGGCACCGGCCAGCACATCGACATGGCGCTGCTCGACGTGCAGGTCGCAAGCATCGCCAACATGAACATGAACTACCTGACGAGCGGCCGCGTGCCCGTGCGCCACGGCAACGCCCATGCGAACATCGTGCCCTACCAGGTGTTCGCCGCCCGAGACCGGGCCTTCGTGCTCGCCGTCGGCAACGACGGACAGTTCGCCAAGCTATGCAACGTCGCCGGCCACCCCGAATTCGCGCTCGACGAGCGTTTCGCGACCAATGCCAGCCGCGTGCGCAACCGCGAAACGCTGATCCCGCTGCTCGAAGCGGTTTTCCGAGAGCGCGACGCGCAGGAGTGGATCACGCCGCTCGAACGCGCCGGCGTGCCCTGCGGCCCGATCAACGACATCGCCCAGGCGCTGGACCATCCCCAGGTCAAACACCGCGGCATGCGCATCGACCTGCCCCACCCGCAAGCCGGCAGCGTGCCGCTGGTCGCGAGTCCGATGAAATTCTCCGAGACGCCGGTCACCTACCGCCAGGCGCCGCCGCTCCTCGGCGAGCACACGCGCGAAATCCTCGTGCGACGCCTGGGCCGCAATTCGGCCGAGATCGACGCGCTGGCCCAACGAGGGGTGATCTGATGACGACTGCTCCCCCCTCGGACGCACGCCTGATCGTCGAACGGCGCGACGACGTCCTGCTGCTGACCCTCAGCAACCCGTCGATGCGCAACGCCCTGCATCCCGACATCTACGCGACCGGCACGACGGCGCTCCTGGCCGCGTCCGACGACCCGACGCTCGGCGCCGTCGTGCTCACCGGCGCCGGCGAACACTTCTGCGCCGGCGGCAACCTGAACCGCCTCGCCGCGAACCGCAGCCGGCCCCCCGCGCAGCAGCGCGACAGCATCGAGCGCTTTCACCGCTGGGTTCTCGCGCTGCGGCGCTGCCCGCTACCGGTCATCGCTGCGGTCGAGGGAAACGCGGCCGGCGCCGGCTTTTCGCTCGCGCTCGCCTGCGACCTCATCGTCGCCGCCGAAAGCGCCCAGTTCACGATGGCCTACGTGAAAGTCGGCCTCAGCCCGGACGGCGGCGGATCGGCGTTCGCCGGGCGCCTGCTGCCGCGTCAGCTCGCCGCCGAACTGCTGCTCACCGGCGCGCCCGTCAACAGCCGGCGCCTGCACGCGCTCGGCGTCGTTAACCGCATCGCCGCGGACGGCACCGCGCTCGACGAAGCCCTCGCCCTCGCGCAGTCGCTCGCGCGCGGACCGCGGGCCGCACACGGTCGCATCAAGGGCCTGCTCGACGCGGCCGGGCTTCACCCGCTCGAGCGCCAGCTCGACCTCGAGGCCGACAACTTCGTCGACAGCCTCTTCGGCCCGGAAGCGGCCGAAGGCATAGGCGCCTTCCATGCCAAGCGTCCCCCCGATTTTCCCCGGAGCACTTCGTGACAGGCGCCTTCCATACCCGCATAACCGATCTCTTCGGCATCCGCCTGCCCGTCGTCGCGAGCGGCCTGCAATGGCTGTCGACCGCCGACTACGTCGCGGCGGCGGCCCACGCCGGCATCATCGGCTTCATCACCGCGGCGAGCTTCCCTGAACTCGACGACCTGCGCGCCGAGATCCGGCGCTGCCGCGAACTGACCGACGGCAAGCCCTTCGGCGTCAACATCTCGATGCTGCCCAAGCTCGCGAAGGGCGACCGCGTCGATGCCGTCGTCGACCTTGTGTGCGCGGAAGGCGTGCGCTTCGTCGAGACTGCCGGACGCAATCCGGAACCCTATCTGCCCCGCCTCCACGCGGCCGGCATCAAGGTGCTGCACAAGGTGCCCACCGTGCGCCACGCCCGCTCCGCGCAGACGGCGGGCGTCGATGCGATCACCGTCGTCGGCGCCGAATGCGGCGGTCACCCCGGCACCGAGCTGATCGGCACGATGGTCCAGGCCGCGCTCGCCGCGCGCGACATCACGATCCCCTTGATCGCCGCGGGCGGCATCGCGACCGGCGCCCAGCTCGTCGCCGCACTGGCGCTCGGTGCCGACGGCGTCGCGATCGGCACACGCTTCCTCGTCGCCGAGGAAATCCGGGCCCACTCGGACTACAAGGCTCGCCTCGTCGCAGCACAGGAAACCGACACGACGCTCGTCATGTCCTCACTGCGCAACACCGTGCGCGCCCTGCGCAACGAGACGACCGAGACGGTGCAGAAGATCGAGCGCGAACTCGGCGGCGACCTCGAAGCGCTGATGCCCCACATCGCCGGCCGGGTCGGACGCCGCGCCTATGAAACCGGCGACGCCCGCTTTGGTGTCCTGTCAGTGGGCCAGTCCGTGGCCTTCGCCGATCGCGTCGAGCCCCTGGCCACGATCGTAAAGCGCCTTGAGGAAGAGGCATGCACGGCGATGACACGAATCGCTTCCCTGACCCCCGTCTCGAGCGCTACTAGATTCGGCTGATAATCCGCTAACAGGGTGGAGCGGCCCCTCGGATGTCAGGTCTGGAGACTAGGTGATCGACGGGTTGTGTTCAGCTTTGTTCGACGCCTGCCCCTTCCCCGTGCCGATGAAGGTCCGACCCGTGCCTGTGGGCAGGCGTTGGACAAAGCCCGGGGGAGGAAACCGCGAAACGAGGCGAGGCCGTTCAGTCGGGGCGCAGCGCTATGGGCATTCTAGCGTCGCCCGACCGCGCAGGTACGCGATCTGCATGGTGCTGCGTCAGGCGCCGCATCTTGCGTGAAGCCGTCGCCCGCCCTCGATGGCGCGGGCGAGGTCCGCGCAGCGCGGGTTTTGATGCGAATGCCAGTGGCGGGCGCAGCGGGTCTCGACCACCCCGTTCGGAAGGGGGCTGGCGGAAGGCTGCGGGCGTGGAAGCGATGCCCGGTCATGAGGTCGCCCCACGGAGTGGCGGTGCGCGGATCGTCGCACCGCGAGCAAAGGTCTCGATGACGCGCATCACCGATCCACAGCAGCGGCACACGAAGCCGGTGGTGGACGTGGTCGGCAGTGCGGCGGCTTCAGGCGCCGAGGCGAGAGTGCGTGGCTCGTCTGGAGGCGTCGCACCAAGCAGTTCGCGCGCATGCGCCAGGTGCTGCCGCCGTCCTGCGTTGGCGAGCAATCCGTAGTGCCGGATGCGATGGAAGCCGCATGGCAGCACGTGCAGCAGGAAGCGGCGCATGAACTCCTCGGCGGTGAGCGTCATTGTCTTGTGGCGGGTGCGCCCCTTGGCGCGGTAGTCCTTCCAGCGGAAGGAGACGCTGCCGGCGTCGAGCGACACCAGGCGACGGTTCGAGATCGCCACCCGATGGGTGTAGCGCGACAGGTAGGCGAGCACCGCCTCGGGGCCGGCAAAGGGCCGCTTGGCATAGACGACCCATTCGCTCGTGCGCAGCGGCGCGAGCCAGCGCAGGAACGCGGCCGTCTGTGCCAGCTGGGCGAACTCGCCGAAGAAGCGCAGCGCCCCGGCGTGATGCGCCTTTGCCAACTCTTCCAGGAAACGCCGCCGGAACAGGTGCGAGAGCACGCGGACCGGCAGGAAGAAGCCGCGCCGGCAGGCAACCCAGCGCTGCCCATCGGGCGACAGGCCGCCCCCGGGGACGATGCCGTGCACGTGCGGGTGGTGTGTCATCGCCGAGCCCCACGTGTGCAGCACGAGCGTGGCGCCGATCGTCGCGCCGAGGTGCTTCGGATCGGCAGCGATGGTGAGCAGCGTCTCGGCGGCGACCTCGAACAACAACCGATAGACGAGCGCCTTGTTGGTGTAGGCGAAGGCGCTGATCGGCGCCGGCAGCGTGAAGACCACGTGGTAATACTCGACCGGGAGAAGGTCGGCCTGCCGGGCCTCGAGCCAACGCTGGGCAGCCCGCGCCTGACACTTCGGGCAGTGCCGGTTGCGGCACGAGTTGTAGCTGATGTCGATCTGCTCGCAGGCCTCACAGCGCAGCACATGCCCGCCCAGCGCCGCAGTGCGGCACTGTTCGATGGCCGACATGACCTTCAACTGCCCGAGGCTCAGGTGACCGTGCTGGGTGAGGCGCCACGCCGGCCCGAAGGCGCGGAAGATGTCCGCGACCTCCAGTGCGGGGCGAGCCACGATGCGCCTACGCCGACTGCAAGGTCTCCAGCGGACTGACGACTTCGCGTAGCAGGTCGGTGGCGACCTGGGTGTAGATCACCGTGGTGTCGAGTTTCTTGTGGCCGAGCAGCGCCTGGATGATGCGGATGTCGACCTTCTGTTCGAGCAGGTGGGTCGCGAAGCAGTGGCGAAGCGTGTGCATCGACACCCGCTTGTCAATGCCGGCCGCCAGGGCGGCGGCCTGAACAGCGCGATTGAGCTGACGAGGGCTCAGCGACTCGATCGGGTCGAGGCCCGGGAACAACCAGCCACCATCGAGCATCTTGCCCTGCGCCCGTGCGACCCGCCACCACACACGCAACCGCTCCAGCAGCAGGGGCGAGAGCATCGCGTAGCGATCCTTGCGCCCCTTGCCTTGTTCGACCCGCAGGGTCATGCGCGCGCTGTCGACGTCGCTGACCTTGAGCGAGACCACTTCGCTCGCTCGCAGTCCGGTCGCGTAGGCGAGCGACAGTGCCGTCTGGTGCTTGAGATTGTTGCAGGCGGCGATCAGGCGCGCGACCTCCTCGCGGCTGAGCACCACCGGCAGGCGCTGCGGCAGCCGGACCGGCTGCATTCGCGCCATCAACTCGCCGCGTTGGAGCGTGATGTCAAAGAAGAACTTTAGCCCGCTGATGGCGGCGTTGAGTGACATCGGCGAGGTCCCGCTATCGACCAGGTGCAACTGGTAGTTGCGCAGGTCCTCCACCGTGGCGGTATCGGGCGCGCGCCCTAGATAGCGCGTGAACCGGCACACCGCGCGGATGTACGCACTCTGTGTCTTGGGGGTGAGCTTGCGCATCCGCATGTCGTCGAGCATGCGCTGGCGCAAGGGGCTGACGGGACGAGTCGGGGTGTCCATGGGTTGCTCCTGTCGAAAATGAGGCCGATTGCCTCATCTCCAAACATGGCAAGCCTGCTGCCGATGGAAACCACGAACTTCGACCGTCGTCACGAGCGGTTCAGCACACCCCTACCGCGCGAGCGGTTTAGTCCTCTGGCCGGGTGCCGACACCCAGAGTCAGGGCGTCAATCTGAGCTATACCCTAACCTCGCGTCAGACCGTCCGGCGCGAAAGCGTCAGAATAGAGCCGCATTCAGAATTGTTTGACACGCACCGTCAAGGGTCATAGAGTTCTTCCTGACACATTGCCATCAGGAGAACACCTTGCACGGTCAGCGCATCGGCTACGTCCGCGTCAGCAGCTTCGACCAGAACCCGGAACGCCAGCTTGAGCATGTTTCGGTGGACAGGCAGTTCACCGACAAGGCGTCGGGCAAGGACACCCAGCGCCCCGAGCTGGAACGGCTGCTCGCCTTCGTGCGCGAGGGCGACACGGTGGTGGTGCACAGCATGGACCGCCTGGCGCGCAACCTCGACGACCTGCGCCGCCTGGTGCAGAAGCTCACCCAGCGCGGCGTGCGCATCGAGTTCGTCAAGGAGAGCCTGACCTTCACCGGCGAGGATTCGCCGATGGCGAACCTGATGCTGTCGGTAATGGGTGCGTTCGCCGAATTCGAGCGCGCCTTGATCCGCGAGCGGCAGCGCGAGGGCATCGCGCTCGCCAAGCAGCGCGGTGCCTATCGGGGCCGCAAGAAGGCGCTCGGGCCTGAGCGGGTCGCCGAGCTGCGCCGGCGGGCCGCCGCCGGCGAGCAGAAAGCCAAGCTCGCCCGCGAGTTCGGCATCAGCCGCGAAACGCTGTACCAATACCTGAGAACGGACGACTAACCATGCCGCGCCGCAGTTTGCTGACGCCCGCCGAGCGCACCGGCCTGCTTACCTTCCCGACCACTGACGACGACCTCATCCGGCATTACACCTTCTCCGAACCCGACCTGTCCGTGATCCGGCAGCGACGCGGCAACCACAACCGGCTCGGCTTCGCCGTGCAGTTATGCTACTTGCGCTATCCCGGCTTCGCCCTGCCGACCGACGTGGAACCGCCCGCATCCCTGCTGAATATCGTCGGCCGCCAGTTGCGCGTCGCGCCGGACATCTGGCCGCAGTACGCTCAGCGGCCTGAAACCCGGCGCGAGCACCTGCTGGAATTGCAGGCTTGGCTGAAGCTGACGCCGTTCGCTGCCGCCGACTACCGGCGCTTCGTGCACCAGCTCGCCGAGCTGGCCCGGCAGACCGACCGGGGTATCGTGCTGGCCGAGGCGCTGGTCGAGCTGCTGCGGCAACAACGCATCATTCTGCCGGCCATCGATGTCATCGAGCGCGTGTGCGGCGAAGCGCTCACGCGCGGCACGCGCCAGGTGTACGAGGTGCTGACCGCGCCACTGATCGATCACCACCGTCGTGCGCTCGACGGTCTGCTGGCGATCCGCGAGGGCACCAAGGGCAGCGGGCTGATCTGGCTGCGCCAGCCGCCCGGCCCGCCCAAGCCCAAGCATGTGCTGGCCCACCTGGAGCGCCTGAAGACCCTCCGTGACTTGGCGCTGCCGGACGGGCTGGAGCACGCCATCCACCAGAACCGCCTGCTGAAGCTCGCTCGCGAAGGCGGACAGATGACGGCCCAGCACCTGCGCGACCTGGAGCCGAGCCGCCGTTATGCGACCTTGGTCGCGGTGATCCTCGACACCCGCGCCACCCTGATCGACGAGATCATCGACCTGCACGACCGTTTCATGGGCGCGCTGTTCAGCAAGGCCAAGCGCAACCACGCCGACCGCTTCCAGCAGTCCGGCAAGGCGATCAACGACAAGGTGTGGCTGTACTCGCGCATCGGCCGCGCCCTGGTGGAAGCCAAGCAGTCGGGCGGCGATCCGTTCGCCGCCATCGAGGCCATCATCCCGTGGGAGGTGTTCACCGAGAGCATCACCGAGGCCGAGCTGCTGGCCCAGCCGGAAGGTTTCGACTTCCTCGCGCTGGTCGGCGACGGCTTCAACCAGCTCCGGCGCTACACGCCGGTCTTGCTGGAAGCGCTGACCATGAAGGCCGCGCCGGCGGCACGCGAGCTGCTCGCGGCCGTCGATGTGCTCAAAGGGATGAACGAGCGCCAGGCGCGCAAGGTGCCGGACGATGCGCCCACGTCGTTCGTGCGCAAGCGCTGGGAAAGCCTGGTGCGTACGGAAGATGGGTTGGACCGGCGCTACTACGAGCTGTGCGTCCTCGCCGAGTTGAAAAACTCGCTGCGCTCCGGCGACGTCTGGGTGCAGGGCTCGCGCCAGTTCAAGGACTTCGAGGACTACCTGCTGCCGCCGCCGCGTTTCGCGGCGCAGCGCGACCAACGGGAATTGGGTCTGGCCGTAGAGACCGACTGCGAGCGCTTTCTGGAGGCGCGGCTCGCGGTGTTGCAAGAGCAACTGGCAACCGTCGAGCGGCTCGCCGCCGCCAACGAGTTGCCAGACGCTGCGATCACCAGCACCGGCCGGCTCAAGATTTCGCCGCTGGACAACGGCGTGCCCGACGAGGCCGAGGCGCTGATGCAGCAGGCGTACAGCCTGCTGCCGCACCTGAAGATCACCGAGCTGCTGCTGGAGGTCGATGGATGGACCGGCTTCAGCCGCCACTTCAAGCACCTCAAGAGCGACGCGGCGGCCGAAGATCAATACCTGCTGCTGACGACCATCCTGGCCGACGCCATCAACCTGGGGCTCTCCAAGATGGCCGAATCCTGCCCTGGCGTGACCTATGCCAAGCTGACCTGGTTGCAGGCGTGGCACATCCGCGACGAGACCTATTCGGCCGGGCTGGCCGAGCTGGTCAACGCGCAGTTCCGCCGGCCGTTCGCCGCCTATTGGGGCGACGGCACCACGTCATCGTCGGACGGCCAGAATTTCAAGGCCGGCGGCCGGGGGCACGCCGCCGGCCAAGTAAATCTGAAGTACGGCCAGGAGCCGGGCGTGCAGTTCTACACCCACATCTCCGACCAGTACGCGCCGTTCCACACCAAAGTCATCAACGCCACCGTCCGCGACGCCACCCACGTCTTGGACGGGCTGCTGTACCACGAATCCGACCTGCGCATCGAGGAGCACTACACCGACACGGCCGGCTTCACCGATCACCTGTTCGCGCTGATGCACCTGCTGGGCTTTCGCTTCGCGCCGCGCATCCGCGACCTAGCCGACAAGCGCCTGTACATCCATGGCGACGCCAAGCAGTACCCCACGCTCGCCGGCCTGATCGGCGGCAGCGTCAACGTGAAGCACATCCGCGCCCATTGGGACGAAATCCTGCGGCTGGCCGCCTCGATCAAGCAGGGCACGGTGACGGCCTCGCTGATGCTCCGGAAGCTCGGCAGCTACCCGCGCCAGAACGGCTTGGCCGTGGCCTTGCGCGAATTGGGGCGCATCGAGCGCACGCTGTTCGCACTCGATTGGATGCAGAACGTCGAGCTGCGTCGCCGCGTGCAGATCGGCTTGAACAAGGGCGAGGCCAAGAACGCACTGGCCCGCGCCGTGTTCCTGAACCGGCTCGGCGAAATCCGTGACCGAAGCTTCGAGAACCAGCGCTACCGTGCCAGCGGCCTCAACCTGGTGGTGGCGGCGATCATCTTGTGGAACACGGTCTACCTGGAGCGGGCAATCCAGGGGCTGCGGGACTCGGGCAAGGACATCGACGAAAGGCTGCTGCCGCATCTCTCGCCGCTGGGCTGGGAGCACATCAACCTGACCGGCGACTACATCTGGCGGCAGAACAAACACGTCGAGCAGGGCAAATTCCGGCCGCTACGGGTGCTCGGCGAGGCTTAGCGTACGATTTTTTCCGTTTCGTGAGCAGACCCCGAATACGGGGGCAACATCAGACGAGTCACCATGCCCATCATTCAATCCATCGAAGTCTGCGCCGCCAAAGTGCCGCTCGACAAGGTCACGTATCTCTCCAATCGAACGGTTTCCGATCGCCACTACGGCCTGGTCAAGGTCCGTTCCGAAGACGGAATCGAAGGCATCGGCTTCTGCTACGTCGGAAGCGCCGCTGGTGAGTTGTTTCGGGTCGCTATCGAGCAACTTCTGGCACCACTGGTCATCGGCAAAGTGTTGATTTCCACCCAGAAGTGACCCACTAACGGGTACTTTTTCCATCTAAATCTGACCCACGTAAGAACCCTATCCTGCAGCCACCATAGGCAGCAGGAGACAAGGAGTGATTGACGTGGCAACTCTCAGTGTCATCAGGCGTTGGGCGCTTCGCGAGAAGCTGTCCATCCGTGAGATCGCGCGGCGCACGCACCTCTCGCGCAATACCATCCGCAAATACTTGCGCTCCGATACGGTGGAGCCGCGGTATGCCCAGCGCTCCAATGTCAGCAAGCTCGATCCTTTTGTGGACAAGCTCTCTGTTTGGCTCACTACCGAGTCCCGCAAAGGCCGTAAGCAGCGGCGCAGCATCCAGCAAATCCACTTAGATTTGGTGAGCCTGGGCTTTACCGGCTCCTATGGCCGGGTCGCCGCTTTTGCCAGATCCTGGCGTGCAGCGCAACAAACGGCTTTGCAAACCACTGGACGCGGCACCTTTGTGCCTCTGGTATTTGGGCCTGGCGAAGCCTTCCAGTTTGACTGGAGCGAAGACTGGGCAGTCATCGCCGGTGTCCGCACCAAGCTGCAAGTGGCGCACTTCAAACTCAGCTATAGCCGCGCCTTCTACCTGCAAGCCTACCCGCTGCAAACCCATGAGATGCTGTTTGACGCGCACAACCGGGCCTTCATCGCCCTTGGCGGCGTACCCAGGCGAGGCATCTACGACAACATGCGCACTGCCGTTGACCGGGTGGGAAGAGGCAAGAGCCGGGTGGTCAACGCACGCTTTAGCGCCATGGTCAGCCACTACTTGTTTGAAGCCGAATTCTGCAATCCAGCCTCTGGCTGGGAGAAGGGGCAGGTGGAGAAGAATGTGCGTGACGCCCGGCACCGCATCTGGCATACGGCTCCTGCCTTTGCCAGTCTGGATGCTCTCAACGTCTGGCTGGCTGATCGATGCCGGCAACTGTGGCAAGAGATAGCGCACGGACAGCTGCCCGGTACCGTCTTTGACGCGTGGCAGCAAGAAGTGCCTGCTTTGATGCCCGTGCCCAGGTCCTTTGACAGCTACGTCGAATGCGGCAAGCGTGTCTCTCCCACTTGTCTGGTGAACTTTGAGCGCAATCGCTACAGTGTCCCGGCCTCCTATGCCAATAGGCCCGTCAGCTTGCATGTCTACGCAGATCGCCTGGTGGTAGTTGCCGAAGGTCAAGCAGTTTCCTGAATCCGTGTTGTCTTCAGCGCGTACCCGCTCCGCGAGCCCCAGCGTATGATTTTTCCGCTGTCTGACTCCCGATCTCAGCTCACCGCAGCCCCGAGCGCCGTTCTTTCACGGCCCGGAGCCCCGGCGAGCCGGGCTTGTGGCGGGTGCGCTACGTCATTTTCCTGCTCCCGCGCGGCCGTCGCCCTTTCGCCGCAGCGAAATGGCCTCGATTCGGAGAATTCGGCCGCCGGATTTGCATCACGGCGAAGCCACCGCGCACAGTCGTGCCTGGACCGTGGTGAACACCTTCACATGCGCGGCCACGCCGCGCCCGAAGTCCAGCACCAGGCGGCGGGCGTGTTCGACGAACTTCGCCGCGCGGTACATCACCTCCTGCAGCACCGTCCTGATGCGCCGGCGCTTGGCCGGGTGGCGGATCGGCGAGAGCTCGCCGGTCAGCCCGAGCTGGCCGATCAGGCGCAGGCAGTTGTAGGCGAACGCGGCCAGATGCACGACCGCGTCGTTGGTGTCGAACTTGCCCGAGGGCAGGCGCTCGAGGTCCAGGTCAGTCTTGATCTCGGAATGGAACTGCTCGTGGGTGCCGTGGTGCTTGTAGAGCTCGATCACGTTGGCCATCGCCACATCGAGGCTGGTCCACCAGCCTTCGATCTCGATCTCGGGGGTGAGCAGGTGCTGGCCCTTCTTGTCGATCGTGCGCTCGGTCACCCGCACCACCAGACGCAGCGTGCGCTTGGCCTTCTTCCAGGCACGGTCGATCTTCAGGTCCAGCAGCCCCACCCGCTTGCCCGCGCGCACTTCCTCGAAGGCGCCGGCGGCCTCGGCGCGGGCGACCCAGGCGGCCTTGTCCTGGCGGCGCGGATTCCACTTGGTGAGGTAGTCGAACGAACGCCCCAGCGCCGCCCAGCGATCGCGCTCGTCGGCCAGCGCGAACAGCAGCCGGGCGCTGTCGAAACCGCTGTCGGCCCGCCACAGCAGCTTCGCATCGGCCGCGCACACCCGGCGCAGGCGCGGGAACGCTCGCTCGAAGAAATACTCGGTCTCCAGCGTCGAGTGGTGCGACCCCGCGCGCAGCTCCAGGCCGAGGTTCCAGCCCTCGTTGCCCAGGTACAGCGCGATCGGCGTGTAGCCATCGACGCCCTGGTAAGTGCGGCTGACCGCCTCCTTCTTGGTGTCGGAGTTGTCCATCACGAAGGTGTCCAGGTCGGCGCAGACGTAGCCCTTGTGCGCCGTGATCGGCGCCTCGGTGCGCTCGAGCAGGCGCAGGCTCAGCTCGTCGGTCAGCTCGCGCAGCTCGGCCGCGCGGGCATCGAGCCGTTGGCGCATCCACACGCTGCCGGGCACCTTGGCGAGCCCGAGCGCTTCCTTGAAGAAGCGGTCGCCGCGAAACGGCTCGATCGCCTCGAAGTCGCTCTTGCCCAGGCTCAGCAGCCCCACCACCGACTTGACCAGGTCCGATCTCCGCATGCCCTGCGACACCGGCAGCCTCGGGTCGATCACCGCCTCGACCTGTGCCGCCTGGCAGCACTGCCCGATCAACGCCAGGCCCGAGTAGGAGGTCAGGTTGAGCTTGGCGGATTGCTTGACTTCGAAGCGCGGCATGGTCGATTGGGTGAAGGAGTTGGAAGCGTAATTTTACAATTGCATCAATGCGTTAGGCTGGATTTCCGGCTAAGCGAACACGGATTCAGGAGTTTGTGAGCACAAGAGAGTCATCAACCGCAGCCATGATGCTGGGCAAACCATCTATGACTGGCACCACTACCTGGCGGTGGTACAGCGCAAACCGGGTGCCTTGCGCAATGGGGCTCCCTTTACCCAATTGCCACCGGCCTTCAAACAACTGCAAGCGGCGCTGGCTCGCCAGCCCGGCGGCGGGCGGGAGATGGTCGAGGTACTGGCTCTGGTACTGCATCATGATGAGCAGGTGGTGCTGGCTGCGGTCGAGCTCGCGCTGGAGGCAGGGGCACCCAGCAAGACCCATATCCTGAACATTTTGCACCGCCTGATTGATAGACCGATCGATCCTGAGCCGGTGACATCACCCCAGGCGCTGCGTTTGCAAGTGGAGCCTGCCGCCAATGTTTTGCGCTATGACCAGTTGCGCAAGATGCCGGGTAAAAAGCAGGAGGTGCGCCATGCGTCATGACACGAGCAACAATCCGGCGATAGCCTCCATGGTCATCATGCTTAAAAGCCTGAAGATGCACGGGATGGCTCAGGCGACGCTGGAGTTGGCCGCACAAGGCGCTCCGGCGTTTGAAGCCGCCCAACCAATCTTGAGCCAGCTACTGAAGGCCGAGAGTGCGGAGCGGGAGGTCCGCTCCGTGGCCTACCAGCTCAAGGTGGCCAAGTTTCCGGCTTATAGAGATCTGGCAGGCTTTGACTTTAGCCACAGCGACGTCAATGAGGCATTGGTCAGGCAACCGCATCGCTGTGAATTCCTGCAGGAGGCCAACAACGTGGTGCTGATCGGTGGCCCTGGCACTGGTAAAACCCATCTGGCAACGGCCCTCGGGGTGCAAGCCATTGAGCATCACCACAAGCGGGTGCGTTTTTACTCCACGGTGGACTTGGTCAATGCACTGGAGCAGGAGAAGGCTGCTGGTAAGAGCGGACAGATGGCCGGTAGGCTGATTTATGCCGACCTAGTGATCCTTGATGAGCTGGGCTACTTGCCGTTTAGCAGTTCAGGCGGGGCGCTGCTATTCCATCTCCTATCAGCGCTGTACGAGAAAACCAGCGTGATCATCACCACCAACCTGAGCTTTAGCGAGTGGGCTAGCGTGTTTGGGGACGCCAAACTAACAACAGCACTGCTTGATCGACTCACCCATCACTGCCATATTCTGCCTCTTTTGAATTTTGAGTGGGTGATGCAGGATACGAGGGTGCTGGGCCGTTGGGGTCAAGGGCGGGCGTAGCCCGGCGTAGCGAACCCTTGACGCCAAGGGGCCAGCGGTACGCTGGTCCATGGCTGGATGCAGCGCAGTTGGGCATCCAGCCATGGATACAAACGCGGCAGTGTGTGCGCCAGACAAGGAACAGGACCGTCGCCGGTTTTTCACTCTCGTTACATCTGACACGTTATGCATGCAAAGCTGTTCGAAACCGCGCTGGGCATCACCGATCCGTGGCGCGTGGCCGGGGTCGATTTCGACGCCGCCAAGAAGGTACTGACGATCTCGGTGGACTTCGTTGCAGGTAGCCGCTTTGAGGTGCCGGGTGTGGCCGGCGCGCATCCGGCGCATGACACGGTCGCCAAGCGTTACCGGCACCTGAATTTCTTTCAGCATGAGTGCTATCTCGAGGTGCGCGTGCCGCGTGTGCGCGTGCCCGAAGGCGGCATTCGCCAGGTTGAACCGGATTGGGCGGGTAAGCTTGCCGGTTTCACGCTCCTGTTTGAGGCGCTGATTCTGGCGCTCGCCCGCGAGATGCCCTTTGCGGCAGTCGCGCGCGTAGTGGGCCTGTCCTGGCATCGCGTGGCCGCGATCTGCAAACGCTACGTTGATCTTGCGCTCGATCAGGCCGACTTCTCCGAAGTCAAACGTCTGGCAGCCGATGAAACATCCCGCGCTCGCGGTCATGAGTA
>NZ_JAROCY010000033.1 GCF_029436685.1 Novosphingobium cyanobacteriorum
CAGGTGCTCGATCGAGACCGATGTTTACGAGATTGGAGGACAAGAGCGAGCCTGGTAGATCGCCATGTTCAATCTTTGTTCTTCAACATGGCCAAAATCGCAGCTTCGGGCCGACTGGGCCAACGAGGGCGCGAGCGGCACCGGAAGCCCGGTCCCCAAGGGCAACACGGTTTTCACCGACAGTGCCAATTACCTGCCGCCAAATTCGATCGCGGTCGCCAAGGTCATCGTCGGGGTCGATGCGGCCGCAGGCGTCCAGAGCCAGACCGATCCCTTGCCGGTCGTGCTGCGCATCACCGGACCCGCGCGCTCGGTCTACGATAACGGGCGCCTGCTCACGACCAATATCGCTGGATGCTTGGTCAATGGTGCTGCCCGGGGCGACCTCTCGAGCGAGAAGGTCTACGTCAAGCTGCAGCGCATGACCTGCCCGCAGCCCAATGGCCGCTACGCGGTCTCGGACGTCAAGGGCTTCATCGCCTTCGGCGGCAAGACCGGGGTGCGGGGGAGGGTGGTGAGCCGCGAAGGCTCGCTCATCGGTCAGGCCTTCCTGGCCGGGCTCGCCGGCGGATTTGGCCGCGGCTTTGCCGCCAACACCAATTCGACGCTCACCGGCACGAACGTCAGCGTCAATGGCCAGCGCCAGAAGCTTGGCGCCGGCGACATCCTGCAAGGCGGCCTCGGCGAAGGCGTCGCGACCTCGGGCGACATGGTCAGTAAGTACCTGATCGAGCGGGCCGAACAGTACCAGCCCGTGATCGAGATGCCGACCGGGATCGATGTCGAAATCGTGTTTCTCGAAGGCGTGTTCATCAACGGGTGAGGAGGGTGCAATGAAACTGAAATCCTTGAAGTCATTCCATCTGGTGCGGCCCCGCCTTGGCCAGGTCCTGATGCCGCTCGCCGCGATCGCGCTCGGTAGTGGCGGCTCGTTGGTCTGGGCGAACTCCGGCGCCGGCGATGCCGCGACCGCTCAGCACGTGCCAAGTGAAGCGGACCAGGCGGTGACCGCGCTCCTGAAGCAGCGCCTGCCGCGCACCCAGGTTTCCCGCGTCAATTGTCAGGTGGTCGACGGGGTCTGCGAAGTGACCGCCGGATCGCAGCTGTTCTACGTCGACAAGACAGCGCGCTACCTTCTGATCGGCCGGGTCTACGACATGCAGACCCGCCAGGACTTGACCGCTGTGCGGCTACTCGAGGTCAACCCCGATCTCCTCGTCGGCGGCGCTGCTGGCAGCAAGCAGGAAGCCCAGGAAGTCGAGACCCCCCGCCGCGGCGTCAGCACGCCGGCGGCGAGCGGTGCCCCCCGGATGATGTCGCTCGCCGCACTGCCCGAGGCGGGCGGCATTGTCTGGGGAGCAAGCTCGGGGCCAACCGTCACCGTGTTCAGCGATTTTCGCTGCGGTTACTGCCGCGCGCTCTCGGGCGTGCTCGAAAGCATGAACGTGCGGGTAATCGAGCGGCCGATCTCGGTGCTCGGCAGCCGCGACCTTGCCAACCAGGTGTTCTGCGCGCGCGACCGGCGCAATGCGGTCAAGGCGGCCTATGCCGGCGCACCGATCACCGACACCCGCACCTGCGATACCTCGCCGCTCGATGCCAACGAGGCCTTCGCCCGCCAGCAGGGCCTTGCCGGAACCCCGGTGATCGTCCGCTCGGACGGCGCGGTGATCGAAGGCTTCCGTCCACGCGAAGTGCTCGAGCAGTGGCTGAAGGGCGCCAAGTCGTGACCGCGCTGACACCCAAACAGTATGCGGGTCTGGCCCGCGCGGTGGCGCGGCGCTCGTGCGGGGCGGTGTCGCTACCGGGCGCCCACCTCAGCCGCGCCGAAGCGATCCAGCTGTGGCAGGATCTCGTTTTTGCCACTGCGGCTCCGCAAGGTTTGCTGCTCAGCTCCCGCGAACAGTCACTGCTCGGCAAGCGCGCCTGGGCGCGCTCGGCCGGACATGTGGCGCTCGGAGAAGGGGCGATTTCGCGCCAATCTGGCCTGGCCATGTGGCGACTTGCGATCCGGCTTGGGGATCTCGCCGCCCGGCGATCGCCAGGCCCTGTCACCCGGGCGGCAAGCATTGCCGTGATCGGGCTCGCGGCTACCCAGCTTGCGGCCTGCACCTCGCTGTTCGGCGGCAACATCAAGGGCAGCTTCGCCTGTAGCGCGCCCGGCGGGACCTGTGCGCCCTCGACCGTGATCGACGACCAGGCGCTGTCGGTGATCCAGAATGCGCGCCCGATGACCCCGGCCGGGCCATACATCCGGCAACCTGCGGCGGCGAAGCCCGTCACCGCGGCGTACACGCCATCGGGTTCGGGCCGACTGACCTCGGCCGGCGGGGGCATGGTCCACCGCGAGCGACGCGTGCTCAAGGTGGTGTTCCCGTCTTTCGTCGATGGCGGCGGCAATCTCCACGAACCGCGGATCATCCACGCGGTGGTCGACGATGGCGCCTGGATGGAGCTCTCCTCGGGCGAGCCCAATATCGGCGAGCAGGTTGATGGTCGGGCGATCAGCCTCGCGAGCGCGGCATTCGTGCCGAGCCCGGTGGCTGCCGCTCCGATCGTTCAAGACGCTGTGTCACCCACTCCTAAAGCACTAGATGCCGCGCCTTCCGCGCCGCCTCGCCCCGAGGCCGTTGCGGCGGCCCGCGCCAAGGGTGCCGCGCTCCAGTCGGGCAACCCGATCGAGGCGATCCAGGCTCAGGTGCAGGCGCGCTTGGCAGGCACGGCGAAGGCCCAGGCCGCCCCGGCACCAGCCCCCAAGACGCCATCTGCTGCTGCCCCGGCCCCTGCGCCCACTGCGGCGGCCGGTCCCACCTCGATGGGTGCAAAACCAGCCAATGGCCCGGCCGCATTCCCTGCCAAGGTCGAGGAGTAAGCGACGATGGCCTCGCGCGGGTTCTGGGACCGGTTCCTCGACATGCTGTTCGGCGAAAGCGCCCATCCCGAGGCGACACGCCCGGTGCTCGGCGCGCCAATGCTGTCGAACTGGCTGCCCTATCGCAGCTACGACAAGAAGAGCCGCATGTTCATCAATACGGAGTCGCTCGGATTCATTCTCGAGCTGGCGCCGATGATGGGGGCAGACGAGCGCAGCGGCGAGATCCTCACGCAGTTTCTATCGGACGCCGTCCCCTCGGGCTGCGAGATCCAGCTGATCCATTGGCAGAGTCCCTCGGTCGGCGAACGCATCGCCGACTGGGTCATGCCGCGAGTGGTCGCGAAGGGCGTCTATGGCCGCGCGGCGATGCACCGGGCGCGCTGGCTACGCCGCGCCGCCTGGATGTCGATCTCGCGCGATGCGCCGTTTTACCTGCGCAATACCCGGGTCATTCTCTCGGTCGGTGCCCGGCTCAGCGGTCCGATCGGGGCCGACACGCTCGCCTCGGTGCGTGACAGTCTCCACGGCACGCTGCAGGCTCTCTCGATTCCGGCCCGCGACATGAGCCCGGTCGAACTGATCGCCTTCCTCGACGACTTCCTCTGCCCGGCGGTCGATAACGCCGACAAGCCCGAGCACTATTCCGAGCTCGATCCGATCAACGTCCAGTGCGTGCGGCGCGATCTGGAAACCCAGGTCACCCCCGACCGGATCGTGCTCCAGACCGAGCGCTTCCGTCCGACGGGCGAGCGCCAGGACGGCGCGCCGGTGATCGGCGAGGTCGTGCCCGACAAGTTCGACTGGCGCTTCTTCTCGGTGCGTAACCTCCCCAAGCAATGGGCGCCATGGGACGTCCAGAAGATCATCGGCGACGTCATCAACGACAAGCTGCGCTTCGGCTGCAACGTCATGACCGTGCTCGGGCTCGTCTACCAGGATGAGGAGGCAGTCGCCTCGCGCGCCGGGCTCAAGGTCATGCGCACCACCAGCCTTGCCGACAGCCGCTCGGCGCGCTTTCTGCCCCAGCTCTCCGAACAGCGCGACGAGTGGCAATATGTCCAGGCCGAGATCCGCCAGGGAAGAAAGCTCGCGCAGGTCTATTACGGCGTCGGCGCGCTCTCGCCATTGGGCAAGGGCGACGTCAACGAGCGCATGGTGAAGTCGGTCTACAAGGCCTGCGGGTGGGACCTCATCGACGAGCGTTACCTCCAGGTGATGGGGCTGCTCGCCGCGATGCCGCTGTCGCTCCCCAACGGTCTCTCGACGGATTTGAAGCGCATGAAGCGCTTCAAGACCATGCTCACCACCACGGCGGCGTCGATTGCGCCGCTCCAGGGTGAGCATACCGGCGGGCACATCCCGCATGTCCTCCTCATCGGTCGGCGCGGGCAGCCGTTCTTCTGGTCGCCGTTCCAAAACGCTGCGGGTAACCACAACGTTGCCGTTTTCGGCAAGTCGGGCTCGGGCAAATCGGTGTTCCTGCAGGACGTCTGCGCGGCGATGTCGGGGGCGGGGGCCAAGGTTATCGTGATCGACGATGGCCGTTCGTTCGAGCACATGGTCAAAGCCTTTGGCGGGGCCTTCGTCGAGTTCAAGCTCTCCTCGGGCTTCTCGCTCAACCCCTTCGACATGATCGACGGCGAGGCGCTGGCAAGCGACGAGGACGGCGAGGACTACGAGGTCGAATGCCTCGCCATGCTCAAGTCGATCGTCGGCCAGATGGCGCGCCAGCAGGACCGCTTGTCCGATACCGAACGCGGGCTGATCGATTCCGCGGTGAGCACGGTCTGGCGCGAAAAGCAGCGGGCAGGCACGATCGACGACGTCGCCTCCGCGCTGCGCGCACTGACCTCGCCATTCGCAGGCGACCTTGCCGATGCCATGTCGCCGTTCCTCAAGGGCGGCACCTATGGCCGCTTCTTCGAGGGCGCCTGTTCGATCGACCTCTCGGCCGGGCTCACCGTGTTCGAGCTCTCGGATCTCTCCTCGAAACCCGAACTGCGCTCGGTCGCGCTGACCGCGCTCATGTTCCTGACGCTACGGGTCATGCGCGATCTTGACCGCTCGGTGCCCAAGCTCACCATGATCGACGAGGCCTGGCAGCTGCTCGGCGGCGGGCAGATGGGCCAGGCGATCGAGACTTATGCCCGCACCTGCCGCAAGTACGGCGGCTCGCTGATCACCGCGACCCAGTCGCTCAACGACTTCTACAAGTCGGAAGGTTCGCTCGCCGCGCTTGAGAACTCGGACTGGTCGATCGTCCTCCAGCAGAAGGAAGAGACGATCAACGACCTCGCCAAGCACCAGCGCTTCGAGATGGACCACTATACCGAGAGCCTCCTTCGTTCGCTCAAGCGCAACGGCACCGAGTATTCCGACGTCCTGATCAAGGGCCCCGAGACCCTCGCTGTGGGACGCCTCGTGCTCGATCCCTATTCGGCGACGCTTTATTCCTCGAGCCCGCGGGTCTTTTCCGAGATCGAGGACAAGGTGCGCGGCGGCCTGGCGCTCCCCGATGCGATCGAGCGGGTGGCTTTCCCTGATTTCGTGCCGCCCGAGCCGGGCGCGCCTGATTTCGCCGAGGGCGAGCTTGCGGAGGCGGCCGAATGACGCCCGCCGTTGTCCGGGCCGCGGCGTCGCGCGCGCCATCCCGCCTGGCGGACGGCTGCTATGTCGCGCTGCGGCTGACGGGCTGGCTCGCGGTCACGCTCGGCTGCGTTGCGGCCCTGTGGCTCCTGTTCTTCGCCGCGCTGGGGAACTTCAGCTTTTCCGGGACCGTGCTCCAGCTCGACAATTTCGCCTCGCGCTACGTTGCGGCCGATGCCGCGCGGCAGGACCGCTTCCGCCTGTTCTTCTGGCTGGCAAGCGCCGCGCTGTTCGCCGTGCTCGCTTACTTCCGCCGCCATTCGCTCGGGAACCTGAGCCTTGCGGCAACCCCCACTTGCAAGGAGAGAGATCATGGCAGGTAAGCCCCGTGCAGCCGCATCAGGCGGCGAGACCGCAGCGCCCGGCCCATTGTTCGAGGCTGAAGTAGCAGCGGCCCCCGCTGCCCCGCCGCGCGCGCGGCTCGGCGCAGCTCCGGTCGCGCTCGTCGCCGCCCTCGTCGCGGCGGGCCTGTGGGGAGCCTGGGTCACCAAGAGCGTGCTCGGCGGACCTGAGAGACCGGCGATTGCCAAGGTCCAGCTTTCCGGAATCGTCGGCGAATATGTCCAGGCGCAGGCGCGCTCTGCGACGCCGCCCGAGCAGGTCACCACCGAGACCCGCGCGTTCATGAGCGAGATCCAGCGCAATCTCGAACGGCGCGGCGCGGCAGGGCAGATCGTGCTGGTCGGCGAGGCGGTCGTTGCCGGCAATGTCCCCGACATCACCGCCGACGTGCGCCGCGAAGTCTATGCGCGCGTGCGGATGCCCCAGCAGGCAGCGGCGAGCGGCAGCGACGTCATGGGCGCCATGCGTGCCGCTATGGCGGGGCCGGGGCCGCAGGCCGGGGCGCTCGGGGGGCAGGGCAATGCCCCCGCAAACTGAAGCACACCTTGAGCCCCCGGCGGCGCGCGCCAGTCATGCGAAGCGCTGGCTGGCGATCGGCGCGCTTGCGGCGTGCCTCGCGGCGAGTTCCTCGCTCGCGAGTTGGCGCGATGAACACGCGATCCTGATCAACACCACCCAGTCGCTCCCCAACTGGGCATTCTGGATCGACAAGCACCGCGTGCCGACGCGCGGCGACTTCGTGGTCTTCAAGGCGCCGCAGACCCCGCTCATCACCGCGCATTTCGGCAAGGTGGCCCCGCCTTTTGCCAAGCGGGTTTATGGCATGCCGGGCGACCTGGTGAGCCGCGAGGGCGCCGTGGTGCGGATCAACGGCGCCGAGGTTGCGCGCCTCAAGCCGGCGAGTTCGCGCGGCGAGAAGCTTGAGCCTGGCCCGACCGGGCGGATCCCCGAACACTGCTACTATCTTGGCACCGCCCACAAGGATGGGCTCGACAGCCGCTATGCCGATATCGGCTTTGTCTGTTCCGGGACGATCATCGGCACCGGGGACTCGCTGCTGTGAGGCCCGCCGCCGCCTTGGTCGCCGCCGGCGGCGTAGCGCTGCTGGTCGGTTGGCCGGTGATCTCGAGCCTGCGCGCTGCCGATTACGGGCAGATGGGCCAGACCTTTCCGATCATCGAGACCGATCTTCTCACCACGATCGAGACGCGATTGAGGACCCTCGAAGCCAATGGCGGGATCGAGCGCATGCAGCGCCAGATGCAGGAGCAGGCGGTCGCCAGCGTGCGCCGCCCCAAGCCGGTCGACGGCATGACGCCTGCGCTTACCAAGCGCGAATGGCTGTTCGACCCCTCGATCGTCACCGAGGACGATATCGTCGATGCCAAGGGCAACCTGATCGCTGCGCGCGGAACCCGGGTCAATCCGCTCGACATGGTGCAATTGAGCCAGGCGCTGGTTTTCGTCGACGGTGACAATGCCGCCGAACTCGCTTGGGCGGTCAGGACCTGGAGCGACGCGCGCGCCAAGATCATCTTCGTTTCGGGATCGCCCTTCGCTGCGATGAAGCCCTGGCAGCGGCGCTTCTACTTCGACCAGGGCGGCACGCTCACCGCCAAGTTCGGCATCCGCCACACTCCTGCGGTGGTCACGGCTGCGGGCGCAAACCTCAAGATCAGCGAAGTGCCGCTACCGCCCGCTGCAGGGGCACCCGCACCCGTTCTCTCTGGCGGAGGCAAGGTGTCATGACCCACCCGCTGATCGACTTCCTCAAGACGCCGATGGCCGCTCCCGAAACGGCGCGCCTGCGCCACATGCGGCGCTGGTGGATGGCGCTGTGCTGGGCCCTGGCGCTCGCTGTGCTGCTGCTCCCGCTCCTCAAAGCGCTGTTTGGGTTGTGGGGCGCAGGTCCCGCGCTGATCCTCGCGCTCGCCGCGCCGCTCCACGGCATTGCTTACTTCCGCACCAAGTTGCGGGCGGATGAGGACTTTGCCCAAGGAGCGCAGCCATGAAGCGGCTCGTACGGAAATTCGCGGGATTGCTCGCCGCGCTGGCGCTCGCCTTTGCCGCAACCGCGCCCGCGCGCGCCGATACGGTCTCGTGCCACGGCAAATTCATCAATCCGATCACCGATGTCTGCTGGTCATGCCTGTTCCCGCTGTCGATCGGCGGTCTCTCGATCTGGAAAGGCTCGCGCCCCGATCCCAAGAACCCCTCGTTTCCCCTGTGCGCCTGCGGCTCGCCGATCCCGCGCATCGGCATCTCGGTGGGCTTCTGGGAACCCGTACGGCTCGTCGATGTCACCAACAAGGCCTGGTGCTTCCCCAACCTTGGCGGGATCCGCCTCAATCCCGGCTTCGCTATCGGCAACGGCCATGTCCAGGGGCGCAGCCAGATCGGCGGCAAGGCGCAGAACAGCTCGCAGTGGCAGTCGCACTATTACGTCTACCCGCTGCTCTACTGGATGGAGATCCTGACCGATTTCCTGTGCTTCGAGCAGACCACCTTCGACGTCGCCTATGTCACCGAGATCGACCCGCTGTGGCAGGATTCGGCGCTCACCTCGATCATCAATCCCGAAGTCGCGCTGTTCTCGAACCCGATCGCGACCGCGGCCTGCGCGGCCGACTGCGTCGCGGCGACCGCCAAGCTGCCGATCGACCAGATGTTCTGGTGCGCGGGCTGCAACGGCGGGATGTATCCGCTGAACGGCCACGTCGCCGCACACGTCACCCCGATCCAGGCCTCGCGGCTCGTCGCCGAACGCATGCTCTACAAGATGCACCGCGAGGCGCTCGCCTGGGGGACGATGGGTTCCAAGGCCCTGTGCCACAAGTACCTGATGCCGGTGATGCGCAAGCAGCAATACCGGCTGCAGATGACCAATCCGATCTCGACGGTGAAGGGCCGCTACGCCTGCGCGCCAATCGGCGCGACCACCATCATCCCCCAGACCGGCAAGGGCTACCCCGTCAAGGGCGAGGACTTTGGCTACCTCGTCTGGCGCAAGCGCAACTGCTGCATGCTGTGAGGACCCCCATGACCTTCGCGCGCTCCCTGTCAAAGGCACGGATGGCTCCGATCGCGGGCTTCTTGGCGCTCACCGCAGTCTCGGCAGCGCTCGCGCAAACGATCGAGGGCATGGATCTCAAGGCCATCAAGGACCGGGCCGCCGAAGCCACGGCCGATGCACAGACCTTGGTCGATGCTGTTGCCGGCAAGGGCGAGGCACACCGCGGCGAAGCCGAAGCCTTGCGCGAACAAGGCCTCGCTTCTGTAGCATCGATCGATCCAGCAAGCTTGCCCAAAGGCCCGGACGGCGCGGTCGATTTCGACGAACTGCTCGCAGGCGCCGCCGCCAACACCCGTGCGTCGATGGGCGAGGGGCCGATGTTCATGGTCTTTGCCAGCCTGTCGATGCCGCAAGCCTCGCTCGCCCGGCTGATCGCCGACACGACCAAGGCCGGCGGCGTGGTGGTCTTTCGCGGCTTTCCCGGCGGCAGCACCAAGGCCTTTGCCGAAGGGCTGAAGCGGGTAGTGACCGACGAGGGTCAGGAAGCTCATATCGCGATCGATCCGCGCCTGTTCCGCGCGTTCAAGGTCGAGGCCGCGCCGACCTTCGTTGCTGCGGGGCGCGAGTACGAGCTCTGCGACGGGCTCGACTGCACCAGCGTCACCCCGGACCACGACCGGCTCACCGGCAATGTAACGGTCGAGTTTGCGCTCGAGAGTTTCGCCGGTGGCCGCGGACCAGGCGCCGGCGTTGCGCGCATCGCGCTCGCCCAGCTCAACAAGGGCCATTGAGATGCTGGTGCCGCGCCTTGCCGGACTCAAGCTGGCCGGACTGGCGCTGGCCGCCCTGGGGCTGCTCGCCGCGACCGGCACACAAGCCCAGGTCTACATCCCCCCACCCGACGATCTGGTCGAGCCGCAGCCGCCGCTCCCACCCGCGATCGATCCCGGCGTGCCCGCACCAGCCCCGCCGCCACCTTCCGCGCCTGCCACCATGACCGTGGATGAAGCCAAGGCCGAGGCGCGCTCCACTGGATCGAGCGTGCGCGGCGCCTACCAGGGGATCACCGATGCCCCGGGTGCGGCCGGGCAGATCCCGGGCTACCAGGCGAACTACCCCGGGCTCACCCAGTATTACGACAATCCCGGCAACATGTACGCCGACGGGGCGGCGGCGGGCTACAATAGCGATGCCTACCGCACCGCGAATTCAACCACGCGTCCGACCGTCGATGTCACCCGCGCCGACCTGTCCCGGGCCAACACCGTTACCGACGATCCCAATGCCTACCTCCAGGGGGTGAGCACGGACGGCTCTACCGGCAACTGCGTTCCGCTGCCGCCGAGCCCGGGGACCACCAACACCGCCGAGTGGACCTGCAATGTCGGCTCGAGCGTGGTCGAACAGCCCAAGACTTGCACCCGCAGCCTCACCGTCGCGGCATGGAACGAGACGCTCTACCAGTACCTCTGCGTCACCGCCCCGGGCTTTCCAGGCTGCGCTGCGCTTGAGGGTAATGCCCTGTGCCGCAAGACCGGGACCTTCCCGGTTCCCGACTACAACCTCACGGTCGACTACTACGACTGCGACGCAGCAATCTCCGATCCCAACGTCTACCTCATGGGCACCGTGGCCAAACCGCCGCCGCCCGACGCCTTCCAGGTCGTGAGCAACGTCTATCGCTGCAACAACGAAGGGATCACCGATGCGCTGACCTTCGATCCGGTCACCGGCCTTCCGGTGCAGTATGTGAGCGGCCTCCAGCAATGCGGGACCATCGCTTCGGAGGCCACCTGCACCCATACGACGGCGATCGCGGCAGGCCTGACCGACCGTCAGCTCTGCAAGACCTGGGACTTCGTCGGCGATCCGTTCGGGGGAGGGGGCTACCTTTATTGCCTCGAGCCTGCCGCGCCCGAGGAGGTCTATTCGTGCAGCACCAATGTCGCCGGCATCGTGCCGGAAAGCTCGGTGTCGAAGTGGTTCACACAGGTCTGGACCGACAATGCCTGCTCGGTCGATCTCGGGACCTGCACGCTCGCTTCCGAAACCTGCACTGCCCCCAATGAAACCCGCCTGGTGGACGGCGTGCCCGTCACGCGGGCCTGCTGGGAAACCACGAAGACCTGGCAGTGCCAGACCGTAGTTGGCGGCGGCAACGACTGCGGCAAGCTCGACGCGACGCCTGGCTGCACTTTTGACCACGAGACCTGTCTCGACGATCCGCCAAGCGGCGATGGCTCGTGCAAGGTTGCCGAGCGGGTCTACAAGTGCCCGATTCCCGCCTCGACGACGCAGCCCGCGCAGTACATCTGCGGGAACGACGTCTACTGCATCAACGGCGACTGCGAACCGATCGTGCGCGAGGCCTCCGACGAGTTCAAGGATGCCGTCGTGGCGCTGAACGCGCTCGGACAGGCCAATTCCGAGTTCGACGAAAGCACGCTGACCCTGTTCAAGGGCACCGCCGAGAGCTGCGCGCACAAGGTCTTCGGCCTTGCCAACTGCTGCTCTGGCAAAGGGGTCCCGCTCCTCGTTCCGCTGTTGTGCAGTCCCTCAGAGGTCCTGCTCGACCAGAAGGACGATGCCGGGCTCTGCCACAAGATCGGCACCTACTGCTCGTCGAGCTTCCTTGGCATCTGCCTTTCCAAGCGCGACGTCTACTGCTGCTTCCAGTCGAAGATCAGCCGGATCCTCCAGGAACAGGGCCGCCCGCAGATCGGCAAGACCTGGGGGACGCCCAAGAAGCCGGTCTGCGACGGTTTCACCATCTTCGAGTTCCAGCAGCTCGACCTCTCGGTGATGGATTTCTCGGAAATCTACGCGGAGTTCGTCGATGCGGCGAAGCTACCCGACGAAGCCGCCACGCTCATCGAAATCCAGGCAAAGATCGAGGCCTACTATGCCGCGCACAAGCCCTGACCTCGACAGAAACCCCTTGCCCGAACTTGGTGCGCGCGTCGTCGCGTTCGGGGCCTACGACGCCGCGCCCGATCTCACCGTGCTCGAGTTCTGCGTCGGCATGGCGCTCGCCCGCAAGGGTCCGCTGACCGCGCGCGGCATCGCCGCCGAGATCTCGGCCTGGTTTGACCATCCGGTCCGCGCGCGCAGCCTGCGCACGCAATTGGAGGCCATCGTGCGGCGCGGATGGGCGCGGCTCGAGGCGGGAACCTACACCATCGCCGAAGCCGGGAGCGAAGCACTGTCCGGCTTCTACTGCGCGCTTGTGCGCCTGCTCGATGGCGGCCGTCGGCTGCTCGACGTCGCCGTCTTCATGTCACTGATCAAGGAATTCGAGAGGAGCGGATCATGAACTACCGCCAATGCACTGCCCTGCTTGCCGCCTCCAGCCTCATGCTTGCCGCAACCGCGCCGCTGCGCGCCTCCGAGGGCGATGGGGTAGAAGTCCGACAAAGCGAGGACGCGCTCTACTGCAAGGAGAGGAAGCTCGGCACCTGGTTCTACTGCGAGAAGCCCAAGGAGGAGTCGCGCAAAGCTGCTGCTGCGCAGCCCCCGGCGCGCGAGCGCCTGGCCGCGATCGGGAGTGAGCTTGAAGAACTGAAGGCGCGGGCGATCCTCGAGCCGAGCCCGGAGAACGTCACGGCCTATGTCCGCTTCCAGCGCGAACAGCTCGACCGCTCATCGATGTTTGCCGACGTCTGGCAGCGCGCGCTGTGGCAGGATCCGGGGCTCGATTACACGCTGCAGCGCCCGGTCTCGACGCTCGGCAAGCGCGCCTGGATCGACGAGCGCAAGACGGACCGCGACCGGGTCATGGCCAATCTCTCGCAGCGCTACGGGGTGTTCTACTTCTTCGCCTCGAACTGCGGGGCCTGCGATATCTTCTCGCCGATCCTGAAGTCCGTCTCGGACAAGTACGGCCTCGCGGTGCTCGCGGTCTCGACCGACGGCGGGCCTTCCTCGACCTTCCCCGGCTACATGGTCGACAGCGGCCAATACGAGAAGCTCGGGCTCGGCACCGACCGCCAGGTGCCCGCGCTGGTCCTGTTCGATTCCGTCACCAAACAGCCGATGCCGATCGGCTACGGGATCCTCAGCCAGGACGAGATCATGGACCGCGTCTTCCAGCTGACGCAGGTCAAGGTGGGGAGCGACTACTGATGGGCGCCCGTCGACTTGCCGCCCGCCTTCATCAGGTTTCGCGAGCTACGCTAGGCGCGGTCCTCGGTGCCGCGGTCCTGCTCGCTTCGCCCACGCCCGCCTCGGCGGGGGTCGAGGGCGAAATGCAAAGCTTCATGTCCGACATGGGGGGCCAGGCCAACGTCACAGGCCCCAGCGCCTACCAGGGCCAGTCGGCGGGCTATTATTCGATGGGCTCGGTCTGGTCGCGCTTCCCTCAGAAGAACATCCAGCCCTTCAACCTCCAATTGCCCCATGCGCGCGCCGGGTGCGGCGGCATCGACCTCTTTGCCGGGTCCTTCTCGTTCATCAACACCGCCGAACTTGTCGCGATGCTGAAAGCCACCGCGAACAACGCACTCGGCTTTGCCTTCAAGCTCGCGATCGACACGATCTCGCCCGAGATCGGCAAGGTCATGGATGAGCTGGCGCAGAAGGTTCAGCAGATGAACCAGATGAACATCTCGTCGTGCGAGACCGCGCAGGCACTGGTCGGCGGCCTCTGGCCCAAGAGCGATACGGCAAGTTCGGTCATCTGCGAGGCAATCGCCAACAGCCAGGGCGCGGTCTCCGACTGGGCCCGCGCGCGCCAGCAGTGCAACAACGGCGGCCAGCGCGAGGCCTTGAAGAGCGCCAATTCCGACCCGGACATGAAGGAACAGGCCGGGATGCCCAACAACTACACCTGGGAGGCACTGGGCAAGAAGTACGGCGGGTTCGATACCCAGTTCCGCGAGTTCCTGATGACGCTGGTCGGGACCGTGATCTACGATCCGGCCGGGAACGGCGGGAAACCCAGGGTCCAGTTCATCGGCCCGGCCGACCCGGCGCTGATCAGCGCCATGCTCGACGGCACCTCGTCGACCCCGCACAAGTACTGGAGCTGCGGCGGCGATGCGACCAAATGCATGGCACCCAGCGAGATCGACATGGTCATCGGCCCCAATACAGCGATCAAGGCGCGGGTGCGCACGCTGATCGAGAGCATGGCCCTGAAGGTGCGCGATCCCGGTGCCTCGTTGACCCCGGCCGAGATCCAGCTCCTCGGCATGGCGAGCGTGCCCGTCTACAAGATCATCACGGTCAGCGCGGCGGCTGAGTTCGGCATCTCGGCCCAGGAGATCAACGATCTTTCCGAAATCGTTGCGGTCGATCTCGTCACCACCATGACCATGCGCTTCATCGACATGGCGGTGAACGCGCGCTCGGACTTCAACGGCGCCGACGCGGACAGCTTGCGCGAATGGCGCGAGGGGCTTTACGAGACCCGGCGCAATTTCCTCGGGATCGCGGCGCGCACCTCGCAGCGCTTCGACCAGACCTTCGCGCTCATTCAGCGCACGCAGATGCTCGAAAAGACCCTGCGCACCCAGCTCTCGCCCCAGATGTCGGCCGCGCTGCGCTTCTCGCGCACGCTCGGCAGCCAGGTCCAGTAAGGGGCGGCGAGCATGCTCGAGGTCTTCACGGTCGGGGGCGGCGACTACCTCGTCAACACCTTCAACGCGATCGCCGCCTGGACCGGCTCTGGCGGGTTCAAGTCGCTGATCCGCGTCGTCATGGTGATGGGGCTGATCTACGCACTGCTCATCACCGCGATGGACCTCGATTGGCGCGCGTGGTTTCGCTGGTTCATCCAATCGACGCTGATCTACCTCGTGCTGATGGTCCCGACCGTGACGGTGAAGGTCACCGACAGAATGAATGCAGGGCTCGCGCCCGCCACGGTGGCCAATGTGCCGATCGGGCTTGCCGCAATGGCTTCGTTCACCAGCCAGGTCAGCGATTACCTGACCCGCACCGCCGAGACTGTCTTCGTGATGCCTGCTGCGCTGAGCTACTCGAACGGCGGTTTCGTTTATGGGGCGCGGATGTGGGACAAGGCGCGCGGGTTCGAGATCCGCGATCCGGTGTTCAAGGCCAATGTCGACGGCTATCTCAAGCAATGCGCCTATTATGACATCCTGCTTGGCACCAAGAGCCTCAAGCTGCTGAGCGAGGCGCCCGACCTCTGGGCCGAGCTTGGGGTCAATGCCGCGACCAACCGCGGAATGAAGTACCTGACCGATACCGGCACTGGTACCGTGGACATCGAGGGCAAGACCTGCGCGCAGGCCTGGACGCTGATCAACAACCAGTGGGACGCGCAGATCAACGCCTATGCGCTGCCGTTTGCCCATTCGATGTACCCCAAGCTTACCGAGGCCGCCGCCGGTGCCAAGCTCGCCAATGACGTGCCGGTGGTTTCGCAGCTGCTCACCGGCACGGCGATGACCCGCAACCAGTTCTTCAAGCAGAAGAGCATGGTCGACGCCTTCGAGGCGGCCCAGCTCGACTTCGGTAATGCCGATGCCGATTCCTTCGCGCTCCAGCGCGCCGACACCCAGACCCGCAACGCGATGACGACTGCGGCCGAGCAGGGTCTGATCTGGATTCCGGTGCTCGGCGTGGTCCTGACCGTGGTGTTCTACGCCCTGTTCCCGATCGTTTTCCCGCTGCTGCTGTTCCCGCGCACCGGCATCGCGACCCTGAAGGGCTATTTCTCGGGCTTCTTCTATCTCTCAGCCTGGGGGCCGATCTACGTTCTCATCCACTCGTTCATCATGGACCGCTTGGCCTCCCAGACCGCGGCGGTCTCGGGGGGCAGCGTGAACCTCGCCAACTGGGCGGGGATCGATGCGGTCAACCAGGACGTCGCCACGATGGCAGGGTTCCTGATGATGTCGGTGCCGATGCTGGCGCTGATGGTCATGCGCGGAACCATGTCGGCCGCGAACAATTTGGGCTCGATGCTCGCCCCGGTCCAGACGGGCTCGGACGCTGCGGCGCTTGAACGAACCACTGGCAATTACGCCTATGGCGATGTCAGCTACGGCAACCTCAACGCCGAAAACCGGCAGGTGTCGCAGTGGAATCAGGCGCCGAACCTTTTGGCGGGCGCGGGGCATTCGGGTTTCCGCGAGGCGGACGGACGCATGTTCAACGAATATGGCTCGGGCCATTCGGTGATCGATACCAATGCGGCGATTTCCCAGTTGCCGTTCAAGCCGACCATGACGCGGGGCTATGCGACCGACCTCAGATCCCAGGGTCAATGGTATCTCAATGAGGCCGACAAGATCGAGAACGGCACCTCGAGCAGCTGGACCAGCTCGAAGGGACAGTTCGGCAGCTCCGTCACCGCGACCAGCGATGTCACGGGGGCACGGCGAGAAAGCGGTTCACGCGCCTCGGATACCCACAATGTCGGTGGCAATGTGGTCGTCGAAGGGGCGAAGGGTAGCTCGACGCGCGAGGTCACGAACAACGATCTCATCCTGCGCGAGGGCAACAGTCGCTCCTCGAGCGATTTCGCGAGCCGGACATTTGGTTCAGGCTTGTCGCTGACTGGTACCGGAACGGTCGGCACCCCTCTGGAATCGGAAGTAGGTAGCGGCGTTTCTGCTTCTCTTTCTGGCTCGCTCTCTGGACGTCGTGAGAGCGGCGATCGCGCCAGTGCTGGTAGCGAACGCTCAGCAACCAACCAGACAACGCGCGGCACCGACAAGTCCGACGAGACCAGTGACCGGGTGGTCGTCAGCGGTTCGAGTGGCGATATCCAGTCGTCGGGCACCTACAGCCAGAGCTCGGACTACACCGACCATAGCCGTTCTCACACCAGCACCGACGGCAACGACTGGCGCGTAGCCGAGGCCGAGGAACGCCGTGCGGCCGCTGCGCGCTATCGCGAGATCGGTAGCCGGATGATGTCAGAGGCGAGCTACGCCGAAAGCCACGGCTTCCAGATCTCGAGCGACATGTCGAACCTGATCCAGGATCGCTACGAAACGTTGCAGCGAGAGCATCCCGAGTGGCATTTGCCCGATCTCTCCAACCCGCGGCTCGACTATCGGGATGTCACGCGCCGCGACCAGGCCATCACCTTTATCATGGACGATCTGATGGGAGATTTGCGGGCGCACCGGATCAATGAGCTTGGCGACGTTGCAGGCATCGCGGGATCGGGATCGCTCGGCACCAATGTTGGCCTCGGCATGCCGCAAACGCCAGCATTACCGACTTCATCCCGCGTAGGAGGGCTTGTGCCATCGCCGCTGGAAGGCGGCACGCTGCTCGCGGTGCCAGACGGTCCGGTCGACGGCGCTGCCCTTGCGCGCGATCTCGGGATCAAGGTCAAACCCGGCGCGCGGCTTGGCCATATGGATGGGGACCTGGTGCCTGCAATGGGCGCGGTAGCAGAGGAAGCCCGATCGCTTGGCCTGCCAACCCCGGTGGTCACGTCCGGTAATGACAGCACCCAGCACATGGCCGGATCAGCCCACTATGACGACCGCGCGCTCGACTTCAGGGGAAACAACATCTCCGATGAACAAGGCGAGCGATGGGCTGCGCAGGTCCGGTCACGGCTTGGCGAGGGCTATGCCGTGCAGTTCGAGCGCTTCCCGGACAAGCCCGAGCGCGACCACTTGCATGTTGCTAAGAGACGAACCTGACTTTCAGCCAAACAGGTGAGAGGACGAAGCCAAGGCGATCCCGACGATCACCATCAGGGCGACGAGCACGGTCGTCGGCCAGCGGCCCAAAGTCTTGCCTTGGCCGCGAAACGTAGGGAGCCTTACACCCGTGACATGGTCAAAGTGGCCCTGCCGCGGGTAAATCGGCATCCCATCCAGTCCGTAACGATCATGGTCCATCGAGGGTCTCCTCGCCCTGGCCATGATTACCCCAAACGGACTGAATTTTCAATCATGTGCCAGCAGCAGGTCGAGCCCTCCGCACAAGGCTCGCACCCCCTCTCCTCGCAGCGCCGCGGCGCTTGAAGTCAGGTGCCTTTGCCAGGATAGCTCTCGATCCGTGCCGCGCCGGCGCGGCGGATTTGAGCAGCCGCCTCCTCGACATGGAACGAGACCGCGTCACGCGCGCGCAGGGTGTCGCCCGCCTTCATGTAGGTGATCAGACGGTCGTGCTCGACCAGGGAACTGCGCGCTTCGTCGAGCTGGAAGTAGTTGGCGCCTGCAATCCACACCGCCGGCGGAACCGACTTGCCATAAGCGGCAAGCGCCGCCCTATTACCGCTCAGACGGACGAGCTCGAGGTGCCACTGATAATCGATGTAGGCCCCCTGAAGCAGGTTTGCCACATCCATGTCGTCATAGGCCTTGAGCGCCGAATTCAGCGCCTCGAGATGGCTGAAATCGGTCTTTCCGTGGCAAGCCGCGACCTCGGCTGCCGCCATGGCCTGGATCGCACCGGCCAGCGCCAGGTGTTCGGTGATCCGGTCAACGCTCCAGTCGATGATGGTGTAGCGGCCATGGTCGCGCGCAATGAGGCTAAGATCGATGAGTTCGAGTGCCAAGCGCTCTGCCTCGGCGGGATCGAGACCCTGTAGGCCGGGAATATCGGCCGCGCTGTCATAGCGTCGCCGCTTGCTGGGCTCGCGCAGCACGGCAAAGATCATCTGCGCCGGGCAGGCAATCGTTGTCATTACTGGCAATTTTGTTTTGGCCACTGCTGCCCCAAAAAACCGAACGACGACCAAATGGGGATAATGCGAAGCTCCCGGATTCGGAAATCAAAACGATATTGTGCTAGGAAGTACGAAACAATGCGGTGAGCCAGAACTCATCCATGAGGGAGGTCGATTGACCAGAGCACAGTCCCTTTCTGAACTCATGTTCCTCGAAATCAGGTTCGGGGTCCTGTCTGCGCGCTACCTTCCCGGGCAGGCGATCAACAAGGCCGAGGTTGGCGAAGTCTATGTTTGCCGCCCGGCCGGGGTTGCCGAAGTGCTGAGTGCTCTCGCTCACGAAGGCTACCTCACCCGCAAGGGCCGGAGCGAATTTACCGTGCGTACCTGGGGCCGCGAAGAGGTCGAGGACCTGTTCGAGATGCACGCCAATTTCGAAGGCCTTGCCGCATTTCGTGCGGCCGAGCGGGCCAGCGACGCCGAAATCTCGCTGCTGGCCGCGCTGGCTGCCGAGGCCCGGGAAGCAATCCCCGAGGATCCGGACTCACTTGAGCGTGTGGTCATCGAGAACCTCAGGTTCCACGTCGAGATCATGCGCATGTCGCGCATCCCGCAGATGCCTGACATGGCGCGCATGGTGCTTCCCAATGCGCTGCATCGCCGGATCGTCTGGTCGCAGCGCGCCGACGATGCCGAGCAGTCGTTTCGCATGCACCAGAAGATCGCGGCGGCCATCGCCGAGCGGTCGGGCTCGATGGCGCGTTTGCTGATGCGCGAAGACATCTACTCGTCGCGCGAGGCGGTGCTGGCTTCGATCGCGGAGCTGTCCGGGCGCGAAGCGGGCGAGACGGCTACCATTGTCCGGTTCGCGCCGACCTTCGAGTTCGAGGGCAGACTCTACGGGCAGGGGACCCGTGAGCCCGGCGCCGACGGACGCACAATCCCGTTCGGGGTGCCGGCCGCCAACCGCAGATAGGGTTAGTGCGGACCGGCCTCGCTGGTGTCGTCGGGCAGGTGGGAGCGGTCGAGCGCGAGTTGCTCAAGGACGCCTCGCATCATCGCCGATGCCTGGAGAAGACCAGCGGCATCGAGGACATCGAGGAAGTCCCGGGCATCCGACGTGATCAGGTCCAGCGTGCTTCGATCGATCAGCAGTCGCTGCATTCGCATCAAGCCGCCCCCGAAGCCCAAATCCAAGCAAACGATTGTTGAAACTTGGGAATCTGTCAATATTGCGCCAAGTTAAATCTATCAAATAATGGCTCTGAAATGGTCCGAGTTAGGTACCTGCGCCTAAGATTCGGAGCCTTGTCCGCGCGAAATCAATTTCGTCACGAGAACCGAAGGCATGTCAACTTGTCGAGACAGAGGCCGGCGAGCGTCGCCGGTAGTTGCATATCGGCCAGCAGTGATGATCAATCACTGCTGAGAAGTGTGCAGAATTCGACGTCGATCCGGTCGGGTTGGACGATCTTGCCGCGCACGCTGACCTCTCCCTGAAGACCCTCAGGCACCGGCTCCTCGCCAAAATGCAGCCGCCAGGCGAGGCCTTCGGCATCACGCAGGATCGGTCCGCGCGGTCCCGCCTCGATCGTCCCAGTTATCGTGTTGGATGTAGAGCGGGCAGGGCGGTTCATAGGCAAGATTGGTTCGCGATTGATGGGGCCTAGCCGGGAGCAATTCCAGGCGAGAAAGCCTCTAGCAGGAGACGAGGGGAATTCCCAACGACAGCTTCCGTTCAATGCGCATTGCGGCCGTCAGACGTAGAAATGCATCGAACGGACGGCAAAGAAGTCGTCAGTATCTGTCGCCGAGATTGTCATCAGCAACTTGAGTTCCTGGCAAGGGTGAAACGACAGTCGCCGCGTGTGCTGCAGTTCTAGCAGGTCGTAGATCAATGCCGGATCATCGGGCCGCACCACTATCGCACCGCACGGGTCATCGGACAGGTCGATTGCCCCAATTGCACCTTGGGGAATATCCTGAAATTTGTTGAAGTAGCGCTGCGTCGCGTTCCCATTGCAAAGATGAATTTCCGATACTTCGACCACGCGGGGACTCGCCCTGCCAATCTCAAGCCTGCCGCCGACGCCAAGACTGATCCCTTCTGGTCCGGCAAAGTAGCTTAGTTGCCAGCGATCGACCGCAAGCTCGGCATCGTAGGACTGCCCCGTGGGCATAAGGACTGCAGGTTCCCGGCATAGATATGATGCAACTGAATCCATTGAACGAAATCCTTGTTCAAGAGTGTTGCCGGGAAAACGGCGCGGTCCGGTGGGAGGTGGCCCGGACCGCGCCGCACCCCGTCAGGCGTAGGTCGCGTGCTCGACGCACTCGATGCAATCGGCCTTGCGCTCTTCGCTGACGGAATGGTGATGGGCCTTGCCGTCCTCGTCCGGGCAATCCGAACAAGGGCCCTGCGCTTCGTGCTGCGCGGCCGCCGAGCCGGCCTTGGCGTCCCCTTTGCGGGCTTCAAGCGCCTCGCGCAGGCGCGCGAGCTTCTGCCGGACCTGCTCGGTCATGGCCTCCCTGTCGCTTGCCCGCTGGGCGGCGGCGGGCGTCACAGCGGTGGTCGCCAGGCTCAGCGGGCTCGCATTCGCCGCGAGGGCAGGGGTGGCCATTGCGCCGAGCAACGGCAGGACGAGGTAGAGATAACGCTTCATCTTTAGTCTCCTTGGTTTTTCAGAAAAAGCCGGTCCGGCGACCAAACGAGAGGTCGGCTTGCGATGAATCCCCGAGCGCCGACCGGCGCACGCTCAGGGTGACACCCCGCTTGCCGCGGGCGCGGAAGTGGAGATCTGATGGATCGATGTTGTTGCGCTCGGCCCAGTCCTGCGCGTCGCGCTCGCTGGCAAAGTCGCCGATTTCGTCATGCTCGTAGGCCATGGTCAGTCTCCAGGATGGGCAGCCGGGGGAGGGGCGGACTGTGAGGGAGCGGAAGGGGCGGCCTCGGCGAGGAGCGCGACCACCGTTGCCGCGAGCGCGACGGAGAGCATCGCGGCGATCACCAGGCCGCGCACCGCTGGCTCAGGAAGGACGAAAACCAGCACCGCCAGCCAGACCAGAGTCGCCTGCGCGCGGTCGAACACGCGGCTCGCGGCGTCGGGCGAAAAGGCGAGCCACCCCCTCACAGATCGAGCCCCAGCGTCTTTTCCGGCCGCAATTGCTTGACCGGCGCTTCCGGCACTTTGCCGAGCACGGCGTCGAGCTTGGCCTTGAGTTCGGGGCTCATGCGGAGCTCGGGCACCTGTCTGGTGTCGATCGGGTTCACATGGCGCGGCTCAACCTCGACCTTGCCGGTGACCTCGAGCGCAGAGGTCTTGTTGCCGGGCGTGCGGTCGAGCTGCTGTTTAAGGCCTTCGAGGTTGTTGGTGACGACGGTCATGTCGTCGGTGGCGCGGGTGTTGAGGACGTTCTGCGTGCGCTGGGTGGCAAGGTTGCGCTGGGTCGAGGATATCACCTCGATGGCCTGCGGCTTGGTCATGCCCTGCGCCATGTGGGCATTGAGCGCGTAGCCCAGATCGAGCCGGCGCAGCATCGGATCGCCGGGCGCAAGAACCAACTGCCGCTTGTCGGCGAGCTCGACCCAGATGGCTTCCGGCCGCGCCTCGAGCACGGTGGCGTAAGTCGACTTGGCAATGTCGCGGCCTGCGTCCTTGTCGCGCCAGAACACGGTTTCGCCATCGTGGAGGCGGATCTGCTTTTCTTCGTGGAGCCCGAGCCGGTCGAAGCGGTGGTCGGGATTGATCCGGTCAGGATCGATGACCTTGCGCTTGCCATCGCGCTCGAGCACGATCTTGCCGTCCTTGCCCACCTCGCTGACCCGGTATTCGCCGGTCTTGAGGCCGATCTCGCGCACGTCCATCCGCGCCTCTAGTACCTGGCCGGCCCGGTAGGTGGAGGCAAAGCGCAGCTCCTCGCGGGTGGCGTTGACGCTTTGCAGCGTGGCGAGCGGCACGCCCGCGCCGCTCAAAGTCCCTTCCTTGAGTAAGCCCGCCTGGATCCGCGCATTGATCTCGGCCCGGTCGTCGCGCCCCGCTGTGAAGATCGCGGTCGCCCCGCGTTTGTCGGGCGAGAGCGAGAGCCACAGCTCGGCGGCGCGCGCGACGTGGTCGGGCCCTGCCTCGATCACGCGGCCGTGCGCTGCAAGCAGGTCGAGCGCGAGCCCGGCATGACCCTCGTTAGAGAGCCCCGCTACAGCGAGGAGGAGCGGCGAGTTTTTCTGGCGAATGTTCTCGTCCATTCGCACGGTCGCCTGGCCAGAGGCCTGCGACACCGCGAACATCTTGCCTTGCTCGATCGCCGATAATTGCTGGCGGTCGCCCATGAACGGGGCCTTGGCGAGGTCCAGTTGCTCGGCGAGCGTCACAAGGCGCAGCATGTCGCGCGAGGCCACCATCGAGCTTTCGTCGGTGATGATGACGGTGTTGGCGAGCGCAGCCTTGGCCGCGTCATATCGCTCGCCGCTGCCTGCAGCGGCCGCCGATCCGTAGGTGTTGAGGAACCGGGCGATGGTGTAGGCTTCGATTCCCGCCTCGCGCATTTGGTCGGCCGACATACCCTGGCCGCCGCCACCGCGCAGATCGGCGACCATCTTGTTCTGGAAGGCGAGCCCGACGAGCTTCACGCCATCAGCGCTCAGCACCTTGTCGAGCGCGCCGAGCAAGGTGGATTTGCCGGCGCCGGCGACGCCCTGGACGTTGAGGAAGCGATCGCCGCTGGAGAGTATCGCCACGCCTGCCGCGAGCTGGCCTTCGTTGAGCTGCCAGCTATCCACCCCGGCGCGCTCGCGCCCCAGTTCGCGCGCGGCCTCCTGCAGCCGGGCCATCGCCGCCTCGGGCGGCATGAAGGCACGGCCCTCGCCATGCCCCCTCTCGATGGTGTCGAGGATGCGTTGCTCCATGGCCAGTGCGGCGGGCGTGGTAACGAGGTCGAAGTGGCCGTCGAGCCGGTCGGACTTGCCGGGGATCAGGTGGCCCTCGCGAACGAGCTCGCTAATCCGTGCCACGACTGCGCCGCCCTCGAGGCCCTTGATCTGGAACCCCAGCGCGCTCGCCAGGATTGCCTGCGGCGAAAAGGCGGCTTCACGCTCGGAGAGATGCCGGATCGCTGATGCTGTCGCATGCTGCGCCTTGATGGTGTCGGCCGACAGGAACAATGCTGCGGCCCCGCTGACGGCAAGCGGACTTGGGTTGCGCAGCGCGGCATTGATCCGGGTCGAGACCTCGCCAATCGCGGCTGAGGCCGTCTCGCGGAAGGTTGGTTTTGCCTCGAGTTCGGCGCGCGCCTTGGCCTCGGCAATGAGGGCTTTGCCGTCGAAGCCGAGCTGGGCCGAACGGTCTTGCCAGGATTGGATAAGGCCTGTTCGGTCCTCAACCGCCAGCTTGGGATCGCGCGTGTTGACGGTGACCCGGTCCTGTCCCTTGGGCGATGATATGCCCAATTCCTCAACCTTGGTCAGAATGTCTTCGCGGCGCTGGCTGAACTCCTTGATGACCTCAGCGGGCACGCCCTTGATTTCGAACGAGCCGTGCTTGCCGACGGCCTCGGTCTCGTAGCCGAGCTTCTGCAACTGCGCGCGGAATGCAGCGTGATAGAACTGGCCAATCGTGGTGTTGTTCTTCCAGATCTCGCCGTTCCACAGTGCCTTCCAGGTGCCCTTGGGGTCGCGGGTCAGGTTGGCGACGACAGCGTGGATATGCCCCTGCGGATCGAGCGCGCGGCTCGTGTCGTGAGCGAACAGGGCATAGACGAGATTACCGGTCTTCTGGGGTTCGCCGCTGCGGCTGCGCTCGTAATTGCGGCTCTCGGCGAACTGCTTTTCGACCAGCTGCGACATGGTCGATTTGACCGCCGCCAGATGCGCATCGAGGATGCGCCGGTCGCCGCTGACCAGCGCCAGGATCGAGGCGGACTTGGGCATCGAAAAGGTGAGATCGAGACCCAGGCGCCGCCCCTCGACCTGCCCGACCATCTCGCCATCGGGCAGCCGCCCATTGAGGATGCCCTCGAACGCATCCCGCTCGACTTGCCCCTCCAGCCCGAGTGCGCGCGCTCCCTCGCCGCCCCAGACCCCTGCTTCCGCGTGTTCATCGGCCGAGTAGTAGTTGTCGTTGGCGAAGTAGTCGGCAGCGCCGCTCGACGACCGGACGGATGCGATCGAGTGCATGGCCTAGAGCTCCGGTCCGTCATCATGGGAATGCGATCGGTCCTCGATGCCCTTGGCGGCTTTCTCGCCGCGTGCGGCCTCCTTTTCGGGAAGGGCGGGGTCATTGAGCTCGCGCGCTACGCCGGTGCGCTGCGCGGGGGGCTTGGAAGCCGCACTCTTTTCCGCTTTCTGGGTCGGATCCTGCTCGCGGCCATTGGTGCGTTCGCCCTGCGTGCTCTGCTCCAAGCGGAATGCCATCTGCTTACTGACACTGGGATCGGGAGTGGCCCCGTCGGGAACGTTTTCGGGCACGGCATCTTCGGCATCGAGCGCGGCTGACAGCGAGGCTTCGGGATCGTGGACGAGATCGTCGCTGCGCGGTTCGAGTTCGGGTTCGCCGCTGAGGTCGCGCCCACCGGTCTCAGCCTCGCCACCCTCGTCTTTGGGCATCGCGATGAACTCGAGCGGCTCGACGTTCTCTCGCAGGATGTAGCCCTCGGCGACCTTGGGATAGTCCTTGTAGGTGAGCTTGATCCGGGCCGCGTCGAAGCCTTCGGGAAAAACCAGGAAGCCGCGCAGCGAGGGCAGGCGCATGATGTCGTCGGGGATCACCAGCGGCTGCACTTCCGAGCGCGGGGTGATCGTCGCGGCGTCGCGGATGTTGGAATAGCCGTAGCTGTAGGCCTCATCCATCATCCGCACTTCGCGGTGACCGATGTAGTCCGAGCAGTGCTCGGCGGTGTCTCGGTCGGCAGCCGCCAGGATCAGCTTGGTACGCGCGAGCGAAGCGAGGTTCTGCGCGCCTTCCTTGCCATAGGTTTCAGCCAGCTTGGCGAAGGAATGGATGCCGAGCACGAAGGCGCCGCCAAAGCCCCGCGCGGTCTGCAACCCATCTTCGATCGCGGGCAAGCGGTGCAGCGCATGGACCTCGTCGAAGAAGAACCAGGTGCGCAAGGACCGGGTTCGCGGCAGCCTCATCAAAGTGTGGACGGCAAGGTTCATCCATAGCGACAGCAGCGCGCGGTTAAGCACCAGTTCGTTGTGCGAGGAGGTGATGAACAGGATCGAGCCGGGCTTGCCCTGGTGCCGGATCCAGTCGCAGATCGAGAAGGGTTCCTTACCCTCAGGCAAGAACAGCAGCGCCTGGGCATTGGTGTTGAGCACCGCGCGTACGGACTCGGCCATGCGCGCCGCAACAGGGGCAGTGAGCGGTTCGGCGATCGTGTGCTTGAGGAGTTCGTGAACCTCCTCAAGGTCGGCCATCATCAACTGGCTGGCGAGGGCCTGGTTGGTTGCCTGACCCTTCTTGATGAGCTTCACACAGGTCTGGACGAACAGGGTACGCGCACCCAGCATCCAGAACGGATCCTGGCCGCCGCCATCGGTGGGGAGAATCGCCGAGGCGATCGCAGTGAAGTCGGCGTGGTTCTTGCCCTCGTCGAACAGCGACCAACTCGGGCAGCGTTCGTCCATCGGGTTGAGGATGGTGTCGGTTTCCGGGTTGTAGAACGCCTCGACGTAGGCACCGGTGAGATCGAACACGACAGCGCGGTCCTGGCGCACGCGCATCTGCGCAATCATGTCCCGCATCTGCGTGGTCTTGCCGGTGCCGGTTGACCCGATCATGATCGTGTGAGCTTGCTCGCTCCGCCACGGAAACGAGACGCCGGCGATGTTGTAGACGTGGTGGACGCCGGCTGCCTTGCGCTCGGCGAAGCTCATTTTCATGACATCGTCCATCGTCTTGCCGGGCATCCGTTCGGCAAGCTCCTGGGCAAGTGCGGCGCTGTTGTGCTGGTTGATCACGGCAGCGAGTTCGGCGGCATCGACCAGCATCGCGCCGCGCTGGTGGCGCTCCTCGAGGATTGCCTTGCCGCGCCGGCGCGAGAGGTCGATGAACCAGACCGAGAGCGGCACCGCCACGAACAGCGAGATGAACATCGAACCCCAAATCGCCCGCATCAGCTTGTTCCAGGCGATCACCACATCTGGGTGGCTGGCGATCATCGAAACCGGGGCGGGGATCACTCGGCCAGAGGGCAGGGTGAGATTGAGAATCTTGCGCGGATTGAACTCCATGAAGCTCCACCCGGCGGCATAGATCCGCATCAGGATCATCTGCACTTCGTGCTCGTGGAGCAGCAGCGCGAGAACGATCGAGAGCGCGATCAGGAACGTGAAGAACCACACCAGCAGCGGCATCTTCGCCGAGGAAAACCACATCAGGAATTCGTGCGTTATGAGCTGCGAGCCGCGAGTGAAATTACCCGCATTGCGGGGCATGTTTCCGCGCGCCGAATGGTGCTTGAGCTGGCCGGGGCGGGCCTGGTCGGACCAGGTGTCAGGACGCCGCATAGAGCGCCTCCACGCGGCGGTCGGCTTCCGCCATCAGGGCCTCGTGCGCATCGGGAAACTGGCGCTGGATCAGGAGATCGATTCCGAGGAACAGATACTCGGACGAGAACTGCCGTCGCCGCTCGGTTTCGGTGCTGCCAGCGAAGGCTTCGAGGTAGAGCGTCAATGCATCGCGAAGGATGATCGAAGGCGTCAGGCCGCGCGCAGCCTGTACCTTCTCAACGCCATTTGCGAGGTCGCGCGGTATCCGAACCGTGAGCCGGACTTCATCTGCCATAACCAGACCCTCATCAGGGCCTGGTGGGAATTGCGCAGCGCCGTTTTAGGCGATGCGGGGCGCCTTGGCAATGCCGGGGGCTTCGCCATGCCTTGTCTGACGGGGTCTGACACTGGAATGACGGTATTCTGCGGGGTTGGGAGGTTGTCAGACCCAGTCAGACACCTCCGGCCCGGCGACACCCACGCATTTCCACCATTTTACCCTACGGTCTGCCGTGTAGGGTGTGCACCTCTTCCCCTTGATCCCGTAGCTTTGATGGCTCGCGGGTTTTGGTGATTTTGCCCGAATCCCGGGGGGGTTTTCTACGCCCTCTCGGCGGCAGCTGAGGCAGCCGGATCGCTCGACTTTCGTAAGCTCAGTCGCGGCGATTGGGGCAGGGGGCTTGCCAAGCTGGCCAGGATCACGATCCTCGCGCGCGGGAGGTTTCAGCACCAACCCACGAGGTACATCATGGCCAGGAAAGGAAGTCTCGAAGCGGAACGAGCAGCGATCGCAAAGGAGCGTCAAGCGCTGGAAACACGCGAGGCGAAACTGCGCGACAGCGAGCGGGCGGCAAGCGTTGAGCTGATGCAGAAATCGGTTCTCGGCAAGGCGCCGTTCGAGAGGGTCGAAAGCTTCTTCGCCGCTCTTGCCAAGCTTGGTCTCGACGAAGCCGAGAAACGCCTGCGGGCAAGCTGAAACCGGCCTCGACAGAGGCCAGCACAGCCGGGGTTCGATGCCCCGGCTGTGCTTTATCTGGACACGCAAAAAAGATCCCATGGGCGCGGGCTGGCGCCGGTTGAGGCAGACTGACCTTCCCGCTTTGTCGTGAAGGAGGTTGCCCGTGCCCGTGTCCGTCTCATGCCATGCCGCCGTCAGCACGCAGCTG
>NZ_JAROCY010000034.1 GCF_029436685.1 Novosphingobium cyanobacteriorum
GCTCCCCCGCCCGGCCACCCAACGCAATCGTACGCTGTGGGTGGCCGGGCGGGGGAGCGGGCCGGTGCCGCAAGCCTTGGGCGGATGCCCAAGGCGCACCCGACAAGGACCTTCTACAATGACCTATTGCGTGGGGATGCTGCTGGACAAGGGGCTGGTGCTGATGAGCGACACCCGCACGAACTCGGGCGTCGACAACATCTCGGTGTTCCGCAAGATGCACACCTGGTCGATCGCGGGAGAGCGGGTGATCACCATTCTCACTGCGGGCAACCTTGCCACCACGCAGGCGGTGATCAGCCAGCTGGAGGAGCGCAACAAGGCGCCGAGCGACCGGCGGCCCTCGATCATGGAGGCGCCGACGATGTTCCAGGTCGCCACCCAGGTGGGCCGCCTGCTGCGCGATGTGATCGAGGGGCGGCAGGATGGCGGCATGCAGGGGGAAGGGCCGCGCTTCACCGCCTCGATGATCGTGGCCGGCCAGATCCGCGACATGGAACCGCGCCTTTTCCTGATCTACCCCGAAGGCAACTTCATCGAGGCGAGTTATGACACGCCGTTCTTCCAGATCGGCGAAACCAAGTATGGCCGCCCGATCCTTCTGCGCGGATATGACCGGCGGATGACGTTCGAGGACGCGGTTAAGCTGCTGATGGTCAGTTTCGATTCCACTCTGGCGGCAAACCTTTCCGTCGGCCTGCCCTTCGATCTCCAGGTTCTGGAGCGAGACCGTTTCGATCCGCTGCATTCCAGGCGCATCCTCGCCAGCGATCCTTACTTTCACCAGATCTCGTCAGGGTGGAGCGAAGCCCTGCGCCAGGCATTTCATTCACTACCGTCCTACAGCTTTGCCGAGGATTCCACACCATCGGATGGCGCGCGGTAAACCGTTGATATAAGTAGTGATACTAGGTGTTGTGATCTAGGTAATTAGCGATGCCCCTCAACCGAAGCGGAAGGTTGCGGTGATATTTACCAGAGCATGGACCACACCCTTCGCCCCGAATCCGCCATTCTCTCCGTCAATCGTCTCCGAACCGGAGGAGAATTCCCTAAGCAGCAAGCGGTAAGTACGCGTGCTGAGGGTTCTGGCTGGGTCCGGAATGAAACTATCGCTGGTGGCGTGCCTGCGGAGGAGGGTGTTTCTCCTTCACTCATGATCGACCGCGTCACCCTGCACATTCTCGATGGCGACTCCGCCCGTCGGGCCCAGCTCGCCCGCCTCGCCTTCGCTGCGGGGCACCATGCCGAGATCTACGCCAACGCGGACGAGCTTCTGGCCCATGCGCCTGGCACCGGCCTGGTGCTGGCGCATGATGACCCGGTTGGCGAAGGGGTTCCCGCATTGATCGCCGCGATGATGCGCGCGGGGCAGTGGCTTCCGGTGGTGGCCATCTGTGAAGAGCCGCAGACCGCAGCCGTGGTTCGCGCGATCAAGGCCGGCGCACTCGATTACCTGGCCGTCCCCCAGCAGATCGCCCCGCTGAACGAGGCCGTGGCCCGTGCCGCGCGCGAAGCCGAAGCGCACCGCGCCCAGCGTGCCCGCGCCGCCGAAGCCCGCCAGCGCATTGCCCGCCTTTCGCTGCGCGAACGCGAAGTGCTCGATCGCCTGGCCGAAGGCTGCAGCAACAAGGCGATCGCCCGCGATCTCGACATCAGCCCGCGTACCGTGGAAATCCATCGCATGAAGATGATGGGCAAGCTTGGTGCGCGTCATGCGGCCGAAGCGGTGCGCCTGCGCATCGAAGCCGCCGGTCTGGGCGACGTCGCCGCTTAAGCGCTTACCAGTTCCCCTGCATCGGCCCACTGCGTCCTGCGGCGCACCGGGGCGATGAACAGCACGGGCAGCTTCAGCAGCAGCAGTTCCCCGTGGATGAACGTGTCAATCGCACGTTCCCACCAGCGCGGCTCCCGCTTGCCGTGCCTCGCCAGCCAGCCTTCGTAAGGCGCCCAGTGGCTCGGCTCGTCGCGCTCGATCACCCTGAAGATCGTCATCAGCGCCCGGTCATGCCGCACCAGCGGATGCTTCAGCAGCACTTCCACCTGTTTGTGCCCGCGCCGCTCGGTCAGCGCGATCACCCGGCAAAGCCGCTCGAACAGGTCTTCCCGGGCCACCACCGCCTGCGTATCCAGCGCATCGATTCCGCGTCGGAACATGATCTCCACGAAGCGGTCGATGTGCCCGCACGTGCGATCCACCATCAGCGGCATCGTGCCGCGCAGTTCGAACCAGCGGCGGAACATCATGTAATGCTTGCGCTCGTCCGCCCGGTGCCGCTCGATCGCCCCGATCAGCGCCACGTCATCCGGCGAACGCACCTTTACGGCCTCAAGCACGCGATCCAGCGCGGTATAACCCCGATGTTCGTTGTAGATGTAGATCGAGCCCAGCAGGTCCAGATACCGTTCGCGAAACCAGCCGATCATGCACACCCTCGCTTCAGTCGAACCGATCTCAACGAGCGAATGGTCTGCGCGTTCCCCTTACAAGAAAACCCCTCCGCACCCAGGGGGGCGGAGGGGAAGTGATCTCTCGGGGATTGCGATCGAGAGAGGGAGAATTGCCTATCTACAGAACGGCCGCGCGCCACCCGTTTCTAGGTGCAGGTGATCGTGGTGGGCGGAATTGTAGTCCGGCGTCAGCACGGTGCCGAAGCGTTTGCAGGCGCTGTCGCGCACGGTGCGCAGGAAGGCGCGGACCTGGGTGTCGTCGGAATTCCAGTCACGCAGCACGTTGATGCGGCGGCCGTCTTCCAGGGTGAAGCCGCCGATGTCCACCGCATTGGCGGTGGCGTGGGCGCTGCGCCGTTCGGTGCCGGCCACGTTGCGGCAGTTGTAGCTGCCCATCGTGTCGATCCGTTTCAGCGGGCTGCCCAGGATCTGCCGCGCCGCGCGGTCCACGCCGAAGCGTGCCCAGCCTGACAGGGTGTTGGCGAGGTTGCAGGTGACCGGGCCGATGTTGGACAGCTGAAGCTGGCTGTAATCGCTGCGCAGGTAGGACAGGCGCACGGTGTTGAGCGTGGCGCAGCCCGCACCGAAGTACTGATCGGGCAGGGGGGTGAAGTTCGCCTGGGTGCGGCCGAGGCTGGCGAGGCATGCCTGTGCCGAGGGCGTCTGCGCGGTCGTGCCCATCGCCATCGGCGAAGGCGGGCGGCGCGCAGGGCTCGGCGCATCCACGCATCCTGCCAGCAGCGCGGAAAACGCCGCAGCATGCACGAAGGGGATGAACGCCTTTGCCATGCCCGGAAATCTGCGCTTTGCGTGGTTAAGGAAGGATTGACGCCGCCAGGTTATCCCCACGGTCTGCGGTACGGTTCACCGCATTTGCTTGACTTCCCCGCCGCGCTCTCTAGGGCGGCCAGCGGGCCACGCGGTCCCAACGCCGCGCGTGCTCTCTGTGAGGAGAGTCTACATGACTGCTACTGTACCGGCTCGCAAGCCTGCGCGCCCGCATTTCTCGTCCGGTCCCTGCGCCAAGCCGCCCGGATATGCCCCCGAAAAGCTCGTCACCGAATCGCTCGGCCGTTCGCACCGTGCCAAGATCGGCAAGTCGCGCCTTCAGTACTGCATCGACCTGATGCGCGAAGTGTTGCAGCTGCCCGATACGCACCGCATCGGCATCGTTCCGGGTTCGGATACCGGCGCTTTCGAAATGGCGATGTGGACGATGCTGGGCGCCCGCCCGGTGACCACGCTGGCGTGGGAATCGTTCGGCGAAGGCTGGGTGACGGACGCTGCCAAGCAGCTCAAGCTCGATCCCACGATCCTGCGCGCCGACTACGGCCAGATTCCCGACCTGTCGGCCATCGACTGGTCGAACGACGTGCTGTTCACCTGGAACGGCACCACCAGCGGCGTGCGCGTGCCGAACGCCGATTTCATCCCTGCGGATCGTGAAGGCCTGTCCTTCGCTGACGCGACGTCGGCAGTCTTCGCCTATGACATCGACTGGTCGAAGATCGACATCGCCACGTTCTCCTGGCAGAAGGTGCTGGGCGGTGAAGGCGGCCACGGCGTGCTGATCCTGGGCCCCCGCGCGGTCGAACGGCTCGAAACCTACACCCCCGCCTGGCCGTTGCCCAAGGTGTTCCGCCTGGTTTCCAAGGGCAAGCTGGCCGAAGGCGTGTTCAAGGGCGAGACGATCAACACTCCGTCGATGCTGGCGGTGGAAGACGCGATCTTTGCGCTGGAATGGGCCAAGGGCCTTGGCGGGTTGAAGGGCCTGCAGGCGCGCAGCGACGCCAATGCGGCGGCGCTGAACAAGATCGTCGAAGATCGTTCGTGGCTCTCGCACCTCGCGGCTGACGAAGCGACCCGGTCCAAGACTTCGGTCTGCCTTTCGGTCGAAGGCGCGGACGCGGACTTCATCAAGAAGTTTGCCGCCCTGCTGGAAAAGCAGGACGCCGCCTATGACGTGGCCGGATATCGCGATGCCCCTGCGGGCCTGCGCATCTGGTGCGGCGCGACCGTGAACGCCGAGGATATCGAGGCGTTGGGTCCCTGGCTCGACTGGGCCTACGAGGCGACCAAGGCGGAACTCGCCGCGGCCTGATTTTCCCTGCCACTTGGCGTCACCCCGGACTTTTTCCGGGGTCCCGCTTTCGTTTTCCAGCCCGCGCACCTGCGGGGTCCCGGCCTTTCCGGGATGACGAAGGATCAAAGACATGACCAAGCCCAAGGTTCTCATTTCCGACAAGATGGACCCCAACGCCGCCCGCATCTTCACCGAGATGGGCTGCGACGTGGACGTGATCACCGGTGAGACGCCGGAACAGCTGACCGCGCGCATCGGTGAATACGATGGTCTCGCCATCCGTTCCTCGACCAAGGTAACCAAGGAAATCCTGGCCGCCGCCACCAACCTCAAGGTCATCGGCCGCGCCGGCATCGGCGTTGACAACGTCGATATCCCGGCTGCTTCGGCGCAGGGCGTGGTGGTGATGAACACCCCGTTCGGCAACTCGATCACCACCGCCGAACACGCCATCGCCATGATCTTCGCGCTTGCGCGCCAGATCCCCGAGGCGAACACGCAGACCCAGGCGGGCCTGTGGCCGAAGAACGGCTTCATGGGCGTGGAAGTTACCGGCAAGACGCTGGGCCTGATCGGCGCGGGCAATATCGGCTCGATCGTCGCCAGCCGCGCGCTGGGCCTGAAGATGAAGGTCGTCGCCTACGATCCCTTCCTCACCCCCGAACGCGCGATCGAGATGGGCGTGGAGAAGGCCGATCTCGACACGCTGCTGGCGAAGGCCGACTTCATCACGCTGCACACCCCGCTGACCAGCGAGACGCGCAACATCCTCAGTCGCGAAAACCTTGCCAAGACGAAGAAGGGCGTCCGCATCGTCAACTGTGCGCGCGGCGGCCTGATCGACGAGGCGGCGCTGAAGGATGCGCTGGATTCGGGCCACGTGGCGGGCGCCGCGCTTGACGTGTTCGAGACCGAGCCAGCCAAGGATTCCCCGCTGTTTGGCACGCCCAACTTCATCTGCACCCCGCACTTGGGCGCCAGCACCACCGAAGCGCAGGTCAACGTGGCGCTGCAGGTGGCCGAGCAGATGGCCGACTACCTCGTCAACGGCGGCGTCACCAACGCGCTCAACATGCCCTCGCTCTCGGCCGAGGAAGCGCCGAAGCTGCGCCCCTACATGGCGCTGGCGGAAAAGCTGGGCTCGCTGGTGGGCCAGCTGGCGCACGACAACCTGACCAAGATCGCCATCGAAGTTGAGGGCGCCGCCGCGCAGCTCAACCAGAAGCCGATCACGGCCGCCGTGCTTGCCGGCCTGATGAGCCATTATTCGCAGACCGTGAACATGGTCAACGCGCCGTTCCTGGCCAAGGAGCGTGGGCTTGACGTGCGCGAAGTGCGCCATGACCGCGAAGGCGAATACCGCACGCTGGTGCGCGTCACCGTCGGCACCAGCCAAGGTGAGCGCTCGGTGGCGGGGACGCTGTTCGGCAATGGCCAGCCGCGCCTCGTCGAAATCTTCGGCATCGGTATCGAGGCCGATCTCGACGGCGATATGCTCTATATCGTCAACACCGACGCGCCCGGCTTCATCGGCCGCATCGGCACGCTGCTGGGCGAAGCGGGCATCAACATCGGCACCTTCCACCTCGGCCGTCGTGACGCCGGTGGCGAGGCGGTGCTGCTGCTCTCGCTCGACAGCCCGGTGAGTGAGGACGTGCTCAAGGCCGCGCGCGACGTGCAGGGCGTGCGCGTGGTCAAGGCTCTCAAGTTCTGATCCTGCCATCCACGGTGATCAGACAACCAGGGGCGGTTGCGGCAACGCAGCCGCCCCTTTTCCTTTCGCCCTTTCCTTTCGACAGGCCCGAAAGTTCCCGCTAAGCGCGCAGCCCATGACCGACGTCGATTCCAGCCTGCTGCCCGAAGGGCTTGAGGACCGCCTGCCGCGCGAGGCGGCGGCCACCACGCGCGTGATGCGCAGCCTTCAGGATGTGATGCACGGCCACGGCTATGACCGTGTGCTGCCGCCGATGATCGAATTCGAAAAGAGCTTGGCTGCGCGCATGGCCGGCATCCAGAGCAGGCGCATGTTCCGCTTCACCGATCCGTCATCCCTGCGGATGATGGGGCTGCGCAGCGACCACACCCCGCAGATCGGCCGCATCGCGCAGACGCGGCTTGCCGAAGCGGCGCGTCCGCTGCGGCTGATGTATGCGGGGCAGGTGCTGACCATCAAGAGCGACGGGCTAGATCCGGCGCGCGAGAAGTTGCAGTGCGGCGCCGAACTGATCGGTGCGGACAATGTCGCCGCCGCCACCGAGATCGTGGGCATTGCCGTGGAAGCTCTGCAGGCCGCCGGTGCAAAGGGCGTCAGCGTCGATTTTACGCTGCCCGACCTTGTGGACACGCTGGCCGAAAAAGCCTTCCCGCTTGCGGCAGGCCAGATCGAAGCGGTGCGCCGTGAACTGGACACCAAGGACGCGGGCGGCCTGCGCGATGCGGGTGGCGAGGCCTACGTTCCGCTGCTTTACGCGACCGGTGATTTCGACACGGCGATTGAAAAGCTGGCGGCCATCGATGCGGGCGGTGCTCTCGCCAGCCGCATCGCCGCGCTGCGCGATATCGCCGCCAACCTGGGCGGTGCGGCGCGCGTCACGCTCGACCCCAGTGAGCGCCACGGCTTTGAATACCAGTCATGGTTCGGCTTCACGCTCTATGCCGATGGCGTGCGCGGGCCGCTCGGCCGCGGCGGCACCTACCGCATCGCCGGCGGCGCGGCGGGGCAGGGTGAACCCGCCACTGGTTTCTCGCTCTATCCCGATGCGCTGATCCGGCTGATCGAGGCTGACGAGCCGCAGGAAGACCGTCTGTTCCTCCCCCTTGGCCACGATCGCGAAGCCGCCGCCCGGCTGCGCGCCATTGGCTGGCGCACCGTGGCGGCCTTGAGTGCGGACGATACGGCGCAAGCGCTTGGCTGCAGCCATGTCCTCGACGGAGAAACCCCCGTCGCAGCATGACGAATCCTTGACTTCGCGCGCCCCTTCACCCTAGGGCGCGCCTCGAAATCCGGGTGTCTGCCGCCCGATCGAACCATCCGCTACGCCGAGTCCTGTCGAAGGGCGTCTCAGGATCCACCTTGGCAGGGTGGAGGAGTATATCCATGGCCAACGTAACCGTGATCGGCGCCCAGTGGGGCGATGAAGGCAAGGGCAAGATCGTCGACTGGCTGGCCAGCCGCGCCGATGCCGTCGTCCGCTTCCAGGGCGGGCACAATGCTGGCCATACGCTCGTCGTCGGCGATGTCACCTACAAGCTCAGCCTGCTCCCCTCGGGCATCGTCACCGGCACACTCTCGCTGATCGGCAATGGCGTGGTGCTCGATCCCTGGGCGCTGAAGGCGGAGATCGAGAAGCTGACCGGGCAGGGCGTGGCGATCAATGCCGACAATTTCGGCATTGCCGACAATTGCCCGCTGATCCTGCCGCTGCACCGCGATCTTGATGGCCTGCGTGAACAGGCCGCCGGTGCGGGCAAGATTGGCACCACCGGCCGTGGCATCGGCCCGGCCTATGAAGACAAGGTCGGCCGTCGCGCCATCCGCGTGTGCGATCTCGCCCATCTCGATGCGCTCGATGCGCAGCTCGATCGCCTTTGCGCCCACCACGATGCGCTGCGCGCCGGCTTCGGCCAGCCGCCGGTGGATCGCGAGGCGCTGCTTGCCGAACTGCGCGAGATCGCGCCGTTCGTCCTCCAGTTTGCCCAGCCGGTGTGGCAGCGCCTGAACAAGGTGCGCAAGGCCGGCGCACGCATCCTGTTCGAAGGTGCGCAGGGCGTGCTGCTCGATGTCGATCACGGCACCTATCCCTTCGTCACCTCTTCGAACACGGTGTCAGGCACTGCCGCTTCGGGTTCGGGGCTCGGCCCCAATTCCACCGGCTTCGTGCTCGGCATCGTCAAGGCCTATACCACCCGCGTCGGCTCCGGCCCGTTCCCCACCGAGCTTGAGGACGAGACTGGCCAGCGCCTGGGCGAACGTGGCCACGAATTCGGCACCGTCACCGGGCGCAAGCGCCGCTGCGGCTGGTTTGATGCCGTGCTGGTGCGTCAGTCCTGCGCCATCTCGGGCGTCACCGGCATCGCCCTGACCAAGCTCGACGTGCTCGACGGGTTCGAGAAGGTGAAGATCTGCACCGGCTACCGCCTGCGCGGCAAGGTTCTGGACTTTTTCCCCGCCCACGCCGCCGACCAAGCCGAAGTCGAGCCGATCTACGAGGAAATGGACGGCTGGAGCGGCACCACCGCCGGTGCCCGATCGTGGGCTGACCTGCCGGCGCAGGCGATCAAGTACATCCAGCGCGTGCAGGAACTGATTGAAACGCCGGTGGCGCTGGTCAGCACATCGCCCGAACGCGAAGACACGATCCTCGTCCGCGATCCCTTCGTCGATTGACGTTGCGGGGGCGAAGGCTCCTGGCGAGATCGCGGTTACGGTTCGGCATGGCTCGGGTTATACCTGCGCCATGCCCCGCGTGCTTGCCCCTGCAGCCATGCTGTTCCTGCTGGTTTCAAGCAGCGGGGGCGCGGCGGATCTTGAACCGGCTGATTCCCTGCTGGTGGAAAAGGCGGCCCGGCGCCTCACCCTGCTCGATGCGCAGGGCCGCGTCATTCGCACCTTTGCCGGCATCCAACTGGGTGATGAACCGGTCGGACCCAAGCATTTCGAGGGCGACGAACGCACGCCCGAAGGGCGCTATGTGATCGATTGGGGCAACCCGGACAGCGCGTATCACCTCTCGCTGCACATCTCCTATCCCGATTCGGCAGACCGCGCCTTCGCCGCTGCGCATGGGCGCAATCCGGGGGGCGCCATCTTCATTCATGGCCAGCCAAACGGCATTGCGGAGCGACCGGAAGGCGATTGGACCGACGGTTGCATTGCCTTAAGCAACGAAGAAATAGAGGAATTGTGGGCACGAGTGGGAGACGGCACGCCGATCGTCATTGCGCCTTGATCCATATTCGACGTATCCGTAGTTGACCTTATTGCCTTTCGTTCCACTCTTGTTCGCGTGCCCGTGCGTATGGGCGTGCCGGGGAACGGGAAGCTCGCATGGAAAGGGTCGCCGTGCAGATCGATTACGAGTTCGGTAACGATAACGGCAGCCATTCGGGCGGTGGTCACTTCGAAAGCTCCACCGGCCGGAGCGCGTCGGCTCTTGCGGTCTCGATCTACGCCGATCGCAGCTATCTCCGTGCCGAAATGGCGGAAGATGCAGCCGCAGCCGGCCTCCGCGTGGCCGAGGCGAGTGATCTGGCGCGGTTGTTCGAAGAGTCTTCGATGCCGGCGTTGGGTGATCTGGTGCTGGTCGATTGTCCGGTCATTGACGGTCCTGAACTGAACGCACTGTGCAATCTGGATGCGCGAGCGGCGCGGTCCGGCTCGCATCTCGTGGTGTCCACGTCGATGGGTTCGCTCGATGACGTCTATGGCTGCCTGGATGAAAGCGATGCCCAGATTCTCGTCAATCCCGGCCGCGCAGACCGTGTCATCGCCCTCGGACGGGTGCTGGCCCGCAACGGCAACCGTGTGCGCGAACTGTCAGAGGAAGACCGCATCTCGCTGCTGCGCCTGACCGAACAGGTCAGCCACATCGCGCAGAAGCTTGAGCAGCTTTCCGGGCAGGCACCGGCGCAGGCCGAAACCAACGCCTTCCGCTTCGATGGCGCCACACCGGCCAACGGCGCTGCGCCCGTGCCCGCCGCGGGCGAGCCGCGCTACGACGACACCGGAGACCGCCTTGTCCGCGCGGCCCGGCCGCCGCTCCCCGATCCGCGGCTGGTGCGCAAGATCATCCGCCAGCGCCAGCTGCGCGCCCGCTTTTTCGAAGGGGATCTCTTCGCCGATCCGGCGTGGGACATGCTGCTCGATCTCACCGCCGCGCGCGTCGAGCATGTGCGCGTGTCGGTCACCTCGCTCTGCATCGCTTCCGGCGTGCCGCCTACCACGGCGCTGCGCTGGATCGGGCAGATGACCGATGCCGGCCTGCTTCAGCGCGTGGACGATGAAACCGACCGTCGCCGCGCGTTCATCACCCTTACCGACAAGGCCGCAGACGCCATGGCGCGCTATTTTGCCGAGCTTGGCGCAAGTTCCAACTCGCTGGTCTGACGCCACCGTAATCTTGGCCGAACGGCCCCGCTACAGCCCTCATCCGGCCTGAGCGGGGCCATCGCGATCAGCCTTCCTTCAGGTAGCGCTCGATGCGGCGGGCGTTCTTGATCACATCGGCCCAGTCCTCGGGCTCGCCCATATGCAGCGCGTAATTGAACGCCACGCGGCGGCGATCTTCTTCAAGGCTCAACTCCCGGGCGGCCTGGGCATTCGGGTTATCGTTCATTTTTCAATCCCTTAGGTGGTCCGACCTGCCACCCGGGACTAGCACGACCGATCCGTGCGGCAATCTCAGGACTTATACCAAGGTGCTGTGACCGCGCGCCGTGGGAAGCCGGACGGCGCGCCTCGGTTCAAGGCGTTCCGAGCGTTCAGAAGTCCGCTTCTCGGCTTTTGCGGCGTGCTGCGGCAAAGCTGTCTGCACGGAACTTCTCGAAGGCCACGCGCTGGTCGTATCCGGGGTCCTTGGGATAGTCCTGGTACTCGGCGATGATCTCGTCGAAGATCTGCCGGACTTCCTCCTTGTGATCCGGGTGGCTGAAGATGTGCAGCCGGTTGGCGCGCATCGCCTCGATCACCCGCGCGCCGATCACGTCGGGCTCCATGCCGAATTCGTGCAGGCCCTGCAGCCGCTCCACCGCCGCGGGATCGACCGGCTTCATCGCGCCTTTCAGCGCGTCGGGACGCACGTCGTCGCTGGCGTAGATATAGCTTTTGACCAGCCCCGGGCACAGCACCGACACGCCGATGCCGTATTGCAGCAGGCTGTAATGCAGGCTTTCCGAAAGGCCGCGAACCGCGAACTTGGTGGTGTTGTAGATGCCGGGGACCCCCGCGCCCAGAAACGCCGCCATCGATGCAGTGTTGACCACATGACCGCCGGTCTGCGTGCCGGCCTTCACCCGTTCCACCATGCGCGGGACAAAGGTCATCACCCCGTTGATCACGCCATGCAGGTTGACGCCCAGCAGCCAGTCCCAATCGTCATAAGACGAGTCCTCGATCGTCTGGAACAGGTTGACCCCGGCATTGTTGCACAGGATCGAAACCGGTCCGAACGCGGCCTCCACCTCGTCGGCGGCGATCCTGAACGCTTCGCGGCTGGACACGTCCAGCTGCACGCCCATCACCTCGCGGTTGTCCAGCGTGGCCAGCGCCTTGTCGATGGCGTCCTGCCGGATGTCGGCGATGGCCACCTTGCACCCTTCGTTCAGCAGCTGGCGCACCAGCCCGATGCCCACGCCGTTGGCCCCGCCGGTCACGAATGCCGTACGGCCCGTGAAGTCCTTCATGCGCCGCGTGCCTCCTTCAGCTTGGCCTGCCGGGCAATCTCGTCGGTGATGGCGGGGTTGCGGAACAGCATGGCGAAGGTCTGCTTGTATTCCGGGTTCTCGGGCAGGTGCGTCTGCACGGCCGCAGTTGTCGCCTCACCACGTTCGCGCACGCCGTCGAGGAACTCGCTGTGGGTCAGGATATACAGCTCGTCGTTGAGGATGCCTTCAAGCACGCGCTGGCCGACCTGTTCCTTGGTCTGGTACAGGTGCATGAAGTTGCCGCCCGAAGCGCGGCGCTTGTCCGCCTCGGCATAGCCGGTATCGGCCAGGTCGGCCGGGCGGGTCTTCGCGGCATCGGCGATGTTGGATTGGACCGCGCCGGGGCAGAACGCGCTGCAGATCACCCCGCGCCCCTCCAGCTCAGGGCGCATGCATTCCATCATGCTGGTCACCGCCGCCTTGCCCGAGGAATAGATCGTGGTCATGCCCACCGGCACCAGCGCGCTCATCGATGCGGTGCAGACGATATGCCCGCCTTCGCCATGGGCCAGGATGCGCGGCAGCATGGTGACGATGCCGTTGATCGTGCCCCCCACGTTGACACCCATCACCCAGTCCCAATCGGCATAGGTGGCCAGTTCCGTGGGCCCGACCACGGCGACGCCGGCGTTGTTGACGAGCAGGTGGATCTTGCCGAACCGGGCTTCCGCCGCATCGGCCACTTCAGCGAACTGGACACGGTTGGTCACGTCCAGCTTCACCGCGAGAACCCGGTCTCCGCCGGCCAGTTCGGCGGTGGCGGCGGCGAGGTGGTCATCGCGGATGTCGGCGATCACCACGTTCATGCCCGCGCCCAGCAGCGCCTTGGCGATGCCGAGCCCGATGCCGCTGGCACCACCCGTGACAAAGGCGGTCTTGCCTTCAAGGTTCTGCATTCTTCCTCTCCGATGTTCTGATTCTGCTTTTGATATTCACCAGCCGCGAATTGTATGCAAGACTAACAATTATCGGTACGCAAAAAGGTCTCGAATCAAGGAGGCCGGGCGCCGGGAGAGGAGAGCAGATGGCAGGTGCAGCAGCCCCGGCGGTCGTCGAGGCGGGAGAGGGCGGACCGTCCGCTGGGGAGCGGCAGTGGCCGAGCGCGGGCGCGGCCTACTGGGCGCTGCTGGTGATCGTGCTGGCGACGTTCATCACCTTTTTCGACGCGGTGACGTTCGGCATGCTGGCCGAGCGGATCAAGCATGACTTTGGCCTGACCGATTCCCAGCTGGGCTTCCTGGCCGGTCCGGCGAGCATCATCTGCTACTTCTTCGTGGGCATCCCGCTGGCGCGGCTGGCCGACATCTATCCCCGAAAGTATGTGCTGGCGGGCGGGGCGGCGCTGGTGGGCGTGATCATCTCGCTGGGCGGGCTGGCGCAGAACTTCGCGCAGTTCGTGGGTAGCCGGGTGTTCCTTGCGGCGGGCGGATCGGCCCACGCGCCGTCATCCTATTCGCTGCTGGCCGACGCATTTCCACCCAAGACGCTGACCCGCGCCTTCGCCCTGCTGCAGTTCGGCTTCATCGGCGGCACCACATTGGGCCCGCCGATCGGCGGAATGCTGGTGATGGCAACAGCCCACTGGCAGCCTTCGCAGCTTGGCCCGCTGACCATCTTCGGCTGGCAATGGATCCTGATCCTGATGGGCCTGCCCGCAATCCTGGTCGGCCTGCTGTTCCTGACCGTGCAGGAGCCGCAACGGCTGGCCCCGGCGCACGATGCGCCAATGGTGCCGCGCGATGCGGGGCTCGGTCGCCGCATCCTGACCTTCATGGGGCTGGACGCGTTCCGTGCGATCAACGCCAAGCCGAGAGTCTATTACCCGCTGTTCGGCGCGCTGGCGCTGAGCGCGGTGGAAACCTTCGGCCTTCAGTTCTGGCGGGTGCCGTTCATGGTGCGCACCTTTGGCTGGAACGAAGGGCAGATCGGCGCCGCACTGGGCGGGATCATCCTGGTATCATCGCTGGCCGGGCTGCTGCTGGGCGGCGTGTTCGTGGAATGGCTGGCCAAGCGGCACAAGGATGCCAATGTGCGCGCCGCCACCTGCTGCTTTGCCGGGACGACGGTGTGCACGATCGCGGCAATCCTGATGCCATCGGCATGGGGCGCGCTGATCCTGTTCGGCTTTTCGGGCATGTTCGGCATTGCCGGGGCGGTGCCGCAGAACGCAGCCGTTCAGCGCGTGGCGCCCAACGACATGCGCGGACAGGTGACCGCGTTCTACCTGTTCATGTTTACGTTCTTCGGCGCGATGGGCAGCTTTGTGGTGGGGCGTGTGCAGGACGTGGTGGTGGGTGATCCGACGCAGCTGTGGAAGGCGATGCTGATCACCGCGTCGGTGCTGATGCCGCTGGCGACGCTGCTGATGTTCCGCGCGATCCGCCCCTATCGCGAGGAAGTTGAACGGCTCGAGGCCGAAGGCCGTTAACTGCAGACGGTCGGCCGAAGGCCGTTGATTGCGGATTTTCGGCTGAAGGGGCGTTGACAGCGCCTGCGTCTGCGGACAGATTGTTAGTAATGCAAACTAAATATAAAGCGGGGGTTTGAGATGTCCGACGATCGTATTGCCGTGCTGGAAGGCAAGCTGGCCGAACTGGAGCGCCGCCTGACGGTGCGCGAGGATGAGCTGGATATCCGCAAGTTGCAGCACCTTTATGGCTACCTGATCGACAAGTGCATGTACAACGAGACGGTGGACCTGTTCACCGACGACGGCGAAGTGCGCTTCTTCGGCGGAATCTGGAAAGGCAAGGAAGGTGTCCGCCGGCTCTATGTCGAGCGCTTCCAGGGCCGCTTCACCTATGGCAACAACGGGCCGATCGACGGTTTCCTGCTGGATCATCCGCAGCTGCAGGACATCATCCACATCCAGGATGATGGCGTGACCGCATTGGCCCGTGCGCGTTCGATGATGCAGGCAGGTCGTCACAAGGATTACGAAGGCGACGCCCCACACCTGAAGGCACGCCAGTGGTGGGAAGGCGGCATCTACGAGAACACCTACAAGAAGGTGGACGGCAAGTGGCGCATCCACATCCTGAACTACATGCCGGTGTGGCATGCCGATTTCGAAAGTGGATGGGCCAACACGCCGCATGAATACGTGCCGTTCCCCAAGGTGACCTGGCCCCAGGATCCGACCGGGCCCGATGAACTGATCGAAGGGCACTGGCTGTGGCCGACGCACAAGCTGAACGCCTTCCATTTCCCCCATCCGATCACCGGCGAGGAAATGGTGGCGCAGCGCTGGCAGGGGGATATTGAACGCGAGAAGGCGCGCGGCTGATCCCGCGCATCCCTTGACGCGTTCAACCGCGTCCGCGGGCGTATTCCCCTCCTCCCATGCCCGCGGACGCACATCACGGCAGGCCCATGACCCAGTATCCCTCTCTCCACATGATCATCGATGGCCAGCGCGTGAGTGGTGGCGGGCGGCGCACGCATGCGGTGGTGAACCCGGCCACGGGCGAGACCGTCGGCGAACTTTCGCTGGCCGAAGCAGCAGACCTCGATCGTGCGCTGGATGTTGCGGCGCAGGGTTTCCGCATCTGGCGCAAGTCCACTCCGCAACAACGTGCGGCCGTGTTGCAGGGCGCGGCGCGGCTGATGCTGGAGCGGCAGGAGGACCTGGCCCGCATCGCCACGATGGAACAGGGCAAGACCCTGCCCGAAGCGCGCATCGAAGTGATGATGAACGTCGGGCTGTTCAATTTCTATGCCGGCGAAGTGCAGCGGCTTTATGGTCGCACGCTGGTGCGCCCGGAGGGCATGCGCAGCACGGTGACGCATGAGCCTGTTGGCCCGGTGGCCGCTTTTGCGCCGTGGAACTTTCCGCTGGGCAATCCGGGGCGCAAGCTGGGCGCGCCGATCGCGGCGGGATGTTCGGTCATCTTGAAAGCGGCGGAAGAAACGCCTGCTTCGGCACTGGGCGTGCTGCAGTGCCTGCTGGACGCAGGCCTGCCCAGGCAAGTGGCGCAGGCGGTGTTCGGCGTGCCCGACGAGGTGAGCCGCCACCTGCTGGCCAGCCCGGTGATCCGCAAGCTGAGCTTCACCGGATCGACCGTGGTGGGCAAGCACCTGATGCGGCTGGCGGCGGACAACTGCATCCGCACGACGATGGAGCTGGGTGGGCACGGGCCGGTGATGGTCTTTGCCGATGCCGACATCGAGCGTACGCTGGATACGGTGGTGCCGCACAAGTATCGCAATGCCGGGCAGGTCTGCGTTTCGCCCACCCGCTTCATCGTGGAGGAAAGCGTGTTCGAGCGCTTTCGCGATGGCTTTGTCGAACGGGCGAAGGCGATCAAGGTGGGCAACGGCATGGACGATGGCGTGCAGATGGGCCCGATGGCCAATCCGCGCCGGCCCGAGGCGATCGACGCGCTGATCGGTGATGCGGTGCAGCGCGGGGCAAGGCTGCACACGGGTGGGCAGCGGCTGGGCAATGCCGGGTTCTACTATGCGCCTTCGGTACTGTCAGACGTTCCGCTGGACGCCACGATCATGAACGAGGAACCGTTCGGGCCGGTCGCGCTGATCAACCCATTCAGGGATGAAGAGGCCATGGTGGCCGAGGCCAACCGTCTCCCATACGGGCTGGCCGCGTATCTGTGGACGAACGATGCCAAGCGCCAGCAGCGCTTGGCCGCTGAAGTGGAAAGCGGCATGGTGGGCGTGAACACCACGATGATCGGCGGGGCCGATGCACCGTTCGGCGGGGTGAAGTGGTCTGGCCATGGCGCCGAGGACGGGCCGGAAGGCGTGCTGGCCTGTATGGTGACCAAGGCGGTTCACGAAGGGTGAGATCGAGCGGTGAGGCCGCGTGTGGTGGTTCGACAGGCTCACCACGAGCGGTTCTTGCATAATTCAAGCTCATAGACCCGCTCGTCCTGAGCTTGTCGAAGGACGCCGGCGCGCACGGAGAGTAATGATGACCCAGGAACTGAAGACCGGTGGCGCGCAAGGCTATCTGCGCATCGCCACCGAGGAAGCCTTTGCCACGCGCGAGCTGATCGACGTGTACCTGCGCATGGTGCGCGATGGCAGCGCGGACAAGGGCATGGTCTCGCTGTGGGGCTTCTATGCCCAGAGCCCTTCGGAACGTGCCACGCAGATCATGGAGCGCCTGCTCGATCTGGGCGAGCGGCGCATTGCCGACATGGATGCCACCGGCATCGACAAGGCGATCCTGGCGTTGACCTCGCCCGGCGTGCAGCCGCTGCTCGATGTCGAGGAAGCCAAGGGCATCGCCACCCGCGCCAACGATACGCTCGCCACGGCCTGCGAGAAGTGTCCTGACCGCTACATCGGCATGGGCACCGTCGCCCCGCAGGATCCGGAATGGTCGGCGCGCGAGATCCATCGCGGAGCGAAGGAACTGGGCTTCAAGGGCATCCAGATCAACAGCCACACCCAGGGGCGCTATCTGGACGAGGAATTCTTCGACCCGATCTTCCGCGCGCTCGTCGACGTGGACCAGCCGCTTTACATCCACCCCGCCACGCCGCCGGATTCGATGATCGATCCGATGCTGGAAGCCGGGCTGGACGGGGCGATCTTCGGCTTTGGCGTGGAGACCGGCATGCACCTGTTGCGGCTGATCACCATCGGCATCTTCGACAGGTATCCCAGCCTGCAGATCATGGTCGGCCACATGGGCGAGGCGCTGCCCTATTGGCTCTATCGTCTGGACTACATGCACCAGGCCGGCGTGCGGTCGAACCGCTATGCGCGGATGAAGCCGCTGAAGAAAAGCATCGCGGGTTACCTGCAGAGCAACGTGCTCGTCACCAATTCAGGCATGGCATGGGAACCGGCGATCAAGTTCTGCCAGCAGGTGATGGGCGAGGACCGCGTGATGTATGCGATGGACTATCCCTATCAGTACGTGGCTGACGAGGTGCGCGCGATGGATGCGATGGACATGAGCGCGGAAACGAAGAAGAAGTTCTTCCAGACCAACGCGGAGAAGTGGTTCAAGCTTTGAACCGCCGGCACCGGGCACGATTTCGGTGGGAGAGGGAATGACCGAGCAGGCAAAGGCCAGGCTGGCGCCGGGCGCATGGGTGGCGCTGGCGATCATCGCCGCAACCAATGCGATGAGCCTGCTCGATCGGCAGATCCTCGCCATCCTCGCCCCGGCGATCAAGAAGGACCTGGGGGTCGGCGATGCCGAGATGGGCCTGCTTTACGGCACCGTGTTCGCGCTGTTCTATGCGCTGTTTTCGCTGCCGGTGGGGCGGCTGGCCGATGGGTGGATCCGCAACCGGCTGCTGGCCTTCTCCATCCTGTTCTGGTCGGCGGCAACGGGACTGGCCGGGCTGACTACCAGCTTTGCGCTGCTGGCGCTGTCGCGACTGGGCGTGGGCATTGGCGAGGCGGCGACCGCACCAGCGGGCACATCGCTGATCTATGACTACTGGCCGCGCGAACGGCGCGGCTTCGTGATGGCGGTGATGGCATCGGCGATCGCGCTGGGCCTTGGTGGATCGCTGGTGCTGGGCGGCGTGGCGGCGCATTGGTGGGACGCCACGCACGCGGCGGGCTCATCGCTGAAGGGCTGGCAGTTCGCATTCCTGGTCGCTGCGGCGCCAGGCTTCGTGCTGGCGGGCTTCCTGTGGTGGCTGCGCGAGCCCGAACGCGGCGCGATGGACGGCATTGCCACGCCGCCAGATCCCGCGCCGTTCCGGGCGAGCCTGCGCCTCCTGGCCTCGGTCACGCCGGGGTTTCACTGGGCCTCGCTCGCCAAGGGCGGCAGCGCGATCATCGGGCGCAACCTGGGTGCGCTGGGGCTGATCGTGGCGGCGATGGCGGGGCTGACGGTGCTGAGTGATGCGCTGTCGCCGCGACCGCCAATGGTGCTGGGCGCGTGGTCGATCAATCCGCACGTGCTGCAATGGAGCGTGATCGGCATTGGCCTGTTCGTGATCGTCAACCTCGTGCAGGGGCTGACGCTGTCGGATCCGCAGGCCAGCCGGGTAATCCGGCGCAGCCCCACGCTGATTATGTGCATCGCGGTGGGGACGCTGCAATCGTCGATCAACTATGGGCTGATGGCGTTCAATCCCACCTTCATGATCCGCACTTACAACATCTCGATGCAGGAAACGGCGCTGAAGTTCGGTTTGCTGTCGGCCGCGATCGGGATCATCGGTCCGCTGGTGTGGGGTCCGCTTTCGGACGGGCTGCAGCGGCGCTTCCCCGGCAGTGGGCGGGCCGGGGTGGCGCTGTTCACCATGGGCGTATCGCCCATCATGTCGTTCTGGGTCTATACCGCGCCGACGGCGGACCAGTTCCTGCTGCGCTTCGTGCCCTACAGCTTCGTGCTGACGGGCTGGATGCCGCCGCTCTATGCCATCATGTATGATCAGGTCCTGCCTCGCATGCGGGGGCTGACGGCGAGCCTCTACCTGCTGGTGATGACGATCCTGGGCATGGGGATCGGGCCCTATGTGGTGGGGTTGCTGTCCGATGCCAGCGGCAACCTGCGCATGGCGATGTTGAGCGTGAATGCCGCCGCGATCCCCATCGTGGGTTTGATGCTGCTGATCGGTCGCAGGGCGCAGAGGGATGAGGCGGCGCTGCTGGAACGGGCGGGTTAGAGCACCCGCCACACCCACAGCTTGATCCCCAGCGGATAGCGCGCGCCCGAGCAGATGAAGATGGACCGGTTGAGCCAGTCGTATGGCCCATTGGGCGCGATGAATTCGGGGACAGTGCGGAAGTAATACTCCGCCGGGTCAACCTCCTGTCCCGAAGCCAGCCGCTGCATCACCTCGGGCGGGCCATGGCGCAGGCCTCGATTGCGGATCTGGATGACCACGCCGTCGTCGGTTTCAATGGCATAGATCGCATCGGCCACGGTCACGCCATCGGGGCGGGTCAGCTGCCAGTCGGCGGCATTGCCCACCAGCCTTCCTTTGATCAGCGGGCCTTCCACGCGCCCGCCGCCCACGATGGGGATGATCCGCCGCGCGCCGTCATATGTTTCACCGATGGCGCGCGGGGGCTCGAGCTCGCCGGATGCTTCGTAGACGAACTCGAGATCGGGCCTGATCATGCGGCAAGCCCGATCTGGTCTGCATCCGCCCAGTTGCCATGCAGGCCAAAGCGCAGGCGGATGGGGATGTTCACCGTGGCCACCGGGCCCTTCTCGATGTCCAGCGCGTCGAAGATCAGCAGGTCGCTGCGGTGTTCTTCCAGCCGGTTGCACACCTGCACGATCCAGCCATCTCCCTCTGCGGCGTCCTTCGAACGCGGCACGAAGCACGGCTCCTGAAGGCTGGAGACTGGCCCGCACCACCAGTGCTGTTCACGGCCCGTCTCGAAGTCCTTGTGGAACAGGCAGTTCATCAGCAGGCCGCCCGCACTGCCACCGCGCAGTTCCACCGGGCGCTTCATGTCCATCTCGAGGAACCAGCCATGGCGCGTCTTGCGCCCGGCAAAGCGGTCATCGATGCGCGGGAACTCCGCGGCCGTGTCGGACAGGCGAACCACTTCGGCAAAGTCCTCGCCGTTGCTTGCCATGTCGACCACCCAGTCGGTCGGATAGCTTATCGCCTCCATCCCGTTGAACGGCGCGCCGTGGACGTCGGGGAAGAACGGGAACATGTTGTTCTTCGCCTCGCAGGTCACGAAATGGACCTTCGTCCCTTCCTGCCAGGCGTTGAGCACGTGGCTGGCAAAGCAGTTGTCGCGGGTGAACCAGCGGATATCTTCCTGCCGCACCCCGTCGCGGCGCGGGATGATGCCAAGGTGCACCGGCTTGGTGGTATCGAAGCCGAAGTGGGGCAGGCCCTTTTCAAGCCGCTCCCAGCTGCCGATCGAAGGCACGATGTGCAGCACAAGGTAATCCTCGGTGATGCCGAAATCGTGCATCATGCAGTAATACGGCACCTTGAACCACACCTCGCGGATCAGTTCGCCGGTGGGGCTCACTTCCATGTAGGTGACATCGTCGGTGCACAGGCCACTGGCGGCATAGCCGATGGCGACCATGTTTCCGGTGCGTGGATCGATCTTGGGATGGGACGTAAAGGTCTGGCCGGTCATCTTGCCGCCAAACCTTTCGAACCCGAACGTCTCCATCGACGCCGGGTCCATGGTCAGCGCCGGGCTGTCTTCCTTCATCGCCCAAAGCTTTCCGGCGAAGATGAAGACGTTGGTGTTGGCGGTCGAGCGGATCTCGCCCTTCACGCTGTCATCGTCGGTCAGCGGGTTGCGATAGGCGCCAAACAGTGCCTTGCCTGCTTCCTTCTCCAGCTTCCATTTGTCGGTCCTGGCCCAGCGCTGGCGGAAATCCACCTGGCCATCGTGGATGTGGAAGCGGGTGATCATGCCATCGCCGTTGAATGCAATGTCGTCCCCCAGCCTTGGCGGGAATTGCGGGTCGGGCTGGACGCGGTAAAAGGCTCCGTTCATCTCGGGGGGAATCGTGCCTTCGTGGGCCAGGTCGGCAATATCGGCCTCTATCCGCGAAGGGGTGTTGAACCCGGTGAAACTCGGGCTCGACGGGAATTGAGACATGGCATCCACCTCGTCATTTTCTTTGTCGGGAATTGTAAGTCTTGCTAACAAATAGGCAAGCAGGTTTGAGAGGCGACGCATTGATAAAAGACAAATTCGCCGATGCCGTGGCCACGCCGCCCCCAGCCGATGGCGAAGCGGACATCGGCGCGATCAACGAGATCCTGGGCTTCCACATCCGGTTGGCCCACGGTGCCTGCCTGCGCCACTTTACCGAGACGTTCACCGATCTGGACCTGACGCAGAAACAGGTTTCGGTGCTCTGGCTGGTGGATGATCATCCCGGCATCGCGCAGACTGACCTGGCGCAGCGCCTGCGCATGGATCGCGCCACCACGATGGCGATCATCAACCGGCTGCAGGCCAAGCATTTCCTGCGGCGTGACCGGTCAGACAAGGATGGACGCAAGCAGGCGCTGTTCCTGGAACCGGCGGGCGTGGCCATGCTGGCCCGCGCCAAGCAGGCCATCGGTGAGCACGAAGCGTGGGTTAAGAGCCGATTCTCCGACAAGGAAGTGAAGCTGCTGATCGACCTGCTTTCCCGAATCCACGAATGAGTTATAACAGATAGCAATAAGCCTTATCGGAGAGGAATCGGGCCGCATGTCACAAACCCCGCGCGAGGTGATCGAGCAGACGCCGATGGGCGTCCGTCAATGGATCGTGGTGGTCCTGATGGTGCTGTTGAACGCGCTTGACGGGTTTGACGTGCTGTCCAGCGCCTTTGCCGCGCCGGGGATCACTGCCGATTGGGGCATTGCCCGCCCGGCGCTGGGCGTGGTGCTTTCGGCCGAACTGCTTGGCATGGGCTTCGGTTCGGTGCTGCTGGGCGGCGCGGCAGACCGCTATGGCCGCAAATCCACCATGCTTGTCTGCCTCGTGCTGATGGCGATCGGCATGTATCTGGCGAGCATTGCGGCGTCGGTTCAGCCAATGGTTGCCTACCGCTTCCTCACCGGCATCGGCATCGGCGGAATGCTCACAACCACCAACGCGGTGGTCGCCGAAAGCACCAACAGCCGCTGGCGCTCCGTCGCCATCGCGGTCTATGTGGCGGGGTATCCGCTGGGCGCGATCATCGGCGGAATTGCCGCCTCGGAATGGCTGCTACCCACCTACAGCTGGCACGCGGTATTTGTGTTCGGCGCGGTGGTGACTGCAGTTCTGATCCCGATCATTCTGGCGCTGGTGCCCGAAACAGCGGCCTATCTGGTGACGAAGCGCAATCTGGCCGGCGTGAACCGCACGCTTGCCGCTTTCGGCAAGCCTGCCGTCAACGATCTGCCGGTGATCGTGGCGGGCGCCGCCAAGCCGCGCGTTACCGATATCCTGTCCAACCCCAGACTGCGCACGGTCACCCTGCTCGTGGCGTTCGGCTACACGTTCCACTGCATCACGTTCTACTACATCCTGAAGTTCGGTGTGCAGATCGTGTCCGATTATCCGCCGGGCTATCCTCCGGCGCAGGCGGCCACGGTGCTGACATATGCCAACGTCGGCGGGTTCCTGGGCAGCGCGCTGTTCGGCTTCGTGATGGCCCGGCTCGGGGTCAGGTGGCCGACCGCGCTGATGCTGCTGATCGGCGCGATGATGGTGGCCTGGTTCGGAACCGGGCGTGATACGCTCAAGGCGTGGCAATGGGCGACGATGATCGCCGGTTTCTTCACCAATGCGGCGATCAGCGGCTATTATGCGGCCTTCGCGCGCGGCTTTCCGGCCTATGCGCGGGCCACAGGCACAGGGTTCGCGCTGGGCGTGGGGCGGCTGGGCGCTGCGGGAAGTCCGTTGCTGGCGGGCACCCTGTTTGGCTGGTTGGGAGACGACCAACTGTTGACGGTGTCGATCATCATGGCCATGGGTTCGGTCGCCTCGGCCGTGCTGTTCCTGATGCTGCCCATGCGCGATGCCGATGCCGAAATGGCGGCGGTTCCCGATCATCAACCCATCGACTGACCAACTGGAGTTAAGCCATGAAGACCCGCGCCGCCGTTGCCTTTGCGCCCAAGCAACCGCTCGAAATCGTGGAAGTGGATCTTGAAGGTCCGCGTGCCGGCGAAGTGCTGGTGGAGATCATGGCCACGGGCGTGTGCCACACCGATGCCTATACGCTCGACGGGTTCGACAGCGAGGGCATCTTCCCCTCGATCCTGGGCCACGAAGGCGCGGGCGTGGTGCGTGAAGTGGGGCCGGGCGTCACCTCGGTGAAGCCGGGTGACCACGTGATCCCGCTTTACACCCCCGAATGCCGCCAGTGCAAAAGCTGCCTCAGCGGCAAGACCAACCTGTGCACCGCGATCCGCGCCACGCAGGGGCAGGGCCTGATGCCCGATGGCACG
>NZ_JAROCY010000035.1 GCF_029436685.1 Novosphingobium cyanobacteriorum
CAACAAACTCAAGAACGCTCGCAGACTGGCAACACGATACGACAAAACTGCCGACAGCTATCTCGGCTTCGTCCAAATCGTCTCAATCCGGCTCTGGACGCGCCAATTTGTCAACGCCTCCTAGATGCGCCAGTCGGCGCAATAAGTCCGGCAAAGATCTGCGACGGTGTTGCACTGCGGATCGGATGGGTGGCTGAGCCAGGCGGGGGCCCGGTCAAGCGGCTCGGAACGGCACGCACCGTTCCTTCGCTCACAGAATTGGGGCGGGTACAGCTGTCCAAATCCTTTTTCATGCGCGACATGCTCTATTCCGAAGTCGCCATGATCCACGGGCTTAATAACGCGCCCGATGACCCTGACCTGGCCGTCAAGGCCGGCAAGCGGCTCTGCGAGGAACTGCTCGAGCCACTGCAGGATCACTGGGGACGGATCGCCATCCGCTCCGCCTACCGCTCGTGCGAAGTCAACGGCTTCTGCAACGAAATGCAACGCAAGAAGAAGGCCGGCTACACCTGCGCGTCCAACGAGAGCAACTACGGAGGGCACATCTGGGATCGCCTTGACGCCCATGGCCACACGGGAGCAATGGCCTGCGTTGTCGTTCCCAGTTTCTGGGCAAAGCATCAAGAGCCAGGTGATTGGCGGATCCTGGCTCGATGGATTCATGAGCATCTGCCATACTCGACGCTCTACTTCTTCCCCACCTACTGGGCGTTCAACATCGGCTGGCATGAACGGCCCGAGCGCACAATCAAAAGCTATGCGGAGCCAGCAGGCCTATTCACACCTTAATCGGAAGCCGATCAAGCGACGTGCAAGCCGGCCCATATCACCCGACCGACGATCTGGACCCCGTTCCTCGGCAAGCCATCCCAGTTCGGATAGGTAGGATTGTCAGTCAGAACGGCAATGCGGTTTCCGGTCGGTTCGAGCGCAATCCGGCGCACAAGTAATCCGGCATCGGCCCTGATCACATAAAGTCCGTCACGAGGGTTCTCGTTGGCCAGGTAGCGCTGGATCAGCACTTCATCGCCGTTCCGCAAAGTCGGATACATCGCATCGCCTTCGACCATAACGATCGAAACGCCGGTCGGCTTGTGACTGAGACTACGTAGCCACGCCTCGTCGACTAGGCGAACGCGGCCCAGAGTGCCCTCTGCATCGGTGGCGCCAAGAACAGGGATCGCGATCGTCGACAGCCCGGCGCTTTCCGGAACCTCGTCTCCGCCAAAGATTGCTCCGGGAACTCCAAAATGCACAGACAGCTGCGCAATGTCGCTGTCGTCGAGACGCGTGGGACTGCCGCGCTTGATGAACTGCTGGATGTAAGCGGGATTGCGGCTCAGCAGACGCGAAACCGAAGAATAAGATTCGCCGCGCTCCTTGATGAGCTCATCAAGTGCACGGCGGGGGTCCAGTTTGGCCATTCCTACGATTTCCTAGAACATGTTTCGCAATTCAAAGGAGCAATCCCATTCGCTGAAACCAACGCCGACTGCTACTCTGGTCGCGGCATCTGGACGTCGGAAGTTTGCAGGGCTCCTGCCGCGAGATTAGGTGACGCCGTGCCAGAACTCCATGGTTTCTGGGGAGATCGAATTGGCTGTTCGAAGATACTGGGTTGGCTTGGATACGGGAGTTACGGAAACAGCAGTGTGCCTCATCGATGAATTCGGCGAAGTCCTGTTCGAAGGAAAACGAGAGACACACGCTGGTCAGATAAAGGATATCCTGCGTCCCTTCGGTGTCGAAGCCGTGCAGCGTATCACCATCGAAGCCGGCGTTGGCACGCACATGGTGAGGGAACTCCAATCCCAGGGCTTTCCTGTTTATGTCGCGGAGGTTCGTCGTGCCTCCAAGTTCCTTGCCATCCGGCGGCAGAAGACTGACTCCAACGATGCGAGAGGGCTTGCGGAGCTCGGCCGCGTCGGCCGCACGATCGGTGCAGAGGTTTTCGTGAAGCCACTGGACTGTCAGAACCTGCGCAGCCTTCTCAATGTCCGCAAGAACCTCATTCAGCAGCGCATGAAGCTGGACGCCCTGATCCAGTCTATCGTGCGCTTGCACGGAGGAAAGCTGAAGACGAGCACCGGTGTGGGCAGGCTCGCCAGCGGCGTCGAAGATCAGTTGGAAGTTTTGCGGGCAGACGGCCTCGACGTCGACGCCGATGTCCGGCCACTAATTTCAATCGCTGAGGATCTACGGTCGCATATCGCTGCGATGGACAAGCGTCTTCGCGCAGCGGCTCTCGCACATCCGGTCTGTTCGAACCTTATGACCGTTCCCGGAGTTGGTCCGATCACCGCGCTGTCCTTCTACAGCGCGATTGGCGACCCATCGCGCTTCCAGCGAACGCGGGACGTCGGTCCCTATTTCGGACTGACCCCCTCAATCCATCAATCCGGCGTTCTCGCCCGGGTCGGCCGGATCAGCCGGTTCGGCAGCAAGCTTACCCGGACCCACCTGGTCTCGGCTGCCACTGTCTTGTTGTGCTCGACTAAGGCAGAAAGCGGGTTGCAGACATGGGGGCTGGCACTGAGGAAGAAAGTCGGCTTGTCGAAGGCCAGGGTTGCTGTTGCCCGAAAGCTAGCCGTCGTCATGCTTCACATGTGGAAGTCCGGATCCTCCTTTGACCCGGCTCGCACATGACGAGTTCCTCCTGCGGGAGGGGCAGGCCTGGACCCCGCATCGTTTTCTGGGGCGCTCACCCCGGCGTAGGTAATTGGGCCAGGCCTGCCAAAGTGGCGGATCTTGACTTCCCGATCGGTAAGAAATCCTATTGAAGACTGATCGTGACCATGCGATCTTCCCGCTCGGTAAGAATTGTATGATTGAAGATTCCTCCCAGTTCGGCGCCGCCGTTGCCTCCGCTCGCAAGGCCTTAGGACTCACCCAGCGGGAACTGGCGCTCGCCATCAACAGCGGCCAACGCTTCATTGTCGACTGAGAAGCAGGCAAGCCCACCGCACAACTCGGTAAAGCATTGGCCGCCGCCAAGGCCGTAGGCCTGCGACTGACGGCCGCTGGAAGTCCGCGGGTCTGACAGTGGAACTTCTGGTTGTCAGCGATGACCGCATGGTCGTCCCAATCAGCCGGGACGCGTAGGCAACCGGCCTTGCCTAAGGCGACGCTTAGCGTTCATCTGCCGACAACTTCCCAGTCTCGCTGGCGATGCCGATCCGGCCAGGGTCCTATGTGGCGAGCAAGCGAGCTTGATCGGGATGGCCGGAGGCAACGTTGTAAACCGGCCCGGCTCGATCATGATCAGCTAATTGGTTTCGTTCCGATCGGCATGTAGCTTCCTCGAAAGTGGCGATGCTCACCATCGCATTGTCTGAGAGAGTTGAGATGACCAAAGTCAGACGCAAAAAGAAGACAATGCTCAGGCCAGTCTACTGCCTCAAGGCTGAGATTCAGGCGGCTTCACCTACATATTATCTCGGCGACGACGGGCCGGAGCGCCGACTAGACGAGACATTCGTCCGGCTGAACTGCTTGATCGTAGAGACCTGTGAAAAGCTTGAGCAGCACAGGGGAAAAGAGATCGAAATTAGGCTGGCCTGCGAGCGATTTCTGCCCGACGTATCCCAGTCTGCTGAGCGCGCGCATCTATCCTTGACCCTTCGCAAGAACCTTCGTTCGATCGTGGCTTACTTGCCCTCGGACGCAATTTGGGCATTGCCAGGGCTGATCGCGTCCAAAGCGATTACCCATGTCCAGGTGGATTGCGATGAACTCCACCGAGGCGAGGCCACTGGCTTGAGCATCTACTTCTCTACGCTTGCCGAAATGCGCTCGCTCGAGGTGAGTCTCGTAGAGGGGAGGCCGCGAGATGCATGACGAGATAAGGGGCCGTCCTGGGCCCGAATCAAAAGGCCCATTTTCTGCATTTGTTCCAACGCAGGAATGGCGGAATTCTGAGACTTTGAAATTGCCAGAGTCCCTAAAAAGGCATCGAACCAATACGTTAGTTACCTAGCGCGGGCGAAATTGCGGGCCTTTCCGAAAACCACATCGGCTAAAATGCTGAATTAACAGCAGAAAGGGTGCAAGGCGTGAGTCCTCTTCTGGCACCACTACTGGTTTGGGACGGGCACGATGCCTGCCATCCTTGACTGCTTTTGGCAGGCTGCAATCTCCAGAACAGATTTTGGGCATGAGATCAGAATCTGGTCCTGGAGACTGCGACGCTGGAAACGAGCGTCCGGAAGTATGCCTTGCCGGTGCGCTCGACGGTTGCCGACGTCATCTTTGTCGTTCCGGTTTCGAATTGAGCTTCACAGGATGAGATTCGGGCGGTCGCAGTGGCAATGCTCGAACAGGTTCTATCGAGACGCTTTGCGAAGATGGGATCTTCGGCGCCGATGATCCCGTCCTCGACGGCACCAGCAACGTCTCGATAGCCGATCTGAGGCTGGTCTGCCGTGCCCGGAGCTAAAGATTGCTCTGCTTGATACTGGATGCGTATCTGGGCCGACAGGTCATAGGCACCGCCGGCAGCCGTTTGAGTCCGCCAGGGGGGGCACGCATCTGGCGTCGGACTGCCTTGACGGCGGGATCGTACAGGAATTACCCGTGCGGGCGTTGCTTCAGCTTTGCTAATGCGGTTGGCGCAGGCGCAACAGCAGCCCTGATCGCCACTTACAAGGGCAGGCCATCGCCTCCATGGTCTTCATGCGCAGGCTTGTGCGCGAACAGCTTGTCCGCACCGGCGATTCCGACCGCGGCATCGGGGATGCATTGGTACATCAGATACTCGACACCTTCGGGTCGCCCACGCCCTTCGGCGACGGCCATGACAGTGTTCAGCCAGGCATAGTCGGGATGGCTGGTTTCGAAGCGGGGCTGCGTGACGAAATAGGCATCGCCAAAATCGATCACTTCATTGCGCCGATAGCGCGCGGCAATTTCGGGCGGGGTATCCGCAACCCCGAAATACTGCACGAATATGTTCGCAGCATCATCGGTGACGATCACTAGCCGTACGTCGATGTGACAAACGCCCTCGCTATCGATCAGCTCAAACTCTCCGCCGACAGGCGCAACCTTTCCGCGGATGCGCGGGCCTTCCACCACTCCGCCGGTCAGCGTCCACACGTTGCGCCGCCCTTTGGGGATTGCGCCAATGGGGTAGCGTTTGCCGAGATCGACCCGCATACGCATGAGCGGGGCAAGATGCATCTGCGTTAGCCCCCGACCGAACAGGTGGAGGCCAAGGCAATAACTTCACGCTCGACGGTGTAGAACAGCGGCGAGTTGGGAAGGTCAATGAACTTGCGTTCGTCCTCGAGCAGTTCGCGCCCGGCGCGGCGTGCCTCGGCGCTGCGGTTGAGCGCCAGTACCGCCTCGACGCTATCATACCACAGCTCTGCGATGCCATCATAGGGCGCCGTTTCACCTTTGCGAAGATCGAGCGCGGGCTGCAGCCCGGGATGGGCGAAGGAATGACTCTGCACATAGCGGCGGATGCCAAGAGCGTCGGAATGCTGCCTGACAAGTGGCGCATGGTGCTCGTACCAATAGGCCTGAAACGCCTCGATCGACATTCCAGGAAGGCGGCGCAGGCAGAACATGATCTTGATCATTGGAAGATGTCCGGGAATTGGGACGCAGGCATGATAGTTGACGGGGACGATTCAGGATTGCGAGGGCAGATCGGAGATCGCGACCATCAGCTTGCCATCATGATTGCCGGTGAACAGTCGGTCGAGCGCGGCAGGCGCGTTTTCCAGACCGTCGACAATGTGATCCTTCCAGCGCAGCTTGCCGTCTGCGACCCATTGCCCCAGATCCGCCATCGCCTCACGCGCGCGCGCCATGTAGTCGATGACGATAAAGCCGCGAACGGTCAGCCGTTGCATCAGGATACGGCCGAAATCACTTGGTCCGGCCAAGGGGCCATCGCTGTTGTACCCGGTGATAAGCCCGCACAGGGCCATGCGTCCGTTGCGGCGCAGTCGGGAGAACACTGCATCCATGATCGGACCGCCGACGTTCTCAAAGTTCATGTCGATGCCGTCGGGACAATGGCGATCCAGCGCTTCGCCCACGTCTTCGTTCTTGTAATCGATCGCCGCATCGAAGCCCAGATCATCGACCAGCCAGCGGCACTTTGCCTCCCCGCCCGCAATACCGACCACGCGCGCACCCTTGATCTTCGCTATCTGGCCAACCACCGATCCCACTGCGCCCGCCGCCGCCGACACGACGAGCGTTTCGCCTGGCTTGGGCTGGCAGATGTCGAGAAGCCCGAAATAAGCTGTCAGGCCGGTTGCACCCAATACCGACAGATAGGCTGAGAGAGGCACACCCTGGGTTGTACGAACGCGGCCCGTGCTGCTTTCGTGGGAGACAGTGTAAAGCTGCCAGCCACTGTTCCCGGGGATCACCAGGTCACCCGGGGCAAACCGCGGCGAACGGCTTTGTTCGACGACCCCGATCGTGCCGCCGCGCATCAGATCACCAACGCCGACCGGCGGAAGGTATTGCTCGCGATCGCTCATCCACAAACGGTTCGTCGGATCGAGCGAGAGATAGATGTTGCGCACGAGAAGTTCACCTTCGCGCAGATCGGGCACCTCGGTGCTTTGTAGCGTCAGGTCGCCAGGCCCGACAGCTGCGGTCGGCCTGTGGTTCAGAACCCAGCGCTGGTTAGTAAGTGCCATGTGCATAAACTCCGGTCTGTGGTCATCGCTTCCCGCTTGATGGGAACCGCGCGAGCGCGAGGGATCGATGACGCATGGCCAACCGCCTGAAGACGATTCGCCGTCGCTATGTCAATTCAGTTAATCGCTTGCATAAACTGGTTGTGCGGACGATGCCAAGTGTGATTAAGAAGTTTCTCGGCGGCCCTGCTCGATGCAGTTCCAGCAGTTTTGCAGCCGACCGAACCGGGCAAGACTCTGCGGGAGATGGTGAGGCCGTGACCTCAACAAGCACTGACAATCTCTGCATCCCCATTGAAGACTCGGCGCTGGCACGCATCGCCGGAGCGCTCGTCGCAGGCGGGGGTGAGGTGCGAAACCTGCGGCGACTTTCAGGCGGAGCGAGCCAAGAAACCTGGGCGTTCGAATTGGTTGCGGCAGCCGACGGCTTGACGCACCGCCTCATCCTGCGCCGAGCACCGGGCGGCACGTTTCAGCATTCCACTGCGGCTGGCCTCGAAATCGAAGCTGCGATCATCCGCACAATGGCGGCAAACGGCATCCCAGTGCCCGAAGTGCGCCACGTGCTGGATCCTGACGACGGCTTGGGCCGGGGATTTGTGACAAGCCATGTCGATGGCGAGACGATCGCCCGCAGAGTCCTGCGCGATGCGACGTTTACGGCCGTGCGGCCGGCTTTGCCTGCACTTTTCGGCCAGGTTCTTGCCGGAATCCACGGGTCGCCCACAGCCGGGTTGCCCGAATTGCGCCTCACCTGCCTAGGTGCCACGCTGGATCTTTTGCGAAACGAAGTCCGTGCCCTGTCGACGCCGCGTCCCGTGTTTGAAGTGGCTATTCGCTGGCTCGAGGACCATGTCCTTCCCGATGTCCCTCCAGTGCTTGTCCATGGTGATTTCCGGCTTGGCAACCTGATCATCGCCGACGACGGGATTGCCGCCGTGCTTGATTGGGAACTGGTTCATCTGGGCGACCCGATGGAAGACCTGGCCTGGCTTTGCGCCACTCCCTGGCGTTTTGGCAACGTTGACCAACCGGTTGCCGGCCTCGGCGCGCGGGAGGACCTGTTCGCAGCGTATGAGGCTGCCGGCGGGACGGTCGACCGTGCGCGTGTACGCTGGTGGGATGTGGCGAGCGCGCTCCGCTGGGGCGTGAACTGCGCTGCAATGACCCCGCTGTTTCGCGACGGCACTGATCCGTCCGTTGAGCGGGCCATGATCGCCCGCCGCGCATCGGAAAATGAGATCGATCTGCTGCGCCTGATCTATCTGGGAGATTGAGCCATGCAGGATGAGCCGAAACCTGCCGAGATACTGGCCGCGGTCGCCGCGTTCCTGCGCGAGGAAGTTCAGCCACATCTGAAAGGGAACACGGCATTTCAGTTGCGCGTAGCAATCAACGCACTGGAACTGGTGCGAAGGGAGTGCGGGATCACAGTTGAGCAGGGCGCGCATGAAAATGCGCTGCTCGCGAAGGTGCTCGCCATGGAAGGCGAGACAATGACGCTGACCGGCGAGCTGGCAAGGCGCATCGCCGCCCGCCAGATCGACCCGTTTGCTCCCGATGTGGCGGCCTGCCTCTGGACGATTACCGAGGCCAAGCTCGAGGTGGACCAGCCGACATATGGCGGGTTGACCCGCGCGCGCGCCAAGCTTGCTGTCGCTGAAAAGGAAATGGACCGATGAACTTCGATCTTCCCGCTGATCTGGTTGACTATCTCGCGCGGCTGGATGCGTTCATCGAAGCAGAGATTCGCCCGCTTGAAGAAGCGGACGACAACATGCGCTTTTTCGACCACCGCCGCGAACATGCCCGGACTGACTGGGACAACCAAGGCCTGCCCCGACCCGAATGGGAGGCCTTGATGGCCGAAGCCAAGCGCCGCGCCGACAAGGCCGGCTTCTTCCGCTTTGCCCAGCCCGAGGAGTTTGGCGGACAGGGTGGGTCCAATTTGTGGATGGCGGTCATCCGTGAACACCTGGCCGCCAAGGGGCTGGGTTTGCACAACGATTTGCAAGCCGAGCATTCAATCGTCGGAAATCAGCCGCTGGCGGTGATGTTTCGCGATTTCGGTACCGCGCAGCAGAAGGAGGAATTCATCCCCGGCCTGCTTGATCAGAGCAAGTTCGTTTGCTTCGGCCTGACCGAGCCGGACCATGGATCAGACGCCACCCATATGGCAACGCGCGCGGTACGCGAGACGCGGGACGGTGTTTCGGGATGGCGCATCGACGGTGAGAAGATGTGGATTACCGGCATGCACATCGCCACGCATGTCGCGGTTTTTGCCCGGACCAGCGGCAAGGATGGATCGGCGCGGGGTATCAGTTGCATCCTCGTGCCGACGGGTACGCCCGGCTTGATTGTCGATGAGTATTTGTGGACCTTCAACATGCCGACCGACCATCCGCGGTTGACGCTGAACGGCGTATGGGTTCCCGAAGAAGCGTTGTTCGGACCGGAAGACAACGGCTTGCCACTGGCGCAGGCATTCGTTCACGAAAACCGAATCCGCCAAGCAGCGAGCTCGCTGGGCGCGGCGGCCTACTGCATCGAGGAAAGCGTGCGATATGCCCGGGCGCGAAAGCCGTTCGGCCGATCGCTCGCGGAGAACCAGGCCATCCAGTTCCCCCTCGTCGAACTCGCCACGCAGTGCGAGATGCTGCGCCAGTTGATCCGCAAGACAGCATGGGAGATGGACAAGATGCCGCACCCGGAGGTGGAAAAGAGGCTCTCCGACAAAGTGTCGATGTGCAACTACTGGGCCAATCGACTGTGTTGCGAGGCGGCGGATCGTGCGATGCAGGTTCATGGTGGCATCGGCTATTCGCGGCATAAGCCTTTCGAGCATATCTATCGCCACCACCGCCGCTACCGGATCACTGAAGGAGCGGAGGAGATCCAGATGCGCAAGGTCGGCGCCTATCTGTTTGGCTATCTCGGTCCCCGCCGCGAGGAGTTGGGCGCAATCACGGCGCAGGATACCGACTATCGCAAGAGCCAGATCCGGCCGTGACTTTCATCGTGCGTAATTGTGTCGGGATGGAAAGAAAGGCGTGAGGCTATGAAGAACGAGGAGCTTGCTCCATCCCCGGGTCCGATCGGCGCGATGCTGTCGCGGCTTGCCGAAGAACGCGGAACATGCGCCGCTTTCGAGTTCGGGGAGAGAGTGACCTCTTATGCGCAGTTGCATGCCAACAGCGATGCAGCGGCACGGGCATTGTTAGCCGGTGGTTGCCGGCCCGGCGCGCGGATCGGCTATCTTGGCAAGAACAATGATCGCTATTTCGAATTGTTGTGTGCAGCCGCCAAGGCCGGGATGGTGATTGTGCCCATCGGTTGGCGGCTGACAGCGCCCGAGATTGCGTTCTTGATCGCGGACGCAGAGGTCGATCTTCTCTTCGTGGAGCCAGCTTTCCATCCCATTGCGCTGGCGGCAAGCGAGGAGGCCGCGCCGAACATCATCTCCGTAGAGCAGGCAGTGGCAGAGGCGCCTGGCTATGAAGAGTGGCGCGCGACGGGCATCGCCGGCGCAATGGTCCTGCCGGTCGTCAATCCCGACGAACCCGTGCTGCAGCTCTATACATCGGGCACCACGGGCAAGCCAAAGGGGGCGATGATCTCGCATCACAACATCTATGCGCTGCGCCCGATCTGTGCGGCTGCCGGCCTGGGCTGGGATCAGTGGCAGGTTGACGATGTCTCGCTGGTGACCATGCCCGTCGCGCATATTTCCGGTTCGGGCTGGGGACTTGTGGGTCTCTACAACGGGGCTAAGTCCATCGTTCTGCCCGAGTTCGATGCCGCAGCCATATTGCACGCGGTAACGACGGAAAACATCAGCCGCATCTTCCTGGTGCCTGCGGCAATCCAGGCGGTGCTACGCCATCCTGACGCTGCCAAGTCCGATTTCTCGCGCTTGCGCTATATTCTGTATGGTGCCTCACCGATACCGCTCGACCTGCTGCGGGAGGCGATTGAAGTGTTCGGTTGCGGCTTTGTCCAGAACTATGGAATGACCGAGACTTGCGGTACAGTGGTTGCCCTGCCGCCCGAGGATCATACCGTTGATGGCAGCCAGCGCATGGCATCTGCCGGTCGGGCCTTGCCCGGCGTTACGCTGCGCGTCGTCGATGAGCGGCTGGAGGCAGTGCCGGCGGGCACGACTGGTGAAATCCTGATCCATTCGCCGACAACCATGGTTGGATACTGGCGACGGCCCAAAGCGACGGCAGAGGCGCTCATCGATGGCTGGATGCGCACGGGCGACGCCGGCTATCTCGATGCGGACGGCTATCTATTTGTCCAGGATCGCCTGAAGGACATGATCATTTCGGGTGGGGAAAACGTCTATCCGGCCGAAGTCGAGAGTGCACTCTATGCTCATCCAGATGTCGCGGAAGTGGCGGTGATCGGTGTTCCTGATGAGCGCTGGGGCGAGGCGGTGACGGCGGTTGTCGTGCCGAACGGCGGAACGATCGACTCTGGCGCCTTGCTGCTCTGGGCCCGCGAGCGACTGGCGTCCTACAAGGTACCCAAGCGCGTCATCGTGCGCGAGAGTTTGCCTCGTAACGCCAGCGGCAAGGTTCTGCGCCGAGAACTGCGCGAACCTTTTTGGGCCGGGCGAGAGCGTGGCATCAACTGAGCTGACCGGCCGCCATTCCTCAGTCGCGCGGCCGGAAGGTACATTGGAAGACTTCGAAACATGACATTCGCCAAGCAATTCGCGTTGGAAGGGAAAGTGGCCTTGGTCACCGGGGGCGGCACCGGACTGGGGCGGGCCATTGCGGAAGGATTCCTCGCGGCTGGTTGCAGCCGGGTCTATATCGCTTCGCGCAAAGCGGAAGCGATTGCGGCAGCGGCGCACAAAATTGATTCCAACGGCCGCTGTGTCGCGGTTGCGGTAGATCTCTCGAATCTGGCAGGGGTCAGTGCGCTCGCCGATGCCATCGCAGAACGCGAGGCCCGGCTAGACATCCTCGTCAACAACGCCGGGCTCGCATGGGGCGCACCGTTTGATCACTATCCTGAGCGCGGTTGGGACAAGGTCTTCGGGCTTAACCTGAAAGCTCCGTTCTTCCTGATCCAGGCGTTGCTAGGCCTGCTGCGCGCTGGTGGATCGCCCGAGGACCCGGCACGGGTGATCAACATCGGTTCCATCGCCGGCGAGATGGCGAAAGGAACCACGACCTATTCCTATGGCCTTTCGAAAAGCGCGCTGCATCATATGACGCGGATGCTGGCGCTTGACCTTGGATCGTCGAATATCACGGTGAACACGATCGCGCCGGGGCGTTTCGCCAGTCCCCTTACCGCGTCCATCGTCGATGACCCGGAACGCCATGCACGTGAGGCGGCGATGGTGCCGCTGGGGCGCTGGGGCACTACCGCTGAACTTGGATCAATTGCCATATTCCTGGCGTCGCCCGCGGCTGCCTATGTCACCGGTGCGACACTGGTCGCTGACGGCGGACTTTCGCTCCAGCATCCGATCAATCTAGGCATGGAATGATGACAAAGGCGCTGCCCCGGCACGCGGGGCAGCGCTATGGCTGTCTCTCACAGCCCGAGTGCGGTCTTCGCCAGGATGTTGCGCTGGATCTCATTGGAGCCGGCATAGATCGATCCGGCACGCTCGTTCATGTAACGAAGCGGTGCGATCGCCTGCCACACCTCGCCTGACACGTAGTTGTCTGCAGGAGGCGTGTAGGAGACCACTGGGCCACCGGGCCTGGTCGCATGCGGCTGATAGACGGTACCGTGTGCCCCGGCCGCCTCCAGCGTCAGTTCGGTAATGTGCTGACTCAACTCGGTGCCCATGACCTTCATCACCGACGAGAGCACGCCCACGCTGCCACCGTCGGACACGGCGGACAGGATGCGCATCTCGAATATCTCGAGCACATCGACCCGGATCCGGGCCTCGGCGAGGCGACTCGCAAAGAGCGGATCATCCAGCAAGGTCTGGCTCGTATCTCCGGGCAGCGCAGCTGCAGCCTTTGTCAGGTCCACCAGGCGAACCTGAAGCTCTGGCGAATAGGCTTGTCCGCCGCGCTCGAACTCGAGCAGATACTTGGCGACCGTCCAGCCCTTGCCGATTTCACCAAGCACATTGGCCTTGGGGACACGGACGTTCTCGAAGAAGACCTGGTTCTGGATTTCCTCGCCCGAGGTCATGACGAGCGGACGCACGTCTATGCCCGGCGTGTCCATCGGGATCAAAAGGAAGGTAATTCCTTCTTGCGGCTTGCCATCACGCGAAGTGCGCACGAGGCAGAAAATCCAGTTCGCCTCGCCCGCATGCGTGGTCCAGATCTTCGAACCGTTGCAGACGAAATCGTCGCCATCATCGACCGCTGCCATCTGCAGCGAAGCGAGATCGGAGCCGGAGCCTGGCTCGGAATAGCCCTGACACCAGAAATGCTCACCGCTCAGGATGCGGGGCAGGAAATAGTCCTTCTGTTCCGGCGTCCCGAAATGGGCGATCACGTGGGCGACCATATGAATGCCCATTGGCGAGACCGGCGGCGCACCGGCCTTCACCCGTTCTTTCGAGAAGATGTAGTGCTGGATTGTCGACCAGTCCTGCCCGCCGTGCTCAACGGCCCAGCTCGGCGCGGCCCAACCCTTCTTGTTGAGGATGGCTTGCCATTGCATGCCAAGCTCGTGATCGGCGTAGACGCTGGTCATCAAGCTGCCAGCTTTTCGCAGCTCGTCAGTCAGGTTCTCGGCAAAGAAGGCGCGGACTTCGCTCTCGAAGGCGACTTCACGCGGGGTCCAGTTCAGGTCCATGCAACGGTCCTCAGGCTATCGCGGCCGCGCGTCGAGCGCTGGTAGCGTCGAGCATCTTCCCCAAGCGTTCCCGGATGATGGCTTCCGCCTCGGCGACGATTGAATCGATCAACTGCGCAACGGACGGAATATCCTTGATGAGGCCAATCACTGGCCCGGCAGTCCAGATGCCGTGATCGGTGTCGCCACTGTTCAGCCCTTCAAGTCCGCGCGCTCCCTTCACGAGATGTGCGACGTCCTCGAACGGGCGTCCTTCGCGCTCCAGCCGCACGACTTCCTGACTGATTGCGTTGCGCGCCACGCGCGCACTATTCTTGTACGTGCGAAAGATGATGTCAGTGGCGCGCTCGTCGGCCTCCACCATCGCCTGCTTGAAGTTTTCGTGGATCGGCGCTTCCTGGGTCGCGCAGAAGCGGGTGCCCATGTTGATGCCGTCGGCCCCCAGAGCGAGTGCGGCAGCGAGCCCGCGACCGTCTCCGAACCCGCCCGAGGCCAGCATCGGCACCTTCACAACATTGGCTGCCGCCGGGATCAGGATCAGGCCAGGAATATCATCCTCACCGGGATGGCCAGCGCATTCGAACCCGTCGATCGAGATTGCATCGACCCCCATCCGCTCAGCCGACAAGGCGTGCCGGACTGCGGTGCATTTGTGAATCACCTTGACGCCATTGGCCTTGAAGTCGTCGACGTGTTCCTGCGGCTTGTAGCCGGCTGTCTCTACGATCTTGATCCCGGCCTCGATAATCGCCGCACGATACTCGGCATAGGGCGGTGGAGTGATTGACGGGAGAATCGTCAGATTCACACCGAAGGGCTTGTCGGTCATGTCGCGCGTGCGCGCAATTTCTTTGAACAGCGCCTCCGGCGTGGGCTGGGTCAGGGCCGTCAGGAAGCCCAGCGCACCAGCATTGGCGACCGGCGCGACCAGTTCGGCCCGGCCGACCCACATCATGCCGCCCTGAGCAATCGGGTGATCGACCCCGAACATTTCGGTGAAACGTGTACTGATCATGGCTAGCGGCCTTTCCATTGGGGTGGGCGCTTCTGCGCGAAGGCGAGCGGCCCTTCTCTGATATCTTCCGACCGAAACAGCGCTGCCATCGCCGGATAGCGGAACTGGTTGGCCTGGGCGCTCCGGACATCAAGCTCGTCCAGGCCTTTCATCACGGCTTCCTTCGACGCCCGGATCGACATCGGGCTGCACGCGATGATCTCGTTGGCCCAACGGCGTGCCGTCGCCATGAGGTTCGCAGGCTCAACCACCTCATTCACGAAGCCAAGCTCCCTCCCCTCGTCTGCGGACACGCGACGTCCGGTCAGGATCATACCCATTGCCTGCTTCAGGCCGATCTGACGTGGAAGCCGCAAAAGTCCACCCGCCAGTGCCGCCAGGCCGACCTTCGGTTCAGGCAGAGCGAATACTGCCTCACGCGAAGCCACGATGATGTCGCAGGCCAGTGCAATTTCGAAGCCGCCACCCATGGCAACGCCGTTGACGGCGGCGATTACCGGCTTGGTCATGTCGTAACGGTCGGTCAGCCCGGCAAAGCCCTTGATCGGGGTCCCGACGTTTTCGCCTTTGGCCATCATCTTGGCCATGAACTTCAGATCGTTGCCCGCAGAGAAGGCCTTGTCACCCGCACCGGTCAGGATCGCCACCCACTGGTCAGGGTCTGCCTGGAACGCATCGAACACTTCGCCCAGTTCCTCATTCGCGTAGGGGCTCAGTGCGTTCATGGCGTCGGGATTGTTCATCGTGACTATGGTGATCGGGCCGTCCCGTTCGACCAGGCAATGCTGCAACTGGCGCTTGCTGCGATCGCGCAGCGGCCCATCTTCCCAGATCATGTTGCCAAAACCGTCGATGCGGACATGACCATCGGTGCCGATGGGGTTTTTCTCGCGCGACGTCAGAACCGCGACGCTGCTTTCGTCATCCTTGCGAACCTTGGCGATCAAGCGCTCGCCATCAGGTGTCCGGCCGACGACAACGCCGTGCCGGACGGCGCCCTTGGGATCATAGATAATCGTGTAGGTCTCGATACGGGCCGGGCCGCTATATTCCTCGACCAAGGCGGGCACAGGCCCGCGATCGGCATCCGCCCTTGCCTGTACCGAATAGTCCGGAACCAAAGGATCGGAAGGCGGCGTGGTCGACAACACAATGGCATGATGTTTCGACACGACACCACCTTGACCGTAGGCGAGGCCAAGCTTTCCTTCCCCTGCGCGCAGCTTGCGCACCATCGCGCAGACGCCATGCGTCATGTAGTTGTTGAGCGGTCCGCCAAAGAAGATGAGTCCGCCTGCTACAGTAGGCGCAACGTCAGGCCGCAAACCTAGTGTAGCCATGGCCAGCTTGGGAACAACCGGGAAGCAGCTGTAGATTTCGGCCAGATCGACACGCGAAGCATCCCCCCCGATCAAGTCGACGACGGCTCCGAGAACTGCGCGCTGGGCTGTGGAATGATCGTATCCATCCCGCAGCAGATAGTCGCCGGGCTCCTGGGCGGCCGCACCTCCCCACAAGTAGACAAGGCGATCCTCGGGGATTCCCGCTGCCAGCGCCCACGCCTTGCTTGCCAGAACAACCGCGCCGGCCTGGTTGACACTGGGGTTGGCGACCATCAGCTTTGGATAAGGGAAGCTGATCATGCGATTGCTGTCGGACGGCGTACCGATCTCTTCAGCGCTCGGCGCCGTGCGAAGCCATGCCGTCTCATTGGTGGCGGCCACCGCAGCAAAGCGCGCCCACAAGGCCGCGGACTCTTCATTGCCGACGGCGGGAGTCTTGCCCTCCGCCGCTTGCAGCGCATTTTCATAGAGCGGATAGATGTGAACAGGATCTGTTACACCCGCCTTCTTGGCCGAGCGGCTTAGCGGCAACCGATCGAAGTCGAGCTTGACCGCGTCCTCGCGTGACGCCAGCGGCGTCCAGGGCAACGTGATTTTTGCCTTCCGAGCCTTGCCCAGAGCATTGACCGCCTCGCCGCCGACGACGACCGCGATCTTGCTCTCACCCCGCATGATCCGCAGTGCAGCTTCATGCATCAACCGAATTGGCGTTTCACCGCCCATGCTGGCATTGATTGCGCATGCCGGCGCAATACCCAAGCGCTGAGCCAGAAGGCCAACAGGATCACGATAGCGCCAGCTGACCTGGCCGACCAGTTCGATCGAATCGATCGCTGACAGGATCTGGCCGCCCGCATCGCGATCTGCCGCGCGGATCGCGTCGGCCATGAGATCGACCGGCTCACGGGCACTGGCCGGATCGCTGGGGCGGTCAACCACTTCGCCGATGGCCACGATCACTGGCATGTCGAATTCGTGATTCTGCGCCAAGACTCACCTCTCCATTCAGTCAGACCAAGCGCAACCAACCCTGCGCAGGCTCCATAAATCGCGCACTTGGTATCCCGGAGGACACGCTGGATCAAGTTTAATCGAATGATTGACTAAGATTGAGGGCGGGTTGTCTCGGGGTGCCGATGGCGTCAGTTCGGCTGCCGTCCTGCGAATGAAGCGTAAGAATCCGTCTCGCCTTGCCTGGACGCAAATACACGGCTCGAACTGTATGCCGTTGCCGCGTAAGCCCCCGGTCGCATGATTATCGCCTGATGGGTGTGTTGGATCAGTCTGAAATTGATGACGAACCGATCAGGCATTTGGAGGGCTGAAACCCGCGGGACACAGCCCTTTGGACGCTATGACACGATCAGGACGCCAGCCTGCGGGCCTCGTTTGGCCATGCCCCGGACAGTTAGGCAGGAACGGGCCGAGCACACGGATGCACTCGACCGGAATCCTGACAACCAGACTGCACCAGCCCCGCGATGCCCATGCAGACTTTTGCCACCATCATTTAGCCAGAGATTGCTGGCGCTGACGCTGCCTGCAGTGGCACCAGTCCGTTCTACCTCTCTATCACGGACCAGGTCGGCTCCATCAAATCAAGGTGATACTGCTTCATCTCTTCTGGCATGCCTCGGTTCATCGAAAGCGATACGATGACAGAATTGAGCGAGGCAACTTTGAACATGTAATCGAAATCATTGAGCCGAACGCCATTGATCCGCTCGTAACGTGCAACCCAATCTTCCTGGCTAGGGATGATTGCCGCGACCTCAGGGGTTGCCATGCTTCGAAACACGCTCAGCATATTGCAGAAAATCCCGACGTCATACGACGGGGTCGCGATGCCCGACAGTTCCCAGTCCAGAATCGCAACCATGCGATAATCGCGGAACATGTAGTTGCCCACTTGCGTGTCGCCATGGACCAAGACGTAATCTTCCGGCGCATAGTCAGGTTGCATCGCCAGTATCCGCTCGCGAGCAGCCTCCAAGCGAGGCATCGCCGATTCAGGGCAAAAACGTGTCGTCTGCCAAAACCAGTCAACAAAACGTTCGACTGGAGTAGCACCACTCCCCGAACAAACATCACCTTCAAGGTCTAGTGAGCGCCAATCGACGCGGTGAATGCGCCCCTGCATTCGCACCATCTCGTCAAAGATCTGCTCTCGCTGCTCTGGCGTTGCTTCGGCGACGAGCCCTCCAGTGAAGGCCGACCCATGGGCCACCACGCCCTCTACGGCATCCATGATATATCCGGGCAGCCCCAGAATTGCTCCGTCAGGATCGGACCATCGCGCATCGGGCACCGGCAGATCTGTCAGAGTTGCCAGTTTGTGCTGCAGCCGCGCCTGACCGCCGATGTTGTAGGCCGCAAATATGCGCGTCTCGGTGTCGGGCGCATAGCGCAAGACATAGTCGCCCACTTGCCCATTCACTTCGGCCGTAAACAGAATAATGCCGCTGGAGGCTCCAGTCTTTTCGCCCGAGCCACGCACCTTGCTGAGTTCGACTCTACTGTCCGGCGGCGATTGGCTGAGAATGAGGTCAACGATCTGATCGGCAGAAATCGTATTGGCGGCCGGCTTTGTCGACGACATCGCGGCCTCCAGTATATTGGTCGGTTTTCCGCTGCCAGTCATCATGTTCTCCATCTGCCTTATCGGCCTCTGTTATCAGTCACTCACCCTGCGCACTGTGGCGCCTGCCCCCGGATGCCCCGTTACGCATCGAGCGGCGACACCGGACGATGGTCGACAGCTTCGTGCCTCCTTCAGACCACTACCGGCAAACAGCCGCAGCGATCCTGGGCAGATCCGGCCCTACAGACGGCCACGCCGCACGTCAGGGACACCTACGGCGCCAACCTTCGCAAGGACTTCCTTACCACTCGGAGAAGTTGCGCCTCCGCTACGCCTTAGTCGATATTTAATCACTTGATCAAGATGTGTCTTGCAACATTTTTACATGCGAGGTCATGGCATTGCCGAGCCTACGACCTCCGTCGCCTCGTTGAGCAGGTTTTCAAGGAACTCGGACTGGCCCGGCTTTTCAGCACCCTCGTCCTCGCTGCCGATCTTTATGAAGTCGAACCTGTGCGCGACCGTGCGGAACATGGGCCGAAAGACTATACGTCCAATGCCCGGCATCTGGCGAATTTCGTTGATGCACAAGCGATGCAACGTTTCGACTTTCGCGGCAACGCCGAGCAAGACCGCCCCGTATTGACCTTCGGCCGATGCGGCAAAACTGACTGCGCTGTGATGTTTGAGGTTCTGGAGTGCCCGGTCCACATCGCCAGGATCACCATCAAAGAATATATAGGCGGAGTGGTCAAAGCCCACTCGATCGGGCTCGCATACCAATCCGATCCGCATAACATTCTCATTCGTCATCCGCTTCAAGCGGGCACGAATATTGCCCTCGGAAACACCAAGCTGCCTCGCAATCTCGCGATTGCTGAGCCGTCCGTCCTCCACCAGCAGAGCGATGATTGCTTCATCGATGGGCTCCTCAGGCTTTGGCGGATCAGTCCGTTTGATCGGCGAACTGAGGTCGCCGCCGTCGGAAACCAGCTTGAACACCTTGCGTGCCACGGTCATTTCGCATGCGAAGACCCCCGGCAAGGCCTTGATGCGCCGGCGGATTTGACGCAGATCTTCGGGAGATCGCAAGTTGATGTTCGCGATTATGTCGGGCGTCCCAGGACAGATGACAACGCTGAAAACCTCTGCCAAATCAGCCAGCTTCGCAGCGACCGCCTCGACAGCGACCTGACCAACACTGATTTCGGCAAAGCTCAAGATCGAGTAGCCGGCGCGCGCGAAATCACGCTGGGCCAGAACCCGGATAACCTTGCCTTCGATCAGCTGCCTCAAGCGGTTGGCCACAGTCTGCTGCGTAACGCCCACTCGCGAGGCGATGGCGCGGTTCTGCATCCGGGGGTCAATTTGAAGGCAGGCGATGATCGCTCTATCGAGCGGAGAAATTGACATGGCAACTCTACAACAAGATGATGACCTTCCGGCCATGATGAGCACCGCGAGTTAACGCAGAACGGCTGCGGCCAAAACTGATTTTCGTGCCGCGTTGTCGCCAGGACGCGTGCGCATGACACGCGCGCCCCCGAAATGGCGATGATGGCGCATCTCACCGAGCTTCGCTTTTTCTCAGTCTTCAGAAGGGCGTTAAACCGCACAACCCACACCGATCGACCGGAGTGGCTCCGCCATTCTGGAGGCTGGGCTCACCCCATGATACGGGACGCATGATGTGCTGCACTTGCTTTTGCTTGCCAGTGCATAATTAAGTGATTGCTTGACCCGAATCTGGGTGCTTGTTAGATAATCGCGGCGACAGAGGCCATCCTGTCCGCGTTAAGTCGGCCCGCCAAGTTTGCCGGCAATGATAAACTCGCCCGAAAGGATCGACATGACTGGCTCCAGCGAAACCACAATCAACGAACCCGCTGTCGTGCCTGCGGATATGGGTGAAACGCTGGTGGATCCGGCTAGCTTCGCCAACCCCGACAAGGTTCATGAGGTCCTTGGCTGGCTCCGCGCCAATCGGCCGGTGGCACAGGTAAGAGCCGATGGCTTCGATCCCTTTTGGCTCATCACGAAGCATCAGGATGTGATGGACATCGAGCGGCAAGCCGACATCTTTCACAACGGCGATAGATCGACCGTGCTGGTGCCGAGCAAGATGGCCCGTGCCATCGAGGCGACGATGCAATCCCCGCACCTCACCCGCTCAGTCGTCAACATGGATGATCGCGAGCATCGACTCTATCGCGCACTGACGCAGTCATGGTTCATGCCCGGCAATGTCAAGAAGCTGACAGATCGCATCCGCACCATTGCGCGCGTGCATGTAGACCGGATGCTTGGGCGCGATGGCAAGTGCGACTTCGTCTCCGATGTAGCTTTGCATTTCCCGCTGCATGTCGTCATGGAGATCCTGGGCGTGCCGGAGGAGGATGAAGGCCGCATGCTGTTGCTGACGCAGCAGCTCTTTGGCGCGCGTGATCCCGAACTCAGCCGCCAAGCCGATGCCGTGGATGACCCGGACAAGATGCTGGCGATGTTCCAAGCTGTGCTCGGCGACTTCAATACCTATTTCACCAAGCTGACAGCAGATCGCCGCGCCTCACCGCGCGATGACGTCGCAACGGTCATCGCAAATGCCGAGATTGATGGTAAACCCATCGCCGCACATGAAGCCAACGGCTATTATGTTTTGGTCGCAACCGCTGGGCATGACACGACCTCCGCATCCACTGCCGGCGCGATGTGGGCTCTGGCCGAGCGGCCGGACTTGCTGCGGCAGATCCAGGCGAATCCTGCACTGATTGGAGGGTTGGTGGACGAGGCTATCCGTTGGACGACCCCAGTGAAGCATTTCATGCGGACTGCGACGCAGGACTATGAGCTGCGCGGCCAGACCATCAAGGCGGGCGACTGGATGATGCTGTCCTACTTGTCTGCAAATCGCGACGAGGATGCGTTCGACGCTCCGTTCGACTTCCGCGTTGATCGCGAACCAAACAGGCAAATCGCCTTTGGCTATGGCGCGCATGTCTGCTTGGGCCAGCACTTGGCCAAACTGGAGATGCGCATCCTGATGGAAGAACTGCTGCCGAGGCTCGATTCGATCGAATTGGACGGCACGCCTGCCTGGACCCAGTCCAATTTCGTAAGTGGGCCGAAGCGGCTTCCTGTGCGCTTTGCTGTTCGTTGACGAGGTGAAGGCACAGGTGGTTGGGCCGGCGACCAAGTTGGTTCCCACGTTCCCTTAAAGATCGCCGACCTCCCGAAACTACCTTAGCCTATTGATAAACCGCATCGCCGCAGAAGAGTGATATTGCGTGACGCTTTCCGAAAGCACGCCTTCAGGCGCAATCAAATCTCCTTGTGTCCGCATCTGCCGAATTGATCCGGCCGACGGACGTTGCATGGGATGCTCCCGGACGACTGATGAAATTCGCGAGTGGTTCGCGAAATCCGATCAGGAAAAGCTCTCGATCATTGCAATGATACCCGACCGCATGCGGGAACGCCTGGCGCGACTGCGAGCGGCGCGCGAAGCTGCCGCTGCTGGCAAAGACCCTGCCTAACAGGCGGCTGTGCAGTCTTTAATGTCTTGGCGCGGTGGCAAGGGCAGCAGCCGAGCATGATCGCGATGCCCCCCTGCCCCCATTCAGGCACTAACGCACCAGAAGCAGCCGATTGACGCTGACCAGCCTGCGCAGGTCAACGTCAATCGGACGGGCGCACATACTGTCTGGGTTATTCCTCGTAGACAGCCGACTTGGACAGGCCATGCTCAGCGCAAATGTAGCTCAATTGCGACTGCTTGGGATAGCGCATCGGACCTAGGCCCGGATTCGTCAGCAGTTCGAAGATGGACATGCCCACCTTGCCGTTGATGTCGGCCGTGGACATGTTCGTGGTCGCGACAAAATTATCGAACTGACTGAGATAAGCCTGCATCGGCTTGCTCGGTATGACTATTTTTTCCCCACTTTTCAGCGTAATGATGCTACGACCACCCATTCCTGTGAACGAGTCTGTATCATAGCTGGCGATCATCCGCAGGTTCGCGATATCTTCTTGTTTGCCGTCGCGCACAACATATCCCGCATCGAACCATTCGCCCGTGTCGCGGCGCTGGAAGATGAAAGCAGCCCAGCTCATCTCAGGCCCGATGGTGCCGGTATGCATCTTGCTCTGACCAGCAGTCGACCAATCGCGATAGCCCCATGACCGATCGCGATGTGCCAAGGCGTCGATCTTGTATGTCTTGGCACCAATACGGACCGTACCCTTGACCCGTCCACTGCACTCCGAATGGCCACCGGTGTTCATATCCTTCATAACCGCTTCGGGGGGCGCCTCCGTCCAATCACGCGGCGCGTAGAAGCATTCGTAGAACTCCAGTTCCGCAGATGATTCGGGATCGTCCCAGCTATAAAGCATCCGCTGATTGTCGAGTGCTTCGACCCGATGGCTCTCAATGCGTTGACCGTCTGCCCACCGCTCCGCATCGCCAGGCTTGCCGTCGCGATGGCCGAGATAGCGTTCGCCATCTGCAGCGAAGCAGAAGCTCATGATATGGCTCTTGCCGATGTTTGGGGTCTGGCCAAGTCGCTGCATGCCCCCCACTTTCTGCTCCAGATCCATGAACCACCAGCAATCGCTTTCCTGCCAGAGGTCTTCTGGACCGGGAGTATGGGGTCGATCCCAGCTAGGGTCATATGTCATGGCATCTCCTTCTTCTGCTATGGTTTTTCATTCTTCTGCTGTGGTTTTCATTGTTCGGACGCTGAACAGGAAGGCGTAGGCATCATATCGCGTACGAGCCTTCCCATTGCTCAAACAGGGAATGGGCCCGCATGTCCCGACTTGGAGACGGCGATGGCTGATGCCACCTTCGGGCGGTAAATGGCCAAGACACGCCAACCGAAACCGCATCGGACGATCTTTGGGCGAGTAACGTGTGCCGATCGGGACGACATTGCATACGCAAGCATGATTTCGAGCATCTGTAGCGCGACGATTACGGTGTCCGGTCGGCGTCAATTTTGATGGCCGATAGGTGGCCGCGCCGGTTGGTGAATTCTGGCTACCATTTGCTGTTGCGAGGAGCAACCGTCGAGCGACAATTA
>NZ_JAROCY010000036.1 GCF_029436685.1 Novosphingobium cyanobacteriorum
ACGGCGCGCGACGGCATGCGCGGGCCCCTCCCATGGACTACCGGGATAACCGCCTGCCAGACCGATAGGGGGGTCAGTTTTACGCGCCGATCAGGGGGTCAACTTTGAACGCCGATTGACACCATTGGTCCAGGCGGCACCGATCGCCTGACCGAGGACCAGTTTGTCGGTGTAGCCTCCGGTTGCTGGATCGAGGAATATCCGCTGGATTGCGGCGATCTCGCCAGCTTTGCGCATTGCGACGAGCAGGGCGGGTTCAAACTGGACGAGCCTCCCCTGCCCTCTTGGACAGCGCGGATGATAGCGCAGGTCTTCAAGCGGCGCCCAGATGTTGCGCACTTCGCGGAGGTATCGTGCAGCCAGAGTCCCCTCGATCGGTCGACCCGCCTGCCAGATGGCGAGAAAGGCTGATGGTTGTCGAGCCGGTCGGGCAGCGAGGTTTGCTGGGCCAATCCTTGGCAGGTTGGCAACCTTGCGAAGCGCCCGAAGGACGTCGGTTGGATCACAACCGGCATGGCAGGTCACGAGGATGCCGCGATCGCCTTGCCTGATCGCCAGGGATGGGGTTCGGTCTGCATGGGAGGGGCAACGACACATCGCGGTGGTGCCCGACCACTTGCCACCGAGACGGGCAACTAGTGCGCGGAGATCTGAGGTAGGGGGATTGCTGACGAGGGCCATAACCGCCCAGCTCAGCCCTTCTCCCCTCTCCCGCCGAAAACTAACTCCGTGCGAAGGGCTCGGAAATCATCGGTCAACTTGCGCCAGTCTGCGAGCGTCGCTCGGCATATTTGATGACGAACCCTTCCCAGACTCTGAGCCATTCAGCATCAGTGCGCGCTTGCTTGATACCCGGGAAGCCGGCGCGGAAAGCATTCGCCATCGTATCCACACACCACGGCTGGCCCTTATCGAGACCGATCGCCCGAAACTTCGTCTCTCGATCGCCGTATGTCAGGCTACCGCCCGGAAAATGGAGCAGTGGTTCGACGGCCTTGGTTTCGCGAAGGCGCGCGCGAGGTGTCTTGACGACCGATGATCTCGGTGCGGTTTCCACCGTTGAAGCGCCAATTGCACGCAGGTGCGGCCCGACGAGCTTACGCTCCAGCGGTGCAGGTGACGGTCGCAGGACAACCTTGCGTCCGCTGAAATCGACGTCAGCATTGGGATAAACTGCGGAAACCAACTGCATGGTCTCGCGCACGGTTTGCCGAAAGCGCTTACTATCGGCGTCATTGCCCAAGTGCTTAGCCAGCTGATCCCAGGAGATTATTTGCCCACGATCGCTTCCAATCCGCGGAAGTCGGTACGCAAGATATGTGTAGAGGTCGAGTGCCGTCGGCGTACCCTTGAGCTCTCGGATAGCGACCTCGTTAAGCGGAACGGCATGATCGAGCAGATGGCTGTAGAAAGCCTCTGACATTCGAATCTCGCGAGCAAATGCGCCATTTTTCTCAAGTGATCCGGCGTATTCATTCGAAATCTTCACATCCCGAACGGCGAAAGCGTTGTCGCCGCCCTCGTTGCCTTCCCAACGAATTTGCCATTCGCAGGCCAGAAGCCGGTCTACCTGCTCCCTCATCAGATTGGCAGTGCCGCGTGGCCCATAGGAAACCGTCTGATAGCCAAGACGGCGCATCCACTCGGTGAAATTACGGCCTAAGTAGACGTCACGCGAGCGCTTGGTCACCGCCTGTGACAGCAAATAGATCAACGCGACGCGTGGATAGGCCCCATAGGGTACACCAAGGCTCCGCAGCGTTGGTTTGCCATCGACGGTTTGCAGTATAGGCCTGGGGTTGATTGCCAGCGCATATTTTCCGTCTTCACGAAGTATGGGCTGGGTATCATCTTTCGGACGCTTTGTGGGCAGCGACATTGCGCAAAGCGCTGAATGCAGAAAGGCCGGGACCGGTTCTTCGTCCTGAACACGCAGAAAGGCGTCCATGGTCAATTGAGTGCCGGCAGACTGCGCAAGCGACCTGACTCGCTCTTCACCACCGCCTAGCATTGCTAGGGCGTATTGATGTCCGATCGGACGCAGTGTGTCTCCGCTCATTGAACCGTCCCTTCCCGACTCATTGGAGCCTCGGGTTGGCGGTTAAACAACAGGTTTGGGCTTCGAAAGCAAGGCCATTGGCAGTTTTGACGGAATTCCGGGGTTCAAACCTCCAAATCCGCCGATGATCTCAGAGCGGTTCTGTTCGACTGACCCGAAACCAATCCCAAAAAATTCAAAAACGATTCGCGAATCGGATTTTCTTAGGAGATTCCTTTAGTAGGTATGGGCTCTGAGATCATCGGTCTCAACGGAACCGAGATCATCGCTTAAATGCACTGAATTCATCGGTTTGCACCGAGATCATCGGTGGTTATCCACATGGACTCCTGGATGGTGTTCGGACGTTGCCAGAAAGGACGGTGGCCAGTCTTGGAACCTCCCTTCCGTGCCGTGGCTGTCGCTCAATCCAGCGGCCATCGAAGGGTCCGATTCGCTAACAGGTCGGAAAAGCGCACGGAGATCATCGGTCAGTTTGTAAGGTTGATGGCCGATGTTTGCTCAAAACTGCCAAGAGTGCTAATTCGCCCGCTCAATCTCACAAAGCGGTGAACATGGCCAGCGAAGCAGCGCTCAACGCACAAACCGATGAACTCTTGGAAGACGGTCTGGGGACCTTGCATCGCAAAGCCCTCACCATCCTCAAGCGCATTCGTGATGGTGCCCTTGATCCGGAGACGGGTCAAAAGGTCGGCCCCTCATATTCGATCTCGAAAGCGGCCGCACTTGTCGGAAGAACGGCCTCGGCTATCCGGGAGGCCGAGCGAGATGGGCGGCTGCCGCAACGTGACCGAACTGCTTCTGGCCACCGCGTCCAGTACACATTGGAAGAGCTCGATCAGATGCGTGCCGTCTTCGGCACTCGCCCATGGCGAGCCCCAACGGACACTCCGGCCGTTATCTCCGTGTCCAATTTCAAAGGCGGTGTCGGCAAGTCGACGGTCGCGCTGCATCTCGCTCAGCACTTCGCCATTCACGGTTACAGGGTTCTGTTCATCGACTGCGACAGCCAGGCCAGCTCGACGATGATGTTCGGATATCGGCCCGACGTGGATCTGAGCGAAGACGACACTCTCTATGGGCATTTTCACAACCCCGAACTCCTCGGGGTGCGGTCGATCATTCGCAAGACCCACTTTTTCGGCCTCGACCTGATCCCGGCCAACCTCAAGCTCTACAACCTCGAGTATGAGATTGCGGGCTACCTCGCGCAGAACCAGAACTTCGACATCATCGATCTGATCGCCGAAGCCATCGACACGGTCGTCGATGATTATGATGTCGTCGTTATGGATCCTCCGCCGGCCCTTGGCATGGTCTCAATGGCTGTACTTCAGGCGGCCAATGCGATGGTCATCCCGGTGCCGCCGAGCGTGATCGATTTTGCCTCCACCGTGTCTTTCATCGACATGGCTCGCACCACGATGAAGCAGCTTGAGCAGATCGCCGGCAGGGTGAAGCCAGCTTACAACTTCATCCGCCTGGTCGGGAGCAGGGTGGATGAAAGCAAGTCCATGCACCGGGAAATCCTGTCGATGATGCGGCAGGTGTTTGGAGGCTCAATGGCAACCTCCGTTCTAAAAACCAGCGCGGAAATCGACAACGCCAGTTCACGCATGAAGACTGTTTTTGAACTCGATAGGCCAGTCACATCGCACGAGGTTCACAACCGCTGCATGAAGCATCTGAGCGACGTCTGCAAAGAGATTGAGACTGACGTACTTCGGACTTGGGCGAGCAGGGCAGGGGAGGCGGTTTAGGCGGAGTTGCCACGTGGCAACTCAGGTACAAAACTGCATAGTATCAATGTCATAATGGAATTTATCAGGTGATGGTTATGAGACCTGAGGCGTGAGATTGAAGTGGTTTTCCGGTGATGTTGCCACGTGGCAACTCGCCAAATCTGGCGGTCTCACAGCGCCTCAGGGAAGGGAGTTGCCACGTGGCAACTACGCCGCCAGCGAGTAAAGAAGAGAGGTTCGGGATACGATATGGCCAAGGGAAATCGGGGCTTCGGAAGCAGCCTGACGGAAGGGCTTGATGACGATATCGAGGTGGGCGCTCCGGCACCCTCTGAAAGCATCATGGCTAGCCGCAGTCAGAGCTTGGCGCGGATCGCTGCAGGCAAAGTCGTGACTGACCGGACGGAGTGGGTAGACCCAGCCCGCTGCCGGCCTTGGCGGCTTCATAACCGCGATCTCGACCATCTTTCCGAAGATAGCTGCCGTGATCTTATCGACGCATTCCTCTCAGCCAAGAAGCAACGCATCCCGGCAATCGTCCGCCGCCTCAAGGACGACCCGGATTACGACTTCGAGATCATTGCGGGCGTTCGGCGTTGGTGGACGGTCAATTGGCTACGAACCCACCACCATCCCGAATTCGAATACCTCGTAACGATCCAGCACGTCTCCGACGAAGAGGCGTTTCGAGTTTCCGACATCGAGAATCGGTCTCGGAAGGATATCTCGGACTGGGAGCGCGCGAAGGAATACTCCCGTGCGCTCGACGAGTTTTACAACTCGAACCAGAGTGAGATGGCCGAGCATCTAAAGATCTCGAAGTCCTGGCTCAGCCGCTTGTTGGATGTGGCGCGGCTACCGTCCGAGATCGTAGCGGCATTCCCGGACACCCACGGCATTACCGTGCGTGTAGCGAGAGACATCAAGCCGCTGACTTCTGACAGGCGAGCGCTGGATCTCATGATCGCCGAAAGTCGGGCGATCGTATCTGAGCGCGATGATCTTGGAACTGCGCTTCCCGCTCCAGAGATTGCGAAGCGCCTCATTCGCGCAACTGTCGCTCCGGTAAAGTCGTCTAACTCCGATGCCGAAGTGAAGGGGGCGAATGGCAAGGTGATCTTGCGCTATGCGCATTCGGCGAGGGGAGGGCACACATTCAAGGTTCCTGCTCGGAGCGGTGCGTCAACGGCTGAGGTCCTAAAGGCGATCGAATCCGTCTTGCAGAAAGGCTAATGCAAATACTCATCCTGACCGCTTGGGGGGGGCGCACGCGATAAATCGCCTGCGTGAATCAGTCCGACTCCACTGATTCAAATTTCCCGTTGGATCACATGAATCCCGCTGCGGCATTCATGCGCGCATGGATAGCCTGACCCACGGCAGCTTTATTTGGCTCGAGGCCATCTGTGCCGAGCGCAACGTCGCCCGGCGCTATACCGTCGCCCTGAGCCGTGACCTGTTCGGGGCCTCCATCGTCGAATTCGCCTGGGGGCGGATCGGGACCAAAGGGCAGGGGAGGGCGGTCTCGTTCGCCTGCGCGGATGAAGCGGCGCGCTTTGCCCGCCAGCTGCTGCGCCGCCGGGCATCTGCGCCCAAACGGATCGGTGTGCCCTACCGCGAAGTCGCGTTGGCGCCGTAGCGCACCTCAGGAGCCTCTGGGAGCCGATTTGGGGATCAGGGCATGGTCTCCGGGGCGCAAAGCGGCCAAATCAGCTTTCTCGAGCACCGTAGCAGCCTGTGAGGCGGTGCGGCGGGTCACCCCGAGCGCGCGGGCCAGTTCGGCGCGGGTGAGGGGGCCCAGGCCTGCGATCAGGTGCCACACCGCCGGCGCCTGCGACGAGGCGTAGAGCCCGGCGAGGCGTTCGTTGCCGAGCGCGAGCGCAGCGCGCACCGCGGCGAGGTCGGTGGCGACGTCGGCTGCGGCTGAAGCGATCGCGCGGCTCAGCGTAGCGGGGAGGGGGCTCTCGGGCTCGGCGCGGAACAGGGCGCGAGGCGCGAGCCCGGCCAGCGCGAGCGGGGCGGCACCAAGGCTGAACAGATGCGGGCGCATCGCGGCGGCGAGGGATGCCGCCCAGGCGCTGCCGCGCGGCGCGAAGCGCTGGAACACCTTGCCTTCGATCACCACTTCCTCGCTGCCGAGCTCGAGGAAGTCGTTCTCGTCATCGCGCAGCTGCTCGAGCCATTCTTCCAGTGTTGCCATGGGGTCGTGCGCCGGCAGCAGCGCGTCGAGCCGTTCGAGCGCCCTGTTGTCAGCCGACAGAAAAGACTGCAATTCTAAAAAGGACGTTTAATCAATAGGATAGGATGACTCAAATACGCATAACTCTGTCGCAGCACGTTTCCACGCCGCATGGCCGGACAGATTATGCTACATTTGACGATACAGGGGAATCTACAGCGGAGCCAATCGTATGATTGAGCGAATGCCGTCTCCTGCACCCAAGCGCAGCCTCAAGTCCCTCGAGGCGGGATTGGCACTGTTCCCGCATTTCCGAAGGCATATTTCGGTGTCCGGGCCGGTGACGGCGGCGCAGATTGCCGCTATTTGCGAAGCCACCGGTTTGAAGGAGCGCCAGATCCGAACATTGGCCGCGCGGTATCGGGCGCATCCGGTTGCCGAATCGCTTGCACCTAAGCCCCGAGGACCGCCTCCCGGCTCACATCGGATCGACCCGGTGGTGAGAAGCGCCATTGATGCGCTGACCAACAAGATCGCGCTTAAGATGGTGCCGCCGAACCGCGCTGAAGCGGCTAGGCAAATATGGGGCTTGCTCCATGCAGATAACGGAGAGCACCGGTTTTCCGCCGATTTGATCCCGAGCGAGAAGACAATCGAGCGGCTGCTGGCCGAGATTCCGAGCAGTGTGTGGGCCAAGGCCAGCATGGGCTCCAAGACCCGCAGCGCGCATGAAGCGCACCCTGGGGAATACCGCAGCGATGGTTTCCTCGATCTTGTCCAGATGGACCATACCAGGGGGGACGTTATCCTGGTCGACAGCCTGCGGCGGGAAGAGCTCGGACGGCCGTGGATCACGTTCCTGATTGAAATCTGGACCCGTGCGATACTCGGCTATTATGTCAGCTTCGGCGATCCTTCGATTTTCCGGTGCGGCAGGGCGGTCGCGAGCGCGCTGCTGCCCAAGGAACCGGTGCTTGAACACCTGGGTGTGGATGTCAGCTACCCGATGTTCGGCCTGTTCCGGCGCCTGCATGCCGATCAGGCCAAGCCGCATCGCTCGGAGTCGTTTCGGCGGGCCTGCGTGCGCAATGGCATCGACCCGGATGTCCGCAAACCCGGCCCGGCCCATCTGGGTGGCCATATCGAGCGGCTGATCGGCACAATGGTCGGAAAACTGAGACTTTTGCCGGGTGCTACGGGATCGAACGTGTCTGCGCGCGATGACTACGACGCCGAGGCTGAAGCGGCGATGACCCTTGCGGAATTCGAGCGCTGGCTGCTGTGCCAGATCGCGGTTTATCATCACACGCCGCATTCCGCGCTCGGCGGGTTGTGCCCGGCGCAGATGTGGGAACGCGAGGCAGCGCGCCATGGTCCCTTGCTCCCGGTCTCGTGTAATGCGGACGAGCTTTTTCGCCAATTTCTGCCGTCGAAGTCGCTGACGGTCCATTCCCGGGGCATCCAGATCAAGCATCGCCATTACTGGCACCCGGCGCTCGGCAAGCGGATAGGCCAGAAGATCGAGGTCAGCTGGGACGAACGGACGATCCAGCATGTCTATGCCGAGCTCGAGGGCTCTTTCGTGCAAATGGCGGTTATCGGCCAGTATCCCGATGTCTGGGAGGCGGACTGGGAAGCCGCCAGGGCCAAGGTGAGGGCCCTGGGCCGCGGCTACCAGGCCGATGGCGGCCGTGCGGCGACGGCCCGCGCCATCGCAGCGGCAAACCAGGAAATCCATCAGGCGCGGGTTCGCACCAAGGAGGCGCGACGGCGGGCAAAGCGGCGCGAAGGGGAGGGGCTTACGCTCGCGGACCTGCGGACGCCTGAAAAGCTTTTAAAACAGCCGGTTCAGTGGAAATCGGTGGGGGAACTGGGCGAGGATACCTGGCTGAAGGTGCGCCCGTGAGCGCGGTCACCACCGCGCAGCCCTCGGGGCACCTATCCACATTCTGGATCGACTTCGACGAAGCCCGCAACGCCGTCGAGACCATCGTCGAGGTTGCGCATGACGATCCGGAAGAACGACCGACCTGCATCGTCCTCACCGGCCAGTCCGGCATGGGCAAGACCTCGATCCTGCGCGAGGCGCAGCGGCGTCTGACCGAGGCCTTGCCCGAGCCCGCCGATTGGGGCGAGGCCCGGTACCAACCCGTGCTGCGCACGGTCATTCCCTCAAGCCCGACCTCGCTCAAGATCAACTTGGCGCTGCTCTGGAAGCAGGGCTGGCCGATCCGGACAAACACGCACAAAACCGCCGATTTCAAGGTGGTCGATCTGTTGGCCGCGCAGGGGACGAGGCTGGTCGCGATCGACAATGTCCATGTGATCCTGACCGCCAGCGGGGTCGCGCGGCGCGATACGCTCGATGCCTTCCGCTTTCTGATGAGCGCTGGCAACGTGCCGCTGGTCGTGGCCGGGCTTGATGTCGCCCGCCAGATCTTCGCCGACGATGTCGAACTCGCCTTTCGTTCGATCATGCTCAGATTGCCGCTGTGGGAGCCGGGAGAGCCGTCGCAGCGCCTGATCCGGGCGCTGGCGATGGGCATGGACATGGCCGAGCCCGAACATCTCGCCGAGCCCGCGTTCGCCGAGCGGATCTGGCGCGAAAGCGGCGGGGTAACCGGCAATTTCAAACGGATCCTGCACTGGTCGGCAAAGGTCGCCAAGCGGCACGATCGCGTGCTGGTAGCGCACGACGATATCAGCGAGGCCTTGCAGCTCTTTACCCCCTATAGCCCGGATTGAGCGCCGGGATGGGCGCCGCTCAGGGCAGAGCCGAGATCGAGCCGCTGGCCTTCCGGGTCAGGCCCCTGGCGGGGGAATGCTTTGAATCCTGGCTGCATCGTCTGGCCGCGCGGCATGAAACCACGCGCAAGGCGCTGTTCAGCCATCTCGGCATCGAGACAGCCCTCGCTACCTGTGACCTGGCCTCATTAGCCGATGGCACCGCAGAGCGGCGCAGGGTCATAGTCGAGCGGTTGGCCTGGGCCACGGCGCTGCCGGAGGAGGCCATTCTGCGGACTTTCGTGGGGTGTCCCCGCGGCGACCTGCTGCCCCCGGCGCTGCGCTCGATCGGGTGCGCGCAATGCTGGCTCGACTGGCTGGAAAGCGGCGCGCAGTGGCGGATTGAGCGGAGCTGGATCCTGCGCGTTACCCTGCGCTGCGAGCGCCATGATCTGCTGCTAATCGATCTTCGGGGCATCATGGCGCTGGGGCGCTCGATGGCGGCGCAGCGGCTGCTGGAGGAGACGGTGGAGCGGACACGCGAGCAGATGGCGCGGTTTACTTTGGTCAGCACTCGCCTCGCCTGGAATCTCGTTATTTCCCGTGCCCATCTGCGTGGCAGTGAACCCAGCTCTTACGCGTTTTCAAAGCGATACATCGCGGCATTGATCGGCAACCGGTTCCATATTGCGCCTTCGCGCCACCTGTTGCTGGCGGCGCTGCACAGCAGCAATGTGGAAGAAGCCGAACGGATGGACCGCACGTTCCGCTTCGATGCGCAGCCGGCGCGTGGTCCGGTAAGGCGAGCCGCTCGCGGCGCGGTGCCCGGCCTGGCCGATCTCGCGGCCGCGATCGCAGCGGTGGGGAAGCGCGAGCTTGACCGCAAACGCCGCGTGCTGGAGGTCGCCGGACAGAAGCTCGAGCAGGCCTGGCTGGGCTACCCTGCGGTGCATGCGGCGCAAGTGGTGCGCCGACAGCGCGAGGTCCTGGCGAGCGAGGTACGCCGCCGCTACGCAGCCGAGCTTGCCAGTGCCGCGAAATCTCCGCTCAGCTGCTTGCGCGGGTTCCAGGATGCCCTGTTCTTCCTGAAGCAGTGCGGATTGGCCGACGATTTCGTCCCCGCAGCGACCGGGCGCCCCGATCCGTGGGAGGATTGCCTTGGAAATCCGGGACTGCTCCACAAGCGGTTGACCCGGCGCTTTGCCCATCCCGCGTTTCGCATTGTGCTCGACCTGCCAGGTCATTCTTTCGACGCCGACCCATTCGAGCGGGCGAGCAGCCGGTCGATGGCGGCCATGGCGTCGTCGAATTCGGCGAGGCTTTCAGCCGAGAGCACGGGAGACAGGTCCACTCCTGGATCTGTCTCGCGTCCCGTGCCGCCCGCCAGGCTCGCACGGATCAGGACCTGACCGCGATGCCGCTCGATCTCGGCAAGGCCCGCAGTTTTCAGCGATTTGACCAGTTCGCGCGCGCCGTTCTTGGACAGGTGGAGGGCACGCTCGATCTGGCCCGGGCGCAAGGGTCCGAACCCTGCGAGCAGGGTGTAGAGCAGGGGCGCGCGCGAATTCGAGCGCAGGTCTGCAAGGGTGGAGGTCATGTGGTGATGGCGCGTCCGGGCCTGTTCAACCAGCCTTGCGAGCCGCTCCGCGCTAGATTCGAGCGCCTCGGCGACCAGAATGCCGCGTTCGCGCGGCCATAGCCAGGGTGCCAGCGCCTCGGCGCGCAGCGCGCCGGGGCAGGGGAGGGGGACTGTGCCGGGCGCGGACCCCGACAGGGCTGCACCGGCCACGAGATCGATCGCCCAGAGCGGCGTTCTGGCGCGCGGCTGCGCGAGGGCCATCGGCCCACCTGGAAGGTCGAGCAGCCACTGGTCGGGCTCGCTCGGGGCGAATTCGGTCGATGCCGCAGCAGCAGCGTGGAGGTGGTCGATGGCCACGAGCGGCCAGGTGCTGTCGCTGTGCGGGACCGCGTCACTGGCCAGCTGGCCAGCGAGCGCAATCGCCTCGCGCGGCGAGAGCGGGTCGGCGGGGCCGGCGCACCCGCGATCCGGGCCGGCCGCCGCGCGCAGGCGCTGCGCAGCCCGCGCGATCGGCTCCCAGCGGGCGAGCGACAGCTCGGTGAGGATCGCATGCGTGATTCCCCAGGGATCCGCGAAGACGTGCGGGCCTTCGGCCGGAGGCGCGGCAAGGCCGCAAAGCCAGAGGTCGATCTCTGCTGCGGCGCCGGCGTGGCCCGCTTGGGATAGGGCATCACGCAGCTGTGCATGAATGACGCTGGCGGCGAGCAGATCGGCGACGCCGGGCTCGAGATGTGCTACCAGACCCTGCAATCGGCCCCAGGCAAGCGCGGCGCGCGAGCGGGCCAGCATGAGCGCTTCGGGCGATGCGTCTTCGTCCGCCTGGAGCGGATGGAATCCGGCAAAATGGGCTTCGAAATTCGCCATCGACACAGGCCTAGCAAACTGGAGTTAACTGTACCATAGCTGTTAGGGCTTTGAAGTGCACTAATGATAATGGGAGATTACATATAGTGACATGGCCGTTTCGCCATGGTATTCGGCCCCGATGAAGCGCAAATTGGTCTTGGCATCGCCAACCAGCCTTTCCGATAGGACGCCAGTGCCCGAAGGCGAGGTCGTCACGGTGCTTGGCCCCAGCGAAGCGCGTCTGCCCAAGCGCCGGGCGAGGCCGGGCTTGACGACGGTCGAACGGTTCGTCGCCGTCCTCTCCAGCTTGGTCGATGGCGATACCGCCGTGGCCAAGGTCAATTTCACCAAGGCGCTCGAGGCGCGCAGCCCGGCGACACTGCGCGCGATGACCTGCGATCTTGAAGGCTATACCCTGTTCGCGAGCGAACAGGCCGGAGCTGGTCTCCCCGCTTCGGCCGAGCGCATTGCCGAGTGGATCGACCATCTTGAGGCCAGTAACCAGAAGCCCGCGACTATCGCCCGCAAGCTGGCGACGCTGGCGACGGTGCATGGACTGCTTGGAATCCCCAGCGCCGTATCGAGTTCGCTGGTCCGCGACGCGATGAAGGGTCTGCGCCGCCGCCAGGGCAAGGCCCAGCGGCAGGCCGCCGGATTGCGGCTCGGGGAAGCGATCGGCAACGCTCCGGTCAAGGGATTCACGCTGGCGGCGCTGATGGAAGCCTGCGGAACCGACCTTCCGGGCCTGCGCGATGCGGCGCTGCTGTCGCTCGGCTACGATGCGGGATTGCGCGTGTCGGAAATTCTGGAGGCGAGGGTCGAGGCGCTCGAAGTCCAGGACGATGGCAGCGGCCTGCTCGACATCGATCGCTCGAAGACCGATCAGGAAGGGCAGGGGGCCTCTGTCTGGGTGTCTCCTGAAACCGTCCGGCGGATCGCTCTCTGGCGCGAGGCTGCCGCGATCCGCACCGGACCGTTGTACCGCCGCGTCGGGGTGATCCGCACCAAGGGCCACCCCGGCCGCCGGGCGCTCGCCATCGCCGATCTCGCCTACAACGCCGGCGTTGACCGTGAGCGCATGGCGGCCATTCCCGCGCGGCAAGCCAGCGTCACCTACGTCGTCGGCGACACCGCGCTGACCGTGGCGGCGGTGCGGTCGATCATCCGCAAGCGGGCGCTGGCGGCGGCGGACATGGGGCTGGTCGATCTGATGGGCGAGGATCTCGAGATTGCGCTGGGCGGCCTGAGCACGCATTCGCTGCGCGTGGGGCTGACCCAGGACCTGTTCGCCAGCGGCGAGGATGCCGGCCCGATTGCCCAGGCCTTGCGCTGGTCCTCGGTCGGGACCGCGCTGCGCTATGGCCGCCGGCTTGCGCCCGCCTCCAATGCGGCCGCGCGGCTGCTGGCGGGTCGCAGGGTTTGACGGCAGGTAGCCTGGGGTCTGCCTCGCAGGCAGTATAGGGAAAGGGTGGGATCGAATGTCGAAGAGCAATGCCGGTCACGATCTTGGCGGGCTCATCCGGTTTGCCGAGCGCGCGCCGTGGGACGAACGGCTTGACGCCATCCTGGCGCTGCATCTCGATCCGGTTTGCGCGGCAACAGGCCTGGAACCCGAGGCGATTTTCGACGCGGTGGGCCACCATTGGGAAGGGCCTCTGTGGGGCTGCGCTTTCGAGGACCTGATGGGCCGCGATGATTGGGAGGACGGCTGCAACCTCGTCGACACCTATCTCAAGCGGCGGGGCTGGAGCGAAAAGGCTCCGGACAAGGCCTATATGCGGGCGCTGCGCGGCGCAGCGATGTCTCTCTACGAGGTCAGCGAGGTCGTGCCGGGCCAGTCGATGCGGCTCACCGATCTGCTGCGGGAAGGCGAACCGGTCACGGTCATCGAGCGCAGCGCGACCCGGACGCTCGTCAATTGGGACAGAATTGCAACGCGAGTTGTCCAGGTGAACGGGCGATGGGGGATTTCTGGCGCCCTGCTGCCGTTCGGGCCGGACGCCAGCACCGAGCTGATCGCCAGCTTTGCCCGCCTGGAAGCCGAAGCTGGCGCGCCGGATCAGGGCGCCTTGCTCGGCTCCAGCGCGCCGCTGTTCACCGGCGTCTGGTTGCTTGATGCGCTGGGCATGCAGGCAGCGACTGGCTTGCCCGAATTGGTCAACGCCGATGGCGAGGACGTGGTGTTTCATCGGATCGTCTTCCCGCTGGCCAAGGGTGCGAACCGGCAGACCGTGACCCGCATGCTCGATGCCGCCGCATGGCTGGAGCCGGCCAGCGACAGCTTCTGGAACTGGCTGGCGCCGAAGGCCGCCGCGCGCAAGCCGGGCAGGGGCAAACAGGCCATTGCCACCACCATGGACGACGGCACGCCGGTCTTCGCCAATGTCGAACTGAAGGGGCGGCAACTGGTGGTTGAGGTCAACAGCGCCGAGCGCGCCGAGGTGGCGAGGGCAACGATGGCTGAATGGCTGGGCGAGCGGATCGGCCCGCCGCTGACCGAAATCCGAACACTGGCGCAAATGCTTGCTGACGATGCGGGGAATGGTGGACGGGACGAAGGGCCGGACCTGCCGCCCGAGGAAATTGAGCGTGTGGTTCACGAGATGCTGGCCCGCGAATATGCCAAGGCGCTCGATCATCCGGTTCCGATGCTGCGTGACCGGACACCGCGCGCGCTGGCCCGCACCAAGGCCGGGAGGTCCAAAGTGGCGGAGTGGCTCAAATATCTAGAGAACGGTTCGGCCAAGTCGCGCGAGACGGGCGATCCCATGGCGACCTTCGATTTTACCTGGATGTGGCAGGAGCTCGGCATGGCCGATTTGCGAAAATAGCGGCGGATTGAACCGATGGTGAGCCATATCTGGCAGCAGCGCTGCAGGGATTTCTGTCTTTCAGCAGAGTCTCGCACGTGCAGCAGACTGCAGCCTATTCTGTCCGTTCACACCAGCCCATCGGCGAGAGATGGGCAAGCAGCGCATCATCGAAGGTGCCGCCGGATGATTGGAGATGCTGGGCGGCCCTGTCCATATAGACGGTGTTCCAGTAAGAAATCGCCGCGATCAGCAGATTGAGGCCCGATGCCCGATATTCCTGATTCTCGATCGAGCGATCGGTGAACCGCCCCTGTCGGTTGGTGTAGATCGCGGCGGCAAGGGTATGACGTGCTTCGCCTTTATTGAGGCCGGCCTGGCAGGCGCGACGCAAGTCGGGCTGTTCAAGCCAGTCGAGCGCAAATAGCGTCCGCTCGATGCGGCCGAGTTCGGCCAGCGCAAAATCCAGCCTGTTCTGGCGCTTGTAGGCGGCCAGCTTGCGCAGGATCGCGGAGGGCGCAACGGCTCCTTCCTTAATGGAGGCGACGATCCTGACGATGTCATCCCAATCGGCTTCGATCGCCGCCGTCTTGATCGTGCGGCCCATGAGGCTTTCGATGCCTTTGTAGGTCGAAGGCGCGGCGATCGAGCCGAGTTTCCGGTCGGCGATGTCGCGCAGACGGGGCACGAACCGGAAGCCGAGAAGATGGCAAAGGGCAAAGACATGGTCCGTCGCGCCGCCGGTATCAGTGTAATGCTCATGCAGCGGTAGCGCGCCGGCGCCGAGCATCAGGCCATCCAGCACGTAGGGGGCCTCGCCGGCGGTGGCCGACATGATCCGCGATCCGAACGAGGCAAAATGATCGGACAGGTGGGAGTAGATCTTCAGGCCCGGCTCGCTGCCATATTTCGCATTGATGTCGGCCGCCGCCGATCGGTTGCGGCCCGAGCGGAAGAACTGCCCATCGGAGGATGAACTAGTGCCGGCTCCCCAATGGCGCGTGAAAGGAAGATCATGGTGCGCGGCAACGATCATCCCCAACGCGGCCTGATAGTTTTCGGGCGACAAATACCAGTTGTGGGTCCAGGCAAGCTGGGCGTAGCTCACCCCGTCGCTGGCGTTGGCCATGCGCTCTAGACCCAGATTCGATCCATCAGCGAGAATGGCGGCGAGGATCGCGTGCGGGTTGTCATGCTCCTTGCCGGACCGAAGATCGCGAAATGCGCTCAGGAACCCGGTGCGCTCGGCCACCTCGACCAGGAGTTCGGTGATCCGCACGCGCGGAAGCAAGGCGTCGAGCCTGCGATCGAGAGCCTCCGCCTCGGGTGGAGTGATCGCCGGCATGGGTTGCAGCTTGAGCCGGTCGCGTTCGAGCGCCACGCCCGCGAGCCTGTTCGCCTTGAGTTGCTTGGCGAAACGGCGCAGCCGCCAGTCGAGCGTCCTTGCCCGCTCCTCCAGATAGGCGGCCGCATCGGTCTGGAATGGCAGGCTGTCGGCCACCTTATCGGCATCGCGTCGACTCAGCAAATAGGTGTCGAAGCGGCGATAATTGCGGGTTCCTTCGACCCATATGTCGCCGGCGCGCAACCGATCGCGCAGCGTGGCCATGATGGCCGTCTCGTATCGCCGGCGATCGACCTGGCCACCTTCGGTGATGAGGCGCTTCCACTGCCGGTTGGCGAATGGGAGCGGAACGCCCTCGGGCAGGCTGCGGGCCTTGCGGGCATTGGTATCGCGGATGACCTCGATGGCCTTGACCAGTTGCGATCCGCTCCCCGATGCCTTGAACGTGAATGTATCGAGGAAAGCCGGGCTGAACCGCCGCAGCGTCGCATAGCGACCAGTCGCCGCGACAAGCGCATCTTCGCCCGCCAGCTCGGCCAGCGCATCGACCTGCGATTTGGCTGCGACCAGTCTGTGCCAGCCTACCGCTTCGTCGATCAGTTCGAGCGGATTACCGCCATGTTCGACCGCCTCTCCCAGCGCGGCGATCGTCGCGCCGAACAGCCGCATAAGTTCGCCGACCGAGCGGATGCTGTCCTGATAGCGCCTTTCCCGCCCGCGCCGCGCCCGTGTGAACAGGCTTCCGACAAGCCTGTCGAACATCTGGATCGCACCATCGGCGAGCCTGGCATCGAGGTCGATGACCGCCGCGATCAGCGTCGCGCGGCGCCTGTTAAGGCTATAATCGGAGAGCAGGAACGCCGGCGCAACGCCACCTTCGCGCATGAACTGCGCGAACCGGAAGTCGGGGATTTTCGCGCCGATCGCCGGGTCGATGCCGATTCCGCGCACATAGCGTAGCCGTTCCAGCAGCCCGTTGATGTTCGCCGTGGTGGGCGCTTCCTCGAAATTGCGCAGCCAGGCCAGCGGCGTCATGCCGAAGTCGCTGTTGTTGACGATCAGATCATCGATCCGCGCCAGTTCGGCATGACCCAGGCTTTCGACAATGAGCGCCGCCGCGGCTTTGCGGGCGCGTGCCCTGCCGGCGAGGCCCGCACGTTCGAGCGTGTCTGCCGATGGAAGAATGAAGCGTTCCTGCTTCAGCCCCTCCATCAATGCGCGGACAATAGGTTCGCCCCGATCGGTCCGCTCCGCAGCTCTTGCGGCGAGATCGAGCGCGAGCGGTATATCCCCTCGCCGAAAAGGGTGTAGCCCCAGATGCCGTGCCGCAATGTCGGCATGATCGTTACGTGTTTGCGCGCGCTGGCCATAGTCGGCGAACGCATCAACATCGACGAAGAGCTGGGCGGCGAGATAGTGAAGGACCGCATCGGGGACGTCGACGTCGGGCTGCAAACCGAAGCCGGGATGCCGCATAAGCGCGATCTGCGTTGCCAGACCGAGGCGGTTGGCAGGGCGATAGCGGCGACCGACCAGTTCGAGATCCTCGGCGGCAAGGGTATAGTGGCCGACGATCGCGGTTTCGTCATGGGGGATATCGAACAGGCGACGCCTTTCTTCTCCGGTCAATAATCGCCGCCGCGCCATCCTGCCTCCATCCCGAGTCGAGAGCGACAGGCTAGCGTCAATCTGGAGTATAGCCTAACCGGACGTCAGGATGCAGCGGCGGTTTCTGTCAGGATAGGGTTATGGCAAGCATTTATTGACGCATGTTCCGCCGTGTCATAGAATTCAACCTGACATTTTGACCGGAGGCGGCGATGAAAGGCCAGAGGATCGGTTACGTCCGGGTGAGCACATTCGATCAGAATGTCGATCGCCAGTTGGACGGGCAGTCGCTCGACCGGATTTTCACCGACAAGGCATCGGGCAAGGACATCAACCGCCCCGAACTCGATGCCATGCTCGCCTTCGCCCGCGAGGGTGACACCGTCGTGGTCCACAGCATGGATCGATTGGCGCGTAATCTCGACGATCTGCGCAAACTGGTTCAGTCCCTCACCAAAAGAGGCGTCCGGATCGAGTTCGTGAAGGAAAGCCTGGCCTTCTCGGGCGAGGATTCCCCGATGGCCAACCTGATGCTCTCGGTCATGGGTGCGTTCGCCGAATTCGAGCGCGCCCTGATCCGGGAGCGGCAGCGCGAAGGCATTGCGGTCGCCAGACAACGCGGTGCTTATCGCGGGCGGAAACGTTCCCTCTCCGACGAAATGGTCGCCGAGCTGCACCGCCGTGTTGATGACGGCGAGCGCAAGGCCGTCATCGCCCGTGACCTGGGGATCAGTCGCGAAACCCTCTACCAGTATCTCCGCGCTGCCACCTGAGCCGGTTTCACCCAGCCTCGCTCACCCTTAGGCTTGTCTGATTGATACGACCAATGTCACGTCTCTTGAATTGCTTGAATCATATCAATGAGGATTGGAGGTCTCCTTCGTCAAACGAATGGCAAGAGCGCGACCGATTGCCGCTGCGGCGACTGGCTGGACGGCGCTTGGCGGAAATGGTGCAACCGAACTAGCATTGATCTCGCAAAGCGCATAGGAGCCATCGCTGATGGCTTCACCAGGGCGAAATAGGAAGTCGGCGTCCCAAAGAAGCGGAAGATCGTGGTCGACGATCGACAGCAACCTTTGCATCTCTGGAATCCAGCGATCCTCCATCGCTTTCCGTAAGGCTGCGAAGCGCGTCACCTCCGGTCCGAACATGGCGCGGCCCATCGGCTGTGGGGTTGACGACGTTGTATCAATGGCCGTTGGCGTCATCAGCGCAGTGATCAGGTTGTGCCCAAAGCCAACCACTCGGTGCCCGCACACGTAGCAGCGGACCATGCCCTCGGACGACTGCGGCTGATAAGCCTGATCGATCAGCACGCCGCCGTCGTTTAGAAACGGCACCCACCTTTCCAAGCACTCGGCTAGGCTGATGCGCTCCGATTTGCTTCCTTGGCGGGCCTCTTGAACTTTCACCGACGTTTTCAAAGCCGGAGCGTTTCCCGCTTCGTCTAGTTGGACACGCCATACATTCCTGCCGCCGTTGCCGTAGTTCGGCTTCAGCACGCGCGGGCCTGCGGCAAGATGTTCGGGGAAACGAGCGCGAAGGCCTTCAGCGTCCACGTATCGATCGACATCGCTGCCCCATTCCATGGATCGCGTTGTGTAGAGCACTTCCTTGACGCCGATTTTGGCGATCACGTCAGGATGCGCGCTGACGACAACGCCGCACCCCGCGACTTCGCGCAGCATTGGATCGAGCTGCGAGCGGTCGCCTGAAATGTCCAACGGATTCACCCAGACCAGCACTGCGTCGCACGACAGCAGCTCGTCCCGAATCTCGCGAACCGCCTCGTCCCTGTACAGTACAGGCCTTGCGGTCGCCCCGAGCGCCCGCAAGGCCTGCATTATCGGCCACTGCCGGGCTTCATGAAAGCGATGCGTCCACTCGGCTGCTTGCCCACGCCAAAGAAGAGCGATGTTCGGGCCGGATGTCATTGTTGCATCTCCCCATCGGACCTGTCCCCTTTGTGGTCGCGAACTCAGGTGTCGCGCAGCAGTGGGTGTTAAGCCACGGCGGTCGGGTTCAGCCGCCGCCGCGCAAAGCCGCGGCATAGCGCCGGTCGACCACTTCCCAGTCGATGTTGCGGAAGAAGGCGTCGACATATTTGGCGGCGGCGGTGCCGTAATCCATGTGGAAACTGTGCTCGTACATATCGAGCGCGAGCAGCGGCACGCCGGCAATCGCACCGTGCATATGATCCCACGCCCAATGGTTGTGCAGCGAGCGCGTGTGGAGATTGTAGACGAGCACGCACCAGCCCGATCCGCCGGCAAGGCTCATCCCGGTACGGCGGAAGTCGGCTTCCCAGCGGTCGAACGAGCCGAACGCCGCGCCCAGCGCGTCGCGGATGGAACCGGCTGCCTGGCCGTTGCCGCCGAGCCCGTCGAAATAGACCTCATGGAGCACGACCGAGCCGGTGCGGTGCAGCTCCTCGCGCTTCAATCCGCCATAGACCACCGGCGGCAGGTCCGTGTCAGCGAGCGCGGCGGCAAGTCGTGTCTCGATCATATTCAGGGCCTTGACCGAGCCCGCATAATTGTTCTCGTGGTGCGATGTGATCAGCCTTTCGGAGAGGCCGTGAAGCCTGGCGGGATTGAACCTGAGCGGCTTGACCTGATGATTTCCGGCAAAGGCGGGGACAGCCGCCGGCGCTGCGGCCGGCGTCTGCGCAGAGGCTTCGTTGATAGTCATGGCGGCGGCTCCGATGCCAAGAGTTGCGATTGCACTGCGTCGGGAAAGATGGTCGATCGTCACGCGTCACTCCTTCAGATGATCATTACATATGCGGCCCCGAGGACCGAGCAGACGCCGAGCACCGGCAGCATGCCGGCCTTGAACCGGAACATGGCGAGTATCGCACCCACCGCGAGCGCCAGCGCCGGCCAGTTGACGGACGTTAGGACTGGGAGATCGATGGTGCCGGCTGCGAACGGCACTTCGCGGACTTGCTCGAACAGAGTGTGGATACCAAACCAGACCGCCAGATTGAGGATCACGCCGACCACTGCGGCGGTGATCGCCGAAAGCGCGGCCGACAATGCGCGGTTGCCGCGCAGCCGCTCGATGAATGGCGCGCCGGCGAAGATCCACAGGAAGCATGGCAGGAAGGTAACCCAGGTGGTGAGGATTGCGCCGAAGGTCGCGGCGACGAGCGGCGGCAGCCCGGTCGCTTCGCGGAAGGCCGCGAGGAAGCCGACGAACTGCGTCACCATGATCAGCGGCCCGGGCGTGGTCTCGGCCATGCCGAGCCCGTCGAGCATCTCGCCGGGCTGGAGCCAGCCATAGGTCTCGACTGCCTCCTGCGCGACATAGGCGAGCACCGCATAGGCGCCGCCGAAGGTCACCACCGCCATCTGGCTGAAGAAGGTGGCGATGCGGCTGAACACGTCGTCGGGGCCGAACGCGAACAGCAGCGCTGCGACCGGCCCGAGCCAGAGCAGCAGCAGGACGCCGGAGATGCGCAGCGACCAAGAGAGGTTCGGCCGGGCATGGTCGGGAAGGCCCTCGCCAAGAGCGGTGTCGCGGTCGTGGATTATCTCAGCGCCGGCGGGACCATGTCCGCCGCCGCCCTTGAATGCGGCGTAACCAGCGCGGCCACCGAAGAAGCCGATCAGCGCGGCGGCAAGCACGATCAGCGGGAAGGGCACGTCGAGCACGAAGATCGCGACGAACGCCAGCGCGGCAAAACCGCGCATGACGTTGTTCTTCAAGGCACGCGAACCCACCCGGACCACCGCCTGTAGCACCACCGCCAGCACGGCGGCCTTCAATCCGAAGAACAATCCCTCGACCAGCGCCACTTCGCCGAGCAGCACATAGACATAGCTGAGCCCTAAAATCGCGAGGAAGCCGGGCAGCACGAATAGCGCGCCCGCGACCAGGCCGCCCTTGGTCTTATGGAGCAACCAGCCAATATAGACAGCTAGCTGTTGCGCTTCAGGGCCGGGCAGCAGCATGCAATAGTTGAGCGCGTGGAGGAACCGCTCCTCGCCGATCCAGCGCTTCTCCTCGACCAGGATGCGATGCATCACCGCTATCTGGCCCGCCGGTCCGCCGAAGCTGAGCAGCGCGACCCTGATCCAGACGCGCACCGCCTCGCCAAAGCTGATGCCGTGCTCGTGCAGCGTCTCGACTGCGATTTCAGCGCGTGCGCTGGCCTCCATCTTTAGTCCTCTTTTCGCCGGGTGAAGTGAGCATAGAATCCGTCGAGCGCGGTCGATCCGCGCGCGATCCGCTCCTCGTCGTCGTCGGTGCCGGCACAGATGCCGGCGATAAGCGCGCTCACTCCCGGAGTTTCCGGGCGCTCGAACCGAGCATCGGCAATATCAAGGTCGTGAACAATTTCGCCGAGCGCCCGCAGCGCGGGGTCGGTCTCGAGACCGGTGAGGAACACCAAGGTCTCGAAGGAGCAGCGGTCGCCTTCGTGGGTGAACTCAGCGTCCGCCATGTCGAACCTCAGTTCGTCAGGCTCCGGCACATATCCTTTGCCCTCGACGAACTTGAAGCTCGCCTCGGGGTCGATGAAGCGGCGAATGAGCCAGGCTGCGCGGCGACAACTACGATGGCCGGTTGAGCGGCGACTATGATGGCCGGTAGGATCGGTTGTCTGGTCTGATCGTAGGGAGGGGCGCAGCCCCGACCGGAGAGCGGACCAGACAACCGGT
>NZ_JAROCY010000037.1 GCF_029436685.1 Novosphingobium cyanobacteriorum
TACCAGCGCACCGCCCACAGGATCACATCACCCTGGAAATGGCGCCACTTGAAATCCGTCATCGTTCCGTCCGTCCAATCTCCGCCAAGCATGCTCAAGCTTCACGATTTTTGCAACAGAGCCACCGTGACAGCCGTAGCCGAAAGGTACGGCGTGAGCCGCACGACGCTCTACAAGGGCTTGCGGGAGCTGGCGGACAAGGAGGCGGCGGCATGAGGGCCGTATTCATCCGTCACGGCCAGAGCACCGGCAACGCCGGCGTGCCCTGCCATGACCTCGCATCCATCGAGCTTACCGAGTTAGGATGGCGCCAGGCGCGGGAGGTAGCGCGGGCTTGGACAGAGACGCCCACGCTGATCGTGACCTCTCCCTATCTTCGCACCCGTCAGACGGCCGAGGCGACGATCCAGCGCTTTCCGGCCGTCCCGGTGGAGGTGTGGCCGATTGAGGAGTTTACCTATCTCCAGCCCTCCCGGTGGAACGGCACACGCAGCAGCGAGCGAATGCCCCATCTGGAGCGCTACTGGACCGATGCCGATCCCGCCTATTGCGACGGCGAGGGTGCAGAGAGCTTCGGGGCATTGCTTCGCCGTGCCGAAGCGGCGCTTACGCGCCTCGCCACCCTGCCCTCCCCCGGCCTCGCCTATGTGTTCAGCCACGGGCAGTTCATCCAGGCGGTGCGCGCCGTCGTGACGGAATCCAATCTGGACGACCGAGGCAAGATGCTGCGCTTCTGGCGGAAGGGCGAGCCGCCCGCGATCGGCAACGTGGAGTTGGTGCGGTTCGCATGGTCCGGTGCGGAATGGACGCAGACAGAGCGGGGTGACACGGTACGGAGCGGAACGTAGGCTGCCGGCCGGTTCAGGGTACCCATGTAGAGGGCGGGCAGTGTTTCGAAAACTATTCGGCGGCGGCGGCGGCGCGCCTCAATCACCGGCATATGAAGCAGGTCAGCAGCTTTTTGAAGATGGAATGAAGGCAGCCAGCGAATACCGCACCGCCGCTGCGATCGCGCTGTACACGCGGTCTTACGAGACGAACCCGAATCCTGCGCCCCTAATCAATCGTGCAAAGCTATACCGATGGCGGCTTTTATTCGGTGAGGCGATCCGCGATCTCGAAATTGCGATGCGTCTCGATAAGCAGCAGGGCGATCAGTTTGCTATTCCGTTGGGCAATGAGCTGCGCGAATGTAAGTTCCTCGCTCAAAATCTCTTCAATGGTAAAAAGGACCTGTTCGTAACAGACCTGCGGAGCAAGGGCTTTGACCATGTGGCAGGTCGCATCGCGGACTCAATTTTCGAGGGTAACGGTCAGCTTCTCGGATATCATCTCGTCAATGAGGTCGACAACGTAAAGAAGTTCGAGACCCTCTCTGACTTCCCCTCTGTGAAGACACTCGTGACGAACTGGATGCGGGACCAACGCGTGATCGACCAGGCTCTCGCGGACCCGGAGCTTAACGCAGAGTACCGTGAGAAGCGGGTTCTATTTGAGGCGATGGTTTGCGTTTACGACTATCCGGAGATGGCCAAGCTGCGTGACACGATCGTGCGCAAGATATGGTGTCTGTTGAACCCGCCAAGCCAAAGGCAGGCGATATGGGAAGTGAGCCTGCGCGATCCCGTTCGTTGATGAGTTAATGCGTCTGACGGTCGGCCGTGATCTCAGCACCTAACTGGCCGGCGCGCTCCGGATGGCTGCGTTCGTCTAAGCTCGAACTGCAACTCGGACGCGCCCCCCTACTCTCGGTATGATGGATCGATCCAGCGCCAGAGCCCGTAAAGGAAGGCACCGGCTCCAAGGACGTACCCAATGATTGCACGGCCGTAAAAGCGGCCGTGCGGCATGTCAGATCCCCCATTGGTCATCCACCACATCAACATCAGGAGCGCCGCCCCTGCGCTCATGTAGAGAAGGGCGCTTTTTCGTGTCATCGCACGGTAAGCAGCGTCACCTGCAGTAGCCTTGGCCTTGGCGAGTGCCACGATGGCGGGAACCTCGGCTAAATCGACCTCACGACCGAGCATTTCCACCGTAATATCGGACTCTGCCACACCCTGCCGCAAACGATAGATCGCTCGGTTAATCGGCAGCTCGAGCTCGCGTATCCGGTCCTCTGTAAGTGTCACAAAGCCCTCTCACGGTTGAAAGCGACGCCCTTCAAGCTGAGGACCACGCAGCAATCGCCGTGCATCATGGAACTGGCAAGGTGTTTAAGGGCGAGGTCGGCACGGACTATCAGCCGACATACGCCACCGCTCGGCAGTGCGTCTCCCCAACCAATATAACAGTTGTGCCATCCTGTCACTTTGCATAACGTCAGGATATCAAAAATGAAGGTGTGCACACGTGCAGATTATCACCCTTGCAGCTCAAAAGGGCGGCGTCGGAAAGACGACATTGGCGGTGAACCTAGCGGTCGCCGCTCAGGCCGCTGGAATCAGGACGGCGCTGTTTGACCTTGATCCGCAGGAAAGCGCGACGGCGTGGAGCGAACGGCGTGAGGCCGAGCTGCCGCATATCGAGCCGATCAGCGCCCGCCGGCTCGACCAGGCGATAGATGCTGCCGAAGCAAATGGCTTTGCCCTAACCATCATCGACACGCCACCCGCCGCCGGTGCCGAAGCCGCAGCCGCGGCCCAGCGCGCGGACCTCGTAGTGATCCCTTGCCGTCCCTCGCTTATCGACCTGGATGCGATCAAGCGGACTGCTCAACTCATTACCAGCACCGGGCGGACAGGTGTTGTTGTGCTGAACGCCGCTCCCCCAACCGCGTCCACATTGCTGGATGATGCGCGGACGCTCGCCGAAGCGACCGGCCTTCGGGTCGCGCGCACCGTCCTGCGAGAGCGTAGCGCCTATCGTGCGGCTTGGCCCTACGGATTGGGCGTCATCGAGCATGAGCCGAAGGGCAAGGCTGCCCAGGAGATCGCAGCCTTGCAGAAACACCTTCTTGATGATTTGATGAATTGCACACCTGCAAACATGAAGGCTTGAACATGGCGAAGCGGACATCTCTGTTGGCCCCAGCGGTGGCGCCACAAACCCGTCGCGAGGCCGAGGCGGCGAATCCGCCGGTCGCAACTCCGGCATCGCCGACGAGCAGCGCCCGATCGAGCGGGAAGCGGCCAGGCAAATACCATCTGGGTGCCTATTTCGACCCGGCGGACCCCACGGCCGAGGCCTTCCGGGTCTTGGCGGCACGAACGAGGCGCAGCCATCAGGACCTTCTCGCCGAAGCGATCAGCGAGCTGGTCGCCAAGTACGATGCCGACCGGCAATTTGGCCGTGCGTGACAGTGTGCACACCTGCACAATACCAAGTGTGCACAATGGAAGGGTTGATACTGCATGACCAAACGCCCGAACCCTAATCCTGAGTTCGACCTGTTCATCCCGCTCATGGGTGATCTTCCGCTCAAGGATCAGCGGGAGACGATGGAACGGCCGTTTTTCTCGCTTCAGAAGCGCAAGCGGGTAAAGCCGATCGAATATAGCAGTCCGGACGGCGAAACGTGGGTGAAGATCGAGGCAATACCGGCATACGGCATGGCGACGATATGGGACGCCGATATTCTCATATGGGCAGCCTCGACCCTCAATAGGATGCGGGAACAGGGGGTCAACGACCTTCCACGAACGCTTAGAACCACGTCCTATGACCTGCTAAGGGCGATCAAGCGCGACACCAGTGGCCGGGCCTATCAGGAGCTGCAAGCCGCGCTCCAGCGGCTTCAGACGACCTCCATATCGACATCCATCCGCGCGCCGAAGCGGCGAACCAAGGCCGGCTTCAACTGGCTCGACAAGTGGACGCTGGAGGTGGACCCCGATACGGATCAGCCGCGAGGCATGACAGTCACCCTGTCCGATTGGGTCTATGAGGGCATCGTGGGGGAGCGGTCGCTGCTCACCATGCACCAGGACTATTTCCTGCTGACCGGCGGGCTGGAGCGCGCCCTGTACCGCATCGCGCGCAAACATGCCGGCAACCAGAAGGGTGGGTGGACGTGCCGGGTGGAGGTGCTGCGCGACAAGACAGGCAGCGACAGCAAGCCCAAGGAGTTCAATAGGATGCTCCGCAAAGTCGTGGAGGCCGACCAGCTTCCCGATTACACGATGGAGATGGCGGCCACGGCAGACGGCAGCCCTGCCGTGTTGTTCCGCCTACGTGGCGAAGCCGAGGCATTGGCGCTAGCGGCTAGGTTGGAGGCCGAGCAAGAACGGCGAAACCGGGTCGAAGCCGATCGCCGCCGTGCCGCCGAGGTGGACGATCTTATGGACAAGCTCGCTCGCGGGCGCTGACTATCGTGGTTTCACACACCGCAGCGCCACGACGAAACCCAAAGGGGCTCTAGGCTGGCGCTCCGTGCATAGTCACGCAGTCGCTTTCGCAGTCTAGATCGAACTCGAATTATCGTGGTTTCACACACCGCAGCGTCGTGGGATCACACACCCTGCTATCGTGGGATCACACACCGAATCACGTGGGATCACACACCGAGGGTTCCCTGAAGGCCGCAGAAATCGTGGGTTTTTTGGCCCATTTTTCGCCCTTAACCTTCTTAACGATTCCTATTTAACAGAATCTCTTAACCTCACGGATGCCCTGAGCAGCCAGCTCAGACACATGCGGAATTGGCCCTTTGGGCTAATACGCTTTTGTTGCGTGCCGGCTATCGCCGCCACAAAAGCGGCCTGTCGGCCGCAGGCTTCCGGGAGACGCCAAGCGGATAGGGCGGTGTATGCCTATCGGCGTCGGGACAAACGGACAGGACCGGTGAGGCGATACCCCAAGCTCAACGTCGAACCTTGTCGGTGTGTACGATCACGCCGGATCGAATAGACGGCCGAACTCGCGCTGATCGTAATAGCGGATTTTCTTCGCCCAGAGCGGCCGTTCGCCCTGCCGCAGCAGCAGGAGGGTGTCCGCCGGCATCCGCATGATTTCGTCGGGCGTCACCAGCCTCCGCGCCGCGACGTGGCCGCTGACACTGGTGGAATGGTCCGGGCTGTCGAACCAGCTCGTTTTCCGCGAGGTGCTGACGGTCTCATATTCGATGGTAGTGTCGCCGATCGTGCGCGAGAGCATGTCGGCGGTCGCATGATCGTTGACCCCGAACGTCTGGACCACGCCGGCATTGGACAGGAAGGTGCCGGCGCGCTCGCCATAGAGCGCGCGGAGCTGGTGCATGTCCTGGAGGATCGGCCAGAGCTGGAGACCGTAGCCCGCCATCAGCCCCATCGCGCGCTCCACCGGTTCCAGTCGGCCGAGGGCGGCGAACTCATCGAGCAGGAACAGCACAGGGCTTGCCGGACGGGCAGGGGAGCGCGCCATGTCGGTGACGGCCTGCCCGACCAGCAGGCGTAGCCAGCGCGCATAGGTGTCGAGCCGATCGGGCGGCAGGCACAGGAACACCGTGCCCGGCCGTTCCTTCAGGTCCGCGAACCGGAAGTCGGACGCCGAGGTGCTGTCCACCAAGCGCGGGCTGTCCATGAAGTGGGTGTGTCGCTGCGCCGAGGAGAGCACGCCCGCGGCTTCCCGGTTCGACTTGCCGAGCTGGCGGTTGGCGGCGCGCGCGATCAGCCCGCCGGCGCCGGTGCTGGCTTGCATGTCGGCGAGCAGCGCGGCGAAGCCGGCGGGATCGCGGGTGAGCTTGTCGCGTACCGTCGCCAGCGTGACGCGGGCAGGGGGCTCGTGGACGACGGTGTGCAGAATCACGCCGGCGATCAGCGCTTTGGCTTCCTCGTTCCAGTGCGCCTCGCCCGATTGTCCCGGCGCATCATGCACCAGGGCCTCGGCGATCGTCTGTGCATCTTCCGCCAGGTCCGGGCTGGCCGGATCAAGCCACGCCAGAGGGTTGTAGCGGGCCGTGGGGCGTCCCGAGACGCCGAAGGGGTCCAGGCACCACACATCGCCCTTGGCGGCCCTCGCACGGGCTGTGACGCGGGCATTCTCGCCTTTGGGATCGATGCAGACCACCGAGCGGTCTAGCGTCAGCAGGTTGGGGATGATGGTGCCGACGCCCTTGCCGCTCCGGGTCGGCGCCATCGTCAGCAGATGGGCGGGGCCGTCATAGCGCAGCAGCTTGCCGGACTCGATGGAGCGGCCGATCAGGAGGCCTTCGTTTTCCTGAAGCCGGCGCACGTCCGCCCGATCGCCAAAGCTGGCCGAACCGAGCAGCGAGCTGCGCCGGTTCGCGGCGCGGCGGTTGAAGCGCCAGGCCAGGACCAGGATCGCGCCGGCGAGCAGGAATGGAATGTCGGTGGCTATCTCGCCATAGCCGAAGATGCCCTTGAGCCAGTTATGGCTGGCGAACAGCACGACCGCGGCGATGAAGACCGCCAACAGCGGGCTGATCCGCCGACCGGGCATCAGCGGGCCTGCTCCAGTGGCGTGATCGCCAGCCCCGGATCGGCGTCGGGATGATCGTAGAGCTTCAGGATGATTTGCGTGGCGAGGGGAGGGGGCACGGCCTCGTCGCGAAGCATGTCGAACAGCGCGTCATCGTCCGGCTCCATCGCCATGCCCTCGATGGCGAGATTGGCGCGGGAGTCCGCGTCGTCCTCCCGCCACATCGCGGCTTCCGCAGACGTGCCGCGTACATAGTCGAGTGCGCGAACCTCGCGCCGGAGCGTGTCGAGGTCGATCTGCATGGGACTGTCCTTCATCATGGCACGTCGGGCAGGTTCGCCACGCCGTCCGCCATCGACCGAGCGAAGCCGCGCAGGATACCGACGTGGCGGACGAACGCGGCGCGATCGAGGACGATTGGATCGCCCAGCGCCGGCAGTTGCTGTTTGGCGGTGGAGGCAGCGGTGAGGCGGTTTAGGGCTCGTTGATTGAAGACCGGGATGCCATGCGCGCAGAGATTGCGGATCGTCACCGCTTCAACCACACCGCGACGACCGCCCTTGAAGTTGGACCATTTGCGGCCCCCCAGCTTCAGGACGGTCGCGCCCCACGCTTCTACTGGCGTGGCGGTGATCCAATGCTCTGCGGCCTGGTCGATCGGCGCGGCGGCATCGAGGCCCGCGAACGCGGCGCGCGGGATGCCCTTGCCGGTGTGCAACGTCTCGACCAGCTCGCGGCCGAGGTCTTCGACCAGCGCGACGTAGGACGGAAATAGCACACGATAGAGCTGCTGCCCGTCGTTGAGGACGGCGGTAAACTCGCCCAGGTCACATTTGAAGTTGGAGCCGGCCGGATCGGTGATGATCAGCGGCGCATCAGACGCGATCGGGAAGCCGTTCACGTAGGTTCGGTAGGAGGCGAGCGCCATTTCGCAGGCCAGACGGAAGCGCGTCAGGTCGCGCCATCGATCCCACATGCCATAGCGGACCCACGCCATTCCGATTGCCCCTATGCTGTCGTTTCCGCTTCCGCGTCGAAAGCACGCTTGCCGCGTCGCTTCCAGAGTGTGAGTGTGTCGCCGGCATCGTCACCACGCGCACGCCCAACCAGCTCCAGCAGCGCGCCGTAGATAGTGGCGCGATCGTCGTCAGCGAGTTCGACCAGTCCGGCCTTTTGGATAAGGCCACCCAGCTCAATCAGGTGGCGGGTGCGTTCGCGCCGTTGCACGACCCAGCCCCGCGTATCAGTCCGACGCCGCGCCGCTTCCAGACGCAGGATTAGTGCCCGGTTGCGCGCCTGTGCCGTCGCTGTTGCCGCCAGCAGTCCGCCCACCTTTGCGCCCGCGTCGTTGAAAGAAGGCGGCGCCCTTCGCACGCCATGCCTCCTTTGCTTCCGCGTTCTGTAACGCGACGGCATCGAGCAGCACGCCGGCAAGCGTTTCCATGTCGAGTGTATCCGCACCCGTAGCGATGACGAGCTGCCCGAGCTGTTCGACCCGACGCGCTTTCAGGCCACGCGCCTTGTCCTCCAGTGCCTTCAGCTCCGCGTTGTAGTCCCGCACCTTGCGCATGGTGCCTCCATCGTCCGCGTCATGATCGCAGCAGCCTAGCAAACCGACAGGGCAGGACAACCCACATCAGAAGGCAGAACCAAGTCAATCAGGAGATGCAAAGCAGATCGTGAGTGCGCGCTTATACGTCGTTGCCGACGTGCGCTAAGAAGTGCATTATGCTACTTGCGATGGCGATCTATCATTTCAGCGCCAAGGTCATCAGCCGTGCGAACGGCTCCAGCGCCGTCGCATCTGCTGCGTATCGCTCCGCATCCGAGCTGCACGATGCGCGGCTTGGACGTGCCCATGTCTTCTCCAACAAGGCCGGCGTCATCCACTCCGAAGTGCTGTTGCCGAAGGACGCACCGGAGCGCCTGTCTGATCGGACGACGCTGTGGAACGAGGTGGAGGCAGGAGAGAAGCGCAAAGATGCGCAACTGGCGCGTGAGGTGGAGTTCTCGATCCCGCGTGAGATGAGCGAGAAGCAGGGCGTGAAGCTCGCCCGCGATTTCGTGGAAAAGGAGTTCGTGAAGCGCGGGATGGTCGCCGATCTCAACGTGCATTGGGACAAGGCCAAGGATGGCAGCCCGAAGCCGCACGCACATGTCATGCTGGCGATGCGCGAAGTGGGACCAGAAGGGTTCGGCAAGAAGGTTCGCGACTGGAACTCGACCGAGCTGTTGAAGGGCTGGCGCGAGGCATGGGCGGCGCACGTCAATGAGCGCATGGCGGAGCTTGGGCTGGAGGGGCGGATCGACCATCGCTCCTATGCCGATCAGGGCATCGAGCTGGAGCCGCAGCACAAGATCGGGCCGGCGGGAATGCGCCGGCTCGACCGCGGCGAGGACGCCGAGCGGGCCGACGATCACCGGCGCATTGCGCGGGAGAACGGCGAGAAGATCGCGGCCGACCCGCGCATCGCGCTCGACGGCATCACCCGGCAACAGGCGACCTTCACCACCCGCGACCTTGCCGCGTTCGCCTTCCGCCATTCGGACGGCAAGGATCAGTTCGATCAGGTGATGGCGGCAGTGCGGGGCAGTCCCGAGCTGGTGGCATTGGGCAAGGACGGACGCGACCAGGAGCGGTTCACGTCCCGCGAGATGATCGCGACGGAGGCGCGTCTGGAGAAGGCCGGCGACGAGCTGGCGCGACGCGACGGGCATGGCGTGTCCGACCGTCATCGTACCGGTGCACTGGAGGCTGCGGAAGCGCGCGGTCTGGTGCTGTCGGGCGAGCAGCGTGATGCCTTCAACCATATCACCGAGGGCCGCGGGCTGGCGTCGGTTATCGGCTATGCCGGCACCGGCAAGTCCGCCATGCTGGGGGTCGCGCGCGAGGCATGGGAGCGCGAGGGCTATCAGGTGCGCGGCGCCGCCCTGTCTGGGATCGCGGCCGAGAATCTGGAGGGCGGGTCCGGCATCCGGTCCCGTACCATCGCCAGCCTTGAACATGGCTGGGCGCAGGGCCGTGACCAGCTCACCCGCAACGACGTGCTGGTGCTGGACGAGGCGGGCATGATCGGCACCCGTCAGATGGAGCGGGTGCTGTCCCATGCCCGTGACGCCGGCGCCAAGGTGGTGCTGGTGGGCGACCCCGAGCAGTTGCAGGCGATCGAAGCCGGCGCGGCGTTCCGGTCGATCGCCGAACGTCATGGCGCGGCTGAGATCACCGAGGTCCGCCGGCAGCGCGAGGATTGGCAGAAGGACGCGACGCGCGCGCTGGCGACCGGCCGCACGCGCGAGGCGATCCACGCCTATGCCGATCACGGTATGGTCCACGCGGCCGACACGCGCGAGGCTGCGCGCGCCGAGCTGGTGGAGGGCTGGGATCGCCAGCGTCAGGCCGACCCGGACAAGACGCGGATCATCCTCACCCACACCAATGCCCAGGTGCGCGAGCTGAACCAGGAAGCGCGCGAGCGGGTGCGTGCGTCGGGCGGGCTGGGCGAGGACGTGGGCGTCACGGTCGATCGGGGTGCGCGCGACTTCGCGGCCGGCGACCGCATTATGTTCCTGCGCAACGAGCGCTCGCTTGGCGTGAAGAACGGCACGCTGGGCACGCTGGAGCGGATCGACGGCGGGCACATGGCGGTGCGGCTCGACGGGGGCGGACGCGCCGCGTTCGACCTCAAGGACTATGCCGCGGTCGATCACGGCTATGCCGCGACGTTCCACAAGTCGCAGGGCGTGACTGTCGATCGCGCGCATCTTCTCGCCACTCCAGGCATGGACCGGCACAGCGCCTATGTGGGCATGTCGCGGCACCGGGACGGAGTGCAGCTCCACTACGGCCGGGACGACTTCACTGATCAGCGCCAGCTCGCCCGCGTCCTCGCGCGCGACCGCGGCAAGGACATGGCCGGCGACTATGCCGCGCCGTCCGATGAGGACCGGGCGCGCAATTTCGCCGAGCGGCGGGAGATACGCTGGCCCGAGCGGGCGCGGGAAATCGTCCACCAGGTCCGCGACAAGGCCAGGGACATGTTCGCGGGCTTCCGGCCAAAGCCTGTCGCCACGCCCGAGAAGGCAGCGACGCCGGATCGTACCGAAGCGACGATCGGCAAGCCGGACCAAGCCAGGGCGATCGAACGGTATGCGCGGGCGTCAGCCGACATAGGCCGGATGCGCGCGCAGGAGCTGCCGGTGCTGCCGCATCAGCAGAGCGCGTTGCGCCGCGCCGGCGAGGCGCTCGACCAGGCGCGGCCCGATGGCGCGCGCGACCTCGCTTCCGCGTTCCGCCGCGATCCCGGGCTGATCGGGCAGGCGGCCGAGGGCAAGACTGGCGGCGCGGCACGCGCGATGGCCGAGGAGCGCCGGGTACGGCTCGACCCCGACGCGCGCGCCGCCCGGTTCGTGGAGAGCTGGCGGGGACTGGCGCGCGAGCGGGCAGGCGGCGACCAGGCGCGGGCGGAAAAGGCCATCACGCGCATGGGCGCGATGGCCGAGGACCTGCGCCGCGATCCCGAGTTGGCGAAGGCGCTGGAGCGCCGCGCGCCCGAGTTGGAGCTGAAACTGGAGCGCGGCCGGAGCATCGAGAAATCACTGGAGCAGTCGATCGGGATTGGTCTCGAGCGTGACAGGGGCATGAGCCGATAAGGGGAAGACGTAGTGGCGGATGACGAAGGGCCGAGTGAGGCCGCGCAGGCGTTTCAGGAGCTGCGCGCGGAGGTGACGCTGATGCGCCGCGCCGTCGAGCGTTTGACGGCCGAGCGCATGGAAGTGCCCGAACCGCCCGATTATTCCGAGACGCTGGGCGTCATCGCCAACAACATCACCGCGACCGCGCAGCGGGTTGATATGCTGGTGAAAAGCCCGATGCTGGCGATGACGCCGGAGCAGCTGGCGGGACGGATCACCGCGGCGGCAAGCACGGCGCGCCAGGAAGACCGGCAGACGATCGCTACGGCGCGCACCGGCCTGGAGGACGTGACGCGCCAGCTTCACAGCTATGTTGTGTCGGCGCGGCGTGGCGATGAGCAGAACCGCTGGCTGATGTGGAGCGCGATAGGCGGGATCGTGGTTGGCATGATCCTGTGGGCGGTGTTAGCCGGCATTGTCGCGCGGGCCGTGCCCGCGAGCTGGCAATGGCCGGAAAAAATGGCGGCTCGTTCGCTCGACCTGCCGATGTGGGAAGGCGGGCAGCGCCTCATGCGGGCCAGCGCGCCCGAGGCTTTTGCCAACATCGCGGCGGGCGATCGGATCGTCACCGTTAACCGTCAAGCGCTGGAGGCGTGCCAGAAGCGCGCGGATAAGGCGCGAGAGGCGGTACGCTGTACGGTCAAGATCGAGCCCCAGGCGGGGCGTTAGGGTGGCGGACACCCTCACCCCGGCAGGCCGCTCCGAGCGCATGAGCCGCATTCGGGGCAAGAACAGCAAGCCCGAGATGCTGGTGCGCCGCATCGTGCATGGCATGGGCTACCGCTATCGGCTTCACGATAAGCGTCTACCCGGCAGCCCCGATCTTGTGTTTCGCGGCCGGAAGAAAGTCATCTTTGTCCACGGATGTTTCTGGCATCGCCATCCCGATTCGAATTGCAAACTGGCGCGAATGCCAAAATCCCGGCAGGATTTCTGGGGACCGAAGCTGGAGGGTAACCGCGATCGAGACGAGCGCAATCGTGCGATGCTGGACCGAGAGGGCTGGCGGGAGCTGGTTGTCTGGGAATGCGAATGCGGGCAAACGGAACACTTGAAGAACAAAATACGTGGATTTCTCGATGACGACCAAGGAAATGCCCATGCGGGCGATTGAGCTATTCGCCGGCGCTGGCGGCCTGGGCATGGGAATCAGCAAGGCGGGATTCCGTCCCATGCAGGTGGTCGAATGGGATCGCTGGTGCTGCGACACGATTCGAGAGAACCGCAAGGTGAGGGCGGGTGGCATCAGCCATTGGCCGCTGCCGACCGAGGGTGACATTCGAGCCGTCGATTTTCGACAGCACGAAGGCAAGATCGACCTTGTGACGGGTGGACCACCTTGCCAGCCATTCTCCCTTGGCGGGAAGCATCGAGCACATGCTGACGCGCGCGACATGTGGCCGGAAGCCGTCCGGGTTGTGCGCGAGACGCGCCCGCGCGCGTTCGTGTTTGAGAACGTGAAGGGGCTGACCAGGGCCAGTTTCGCCACCTACCTTGCTCATATCGTCCACCAGCTCACCTATCCCGAACTCACGTTGCGGCCGGGCGAGACGTGGATGGAGCACATGGCGCGCCTAGAGCGTCACCACACCGCCAAGGGTGGTTCGGATGAGCTGCGTTACAACGTCGTGTATCGGGTGCTCAACGCAGCCAATCACGGGGTGCCCCAACGGCGTGAGCGTGTCGTGTTCGTCGGCTTCCGCGCGGACCTTGGCATTGAATGGTCCTTCCCGGAGGCAACCCACTCGCTCGAAGCGTTGCTGTGGGAACAGGTACGAACGGGTGACTATTGGGAGCGGCACGAGATCGCCAAGCGCGACAGGGTGCTTGATCCACGCTTCCGCGCCCGCGGCATGGCGCTGTTGGAGAAGCCGGCGGACAAGCCGTGGCTGACCGTGCGGGACGCGATCGGAGACCTTCCTGATCCGGAGCTTCAGCCGGAACTCGCGGCTGCCTGCCTCAACCATCGATTCCAAGGTGGCGCCCGCAGCTATGTGGGCCACACCGGCAGTCCGCTTGATGAACCAGCCAAGACGCTCAAGGCGGGCGTCCACGGTGTCCCCGGGGGCGAGAACATGCTGCGTCGCGCCGATGGCAGCGTGCGCTATTTCAGCGTCCGAGAGAGCGCCCGGCTACAGACCTTCCCAGACAAGTACCGCTTTCATGGCTCATGGACCGAGTCCATGCGGCAGCTCGGCAACGCCGTCCCAGTGAAGCTCGCGCAGGCCGTTGGAGAGAACGTGGCGAGGCATTTGACCGCCGCATGAGCCGTAAACCCACACCCGCGCCGTCGCCGATCGCCGAACTGCGCGCGAATCTCGACCAGCTCATCGAACAGACGACCTCGACCACCCTGTCGGCGCCGCGGAGACGGACGCTTGAGAAGGAAATCCGGGGTGTCATCGAGGAGCTTGGTTCTTTTCTGAACACGCTGGACCCGATCCGGCAGCCTTCGGCGGTGTTCGACCCGAGCAATCCCAAGGTGGTGGGGCGGTTCGTCTCGCTCGCGCTGGTCGCGCAGCAGCGTCACCCGTTGGCCGAGATACCGCGCTTCTATGGCTCCGGCATCTACGCCATCTACTACAACGGCCCATTTCCGCTGTATGCGCCAATCAGCGGAAGCGAGACGCCGATCTACGTCGGCCAGGCCGCGCCCGCGATCAACAATGCCCGTACCCCGCTGGAGCAGGGGCCGCGGCTATGTGGGCGTCTTTCAGACCACCGTAAGAACATCGGTACGGCCATCACCACACTCGACCTCGCCGACTTCCAGTTCCGATCGCTCGTGGTTCAGAGCGGCTGGGAAACGGCCGCCGAGGATTACATGATCCATCTGTTCCGGCCGATTTGGAACAGCGAGACGAGCATCCTCTACGGCTTGGGCAAGCATGGAGATGACGCGACCACTCGGGCCAATAAGCGCTCGCCGTGGGACACGCTCCATCCCGGCCGGAAATGGGCGGAAAAGTCCAAGGAGGATGCCAAGTCGCCGACGACGATCGAGGCGGAGCTAAGCCGGCATTTTGAGGAGCACCCGGTGTTCCCGGACCTTGAGCATGTGCTGACCAGCTTTTTGGACGAACTGCGTCAGGTGTAATCAACAGAACCCAATTGGGGAGATCGAAGGGGCGATCACAACGATGAGCGAAGCACAGGCACTCGCGAACATCGTCACTTGGTCGGAGGATAGTCCTGGCTGGCAGCGTGACGCGCTTCGTCGGTTAGCTACAGGACATAGCCTCGCCGACCATGATGTCGATGAGTTGGTTGCCATCTGCAAGGGCCAGGTAGCGGCCGACCCCGTGTCTGCTGACAACTTCCGTGATCCCGCCCGCATTCAAGGCCAAGTCAATCTCCGCCGTGTCCATGGCGTGAACCACGTTAATGCGCTGGCGCCCGATCAGCGGTTGGTCTTTCAGCCGCATGGCCTAACGATCATCTATGGTGACAATGGATCAGGCAAATCCGGCTATTCGCGTATTCTGAAAAAAGCTTGCCGTGCCAGGACGCCCAATCGCGAAGACATCATCCCCGACATTTACGAGGCTGTTCCCGGCATTCCCACGGCAACGATCGACTATACAATAGGCGGCGCTGAACATTCCTATGTGTGGCGGCTTGGCACTCCAGGCGATGCCGCGCTCACCGCCGTCAGCGTCTTCGACTCTCGTTGCGCCAATATGGCCCAGTCGGCCCCAAGCTGCGATTTTGGCCAAGTCGGAGAACGTTTTGGGAACGTGGCATTCGGTATTGACGATGGAAATCATAGAAGAGGACAGTTCGCTCCATCATAGGGAGTGGGTTGATGGATCGGAGTATTCCGGGCGGGGATTTGATCGGACGATGGAGCCTGAGCTTTGCCGATATTGATTTTGTAAATTCGAAGCCGGCCCTGACGCGCCTTGGCCTCGCCGCGCAGCTGAAATTCTTCGCTTCCCTGGGGTTTTTCGCGATCGATCCCGGCTCAATCCCTACCGATGGCCTCTCGTACCTGGCCGAGCAACTCGGTGTCGAGGCTGGCGAGATAGCCGGTTATGACTTTTCCAGTCGGACAGCACGACGGCATTGTGCGGAGATCCTGATCCATCTTGGATATCACCGCATGAAGCGGGTGGATCGCGCGCAATTGACGGAATGGATTGCTGGCGAGCTGTGCCCGGGCGGCCAGTCGATCAATGCCATGCTTGAGCATGTTTTCCTGTGGTGCCGGGACCGGCGTATTTATGGGCCGTCGCGCAAGGAGCTTGAACGTGTCGTTCGCTCACAACGGCAAGATTATCTGGACACCTGGCTGATCGGAGCCAGTGATCGGCTTTCGTCAGATGCGGTGGCGTTATTGGAAGCCTCGCTTGCCGATCCGGACAGCTCGACCGGATTCAACAGGATGAAGGGTGACGCCGGACAGGCAACGCTCGACAACATTCTCGACGTGACCGAGAAACTCGCCTTTATCCAGAGACTTGATCTTCCCCATGATCTCCTGACGGCTACGGGCAAGCCATGGGTCGATCAGATTGTTCGCCGCGTTGCCGGTGAAAAGGCCTCGGAGATGCGCCGGCATGCGCCGGCGCGACAGCTCGGCCTTTATGCGATTTATCTAATGTCGCGGGAGGCGCAACTCACTGACGCGATGATCGACCTGCTGATCGAAACCGTTCACAAGATCGGAACGCGCTCGAAACGCAAGGTGGTGGGCGATATCGCGAAAGACATCGAGCGGGTCTATGGAAAGGAGCGCCTGCTGGTCGAGATCGCCAGCGCCTCGATCAATGAACCATCGGGGCGCATCTGCGATGTCATTTTCCCGATCGCCGGTAAGGCCAAGCTGGCGGCGATCGTCAAGGAGAGCCATGCGAAGGGCGCTCTGGACCGGCGCATCTACAAGGTGATGCGTGGTTCCTGGGCCAATCATTACCGGCGCATGCTGCCAAGCCTGCTTTCCGTACTTGAGTTCCGGTCGAACAACGCGGTGTGGCGGCCGGTCCTGGCGGCCCTCGACTGGATCAGGAGCAAGGTGGATGGCGGATGCCGCTTCGTGCCATTGCAGGATGTTCCGATCGATGAGGTGATTCCAGCGCGATGGCGCAGTTCCGTCATTGATGACGATGGGCGGGTAAACCGGATCAGCTATGAGCTTTGCGTCCTGACGCAACTGCGCGACCGCATCCGCTCCAAAGAAATCTGGGTGGTCGGGGCGGATCGCTATCGCAATCCCGATGACGATCTTCCCAAGGACTTCGAGATCAGGCGAGATGCGTACTATTCCGGCCTCAGCCTGACGCCAGATGCGCAGGCGTTTTGCGCCTCGATCCGGGAGGAGCTTGAACGGGAACTGTTGCTCCTCAAGGGGGCGTTTGCGGGAGGGGGCGGAATCCTACGCTAAGGATTTGGGCCAGCGATATTCCCCGGTTAGATTGATGTGTTCCCATCCCAACGGCGAGACGTGGGCGAGTAGATCAGGCGCGATATGGGTACCGCTGGCGGCCCGGGTATTGACGACCTCGCCGAGCTTCATGGTGTTCCAGAATATGATGATGGCGGCGAGCAGGTTCATTCCGGCGATGCGATAGTGCTGGCCTTCGCCGGATCGATCCCGGATTTCACCTCGGCGGTGGAAGCTGATGGCGCGCTTTAGGGCGTGGTGGGCCTCACCCTTGTTGAGGCCGATCTGAGCCTGGCGCTGGAGGCCGGCATCAAGAATCCAGTCGATCATGAACAGGGTTCGCTCGATGCGGCCCACCTCTCGCAATGCGAGGGCCAGCTCATTCTGGCGCGGGTAAGAGGCGAGCTTGCGAAGAATCTGGCTGGGGGCGACGATCCCCGCTGCGATCGTCGCCATGATGCGCAGGATGTCGGGCCAGTTGCGCTCGATGAGCGGTTCATTGATCTTACCTCCGACCAGCGCTCGCACATTGGCCGGCGTCGCGTTGGGCGTGAAGGCATAGAGTCTTTTCTGAGGGAGAGGGCATCGCGTGGAAGGTACGCCAGACAACGCTAAGCGAGAACATTTCAAGAACCGTATGATGGCCGTTACCGCCGGAGGTCGCTAAGCCCCAGTTCTTCCCACATCCATGTAAAGTCATAGGTGCCCATCGGATCGGCGGTGCCCGATTTTGCCGCGCCATTTTCGATATATTTGAGCCAGTCGGCTACCTTTATGGCCGCTTCGACCTCGACCTGAACGACCGGATTGATTTTGGACGGCTTGCAGCGTGAGGCGGCTGATCGGCCTATAACATTTGGGTACACCCCAGAGTGATAGGGCCGAGTGACACCATTCGTCTGTCACAAAAGGGTGGGTTTGCGCTCAATGTGACGATACACTGCAAGAGCCACCCTAATGTGACGGATTTTGCACTTGGCTCGTATCGGATATGCCCGCGTCAGCACCACGGACCAGGATCTGGATATCCAGATTGGCCGCCTCAAGAATGCAGGTTGCGAAATTATCCGTTCCGAGACCGGATCGGGGGCCTCGCGGAGCGGGCGCACGGAACTGGAAACGATCATGCAGTTTATGCACACCGGCGACGAGCTGGTCGTGCTGCGGCTCGACCGGCTCGGCCGCTCCACGCGCGATGTCCTGAACCTGGTGCATGAGCTTGATGAAAAGGGAGCTTCGCTGCGCATCCTTGAGCCAGAGGTGACGACGGCGGGCGACATGGGGCGAATGGTCATCACCATACTCGGCATGGTCGCCGATATGGAGCTGAAGTTCATCAAGGATCGTCAGCGCGCCGGGATCGAAGCGGCGCGCGCCGAAGGCGTTTACAAAGGCCGGAAGAAGAACGTCGATGACGATGAAATCCGCCGTCGCCTTGCCGCCGGCGCCAGCAAGGCCCGCGTTGCCCGCGACCTGAAGGTCTCACGAATGACCGTCTATCGGGCGCTCGACATTATTCCGTCACAGACCAAACTGCCGGAAAAGCCGCCCACTGCCAGCATCGCCCTGCATCTGATTATCGAGAACTTCAACAAGCGTGGAAGAGGTAGAAAACCCGCTCGGGAGCGGATTGAGGCGATGCTGGAACGCGACTACGCCATGGTAAAAAACGGCAATTGTGATTACAAACTGACCGTCGCCTATGACCCCGATCCGGATGGCATTTCCCTTGATGAGGAAATCCAAAGCCTCCTCTCCGAGATGTTCAACATCGCAGAGAGCTACAATTGCTCCATGGAAGCCGATATCTACGAGGTCGGTGGTCAGCAACGGTCCTGGTAGAATCAATCAAGCGTTCAGTGTTCGTTCTTCAACCTGGCCAAAATCGCAGCTTCGGGCCGACTGGGCCAATATCCACGTCGAGGAAACGAATGACCTCGCCTATACACCCTTCCCGCTGAAGCTGCTGGCCTCGCTCGCGCAGCTCTGCAAGTCGGTGAAGGACAAGCTCGCTGGCGAGATCTCAACGATCAAGGCTCGTACGCCGCAAGCTATCTCGGCGCCGACATGCAGCCCGACAAGTGAGGTAGGCCGTCTCCTCGCCAGCTTGGCCGCAGGTACTGATCCCGCCACGGTGGAAGCCCTAGCGACCTTGAACCAGGGCGAGTTGGATCGCCTCGCCCAGATTACCGCTGATCTCGCAGGTGATCCCGCGCGTGCCGCACGCCAACTCGCCGGGTTGAGGACAAAGGTCGGTAACCAGGTCGCATCATTAGACCGCCTGTTCAGCGCCCTCGCTCCGGGAAATGCTGAAAGGCTGCGTCAGCTTGCCACAGCTAGGGACGCGGCTCGGGAGGCGGCCATAGCGGCATCAGGAGCCCTGTTTCGGGACGAGCCCTTGCCGGCGATCGGCGGCGACGCATGGCGTGCGCTATGGGAAAGCGCACGGACCTATTCCGAGCAGGAAGCATACCCAGCCCAGCCGTTTCCGGCGATCGAGCCGGGTGACGTGTGCGTTCTGTGCCAGCAGGAACTCGCGCCGAAAGCGGCAGATCGCCTCGGTCGCTTTGAGGCATTCGTCCGTGACGATAGCCAGCAACGTGCCGAGGCAACGCGCGTCGCGCATGAGGATGCCATGGCGACGTTCCGCAGCAGCGGGCTGAGTGGTTCGGATGCGCGCGCCATTGTCGCGACCATACGTGACGAGCTGCGCCAGGATGCTGTAGCGAACGATCTACGCCGAAACTTGGTGGAGGCTCGCTGGCGTCACCGTTGGATCGCTCGCCGCCACGCCAATCCGGCACTGGTGCTTGAGGCCCCCGTCCTCGCCTATGACCGCCAAGCCATCATCAATCTCGCGGCGGAAGTTGAGGCCCGGTCCGCCGCGCTCATCGCCGAAGCAGGCTCGCCGGCCCGTGCCGCTTTGATCGCCGAGAAAGCGGAGCTTACCGATCGCCAGTGGCTGGCCGGCGTTAAGGACGACGTGCTTGCGGAGATCGCACGTCGCGGTGAGATCGCGCAGTTGGAGGTAGCGCAGCGCGCGACCACGACCAATCGTATAACGGGCAAGAGCACCGAGATCGCGCAGGCGCTCGTCACAGACGCACTCCGCGCGCAATTTGCGGTAGAGGTCGCGAGTTTTGGGATAGCGAACCTAGCCGTCGAGTTGCGCCAGCAGAACAGCGCACAAGGCATTCCCCGCTTCAAGGTGGCGCTGGTCAGGCAGCCCAGGGCCGCTGTGGGTGAGGTCTTGAGCGAAGGGGAGCATCGCTGTGTTGCTCTAGCGGCGTTCATGGCCGAGCTGGCGACCGCCGGCAATCAGTCCGGGATTGTCTTCGATGATCCGGTGTCATCGCTCGACCATATGCATCGAGAGGCTGTGGCGAAGCGTCTCATCGAGGAAGCGTCGCGCCGGCAGGTGATCGTGTTAACCCATGACCTCGCTTTCCTGTTCGAGTTGGAGCGAGCCGCCCAAGAGGCGCAGCCACGTCCGCAAGTGTCGATGGGATCAGTATCGCGGGGAGCGGACAAGGCTGGATTTTGCCGCAACGAGCCTCCTTTCAAAGCGCGCCGCGCCGTCGAAATCATGGGCGCCCTTACCCGCCAGCTCGCAAACGAACGGCGTCATTTCGAGCAAGGTGACGAGGATAATTGGCGCGTCACCGTCAAATCGATCGCCGGTGTTCTGCGCGATACGTGGGAGACAGCCGTTGAGGAAACGGTGGGGCATGTCTTGCGCCGCCTATCCGGCTCTGTTGCAAAAATCGTGAAGCTTGAGCATGCTTGGCGGAGATTGGACGGACGGAACGATGACGGATTTCAAGTGGCGCCATTTCCAGGGTGATGTGATCCTGTGGGCGGTGCGCTGGTA
>NZ_JAROCY010000038.1 GCF_029436685.1 Novosphingobium cyanobacteriorum
TCCCCGCCCTCGCCGTTCGTATGCACAAACGGACAGCCTCAAACATGCCCAAGGGTGGGGTCAATTTTAGACGCCGATTACCCCTCAAACGGGGTCAATTTTGCACGCCGGTCTACACTCTTGCTCCAGTTGAGATCGTCGCGGGTCTGGTGTCGTAATGTCTGCCTTAGCAAATAGCTGAATCGGTTTTGCTCATCGACATCGTCATGAAAGGCGAGATCAACCGTGTCGATCGCATCCACTTGATCCTGATCGACGATTGCGCGGCAACACGATGTCCGTGGATCGTGGAAGGACCAGAATGATCCTCCCTGGATAACCCAGTCAAATCGTGCCGGCTCATCCCCATCGAGCAAAATGGCGGATGCCTTCTTGCCATCATAGGGAGTTGAGGCCACGAAAATCTCATGAGGCAGCGTGATCGGCAGGATGTTGACGATTGCTTCTTCGCCGCCGCCCAAAGCCGGCACATAATAGCCGAACCCGGCCTTCGGAACGGTCAGACCTGCAAGGCGATTTACGGTCGTGCTATCGAGGACGTCGAGCGACTTATTTATCAGGAGACGTCTCTCGCTGAGCTCAAGCTCGCGCGAGACTTCCTTCCAATAAAAGCTTTCATCTGAACGCCGGTAGAAGACGACTATCACTGGAAGGTTCGAGCCTTCCAGTAATCCAGATCCTGCGGCCTGAGCAAATAGGAGAAGGATTCGTCGGTTTCTGAAACGTAGCGACTGCTGTCCGTCGACTTGACCTGCACCGCGATCATTCGGGCCATCGGCTGCCCATTTTCCATAACCTCGGCTATGCCGTCGATTCCGGCTTCAAGCCTAGAGCGCCCATCAAATTGAAAGCCGATGGATAGGAAGCGACCCCTGACGGCGTTCTCGCCAATTTCGCCGATGATCTGGTTCGGAGTGAGATGCTTGGCCATATCCCAAACTAGAACATTCGTAGAACCTACAAAAGCAGGATTCCGCAAGCCCGACGGCGTTTTCCACCTAAAGCTGCATATTCCAGTACGCGGCGACGGCAATAACCTGTTCACGTGGATAGTGTGGACCTGCATTCTGAAGGTCAAAGCGGATGCGGTCCAATCTGCGACTCGCATCACGATCAATGGACGAGTTAAAAGTCACAATCCCCAAGGGACGCGAACTGCGCGCATCATTCGGCCAACTTTTCGGATAGGCAATGTCGTGACCTGGACTTTCAACGTCAACACAAGAGACAGCCTCATGGCCACAACGCCAACCGTACAAATGATATGCGCAGGTTCGCAGCATCGCCTTCACTTCTGGCATCACGTCCGTAAATGCCTTCAGAGGGGTGGGGAGTAGAACCATATTGGCAACGCACGAATAGAATCGCGGATCTTGGACGATCACATTGGTAGAAGCGTAGCTGGCGTCGTCGATGCCCCATATGTGACAGCAAGACCAATTTGGACGATCATTACCGCGGAGGCCCAGTGCGTAGGTGAGAGCCTTGTTAGCATAGAGGTTGCCCTCATGCTTGTGGACCGTAACACCCGTTTGCCGGTTTCGGTTCATCTGCGGCTCGGACCAGTTGTTCTTATAGAATAGCCCTCTGCGACTGTGCTCCGGATACCAAACAGGCAGCCTCTTGAAACTCTCGGGGGCCACCCATCGAGCGGTTCGTTCGATCAATCTCATCACTTCCGAAAGGCTCAATTCCGCCCGGAGTGCCTCAAGACCGTCCTCTGCAATTCTTGGGGTCATCGTATCCTTCGGGCGACTGGGCCTATCTCCTGCGCCCGCTATGTCGTGTCGGGGAACCACGATCATATCACTCGTCGGCGGGCCATCAACAACCAGCTCACCGCAAAGCCTTACCTTCGATTCTGCGGGCAGTGCCCGCAGCTTCGGCCTGACGGCCGGGAGGGAAGGGGGTGGGAAGAGAGTGACCGGACAAGGGGTTCGGTCGCAATCGATCCTACCAGGAGAACGTCCATGAACATCGGTGAAATCCGCAAGAACGCCAACGGCCAACTGATCGGCTCCGTCGAAACGCTCACCATCACCCGCACCATCGGCCTGCGGCCCGTGACCTCCAGCAACCCGCGCGCGCCCAAGTACGAAATCGTCGCGCTCAACGACCAGCGCCGCTGGGTGATCGTCGGCGCGCTGTTCGAACTGTCCTCGAACTCGACCGGCGAGAGCTTCTACCAGGGCAAGATCGACGACCCGTCGATGGCGCAGCCGCTCTACATCGCCGCTTTCCCGCGCGAGGATGGCACGATGGCGGTGGCCTGGCAGCGTCCGCGTCGCCGCAGCAGCCAGCTCGGCTCGGCCGAATACGGCGAGAGCGACATGTTCGGTGCCGAAGACGTCGCCGGTGACCGTGGCGCCGGCGAGCAGGCCAGTGAAGCCCGCCACAACGATGGCCTCGGCGACAGCACCGCGACCCCTCCGGGCAAGCGCGGCCGCGCCCAGGCCAAGGACGGCGAAAACAACAGCGCCGGGCACGAAGGCGCGCTGCCGCCCCTCGTCGACGCCTGATCGTCCAAACACTCCACTGACGGGGACCCAACCGCGGGTCCCCGTCCCCGTGCAAGGTCGCGCAATCGCCCCCCGCGCGGCCTGAGGCGGAACGCCGGCCTGCCCCCCGCCCGGCGTTCCGCCTCTTTATTTGCCGCGGGCACTCTGGAGACCATCAACATGCTGACCGACAGTGAACGTTTCGCCTTCGAGACCCGGCGCCATCACGCTTTCGCGAGCACCGGCAATGCTTACGACGCCAGTCAGTGCGACGAGGCGATCAAGACCGGCGATACCCTGATTGTGTTGGCCGAACAGGTGGTGGCGATCGCCATGACCTGGCCGTTCGCGGTGACTGAGACCTGCGGCAAACTCCATGCCCTGGCACCGCCGAAACCCGGCGAGAGTCTCGCCGTGGTCGCGCGGTCGCTTCACGTGCGTGAGGCCGACTTCCGACACGCCGCCGACATCGCCCGCCGTCTGGGATTTGCGCTCGACCCGCAGCTGGTGCCGCTGCTCGACCTGCCTGCCGGATGACCCGGGACCGCTCCGATCAGAGCGGCAGCGACGTCTGCGCCTCGACCGTCTCGCACGCAGGCGCGATTACCGCATTGGCAATCGCGCGTGCCAGCTCGAGCGCCGCATCCTCGCGCAGGCATGAACTCGGAGCCGTGATCCCGACCCGCGCCCAGCCCGGGGCGTCGAGGATCGCATGCGCGACAGCAGACGTATCGATTCGTTCCATGCCTATAAAAGAACATAGAGGGAACATATTTGCAAGAGGTGGCCCCCGGCGATTGACACGGAGGACCGTCCAACCGAGCATCGGGACATGTGCAACTTGTACCGCATGACCAAGGCGCAAGCAGAGATCGCCCGGCTGTTCGGTGCGCGGGCGGGGGAGGGCGCCAACTTCGCCGCCGAGGTCTATCCCGGCTATCCGGGTCTGGTCGTCGCCGAAGGTGAGGCCCGCGTCATGACCTGGGGCTTCCCGCTCGCGCTCAAGAGCAAGAGCGGGCAGGCCCTGAAGCCCAAGCCGGTCAACAACGCGCGCGAGGACAAGCTCGGCACCGCGTTCTGGCGGGCCAGCTTCGAGCGCCGCCGCTGCCTGATCCCGGTCAGCGCCTGGGCCGAGGCCGAAGGCGCGAAGGGTGCGATGACCCGCACCTGGTACTCGCTTCCGGGCGAAGAGGTCTTTGCCGTCGCGGGCATCTGGCGGCCGACCGAGGAATGGGGCCAGGCCTATTCGATGGTGATGGTCGATGGCTGCGCGCAGATGGCCGACGTCCATGACCGCATGCCGGTCGTGCTGGCACGGCGCGACTGGGAGCAATGGCTCGATGGCACGCCGGCGGAAGCCTTTGCGCTCTGCCAGACATGCTCAAGTGAGCTTGAGGTCGATCAAACTCCGGAGCGCTGGGCCGCCCGCCGCAGCTGAGGTCGAGGGGAGGGGGTCTTTCTGGGGTCGGATCAACGATCAACGAGAAAGGACCTGGCCCATGGGCGACCGCGCTCCCGTTCACATCACCATCGGCGGCGCATGCCCGCGCGAGCACCTTGAAACCTTCGCCACTCACGCGGCCAACTATGACCTGCGCACCGAATGGGACGGCGAGCCGTTCGATCCCGCCGCGCTCGTCGCGGGCGAGCCGCTCGAGCTTTACGGCACCGAGCTCAACGGCGGGCAGATCCCCGAGGTCGATGCCTTCTGCATCGCGCATGGCCTGCCGTTCCGCCGCTGGTCGGGCGGCTGCCTCGGTGCCTTCATGCCGGAGATCGTCCTGTTCGACGGCAGCGGACCCTTGCGCGACTACACGGCGAGCGAGGACGAATGGGTTCTGTTCCCGCCCTCGTGGATCAAAGGCTTCACCCGCCTGCGCGAGCTCAAGCGAGAGATGGCCCGGGCGGAACTGACCATCCCACCGTTCCAACTCGTCGACGGCACGCCATCATGATCAGGGATCCCGATCCGGCGCGCGACGCTGCGCTCGCCCGCTTCCCGCTCTCGCGCGTGAGCGAGGCCTTTCACGACGATATGCTCGGCGTGCTCCCGCCGGTCCATTGCCGCGGCGCTCTCGGTTTCTTCGTCAGCGAAGCCGTCAACGACAATGTCCATGCCCAGTTCGTGGCGTGCAACGGCCGCTTCTACGGGGCCTATGTCGCGCTGCGCGATACCGCGACCTGGATCACACACCCCGCGATTGCTGCGTTCGATGTGGCCCATCCCGACCCGCCGGTGCTGCACTGGTACCCGGACGAGGCCGGGAATCGGTGAGGGGAGGGGGCTTGGATCCGGTGTTCCTTTGGGGAGACCGACCATGCTTCGCACCTACACCGGCATCGGCGCGCGCGCGACGCCGCCAGAACTGCTTGGGGTAATGACCCGCGCCGCCTTTGCCCTGCTCAAGCGCGGCTATGTCCTGCGCTCGGGCCACGCACTCGGCGCCGATAGCGCGTTCGAACGCGGTGCTGGGCACGCGGCGCAGATCTTCCTGCCGGTCACGGGCTGGCGCGGCTCGACGAGCACGTTCCATGCGGGAACCCTGGGCGCGGAACTGTGGAGCAGGGCACGCGGGATCGCCGCCGCACACCATCCCGCCTTCGCCGGGCTTTCGCGCTTCGTCCAGGACCTCCACACCCGCAATGTCTTCCAGGTGCTCGGGCCAACACTCGATTGCCCTTCGCAATTCGTGCTTTGCTGGACCGCCGACGGCGAAGCCTCAGGCGGCACCGGCCAGGCGCTGCGCATTGCCGCGGCACACGGCGTTCCCGTCTACAACCTCCAGCGAGCCCGCGAGCGCGCACACGTCGAGCGCCACCTCATCCTCTGACCCTTCAATCCCCCGCATTTGCGCCGTTCTCTACGCGTGCCCCGGCGTCATGACGCGGGGGCAGCGGCGCTGCGCGATGCCAAGCGAAAGCCCTCCGACCATGTCATCACGCACGCTCAATCTCGAAATTGCCTGCACCAGCGAGGAGGCCGCGCGCTTTGCCGCGGTCGAGCTGTTCCTCGCCGATCTCGCCAGTGACCCGGCCGCGCAGCCGCCGGGCGAACTCGATGCGGTGTTCGGCGCCAAGGCACGGGACACGATCCTCGGCCTCGTCGGCCATCCCGAGCCACTCGGGATCACCTGCCGCTACGACCGTGACACCGGCGTGATGACGCTCTCGGCGATCGATGGCCGCCCGAACCTTGCCGCGCTGCCCGTGCTGCTGCTGTGGCTCTACCCCGAGAAGCTGCCGATCGCCTACTCGGTCCACGTGACCGACAACCCCGACCTGGCAGTCTGGACGATCGTCTCGCTCCAGCGGATCGAGATCACCCAGCACGCCGATGAAGTCCCCGCGCGCCTTGAAGCGCTGCGCGCCGCCTCGCCCGCGCCGCGCCGGCTCGATCTCCTGCCGGCCCGGCCGCTGCCCCGTCCAGAAGACTGAGGGATCAGGCTGCGGCCTGCGCTTCCCAGCGTCGTTGCCGCGTGACGCGGGCCGGGAGCGGCTCGCCTTCCTTCCAGAACCGGTGCGCGACGCCTTGCCCGGCGAGCAGCGCCTCGAGCGGCTCGGCCACCTCGTTGTCGCGGTCATGGATATGGACCGCACAGGCTTCCTCGCCAGTATCTTTCAGAACCAGGCTCGCGATCGGCGTGTCGACGTCGAGATTGACGCGCAGGCCCTTCACGAACCGCCGCATCTCGGCGACCGCCTTGGTAAGGAGGTAGCGCTCGTCACTGGTCTCGTAGGGGAGCCACTCAGGCGTTACCGGCATCAGCGCGACCTCGATCAGGTCGAAGGTGCCTTCGCGCCGCCGCGCGAACGAGCCTGCGAGCACCAGGTGATCCTGCTCGCCCTTGGTTCCATGCTGCGCCTGCCATAGCGCGAGCTCGCCTGCGAAGCGCTTGTGGAACCGGCGCGCCATGTCCTGGTCCATCACGAACGGCATGTCGCCGACATGGCGCAGGACGATCCGCACCGCACCGTGGCTCGCCACGATCTCCTTGATCTCAGCCACGACGACCATCATCTCGTCGCGCGAGCGGTAGACCCGCTCGAGCGCGGCGCGGCGGCGGGCGCGGATGTCCTCCTTGTCTTCGAGCCTGAAGCTTTCCGGCACGAACAGCACATGGGGCAGGGCTTCCTGCTTCGCCCGGCATGACGCGGCGGCCTCGAGCAGCGCGCGCCGCACCACGAACCAGCTGCGCTTGCCCGCCATTTTGGGATGCCAATGCGTGAGCTCGGCTCGATCCCACAGCACGTGGAGCAGCCCGCGCATCGAGAGCTTCTGTCCCGACGACTTCACTGTCGGCTTGTCGTTGGTCAGCGCCGCCGGCGCGAGCCGGGCGCTCCCGCGCGAGAGTGGGAAGCCAAGCTTGAGGCTGGTCTCGCCGCTTGCCTCATCGTCGATGAGCGCCGCGCCGCGGACCTGACCCATGCCGGTGAGGTAATCGGGCGCCTCGTAATGATCACACGCAGTCGCGTGGCGCGCGCCCGAGCCCGGCCAGCGTGCCAGAACGTAGCGGTCATTGCGGTGTGAAATATAGAGCGGCAGGTCGGTCCCCTTGCGGCATTCGCACAGAACCTGGGCCTTTTGCGCGTAGGCTTTTGCCAGAAGCGGCTGAAGTTCATCGCCTTCGGCCACGCTGCGGCCGAGCACACGGTATCGCTGGATCATTGGTTGTTGCTCCAATTACTTGCGATCGACGCTGCCCGTTCGACCTCTCGCGCATCTCCTTCGGTTGAACGCGGCCCCGGATGGGCACGCTCGGATCAGTCTATTCCGCGCATTCCGCCGCGGCAAGATGGTGCACAGCTGTTGCACTTGCGTCGGTCCGACTGGCCGTCATGAGGACTGGCAGCTAGGGCAGGGCGCATGGATGACCTGTTTACTCCTCGCGGTTTCTCCGGCCGGACGCTGGTGCGCAGTGATCTTGCGCCGCTCGTTGGCGGCGCGCCGCAAGTGCTGATCGATTGCGATCTCGAGGATGCGGACCTCTCCGGGCTCGACCTCACGGGCTGGCGGTTCGAACGCTGCAATCTGCGCAAGGCCGATTGCAGCGCCGCTAAGCTCGAGGGCTCGGTCTGGCACGGTTGCCGGGCGCCGTTCGTGAGCTTTGTCGGGGCAAACCTCAGCGAAGCTGCATTCTCGGGCGGCGACTTCAACAATTCCGTCTGGCGGCGCTCGACGCTGACCTCGGCCAAGTTCTTTGGCACCAAGCTGACCGGGGCGGATTTCAGCGAAGCGCTGGCGATGCATGTCCAGTTCGAGGAAGTCCTGCTGGTCAGCGCCAAGTTGCCTGGGTTCTCGTTCCGCAAGGAGACGCTCCGCCGGGTCGACTTTTCCGGTGCCGATCTGCGCAAGGGCGACTTCCGGATGACGGTGTTCGAAGACTGCAGCCTGCGCGAGGCGATGGTCTCGGGCTCGCGCTTCGAAGGTTCCGATCTGCGCGGTGCCGACCTTGGCGGACTGCGTCTGGTTGATGCGGGGCTGTTCCGCGGCGCGACGATCTCGCGCGAACAGGCCGGGCAATTGCTTGGGGAACTTGGGCTCAACGTGCGTTAAGTCCGGAGCAGGGGCTCAGACCGCCTTGCTTTCGTCCTGTTCGAGATTCTCAACCACGCCGTCGGCAAGCCCGAGACATAGCGCGGCTTCTTCGCGCGTCAGCACGATCTCGCCTGCGGCCTGATCGGCCAGCTTCCTGCCCAGCACCACCGACACGGCGCGGGCGACCTGCAGCGCGCTTGGCATTTACCCACGATCGTCCATCGGTTCGGCTCCTTGGGTCTCGGGCACGGTTCTGCCTGCGGCAGCAGGTTCATAAGTTCGTGGCCGGATGGGAGTATACCGGTCCTGGTGCTGGTTGGCGAGGTCAAGGCAGGGGAGGGGCACCCCGGCGCCCGCGCCCCACGCGGGCTGGGGGCGACCCGCTCTACTCGCTAGGGCGCGCGTCGGCGCTGGCGCACCGCCGCCCACCCAAGCTCGCCGGCATGGGATGCCGGCCCTGCGGGTGACGATCGGGGCCAGGGGTGTGGGACGAGAAGGGCGGGGGCATTGGCGCGGCTGCGCGCGGCGGCTAGGGTCTGCCTCATGCCTGTCGTTCTTGCTGCCGCCGCCCTGTGTCTTTCGCCCTTGGTTCACGATGGCGATACGATCCGCTGCGGCCGCGAGCGGGTCCGCATCGCCAACATCGATGCGCCCGAACTGCCCGACAGCCCGAAGTGTCAGGACCGGCGCCGGTCTTATGCCTGGTGCGATTTTGCCGCGGGCGAAGCCTCGCGCGTGGCGCTGATCCGGTTGCTGTCGCGGGGCCGGGTCATGATCGAGCGGCTCGGGACCGACCCCTATGGGCGGACGCTGGCCACTGTCTCGGTAAATGGAGTGGACGCCGGTGACTACCTCATCTCGCAGGGACTCGCCAAACCCTGGCGCTGAAGGTCCACTGCGGCGGGCGTCATTGCAGACCTCTGGACGCACGGACTTGTGCGGCTCCGAATGCCAAGATCCGAAGCAGCGCTGGCGGATGAGGCTGAGGACGGAGCACCTCGTTCTGATGATGCCGTCGAAAGGCCGCACGGCGACCGGTGAAGGTATGGTTGGCGCGAGCGCAGCGGGGCAAAATCGGGGCAAGGCTGAACTGCGTGCCTGTCTGACGGGTCCAGAGCCTGCTGCCCTTCCGGCATGAATTGACGAAACCGCCCTTCGTTTGCCGATGAACCCTGCGGCGCCAGTCCCTGGCCGCAACCCAAAAGCAGCGGACCGTGAAGCCCTTCGGGCTTGCCGCACCACTCCTCGCTTTTGGGTTTCCCTCGCGTGCCGCTCGGTGCGGGCCCGGGCCTATCGGCGCCGCCTGTCTGGTTCATCGGCGGGCGGTTCCGCCGAATTCAAGACCGGAGACAACCCATGAAGAACCTCGTCATCCTGATCGGCCGCATCGCGTCCGCCCCCGAAACCCGCCACGCCGGCGAGACCGCGATCACCTCCTTCACCCTCGTCACCGACCGGCCCAAGCTGGTCGACGGCAAGACGGTCAAGAACGAGGCCGGCTACACCGAGACGATCCCCGAGTTCCATCGCATCACCGCCTTCAACGGCCTCGGCACCTCGGTCGCCAAGCACAAGAAGAAGGGCGATCTGGTCGAGGTCCAGGGCCGCCTCCACTACTCGAAGTGGACCGACCGGGAAGGCGTCGAGCGCTACGCGGTCGAGATCGTCTCCGAGGAAGTCCTCTTCCTCTAAGCCGAGCCGGGGAGGCGGCGCTGCCGCCTCCCTTCGGGCCTCCCGGACCGAGCCCGATGCGAAAAATTCAACGGACCCAGCTCTTTTCGCACTTGCAGCATGAACGGGCGCGACCCATATCAGCAGTGCCTTTCAGGCATCCTCTCCCAAACTTTTCACGGGGCTGGCAGCACTGCTGGCCCTATTTTTTCTGCTCAGTTCCGGTTGAGACCCATTTCCCTGCTCTGCAGTTTGGCCTTCCATAGCTGTTCGGCGGCCAGAACCTCTTCGACAGTTGCGGTGCTTCCGGAAACCTCGAGGATCGACACCTGGTAGTCGGCCGGGTCCCGGCTCTTGAGCCCGACGTTCCCTCCATGACCATTGCGCACGTACTCAAGCCACCGTGCAAGCAGGCCGCCTTCGCCGCAGGCAGAACCGACGTATTGTTCCCGGGTACGAGGGCAGGTCAGAAGGTAGACTCCCCGCACTGCCGAAAGCGCGGCCAGCCAACCTGGTGGCAGAGCCTCGATCGTCGAGAGATTGGCGATGAAGCGACCGTAACCTGGAAATGCTTCCTCCTGGAATGTCCGGGTCATTTCGAGGATGAGTTTGTCCTGACGATCGGCGCGTTGCGCCCAACTGCGCGTGCCGCTTCCCCAATCTATGTAGACGCGGCCGACATGCTCGGCCGAGGCTTCGACAAAATCCTGCTCGTATCGATCCAGCCCGGTTACGTCGTGCCCGCTGAGCGGGTCCGTCGTCCCTTGAGGACAGGATCCGCATGGTGTGACCCGCCAGAGCCCGACAAACATGTCGCTCCTCGCTGGAGTCACCACGAAGCTCGCCCAATAGGGAGAAGCGAGCCGGGACCTGTTCTGAGGCGTCTGGATACTCTGGTATCGCAGAAACTCGTCGTGATGATCGCGCCAAAGCCCGTAAAGCGTTCGGCCCCGGAACGGATTGGTCTGGTGGCGCAACAGGCGGACCTGCGCCGGGTCAACACCATAACTATGTAGTAGCGCGTTGAATGCGAGAGCCATCTGGCCAACCTAATGCCTGAGCCGCTCATTTTACCACTTAATTTGCGCTGGCAATCACTCCGGCAGGGTCATAGGAATCGATCAAATCATAGCTGCAAGGTGATCCTGAAGATGCCCGATGAAGCCCTGCTGGACCACGTTGCCGACATCGTCTCCGCCCACGTCAGCAACAATTCGGTCTCGGCCAACGATCTGCCGGGCCTGATCCAGTCGGTTTACGCTTCGCTGGCCGCGCTCGGCCAAGCACCTGAGCCGGTCGAGGAGAAGCTCACGCCGGCAGTTTCGGTGCGCGCGTCGGTCAAGCCCGACGCTGTGACCTGTCTCGATTGCGGCGCGAAGATGAAGATGCTCAAGCGTCACCTTGGCACCGATCACGGCATGACCCCGGCCGAGTATCGCGCGCGCTGGAACCTGCCGGCAGACTATCCGATGGTCGCGCCCGACTATGCCGCCAAGCGCAAGGAACTAGCGGTCCGCATCGGTCTTGGCCGCAAGCCTGGACAGAAGCCGAAGGCCAAGGCTGAACCTGCAAAAACCGCCAAGCCGCGCAAGAAACTCGGCGTTGCGTTCGGCGCGGCCGACGCTGGCTGAGCGCGGTAAAATACGCCTAAGCCATTGTTATTATTAACATAATCTATATTATCACTCTGAACGAATGTGCCATTATGCGGCGCGCGTGACACGTTTTCACTTTCATGGCATAAGCTGCAGTTCATGTCCGAACATTGCCTCGCGTGGGGTCATGTCGGGCGACCTGGAGCACTGCCATGACGGTTCAAGTGACGATCACGCCTAACGGCCGAATGAGTTTGCCGGCCGATATCCGCAAGCGGCTCGGCCTGGCCGGTGGCGGCGCCTTGCTGGTCGAGGAAACCGAGGACGGAGTCATCCTGCGCACCGTTGCCCAGTCGATCGCTCACGCGCAGGCGCTCGCGAAAAAGTACACCGGCGGCAAGACCGAGGCCTCGGTCGATGCCTTCCTGGCCCGCCGCCGTGAGGAATCCGGCGAATGAGCGAAGTGGTGCTCGATGCCTCGGCACTCCTTGCCTTGCTCCGGGACGAGCCAGGCGCGGACAAGGTTGCCGACGCCATCGCGGATGCCCGCATGAGCAGCGTCAACTATGCCGAGGTCGTCAGTCACTTCATCCACGCTGGTATGCCTGCGGGCGAGGTCGATGCGATGCTGAAACCCTTGCCGATGGCCATCGTGGATGCGGACCAGGGCCTTGCCACGATCGCCGGGCGCTTGCGCGCCGCGACGGCCGAAGCCGGCCTGTCGCTCGGCGACCGGTTCTGCCTTGCGCTGGCCCGCCGCGATGGCCTCCCTGCCCTGACCGCGGACAAGCAGTGGCGGACCGTGGCCGATGCCGCCGGGGTCAGCGTCGCAGTCATTCGCTGAGGGAAGGAAATTGAGATGACGTCCAAGCAATCCGGCTCCGACCTCAAGCGCCTCCCGGATTGCGATGGACTGCGAAAGCTTTCCAGCAGCGGCGGCGTCGGCAGCAATTCCGACGATATCAACGAAGCCCAGCAGTTTGCCTACGACGCTTGGGACGAGCCTGATCGGACGCGTCGCAATTTGCTGGCCCGCAAGGCCCTCGCCCGCTCGCCACTCTGCGCGGATGCTTGGCTGCAACTCTCCGAGCTTCGCAATCTCTCGGACTCGCAGCGCCGCGAATATCTTTTGCGTGCGGTTTGCGCCGGTGAACTCGCGATCGGCGAACGGCGATTTGCCGAGGCGAAGGGCGATTTCTGGCTAATCCTTGATACCCGTCCCTATATGCGGGCCCGCTTCGCGCTGGCCCAAGACCTCTGGTATTCCTGTGATCGGAATGAGCGGATCGCCGCCATTGCCCACTTGCGCGAGATGCTCGACCTCAATCCGAACGACAATCAGGGGCTGCGCTACGTCCTTCTGGTATGGCTGATCCGGACGGACGCCTATCAGGCAGCGGAAGACATGCTTGACAAGCACCGTGATGAAATCTCGGCCTTTATGGAATTCACCCGCGTGCTGCTTGCTTACCGTACGCTAGGAGACTGCGAGAAAACGCACGAAATGGCCGCAAAAGCCTACCTCGGCAATCGCCACATCCCACACTATCTCGCCCATTCAGAGCTTTGGCACGAGGGATCCGGCACCTATTCGCCGGGACGCGAAAGCGAAGCCGCATGGTATGCTCAGGAACTCGGGATCGATTGGTTCTGCACCCATGGTGCCATAGAATGGCTTGCTCACTGCACGGACAGGGAACCCGTGCGCAACCGCGATGGCGAAACGCTCCATTGAACGGCTGACATGTGTCGACCAGCGCCTTAGCGCGGGCCGCTTGCGTCCTCATTCGCCTGGTCCAGCAGGCCCATGAACGTGCGTGCCGCATCCCGATCGCGCTCGTCCTTGAAGGCGACATCGAGGTCGGGTGCCGAACCCAGCATGTAGAGCAGCGACCACATCGCGAACTTGCGGCCCTTGTCGGTCTCCAGACCGAACTCGACCTGCATTCGCTCGACGCCGCTGGCTAGAGCCGCAGGCGAAACCGCTCCGAGATCATCGGTCCCGAAGAAGCGCCGCATCTGGTCATCGAATTCCATTTAGGCCTCGCGTGGCGCCACGACCTCGAGCCATTCCGCGATTGCGGGCGGGACGCTGGCAGGACCTGATCGCAGGTCATAGAGCTCGCTCTCGCCGAGTTGAACACGGCAAACGGTGAAGGCCTGTTTGAGATCGCGACTGTTGTCCGTGAAGATTGCGGCATCAGCAACCTTCGACGCTGCGGCGATTGCGCGCTGGGTCTTGGGGAACCGCTTCAACAACCGTTCCATCGGGACATCATGTCCGTGCTCCGCAACTCGCGTCTGCACGCGCAGGATCGACAGCTCTGCATTTGTCAGCCCGACGAAGAACAACAGCACGAAATAGCCCGCGCGCTGCATGTCCTCAATCAGGTCGATCTTCGAAAGGACCGTCCCGTCGGGCTGCTCCTCCCAATAGGAAAACACCGTCTCCATTGCGAACGGGACCTTGGCCCCCATCGCATGGCCGACGAACGCTTGGACGCCGTCCTGCGCCACGCGCATCCAGCTTTCATCTGTATCGCGCAACGTCTGCGCCCACTCGTCGAGCGCACCATCGCTTCCTGGCTCCGGAAGGATCGAAAGCATCATGCGGTCCGCATTGATCAGCGGGATCTGCAACTGCCCGGAGAGCCGCTTGCGCCACATCGTCGACTTGCCAGAGCCGTTATGGCCCGCGAGGACGATCGCCAATGGCTTCTTGGTCTTCTGCTGTGCCGCGAGGATCTGTTCGACGGCCTCCGAAAGACCGGTCAATCGATGACCTCGAACGCACCGTTGACCAGACGCCCCCGATTGATGCGCCCGTTAAGCCGGCGAATAAACACGCCAGGCTCACCATCGGCCACCGAGAACTGCGGCACATCCTTCTTCGCGCGGATATCGACGCCCGGACGCTCGAGGCGCTTCACGACGCGCTCAAGCGCTGCCGTGCTGCGTTCGATGTTCTTCTTGACCAAACCGGCCGATGGCTTGTTGCCGCTGATGGTCACGCTGCCGAACTTCACCTTCGAGCCACGCGCGCCCTTGGTGCGAACGACGACATACTGGCCGTTAGTTCCGGTACGGGAATTGGTGCCTTGCTTCGCCATGATCTCAAGATAACCCTTCGGGTGGATTCTTGCCACCCCTGATTGCGTCGATGGCGCCGCGACGATGCGCGTTCAATCGAAGAACGACATCCCCCATCCAACCTGGCATCACTGGTCTGCCTTTGAGCAGCGCCTGCATATCCTTGTTATCGAGTCGGTCGGAGAGATGGGCAATGGCGTCGGCATCGACCTTATTCCGTCCGAGACTGGCCAGAAGCTGGACCACGCCGTTCGCCGTCTCCGATGCGTTATCCAGCACCGGTGCACGGCTGTGCTTAAGCGCGACACTGCGGCCTGCAGCCACGCGCACGCGCGTTCGCCCCGTCGTCGCATAGCTCGGCTTCGCCGGTATCTGCGCCGAGAGGCCAAGCCCGTTCGCTGCGGTAGCAGCAGAGGGCGCGAGTTGGTCGCCGCTTTGCGCCGACACAGCGAGCGCGATCATCTGGGCGTCCGGTGTCAACGCGCCCAGCTTGTGGTGCAGCTTCGGATAATCATAGAGGCCGCGACCAACCCTGCGGACCTCGCCCGCTTGCACGAGACGCGACAATGCCATGTCGACTGAGCCGCGAGTGCCGAAGTCGATGAAGTGCTTGGGCGTGAAGACCCACCCTCGCCCTTTCGCGCGAACGCGCTTCATGATCTTGTCGGCCACGGCGGACATGCTTCGAGTGCTCCTTTCGTTAGAAACTAGCACATGTTTTTCTAACGAACCATTGCGCGACGCACATCCCGAACCCGAGCATAATGAGCGGCCCCGTCAAGATTGTCGCACTCGGTCCCGCGCGCCCTAGCGGGCTGCGCTCCTGCGGGTGCGAAGTTCCTCACATTGGGCCGCCGGCACTCTTGCACTCCGCCTCCGTCGCCGTCCCGAGCCCGTGCTGTGCACCGGGCCACGGGCCGACTGACTGGCTCCGGCAAGGGGTCCCTTTTGGTGCTGGCCGCGCCGCGGACGGCGCATCCAGGGCGCCCCGCTTCAAACCTGAGTTCTGCCTTGCCGAGAGTGCAAAGACGGGGCGCAGAAGACAAAGCGTTTTGCGGTTAACCCCGAACCCCCAAATGGGGTTCGGGGGCAAAACCGTAATCTCTCTCTCATCTCGGTGGCTGAGCGAAATCAGCATCGCCATAGCATGACGCCTGGGAGATTGGCGGCCGTCAAGGATCGCGGGTACCCCCCGATTTTGGCCTGCGGCGCCTTGCGGCTTGCGAGCAAAAATCGGCTCCCCCCGCGCCCGCTCTTCGCGGCGGCAGCGCGTTCGCGCCGCCGTCCCTGACTGCCTGACTCCGGCGTCCCTCCGATGGGCATCTTTCATCAGTCCGATGAGAGACAATTCCTTGTGGAGGTTATCATGACGGACCGTTTCTCGAACTTCGCCGACCTTGCCGAACACTATGCGCGCGAAATCGCGACGCCCGACTACGCTAGGGCATTCATGGAGCAGACCGAGTTTGCCAAGCTCTCGATCGAGCACGAGCCGAGCAGCAGCGAAATGCCCGATCCCGAGGTGGCGCAGGCCGCGATCGAGATGATGCTGGCAACGGTTTTCGACCTGTTCCGCGACACCCGGATGGAAGACTTCGCCAGCGAAGTCGCCTGGGGCATCGCCAACAGCTTCCATGTCGTGGCGAAGCGCCTCGATGACCGCGAGGATACGATGGCCAACCGGCTCCAGGAGAAGCTGCGCGAATACGATCCAAGCGAGGTCTATGCGACCGACCTTGAGGACCTCACCATGCAGGCCCGCAGCCTCGCCGAATGCCGCGACGCGATGGAGTGCATGCGCGACCATGCCGCGCGGATCTACCTCGTCGAAACCGGCCGGCCCTTCTCGCCGGTGCGTGGGTCCAGGGTCTCGTCAAAGACCAATGCCTCGATGATTGAAGCGCGCGACTACCTTGCGGCACAGAAGGCGCAGCGGCGCGAGCAGTTTGCACCTTCGGGCCCGGTCGTAGTGTTCTCGGGAGGGCAGCAGTTCACCGACATTGCGCTGGTTGAAGACTACCTTGATGCGATCCACACCCGGGTCCCCTCGATGGCACTGGCGACTACCGCGCAGAACAAGGGCGCGGACGTGATCGCGGCCGCCTGGGCATCGCGTCAGGGCGTCCCGGTGATCCTGTGCAAGCCCGATACCTCGCGGGGACCTTCGGCGCCCTATCAGCGCAACGCCCGCATGCTGGCCTTCAAGCCGGTTGAGGCCGTGGTGTGCAGCGGCGGCGGCATCCAGGCGAACCTCGCCGACCGGCTGCGCGAGGCCCGCATACCCCTGCATATCGTGCGCGACGCATCGGCTCAGAACGAGGTTCCGCCGCAGCGCGCCAAGGCTCCGGCGCAGGGCGAACGTCCGGCGATGAAGCGGGTGGCCAATGGGGACGATCTCCCGCCCTTCTGAACGGGAGCCCATCCATCCAATCTACCAGAAGGGTGTCCGGTCTCACCGCCGGATGCCCTTCATTTTTGTCGCTCGGAACGCACACCTGGATGGCCCGGCTCGCTCGCTTCTTGCCCTCGCCAGTTACGGCCTGCCGGCCTGCTGGCGTGGGCCGCGAAGCCTTCGCATCGGCCGGGCGGGCGAGCCCGCGTTTGGGGCACCCGAGGGGGTGACCAACAGGTTAAATACTCTCGCAGACTTCCAAGTCTGATGGCCGCCATTGGCCCGCGTCAAGAAGGGCGGTTCCCCCAATTTTTACGCCTGAAGAAGGCGAAAAAATCGGCTCCCCCACCCCCGCTTCGCGGCGGGCCGCGAGCGGCCCGTTCCTGACCCGGACCAAGCTCGGCCATCCCGAAGGAGACCTCTTCAATTCCTTTGACAGGAGGCTCACATGAACGCTCTTACCAAGACCCTCGACATCCCGGCTTTCGACCCGATCAGCTATGACGCCGCAGTGCGCGCCGCGACCATCCGGGCCCAGCACAGCTTCTTCGACCAGCACGTCATCGAGGACGAGTTCGGCTGCTTCCTCGCCATCGACGAGGGCGACTACAACGCCCTGCCCCAGGACCTGATCGACCGGATTGTCCATTCCGTCCCGGGCATGATGGCTGACGACTTCGACGAAGCGAATATCGCCCGCGCCGCAAGCTTCATGAGCGTGGTGATGGATCCCGAATGGGACGCAGACTGCCCGTTCTGAAATGACCGAAGATCGCAGCGCCGGAGGGCTCCGCTGAGGGGCTCTCCGGCCCCCTCACATGGGAGTTCTCAGGTCAAGAGGCTGTGCGGTAGAGCGTGCAGCCTCTTTCCTTCCGCACAATCATATCTGTTCTACCTTGCCGGTTCGGCTGCCAGCCGCAGCAATGAAC
>NZ_JAROCY010000039.1 GCF_029436685.1 Novosphingobium cyanobacteriorum
GATCCACCCGACTTCGGCCGTTTGCGCGACGACAGACACCGCTCGGGGCGAAAAACGCTTGCCCAGCGAGCAAAATCAGGCGATCTTGAAGTCAAGCGGCAGGCCACTTGGGGAATGTCGGTTTACCTTGTTGCATGGGGGCATCGTGTGGGTTGGCGGCGATTCCCATTGGCCGGTATGCCAAAGTCGCGTACCTTTCACAGAGCGCTGATCTGCGGTCGCCACGACCCACCAGCGTTGGGGAGAGGGGGCGCCAGTGCGCGACCATGAACTTAGGCGCCGCGCTGTCGGCGAAATGCACTTGCGCCGCTGGCCGCCTGTGCCGGTGCCGTGCCACATCATCCAGTGGGTCCTCGCCATTGACGAAGCCGACCGTGCTGCCGAGCTCGACGCCATCGAGGCCAAGTCGGGCGAGGTGGATTTGGTCGGCAATCCCAGCCATCGCGAGGGGCGCATCGGCCCCGGCATGCGCTTCACCTGGGAGCGCCAGAGCGAGGGCAGCAGCCTGACCCTGTTTGCTGCGCCCTGCGACGAGGCCGGGTTTCTCGATCCTTGTGGCAACGCAGATCTTGCAGCTGCCCTGGAATGGGCCGGCGGTCTGCCCGGGCAGATCGTGCGCAGCACCCGCGTCTGGGTGGCCGAGAGCGAGGCCGACGTGCAGCGCGTGCTCGATCGCCATTCGCTCAACCCGGATGAGCTCGTTTCCAGCGAAGTGGGCGGCGGCATCCGCATGTGGTCGGACTTCCGCATCATGGAAGATGGCTTCGGCCGCCTTCTCGTAGCCGCGAACGGGGCAGACCCGCGCGACCTTGCCCGCCAGATCCAGCGTCTTCAGGAGTTGGGCAATTATCGCAACAAGGCGCTGATGGGTTTGCCGGTGGCGCGTGAATGCTGGCCAGTGCTTGACCGTGCCGAATCGAAGCTGCGGGAACTGGCCGATCGCATCGCCGGCCGGGATGACCGCGACGATACCCTCCTCGAGGAACTGTCGAAGCTTGCACTCGATCTCGCCTCTGTCTCCACCGCGATCTCATTCCGGATGGATGCAACGCTTGCCTATGGCCAGATTGTGGAGGAGCGGCTGGAGCAACTCGATAGCCAGCCCGTCCTCGGCTTCGCATCGCTTGCCGATTTCACCCAGCGCCGCTTTCGCCCCGCGATGAACACCTGCCGCGCAACAGTAACGCGGATCGAACGGCTGGCGCAGCGTACGCAGCAACTCGCATCGCTTTTGCGCGTCCGTATCGAGACGCGCATCGAAAACCAGAACGCCTCGTTGCTGCGCTCGATGGAGCAGAGCATTTCGATGCAGGCGCGGCTGCAGCAGTTGGTCGAAGGGCTCTCCGCTGTGGCGCTCAGCTATTACCTGCTCAGCCTGATCAAGTACGCGCTCCATGCCGTACCGGAAGAGAAGTTAGGCGGGCAAGGCGACCATATCGTCGGCCTGCTCGTGCTGCCAGTGGCGATCGGCGTCTGGGTGGTTATGCACGTCCTCAAAAGCCGTTTGGTGGGGCAGCGCAGAGACCGCTGATGCCACTGCCAAATTCCGCTTGTCCTGACGCATCTTGTTGTCCAGAGTAGTTGACAGATGGCGCGCTTCCCTTTCTCTGCGATCGTCGGTCAGGACGAGATGAAGCTTGCGCTGCTGATTGCGGCGGTCGACCCCGCAATCGGCGGGGTCATGGTGTTTGGAGATCGCGGCACTGGCAAATCCACAGCCGCGCGCGCGTTGGCCGCTCTGCTGCCCCCGATCATGGTGATGGAAGGCTGTCGTTTCGGCTGCGCTCCCGATGAATCCAGTGCCTGTCCCGGCCAGTGCTCCGCATCCAAGCCGGTCAAGCGGTCGGTACCTTTTGTCGACCTCCCCCTCGGTGCCACGGAAGACCGCGTGCTCGGCTCGCTCGATTTGGAACGCGCGCTTCGTACAGGGGAAAAGGTGTTCGAACCCGGCCTGCTCGCCAGGGCGCACCGCGGCTTTCTCTACATCGACGAGATCAACCTGCTGGAAGATCACTTGGTCGACCTGCTGCTCGACGTTGCGGCTTCTGGCGAGAACGTGGTGGAGCGGGAGGGTCTTTCGGTCCGTCATCGCGCCCGCTTCGTGCTGATCGGCAGCGGCAATCCCGAAGAAGGTGAACTGCGCCCGCAACTGCTGGACCGCTTCGGCCTGTCGGTGGAAGTGCGCACCCCGCGCGCCATCGACGACCGGGTGGAGATCATGCGCCGCTGCGCCGCCCATGATGCCGACAGCATTGGCTTTGGCGCACGATGGGCTGAAGAGGATGGCAGCATTCTGCAGCAGATCGCGCGTGGACAGCGCAAGCTGGCAAGGATGGACGTGCCCGATGCCGTCCTCCTTGATGCCGCGCAGCTGTGCAGCGCCGTTGGTGTTGACGGTCTTCGCGGCGAACTCACCCTGATGCGTGCCTCGCGCGCATATGCCGCCTTGAAGGCGGCGAAGACTGTGCGGCGCGAACACCTGCTCCACGTTGCCCCGCTGGCGCTGCGCCACCGGCTGCGGCGTGACGTGCTGGACGAAAGCGGATCGACCGCCCGCATCGAACGCGCGATCGCCGAACAGTTCGCATGACCGGGGCGCTGGCGGATGCGCTGATCGCGGCGAGCCTGCTGGCCCGATCCCCCGCTGCTTTAGGAGGCTTGTGCCTGCGCGGTGGCGGCCCGGCACGGGATGTGGTGCTGGATGCTCTGCACAACCTGCTGCCCGATCCGACGCCCTTCCGCCGCCTGCCCGGCCATATCGACGATGATCGACTGTCAGGCGGTACCGACATCGCCGCCAGCCTTGCCGCCGGAACCGTGGTCCTCCAGCGGGGCCTCCTGCAGGATGTTCGAGGCGGTGTCTTGGTCGTGCCCATGGCGGAGCGACTGCGCAGCGACATCGCGGGACGCGTCGCGCAGGCTATGGATGACGGCCAGGGCTTCGTGTTGGTGCTGCTGGATGACGGGACGGAAGCAGACGAGCGCCCGCCACCTGCGTTAATGGAGCGCATCACCTTCGACCTCCGCCTGGACAGCGTGCGGGCAGCAGACCTTGCGGTTGTGCTGCCGGACCGTGTTGAGCCCCTCGCAAGCCCTTCGCTAGATCAAGAGGTGCTCAAGGCACTGGCCACGATAGCCGAGGCGCTCGGCGTGACCTCGATGCGCCCGCTGCTTCAGGCCGCCGCCGCCGCCTGCGCCCATGCCGCACTTGCCGGAAGGGGCAGCACAGAAATGGCCGACGTGGAAGCTGCCGCCCGCCTTGTCCTCGCCTCGCGTGCAACCCGCCTGCCACCGGATCCCGAAGCGCCACCGCCGGCTCCACCGGAAGACGAAGCGCAAGAATCCGAATCGCATGACGACCCCGAAGACGGAGAAAGCCTGCCCGAACTTCCCGAAGACCTGCTGATCGAGGCTGCACGCGCAGCCATTCCGCCTGACGTGCTGAACCTGATCGCCAGCGGCCGTGCCACGCGTTCGGCCCATGGCGGCGGCGCTGGTCGCCGTGCCCGTTCAGGTCTGCGCGGCAAGTCGCTTGGCGCCAGGCCCGGCATGCCCGGCGGTGGAGCGCGCTTGGCATTGGTTGATACCCTGCGCGCGGCGATTCCCTGGCAGCCGCTACGACAGCGTGAACCCGTGCCCATAGGAGCAGGGCCGATCCGCTTTCGCCGCGATGATCTGCGCGTGCGTCGCTTTGAGGAGCGTAGCGCCACCGTTACCGTGTTTTCGGTCGACGCCTCCGGCTCAGCTGCACTCTCGCGCCTTGCCGAGGCCAAGGGAGCGGTCGAGCTTATCCTCGCGCAGGCTTATGTTAAGCGGTCCGAAGTGGCGCTCGTGGCGTTTCGCGGTGAAGGGGCCGAACTGCTGTTGCCGCCCACGCGGTCGCTCACCCGCGCCAAGCGTGCGCTTGGCGCTTTGCCTGGCGGGGGCGGCACTCCGCTGGCTGACGGTATTGCCATGGCGCGCCAGGTGGCCGATGCGGTTGCCGCGCGCGGGCGCACTCCGATGCTGGTGTTCCTGACCGACGGCAGCGCGAATATCGCCGCAGACAGATCGCGCGGTCGGGCACGGGCGCAGGACGATGCCCAGCGCGCCGCCCGCGCGCTTGCCGCAGCCGGCTACGACGCGGTGGTCATCGACATTTCACCGCGCCCACGGCCGGAAGCTGCGCGGTTGGCTCAGGCGATGCGCGCCCGCTATCTGCCGCTGCCCTTAGCGGACGCCAAGGCGCTGAAGACGGCGGTTTCGCTCGTCTCGACCCCGGAGCGCACCCCGTCAAGGCCGGGCGCATGAACAGCGCGCCCCGCTGGGACATCGAAGGTCGCAGTTGGCCTCACCGTTTGTCGAGCCACTTTGTCGAGACTCCCGGCTTAATCTGGCATGTGCAACAGATGGGGCAGGGGCCGGTCGCACTCCTGCTCCACGGCACTGGTGCGGCCACGCACAGCTGGCGCAGTGTTATGCCTTTGCTGGCCGACGGTTTCACAATCATCGCCCCCGACCTGCCAGGCCATGGCTTCACCCGGGGGCGCCCGACCGGCGGCTTGACCCTGACCGCGATGGCGTGCGCTATCGGGCATCTACTGGTCAAACTGGAGGCGTTGCCGATGGTAATCGCTGGCCATTCTGCAGGAGCGGCAATTGCCCTGCAGATGTCGCTTGCGAACAGCGCGCAGACGCCCGTAGTTGGCCTGAACCCAGCATTGATGCCATTCCCCGGTTTAGCCGCGCGGCTGTTCCCGTCACTGGCACGGATGCTCTTCGTCAATCCGCTGGTGCCGCGTATGTTGGCGGGCATTGCGCGAATGCCGGGCGAAACAGAACGATTCCTGCTGCGCGCCACTGGCTCCACCATCGATGCCCAAGGGCTTGCTGGTTATCGCGCCTTGATGAGCACGGCGGCGCACTGCGGCAGTGCTATGGAAATGATGGCTAGCTGGGACCTCGAAACACTCAGCCGCCAGTATGCCTCAATCGCTGCGCCGGTCATGCTCGTCCATTCTGATGGCGACTCTGCGGTCCCGCTCGCCTCGGTGGAAAAGGCGGCGGCGCTGCTGCCGAACGCGCGGCTGGAAGTGTTGCCCGGCCTTGGCCACCTTGCGCACGAGGAGCGGCCGGACCTCGCTGCACAGTTCATTCGCGACCATGCATCCACTACGGGGAGAGAGGCGTCATGAGCGGATTCAGTCAACATTTCGGCTGGGTGGAAATCGTCGTCACTGCAGTCATCGCGATCGGCTTCGGAGTGTACCAACTGTGGTCGGTCAATCGCGAGATCCGGCGCGATCGCGAAAAGGCCGAGTCCGAGAAGCGCAATTCGTCAGACTGATCGCGGAATGCGATAAGGCAGCATGAACTGCACGATCGGTGACTGGAACCGGTCGAGATCAAGGCTTTCCTGCACTGCCACCACTGGCTCACCGAACAGGTGCGATTCCAGCGTTGACCGTGCATAGAACGGTGCATCTTCCCACGTCCGCGTGACGCGTGCCAGCCCGCGGTCGGCGCGAGTTTTGCGTTCCATCTGCCACAGCGTGTTGGGCAGGGGGGCCACTGGTGGCAGCGCCTCCTCCTCGTGCGGGGTGCCATCGGGGCCGAAGCGTAGTGCGCTGGCAAAGCGGCGACCATTGCGGCGGATGCCTTCGTAGCACACAACTGATCCGCGCGCGCCATGCGCACGGGACCAGTGCCAGACGCGGAATCCCTCTTCCAGCGATTCACTCCCGAAGTTCGAATCGAGATAGGCGCTGCCCTGCCAGGCAAGGTCAGGTCGGTCCATCTTGACCTCGATCCGCGCGCGCGGTGCCAGGCAGTGCCAGCGGTGCCTCCCTTGCGGATCGAGTGCGAAAGCCTTGGCGTTCATAGCCTCGGGCACCACGCGCACCCGGCCGGCTACGCGTCGCTGCCAGGGCACGCCCACGCGCTTGTCCCTCTCCTCGATCTCGATTTCCAACGCCTCGCCCGTCCAGTGCACGGCGCTTGGCCCGATCTGCAGTGTATCTGCATCGCGCCGCACCGCTTGGCCGCCGCGCTCGGTCATCGTCCAGCGCGCGCCGGGGCCATAGAGCGCGACATTCAGTGCGCAGTGCTGCAACGGATCGCCCCTGCCGCTCTTCTTGTAGTACGGTGAAAACACGCTGCCGATGAAGGCGATGATCGTCAGCCCATGGCGTCCGCATTCGCTGATCGCATCGACATACCACCAGCCATAGCCACCGGACGGGACGTGCGTATCGAAGCGAGGTCTTGCAGAACCGCCTGCGTCGCCAGCCGTCCCGACAAGGCGGCCATCGGCACTCCCGCTCCCGGATGGGTGCTTCCACCCGCGCAATAGAGCCCAGGGATCCGGGTCCGCGTGCCCTGCCGCAGGAATGACGCCGCCCAGCCGTGCGAGGCCCGTCCATAGATCGCTCCGCCGGTCGAGGGCAAAAAGCTCTCGAACGCGTTCGGCGTCAGCAGAATGTGAGGGAAGTCCTCCTCCAACTCCAGCCCGCAGCGCGACAGGCTGCGCCTCATGGCCTCTGTGCATTGCTCCTTCTCCCTCTCGGTATAGCTGTGGCTGTCGCCGTTGGCAGGTGCGTTGACGATGATCTGCAGGCGCTCACGACATTCAGGCCGCTGGGTGGTGCTCCTGTCGCGGTCTTGCGCGCAGACATAGACGCTGGGATCGGCTGGTGGCCGCCCGGCGCGGATATCGGCAAACTCCCGCGCGTAGTCGGGGGAGAACAGTACGTTGTGTCGCTGCAGGGCAAACCCCGCGGTGCGCGTCCGCGCCAGCCAGACCATGGCCGACAGCGATCGGTTGCGCGGCCCGTGGCTGCTTACCGCCATCTTGCCAAGCGGGCCCATCCGCCCTGCTGCCAGCGCCTCGGGATCGGCGTTGCAGATCACCGCATCCGCGGCCAAATGGTCGCCATTGGCCAACACCACGCCAGATGCCCGGCCTTGGTGCGTTTCCAGCAAAGCGGCCCCGGTACCGAAACGGAACTGTGCCCCATGTGACTTGGCCAGGTCCATCAGTGCGCCTGCCAGCGCGCTCATCCCCCCGTCGATCAGCCATACCCCCTGCGCCTCGACATGCGCGATCAGCATCAGCGTGGCCGGCGTGGCAAAGGGCGACGATCCGCAATAGGTGGCATAACGCGCGAAGAGCTGGCGAAGTCGCTGGTCGGCAAAGTGTTCGCCCAGCGCCTTCCAAATCGATTCGTAGGGGCGGATGGCCAGCAGGTCGCCCACTCGCCAAAGGCCGATCCGCCACATCAGCTGCGGCGGCCAGGCAAGCTTGCTGCCGCGCAGCATGGTCTTGTCCAGAATGCCGTGGATTCGCGCCGCTTCGGCGCGGAAGGCGCGAAAGCCCGCCGCTGCCGCCGCCCCGGCAAAGTCGCCAATCGCCTCCTCGCTGCGCACGGGGTCGGCATGAAGGTCAAGCTGCCGTTCACCGTCCCAAGCATGGCGGGCGATTACGTCCGCTTGCCGAATCGTGACGCTGTCGGTCAGCTCTGCACCGCATTCGCGAAAGATGTCCTCGAACACGTCGCGCAAGGTGAACACGGTAGGGCCCGCATCCACGGCCGCGCCATCGACCATAATCTGGCGCGCCTTGCCGCCGGGATGCTGCGACTTTTCGATCACGGTTACGGCCAGCCCGCGCGCGGCCAGCAGCGCGGCTGCGGCCAGCCCGCCGATCCCGGCTCCGACGATCGCAATCCTTGCCACCACGTGCCCGTGTCCTTTCGTCGGATACCCCTCCATCGAATACAATTGATCTTTACACAAGAAATGTCCAACAAAATGGACATATGAAAATGTCCACCCTTCCGAATCGATTGGTGGTATCTGCGCCACCGCAGGGCTGGCGGCTGCGGTGGGTGGCTTGGCGCAATTCCGTGATCGCCAGTCCTTCCTTCCAGCACTGGGCGGCGCGCTTGCCGATCTTCCGATCGATCGCCCAGCGACGGGCGGGGCAGTCCTTCGATCTTGTGGCGGGATTCTGCTATTCGCAGGTGCTGACAGCCTGCGTACAGCTCGGTCTGCTTGATCTGCTGGCGCAGCGGGCGCACGATCTGGCTTCATTGGCTGGCGCCACCGGCCTCTCAGAAGATGCGGCCCTCCGTCTGATCCGGGCCGCCTGTGCGCTCAGCCTGGCTGAACAGGTCGCGTCCGGCCTATGGATGCTAGGGCAGCAGGGGGCGGCGCTTCAGGCCAATCCAGGCGCGATCGCCATGGTTCGGCACCACGCCCTGCTCTATTCAGATCTTGCCGATCCCGCAGCGCTGCTGCGGCGGGACAGGGCAGAGCCCACGGCGCTTTCATCCTTCTGGCGCTATGCTGCCAGCACCCCGGGGCCCGAAGCAGCGCGGTATTCAGCGCTCATGGCGGCCTCGCAGGCGATGGTGGCGCAACAGGTGCTTGCCGCCTATCGCTTCGATCGCCACGCCCGGTTGCTTGATGTTGGCGGAGGGCACGGAGCCTTTGCCATAGGCGTTGCAAAGGCCTGTCCCGAACTTGGCATAGGCGTGTTCGATCTGCCACCGGTGGTGGCCGGAACGGCGGGTGTCCTCGCTGAGGCCGGCTTGTCCGAGAAAGTCAGACTCCACCCAGGGGACTTTTTCTGCGATTCGCTTCCTGTCGGCTATGACTGCATCACGTTGGTGCGAATCCTGCACGATCATGATGATGATGCCGCCTTGGCTCTGTTGCGGTCAGTGCACGCCGCGCTGCCACCTGGTGGTCGACTCGTGATCGCTGAGCCGATGGCCGATGCGCCCGGTGCTGCGGCTATGGGGGATGCCTACTTCGGCCTCTATCTCTGGGCGATGAATTCCGGCAGGCCCCGTTCCTTTGGCGAATATGGTGCCTTGCTGAAATCAGCCGGTTTTTCCGCCTCACGCTCGCAGCGCACCGCCTATCCTGTGGTGTCCAGTCTTATTGTCAGTTCTAAATGACATATTAAAGTGTCAAGAATGATTGACGTACAGTTGCGTTGGCGTATGGTGAACACTGCCTGATCGCTCCCGTTCCGGGATTGGTGGCAGGGGTCGCGAGACCGAGGGGAAAGGACCGGGGCATGGATGCGCTGGCCGTCATACTGGAGGCACCGAGGCGCATTGCGCTTCGTAAACTGGCCCTCACCGGCTCGATCGCTCCGGGCCAGAATCCTGACTCTGCTCCCGCCCCGCTCGCTCCGGCCGATGTCCTTGTCGACGTACGGTGGAGTGGCATCAGTTCCGGCACGGAAAAGCTGCTCTGGACCGGCGAGATGCCGCGTTTTCCGGGCATGGGCTATCCGCTGGTGCCTGGCTACGAATCTCTGGGCCGTATCGTCGATGCCGGTGCTGATGTGGCCGATCGCATTGGAGATTGGGTCTTCGTGCCGGGTGCGGCCTGTTATGCCGACGCGCGCGCCCTGTTCGGTGGCACGGCGCAGCGGGTGATCCTGCCTTCCGCTCGGGCCTTTCCCATCGGTGAGTCGCTGGGGGCGGACGGAGTGCTCTTCGCGCTTGCCGCCACCGCACTCCACGCACTCAATGGCGGCCCGCCGCCTGACCTGATCATTGGCCACGGCACGCTCGGTCGCCTGCTAGCCCGCCTCAGCATCGCAATGGGGGCGCCTTCACCCACGGTTTGGGAACGCAATCCCGCGCGTCGCCGCGATGCATCGGGCTATGCTGTGATCGCGCCCAAGGACGATGATCGGCACGATTATACCACGATCTATGATGCCAGCGGCGATGCCGATTGCCTTGACCTGCTGATCCCGCGTCTGGCGCACGGCGGGGAGATCGTGATGGCAGGTTTCTACGCCAATCGGCCCAGCTTCGCCTTTGCGCCCGCGTTCCGGGCCGAGGCGCGCTTCCGCGTCTCAGCTGAGTTCACCTCGCAAGACCTGGCCGCCACGCGAGCGCTGGTCGATGCCGGAACATGCAGCCTTGCCGGCCTCGTCAGCCACGTGCGCCCCGCGCATCAGGCGAAGGACGCCTACCCTGAAACCTTTCTCGATGCTGACTGCCTGAAGATGGTCCTCGACTGGAGCGATTGCGCATGAGCTTGCTGGAAACGACCAAGGCCCTGCGCGAGGAAGCCGCGATCGAGCCGGATGCCCCGCATACGGGCGAGGTGCGCAAGGAAACGCAGGTGATCGCCATTTATGGCAAGGGCGGCTCGGGCAAGAGCTTTGCCCTGTCGAACCTCAGCTACATGATGGCGCAGCAGGGCAAGCGGGTGCTGCTGATCGGCTGCGATCCAAAATCCGACACCACCAGCCTGCTGTTCGGCGGCAAGAGCTGCCCCACGATCATCGAGACTTCCGCCGCCAAGAAGCTGGCGGGCGAGGATGTGCGCATCGAGGACGTCTGCTTCCAGCGTGACGGCGTGTTCGCGATGGAACTGGGCGGCCCCGAAGTCGGCCGCGGCTGCGGCGGACGCGGGATCATCCACGGCTTCGAACTGCTCGAAAAGCTCGGCTTCCATGATTGGGGCTTCGATTACGTCCTGCTCGACTTCCTGGGTGACGTGGTCTGCGGCGGCTTCGGCCTGCCGATCGCGCGCGACATGTGCCAGAAGGTGATCGTCGTCGGGTCGAACGACCTGCAGTCGCTCTATGTGGCGAACAACGTCTGCAAGGCGGTGGAGTACTTCCGCAAGATGGGCGGCAACGTCGGCGTGGCCGGCATGATCGTCAACAAGGACGATGGCACCGGCGAGGCCAAGGCCTTTGCTGAGGCGGTCGACATCCCGGTGCTCTGCGCGATCCCTGCTGACGAGGACATTCGCCGCAAGTCTGCCAACTACCAGATCATCGGCCGGCCCGATGGCCAGTGGGGTTCGCTGTTTGAAGAACTGGCGCTCAATGTCGCCTCGGCCCTGCCGCGCCAGCCCGCGCCACTTGATCAGGACGGTTTGCTGGGCCTGTTCTCGCCCGAGGATACCGGCGGCAATGTCGAGCTTGTCCCCGCCACTCAGGCCGACATGCGCGGCGGCATTTTCGTCCAGAGACCTTCGCTGGAGGTCTTCTATGATGAAGCCTGAAATCTGGAGGCTCGCCAGATGAGCGACCTCGCGCCAGACCTCGCCGGCGAAATGGACCGCCAGCCTGACCGGATCGATCTCGATCCCCCGGTGGAAGGCGGCGGCTGCCATGCTGGCGCCAATGTACTGCGCGACGCCACCAACAAGGCGCAGGGCAGCGAACTGCTTGATCGTTATTCCGCTGATTACCCGGTGGGTCCGCATGACCAGCCGCAAAGCATGTGCCCAGCTTTCGGATCGCTGCGGGTGGGCCTGCGCATGCGCCGAACCGCCACTGTGCTTTCGGGCTCAGCCTGCTGCGTCTATGGCCTCACCTTCACCTCGCACTTCTATGGCGCGCGGCGGACGGTTGGCTACGTGCCATTCAGTTCGGAAACGCTCGTCACCGGCAAATTGTTCGAGGATATCAAGGAAGCGGTCGAAGGCCTGGCCGATCCCGACCTTTACGACGCCATAGTCGTCACCAACCTGTGCGTGCCCACGGCCAGCGGCGTTCCGCTGCGGCTGCTGAAAAAGCAGATCAACGGGGTGCGCATTATCGGCATCGACGTGCCCGGCTTCGGCATCCCGACCCATGCCGAGGCCAAGGATGTGCTCGCTGGCGCCATGCTCGCCTACGCCCGCACCGAGGCAGAGCAGGGCCCCGTCGCCGCCCCTCGCATCCGCTCCGAGCGACCGACCGTGACGCTGCTAGGTGAAATGTTTCCTGCCGATCCAGTGGGCATCGGCATGATGCTCGAACCACTCGGCCTGACCGCCGGGCCGGTCGTGCCCACGCGTGAATGGCGCGAGCTTTACGCCGCGCTCGATTGCGCGGTCGTCGGCGCAATCCACCCTTTCTACACCGCCAGCGTGCGCGAGTTCGAAGCTGCCGGGCGCAGCGTGGTCGGTTCCGCGCCGGTGGGAGCGGATGGCACCGCCGCCTGGCTCGATTCCATCGGTGCGGCCTGCGGCGTGGCGCAGAGTGCGATCGATGTGGCCAAGAACCGCTTCGTCCCCGCCATCCGCGGTGCGCTCGCCGCCAATCCGATCAGGGGCCGCGTCACCGTGGCGGGCTACGAAGGTTCGGAACTGCTGGTTGCGCGCCTGCTGATCGAAAGCGGGGCGAACGTGCCTTATGTTGGCACCGCCTGCCCGCGTACGCGCTGGTCCGATCCCGACCGCGAATGGCTGGAAGCGCGCGGCGTCCGCGTCTACTTCCGCGCCAGCCTTGAGCAGGACATCGCTGCGGTGGAGGAATTCCACCCCGATCTCGCCATCGGCACTACGCCCGTGGTGCAGCATGCCAAGCAGATGGCGATCCCGGCGCTCTATTTTACCAACTTGATCTCCGCACGCCCGTTGATGGGGCCGGCCGGCGCGGGCAGTCTTGCGCAAGTGGTCAACGCCGCCATGGCCAACAAGGCGCGGTTCGATCGGATGCGTGAATTCTTCGACGGCGTGGGCAAAGGTGTGGGCGCAGGCGTTTGGGAAGATACCCCGCAGGACCGCCCCCAGTTCAAGAAGAAGTATGCCGCCCTGAACGAGGCCGCGCGCAAGGCGGCAGAGGCGGTGGGATCATGACGCTCATCCTCGATCATGATCGGGCCGGCGGCTATTGGGGCGCGGTCTATGTCTTCACTGCAGTCAAGGGGCTGCAGGTGATCATCGACGGGCCAGTAGGGTGCGAGAACCTGCCGGTGACCTCGGTCCTGCACTATACCGACGGGCTTCCGCCGCACGAACTGCCCATCGTCGTCACCGGGCTGGGCGAGGAGGAGCTGGGCAAGACCGGCACCGAAGCCGCGATGAAGCGCGCGTGGAAAACACTCGATCCTGAGCTGCCCGCCGTGGTTGTCACCGGCTCGATCGCAGAGATGATCGGCGGCGGTGTCACACCCGGCGGCACCAACATCAAGCGCTTCCTGCCGCGCACGATCGATGAGGACCAGTGGCAATGCGCCGACCGCGCGCTCAGCTGGCTGTGGTCCGAATTCGGCCCGAAGGCGGTGCCTGCGGCAAAGCCCGTGAAGGAGGGCGAGAAGCCCCGCGTCAACATCATCGGTCCGTCCTACGGCATGTTCAATATGGCGAGCGACCTGCACGAGATCCGTCGCCTGATCGAAGGCATCGGGGCAGAGGTCAACGTGGTGTTCCCGCTGGGCTGCCACCTCGCCGACATCCGCAGGCTGGCCGATGCGCAGGCCAATGTCTGCCTCTATCGCGAATTTGGCCGCAATCTGTGCGAGGTGATGGAGCGGCCCTACTTCCAGGCGCCAATCGGGCTGGACAGCACTACCCGCTTCCTGCGCGCGCTGGCAGCGGAGCTGGGGCTTGATCCCGAACCGTTCATCACCCGCGAAAAGCACACCACGATCAAGCCGTTGTGGGACCTGTGGCGCTCCGTCACGCAGGATTTCTTTGCCACCGCCAGCTTCGGCATCGTGGCGAACGAGACGTATGCGCGGGGCATCCGTAACTTCCTCGAAGGCGACATGGGCCTGCCCTGCAATTTCGCCTTCGCGCGCAGCGCCGGGGTGAAGCCGCGCAACGAGGACGTGCGCGCCGCGATCCACGCCAATCCGCCGCTGGTGCTGTTCGGCAGCTACAACGAGCGCATGTACAATGCCGAGCGCGGCGGGCGCGGGATCTATATTCCCGCCAGCTTCCCCGGCGCGGCGATCCGGCGGCACACCGGCACCCCCTTCATGGGGTATTCGGGCGCAACTTACCTCGTGCAGGAAGTGTGCAACGCGCTGTTCGATGCGCTCTTCCACATCCTCCCGCTCGGTACAGAGATGGACAAGGTGGAGCCGACGCTGGCGCGTGACCACCAGGAACTGCCGTGGGACGAGGACGCCAAGGAGCGGCTCGATCAGGTCGTGGCCGCGCAGCCCGTGCTCATTCGCATCTCCGCAGCAAAACGCCTGCGCGATGCCGCGGAACGCGTTGCGCGCAGGGCCGGCGACCAACGGGTCTCGGCCGACCGGCTCGCCGATGCCCTTCTCGAGGCGCAGGTCGCATGACCGGCGCCCGCCCCGATCGCCCGGATGCCCCCCTGTGCGGCAGCCCGGCCTCCCCATCCCCGCAGGGCAATCCTGCGTGGATACCGAAAGAGGTCTTCCGCCTCTCGCACACCAGAAACTGGAGAATGGGTTATGAGTGATCGTGACGATCGCTTCGGGCTGAGGACCTACCTCACGCCCGAGGAAGCGAAGGAATTCCACAAGCTGTTCATCAGCAGCTTCCTCGGTTTCACCGCCGTGGCCGTGGTCGCACACATCCTCGTGTGGATGTGGACCCACATTCTCCAAGTAAGTCGCTGATTTCGCTGTCGTAATCGTGATATTTCGCATATAAATCATGGCGTTGACGGCTGCGAGGGGCGCGTTTCATGGATCACCTGGAGGGTGCGGGCTTGG
>NZ_JAROCY010000004.1:0-222500 GCF_029436685.1 Novosphingobium cyanobacteriorum
CCACCGGTTGTCTGGTCCGCTCTCCGGTCGGGGCTGCGCCCCTCCCTACGATCAGACCAGACAACCGATCCTACCGGCCATCATAGTCGCCGCTCAACCGGCCATCGTAGTTGTCGCCGCGCAGGAAGACCTGGCCGCACCGGCAGGAAGTGGCGATGAGCTTTGCCCATCCCGTGCTGGGGCATGCCTTTGCGACGGGCGCGTTCTCGCAGATGCAGAAGCCGTGGCCCTGAACCGGCATCGTGCCGGCCTGCGCGGCTTGTTCAACGCCCGGTTAGCTTGGCGAGGACAGCCTGGGCCGCACGGTGGAACGCTGCGCGGTCATCGTCCGGCATTCCGCCGAACAGGCTGGCGCCCACCTTTGCCAGTGCGGGTGCCGTATGGCGGAAGATGTCGGCCCCGTGCTCGGTGAGCCGGAACGGCTTGCGCCGCCGGTTGGCCGGGTCGGCACCGGGTTCCACCAGCCCACGGTCAAGAAGGCTGGCAAGCGCGCGGCTGACGTTCATGGGGGGAACTCCCATGATCTCGGAAAGATCGTGCCCCGCGAGTTCGCCTTCGCCGCCGAGGGCCAGAATAACCCGCAGGTCCGTGGGTGTGAGGCCGAGCGGTTCGGCAACGCTTTCCCGCATCGGCGCGCCGATGAACGTGGCGAGCTTCAGGAGATCGACCAGCAACGTCGCGTCGGCGTCGAAATCGACGGGTACGCGACCAGGTTGCGCCTGTGGCGCTTCGGCAATGCCAGTGGACGTAGACCCGTTTCCCATCGTTCATGAATATGAACAACCGCGCCCGAAGGGGCAAGAGGCGCGCGCCCGATGTGGTGCATTTGCATCAATTGTTAGTTTTTCCGACGCAGCGCGCGGAGAGGCTTGCCACGACGAAATTAGTATGCCTTACTAACAAACAGTGAGGCGGTCCCGGAGAGGACCCAGAAGGAGAGGGGATATGGCCATGGCCATTCTTAAAACGCAATACCTGCGTCTTTTCACTGCCGGCAGCGCATCAGCGCTTGCGCTCGGCCTTTCCATGACGGCTTTTGCACAGGAAGCTGCGCAGCAGAGTTCCGACAATTCAGCCTCGCCCCCAGAGATCGTGGTGACGGCCCAGTTCCGTGAACAGAAGCTGCAGGATACGCCTATCGCGATTACTGCCGTGACTGGGGAAATGATCGAACAGCGCAGCGCAAGCGCATTGGCGGACATCGCCAATACCGCGCCCAGCGTGGTTTTGCGGCCGGCATCGGCGGCATTCGGCAATTCGATCACTGCCAGCATCCGCGGCTTTGGCCAGATCGACTTCAACCCGGCCTATGAACCCGGGGTCGGCCTCTACATCGACGATGTCTATTACCCCCGCCTTACGGGCGCGAACTTTGACCTGATGGACGTGGAGCGCGTGGAAGTGCTGCGCGGTCCGCAGGGCACGCTGACGGGCCGCAACTCCGAAGGTGGCGCGATCAAGTTCGTTTCGCGCAAGCCGACTGGCAATGGCGGCGGCTATGTTTCGGCCACTTACGGCATCCGCAACCGCATCAACCTGCGCGCCAGCGCGGACTTCACCATCGCCAAGGACCTGTTCGCCCGCGTTTCAGGCGCGTTCGCGGACCAGGAAGGCTATGTGAATGTCATCGACTACGGCTGCGCCAAACCGGCAAGCGGCCTGCCATCCACCACCGGCGGCACCAAGTGCACCAAGTACAAGCTGGGCGATGTGGGGTACAAGGCGGTTCGCGGCATCCTGCGCTATAACCCGTCCGACCGCGTCGATGTGATGATCAGTGCTGACTACACCAAGGACAACCATAACAACGGCGCCGAGGTTCTGCTCTATGCCAACAACCCCAATCCGAACGTGCAGACAGTCAATGGATTGCCGTATGACTCGCGCTTCATTTGCGGGCGCTGGTGCAACTACACCTCCACCGGGCAGGAAGCCGGGGCGTTTGTTGCCGGGCTGATCCCGCCGCTCAACGGTTTTCCCCTTGCCGCCACCACTGGCCAGCAATCGTCCGATTATGAAGGCTGGGGCGTCTCCGGCAACATCGATCTGGGGCTGAGCGATTCGTTCAAGCTGACATCGATCACCGCCTATCGTGGCTGGAACTCCAGCTTCTCGATCGACAACGACCTTTCGCCGGCACGGGTCGGGTTCGGCAACAACCAGCTGACCCACTGGTTCTGGAGCCAGGAACTGCGCCTGAACGCCAAGCTGGGCGAGATGGCGGATGCCACCGTGGGCGGCTATTACTCGGACGAGAAGACGACCTACTACACGCTGCAGGACATCCGTTATGTTGCGGCGAATATCCCCGGTGTCGGGCTGCTGCCGATCTTCCCGCTGCAGTTCATCGGCAACGATCCGGTTCGCACCAAGTCCAAGGCCGTGTTCGGTACGGTGATCGTGCGCCCGATGGAGGCGATGACCATCACGGCAGGCGTGCGCTATACCAAGGACGAGAAGGCCTATACCTTCTACCGCTACAATCTCGACGGGACGACCATCAATCCGTTCCTCGATCCGATCGGCGCCGCCAATGGCGCGGGATACGATGGGCCGAACGGCACCGCCCTGACCGGTCGCACCGCCAAGTTCAGCGGTGACCGCGTCGACTATCGCATCTCGCTGGACTACCGCTTTTCGCCCGAGGTGCTGGCCTTTGCAACGGTAGCCACCGGCTACAAGGCAGGGGGAGTCGGTCCGCGTCCGTTCAACGCTGCCCAGGCGCGTGGCTTCGGGCCCGAAACGCTGACGTCGTATGAAATCGGCATCAAGACTGACCTGCTTGACCGCAAGGTGCGGCTGAACCTTGCCGGCTTCTACAACGATTTCAAGGACGCCCAGCTCACCCTGCTGTCCTGTCCGCAGTTTGGTGGTCCAGGCCCCTGCGCCCTGCCACAGAATGCCGGCAACGCGAAGGTCAAGGGGTTCGAGGCTGAGCTCTCGGCACGCCCGGTCAATGGCCTTCAGATCGATGGCTCGTTCAGTTATGTCGACTGGAAGTGGAAGTGTGTGAACCCGGCAGTGGTCGGCCAGGCGTCGGGCCCCTGCAATTCCGATCCGGCGATCGTGGGCCTTCTTTCCAAGAACCCGCGTGGCCTGATCAAGACCAAGTGGAGCTTCGGCATCCAGTATGACGCCGAACTGGGCAATGCCGGTTCGCTGACGCCGCGCTTCGACATCGCCTACCAGTCGGGCTTGGCAGGTGGCGACGTGGCACCTGTACCAGGTTCGCCGTCAGCGACCTTCGGCCAGGTGCCGGGCTTCACGCTCAGCAATGCACGACTGACCTGGCAGAACGAGGCGAAGGATGTGTCTGTTGCCCTTGAAGTGACGAACCTGTTCGACAAGTACTACTTCGTCAGCAAGTTCGACCTGACCGGCGCCGGCGCTGGTGCGATCACCGGACAGGTCGGCCGTCCGCGCGAATGGGCGGTCACGCTGAAGAAGAAGTTCTGACAATTCTCATTCCCGAGAAATGGAAGAGGCGGTCGGCAACGGCCGCCTCTTCTCATTTCTCCGACCTTGCATAAACGATAACAAATGTTAGAAATGCCCTGCGAGCCGAATCCGGCCGCGTCGGGAGAGATTCAGGCGATGCTCGATCGGGCCGGCTATGATCGCTATGTGGCCGCGTTCAACGCAAAGGACTATGATGCGGTGGCTGACTTCTATGTCGATCCGCCGCAGATGACGTTCTTTGGCGCAGAGATTCGCTCGCGCCAGGCGCTCAAGGATTTTTACAGCTTCCTCCACGCCCATGTGGCAGAAAGCGTGCGGGTGCTGAACTTCGCCTGTTCGGAAACACTCACCGCCATCGATGCGGTCGTGCGGGTGGAGGCCTTTGCCGACCTGTCGCGCGAGGCGCTCGATGCGCGGGGACTGCATGGCTTCTTCCCCATTCGCGCCGGCGAAGTCCAGGAGATGCGGCAGTTCATCTTCTACACCATGGCACAAGGCAAAATTGCCCGCGTAGAGTGCGCGCTGGCGCAGCCCTGAAAGGATTATTCCATGCTCCTTCCTGCAGGCGTGAACGTCCTACACCCGGACAAGCTGTTCATTGGCGGCCAGTGGGTGTCTGCGCACAGCGGTCGCACGATCGAGATCGTCTCACCCGACACGGAACAGGTGGTGGCTGCCGTTGCCGAGGCCGACGAAGTGGACATGGATGCCGCAGTCGCCGCCGCGCGCGAGGCTTTCGACCGTGGTCCGTGGCCGACCATGCCGCCGGCGGAAAGGATCGCTGCCTTCCGTCGCATGATCGCGCACTTGCGCGGCCGGCAGGACGAGCTGGCACGGGCATGGACGGCGCAGATCGGCGGGCTGGCCAGCTTTGCCGGGCCGATGCATGGCGGGGCGGTGATGACGCTGGAGGGCATCGCCGGCTTTGCCGAGAACTTCCGCTTTGTGGAACAGCGGCCCACCATCGGGGCGGCAGTGGGGCTGCTGGTTCACGAGCCGGTGGGCGTGGTGGCGGCGATCGCACCGTGGAACGGGCCGTTCGGCATCATGGCGAACAAGGTCGCCTACGCCCTCCTTACGGGATGCGCGGTGGTGATGAAGCCATCGCCCGAAACGCCGCTGGAAGCCTATATCATTGCCGAGGCGGCCGAGGCGGCGGGCCTGCCGCCGGGCGTGGTCAACCTGGTGACGGGGCACCGCGAGGCCAGCGATCACCTTGTCTGCAATCCCGGCGTGGACAAGGTGAGCTTCACCGGATCGACCGTGGCCGGCAAGCGCATCGCCAGCGTCTGCGGCGCCCGCATCGCGCGCTGCACGCTGGAACTCGGCGGCAAGAGCGCGGCGATCATCCGCGACGATTTCCCAACCGAGGCGGCGGCCAAGCTGCTGACCGGCACGATCACGGTGATGAGCGGGCAGGTCTGCGCCATGCTGAGCCGCGCGATCGTGCCCCGCAAACGGCACGACGAGCTGGCGGAGGCCATCGCGGCGGAGATGCGGACCGTTGTCATCGGACACAGCGACGATCCGGCGACGCAGCTTGGCCCGGTGGCGATGAAGCGCCAGCTTGAACGGATCGAGGGCTATATCGAGGAGGGGCGGCGCACGGCGGACCTGATTACCGGGGGCGGGCGCCCCAGCCACATCAACCGCGGGTACTTCATCGAGCCGACGCTGTTCGCCAATGTCGACAACACCAGCCGCATTGCGCAGGAGGAGATTTTCGGCCCCGTGCTCAGCCTGATACCGGCAGAGGACGAGGAAGACGCCATCCGCATCGCCAACGAAAGCGCCTTTGGCCTGAACGGTTCGGTTCTTACGCACGATGCGGAGGCGGCCTATCGCATCGGACGGCGCATCCGCACGGGCGGCTTCGGGCAGAATGGCCTGCGGATGGACTTCGGCCTGCCCTTTGGCGGGTTCAAGCAATCGGGCATCGGACGCGAAGGCGGACCGGAGGGGCTCTCGCCCTATCTGGAAGTGAAGACCATGCTGCTCGACGCGATGCCGGGCACGCCCTGACGCTAACGGGGCGAGAGCAGGAAGTTCATCCAGCAACTCGCCACCGGCTTCTGCGGATCGGATTGCCAGGCTTCCACCCGCACGTTGGCCAGGCGCCGACCGGCCCGCAACACGGTGCCGCGCGCAAAGGTGCGTTCCGCCTGCCCGCCACGCAGGAATTCGATCGACACGTTGACCGGCTTGATCCGGAGATCCAGCTCGCGCTGGGAAAGGTGCGCCCGCAGCGCGGCAAACGCCGCCATTTCCAGCATGCCTCCGATGGCGCCACCGTGCAGATATCCCGGCCTGCCGCCGACCGTAGCCGAATAGTCCATGGCGAGTACGGGGCAACCATCGTCGATGTGGTCAACGACCATGCCGAGGGCACGGGCATAGGGAGGAAGCGCGTCAATGGGCGCTGCGACGCTCACTTTTCCTCTGCCCTGATGGCCCGGTCCCTGCCGTCAGCGGCCCATTCGTCACCGTGCACGAGCATGAAGATGCCTGTCGCGTGCGCGACCGGATCGGACGGGTCGCCGTCATGCGCAAGACCGCGGACAAAGGCCATGGTCCGGCGCAGCCTGTAGCATTCGCCGCGAGCGACGATCGCCTTGCCGCGCGCTGCGGCGCGCAGATAGTCTATGCGCAGGTCCAACGTGACCTGTGGGCGGAATTCCCCCTGTGACACCCAGGCCGCCATCGAGGTTGCGTTGTCGAGCAGGCTGATGATCGGGCCCGAAGCCAGCACGCCCGTTTCGGGATCACCAACCAGATCTTCCCGCCAGGGAAGCCCGAGTTCGACCCAGTCCGGCCCGTGATCGCGATAGCTCATGCCGATGAAGCCGCTGTGGCCGTTGCTGTTCAGCAACTTGCCGAGCTTGGCCGGATCAAAGGGTACTCCGGCTCTAACCAGTCCTGTCCGGGGCAGCTGATCCGTGTCTTTTTCCACGGTGAAATCCTGCAGGCAGGCGTTGCGGAATACAATCCTTTAATTCCGGCTTTCCGCTGTCCGAAGTGCGGGCCGATGACGGTTAGAATGCCGCGCCTGCCAAGGCGTCGATGGCGCCCTGGAGAATCAGGGCAGCGGCGTGGGAATCGATCCGCTCTGCCCGCTTTGCGCGGCTGAAGTCCTGTTCGATCATGGCGCGTTCGGCAGCCTGCGTGGTCCAGCGTTCGTCCCACATCAGGATGGGCAGGGCCAGATCCTCCAGATTGCGGGCCATGGCCCGTGCGGCCTGGCTGCGCGGGCTTTCACTGCCATCCATGTTCAGCGGCAGGCCGATCACCAGCGCCTTCACGCCACGTTCGGCAATGATCGCGGCGATCTGCGCCTTGTCCTGCGCGAACTTGCGGCGCGCAATCGTCTTGCCTGCGGTGGCGAAACGCCAGCCGGCATCGCACAGCGCAATCCCGATCGTCTTGGTACCCGTGTCCAGTCCCATCAGGACGCCACCGTTGGGGACGGCGCTTCGCAGCTCCGCTGCGGAAAGGGTGATCACTTCCCGCGCGCCTTGAACCATCCCGCCTCACGCCGCGCCACGTCGGCCCGCAAGGCCTTCCAGAACAGGGGATAGTCATAAACGTGGTAGTTGTTGCCGGGCAGCACGAAGGGGCCGACATCGGGCGGGCTGCCGATCATGAGCAATCCCGTTCCGGCGTCGCAACGCGCGGGAACGGCGCCGTTCAGCATCTCTTCGTCCTTTGTGTCGGACTTCGGAACCAGCGTGCCCGGGTTGGCCTTGGCCGGGGCATCGGCTGACGCGCCTCCGGTCAGCGGGTTTGTGCAGAGCCACGGCTCGGCACCCTTGCGCTGGCCGTCGAGCCCGGGCGCGGCACGGTAGGCATCGATCATCATGCTGGCGTCCGGCGGATCGGCAAAGCTCAGATAGCTGACCACACAGCCTGCCTGATCCGGCGCGGCACAGCGGGCAAGGCCTGTTTCCGGCAGGTCATGCTGGACCGAAACCGGCCAACCGATCAGATAGGCCGCGACGATGCGATTTTGCACCGGGGCTCCCTTCACCCGCTCCTGCAACAGATGCAGAAGATGGAGCGAGCCCTGGCTGTGGCCGGCGAGCACGATGGGGGCATCCGCAGGGACCTGCTTCAGGAACGCATCGAACGCAGCCAGAACGTCTCCGTGGGCAAGCGCGATGGCCGAGCGTGATTCGGGTTGATTGACGAGGAAGCTGCCGAATGCGGCCTGCCGGTAACGCGGTGCAAAGACCGCAGCCTCGCCGTTGAACACGCTGGCCATGCCCTGCACGAACATGGCGGCGCGACGGCTGGAATCTGTATCGTTGATGGCGCCGTTCCACCGTTCGCGGGCGAGGTAGCTGGTCGGGTGGACGAAGAAGACCCAGGCCTTGCCCTGCGGTCCGCGCGCAAACCCCTTGGGCAGGTATTGTGCCGGATCATTCGGCGTACCCGGACGGGAAATCCACATCTTCGAGTCGGCGTATGCACCTGGCTGCAGGGCCGGCAACTGTTCGAAGGCGGTGCGGGGCACGAACGCGAAGCGGGTCAGCTCCTTTGACCAGATGCGCATCACCAGCAGTGCGACGAGCACCAGGACGATCAGCACGACAATGAAATACAGGAACTTGCGCGCCATGTGTCAGGCCGTCGTCTCTATTGCTTCAGAAGCTTCGGCGGCCTCGGTGGCGGCGCGGTCGTTGCGTTCGGCCTGCCGTTCCAGCGCGATCTTGAGCATCGCCACGATCGGGTCGGCCAGTGCCAGGCCGAGGATGCCGAACATCACGCCCATGATCAGCTGCGCGCCCAGCACCAACGCCGGGGCAAGGTCGGCAGTGCGCTTGGCCACCATCGGCACGATGATGTTGCCATCCACCGTCTGCACCACCAGGTACACGACCATGCAGTAGATGCCCATGTTGGTGCCGCCCGAGAAGCCGACCAGCACCATCAGGGCGCCGGAGATCGGGGCGCCGATATTGGGCAGGAACGCCAGCAGCCCCGTGAGCAGGCCGAGCAGCGCCGCCATGGGCACGCCATAGACGGCCAGCAGCGCCCAGGTGGCGATCCCTTCCACCGCCATGCCGATCAGCCGCCCGAACAGCAGCATGCGCAGGGCACGGCCCATGCGGTGTGCGGTGCCATGCCAATGCGCACGGCTCGCTTCGGGCAGCATCCAGGCCAGTCCGCGCTGGTACAGGTCCGGCTCAAGCACGAAGTAGATGCCGAGGATCATGATGAGGAAAGCGGTGGTGAAGCCGCCGAAGATGCCGCCCAGCGCCTTGGTGACCGGGCCGACGCCGCCGATCAGCTGTTCCGCCACGCGCGAGAAATCGGCCTGCTGAACGGTGATGCCACGGCTGTTGGCCCATTCGAGCAGCCGCGCGGCCTGGGTGTTGATGATGGCGGGAAGTTCAGCCGCCTGCGCCGCGATCTGGTTTCCGGCAAAGAACACCAGCCATACGAGGAAGGCGACCGCGGCCATCAGCACGATGGCGATGCGCAATCCGCGCGGGATCGGCGCGACACGTGCAAGAAGCCGCTGGCCGCCGTCGATCATGGCGGCAAAGACGATGCCGCCGAAGATCACCAGCAGGGGCTGGGCCAGGAACACGGCCAAGGCCACCAGCGCGGCGGTGCCGATCCAGACGGCCGCCTTCTTGGCTTCGGAGCGGACGACGTCGTCCTGGATGTCGGTAGGACCGGCCATCAGCGTGCCTGCACGCTGGAGGGCGGATCGGGCAAAGGCTTTGCGATCATGGGGCGCAATCTGGTCCACGCGCGCCCCGGGCGCAAGGAGTTCCACCAGTTGAGCGGATTGAGCGAGGACGATCCGTCGAGCGAGAAGGTGACGAATTCGGCGCGGCCGCCGACGCTGGAAAGCGGCACCGGCCCGCCCAGCCCCTTTTCCTCGATAGGGGCGCGGCTGTCCGCGGAATGGTCGCGGTTGTCACCCATCAGGAAGACGTGGCCCGGTGGGACGGTGACCTGCGCATAGTTGTCCAGCGGTTGAGCGGTGTGATCAATGATCCGGTAGGTGGCGCCGTTCGGCAGCGTTTCGCGGAACACGGGCAGTTCGCAATACATCTTCCCGTCCGGCGCGCGGAAGCGCAGGCCGGGAAACTCCTCGGGCTCGCACGGCTGGTTGGCATCGACCGGCAAATCGATTGGCGATTCGGAGACCTGCGGAACCGGCTTGCCGTTCAGGATGATCTGGCCGCCCACCACTGAAATGCGATCACCCGGCAGCGCCACGACGCGCTTGATGTAGTCGTCGTCGCTGTTGGGCGGCACGACGATGACGATATCGCCATATTCCGGCGTGCGCGGCAGGATCCGCGTCTGGCTGCGCGGCAGGACGTGGAACGAGGCGGAGACCCACGACCAGCCATAGGGATACTTGCTGACCACCAGCCGATCCCCAACCAGCAGGTTGGGCATCATCGAGATGCTGGGAATGTAGAACGGCTTGGCCACCAGGCTGTGAAAGCCGATCACCGCCAGCAGCATCAACGCCAGCCCCCGCAGCTCGACCCACCAGTTCGTGCCGCTGTCCTGTTCGGTTGCGGGCGATTCGGCAGGTGCCTGTTCGCCTTCGGTGTCGCTCATGCAGCCACGCCCGGCAGCGGCCGTGCTTCGATCACCACGAAGGCCTGCGCCCATGGGTGGTCATCGGTCAATGTCAGGTGGACGACTGCCTCGTGCCCTTCTGGCGTGATCGCGGCGAGTCTGGCGGCCGCGCCTCCGGTCAGCGCAAGGGTTGGCGCGCCACTGCGGGCATTGACCACGCCGATGTCCTTCATGAACACGCCGGCCTTGAACCCGGTGCCGACCGCCTTCGAAAAGGCCTCCTTGGCGGCGAAGCGCTTGGCGAGGGTGCCGGCCTTGGTGAACGGGCGGCGCTCAGCCTTGGCGCGTTCGATCTCGGTAAAGACGCGCTGTTCGAATCGCTCACCGAAACGCGCCAGCGAGTTCTGGATGCGCTCGATGTTGCACAGGTCCGAACCCATCCCGATGATCATGAAGCAGCCTTCGCCTTGCGGCTCACCGCGCCGCGTCCATCAGTTCGCGCATCCGGCGCACGCTCTGTTCAAGCCCGCAGAAGATCGCCTCGCCGATCAGGTAGTGGCCGATGTTCAGTTCGGCCAGCTGCGGAATGGCGGCAATCGGCTGGACGTTGTCATAGGTGAGGCCGTGGCCCGCATGCGGTTCGATGCCGTTGCGCGCGGCGAGTGCGGCCATGTCGGCGATTCGCTTCAGTTCGACAGCGCGCGCATCCCCTTCGGCATGGGCATATTCACCGGTGTGCAGTTCCACCACCGGCGCACCCAGCTTCATCGCCGCTTCGATCTGGCGTGGTTCCGGCGCGATGAACAGGCTGACGCGAATGCCCACGTCGGTCAGGCGCGCGACGATGGGCGCGAGCCGGTTGTGCTGGCCCGCGGCGTCGAGGCCGCCTTCGGTCGTACGCTCCTCGCGCCGTTCGGGCACGATGCAGGCGGCGTGCGGCCTGTGCCGCAGGGCGATGGCCAGCATCTCGTCGGTTGCGGCCATCTCTAGGTTAAGCGGCAGGTCCGTGGCGGCCTGGATGCGGGCAAGGTCTTCGTCACGGATGTGGCGGCGGTCCTCGCGCAGGTGCGCGGTGATGCCGTCTCCACCAACACTGGCGACGATCTCTGCCGCGCGCACGGGATCGGGATGTTCCCCACCGCGCGCGTTGCGGATGGTCGCGACATGGTCGATGTTGACGCCCAGCCGGAGCCGGCCCGGAGCCAGCACGTTCCGGGGGCTGCCCGCCGGGGGCATCATGCCTGTGCCCGGCTGCCCGGCTTGATCGCCGGCGTGGCTGCGAGTTCGGGCGGAAGCTCGTCGGGCGCGTAAGTCGGGAAATTCAGCTGCACCAGCGGGTAGAACGGCACCCCGAGGTCAACCGCGCCGGCCGAACGGTCGACCAGCGCCGCTCCCGCGATGACCTCGCCGCCCGCTTCCTCGATCGCCTTGATCGCCTCGCGGCTGGAAAGGCCGGTGGTGACGACGTCTTCTACCATCAGCACCTTCTCGCCCTGCGCCAGGGAGAATCCGCGGCGAAGCTCGAATGTGCCGGTGGGCCGTTCGACAAACAGGGCTTCCACGCCCAGTGCGCGGCCCATCTCATGGCCGATGATCACGCCGCCCATGGCGGGCGAGACGACCTTCTGTATCTGCTGGCGCACATCGCGCGGCAGCTTGGCCGCCAGCGCCGCGGCAAGGCGGGACGCGCGCATGGGGTCCATAAGGACTCGCGCGCATTGAAGGTAGTGCGCGCTGTGGCGGCCGGAGGAGAGCAGGAAGTGCCCTTCCAGCAGGGCTTGGCTCGCCCGGAATTCGGAAAGGATTTCGTCGTCCTGCATCGCGCCTGTCGTCCATCGTGGCCGGGCAATCCGGCCTTATATATACAGGCGCGCCAAATGGCCTCTGCCACGGTGCTCTGCAAGCCTTTTCGGCAGGTGGCGCAAGTGCCCGAAGGTGGCTTAAAAAATCCCCTCAGGGCGCTTGAGGACAAGGACAACCGCGCGTATAGGCCGGTCCAATCGAGGGTATTAGAGGGGTTTGCGTGCGCCGTTCGGGCGTGGCGCATACAGGGAAAGCGGAACTTTTGACGATGAGTCTTGCCGATACCGCCCGCGTCATGGGCAAAGCGATCCGGACCGTCGGCCTTGCGGCCGCGCTGGCGATCGCCCCGCAGGCCGCCATGGCCGCTCCGGCAGCCGCGCCTGCGGCAGAAGCAGCCGCTCCGGTTGCCGCCGCCGCCGCTCCGGCTGCCGAGGCGGCCGCCGCGCCTGCGGCTGACAAGTATGTTCCGATGAAGCCCGTTGCGGGCAAGGGGCAGCCGGTCGAAGGTCGCATCGGTTTCCAGGACCAGTATTCGCCCACGGGCAAGGAAGCGCTGGTCATGCACGATTACGTGCTGATGCCGATCATCACCGTGATCTCGCTGTTCGTCCTGTTTCTCCTGCTGGTCGTGATGGCGCGCTTCAACCGCCGCGCCAACCCGGTGGCGTCGAAGACCAGCCACAACACCCTGATCGAAGTGGTGTGGACGCTGGTCCCCGTGCTGATCCTGGTGGTGATCGCGGTGCCTTCGATCCGCCTGATCGCCCACCAGTACAAGCCGGCGCCCAAGGGCGCGCTGACGGTGAAGGTCACCGGTTACCAGTGGTACTGGGGCTATAGCTATCCGGACAACGGCGGGTTCGAAGTGATCTCGAACATGCTGCCCGACGAAGAGGCCCTGAAGCGTGGCGAGCAGCCGCAGCTTGGCGCCGATGCCCGCATGGTCGTTCCGGCCGGCGAGGACATCCGCATCCAGACCACCGGCGCTGACGTGATCCACGCCTTCGCCGTGCCTTCGCTGTGGTTCAAGCTCGATGCCGTTCCGGGCCGGATCAACGAGAAGGTGATCCACATCGACGAGCCCGGCGTGTACTATGGCCAGTGCTCTGAACTGTGCGGCGTCCGTCATGGCTACATGCCGATCGTGGTCGAAGCGCTGCCCCGGCCGAAGTTCGAAGCCTGGGTGAAGGAACAGGGCGGCACCGTTGGTGGCGCTGCAGCAGCCGCGCCCGCCGCGGTCACCCCGGCGGCAGCCGCCGCTCCCGCCCCGGCTCCTGCGGCAGACGCTTCTGCCGCGCCCGCCGCGTAAGAATTCCAAGGACAAGGTTCGCACGAGATGGCCACCATACCAGCCGAAGGCTTCGATGCGCACGACCATGCGCACGACCATGATCATGATCACAAGCCGGCGTTCTTCGCTCGCTGGTTCATGTCCACCAACCACAAGGACATCGGCACGATGTACCTTATCTTCGCGATCTTCGCGGGGGTCATCGGTGGCGCCGTGTCAGGCATGATGCGCGCGGAACTGGCGCAGCCGGGCATCCAGTACCTTGGCATGTTTGCCAAGTTCCTGGGCGAATCGAGCCCGAGCTTCGACCAGCAGCTTCACCTGTGGAACGTGCTGATCACCGCCCACGGCCTGATCATGGTGTTCTTCATGGTCATGCCCGCGATCATCGGCGGCTTCGGCAACTGGTTCGTGCCTCTCATGATCGGTGCGCCTGACATGGCGTTCCCGCGCATGAACAACATCTCGTTCTGGCTGACCGTCTCGGGCTTCCTGTCGCTGATGTTCTCGGCCTTCGTGCCGGGTGGCGTCGGCAATGGCGCCGGCACCGGCTGGACTGTCTATGCCCCGCTGTCCACCACCGGCTCGGTCGGTCCGGCAGTCGACTTCGCGATCTTCTCGCTCCACCTTGCGGGTGCGGGCTCGATCCTGGGTGCGATCAACTTCATCACCACCATCTTCAACATGCGCGCGCCGGGGATGACCCTGCACAAGATGCCGCTGTTCGTGTGGTCGGTGCTGGTCACCGCGTTCCTGCTGCTGCTGTCGCTGCCGGTCCTTGCCGCCGCAATCACCATGCTGCTGACCGACCGCAACTTCGGCACCACGTTCTTCGATCCCGCCGGCGGCGGCGATCCGGTCCTTTACCAGCACCTGTTCTGGTTCTTCGGCCACCCCGAAGTGTACATCATGATCCTGCCCGGCTTCGGCATGATCAGCCAGATCATCTCCACCTTCAGCCGCAAGCCGGTGTTCGGTTATCTCGGCATGGCCTACGCCATGGTGGCGATCGGTGTCGTAGGGTTCATCGTGTGGGCCCACCACATGTACACGACCGGCCTCGACGTGAACACGAAGATGTACTTCACGGCGGCGACCATGGTCATCGCGGTGCCGACCGGCATCAAGATCTTCTCGTGGATCGCCACGATGTGGGGTGGCTCGATCGAGTTCAAGTCGCCGATGGTCTGGGCGATCGGCTTCATCTTCCTGTTCACCGTGGGCGGCGTTACCGGCGTGGTGCTTTCCAACGGCGGCATCGACGACAACCTGCAGGACACCTACTACGTGGTGGCACACTTCCACTATGTGCTGTCGCTGGGTGCAGTGACCTCGCTCTTCGCCGGATTCTTCTACTGGTTCCCGAAGATGAGCGGCCGGATGCACAGCGAGTTCCTCTCGCACCTGCAGTTCTGGGTGTTCTTCGTGGGCGTGAACACGATCTTCTTCCCGATGCACTTCCTGGGCACCCAGGGCATGCCGCGCCGGTATCCGGACTATGCCCCCGCGTTTGAATACTGGAACAAGATCGCTTCGATCGGCTACGAGATCATGGCCGTGTCGATCGTGATCTTCTTCATCAACATCGCCTACGCGTTCCTTGCCGGCAAGAAGGCCGCGCCGAACTACTGGGGCGAAGGTGCGACGACGCTGGAGTGGACGCTGTCCTCGCCCCCGCCGTTCCACCAGTTCGAAACGCTGCCGGTCATCGACGATACCGCGCACGCGCACTGATCCCGACTGGCGACAGTTGGATCAAAGAAAGAGGGCCCCGGGAGACCGGGGCCCTTTTCGTTTGTCAGTCTGTCCAGCGCATTGCATGTAGACGTTCCAATCGCTGGCGTCTCGCCGCGCCAATTCGCTGGCCCGGCGAGACAGCGTATCGGCTACACCGCATCCGCTCCTTCGATCGCTTCGTCCCTGCGCATCTGCATCAGCTTGCGGCGCGCGCGGATGGCTGCCGCGTCAGAGGGCATGATCACCGGCCGCATTTCCCAGAAGTCCCGCCCCTTCATCGCCTCTTGCTGGGCGCGGATCATGGGTTCGTCTTCTTCAAGGAACACACGCCGAGCCATGGCAGCGGCCTCCTCGCCATGCCCGCGCGTGAAGAAATAGTGCGTCTCTGTAGCGGTCTTGGGCGTCAGGATATGCGGGTTGGCCATCGGCGGAACCACCAGGTCGTTCCTGTCGGTGCCGGTGCGCGCCATGCCGATGTACAGCGCCAGCGAGGCGGGCGCATGCCAGCGGATGTGAAGCCATTGGTCCACCGGGACTCCAGGCCCCACGATCGGTTCCGCCCAGACCGGCGCGCGCGAACCGACCATGTCCCACTTGTTCCAGAGGCCTCCCGAAGCATCGGTCTCGACCGTCTGCTTGCCACACTCGAACAGCGAGCCGTTCACGCCGAAGGTCTCCACGTGAAGGAATTCCGCGTGGCTGAGGTCCAGCAGATTGTCCGAGATCAGCTCGTAGTTGACGTCCATGACAAGGTGGTCGCGCGCGTCGCTGGCGTCATCGATGAACGAAAAATCGGGGATCAGGGCAGGATCGGCCCGGTCCGGGGCACCCGGCCAGAACCAAAGCGCGCCATCCTTTTCGACGATCGGGCGTGCAGCAACTTTCGTTTCAGGTGGCACTTCGCGACCGAAGGGATTGAATACGCAGGCGCCATCGGTGTCGAAGGTCAGCCCGTGATACCCGCAAGCCACGGTGTCACCTTTGCGCTTGCCCCTGCTCAAAGGGACAAACCGGTGCGGGCATCGGTCTGCCATCATCGCCCAAGAGCCATCGGACTTGCGCAGGATGAGCCAGGGCTCGTCAAGAAAGGTGCGGGCCAGGAAGCCGTCTTCGGGCACTTCGTTGGCCCAGGCCGCCATGTACCAGGTGTTGCGTACGAACTCCGACATTCATCTCTCCGTCTTCACGGGGAGCGGGCACAGCCGGTATCGTTTTGAATCTCGCATGCCCGCACCCACACGCGGGATCGTCCCGCATCAAAGTTGTGGGGCCTGCAGCTGGCGCCATGCGCCATCCCAAACCGGCGAACGCCGGTAACCAGGCTTTCCCTGCCAAGCAGGTCTCACCCCCATAAATTAGAATGTGGGTTCAAGTCAAGCTTTGTCCGGTATCGAATCACTCGGGCTTAACGATGACACCTCCTTTCATCACCATCCGTACCTTCCTCAGGGCGGCGATATTGGTGGAGGGATCGCCTTCAACGGCAATCAGGTCGGCCAGCATGCCCGGCTTCACGCTGCCCAGTCGGTCACCAATTCCGAACAGTCCTGCATTGCCAGAAGTGGCCGCCAGCAGCACCTTGCCGGCTGTCATGCCTGCCTGCTGCATCAACTCCATCTCGCGCACGTTGTCTCCGTGTGCAAACACGCCGACGTCGCCTCCCATGCAGATCGGTGTTCCAGCGGCCAGCGCAAGCCGAAACGCGCGTCGGCTGTCGGTTACCATCGCCGGTCCGGGCTCTCTGCCATTCCAGCCGCGATAACGCGCGATCGCATCGCCGGCGGCAAGCGTGGGACAGTAACCGATGCCCTTGTCCCGCATCGCCTTGAATAACGCCGGAGTGCCTTCGTCGCCGTGTTCGATTGTATCGGCACCTGCAGCAATGGCCCGTGCCATGCCCTCGGCAGTGTTGGCATGCACCGCCACGGGACGGCCCGCATCATGCGCTGTCTTGACGGCTGCGCCGATCTCGTCCGCTGACAACGTTGGCCGGCTGTTTTCGCCGCCTTGGTAATGATAGTCGGCGTAGAGCTTGATCAGGTCTGCCCCCGCAGCAATCTGCTGGCGAACGGCGCGGACCATTCCCTCTATCCCGCTGGCCTCCTGTGCGCCTTGCGGAACCGCAATGCCTGGCTCGAAGCCCTTGGGGCCATAGGCGCCCTCGGCAACAATGGCCTTTGTCGCGACGAGCATGCGCGGGCCGGGCACGATTCCCTGGGCAATCGCATCGCGCAGGCCGACATCGGCAAATCCTGCCCCCTCGGTGCCGAGGTCGCGCTCGGTTGTGAACCCTGCCATCAGAGTGGCGCGCGCCTGCGCCGTCGCCCGCGCAGTCCGCAGCGCAAGCGATTCATGCAGGACCTGGTCGTTCCAACTCGTCTCATTGTAGGGATGCAGGAAAAGGTGGCCGTGGCCCTCGATCATGCCGGGCATCAGCGTCTGCCGCGGCAGCTCGATCACCTGCGCATCGGCAGGGGCGGTCAGTGCTGGTCCCACGGCAATGATTTTCTCGCCCTCAATCAGCACCTGCCAGCCCGCATGCGTGGTTTCCCCAAGGCCATCGAACACGGCTGCCGGCCTCAACAGGATCGGAGCGGCCAGAGACGGGCTGGCAGCCGCGCCGGCCAGAAGCATCGCCAGCGCGTTACGGGTGTGCAGCAGCTTCATTTCGCTGGCCACTGCGCAAGCCAGTCTGCCAAACCCTGTGGCGACATGCTGCGGGCATCGGCCAGCGCCGTCACGCGCCCGGCATTGACCAGCTTGCCGGTGCGGGGATTGACGATCAGGAGAGCTGGCACGCCTTCCAGTCTATCGGTGATGCCATAGCGCGCGGGCACCTGCAGGTTCTTGTTGAACCGGCCCACATCGACGGTCACGATCTCGTATCGCGCGGCAACCCACTGGCGCAGTGGGGCGGTTTCCATCACGCCCGCAAGAATGCGGCAATCCAGGCACCAGTTGCCGCCCAGATCAACCAGCAGCAGCTTGCCGGCCTTCTTCGCGCGCGCCCTGGCCGCAGCGACGGCGGCATCGGTGGCTTTTGCATCGGCCGCCTCGTCATAAGGCTTGGGCAGCGGCTGGGCGAGATCGTTGAACCTGGCGATCGGCATGTGCGGGGCCTTGGCCGCCAGCGCGGGCGTCGCGGTCAGTGTGGCCAGGATGGCAAGGGAAAGCAGATGGAACTTGCGCATGTGGGCTCCGAAATGGGGCGAAAGGTTGGCAGTCTGCCGGATTGCGCGGGGAAGGCAAATGCCTTGTCTCAAAGGGAATCAAGGCGGGAACACGGCCCACCCCGTTTCGCTTTCTTTGGCGGGAAAGCGCGCGTATAGGCCCCCGATCATGCAGGCAGCCCAGACTCCTTCGACCACTGCGGTTCCGCTTCCGGCGGAATGGCGCGATTTCTTCGCCCTCACCAAGCCGCGGGTAATGACCTTGGTCATCTTCTCCGGCCTGTGCGGCCTGCTCGCCGCGCCGGGATCGCTGCATCCGGTGCTGGCCTTCACCGCCATCCTGTGCATCGCGGTGGGTGCTGGTGGCGCCGCGGCGCTGAACATGTGGTGGGAGGCTGACCTCGACGCCGGGATGAAGCGCACCGCCAAGCGGCCGCTACCCTCGGGCCGGGTCGATCGCACCTCGGCCCGCGATTTCGGCGTGGCGCTGTCGGTCGGATCTGTGCTGGTGATGGGGATCGCCATCGGCTGGCTGGCCGCAGGCATTCTCGCGTTCTCGATCTTCTATTACGCGTGGATCTACACCGTGTGGCTGAAGCCGCGCACGCCGCAGAACATCGTGATCGGTGGGGGCGCCGGCGCCTTTCCGCCGCTGATCGGCTGGGTTGCGGTGACCGGGGACATCACGCTGATGCCGGTGCTGCTGTTCCTGATCATCTTCATGTGGACGCCGCCGCACTTCTGGGCACTCGCCCTGTTCGTCCAGATCGACTACGCCAAGGTCGGAATCCCGATGATGCCCGTGGTTGCCGGAGAACGATCCACCCGCCTGCAGATCCTGGCCTATGCCGCGGTGCTGCTGCCGGTGGCGATGGCGCCCTGGTTCATCGGCGGCACGGGCATGGTCTATGGCCTTTCGGCGCTCGTGCTGGGGACGATATTCCTGGTTCTTTCGATCAAGGTTGGCCTGCGCAGGGCGGGGCCGGACGATGCAATGAAGCCGGAAAAGAGGCTGTTCGGATTCTCGATCCTGTATCTTTTCCTTCTTTTCGGAATGCTGGTGGCAGACCGCGTCGCCACCCTTCAAGGTTGGCAGGCATGATGGATGAAGAACAGACCCGCGCCTTCCGCGCGCGGCAGAAGAGCCGGTCGCGCGTGCTGGGCCTCGTGCTCGGCGCTATGGCGGTGCTCTTCTTTGCCATCTCGATCGTGAAGATCGCCAAGCAGGCGGAAAACCGCCACCCGGTCGAACGTCTTTCCCCGATCAAGCAGTCATGACCATGTCCGCCGCCGTGCAGCCCGATTCGCGCCGCAACCGCAAGGTGGCGATCATGGTCGGCTCGATCGCGCTGGCGATGCTCGGCCTTGGCTACGCCTCGGTACCGCTGTACCGCATGTTCTGCCAGGCGACCGGTTTCAACGGCACCACGCAACGCGCCACCGCGGCGCAGGCGGCGGGCGTGAAAGCCACGGCACGGCCGATCACCATCCGCTTCGACGCCAACGTGGCCCCCGGTCTGGCGTGGAAGTTCGCGCCGGAACAGGTGACGCAGGACGGCCGGATCGGCGAGCGCAAGATGGCGTTCTTCACCGCAAAGAACACCTCGAACCGCCCGATCATCGGCCGCGCCGTGTTCAACGTGACGCCCGAACAGACCGGGGCCTATTTCCACAAGATCCAGTGCTTCTGTTTCAACGAACAGAAGCTGATGCCGGGTCAGGAAGTGCGCATGCCGGTGATCTACTATGTCGATCCGGCAATGCTGCAGGACGATAACGCCAAGGACATTGGCGAAATCACGCTGTCCTACACCTTCCTTGAAGCGGCGGGCACCAGCGCGGCAGGGGCCGGGGCGCAGCCCCCGGCACAAAAGCCAGCAGAGCCGCGCGCAAAGTGACTGGACCACGCGGCCTGCTCTCGATAAAGGCCGCTGTTGAAACGCGCCCGGGGCAGCCTGGGTGCCCGGATTGACCCTGGGGGAACTGACGACCATGGCCGGCGCCAAGAACCACGATTACCACATCCTGCCGCCCGATGTGTGGCCGCTCGTCGGCGCGATGTCGGCGCTCACGATGACCAGCGGCGGCGTGCTTTACATGCACAAGCTGGCCGGTGGCCACGCGGTGTTCTTTGCGGGCCTGCTGGGCGTGATCCTCACGTTCTTCTCGTGGTTCGGGAAGATCATCAAGGAAGCGCACGCGGGCGATCACACCCCGGTGGTGCAGCTGCACCAGCGCTATGGCATGATCCTGTTCATCGCTTCGGAAGTGATGTTCTTCGTCGGCTGGTTCTGGGCCTTCTTCGATTTCTCGCTGTTCCCGTCGACGTTGAACACCGACGTGATCGGCGGCGTGTGGCCGCCCAAGGCGATCGAAGCGGTGATGGACGCGTTCGACCTGCCGCTGCTCAACACGCTGATCCTGCTCTGCTCGGGCTGCACTCTCACCTGGGCGCACCACGCCCTGATCGAAGGTGACCGTGACGGGTTGAAGAAGGGCCTTTGGGCCACCGTTCTGCTCGGCCTGCTGTTCAGCTCGATCCAGGCTTACGAATACGCGCATGCGCCGTTCGCCTTCGGCAAGAACACCTATGGCTCGGCCTTCTATATGGCCACCGGGTTCCACGGCTTCCACGTGATCGTCGGCACGATCTTCCTGATCGTGAACCTGATCCGCGCCTACAAGGGCGAGTTCACCCCGCGCCAGCACTTCGGCTTCGAAGCGGCTGCGTGGTACTGGCACTTCGTCGACGTGGTGTGGCTGTTCCTGTTCGTCGCCATCTACGTGTGGGGCAACTGGGGCGCCGTGATCGAGTGATCGATCCGGCGGACCAGAGCCACAACGGAAAGGGGCAGCCCGGGGTAACCCAGGCTGCCCTTTTCGGTATGTGCCCGTGTTGCGGAACGAAAGGGCTGTGGGCGGCACCCGGGCAGTTCACGCAGAGCTGCAAGGGCTGTGGCTTGGACTTTCGCAGGCACGAACTGAAAGGGCGGGGCGCCTACATGGTGGTCTTCCCGCTCACCCTGGTGCTGATCCTTGCGGCGCTGAAACTGGACGAGGCCGTGCGCCTGCCTGCGCTGGCGCTGGTCACGATCTGGCCGCTGCTGGTGGCAGGCACGATCGTTACCGCGCTGCGCTGGGCGAAGGCTGCGGTGCTGGTGGCGCGGGTGCGGGATTGAGGACGTTCTGATGAAGCGCATTCCGATCCCGCCAACGCTGCTGGTGCTTCTCGCCGTTGGGGTGATGGTGCGGCTGGGGTTCTGGCAGCTGGACCGGCTGGCGCAGAAGGAAGCCATGCTGGCTGACTATGCGTATGCCAATCAATCAGCGGTTCTGATTGACTATGCCCATTGGATGTCTCCAGACAATCCCACGAGCTATCACCAGGTCCGCATAGTCTGCTCGGATGTTGGGCCTGACTCACCCGTTGCGGGACGAAGCTCGACGGGCGCATCTGGCTGGGCGCATCAGTTCAGTTGCCAATTCCCGATCTGGAATCGCGGCAATGCCCGAGCTGACGTTGTGATCGGCTGGTCTGACAGCCCTGCTGCAGTCCGATGGGGTGGCGGGGAGGTCATTGGCCGCGAAGTGCCCAGCAAAGGGGCGCTGCACCGGGTCATCGCCGATCCCCCGCTCGCAGGCCTCCAGCCCAACGCAAGGCCCGATCCGCGCGACATTCCCAACAACCACCTCGCCTATGCGGTGCAGTGGTTTCTGTTCGCGGGTGTGGCGCTGGTGATCTATGCGCTGGCGCTGCGCAAGCGGATGCGGGAACGCGGCTGAAGCAGGGCGCCAGTCAAGGTATTGGTGCCATTGCATAACGTGACGGTGGATTCGGACGAATCTGCGCCTTTCAGAAGCCCGAACACTCGGAATACGACCATTTCGGGTATTCCCCCTACCCGGGATCTCCGTCATGGGTCTGATACATAGTTAAAAAAGACCGGTGTTCGCGGAGCTTGAAAGATGAACGAAACTGAGGCCCTTCATGTGGCCCATGCGCTCAACCATTTGCAGGAAGCTGCGAAGCTTGCTGCAGAGCCCAACGATCAGGCCATGTTGCTCATGATGATCGAGGGGCTTGAGAGGATCCTCCAGTCGGAAGCTGCGCTGATCATTTGAGGGCGGTGTCTGCAGACGGGAAAGGGATTCTGCCAGAATCCTTGCCACGCTGCGCCGTGCCCGCTAACCGCCCGAACCCATGAAGTACGTCAGCACCCGGGGGCAGGCACCCTCGCTCGATTTCCAGGGCGTCACGCTCGCCGGCCTTGCCAGCGATGGTGGGCTTTACGTGCCCGAAGTGTGGCCCGGCTTTACGACAGACGAGATCGCGGCGATGGCGGGGCTGCCCTATGCGCAGCTGGCGCAGCGCGTGATGCAGCCTTTCGTCGGTGACTGCCTGACGCCAGAACGCCTGCTGCAGCTGTGCGAGCAGGCCTATGGGCGGTTTGCCCATGCCGCGGTCACGCCCCTGAAGCAGCTTGACGAGCAGCAGTGGGTGCTTGAGCTGTTCCACGGGCCCACGCTGGCGTTCAAGGATGTGGCGCTGCAGCTGCTGGGTCTGCTGTTCGAGGAATTCCTTGCCCGCGGCGACGATCACCTGACCATCGTGGGCGCGACCAGCGGCGATACCGGATCGGCCGCGATCGATGCGGTGGCGGGCCGAGCCAAGGTGGACATCTTCATGCTCCACCCGCACGGTCGCGTGTCCGACGTGCAGCGCCGGCAGATGACCACGGTGCTGGCGCCCAACGTTCACAACATCGCCATCGATGGCAGCTTCGATGATGCCCAGGCGATGGTGAAGCGCATGTTCAACGATGCGGCGATGACCGGCCGGTTCGGCATTGCGGCCGTCAATTCAATCAACTGGGCGCGCCTGATGGCGCAGGTGGTCTATTACTTCGCCGCCGCGCTGCAGCTTGGCGCCCCGCAGCGCAAGGTGGCGTTCAGCGTGCCGACCGGCAACTTCGGCGATGTCTTCGCCGGCTATGTCGCGGCCAAGATGGGCCTGCCGATCGAACGGCTGATCGTGGCGACCAATGTCAACGACATCCTGCACCGCGCACTGTCCACCGGCGATTATTCCGCTGGCACGGTCACGCCCACTGCGGCACCTTCCATGGACATCCAGGTCTCGTCCAACTTCGAACGCCTGCTGTTCGATTGCGGCGGACGCGATGGTGCCGCGATGGCGGCGCAGATGCAGCAGTTTGATGCGACCAAGGCGCTGCAATTGACCAACGCCCAGCGTGAGAGCGCGGCAGCACTGTTCACCAGCGCGCGCGCCGATGCCGATGACATGGCCAATGCCATGCGCTGGGCCCACGAAGCCTGCGGAGAGGTGCTTGATCCGCACACCGCCATCGGCCTCCATGCCGCGCGCTCGGTTGTGGGCATCTCCGCCGACGTGCCGGTCGTGACGCTGGCGACCGCGCACCCGGCCAAGTTCCGCGATGCAGTGGAACGCGCCACCGGCGTTCGGCCTTCGCTGCCGGCGCGGGTGGGTGATCTGTTCACGCGCGAAGAAGCCTGCACCCGTCTGCCGGGCACGTATGATGCGGTGGCCGCCTTCGTGGCTGGTCGGGCGACGCCTCGGAACGCCCTGGGGAACGGCTGAGGGCATGGCTGACCTCGACCTCCAGCCCAAGCTGATGATCGGCGAAGGCTGGGGTGATTTTGCGCTGATCGATTCGGGCCATGGTCGCAAGCTGGAGCGCTATGGCGACTACCGCTTCATCAGGCCCGAACCACAGGCGATGTGGGCGCCCCGGCAGGATGACTGGCATGCCCATGCCGAGTTCGTTCCCGGATCTGACGAGGACGGCGGTGGGCGTTGGGCGTTTGACCGGCCAGTCCCGCGCGAAGGGTGGACCCTGGCGCGCGGTGACGTGCGCTTCACCGCAAGTTGCACGCCGTTTCGGCACCTGGGCTTCTTCCCCGACATGGCCCCCGTGTGGGACTGGATGGGAGAACAGCTGCAGCGGCACGTTGGCCCGCCTGCAGACGCCGGCGCGGGTGGAAGGTCCATCCCCCACGTCGGGCGATCGTCCGCCGCCCCGCGGCCAGAGCCCATGGCGCAGGATGAAGGTGCCTCGACCATGAACCTGTTCGGGTACACGGGCGTGGGCACCCTGTCGCTCTCGGCCTATGGGCCGGTCACGCATGTCGATGCGTCAAAGAAATCGGTGGCGCAGGCGCGCGCCAATGCTTCGCTTTCGGGCATGGAAGGCCGCCCGGTTCGCTGGATCGTCGACGATGCGGCCAAGTTCACCGCACGCGAGGTGCGGCGCGGCAGGCGCTATGACGGCATCATTCTCGATCCCCCGAAGTTCGGCCGCGGGCCAGAGGGCGAAGTGTGGCGGCTGGAAGAGAGCCTGCCCGGCCTGATCGGCGATTGCGCGCAGTTGCTTGATGCGGACAGCCGCTTCCTGTTCCTGACCGTCTATGCCGTGCGCATGTCGTCGCTCGCCATTGCGGGGCTGCTGGCCGAAGCGCTGGGCCATCTGCCGGGCACGATCGAGCACGGCGATCTGGGCCTGCGCGAGGAAGGCCCGGGCGGGCGTGTGTTGCCCACCGCGATTTTCGCACGGTGGCGCGCCGCTTGATCGCGGTGGACTCGCGGCCTGCTTGCTGGCAAGGGCCGCGTCGTGTCTGACAGCCTCATCCTTGAAGTCGCCGATATCGAAACCGACGTGCTCACCGGGATCTATTCCGAGGAGACCGGGCGACCGCAGCCGCTGCGAATCTCGATCACTGCGGCGCTGGAGCCGCAGGCCTTCTACACGCCCGACTGCCCGCTGACTGCCAGCAAGAACTACATGGACCTCAAGCAGGCCGCCACCGAGGGGCTGCCCAAGGACGTGCACTTCAAGCTGATCGAATCCGTGGCCGACCATATCTGCGAGACGCTGTTCCTGCAGGATGCGCGCGTGAAGCAGGTGACCGTGAAGATCGTGAAGCTGGCGATCAGCGAGAACGGCGAGCATATCGGCATGACGCTCACGCGCGGGCGACGCGATTGATGCCGGGGGCAAGGCCCCTTGCGTTGGTAACCGGGGGCTGGCGCCGCATTGGCGGGGCCATTGCGCGCAAGCTGGCCAGCGAAGGCTGGGACCTGGCGCTGCATGCGCATCACCCGCGGTCCTTCGATGCGGAATTCACCGGTCAGCTGCAATGGCTGGGTGCCGAAGTGCTGCCGCTGGCGGGTGATCTTGATGATCCCGCCGTGCCTGCCCGGCTTCTGGCCGAAGTGGGGGAGAAGGCCGGGCGCTCGCCCATCCTGCTGGTCAATTCGGCGTCGGCTTTCAACGACGACACCATTGCCTCGATCACGCCCGAAGCGCTTGAGCATCATTTTCGCGTCAACCTGTTCGCACCATTGCTGCTGACCCGCGCCTTTGCCGAGGCGGTGGCGGCCGAAGCGGAAGACGGCGTGGCCAGCGTGGTCAACATCGTGGACCAGCGCGTGGTCAATCCGGTGCCGGACCAGTTCAGCTATACCCTGTCGAAGCAGGCGCTGCACGCATCCGTGCGAACGCTGGCGCGGGCGCTGGCCCCGCGCGTTCGGGTCAATGCCGTCGCGCCGGGGCTCACCCTGCCGACGCAGGACTACGATGCCGAACAATGGCAGCGGCTGGAGTCGGTCATGCCGCTCAAGCGGTTGGCCGGTGCCGATGAAATTGCCGACGCAGTGCATTACCTTTCATCTGCCAGATCGGTCAGCGGGCAGACTTTGTTCGTGGATGCGGGCGCAAACCTTGAATCCTACGCCCGAGACTTCGTATATCTGGGCAAGTGAGCAGCCCGGCACCCCTGATCGACCGCTTCGCGCGGCACATCACCTACCTCCGCATGTCGGTGACCGATCGCTGCGACCTGCGCTGCGCCTATTGCATGCCCGAACGAATGGAGTTCCTGCCGCGGGCCGAAGTCCTGACGCTTGAGGAATTGCACAAGCTTGCGCTGGCGTTCATCGCGCGCGGCGTGCGCAAGCTGCGGCTGACCGGTGGCGAACCGCTGGTGCGGCGCGACATGATCGAGCTTGTCCGCGCCATCGGGCGTGAACTTGGCCATGGTCTCGATGAGCTGACCATGACAACCAATGGCACCCGGCTGGCCGAGTTTGCCGATGATCTGGCCGCAGCCGGTGTCCGCCGTATCAACGTCTCGCTCGACACGCGCGACCGGCAGGGCTTTGCCCGGCTCGCGCGGCGGGACTGCCTGCCGCAGGTGCTTGAAGGCATCGCCGCGGCAAAGGCCGCAGGCCTGAAGGTCAAGATCAACACCGTAGCGCTCAAGGGCGTGAACGAGGCCGAGATCCCGGACCTGATCGCCTGGGCCCACGCCGAAGGGCACGAACTGACCCTGATCGAGGTGATGCCGCTGGGCGAGGTGGAGGGTGACCGCTTCGATCACTACCTGCCGCTCGACGCGGTCCGTCGTGATCTCGAATCGCGCTGGACCCTGACGCCAAGCGACGCGCGCAGCGGCGGCCCCGCGCGTTATGTCGATATTGCCGAAACGGGCGGACGGCTCGGCCTGATCACGCCGCTCACCGGCAACTTCTGCGAAGGCTGCAATCGCGTGCGTGTGACAGCGACCGGGCAGTTGTTCATGTGCCTGGGCGGGGAAGGCAAGGTGGACTTGCGCGCTGCCCTGCGCAGCGACGATGCCGATAGCGCCCTGGCCAATGCTTTCGCCCGCGCCATGGGGGAAAAGCCGGAGCGCCACGGCTTCGTGATCGACCGGCCGGGGGCGGCCCCGGCGCTGGCCCGCCACATGTCGATGACCGGCGGCTGAGCCATGGCGGCACGGCTGGTGTTTCTCGGGCGGCTGGAAGATGCCGCCGGCATGCCCGAAATGGCGATCGAACCCGGCGCTTTGGAGCAGGTCCTGGCGCGACTCGATCCCGCGCTTGCTGTCGAACTGCTGGGCGAGCGTGTCCGGCTTGCGCTGAACGGCGCGCTGCTGCCCGAAACAGGCGGCGTGATTCTGGCGGATGGCGACGAGCTCGCCTTCCTGCCCCCGGTGAGTGGCGGTTGATGCCCCCTGCAGACGTCAGGCTGCTCGGCGATCCGTTCGATCCCGCTGCGGAACTGGCCGCCTTCACGGCGCGGCATCCGCAGGCGGGGGGAGTCGTCAGCTTCCTCGGCCAGGTTCGTGAAGGCGATGGTGTGGAGGCCCTGGAACTGCGCCAGTATGGTCCGCTGACCCTGCCCGGCATGCAGCGACTGGCCGAAGCGACGCTGGCCCGCTGGGCACTGGAAGGGCTGATGATCCTGCATCGCCACGGCAGGATGCATCCGGCCGATCCGATCGTGCTTGTCGCGGCGTCGGCCCGCCATCGCCGCGATGCCTTTGCCGCGGCCGATTTCGCGATGGATCACCTCAAGAGCGATTCGTGGTTCTGGAAGCGCGAGAAGGCCGATGGCCAGTGGCGCTGGATCGAGCCGCGCGAACAGGACTACGCCGACCGCGCCCGCTGGTAGGCCTCAGCCCGCGACCTGGCCACGCAGCGCGGCGATGGCCGCGTCCTCGTCGGCAATCTGGCTGTTCACGTCTGCCTGCGCCGCCTGCACCAGCCTGAGGTCCGAATCGGAACCCTCCACCGCCGCCTGCGCCGACACCACCAGCAAGCGATCAAGGTCCGCCATCGCCAACATCGCCTGGCTGCGCGCCGAATCGAGCTTGGCCAGCGCCACCTGCGCCACCGACCAGGCCTCGCTGCCCGGCGCCGCACCGCGCGCTGCCGCGGCCAGGCGCGCTGCTTGGGGGCGGGCGGCATCGAACGTGCGGCGCGCATCGGCTGCCTGATCCTTCAGCGCGGCAACGCGTTGCACCACGCTCGCCGAGGCGGGCAGGGGCTGCGCCGCATCGGGCACTGGCGCCGCATCCGCAGGCTGCGCACTGCCGAACGCGCGTTCCGCCGGGCGCACTGCCAGCGATGGAAAGCGATCGCGCCCGCCCGCGCAACCGGCAAGAAGAAGCGCGGCCAGCAAGGCGGCGCAGCGGGGGGATTGGTTGGACAGGAATGCCATGCCCGCGCCATAGCACGGGATGCGCCCCGTGCCAGTGCCGCTGGGCGTCATGACCGGCGGAGCCCGCAATTTCCGCGCCCCCGGCGTTGACACGCAGGCCCTGTTCGACTATCCGCGCCCCTCTCTCCGGGGCTCCGCAATCCAGCGGGGAACCGGCTTTTGCCCGCTGTCCGCGATTCGCTCTCTGCGAATCAAGGTGCTTGGTGGGCCAGGCATTTGAAACGGATAGCAGATACCATGTTCGCAATCGTGCGCACGGGCGGCAAGCAGTACCGGGTTGCCGCCGGAGACAAGATCGCGGTCGAGAAGCTGGCTGGTGAAGCCGGTGAAACGATCACCCTCGGTGACGTCCTGCTCGCGGGCAACGACGGCGAACTGGCCGACGCCTCGAAGGTCACGGTCTCGGCCGAGATCATCGCCCAGGCAAAGTCGGAGAAGGTCGTGGTGTTCAAGAAGCGCCGCCGCCACAATTATCGCCGCAAGAACGGCCACCGCCAGCAGATGACCCTGCTGCGCATCGTGTCGGTCGCCTGAGCGCAGAATCGGAGTAGTCTGAGATGGCACACAAGAAAGCAGGCGGCTCGTCGCGCAACGGTCGTGATTCGGCCGGTCGTCGCCTTGGCGTGAAGAAGTTCGGCGGTCAGGAAGTGATCGGCGGCAACATTATCATCCGCCAGCGCGGTACCCGCGTGTACCCCGGCGCCAACGTCGGCATGGGCAAGGATCACACCCTGTTCGCGCTCGCCGAAGGTCGCGTACGCTTCCATGCTGGCAAGCTTGGCCGCAAGTACGTTTCGGTCGACGCCATGGCGGAAGCCGCCGAGTAAATCGGATGGTCGATAACGGGCCGTCCTGACGGGATGGCCCCGCCGGTCTTGAAAGACCGGCTGACAGAGGGAGAGGGCCCCGCCCGTCTCCCTCTTTTCGTGTCTCCCTCACCCGCCATTGCACTTGGCTACGCCCCGGAACCACTCGCCGCAAAGCGCAGTGCTTCCGCGCACAGCCGAAATATCCCTGTCATGCCAAACGCCTAGAGGCGCCAAGGCAAGCGGGGCGGATGAGGAGAGAACCGATGTTCATTCGCAGTGAAAGGCTGTTCCTGCGGCCGGGCTGGCCCGAGGACTGGGCCGAACTGCTGGCGCTGATCGACGACGAACAGGTCGTGCGCAATCTGGTGCAGGCGCCCTGGCCCTATCGCCCTGAGGACGCGCGCGCCTTCGCCGGGCGTGCCCAGGCGGACCGGCATCCGCATTTCTTCATCACGCTGCCCGGCGCGCATGGGTCGAAGCTGATCGGCACGGTCGCTCTGGCGCAGTTTGATGGCGAGACCGAGCTTGGCTTCTGGATCGCACGCAGCCAGTGGAACCGTGGTTATGCCACCGAGGCGGCACGCGCTGTCCTCGCCTTGGCGCGTACGCTGGGCCACCGTCGCATCGCCGGCTGCCACTTCATCGACAATCCCGCCTGCGCACGGGTGTTCGCAAAGCTGGGTTTCGAGCCCACCGGCGAGACGCGCCCCCGGCACAGCCCCGCGCGGACAGGCGCGGAACCGGCCCTGATCTATGCGCTCGACGTGGCGGCTGCGGGCAATTGCACGCTGGCCGGTGGCGATGACGATGAAACGGTGATGCGCGCGGCCTGATCCGTCGGGTCAGGCCGCCAGCCTCAATCTTCCGTGCCCAGCCGCGCTTCCGCCTCGGCGATCAGGGCGCGATCATCATGGTTCCAGGGGTGGAAGCCCGGCAGGAAATAGCCCACCCACAGCGGGAAGATGCGGCTGACCAAGCCGGGTCGGACGAGCAGGAAGGCGGCCAGTCGCGCCTTTACCCGCCAACCCGTCAGCCCATCCTGCGCCAGCAGTTCCAGCGTGTCTTTCCATCGTTCGCCGATGAATTCACGCGTCACCAGCAGCATCAGCAGCGATTTGACCTTCCAGCGTTCCCACCGGCTCCAGTCTCGCGTGGCGTGAAGCCAGGTGTCATAGGCGACGCCCTTGTGCTCGATCTCCTCGATCGAATGCCAGCGCCACAGGTTCGCGGTCTGCTCTTCCCCGTCCTTCAGGTGCGCCGGCGTGCGCAGCAGTTCCAGCGCCAGGATTGCGGTGAAATGCTCCAGCGCCATCGTCGCGGCCAGGTTGGCGATGGGCGGGCGATCCTTTGTCTCTTCCAGATCCGCCGCCAGCCGCGCATCGATGGCTGCCGTGTGATAGCCCAGCTCTTCGGCCGCGCGGTTGAAGGCGAGGTGCTCGCGCGTGTGATTGATTTCCTGCTTGATGAAGTCGCGGATCTCCGCCTCCAGCCGAGGCGGCACACCTTCGCGGAAGGCCTTCACCGATTCGATGAAGAACGTTTCGCCGCGCGGGAAGGTCAGCGAAAGGGCGTTGTACCAGTTGCTCGCCACCGGATCGCCCGCCAGCCACCACCGGCCCGGCTTGCGGTTGCGGCCAAAGCGGCGGTCGCGCACTGTCAGCGTCAAATCGGCCGGGGTCGCGGTGCGCGCCTTGCCCAGCGCTCCTTGCAGGTCTACGTCTCGCGATTGAACTGCAGCGGTCATCGGGATCTCCACCGTTGCTGACATGAATGTTAGTAGTGCTAGAGATAGAGTAGTTTACATTGATGTCAACACGGAAGAGGTTGCCGCCCGAGGAGAGCCGCATTGCCGCGCTTGAAGCGGCACGGGCCCTGCTGATCGAGGCTGGTCCGCAGGCGGTCACGCTGAAGGCCGTGGCGGGGCGAATCGGCCGCACCCACGCGAACCTGCTTCACCATTTCGGCTCGGCCGCCGGCCTGCAGAAGGAACTGGCACGCCATCTCGCTGAAACGATCTGTGCCACCATCCACGATGCGGTGATCGCCAGCCGCTCCGGCATCGGATCCCCGCGCGACGTGGTGGACTTGACGTTCGACGCCTTCGACCGCGAAGGGGCAGGGGCCCTGGCATCGTGGATGCTGCTTTCCGGCAACGAGGATGCGCTCGATCCCATCGTTGACCGCATTCACGATCTGGTGGTCGAACTGGGTGAATACGAATCGCAGGCGGAGCGGTCGACCACGCTGGCGCTGGTGCTGATGGCGCTGGGCGATGCGCTGATGGGCGGGCCGCTCAGCATTGCGCTGGAACTGCCCCGTACCGCCGCGCGAGACCGCGCGGAACAGATGCTGGTAGACAACCTGAGCCTTGCCCGACCGGCCCAGCACTGCTGACCGGCCGCGCTGCGGGGATCACTCCTCGGCGCGTTCACCCTGCGGCATCCAGTCGGGCGCCAGGTCCGCAGGAATGTCGTCGACCCGAAGATGGTCAACCGCCAAGCCCAGTTCCGGATAGGCCGCGCGCTGCCGGTCGGGGTTCGATCGCTCGATGGGCACCACCACCAGCCGCCGGTTCACCTTCTGCCGCCAGTTCATCCGCGCGGTGTTTTCCTGCCCGACATAGCACCCCTTGGTGAAGCTCACGCCGTTCAGCTCCACCGCGTTCGCTTCCAGCCACAGTGTCTTGTCGCTGCCCAGTTCAGCCTGCCCTTCGGCCACGCCCAGTTTCAGCCGGTGCGCCAGCCATTCGGCGTCCACGGCCACATCGTCTGCGGCCACCGGTCCGGTCCATCGCTGGCCCAGCGCGCGCAGCCGGGGATCGTCGGCCCCGCCATCGCCCGGATGCCCTTCCCAGAACACGCCCAGCCCATCGGCCCGCTCGATGCGGATCTTGCGACGCAGGCGGTAAAGCGAAAGCCGCTTGGCCAGTGCCTCAGCCGCCGCCGCCTCGCAGTCCAGCAGCAAGCCGTTCGCGCCTTCGGGCCAGACGATGAAATCGAACAGCACCTTGCCCTGCGCCGTCAGCAGCGCCGCCCAGGCAGGCAGCGCACCCTTCACATCGTTGGTCACCAACCCTTGCAGAAATCCGGCAACGTCCTCGGCCGGATCATCGGCAGCAAGGCGGACAAGGGCGCGATCGAACAAGCGTGGATTGGGCATGGGTGACAGATAGGCACCATGGCGACTAAGGGGAAGGGCATGACGACGACTCTCACGATCCGCCGCCCCGACGACTGGCACGTTCACCTGCGCGATGGCGCCATGCTGAAGGGCGTTGCGCCCTACACCGCGCGCCAGTTCGCCCGCGCGATCGTGATGCCCAACCTCTCGCCGCCGATGACCGACACGGCCGGCGTCGCCGCCTATCGGGATCGCATCCTCGCCGCCCTGCCGGAAGGCAGCGATTTCACCCCGTTGATGACGCTCTATCTCACCGACCATACCGACCCTGACGAGGTCGCGCGCGGCCACGGCGAAGGCGTGTTCGTCGCGGCCAAGCTCTATCCGGCGCATGCCACCACCGGCAGCGCCCACGGCGTGACCGACATCGCCAACATCATGCCCGTGCTCGAACGGATGGAGCGGATCGGCATGCCGCTGCTGATCCATGGTGAAGTGACCGATGCCCACGTCGATATCTTTGATCGCGAGGCGGTGTTCATCGAACGCACGCTGACCCCGCTGGTAAAGGCGCTGCCGGGCCTGCGGATCGTGTTCGAACACATCACGACCGAGGATGCGGCCCAGTTCGTGGGTGAGGCGGGCGAGAACATCGCCGCCACGATCACGCCGCAGCACCTGCACATCAACCGCAACGCCATGCTGGTGGGTGGCATCCGCCCCCACGCCTATTGCCTGCCCGTGGCCAAGCGCGAAAAGCACCGGCTGGCGCTGCGCAAGGCGGCAACGTCGGGCAGCCCCAAGTTCTTCCTCGGCACGGACACGGCCCCTCATGCCCAGCACCTGAAGGAGGCGGCCTGTGGCTGCGCCGGCATCTTCAACGCGCCCTATGCGCTGGAAAGCTATGTCACCGTGTTCGACGATGAAGGCGCGCTCGATCGGTTCGAGGCCTTCGCCTCGCTCAATGGCCCTGCGTTCTATCGGCTGCCGGTGAACGAAGGCACGGTCTCGCTGGAAAAGGCACCCGTGCTGGTCCCGGATTCGGTCGATGCCAACGGCACCACCGTGGTCCCCTTTCACGCCGGAGAAACGCTGCGCTGGCGCCTGCGAGGTTGATTGCTAACCAAGGTTGTGAACCTGGATAGCCTTGGGTCTGTTTCGTCCTGACCTTCGATAAATAGGATTCGGTCAGGCAAACCGCCACTCTCGCGCCTCTCATCGATGGCGCCAAGGGGCGGGGTTTGCAGCGGGGCACGGGCATTCGCGAAGACGGTTACGTCTGGATGGACGCGCTGCGCCTCGTGGCCGCGCTCCAGGTCGTGCTGTATCACGTGGTCCACTGCGGGCTTCGCGAAGGCGGTCTTGCCGTCTCCAGTCCGATCCTGCGCGCCGTCCTGTTTCACCTAACCGCCTATGGCGAACAGGCGGTAATGGTCTTCTTCGTGCTTTCCGGCTTCTGGATTGCGTCTACGGTAGACCGGCTCAAGCACAGCGATCGCTTCTGGCCCCAATACCTGGCCCGCCGCCTGTCGCGCCTGCTGGCGGTGCTGGTGCCGGCGCTGCTGATCGGTGGCGCGTTCGATCTGATCGGTGCGCAAGTTCTCCATGCGCCGGTCTATGCCAGCGCCAGCGCGGCCGCATGGGGCGCATGGCCGCAGATGGGGGAGACGCTCAAGCCCACGGTTCTCGTCGCCAACCTGCTGTTCCTGCAGGATATCGTCGCTCCGCCGCTCGGCTCGAATGCCGCGCTCTGGAGCCTGTCCTGCGAATTCTGGTACTACCTCGCCTGGCCCGCGCTGGTCCTGCTCGCGCATCGCAGGCCCGGCCTTGCGCTCGGTGCGGTTCTCCTGCTCGCCGCGCAACCTGCTCTGCTGGAAACATTTCCGGTCTGGCTCATCGGCGTGGCGCTGTTCCATGGCGAGCGTCGCCTGTCCTCATCCTGGACGCCACCCCGCTGGCTGCTGCCCTTGGCACTGATAGCGCTGGCCGGTGCGCTGGCGCTTGCCCGCTTCGCTCCGGTCGATCCGCTGGCGGGCCAAGGGCTGCTCGGTCTCGCCACAGCGCTCCTGCTTTTCGCCCTGCTGCGCGCCGCGCCGCGCCCCGGCATGCTTGCCCGCCGGCTTGCCGCCATGGGCTCGGCAGGCTCCTATTCGCTTTACCTTGCGCACATGCCGTTGGCGGTGCTGCTCGGTGCGCTGGCATGGAGCCAGGGCGTTGCTGACTCACTCCTCCTTCGCCTCGGCATCGTGCCGGTGGTGCTGGCGTGGGGCTGGCTCATCGCCCGCCTGTTCGAATCGCGCACCCAGTTCCTGCGCCGGCTGGCGCTCAGCGTGGGGGCCGCCGGCGCAACATATCGCCGGTGAACAGCGCGATCGCCACCCAGATCAGCACGAAGCACACCAGCTTCACCGGGGCCAATGGTTCGTCAAACGCCAGCAGCCCCAGCACGAAGGCAATCGTCGGGCTCATGAACTGGACAAAGCCCAGCGTCGAAAGGTCCAGCCGCCGTGCCGCCACCGCAAACATCAGCAACGGCACCGCTGTCAGCACCCCGCTTCCCACCAGCAGCAGCGCGGTTCCGATCCCGTGCATCAGCGCAGATCCCGCGGGCGCGGCGCCATACCACGCAGCCACCGCGCCCGCTGCCGGCAGCAGCAGGATCGTCTCGGTTGCCAGTCCCGGCACCGCACCCACCGGCGTCAGCTTGCGCACCAGGCCATAGAGCGCGAAACTCACCGCCAGCGTCAACGCCAGCGCCAGCATCTCCACCGCGCCCCACAGCAGCAGGGCAATGCCGCATGCCGCTATCGCCACCGCCGCCCAGCGCGCGCGGTTCAGCCGCTCGCTCAGGAATACTGTGCCCAGCAGGATGTTGAGCAGCGGGTTGATGTAGTAGCCGAGGCTCGCCGCGAGCACGTGGCCCTGTTGCACCGCCGCCACATAGATGACCCAGTTGGCCGCAACCAGCACGGCGCTCAGCGCCAGCCTCGCCAGCGTGCGGGGCGACGTGAAGATCGCGCGCATCTCTGGCCATTGCCCGCGCATGGTCACGATGGCCAGGCACAATGGCAGCGTGAACAGCACGCGCCATGCCACCACTTCAAGCGGCGGCACATCGTGCAGCAGCTTGAAGTACAGTGGCAGGAAGCCCCAGATCAGATAGGCACCCAGCGCAAAGGGCATGCCCCCGCGCTGCGCTTCGCCTTGGTTGGTGCCAGACATGTGACGTTCCTTGGCAGGGTGGCGGCGGCTGCGTAACCCCCCAATGCCAACCTTTTCACCGCGATGCGCCATCGCCTCGTCGCATTCCGCAAATCTGACAGCGGCGTTGCATCGGGTTCAGATTCCGCAGGTTAGCGTGTTTCCAAGATACGAGAACAGGAGACCTGCGATGAACCCGTTCAAGACCGCCGCCCTTTCGCTCGCTGCCGCCGGCACCCTCGCCGGGGCGGCAACGCCCGCTCTCGCGCTGTCGGCCCTGCATCCCGCCCCGGCAAGCGCCACGGTTGCCCATGATGCCGATGATGGCTGGAACCATGGCCGCGATCATTGGCGCGATCGCCGCTATCGTGGCGATTACGGCCGCCGCTATTATGCCGACGACTATCGTCGTGATTACTACCGCGGTCCGTCATGGCGCGGTCGCGACGGTCGGTATTACTGCAAGCGGTCTGATGGCACCACCGGCCTGCTCATCGGCGGCGCCGCCGGCGCGCTGATCGGCCACGGCATTGCCGGCGATCGCACGCTTGGCGCCATCCTCGGCGGTGCAGGCGGCGCGCTGCTGGGTCGCGAGATCGAGCGCAGCGGTTCGCGCTGCCGCTAAGTCACCCAGCCCTACGGCTCGTACCAAGGGCATCGGCAGGGGCGCCGTGGCATCGGGCCGCAGCGCCCCTTCGCTTACCCCGCCTTAACCACGCCGGGCGCATGGGCGTTGCTCGATGTCGCGCGCCCGCCACCTTGCCCTGCTGCTCGTCCTTCCGCTCTGCGCCTGCGGATCGGAAACGCAGCGCGCCGTCGTCACCAACGATGATCCGGTCATGGCAGAAGCGCTGGAAGGCCAATTGATGGTCGATCCGGACCTGTCTCAGCAGAACATGCGCAATTATGCCGTCGTGCCATCCGGCCCGGCCGATCACGCGCTGCCCGTGCCCGACAGCGTGCCCGGCAAGTAACCCTCAGGTGTCGCGCAGGCCCACGCCGATGCTGGCGCGCGGCTGCTCCATCTCGGTCGAGGCGACCGGATAGGCGCAGTAATCCGCCGCGTAATAGGCGCTGGGGCGATGGTTGCCGGAAAGGCCCACGCCGCCAAACGGCGCGGCGCTCGATGCGCCATTGGTCGGGCGGTTCCAGTTGACCACCCCTGCGCGGATGTTGGCCCAGAACCGGTTGTATTCCTGGGGGCTGCCGCCCACCAGCGAGGCAGAAAGGCCAAAACGCGTGTTGTTCGCCTCGGCAATCGCCTCGTCGAACTCGCCTACCTTCACCACCTGCAGCAGCGGGCCGAACAGCTCCACGTCGGGCCGCTCCTTCATCGCGGTCACGTCGATGATCGCGGGCGAAAGGAAGGGCAGGTCCTCGCGCAGGCGGATCATGTGCTTGATCGGCCGCCCGCCGTTGGACAGCAGGTAGACGAAGCTCTCGGTCAGGCCATCCGCCGTGCGATTGTCGATCACCGGGCCCATGAACGGCGCCGGCTCGTCAAACGGCGCGCCCACGATGATCCGGTCGGCCAGCCGCTTCACCTCGTCCAGCAGCGCGTCATACATCGTGTCCTTCACGATCAGCCGCCGCCCGGCGGTGCAGCGCTGGCCCGCGCTGGTAAAGGCGGATTGCACCACCAGGATCGCCGCGTCGCTGATCTTGGGCGTGTCCCACACCACGATCGGGTTGTTACCGCCCATTTCCAGCGCCACGATCTTGCCGGGGTTCGGGGCCAGCTTGCGGTTGATGGCGATGCCGGCATGGGCCGATCCGGTGAACAGCACGCCGTCGATGCCGTCATGCGCCACCAGCGCCTGCCCCTCTTCCGGCCCGCCGATCAGCACCTGCACCACCGCGGCGGAAATGCCTGCGCGGTGGAAGCACTGCGCCAGCGCCTCGCCCACCGCGGGCGTCTTCTCGCTCGGCTTGAACACCACCACGTTGCCCGCGATCAGCGCGGGCACGATGTGGCCGTTGGGCAGGTGCGCGGGGAAGTTGTAGGGGCCCAGCACCGCCAGCACGCCGTGCGGCTTGTGCCGCAGCGCGGCCGTGCCCTGCAGCGCGTTGTCCAGCTTGCGCTGGCTGGTCCGCTCGGCATAGGCGCGGACCGAAATCTCCACCTTGTTGATCACCGATTCCACTTCGGTGCGCGCTTCCCACAGCGGTTTTCCGGTTTCGCGGGCGATCAGCTCGGCCAGCTTGTCGGAATCCTTGCGCACTTCGTTGGCAAAGCGGCGGACCAGTTCGATGCGGGTGGACAGCGGCTGCGCGGCCCAGGCCGGCCAGGCGCGGCGGGCGCGGCCGACAACATCGTCGACGTCGCCCACGCGTCCGCGCCACATCTCCACACCGGTTGCAGGCTCGAACGAAACGATTTCGCGGGCTGACACGATCCCTCAGTCCATTTCAATTGCGGGCGTTGCGCCAACGCCATCCTGTCGACAAGCCTGTTAACTGGTAACGAAAGAAACGCAATCAAGCCAGCAACAATGCTGCGCGGTTCAGGCCGCTTCCTCGGCGGCTGCGCGGTGCCCTGCCGCCACGGGCGCGGCCCCATGCGCCTCGCCCATCCGGCGCAGCGCCGCCACCTTGGCGTGGAACGCGCTCCAGTCGTCATCGTCGGCAATCGGGCTCCAGATCGCCTCCACTTCCTCGATCAGCATCGCCTGTGGTGCGGCGTCCAACCAATAGGGATGATCGGATGCGGTTGCGGCATAGGGCCTCAGCGCCTCAGTCAGCGGACCTTGGGCATTCGCACCGCCGCGATGGCGGAAGAAGAAGGCGTCGGGGCCGATGCCTTCGTCCACCATCGCCTGCTCGCACAGCGCGATCATCGCCGAATCCTCTTCCACCCCGCGCGGGCTCACGCCCAGCCGCCAGCACCAGCGCCGCGCCATCGCCTCGCGATAGAGGTCGGGAAAGCGGTTCAGCGCCTCGATCAGCGGCGGCGCTTCTTCCAGCAGGCGCAGCGCCACGGCCAGCTGGCCGCAGTTCCAGTGCAGCGCCTCGGGCTGGCGGCCAAAGGCATAAAGGCCGGAATGGTCGAAGTAGGCTGCGGTAAAGCCGCCATCCCAGCGCGGCAGCCAGCGCCACGGGCCGTAATCGAAGCTTTCGCCCGTGATGTTCATGTTGTCGGTGTTCAGCACGCCGTGGACAAAGCCCGCCACCATCCAGCTCGCGGCCAGGTCGGCCAGCCGCTCCACCACCTGGTGCATCAGCCGCGCTGCCGGGCTCGCGCCTTCCGGGCCCGCCGCTCCGGGATAGTTGGCCAGGCAATAGGCCACCAGCTGCGCCATCTCGTCCGGCTTGTCGAGCGCCAGCAGCCGCTGGAACGTGCCGATGCGGATATGCCCGTGGCTCAGCCGCACCAGCACCGCCGCGCGCGTCGGGCTGGGCTCGTCGTCGCGCCACAGCCGCTCGCCGGTTTCCACCACGCTGAAGGTGCGGCTGGTGTTCACGCCCAGCGCCTCCAGCATTTCGGTGGCCAGCACCTCGCGCACCGCGCCTTTCAGCGTCAGCCGCCCGTCGCCGCGCCGGCTCCACGGTGTCTGGCCCGATCCCTTGGTGCCCAGGTCCATCAGCCGGTCGCGCCCGTCCAGCATCTGGGAATAAAGGAACCCGCGCCCGTCACCCAGTTCGGGGTTGTACACGCGGAACTGGTGGCCATGATATCGCAGTGCCAGCGGCTGTGGCAGGTTGCCCTCCAGCGGGCGGAACCGCCCCATATGCTTCACCCAGTCCGCGTCGTTCAGCCCGTCCAGCCCCACCTGCGCGGCGGCGCGGTCGTTGCGAAAGCGCAGGATCGTTTCGGGGAAGTCGGATGGCGAAACCGGATCGCCCAGCCACTCGGCAAGCGAAAGGATGCGCGGGGCGGGGCGGTAGGTGGTGCTGTCCATCCTGCCGTTGTGGTGCCCCTGCGATTGGTTCGCAAGGCGAGCGCCCTTGCGAATCACCGCTTTTCGCCCCACCGCATCGCCTGTTGCGACCAATCACGGGATTTCACGGGTCATGGCGGATTACGAACTGCGCAGCTGGACCAGCCGCGACGGGTTGCGCCTGTGCTATCGCGATTATGTCGGCCCGGATGATCGCCCGCCGCTGCTGTGCCTTCACGGCCTCACCCGCAATGCCCGCGATTTCGCCGGGCTGGCCGATCGGTTGGGCGGAAAATGGCGGTTGATCGTGCCGGAAATGCGCGGGCGCGGGGACAGCGACTATGCGCGCGATCCGATGACCTACAATCCTGCCCAGTATGCCGATGATCTTGAAGTGCTGCTGGCGGACCTGGCGTTCGATCGCTTCGTCACGATCGGCACCTCGATGGGCGGCCTGCTTTCGATGATGCTGGCTGCCGCCAATCCCGCGCGCATTGCCGGGGCTCTGCTCAACGATATCGGTCCGGTGATTGATCCGGTCGGCCTGGCGCGCATCCGGGATTACGTGGGGCAGGGGCGCAGCTTCGAAACCTGGATGCACGCCGCCCGCGCGCTGCAGGAAAGCCAGCGTGATGCCTATCCTGACTACGGGATTTCCGATTGGCTGGCCATGGCCAAGCGGCTGATGGTGCTGGGCAGCGGCGGGCGCATCGCTTTCGATTATGACATGAAGATCGGCGTCCCGTTCGAACAGCCCGCCGGCGCCGCGCCCGAAGTTGACCTGTGGCCGCTGTTCGATGCGCTGGCGCAGGCGCCCATGCTCATCGTGCGGGGAGAACGCTCGGACATCCTCTCCGCAGAAACGGCGGGCCAGATGGCGGCGCGCGCCTCCGGGGCCGAACTCCTCGTCCTGCCGCGCACCGGCCATGCGCCCACGCTGGATGAACCTGATTGCGTCGCGGCGATCGATCGCCTGCTGTCGCGGGTGGGCTGAACCTTCGCCTCCATGCGTATCCTGCACCTTCATTCCACGTTCAACGCCGGGGGCAAGGAGCGGCGCTGCGCAGCGCTGATCAACCGCTTCGGGCCGGGCGTGTCGCACACCATCGTATCGGCCATGCCCGATGCGCTGGGCGCACGCACGCTGATCGATCCGGCCGTTCCGGTGGAATTTCCCGCCGATTTCCCGTCGCTTGCTGGCCCGCTGCGGGTGCGGCGGCTGCGCGCACTGGCGCGGGCGATGCAGGGTTTTGATCTCGTCCTGACCTACAACTGGGGGGCGATGGATGCGGCCATGGCCCATGCCGTGTTCGCCCCGATCCTGCGCCTGCCGCCGCTGGTCCACCACGAAGACGGCTTCCATGTTGATGAGGCGCAGCGCCGCAATCCGCGCCGCAACTGGTATCGCCGCATCGCGCTGGCGCGCGCTTCGGCGCTGGTGGTCTGCTCGGCTGCGCTGGAACAGGTGGCGCTTACCGATTGGGCGCAGCCGCGCGGCCGCATCCGCCGCATCCCCAACGGCATCCGCACGGCCGATTATGGCCGCAAGGTGCGGCCCGACGCGCTGCCCCGCATCGTCAAGCGCAAGGGCGAACGCTGGCTCGGCACGCTGGCCAACCTGCGCCAGGTGAAGAACCTGCCCCGCCTTGTCCGCGCCTTTGCCGCCATGCCGCCCGAATGGCAGCTGGTGATCCTGGGGGAAGGGCCGGAACGCCAGACCATCCTGGCCGAAGCGATGAAGCACCGGCTCGAAGACCGCGTCCACCTGCCCGGTCACGTCCCTGATCCCGCCGCGGCCATCGGCCTGTTCGATCTCTTCGCCCTCTCGTCAGACAGCGAACAGGCCCCGCTCTCGGTGATCGAGGCGATGGCGGCAGGTCTTGCAGTCGCCAGCCCGGCGGTGGGGGACGTGGCGGAAATGGTCGCGGCAGAGAACGCGCCCTATGTCGTTCCGGCCGGAGACGAGGCCGCGCTGGGCCAAGCGCTCGCCACGCTCGGCATGGACGAACCGCTGCGGCGCGTGGTGGGGGAGGCCAATCGCAAACGGGCGCAGCGCGAGTTTGACGAGGCGGCGATGGCGGAGCGCTATGGGGCGGTCTATGCCGCCGCGATGGGGCGTGTCAGCTTCCCCTGAACCGGCCTTGACCGGGTCTCAGTCGATCTCAACCCCGCGTCAGTCGTTTTCAACCCCCTCTCAAATCACGCCGATCGGCTTCAGCCAGCGTTCAGCGGGGGAAATCCACCTTTCAGCCGCTTGTCATTCCGGTTGAAAAGGCGTTCCCATCCGCTAAACACCCCCAAACCTCCGTTAACCGCCTTTTTCTGAAAGCCCTCCCTTGGCGCTCTTTTCCCCCACCCCCTCCAATTCGGCCGCCAGCAAGGCCGCAGAGCGCGACGCGGCGCAGCAGCATGTGCTGATGCGCGAGATCGACGACGCCCTGCGCGAGGACGAGGCGCGCGCCATGTTCTCCCGCTATGCCAGGCCGGTGGGCGCGCTGGTGGTTGCCGGGCTGGTCGCGCTGGCCGGATATCTGTGGTATGACAACCACTTGCAGGAAAAGAACGGTGAGACGGGCGAAGCCATGACGCTGGCGCTCGATCAGGTTGAAGGCGGCAACCTGCCCAAGGGCAATGCCGATCTGGCCGCGTTGCTGAAGGACGCCGGCCCCGGCTATGCCGGCGCCGCCCGCATGATGCAGGCCGGCATTGCCGAGGAACAGGGCAAGGGCGCCGACGCTGCCCGCATGTTCAACGAAGTGGCCGCCGATACCAAGGCGCCGCAGGCCTACCGCGATCTCGCCACCATCCGCGCCACCGCCGCGCAGTTTGACAGCCTGCCGCCGCAGCAGGTGATCGACCGGCTGAAGGGCCTGGCAGTACCCGGAAATGCGTGGTTCGGCAGCGCCGGCGAACTGGTGGGCATGGCCTACGTGAAGCAGGGCCGCGCCGATCTGGCAGGCCCGCTGTTCGCCGCCATCGCCAAGGACAAGTCCACCCCGGAATCGCTGCGCCGCCGCATCCGCCAGGTGGCGGGCCAGCTGGGCGTTGACGCGGTGGAAGATCCCGAAACGGCCGCCAAGGTGGGCGAGCAATAACCATTTCACGTGCAGAGGACGCCGTAAGCCTGATGAACAACGCCAAGTCCAACACCCGTCGCATCCGCCAGGCGGGCGTCGCCGGGGTCATGATCCTCGCCTTGGCGCTGGGCGGCTGCGGCATCGGCAAGAGCAAGACCAAGTCCACCCCCACGGTGGGCCAGCGCGTGCCGATCCTTTCACGGATCGAGGCGGGCACCAAGGTGGACACCGCGATTTCCGGCATCGACGTGGTCCTGCCCCCGGCCGAGGCCAACCCCGATTGGGCGCAGGCCGGCGGCACGGCGTCAAAGTCCTATGGCCACCTCGCCATCGGCGATGCGCCGCAGCGCCTGTGGACCGCCAACATCGCCGGTTCGTCGAAGAAGCAGCGCCTGGCCGCCGCGCCGGTGGTGGGCGATGGGCACCTGTTCGTGATGGACACCGAAGGCGAAGTCCACGCCTATGACGCCAACACCGGGAAGCAGGTCTGGTCCGCCGGTTTCCGCCTGCCCGACAGTGGCAGCTCGGTTTTCGGCGGCGGCGTCGCCTATGACGATGGCGTGGTCTATGTGACCACCGGGCTTGGCGAAGTGGCCGCGATCAACGCCAAGGACGGCACCAGCAAGTGGCGGGTGAAGCCGGCCGGTCCCGATCGTGGCGCGCCGACCATCGGCTTTGGCCAGGTCTTCGTGATGACGCAGGACAACCAGATCGTGGCGCTGAACAGCGACGATGGCAGCCTGCTGTGGAACGAATCCGCATCGGTGGCGCAGACCGGCGTGTTCGGCGTGGCTGCGCCTGCCGCCGGGCAGGGCACGATCGTGGCGGGCTACAGCTCGGGCGAACTGGTCGCCTATCGCTATGAAAACGGGCGCCAGCTGTGGTCCGATGCGCTGGCGCGTACCTCCATCGCCACCTCGGTTTCCACGCTGACCGACATCGACGCGGACCCGATCATCGAACGTGGCCGCGTCTATGCGCTGGGCCAGGGCGGGCGCATGGCCGCCTATGAACTGGTGACCGGGCAGCGCATCTGGGAACTGAACCTGGCCGGTATTTCGACTCCGGCGGTGGCGGGTGAATGGATCTTCACCCTGACCGACGAAGCGAAGCTGCTGTGCATTTCCAAGAACAACGGCAAGGTGCGCTGGATGCAGCAACTGCCGCGCTGGGAAAACGTGAGGAAGAAGAAGAACCCGATCTTCTGGACCGGCCCGGTGCTGGCGGGCAACCGCCTGTGGGTGGCCAATTCCAAGGGCCAGATCCAGACCGCGTCGGTAACCGACGGCACGGTGACCACGTTCGCCAAAGTGGGCGCACCGGTCTCGCTGGCGCCGGTGGTGGCCAACCAGACGCTCTATGTGCTGGACGACAGCGGCCGGATCACCGCGTTCCGTTGATCGGCCGGTTGCGCGGGCATCCTTCGACAGGCTCAGGATGAGCGGGTTTAGTTTGGGTCGGATTTGCGGAAGTCAGCTCCTCCCCAATTCCAATTCCTGACCGTTCGTGGTGAGCTTGTCGAACCACAGCAGCGCAACGCCCGGCTAAGGCGCGGCCCCTACTTCCCCGGAAGCCCCGCCACATAGGCTGAAAGATCGGCGATGTCCTGATCCTGCATCGTCGTTGCCACCGCCTGCATCTGCGCGGCGTTTGCGCCGGTGGCGGTGCCGGTGCGATAGGCATTCAGGCGTTCGGCAAGATAAGCCGCGGTGCGGCCCGCCAGCGCAGGCGCCACGTCGCTGCCGCGCAGGCCTTCGCCATGGCAGCCGGCGCAGGCATAGCCGCCATATTCGCCCCAGTCCTGCGCCAGCTGCGCGCCGCGCGCGGCGTCACCAGCGGGTGCTGCGGCCAGGGCCACGGCAGGCACGGCGAGAACGGTCAGGGCAAGGCTGCGGCTGCGCAATGGGTGGGGCATCCCTGCAATGTGCCGCAAACCTGCCCCGTGCGGTAGCCCTTTCACCATTTGCTCACCCCTTCGCGCTATCGCGACAGACCATGAGCACCGATCCGTCCGCCGCGGCCCCGCGCCAGCGCCCTGAAAGCGATGTGTCCGCTGCGGTGGGCCTTTCCGGCCTGGCCGGCCTGCTGGTGTGGCTGCTGGTCTGTCGCAACTGGCCGGCGATTTCCGATGCGCTGGCACTGCCGGGGCCGCACGAGCGGCTGAACGGCGCCAATGCCGCGCTGGCCGCGCTGCTCTTTTCCGGCACGCCGATGGTGCTGTGGTCGCTGTTGGTGGACAAGGTGCATCGCCGCCCCTCCACCGGGATCGATTGGGACAATCCGCGCCCCCTGCGCAACGTGATGGACGTTTCGATCACCAAGATTGCCGGCCTGTGGGCCACGTGGTCGATCATCGGCTTCGTCTATTGCCTGGGCCGCTGGTACTGGCGCGGCGGATACCTGTTCGCGATGGATATCCTGACGACCATCGCCCCGCTGATGTTCCTGGGCGCCATTCCCTATGTGCTGTGGCTGGATCGCGTGCTGGTGAACCCGCGCGATGGCGCCTGGCATTTCGGCGCGCTGCTGATCGGGCGCGAGCCTTACGACATCGAGCAGGTGTGGCACCACCTGCGCGCCTGGGCGGTGAAGGGCTTTTTCTGCGCCTTCATGATCATGATCCTGCCCGGCGGTTTCCTGGCCATGGTCAACATGGATTGGAGCCAGGTGCCGTTTCATCCGGTGGCGATCGGCGATGCGACGATCCAGTTCATGTTCATGGTCGACGTGCAGATCGCCATGGTCGGCTACCTGCTGACGATGAAGCCGCTGGATGCGCAAATCCGCACCGCCAATCCCTTTCTGGGCGGGTGGGTCTCGGCGCTGATCTGCTATCCCCCGTTCATTCTGATGGGCGATGGCGCGGTGCTGGATTATCACCAGAACACCGCCGAATGGAACGTGTGGCTGCAGGATTACACGCCGCTGCTGTGGGTCTGGGCGGTGCTGCTGGTGGTGCTGACCGGCATCTATGCCTGGGCCACGGTGGCGTTCGGCCTGCGCTTTTCCAACCTTACCTATCGCGGCGTGCTGACCAACGGGCCCTATGCCTATACCCGGCACCCGGCCTATCTTTCCAAGAACACCTACTGGTGGCTGGCGACCATGCCGTTCCTGGCGACGAGCGGATCACTGGTGGACGTGGTGCGCAACACGGTGACGCTGGGGCTGGTGAGCGCGGTCTATTACTGGCGCGCGCGCACCGAGGAAAAGCACCTGCTGGGCGAGGATGCGAAGTACCGCGCCTATCACGCGTGGATGAACGAACATGGCCTGATCACATCGCGCCTGTACCGGCTGGGCCGGTTGGTGACGGCGCGGCATCGGCGCAGCGCGGCGGCCTTGCAGCCCGCGGAGTGAAAGGGGCGGGCGTCGCCCGGTGGTGGTTCGACAGGCTCACCACGAGCGGTTTGAGGGTGACGGCCCAATCTAACTATCCGCTTTACCCAACGCCGCTCACCCTGAGCCTGTCGAAGGGTGCTGGCGCAACCGATCAGACCGGGGTGCCGTCGTCGGTTTCGAATATCTTGATATCGCGGTCGAACATGCCGAGGCCGGCGCGTTCCTGCGCCCAGACGGCCATGTGCTCGGTCTTGAAATGGGCGTCGAGCGCGGCGCGGTCGCGCCACTTTTCGGTAATGCGGAACAGGTCGGGCTCGATCAGGTCTCGCGAATAGGCATAGAGGATGCAGCCATCCTCTGCACGGGTGGCGGCGACGACCTTTTCCATCATCGGCAGGATCGGTTCGACGTTTTCCAGCGGCACGCGCACGCTGCCGATCACCATGATCATCGCCTTGTTCCCTTCCAGTGCGGGCAGGATCAGAAGCTTTTGGCTTCGTAGATCTTCGAAAGATCGCCGCCCCATTCGCCGTGATAAAGGTCAAGCAGCCGCTCGGCCGGTGTCTTGCCCTGCGCCACGATCTCGTCAAGCGGCAGGAGATAGCCGGTTTCGTTGTCGCCCGCCGCGTTCAGCCGGGCGCGGGCGGACAGGCCGCCGCGTGCGATGGCCAGCGCCTGGCCCGCGATGTCGCGCAGCGTGCCGCCGCCGGGGATCGGCGCATCAAGGCCAAGCCGGGGCACTTCGGCGCGCAGCCGTTCGCGCCCGTCCATGTCCCAGTCCTTGACCAGGTCCCACGCCGCATCAAGCGCGCCCTGATCATAAAGCAGGCCGACCCACAGCGCCGGCAGCGCGCAGATGCGGCTCCACGGGCCGCCATCGGCGCCACGCATTTCCAGGAAGGACTTCAGCCGCACTTCGGGGAAGGCGGTGGACAGGTGGTCGATCCAGTCGGATTCGCGCGGCAGTTCGCCGGGCAGGGCGGGCAGTTCGCCCTTCAGGAAATCGCGGAACGACTGGCCGGAGGCATCGATGTATTTCCCGTCACGGAAGACGAAGTACATCGGCACGTCGAGCATGTAGTCGACATAGCGTTCATAGCCGAAGCCCTCTTCGAACACGAAGCCGAGCATGCCGGTGCGCGCCGGATCGGTATCGGTCCAGATGTGGCTGCGATAGGAGAGGAAGCCGTTGGGCTTGCCTTCCAGGAAAGGCGAATTGGCGAAGAGCGCGGTGGCGAGCGGCTGCAGCGCAAGGCTCACGCGGAATTTCTGCGCCATGTCCGCCTCGCTCGAATAATCGAGGTTGGTCTGGATGGTGCAGGTGCGCAGCATCATGTCCAGCCCCATCGAGCCGACGCGCGGCATGTGGCGCAGCATGATGTCATAGCGGCCCTTGGGCATGATCGGCAGCTCGGCCCGGGTCTTGTCGGGCCACAGGCCAAGGCCGAGATAGCCGAGACCCAGCCTGTCGCCGATGGTCTTCACCTGGGCGAGGTGACGCCCGGTTTCCTGGCAGGTCTCGTGCAGGTTTTCCAGCGGGGCGCCTGAAAGCTCCAGCTGGCCTGCCGGTTCAAGGCTGACCGCGCCGTCGGGGCCGGACATGGCGATCACGTTTTCGCCTTCCATCACCGGCTCCCAGCCATATTCGGTCAGGGCCATCAGCAGGTCACGGATGCCGCCGGGCTCACCATAGGACGGCGCGCGGTGGTCGGCAGTGCGATAGACGAACTTCTCGTGCTCGGTGCCGATGCGCCAGCGCTCGCGCGGCTTCTCGCCCTTCTGCATGGGCGTGATGAGCTGGTCCCGGCTCTCGATCACCGGTTCGTTGCTGTCTGAAACCTGTCGCGTGCTCATGCGCGTGCCGTTAATGGGTGGAGAGCGTTAACGCCAGCGTGAAATCTGAAACGCAGCAATCCAGAAAACGGACGGATCACGCCTTCCAGTCGCCGGAAAGGCCCATCCACAGCGCCGTTGCGGCGATGGCGGCGGTCTCTCCGCGCAGGATCCGCGGGCCAAGCGCAATCGGCACGGCGGCGGGATGGGCGCGGATTGCGGTGCGCTCGGCATCGTCGAAGCCGCCTTCGGGGCCGATCAGCAGGCCGGCAGGGCCGGGATGCGCGGCAAAGGCGGCGGCGGCCGGCTGCCCGCCGTTCTCGTCGGCGAAGAACAGCGTGCGCCCATCTGGCCAGTCGCGCAGCAGCGCGTCCAGCTTTACCGGATCGGCCAGCACGGGCAGGGCGGTGCGGGCGCATTGCTCCGCCGCCTCGGTCACGATGGTGCGGGCGCGGTCGGGGTTCAGCCTGTCGGCCACGCAGCGGCGGGTGATCACGGGCTGGATCGCGGCGACGCCCAGTTCGGTCGCCTTTTCCAGCACCAGGTCAAAGCGGTCCTTCTTCAGCAGCGCCGGGCACAGCCGGAAATCGGGCACCGCCTCGCGCGGGCGGAGCAGGCGTTCGACGGACAGCGCCACGTCCCGCTTGCCCGCGTGCGCCACGCTGGCGAGCCATTCGCCGGTTGCGTCATCGCACAGGATCACCGCATCGCCGGGCGCGGCCCGCATCACCTTGCCCAGGTAATGCGCCTGCTGGCCCTCAAGCGCGACGGACGCGCCTTCGGCCAGCGGGCCGGGCACGAACAGGCGCGGCGCGGACTTCGGCGGCCAGGCCGGCGTGGCGGGATTGTGCGTGGTCATCCTCGCGGATTAGCGTGCGGGGGCGGGCTGCGCCAGCAGGCTCAAAGGCCCAGCTGGTCCAGCGTCAGCTGCACGCCTAGCACCTTGCGCCAGTCGGCCAGCGGGTGGCCCTGCTTGCGGCACTGCGCGATCTGGATCTTCGCGGCGTCGGCGAGATAGGCGTCCACGGCAGCGGGCGAGGGGGCATAGCCGATGTCGCGGATCGCCGCCGCCACCTGCGCCGCAGAACCCGCCATGGAAAACCGCGCGCGGCGGTTGGCCTCGATATCCGACAGCAGCGCCTGCCGCGTGGCCGGATCGAGCGGCATGGGATACCGCAGCTTCGAAAGCGGAGGCGAACCGCGCAGCATCGTTTCGTTGATCTCCATCTGACGATAGATGATGGCGAGGCGGCGCTGCTCGCGCACAGGCATGTGAACCGTGGTGCCGTCGGCTTTGAGCGATTCCCAGACCGGGCCGGACAGCAGGCGGATCGTGCCGTTGAAGACATTGCCGCCATCGCCGATGAAGGCGGTCCGCGGGCTCAAGGCCTCGGTCGGGGCGGGATCGAGCGTTGCGCCGCTCCTGAGCACGCGATCGGCCAGGACATCGAATTCGGCGGACTTGCAGGGCGCGAGCACCACCTGGAAGATCGCGGACTTGAATGCACCGTCGAGCTCGACCTTCAGCCGCTCCTCGCCCTCATGCACCTTGTGCCGCCAGTGCAGTTCTTCGACGATCTGTTCGAACCCCAGCGCGATCAGCACGCCGACGACAATCACGAAGATCTCGTTGAGGAACTCCTTCCAGCCATGGAGCGGCTTGGGTGGGTGTACGTGCATGTCAGGGCCTCCGCGGTGAAGGGGCGGCGGGCAGGGCGGCGACCCGCTGGCGCCAGTCATCCAGCGGCAGGCCTCCGGCCTTGCAATAGTCCACAGTCTGCGCGGTGCCCGTGTGCAGCCGGCGCAGGCGGTCATTGATTTCCGCATCCGACGGGGCGAATTCGAGCCGGCGAATGCGCGCCAGCATCTGCAGGGCGATCAGGCTGCCGGCGCGCGTGCGGACCTGCTGCGCCCAGATGTCCCGCAGGAGGTCGGCGCGCAGCTCCGGGGACAGCGCGACTGGGTAGGCGGCCAGCCGCAGACGGCTCCAGCCTTCCAGCGATGCAATGTTGAAGCGCTGAATGGAATCGAGCTGCTGGTAGGTGATGTTGAGGTTGTTCTGCTGATCGTTGGTCAGGTGGTTGGCGGTTCCGTCCTGCTGCAGGGTTTGCCAAGTCTGCGCGGACCAGACCCGCATTGGCATCCGCACCACGGTTTCCGGCAATCCGGGCGACCGGACGAGCGGCACGGGATCAATGTGCCCGCCGGCAGCCAGCGTCTTCGCCTCGATCCGGCCCAACTGCGCCTCCACGCAGGGCGCGGTCTCGACATATTCGGCGAGATTGGCGGAAAGGGTGAGCAGCTCGACTTTCAGCCGCTCCTCCCCGTCATGCACCTTGTGCCGCCAGTGCAGTTCCTCCACCACCTGCTCGAACCCCAGCGCGATCAGGACGCCGACCACGATCACGAAGATCTCGTTCGCGAATTCCTTCCAGCCGTGCAGCGGCTTTGGCGGATGTACGTGCATCGGTGTCGTTCCCCCCGGTACGACGGCTGAGCCATGCACGATATCGCCGGGTTCCCGCTCGGCAAGCGGTTGCGCCACCCTTTTTGCGTCCGTTTTGTCGAGCATCCGTCTTGCTCGTGCCGCCAATCCGGAGCAGGGAACGCCGATGGACCCTGCCGCGCAGATCGTACCCGACAGCGAACATCGCGGGCTGGTGGCGCGGTTGCCGGCCACGATGCGCAACTATGCGCTGCTGGCGCGGTTCGACCGGCCGATCGGCTGGTGGCTGCTGTTCTGGCCCTGCGCCTGGGGCCTGTTCCTGGGTGGCGGCGCGGCGCGGTGGGACGTGCTGCTGTGGATGCTGCTGGGCGCGATCGCCATGCGCGGGGCGGGCTGCGTCTATAACGATATCGTCGATGCCGATCTCGATGCCCGCGTGGCGCGCACCGCGGCGCGGCCGGTGGCGAGCGGCGCGGTTTCCAGGAAGCAGGCATGGGCCTGGCTGCTCTCGCTCTGCGCGGTGGGGCTGGTGGTCCTGCTGCAGCTGCGCTGGCAGGCGCAGGTGGTGGCGCTGGGCAGCCTGGCGCTGGTGGCGGCCTATCCCTTCATGAAGCGCATCACCGGCTGGCCGCAGGCGTGGCTGGGCCTGGTCTTCACCTGGGGCGCGCCCGTCGGCTGGATCGAGGCGCGCGGGTTCGAAGGCCTTGGCCCCCTGGCGCTGCTCTATGCCGGGTGCTGGGGCTGGTGCATGGCCTATGACACGATCTACGCGCTGCAGGACCGCGAGGACGATGCGCTGGTCGGCATCGGATCGTCCGCGCTTTCGTTCGGCAAGCATGTGAAGGCGGGCGTGGGCGGGCTCTATGCGCTGGCGCTGGCCTGCTGGGCAGGGGCGCTGTGGCTGGTGCGGCCCGATCCGCTGGCGCTGCTGGCGCTGGCGCCGATGGCGGCGCACCTCGGCTGGCAGGTGCTGACCCTGCGCGAAGACGGCGCGGACCCGCTCACCAAGTTCCGTTCCAACCGCTTCGCCGGGCTGCTGATGGCGCTGGCCTGCCTGACTGTGGGTCTGGCAGCGGGTTGAGTTCGCTCACCCATAGCTGACAAGTTCGAACTCGATCCCGTCGTGATCGTAGAAATAGAACCTGCGCCCCGGCGCATAGTCTGCGTGGCTGAACGGTTCGTAGCCATGGGCGATCACCACCTGCTCGGCGGCGTCCAGATCGTCCACCACGATGCCCACGTGTTGCAGCGGGTTGCCCTTGGGAAAGGGGCCGGGCACGCCTTCCTTGGGCGTGTAGAGCGCGATGTAATCAAATTCCGCGCCGAGGTGGATGGTCCAGCCATCGTCGATGGCGGGGCCGCGCCAGCGTTCTGTCCATCCTGTCAGCTTAGCCAGGAAGGCGGCGGTCCGGTCCGGATCGCTGACCCGGATGTTCACGTGTTCAAGCCGTGCGACGGGCATCTACTTGAGTCCTTTCCCTTATCTGGCGCGAATCGCCGCACCGGTTTATGCAACCTCAAGCGAACTTGAGGTCAAGTGCCCAAGGGGATTGGCGAGGGGAACCTGATGAACCGCAACGATCTGATCCCCATCGGCACGCTGGCGCGGCGCACTGGCCTCGCCGTTTCGGCCATCCGTTACTACGAGGAGCGCGGGCTGGTGCAATCCGTCCGCACGGGCGGAAACCAGCGCCGGTTCCTGCGCGCCGACATCCGCCGGTTGAGCTTCGTGCTGATCGCCCAGAAGCTGGGGCTTGGCCTCAACGAGATCGAGCGTGAGCTGGCGGCGCTGCCGCAGGGGCGCACGCCCACGGTGATGGACTGGCAGCGCATCAGCCGCTCGCTGCGCAAGGAGATCGACAGCCGGATCCAGCTGCTCACCCGCACGCGCAACAAGCTGGACGAATGCATCGGCTGCGGCTGCCTCAGCCTTGAACGCTGCGCGCTCACCAACAAGGAAGACCGGGCGGGCGCCGCAGGCCCGGGGCCGCGCTATGTGCTCGATCAGGTCTAGGCGGTTGCCAGCAGGTCCACCGCACCACCAAGGTCCACGCTGACGAGGCGGGAGACGCCCTGTTCCACCATGGTCACGCCGAACAGGCGGTGCATCCGGCTCATCGTCACGGCGTTGTGCGTCACGATCAGGTAGCGGGTCCTGGTTTCGCCCACCATGGCGTCCAGCATGTCGCAGAAGCGTTCGACGTTGGCATCGTCGAGCGGGGCGTCCACTTCGTCGAGCACGCAGATCGGCGCGGGGTTGGTGAGGAACAGCGCGAAGATCAGCGCCACCGCGGTCAGCGCCTGCTCCCCGCCCGACAGCAGAGTGAGCGACTGCAGCCGCTTGCCCGGCGGCTGGGCGAAGATTTCGAGGCCGGCCTCCAGCGGATCATCGCTGTCCACCAGCGCCAGGTGCGCTTCGCCGCCGCCGAACAGGCGGGTGAACAGGCGGCGGAAATGGCCGTCCACCGCTTCGAACGCGGCGCGCAGCCGTTCGCGCCCCTCGCGGTTGAGGTTGCCGATCGAACCGCGCAGGCGATGCACCGCCTCGGTCAGCTCGGCCTGCTCGGCCACGCTGGTGCCATGGCGCGCCTCGGCCTCGGCCAGCTCTTCCGCCGCGACAAGGTTGACCGGCCCGATCCGTTCGCGCTCGGCCACCAGCCGGTCATGCTCGGCGCTTTCCGCGCCTGCCGCACCCACTTCGGCCGAGGCGAAGGCGAAGCGTTCGGGCAGCAGAGGCGGCGGGCACTGGAAGCGTTCGCCGGAAATGCCCGCCATTTCCTGCCGCCGCTGGTCCTCGGCCTCTGCCCGGGCGGCCGATCCGGCGCGGCTTTCGCGTGCGCTGGCGAGGCTCTCGTTCGCGGCGGCGAGCGCGGCATCGGCCCGGCGCGCCGCATCCTCTCCTGCGGCCAGCGCGGCTTCGGCGCTGGCCAGTTCCTGCAGCAGGCGGTTGCGGATCGCCTCGCCGCTCTCGATCTCGCGCATCAGCCCGGCGGGCTTGGCGGCAATCACCTCGCGGTCCTGCGCCAGTTCTTCGGCGCGGCTCGCCATATCGGCCAGCCGCCGTGCGGCATCCCCGGCGCGGCCCTGCCAGTTGCGGATGTCAGCCTTCAGCGCGGCCTGCCGCTCCCGTCCCACGGCCACGGCCTGTTCCAGCGCGGCGAGCGCCGCGGTCGCTGATTGCAGCGTTGCGCGCGCAGCCTCGTGCCGGGCGCGCGCTGCGTCCACCTCGGCACGGCCCAGCGCCGGATCGGGCAGGGCCGCGCGCCGCGCCTCGGCGGCCTGAACTTCGGCACCGGCGGCGCTGCGCTGATCGGCAAGGTCCGCCAGCACGCGGTCGAGTTCCGCCTTGCGCGCGGCCATGCGCGCCTGTGCCGCCTCGGCAGCATCGAGCGCGCGCAGCGCGGCGCGTTCGGCATCGGCGGCGCTGGTCAGCGTGCGTTCCACGATCGCCAGTTCCGCCTGCACCGTGTTCAGCCCGCTGCGCGCCGCTTCATGCGCCCGATCGGCGTCGGTCACCGCCTCCCGCAGCGCGGGCAGGCGTGCCTGAAGCTCCTCCAGCCGGTTTTCCGCTTCCAGCGCCGCCGCTTCCGCCGCGCCTTCGCCGCGCGCCACGAAGCCGTCCCAGCGCCGCAAGTGTCCGGCACGGGTCACCAGCCATTCGCCGGTCTTCAGCGGCTGACCTTCGTCGGCATCGGCCACCCGCACCAGCGCAAGGCGCGCTGCCAGTTCGGGCGGGCAGGCGGGCACGTGATGCAGCAGCGCATCGGGCAGCGCCTCGGCCTTTTCGGCCCCGGTCCAGAACCGCCCGTCCGCACCCTGTGGCGCAGGGCCAACCGGCGCGGCGGCATCGCGCCCCAGCACTGCGGCCAGCGCGCGTTCGTATCCCGGCGCGGCGCGGCTGCCAGAGATGGCGCTCCTGCCACGCCCCTTGGCGGCGGCGGCCTTTTCTCGCGCCGCCTTGTCGCGCGCCAGCGCCTCGGCCTCGCGCTCGATCCCGGCAAGGTCCGCGCGGGCGGCGGCGAGTGCATTGGCGGCGGCATCGCGCGCGGTGACCAGCTCCTCGCGCTGCGTGTTCAGCGCCGTTCGGCGCGCCTGCGCTTCGGCCAGTTCGGCGGCGGCGGCATCCCGCCTTGCGCCGGCCTCGACAATCTGCAGGGCCGGGTCGGGCTCGCGCGCCAGCGCCTCGGCCTGCCCGGCCAATCGCGCCGCATCGCTCTCCACGCGCACCAGCCGAGCCCTGGCCGCGCTCACCGCCGCTTCGGCCACGCGCCATTCGGCGTCGATCCCGGCCTGGTCCGCCACCTTCTGCGCCAGCGCCAGTTCGGCCACGCGGCCGGCCCGCTCGGCATCCTCCAGCGCAGCCGCAGCCTGCGGGCGCCGCGCTTCGTCGCCGGCAAGCGCGGCTTCGGCGGTGGCGGCGTCGGCCTCAAGCCGGGCGAGCGCAGTCGCGGCGTCTGCGGTCAGGCGGTCGGCCTGCGTGCGGTCATCCTCGATGCGGCGCAACTGGCGGTCGATGTCGGCCAGCCGCTGTTCCGCCGCTTCCAGTTGCGCTGTCAGCGCGGCCATGCGCTGGCCATGCGCGCCGGAATCCTGCCGCCGGTCGAACAGGTCCTCGCGCGCCAGCGCCAGCGCCGCGCCTGCCAGGTGCTGCGCGCCCTGCGCCTTTTGCGCCGCGCCCTGCGCCGCCAGCACCGCCGCCTCGGCTGCAGCGGCCTCCTTGCGCGCGGCATCGGCAGCGGCGGCGGCATCGCGCCAGCGTGCAAAGACCAGCCGCGCCTCGGCCACGCGGATCTTCTCGCTCACCGCCTTGTATCGCTCGGCGGCGCGGGCCTGCCGCCGCAGCGTGGCGATCTGGCTTTCCAGCCCCGCCATCATGTCTTCCAGCCGGGCAAGGTTGGCTTCGGTGGCGCGCAGCTTCTGTTCGGCGTCGCGCCGCCGCACGTGCAGGCCCGCGATGCCCGCCGCTTCTTCCAGCATCATGCGCCGTTCGGCGGGCTTGGCCGCGATCACGGCCGCGATGCGGCCCTGGCTCACCAGTGCGGGGCTGTGCGCGCCAGTGGCGGCATCGGCAAAGACCAGCGCCACGTCCTTGGCGCGCACGTCCTTGCCATTCACGCGATAGGCGCTGCCTGCACCGCGTTCGATCCGGCGGACGACTTCAAGCTCGCCACCGTGCGGCCCGCCGGGGTCGGTCTCGGCGGTCAGCATCACTTCGGCAAAATCGCGCGCGGGGCGGTTGGCCGTGCCGGCAAAGATCACGTCTTCCATGCCGCCGCCGCGCATGGACTTGGGGCTGCTTTCGCCCATCACCCACCGGATCGCCTCCAGCAGGTTTGATTTGCCGCAGCCATTGGGGCCAACCACGCCGGTCAGGCCGGGTTCGATGCGCAGTTCGGCAGGCTCGACAAAGCTCTTGAAGCCCGCAAGCTTCAGGCGCTTGAACTGCATCGGCGCCGGCCCCCCCACAGGCCGTTCCTACGCTGCAAGCATCAACGCGCGCCCGCGTTCTGCAGGATCGGCTCCAGCCCTTCCCAAGAAGCGACGTTGTCGATCTTGGTGCCGTTCATGATGAAGGTCGGCGTGCCTTCGATGTTGTACTGGTCCACGCTCTTCTGCACCTGGTCGGCCAGTTGCTGCGCGGTGCCGGTGTTGGCCAGGCACTGCGCTGCCTTGTCCTTGGCGATGCCGCGCGCGGCGAAGAAGTCGATCAGCCCGCCACGTTCGCCCAGCACCGGAAACAGCTTGTCCGCCGGGACCGATGCCATCGCCGGGTCCTGCGCCAGCGGCTGCAGCTTGTCGAACAGCTCCTTCTGGTTGGCGAATACCTGCTCGGTCAGCGCGAAGAAGCTTTCCGGCTCGCCACAATGGGTCAGCATGACCAGCGCGGTGTCGAACTTGTCACGCACGAAGTTGCGGAATTCGATCGAGACGCGGCCCGATGCGACATATTCGTCGCGCAGCTTGGGAAAGCCCTTTTCGCTGAACTCGGCGCAGTGCGGGCAGGTAAGCGAGCCATATTCGATCAGCTTGATCGGCGCATCGGGGTTGCCCATGCGGTATCCGCCTTCGGGCGTCGTGCTGATCACGTCGGCCCATTCCTTGCCGGCGGGCGGGGCCACCTTGGCCAGCGCCGTGGCGGTGGTCTGCGTGGCCAATGGGTCGCCGTCCTTCTTGTCGCAGGCGGCAAGGCCCAGCGACAGCGCGGCGATCGAAACGGTGAACAGCGTATTGCGGACAAGCGTCATGGGATTCGGGCTTTCCGTTGGTTGTGGCAATTGGCTAGCCGATCCTGCGCCCGGATTGAAGCGCATGAAGCGGCACTTATCCTCAGCGCAGGCGCGCTTCCACCTGCGGCTTCAGCGCGTCCCAGTCATATGTTCCCGCCAGCGGCACGCCGTTCAGCACGAACGAAGGCGTGCCCTGCACGTTGTCGTTCTCCACCGCGTCCTGCGTCTGCTTGGCCAGCTGGTCGCCCAGTGCGCGGTTGGACAGGCAGCGGTCCACTTCGGCGCGGCCATATCCGCGCTTTTCCATGATGTCGTACAGCTTCAGGTCGCTCGCCACCGCGCGCATCCGGGCGCCGAAGTCCGGGTTGTTCCAGCGCGCCTTCTGCGCCTCGGTCAGGCTCTGCACCGGCGCCATCCACTGCTGCTGAGAAGACAGGAACGCCGCGTGGTTGCCATAGAACTTCGTCGGCGGCCCGCATTCGGCCAGCAGCGAGACGGTGACGTCGAGCATGTTGCGTAGGAAGGGGCGCACTTCCAGCGATCCCTTGCCCGGCCCGATCATGCCGATACGCAGCTGTGCGTCGCTTTCCTGTTCGAAGTGCGCGCAGTGCGGGCAGGTATAGCTGATATAGGCGACCAGCTTCACCGGCGCATCGGGATTGCCGAGCAGGTAGCCGCCCTTGGGCGTCTTCGTCACCGTGGCGTTCCAGTTCCTCGCCGCTGGCGCCAGCGTCGCCTTGGGCTTGGTCGCGGCTGAAAGCATGCCGACCCCCGCCAGCGCCGCCATCAGCAGTGCGATCGTCTTGAAAAGCTTGGTCATGTTCTGCCCTGTTTGCTCTCGCTTGCTTCCCCCAGGCTGCGCGCCAGCGATTCCAGCACCGCGCGCAGTTCCGGATCGCCGATGTCGCGCAGGGAATCGCCCAGCTCCATCGGAATGGGTTTGAGCGAAGGCGGCGCGGCGGTCCGGGCGTCTTCCTTGGGTTTCGGCGCCTGAACCGCGCCTTGACGCATCTTCACCCGCGCCACCGCGCGATATCCGAAAAAGCGGTTCACCCGCTCGATGATCTCGGGGATCACGTGCTGGATGATCGGGGCGTGCGCCGGGCTCACCACCAGCTGAAGGATGCCCTCGCTTTTCTCGCCGGGGGCAAAGCGGATCGATTCGGGGGCGCAGTGCCGCGCATGCGCCGCGCCCACGATCTCGGGCCAGCGCGTCACCACGCTCGATTGCACGAAGCCGAAGCGGCGGAACGCGGTGCGGCCGATCGCGGGCATCAGGTCGGCAATCTGCCGCGCCTCGCCCCCGCGCTGCCGCTCAAAGGGTTTTGCGCCCTTCTCGCCTGCGCGGTTGCCTGCCGGCCTGTCCTTGCGGTCGCGTTCCATATCGCGTACGCCCATGCCATAGCGGCGCGATGCAGGCCAGCACCCAAGCGCACCCGTCCCCGATCCTTGATGCGCCAGAAGTGGTCGCACCGCTCCTGCTCGGCTGGTACGACGCCCATGCCCGCCGCCTGCCGTGGCGCGCGTTGCCGGGCGATCCCGCGCCCGATCCCTATCGCGTGTGGCTGTCCGAAGTGATGCTGCAGCAGACCACCGTCGCTGCCGTCACCGCCTATTATGCAAAGTTCCTGTCGCTCTGGCCGCGGGTTGAAGACCTGGCCGCTGCGCCCGATGCCGATGTCATGGCGGCGTGGGCGGGGCTCGGCTACTATGCCCGCGCGCGCAACCTGCTGGCCTGCGCGCGTGAAGTCGCGCGGCGGGGCGCCTTTCCCGATACGGAAGAGGGCCTGCGCGCGCTGCCCGGCCTGGGCGCCTATACCGCCGCCGCCGTGGCCGCCATCGCATTCGGCCGCCGCGCCGTGGTGGTTGACGCGAATGTAGAGCGCGTCGTCGCCAGGCTCTTCGCCATCGAAACGCCGCTGCCCGCCGCGCGCCCGGCCATCCGCAGGGCGACCGATGCGATCACGCCCGCGGCCCGCGCGGGCGATTTTGCGCAAGCCATGATGGACCTCGGCGCCACCGTCTGCACCGTGCGTGCCCCGCGTTGCCAGCTCTGCCCGCTGCGCTCCGCCTGCCGCGCGCAGGCGCAGGGCGAGCCCGAGCGCCTGCCCGCCAAGGCGCCGAAAAAGGCCAAGCCGGTGCGCAGGGGCCGCGCCTTCTGGATCGAGCGCGATGGCGCGGTCCTGCTCGTCACCCGCGCGGGCAAGGGCATGCTTGGCGGCATGCGCGCGCTGCCCGACGATGGCTGGTCTGCCCGTGCCGATGGCCATGCCACGCCGCCGCTCGCCGGGGAATGGCGCTCCGGCGGCGTGGTCCGCCACGGCTTCACCCATTTCGATCTCGAACTGCAATTGATGCTTTGCGATTCGCCCGATCCGGCTACTCTGCCCGCCGGGGAATGGTGGCCGGTCGATGCGATCGAGCAGGCCGGCCTTCCCACCGTCTTCGCCAAGGCCGCGCGCCTTGGCGTGGCGGGCAAGCAAGAACGGGACCGGGAGAGATGATCGAAACCGCCCTTACACGCCGCGCCTTGCTGCGCACGTCGGCCCTGCTTGGCGCAGGCGCGCTTCTGCCCGGCGCCTCGCGCGCCGGTCCGCAATGGGCCAATGTGAAGCGCCTGGTCACCGGCTATGTCGATGGGGGCAAGCTGCCTGGCATGGTCGCCATTCTGGGGCAGGGGCAGGCCGCGCCCCATGTGATCGCCCGCGGCACCACCGAGCGCGGCGCGTCACCCCCTGTCACCGCAGACAGCCTGTTCCGCATCTATTCGATGACCAAGCCGATCACGGGCATGGCCGCGATGATCCTGGCGGATGAAGGCAAGCTCGGCCTCGATCAGCCGCTTGGCGATATCCTGCCGCGCTTTGCCCGGATGCAGGTGCTGGACAATCCCGATGCCCCGCTCGATCAGGTTCGCCCCGTGCGCAACCCCATCACCATCCGCCACCTCCTCACCCACACCGCCGGCCTTGGCTACACCATCGTGCAGAAGGGCCCGATCAAGCAGGCCTATGAAGACGCCGGGCTGGTCCCCGCGCGTGTCAGCCGGGTGCCCATGCCTGATCTCGATACGCTGCATCCCGCGCCCAGCCTTGCCGCCTTCGCCGATCGCTTGGCCAAGCTGCCGCTTGTCTATGAACCGGGAGAGCGCTGGTCCTATTCGGTTTCGCTTGATCTGCTTGGCCGGGTGATAGAGGTGGTGTCGGGCCTTCCGCTCGATGCGTTCATGGCGGAACGGATCTTTGGTCCCTGCGGCATGCAAAGCACCGCATTCCAGGTTCCACGGCGCGATGCGGCGCGGCTCACCACCAATTATGGCTACTTCGATGGCATGCCGGTGCCGCTGGATCCAGCGCGCGCGTCGATCTATTTCGATCCTCCCGCCTTCCCCTTCGGCGGGGCCGGGCTGGTCAGCTCGCCACGCGATTATGACCGCTTCCTCGCCATGCTGCTGGGCGGCGGGCGCCTGGGCCGCACGCGGGTGATGAGCGATGCGGCGGTGCGGCTGGGCATGGCCAACCTGCTGCCGCCTGCCGCCATCGCCCCGCAGATCAACGGCCGCGTGGTCGGCTTCGGCGCGGGCGGCATGGTCGGGCTGGGTGAAGATGCCGGCACGTTCGGCTGGTCGGGCGCGGCGGGTACCGTGGGCTTCATCAATGCGCCCCGGTCGGTGCGCGCCGGCCTCTTCGTGCAGTTCATGCCGTTCAATGCCTTTGCCGTGCAGTCAGAATTTCCTGCGGCCGTGAAGGCCGATATCCTTGCGTGAAAGCCTCCCGATGACCGCATCCACCATCGCCTTTTCCGGTTCCGCGCTCGATCGCGCCGATCACATCCGAGCCAATTCGGAAAAGCTGGCCGAACTCACCAACTGGCGCGCCCGCCTGCTCAAGCTTGATGGACTGGCTCCGGTCATCGCGCCCGAAGGCGGGCTGGAATGGGGCACCCTGGCCGATGCCGATCCCGCCGCCGAACTCGTCTTCCTCGGCCTTTCTGCCGAAGGTCGCGCCTGCTTCGCCGCCGTCTCGCCCGCATTGATCGGCAGCGTCGCCCCGCCCAGCCCGGCGTTGTGGCAGGTGATGTCGCTGCTCGCGCCCGATGAACTCGCCACTTATGGCGGGGCCAAGGCGCTGGTCGATTGGCACGCCCGCCACCGCTTCTGCGCCCGCTGCGGCAGCGCCACCGTGCTGGCCAAGGGCGGGTGGCAGCGCAACTGCACCAACGGCGCGTGCAAGGGCGAACATTTCCCCCGCGTCGATCCGGTCACGATCATGACCGTGGAATGCGATGGAACGCTCCTGCTCGGCCGCCAGCCCCGCTTCCCGCCCAGGCGCTTCTCCGCGCTCGCCGGGTTTGTCGAGCCGGGCGAAACGATCGAGGAAGCCGTCGCGCGCGAAGTGCACGAAGAAGCGGGCGTGCGCGTCCGCGATGTCACCTATGTCTGCAGCCAGCCCTGGCCGTTCCCGTCCTCGCTGATGATCGCCTGCCACGCCCATGCCGACGATCCCGCGCTCACCATCGACGAAACCGAGCTCGACGACGCGCGTTGGTTCTCGCGCGCGGAAGTGGCCCACGCGATGAGCGGGGCCGAAGACGGCGCCTTCATCGCCCCGCCGCCCTTTGCGGTGGCGCATCACCTGCTCAAATGGTGGCTGGAACAATGAACGCCCATTCCCAACTCGAACCCGCCTCCGTCACCATAGACATCTGGTCCGACGTGATGTGCCCGTGGTGCGTGATCGGCACGCGCCAGCTGGAAACCGCGCTCGATGCGCTGGAGGGGGAGATAGAGGCCACCGTCCGCTTCCACCCCTTCGAGCTGAACCCTGACATGCCGCCCGAAGGCGAGGAGCAGGCCGCCCACATCCAGCGCAAGTACGGCCGCAGCGCGGCGGAGTCCGCAGGTGTGCGTGACCGGCTGAAACAGGCGGCCGAAAGCGCCGGCTATTCCTTCGACTATACCGGCCCCGGCGAAGCCCCGCCCGCCATGATGTGGAACACCCGCGCCGCGCACCGCCTGCTGGTTTGGGCGCTGCGCGACCTCGGCCCCCAGGCGCAGGTCAGCCTCAAGCACGCCCTGTTCGACGCCCACTTCCGCCTGCGCCGCAACCTGTCGGACCCTGATGTGCTGGCCGACATCGCCGAGGAAACCGGGCTTGACCGCACCGCCGCCGAAGCCGCCATCACCGATCCCCAGATCGACGCCATCGTCGAAGCCGGCGAACGCCAGGCCTGGGACTGGAACATCACCGGCGTCCCCGCCATGGTCATCAACGGCAAGTTCCTGATCCCCGGCGCCCAGGACCCGGCGACCTATGCGGGAGCCCTGCGCAAGGTGGTGGAGCGGGAAAGGGCTGCGGCTGAGGCGGCCGAGGACTAAGGCAAACCTCCCGTCCCTCCCCATTTTTGCGCAGCAACAAATGGGGAGGTGTCAGCGCGAAGCGCTGACGGAGGGGTGTTGCTTGCGGAGTTAGTTAAACTGTCCCCCGAATTCCCTAATTCCCTGAAATGTTCGGAAAAATCCGCTTTTTCGCCATTTCCTCAGCAATGCAACCTCCGGGATGCAAACCCAGAACCGACAATGGAATCAGCCCGAGTGCCAGTAATATCAGCAATGCCACCAACATCGTAAGGATTCCAGGCGGGCTAATTTTCATTGTTTTGAATTTCGGGAAAACCATCACTGCAAGGCTGTGATGCCAAGCTTATTCATCCAAAATAAATTTAGCACATTGCTATCATTTTCATAATGAATTCTTTTATATTTTTGAAAATTGTATTCATATCTTGTAATTGAATATTCTTGATTAATTGATAGATTTAAAATTTTATTTTTTGACTGAAATTCTTTAGCAATAATGAGCGGCATTTTTTGATAAAATTTCACCGATAGCTCGGTCGGGCCCTCCCACCTTATAAGTGGTCCCGCGTCGTTTGCCCCTATCCCTCCGACAGGAATCCAAGTCAGATCTTGCAAATCATATTCTCTATTTGAATGTTTCCTTATGAAAATGAATTCATCACTTTCTATTGAGCCCGTATCGCAGTTCAATAAGAAAGCCGCAGCATCATATCGAAAATCTGGCGACGTCGCATGGTCACCTACTGCATAGCGACAACTCGGCCTTGATTGCATGCAGCTGCAGAGTAAGATTAGACCAAGGAGTTTTGGAAGGAGTTTCGGAGACAGTTTACTTAATTGCCTCATCAAGTCGCACCCCCACTCACCGCAGCAGTTCGCTCACCAGCGAGGGCCTTTGCGCGATCATCGCCAGCAGCACTTGCGCCGGGCCCCTGGGGCGGCGTCGGCCCTGTTCCCAGTTAAGCAACGTACCCTTGGCCACGCCGATGCTGCGCGCGAAGGCGCTTTGCGAAAGGCCGGTGCTGGCGCGGATCGCCGCGACATCGACCTTGGGCACATCCACCGTGTGAACCACCGCGCCAATCTCGCGGCCTTCGGCGAAGGCCAGCGCCTCGCTCAGTCCCTGCTTGATGCTGTCATAGGCGCTCATGGACCGCCACTATAGCAAGCAAAGAGCAGCTTGCCGAGGGCAACCACCGCCGTGTCTTGCCATCGCTCCGCCACTGGCGAGTGTGCCCTCAGTTCAAACCAACCCCAGCCGCGCCAACTCCCCCGCAATCTCCGGCGGCAGGATGTCCGCGCTTTCGCCTTCGCCCAGGTCGGGCGGGCAATCGGCGTGTTCCAGGTAGCGCCAGCCCTGGTGGGCGCGGCGGGGTTTGGGGTGGACGTCGATCAGGTGGGTCCTGATCACGATCTCGGTGCGACCGTCGGGCGCTTCCTCGAAGCCGATGATCTCGCTGCGCGCCACCAGTTGGTGCTTGAGGATCCAGTAGACCGAGCCGCCGATCATCTCCGCGGCGCGTTTGGGGCGGTTGCGCGTGGTCAGCTTCGCCACCTCGCCACGGGTGCGGAACCAGCCGTGGACTTCGGCCAGCGACTGCGCGCCATAGGCGACCTTGGTCATGCTCAGCGGCATCGCGGTGCGCCCTTCAACCCGTCAGGCCGGTCAGCACGGCAAGGCCGAGGAACGAGAAGAAGCCCATCACGTCGGTCGCCATCGTCACGAACACCGCCGAGGACACGGCGGGGTCCACGCGCAGCCGGTCGAGCGTGACCGGCACCATGATCCCGGCGAGCCCGGCGACGAGGTTGTTGATCACCATCGCCGCGCCGATCACCGCGCCAAGGTGCGGGTTGGCGAACATCAGGCCGGTGCCCAGCCCGATCAGCGCACCGAGCGACAGGCCGTTGGCCTGCGCGATGCGGAATTCGCGCAGGATCATGCGGATGGTGTTGGAACTGGTCAGCTGGTTGGTGGCGATGGCGCGCACCACCACGGCCAGCGTCTGCGTGCCGGCGTTGCCGCCCATGCCCGAAACGATCGGCATCAGCACGGCCAACAGCGCGAAGCGGGCGATCGCGCCCTGGAACAGCCCCACCACCGATGATGCGATGATCGCGGTGCCCAGGTTCACCACCAGCCAGGCCAGGCGGGTGCGCACGGTCAGCGCGATCGGCTCGTTGATGTCGCCATCGCCCGCGCCCGACAGGCGCAGCACGTCCTCGCTCGCCTCTTCCTGGATGATGTGGACCACGTCGTCCACGGTGATCTGGCCCACCAGGCGGCCGCTCTCGTCCACCACCGCGGCAGAGATCAGCGCGTACTTCTGGAAGCGCAGCGCCACCTCTTCCTGGTCCATCGCCACGGGAATCAGCGTCTGGTCGCGCTTCATCACGTCGGACAGGGCCACGTGGCGCGGGGTGCGCAGGATCCAGCTGAGCACGCAGGTCCCCACGGGGCGGTGCTTGGGATCGACGATGAACACTTCCCAGAACTCGGTGGCGAGGTCCTCGTCCTCGCGCAGGTAGTCGATCAGGTCGCCCACCGTCAGGTGTTCGGGCACCGCGATGAAGTCGCGGCTCATCAGGCGGCCGGCGGACTCCTCGGGAAAGGACAGCGCGCTCTCGATCGCGGCGCGGTCTTCCGGCTCCATCTCGGCAAGGACGGCCTGCTGGTCCTCCTCGTCGAGATCCTCGATCATGGCGACGGCGTCGTCCGTCTCCATCTGCTCGGCAAGGTCGGCCACCTCGTCGGGATCGAGATCCTCGACCAGCTCCTCGCGGACCCAGTCGTTCATCTCGGCCAGCACGTCGGAGCCGAGCAGGTCGTTGATCGCGCGGGCGAGATCGGCGCGGTGCTCCTGCCCGATCAGCTCGAACAGGTCGGCCACGTCGGCGGGGTGCAGCGGTTCGACGAGGTTGTAGACCGCGTCCTGGTCACCCGCTTCCAGCGATTCGGTCACCCTGCGGATGAACGAGGGGCGCAGGGTGTTGTCCTCGTCGTCGAGGCTTTCGGAATTGCGCGCAGGCTCTGCCACCGGCGGCAGCGCGTCATCCACGATGCCGTCGGCGCGGATGTCCTCGAACCGGTCGTCCTCGCGCTCCATGGGCGCGGGATAGGCGAGCGACCGCCAAAAGCAACCGCCAAGGCGCGCGCCTGTCGACTTTGTTGGGGAACGGCCCTAATGGGCGGTCAAACAGCAAGGAATCTGGACAATGGCTGACGAAAAACTGGTCCTCTCGCTCGACAGCGGCGACGTGGTAATCAAGCTGCGCCCCGATCTGGCCCCCGGCCATGTGGAGCGGATCAAGGAGCTGGCGGGCGAAGGCTTCTATGACGGCGTGAAGTTCCACCGCGTGATCCCCGGCTTCATGGCGCAGGGCGGCTGCCCCGATGGCACCGGCATGGGCGGTTCCAGCAAGCCTGACCTGAAGGCCGAATTCAACGATGCGCCGCACGTGCGCGGCGTGTGCTCGATGGCGCGCACCAGCTATCCGCATTCGGCCAACAGCCAGTTCTTCATCTGCTTCGACGATGCCCGCTTCCTTGACAAGCAGTACACCGTGTGGGGCGAAGTGGAGAGCGGGATGGAGCACATCGACGCGCTGCCCAAGGGCGAGCCGCCAGCCAGCCCGGGCGTGATCCGCAAGGCCAGCGTCGTCTCTGCCTGAGACACAACGCACTGATACGAATACTTAAAGGGGCTGCTTCGGCGGCCCCTTTTTGCTTTAGGACATAGCTGTTGTCCGCAGGCCCATGCAGGTTGGCAGAAGCCGGGGCCGCGGGGGCAGCATGACCGAAACGACGACGATGCAGTACTGGCCGCCGCAGGCCGACCTTGCGGGGCTGGTCACGGGATACCATCACTACCGCGTGTCGCCGCCGCCGGGACAGGTGCACCGCGATGCCTTCCAGCCGGCATGGTTCAACCTGCGCATCCTGTTGACGCCCGAGACGGTGTGGCGGGTGCGGATCGGCGCTGCGCCATCGGTGCCCGTTCCGGCAGAGGCGCTGTTCGGGCCGGGCAGCAAGCTGACGTGGTCGGCCAGCGATGCCGGTGCGGTGGTGGGCGTGGGCCTGACCCCGCTGGCGTGGCTGCGCCTGAACGCCGGTGCCGCCGCCGACCTTGCCGACCGTGTCCTGCCGGCGGGCGATGTCCTGTCGGGGGTGGCGGAGCTGGCGGCCACCCTGCGCGACGCCGGGCCGGATGAGACGCCCGCGCTGTTCGGCCACTGGCTGTCCGGGCGGCTGGCGGCGCCGCAGCGGGGCGAGGAGCGGGCGGGACGGATCATGCGCGCCCTGCTTGACCCGGCAGTGCGCACCGTGTCCGCGCTGGCTGCCGAAGCCGGGGTGACGCCGCGCACGCTGGAGCGGCTGTGCCTTGTCGCCTTCGGCTTTCCGCCCAAGCTGCTGCTGCGCCGGGCGCGCTTCCTGCGGTCGATGCACGCCCTGTTAGACCGGGGCAGCGCAGGCGTGGCGATCGATCCCAGCTACAGCGACTATTCCCACTTCGTGCGCGAGGCACACGAGTTCCTGGGCATGACGCCCACCCGGTTCCAGCGCATGGCACCCCCCATGCTGCGCCGCTCGCTGGAAGAGCGCGCCCGCCAGCTGGGCGCCCCGGCGCAGGCACTCGCCAAGCCGTGATGCCGGTTGCGAGGTTGACACGGTTGACACTGTCCAATGGGGTAAACCGAAAATCCCGCCGCTGGTGCCTGAACGGGTGCCGGCGATGCCCCCAAGAAGCCTGTGAATGACGGAAAACCGAGCGATTCGCCGTTCAAGCAAGGCAATGGTCGCAAAAACGCGCCGTGTAGGAAAGTTGTTTTTAGATAACAGGCGCGTCTGTTATTAATCTTTTCCCGCACGCCCCCGAATGCGATTGGATTGGGCCTGCGGCGGGCAAGCTGATAGGGTGCCATCATGATCCTTTCGCCCATGACAGACCGGCCCGCCACGGCTTGCCTTGGAATGGTGGCCGCCGCGCTGCTGGCCTGCGCCGCCACCCCCGCCCGTGCCGAGTGGATGAGCGCGGGGCAGCTGGCGGACCTGTGTGCGTCCACCGTGCCCACCGATCGCGGCCTCTGCCTGTCCTATGTGATGGGCGTGCTCGATGGGGGGCGCTGGCGCGATCCGGCACTGAAGACGCCGGATGACCAGACGGGCGGGCAGGTGCGTGATGTGGTGGTGCGCCATCTGGTGGCCCATCCCGAAGGCCGCGACCAGCCCGCGCGGCTGGCGGTGCAGGCGGCAGTGGCCGAGGCCTGGCCCGCGCTTCAGGCCAGGCCCGCGGCAAAAGCGCCCGCAAAGCCGAAGAAGCCGGTGCGCAAGCGGCGTACGCGCGGATAGACCGCACCGGCGCGTTTCCAACCGTTTACCACGCAAGCGCCTGCAACACCGGCACAAGGCCCGCTGAACGGCTGCGAACCGGCGCCATCGCCTGCGCAACCGCGCGGACCGTGGCTTAGCGCGCTGTTCAACGCCGCCTGCCATGGCGGGCTGGGGGCACGGGCGCCAGACGGCCGTGTCCTCACCACGCAGGGGCCTTTGGCAGGCAGTCGGGAGCGGGCAGTTGGCGGTCTATTCGGGATTCTCTCCAGTGGCGCGATATGCGCTGAGCGGGAACAAGTTCATCGATTCGCTGCTGCCGGCACAGGCCTGGTTCCGCGTGGCGTGGTCTGCCTCGGATGCCGGCACCACGCAGGTGACCTACAGCTTCCCCTGGGCCGATGGCGTGGCGAGCCCGTTCGTGCCCGGATACGGCAAGGGCGAAAACGTGGCGGCGGTGACCGGCGCGGTGAATGCGGGCCAGGCGGCGCAGATCGCCGCAGCCTTTGCCCAATGGTCTGCCGTGGCGAACGTGGCGTTCACGCAAGTGGCGGAAACGGCAGGCGGCACCGTGGGCGATATCCGCGTGGCGTTCTCCTCGGCCGTTCCTTCCGGTTACTGGGGCTATGCACTGGGCGTGTCCGACGGGATGAACAACGCCCACGGCGACATCTGGATCGACGACAGCATGATCGGCCAGTCGTTTGCGCCGGGCACCTACAACTTCATGGCGATGATGCACGAGATCGGCCACGCGGTGGGGCTGAAGCATCCGTTCGAGGCACCGAAGATTCCGGCAGGCTTCGACAACCGCCGCTATACGATCATGTCCTACACCGATCCGGCCAATGCATCGTGGATCAACCCGGCCACGGGCAAGTGGGAATACCTGATCAAGTCACCCATGGTCTATGACATCCTGGCGATCCAGAAGATCTATGGCGCCAACATGGCGTGGCACACCGGGAACGACGTCTATTCCTTTGCGCCCGGCGCGCCTTCGTTCGAGGCGATCTGGGACGCCGGCGGCAATGACACGATCAGCGTGGCCGATTTTACCAAGGGCTGCACGATCGACCTGCGCGCCGGGGCCTACAGCTCGCTCACCTATGACGCGCTGACGCTGACCAGCAACATCGGCATCGCCTTCAACTGCGTGATCGAGAACGCCACCGGCGGGTCTGGCGGGGATACACTGCTGGGCAGCGATTTTGCCAATACGCTGGCGGGCGGGGCTGGGGATGACACGCTGCGCGGCAATGGCGGGGACGATGCGCTGCAGGGCGGCGCGGGCGCGGACACGCTGGATGGCGGCGCGGGCAACGATGCGCTGGACGGCGGCGACGGCGTGGACACCGCCAGCTATGCCGCGAGCACCGCGGGCGTGAAGGTGAGCCTGGCGATCAGCGGATACCAGGCGACCGGCGCAGGCAACGACAGCCTGACGGGAATCGAGAACCTGACGGGCGGGGCGGGGGCCGACCTTCTGGTGGGCGATGGTTGCGACAACCGGCTGGATGGCGGGGCGGGCGCGGACAAGCTGCTGGGCGATGCCGGGGCCGATGTGCTGGTGGGCGGCGGCGGGCGTGATGTGCTGCTCGGCGGGGCAGGGGGCGACACGTTCCTGTTCGCCACGATCAAGGACTTCAGCGGATCGGCGGTGGGATCGGCCGACCAGATCCTTGATTTCAGCCAGGCCGATGGCGACCGCATCGACCTTTCCGCCGTGGACGCGGTGAAGGCGACGGCGCTGGTGAACGACGCGTTCACGTGGATCGGCTCCGCCGCTTTCGGCAAGCACGCGGGCGAATTGCGCTATGTGGTTTCGGGCGGGATCGGGCTGGTGACCGGCGATGTGGACGGCAATGGCAGCGCGGACTTCGCCATCCGCATTGATGGCGGGCCGGCGCTGACGGCGGTCGATTTCCTGCTTTGACCCCCCAAGGCAGTGGTTGAAGGGGGACGATGCTGCATCAGGCCGGCAATCAGGTTCGTCTTACGCCACCTGCTTTGCGGTGTCGATTTCTCCAACACCGGTGAGCGTGAACGCACCGGTTCCGGGCAGTTCCACGCGCAGTTCCAGTGTGCCACCTGCCGCTTCGACAAAACGGCGCAGGGTCGAGAGGTAAAGGTCGGCCTGGCGTTCCATCTTGACCACCGCAGGCTGCTTGATGCCGAGGCTTTGGGCGATCTGTTCCTGACTGCGCTGGGCTAGCTTGCGCAGCGCCTTGAGTCCTTCGACCTCGGCCTGAAGCTGCGCCGTGCGTTCCGCAATCCGGGCCTGTGCATCGGCGGGCATCGCCGTAACGACTTCATCAAGCGTGCGGCCCAGAACGCTGGGCTTTTCCGACTGTGCCATCGTTCCTATCCTTTCAACGTATCAAGATGTTCGGCGAAGCGTGCATCGGCTTTGGCGATCAATCCCTTGTAGAACCGCCTTTGCGCGACGCCCGCCTTGTCTCCCGCCACGAGGAGAATGGCTTTGCGTTCGGGATCGAAGGCAAAGGCAACGCGCCATACGCCGTCGTCCGCACTGAACCGCAGTTCCTTCATGTTCGTATGGGCCGAACCTGCAAGGGTATCGGCATGGGGGCGCCCGAGAAGCGGCCCCTGCAACTGCAGCAATCCTGCGCTGGCGGCCAAAGCTTCCTGCACATCCTGAGGAAGCAGGAGGAACTCGGCTTCGAACGCCCGATGAAAGACGACAGTCCAAGACATTGATGAAATATAACCCTACGGTTATTATTTGTCCAGTGCTCGCGCCTTAAACCTCCGGCCGCAGCAGCAGGCGCGTCTCAGTCACCTCGATAACCGGCACTTCCCACGGGTGCGCCTGCACCAGGGCGAGGTAGGCGGCTTCGACCATCGCGTCGGTGGCGGTGTCGCGGATCCAGGTGGTGAGGGTGACGGTGGCGGAATGCTGGATTTCGCCTGCCTTGCCCAGGGTTGGCTTCGCGGCGAAAGTGGGGGCGAAGGTTTCCCAGCCCAGCATGATCTCGGCTACGCCATTATAGACGCGGAAATCGCCGAGCGCGGGTTCATCACGGATGATCTGCAGCATCGCCGCCAGCACCGGATCGCGGTCCATCGCGGTGCGGTCTCCGCCCAGCAGCGCGGCGAGCGTGGCTTCACTGACCGGCACGTGGACGGTGAGGCGGCGGGCGCGGCGGCTGGTGACGCGGGCGAGGGGGGCGGGCATGGCTTGGTCCTTGGTGTTCCGTTTCACCGGTGGCAGGGAACCCCCACCCCCGGCCCCTCCCCACCGGGGAGGGGGGGGAAGTGGCGCAATACGAACGGAAATCGGGGGGTGAAGTAAAGCCCCTCTTACAGGTTGGCCTTGATCATCCAGTCATGGAACAGGCGCACCGGGCGGCTTTGCAGGGCGCGCGGGCGGCAGACGAACCAGTAGGAATAGGGGCTGTCGACATTGATGTCATAGACCCGGGCAAGGCGCGGATCGTGGCTGCGCACGAAGTGATCATCGTGCATGATGGCGATGCCGAGGCCCTGCGCCGCGGCTTCAAGGATCAACTGGCCGGAATCGAAGTGATCGATGGCGGCGGGCTCCAGCGCTTCGAGATGGAGCGTGCGCTTCCATGCCTCGAAGCTGGCCGGAAGATCATTGTGGACGAGGAACGTCTGCTTGTTGAGCTTGGCAAGATCGGGCCGATCGCCCAGCTCGGCGGCCATGGCCTTGCTGGCGATGGCATAGACGCGGTTGTGATCGAGCCGCACCGAATGCAGCGTGGTGTCAGGCCCTTCGGACAGGATGATGGCGGCGTCGATGGTATCGCCCAGCCGGGTATCGGCCTGGTGCGAGCTGTCGATATCGATGTGCAGCTGCGGGTGCAGCTTGCGCAGTTCGCCCAGCCGCGGGAACAGGCGCTGGCTGCCGAACAGCGGCAGCACGCCGAGGCGCAGGCGCATGACCTTGCCGGTATCGACCAGCCGGTCGATGCGGTCGGTCATCTCGTCCATCAGCGGGGCGACGGCGTCGTAAAGCCCCTGGCCTTCCTCGGTCAGCTTCAGCGCCTGGTGCTTGCGTTCGAACAGCGGCTTGCCGACGAATTCCTCAAGCGCGCCAAGGCGGCGGGAGAGAGCCGAGGGGCTGAGCGCGAGTTCGGCCGCCGCCGTCTTGGCAGACCCTGCGCGGACGACGCGGATGAAGGCTTCCAGCGAGCGCAGCGGGGGCAGGCGGCGGATCATCGGTCAGTCTAGCTCTTCGTCTTGCGCGGGGCGCGGGGCATGGAGGCGCAGGCGGGTGAGGCGGCGTTCGTCGCCCCCCGTCACTTCCACCCGCCAACCGCTTTCGTGTTCAAGCACGCGGCCCACGGGCGGCACCTCGCCCGCCAGCACCACGGCGAGGCCACCCAGCGTATCCACGTCCTCTTCCACAATGGCAAGGCGCGGGTCCACCTTTTCCGCCACTTCGTCCAGCTCGACGCGCGCATCGGCATCCCAGGTATCGGGATCGAGCCGGCACAGCAGCTCCTGCGGCGCATCGTCGTGCTCGTCCTCGATCTCGCCGACGATCTCCTCGACCAGGTCCTCGATGGTGATGATCCCATCGGTGCCCGAATATTCGTCGATCACGATGGCGAGGTGGGTGCGGCTGGCGCGCATGTCGGCCAGCACGTCGATCGCGCTGCGCGCCTGGGGCACGAACAGGGGCTGGCGCATCAATGGCAGCCAGTCCTTCGGCCCCGGCCTGCCCGCAAGCGCCATGGCGGAAAGGTGCGGGAACACGTCCTTGATGTGGACCATGCCGATCACCTCGTCGAGCGTATCGCGATAGACGGGCAGGCGCGAATGGCCGTGCTCGGCAAAGGCGGCGACGACCTGCTCGAAGGTGGAATCGGCGGAAATGGCCACGATCTCGCCACGCGGAATGGCGACGTCGTCGGCGTCGTGCTCGCTGAAATGGAGCAGGTTCTTGAGCATCTGGCGTTCGAGCGGGACAAGGTCGCCGTCCGCGCCTTCGTCATGGCCCGGCTCGCCTTCGTGCTCCTCGATCGCTTCCTCGATCTGCGCGCGCAGCGACTGGTCGTGGTCACCCCCCCGGAAAAAGTTCTTCAGCACGCGCCACAGCGCGCCGCTACTGTCTCCTTCGCCCGAACGGCTTTCACCGCCGGACCCGTTGCCTTCGGCCACTGGCCATCACTCCCGTGTGCTACGATGGGTCCGCATATGGGTCGGCAAGGCCCATCAGTGCAAGCGCCTTCCGCTCCAGCGCCTCCATTTCCTCGGCATCGGAGTCAGATGTCTCGTGGTCATAGCCCGCCAGGTGGAGCAGGCCGTGGACGACGAGGTGGCTGGCGTGCGCCTCGGTGGCGATGCCCTTGTCCGCCGCCTCGCGCATGCAGACGCCGTGGGCGAGGATCAGGTCGCCCAGCATGCCCGGCGCATCGGGGTTGGCGGCGGCGGCCAGCACTTCCTCGCGGCTGAGCATGGGGAAGGACAGCACGTTGGTGGGCTTGTCCTTGGCGCGCCACTGCTTGTTGAGCGCGTGGACCTCGTCATCGTCGGCCATGACGAGGCTGACCAGCAGGTGATCGTGCGCCAGTTCGGGCGCGACCTGCGCCGCCGCCTCTGCCGCGCGGCTGGCCAGCGCCTCCCAATCGGTGGAGGAGGGCCAGACGGCGTCGATATCGAGTTCGAGAGTCGGGGCGGTCACGCCTCCTTGCCCTCGTATGCCTCGACGATCCGCCCCACGATCGGGTGGCGCACCACGTCGGCGGTGTTGAAGCGGACGGTGCCGATGCCTTCCACGCCTTCAAGCCGCCCCACCGCATCGGCCAGGCCGCTGGCGGCGGTGCCGCCCGGCAGGTCGACCTGCTTAGGATCGCCGCAGATCACCATGCGGCTGTTCTGGCCGAAGCGGGTGAGGAACATCTTCATCTGCGCCGGCGTGGTGTTCTGCGCCTCGTCGAGGATCACGAAGGCATCGGCCAGCGTGCGGCCGCGCATGAAGGCGATGGGCGCGATCTCGATCTCGCCGCTGGCGATGCGCCGCTCCACCTGTTCGGGCGGCATGCAGTCATACAGCGCGTCGTAGAGCGGGCGCAGGTAGGGATCGACCTTTTCCTTCATGTCACCCGGCAGGAAGCCCAGCCGCTCGCCCGCTTCCACCGCCGGACGTGACAGGATCAGGCGCTGCACGCTGCCGTTGATCAGCTGCGCCACCGCCTGCGCCACGGCGAGGTAGGTCTTGCCTGTGCCTGCCGGGCCGAGCGCGAAGATCACATCTTCCTTCACCAGCGCGCGCATGTATTCGATCTGCGTGGCGCTGCGCGGGACGATGGTTTTCTTGCGGGTGCGGATCATGATCGGCGGCGTGCCCTGCGGCGCGCCGGTGATGATGCCTTCAAGCGTGGGTTCGTTGGACATGGCGATCAGCGAATCCAGCGTTCCGGCGTCGATCTCGTGCCCCTGCTGCAGCCGCTGCAGCATGCCTTTCAGCACATCGCGCGCGCGGGCCACCGAATCCTCAGGCCCTTCGATCAGCACGCGGTTACCGCGTGCCGAGATATAGACACCCATGCGGTTTTCGATCTGGACCAGGTTCTGGTCGAACTGGCCGAACAGCGCACCCAGCATGGTCTGTTCCTCGAACTCGACCTCCACCCGTGCACGGCGCGGGGCCTGCCCGCTGCGATGGTCCCCGGCGTGGGCGATGCCATAGTGGCTGCCGCCATCGTGGGCCGTTTCGCGATGCGCCTCGTGAGCGCGGGGGAACTTGCGGGCCATGCGTCTCCTTAGTCTCTGCCGCCTGAGATTATGCCTGATGGCCGCGCGCGCAAGGTGCGGCGGCGCAAAAAGCGGGGCGGAACGAGGATTTGCACAGCCATGTTGCATCCGTGCTGCGACCATTTGTCACAAGCCGGCGACAAAGCTGATCGGTTTCTGCACGCGGGATACCAAAACGGTTCAGCGACGTTGCGCAAGAAGGGGACCGAGGCCGAACCCCGATGCACCACCAGGGCGGCCCCGAAGGAGAAGAAACGATGCGTAAGTTCCTACTTGCCGCGATTGCCGCCACCCTCTTCGCCCCGGCCATGGCCAATGCCGCGCCGCTTGCCCACGATCGTGCCCAGGTTCGCCACGAACGCGCCGAAGTGCGCCACGACCGCATGGAAATCCGCCACGACCGCCGCACCGGCAACTACGCCGAAGCCCGCCGCGACCGGATGGAACTGCGCCACGACCGCCGCGAACTGCGCGATGCGCGCCACCACTATCGCCATCACGCCCGGCAGCATGCCAAGCACCACCGCCATTGGGTGCGCCACCACGGCTGAGCGGCGAAGCTGGTGAAGGAAAAAGGGGGCGCTTCCAGCCTAGAAGCGCCCCCTTTCCATGCGCGGTTGGTCCGATCAGAGATCCAGCGTGCCGTAGAGCCACCCCGCCACATCGCCAATCTGCGCATCGAGCGAGGACTGTTCGATCAACTGGATATCGGATGCGGAGATCGATGTGCCCGGGGTGAAGGTTGCGACGAGCACCTTTGCCCCGGCACCATTGCCGTCGATATCAGCCCAGAGCTGGCCGCTTCCCTTGTCGTAAATGGCGATGTCATTTCCATCCCTGGCCGAAGTGCCCTGGACAAAGCCCGCCGGCAGAAGTTGGCCGGAAAGAAACGGGTTCAGCACCACGATGCGATCGGTGCCGGAAACGAAGTCGGTAATCTGGGTCGGCGTGGATACAGACCCGTCAGTAATGACGATAAAGGTGTCGGCCCCGGTGCCGCCGGTCAGCCGGTCGTACTGTCCGCCACCAACGAGCACGTCCGCCCCCGCACCACCGAGCAGCGTATCCTGTCCGCCGCCGCCAAAGATCACATCGTCGCCATCGCCGCCATCCAGTGTGTCGTTGCCCGAATTTCCACCCAGCGCATTGGCCTCGGCATTGCCCTTGATCGAAGCGGCAAAGCCGTTGCGCACCACGCCCCCTTCGATGCCTGCGCCGAGGGTGATGCTGGTGGTTGTGGCGACCAGATCGAGACCGTCGCCAGTTGCTTCGCTCACTGTGTCGCCAGTGTTGTCGACGTAGTAGCCATCGTCGCCAAGGCCACCATCCATGCTGTCTGCGCCGATGCCGCCGTCGAGTACGTCGTTCCCTGCGCCACCGATGAGGGTGTCGGCACCCCCGTTGCCATCAAGCCTGTCCGCCCCGCCCGCGCCGTTGAGCAGGTTGGCGGCATCATTCCCGATGATGTGGTTACCCAGTTCATTCCCGGTGCCACTGAGCGCGTTTAGGCCGGTCAGTTCCAATGTCTCGATCTCCTGCCCCGCCCCAAGAGCATAGCTTGCCATGGCAATAACCGTGTCGCGACCAGCGCCGATTGTTTCCAAGACCTGATCGCCGGCGGTATCGACGTAGTAGGTGTCGTCGCCGTTCATCCCCTGCATGAGGTCTGCACCGCCGCGGCCGTCCAGAATGTTGTTGCCGCCTCCGCCTACGATTGTGTTGGCGAGCTCGTTTCCCGTGCCATGGTAGCTGCCGCTGACGGTCAGGTTCTCGACCCATTCGGCAAGCACGTAATCAACATCGGCGAAAACCTGATCGATGCCGCCGCCATTGCTTTCGACCACCGCATCGCCGGTGCTTTCGACGTAGTAGGTGTCGTCGCCCAAGCCGCCATTCATCTGGTCGGCGCCTGCGCCGCCATCGAGGATGTCGTTGCCGTTGCCGCCGTACAGGCTGTCGCGATCGGCGCCGCCAAACAGGGTATCGGCCCCATCGTTGCCTGTCAGCCGGTCCTTGCCCGCTAAACCGTAAAGCGTGTTGTTGCCGGAATTGCCCACAATGATGTTGGCAAGCTCGTTGCCGCCGCCGCTGAAATCCCCTGTTCCGGTCAGGGTGAGGCGTTCAACGTTCGCGGTCAGTCCATAGGACCCGCCGACCACGACCAGGTCGTTCCCTTCGCCGGCGTTCTCCTTCACGACGACGTCTGTCGACTTGAGTTGGAAGGTGTCGTTGCCAAGCCCGCCCTGGAGCACGTCTCCCCGGTCACCATACAGAATGTTGTTCAGTTCGTTGCCGACGATCGTGTTCGCCAGGCTGTTGCCCCATCCGCGCCGGGCGGTGCCGGTAAGGACCAACCCTTCGACATTGGCGATCTTCGCCAGCGAATAGTCCAGGCTGGCGTAGATCGTGTCGAAGCCGGTCGTTAAGCGTTCGTCCACTTTGTCCGCCAGCGTGTCGACATAGTATCTGTCGTCGCCGTTGCCGCCGGCAAGCGTGTCGTCACCCGCGCCACCATCCAGCGTTTCGTTGCCGTTGGTGCCGGTGATGACGTTGTTCAGCGCGTTGCCTGTGCCGGTCAGACCGTCATACAGCGTGAGGTTCTCGAGGTTGTCGCCAAGCGTGTAGTTGTCGATCTTGGTGCTTATCGTGTCCGTTCCGCCACTGGCTTTCTCGATCACGACATCGCCGATGTCGTCGACCAGGTAGGTGTCGTTGCCAGCGCCACCTTCCATCACGTCATTGCCGGCTCCGCCGTATAGCCTGTCATCCCCGCCGCCTCCGCGCAGCGTGTCATTTCCATCGCCACCAAAAAGACCATCGGCAAGGTCGCCGCCCGTCATCAGGTTGTTCAGGGCGTTTCCTTGTGCTGCGGTCGCCGCCTGCCCGGCTTGGGTTGCAAAGTTCTCGATGAATTCCGCCAATGTGCCGCTGCCATAACTGACAATCGTATCGATCCCGCTGTCGGCGGTCTCATCGGTGAGTATATGGCCGCCGAATGCCCAGCGATTGATCACGTAGGTGTCGTTGCCTTCGCCCCCGTAAAGCCAGTCGGAATACCCTCTTGAAATCAGCGTGTCGTTGCCGCCGCCGCCCGCGAGAATGTCGTTGTTGCTGCCATCTCCGCCGCCATCGATAACGTTGTCGGCGCCATTGCCGACGATGGTGTTGGCCTTCCAGTTCCCGGTGCCATTGATGGCTGCATCGCCAGTCAGGGTGAGCTTCTCGATCGAGCCACCGAGGGTGTAGGAAATGCTGGCGAATACCGTATCCCAGTCACCGTAACCTGGGCTTTCGGGGCCGGTCGGCCCGGCATCGATGACCACGTCACCGATATTGTCGACGATGAAGTGGTCGTTGCCCAAGCCGCCATACATCACGTCGGCGCCGAGCCCGCCGTCGATGATATTGTCCGCCTCGTTGCCCACGATCACGTTGTCGAGCGCGTTGCCGGTAGCGCTTGCCTGGGCCGTCCCGAACAGGACGAGGTCTTCCAGATTGGCGCCCAGTGTCCACGAAACCGAACTGCGTACGGTGTCATGCCCGCCGTTGGCACTCGCCTCATCCACGATGTCATCGGAATTTTGGACGACATAGGTATCATCGCCTGCCCCACCGGCCAGATGGTTGATGCCGGCGTTGCCGGTCAATACGTTGGCGCGGTCATTGCCGGTCGCATCGAGGTTCGCCGTGCCGAGCAAAGTCGCGTTCTCGATCTCCCCCGACACGGTCAGGCTGAAGGCCGCGGCAACCGTGTCGCTGCCGCCGTCGGCCAGTTCGACAATCGTGTCCGCCAGGCTGTCGATCACGTAGGTGTCGTCGCCCTTGCCACCGGTCATCGTGTCGGCGCCGAGGCCGCCGTCGAACCAGTTGGCTTCCGCATTTCCCTTCAGCGTGTCGTTTCCGACACTGCCGATCACCCCTTCGATGCCGGTCAGCGTGTCGCTGCCATCTCCCCCGGTGGCCGTGCCGGTTGCCAGATCGACGGTCACGGCTGTCCTGGCATGCTCGTAGGTGGCGATGTCGAAGCCCTTGCCGCCGTCGATCTGGTCGTTGCCGGTGCCGCCTTCCAGCACGTCTTTGTCGATGGCGTTGTTGTCGTAAGTTTGAACGACTCCGCCTTCCCATGTGTCGATTGGGGAAACGGGCCCTTCGCCCCCGAACAGCCTGTCGTTGCCCGCTCCGCCGATCAGGATATCATCCCCGAGATGGCCAGTCAGGACATTGTCGGCGGAATCGCCGACCAGCCGGTCATTTCTGATGGAACCGAGCAGGTTCTCGATACCGCTGAGAGTCAGGGTGGCGAGGCGGCCGGTGTAATCCTTGGCAACCTTCTGCGCGATGCCGACTCTCGCCAGGGAAACGGAGTAGCCCGTGAAATTGTTGGGATCGGGGTCACCCATCCAGAACAGGGCCAACGTATCCCTGCCCGTGCCGCCGTCGATGGTTGCCGTACCGCTGGTTACGCTGATCACATCGTCGCCGGCGCCGGCGGTGATCGAAAAGCCCGCGGCGAGCACCGCCATCGTGTCGTTTCCGGAGGACCCGTTGACGGTCACGGTGCCGGCGTAGTCATGGAAGGCGACAAGTTCGATGCCCGAGACGGTGCCCAGCACGGTGGCCGAGCCGTCGTAGAACCGGCCCGCAGCCAGATCTATGTTGCGGATCGCTCCGGGAGAATCATAGCGGATGTAGAAGGTGTCGAACCCGGCGCCGCCGTCGTATATCTCGCCGACCGCATCGCCGTCGCCCATGCTGCGCAGAATGTCGTTTCCGTCTCCGCCAAAGAGCCGGTCGCGTCCGGGGCCGCCATCGAGCAGATCGTCGCCCAGCCCGCCGTAAAGGAAATCGTTGCCCCCGAGGCCAAGCAACTGATCGGAATAATCGGTACCGTTGAGCGTTTCGCCCGCGTTGGTGCCCAGAATGTTGTTGTAGTAGATCATCGCAAGGTCCCCATGTGCGCTTGGCAACTTGGCACACGGGGTTGCAATTGCGCGACTTTTATTGGGCCATATTGGCCCGGATCAGGACAGGGGCCGGCCCGCGATCGAATTCGGTCCCGCTTCCAGCAGGTCGACTTCCACCAGATCGCCGATCCGGACGTCGGCGATGAAGTGGACGGATTGCAGCCAGGGGCTCTTGCCCAGCCATTGGCCGGGGTGCTTGCCGCGGCGTTCGACCAGGACGGGGCAGCGTTTGCCTTCGCTGGCCTTGTTGAAGGCCAGCTGGTCGCGGTTCAGCGCGGCCTGCAGGCGTTGCAGGCGCTCGTCCATCACGGTGGCCGGCACGTGGCCGTCCATGGTGGCGGCGGGGGTGCCGGGGCGGGCGGAATACTTGAAGCTGAACGCCTGGGCATAGCCGACCGCATCGACCAGGCGCAGCGTGTCCTCGAATTCGGCGTCGGTCTCGCCGGGGAAGCCGACGATGAAATCGCCCGAGAGCGCGATGTCGGGCCGCGCGGCGCGCACGCGGTCGAGCAGCTTGAGGTAGCTTTCGGCCGTATGGCTGCGGTTCATCGCGCGCAGCACGCGGTCGTTGCCCGATTGCACCGGCAGGTGGAGGAACGGCATCAGCTTGGCGTTCGTGCCGTGCGCCTCGATCAGCGCATCGTCCATGTCCGCCGGGTGGCTGGTGGTGTAGCGGATGCGGGCGAGATCGGGGATGCGGGCCAGTTCCTCGGCCAGCCCGGCGAGGCCGATGGCGCGGCCCCTGGCATCCTCGCTGGCCCAGGCGTTCACGTTCTGGCCCAGCAGGGTGATCTCGCGCGCGCCGCCTTCGACCAGCAGCTTCGCCTCTTCCACCAGATCGGCAAAGGGCCGGCTGATCTCTGCGCCGCGGGTATAGGGCACCACGCAATAGGTGCAGAACTTGTCGCAGCCTTCCTGCACGGTCAGGAACGCGCTGGGGCCGGAGCGGCGGCGGCGGGGCAGGGCGGCGAACTTGGCCTCGGCCGGCATGTCGGTTTCGGTGGCGCGGCGGCCCTGCGCGGCTTCGGCCACCATGTCGGGCAGGCGGTGGTACGATTGCGGCCCGACCACGACCTTCACCGAAGGGGCACGGGCCATGATCTCCTCGCCCTCGGCCTGCGCCACGCAGCCGGCGACGGCGATCAGCGGGGTGGTGCCATCATCGCGCCGCAGCCGGCCGATGTCGGAATAGACCTTTTCGGTCGCCTTTTCACGGATGTGGCAGGTGTTCAGCACCACCAGGTCCGCGTCAGCCCCCTCCTCTGCCGCAGCCATGCCCTGCGCCTGCAACAGCTCGCCCATGCGCTCGCCGTCATAGACGTTCATCTGGCAGCCGAAGCTCTTGACGCGAAAGGTCCTGGGGGATGTGGTGGCCGACATAAGCGGCGGCCCATACGCGATTTATCGCGGGGGGTGAAGGGCGGGCTTGATATGTACGGATTATTGTACATATTAGCCACAGGAGACAGCCCATGGACGTTCTGACCTATACCGACACGCGCGCGCATCTGAAGGAAGTGATGGACCGCGTGGTCACCGACCGCGCCCCGGTGGTGATTTCGCGGCAGAAGGGAGAGGCAGTCGTCATGGTCTCGCTCGCTGACTGGAACGCCATCGAAGAGACCATGCACCTGCTGTCGAGCGAGGCGAATGCGGCGCGGCTGCGCGGGGCGATCGGACAGCTCGATGCCGGCAAGGGCGGGGCGCGCGAACTGATCGAACCGTGAGGCTGGTTTTCGCTGACGCCGCCTGGGAGGACTATCTCCACTGGCAGGCCAACGCGCCCAATATCTTGCAGCGCGTGAACGATCTGATCAAGGAATGCCGCCGTACGCCCTTCAAAGGCACAGGCAAGCCTGAGCCATTGAAAGGCGCTCTGAAAGGCTGGTGGTCGCGCCGGATCACGCTGGAGGACAGGCTGGTTTATCGCGTGACGGGCAGCGGATCAGACCAGCAGCTGGAAATTGCGCAATGCCGGTATCATTATTGATCTTGCGCGTACGGCTATACGTCGAAGTCGACAATGCTGCCAAATTCAAACGGAACCTCATGAATCCGCGCTGGCGAAGTTAGGCCGCCGCAAACGTAACCTTGCCGTTCACGTTTAAGAGTTGGTCCTTGCTGCCAGAATCCCACTGAAATGAGGTCGTCACCACATGCTCTGTTAGGGCCGTATTGAACTTCGACCAGCATTTCCGAAGGTCCTGTGCGTCCAACGTGCTTCTTGCAACCGTCAGGCGGCGAGAATTGGACGCAGCCAATGCGACAAGTAATCCCGCTGCGACAAGTATCGCCAGCAGCAACCTGCGGGAACGCACTTACCCCGCCGCCCGATCATGCGCTGCCTGCTCCTGTGCGGTGGCAGGCCCGGTTTCCGGCTCCTTCGGCGCGCTGAACCCCACCTGTGGCACGCTGTGGGCGAAGGGGCGTACCGGGTGGCCGAGCGCGGACTCCAATGCGGGGAGGATGCGGGCGCGCGCCTCTGCGGCGATGGCCTTGCGCCCGGTGTGGTCGCGCGGGTCGAAGGGTTCGAGGAAGTGGACATTGAGGCGGAACGAGCCCTTGCGCGCCAGCACCCGCAGCGCGTTGTCCACGCCGGATTCGGTGCCGATCCAGCCGATCCATTCGCCCACCGGCCCGTAATCGAGCACCACCGGCTGCACCAGCACGCCCGGTGGCGGTGGTTCCAGCACGCGCAGCATCGATGTCTTGAACGGCAGCAGCGACTTGTTGTCGGTAGTGGTGCCTTCGGGGAAGACGGTGATGGACCAGTTGTCGGCCAGTGCTTCCTTCAGCCGGTTGATCTGGTCGGCCACGCCCATGCGGTCTTCGCGGCTGACGAAGACTGTGCGGTTCAGGCGGGAAAGCCAGCCGACCACGGGCGCGCGGTCAAGCTCCGCCTTGGCGACGAACGCCGTGCCGCTGGCCCCGGCGAGCGCCAGGATATCCACCCATGAAACGTGGTTGGCGATGAAGAACACGTCACGCCGCAGATGCGTGCCATGCACGCGAACGCGCGCGCCGCACAGGCGGGCGGCAATCCACAGGAACAGGCGGGGGATGGGCGAGCCGTAATGCACGGTGCGCCAGATGTAATGCAGCGGAACGCAGATGATCAGCGCCAGCACCAGGCCCAGCAGGCGCCAGGCGATGCGGCAGTACCCCAGTCCGGAGATCGGTTCCCCTCTCTGCGGACCTGGAACCGGCGCCATCCGCGCCGGATCAGTTGTCGCGGTCAAGCTTGACCCCGTAGAGCTCCATGCGGTGGTCGACGAGGCGATAGCCGAGCTTTTCGGCAATCTGGCGTTGCAGCACTTCCAGTTCGGGATCGACGAATTCGATGACCTTGCCGGTCTCAACGTCGATCAGGTGATCGTGATGCGCTTCGGGCGTCGCTTCATAGCGGGCGCGCCCGTCGCCAAAGTCGTGCCGGTCGAGAATGCCGGCTTCCTCGAACAGGCGCACGGTGCGGTAGACGGTGGCGATGGAAATGCGCGGATCGCGCTCTGCCGCGCGCTCGTGCAGCTTTTCCACGTCGGGGTGGTCGTTGCTTTCCGACAGGACGCGGGCGATCACCCGGCGCTGTTCGGTGATGCGCAGGCCGCGTTCGGCGCAGAGAGCCTCGATATCGATGGGTTGGTGCACGTTGGACCTGCGAGACGGAATGGGACCGGCGAAACGGAATTGGCCCGCCGATCATAGAGCGGCGGGCCAATTCTTCAACCGTTGCGACCCCGAGAGGGCCGGTTGTTTTATTCTGTCAGGCAGCAGTCTTGCCACGGCCGCGCTTGGGCGCGGGCTTGCGGCCGAGGCCGATCTTCTTGGCCAGTTCGCGGCGCTTTTCGGCATAGGCCGGGGCAACCATCGGGTAATCGGCGGGCAGGTTCCAGCGCGCGCGATACTGTTCCGGCGTCATGTTGTAGCGCGTGGCAAGATGGCGCTTGAGCATCTTCAGCTTCTTGCCGTCTTCCAGGCAGACGATGTGATCGTTCTTCACCGAAGAACGGACCGAAACGGCCGGTTCGGGAGCCGGTTCAGCCACGGCTTCGGGCTGGTTCAGGCCGGCGAGCGCCGAATACACATTGGTGATCAGCGTGGCCAAATCGCCAACCGCAACGCTGTTGTTGCTGACATGCGCGGCAACGATATCGGACGTGAGCGTGATAAGGGTTTCACGCATATCGTTTTCGATTTCACTCATCTCTATCGACCCTCGTTCTATGGTGAATTATCCGCGACCCCGGTGGTTCTGAAAATTTGTGGGATTACGGGCGGGGTTATACAAGATAAATTCTGCAACACAACCATAGTGGCACCCGCTATTGGGCGAAATGACCGAAAATTCATGAAGTGCTGAAAAGCCGCACTTAATCAATCCAGTCGCAGTTCCTGGCTGATCGCGTCGAGCCGCTTTCCCGAAGGAGTGCGGTAGTAGAGCGGCCGAATTCCCGTGGGTACGAAGCCATGCGCGGCGTATAGGTGCCCGGCCGGATTTTCCGCCCGCATTTCCAGGAATATACGATTGATCCCCCGGCCTTTCGCCTGATCAATGAAGCAGGAAAGAAGTGCATGCCCAAGTCCGCGGCGGCGCCAGGCCGGGCTTATGGCGAAGAGAAGAAGTTCTTCTTCATCAAGCACGCTGCGCGACAGGAAAAAGCCGGCAGTCTCTTCGTGCGCTTCGGGGGCCATGCTGCCGCCTGGTGCAACAAGTCCGTAGCGGGTTCCCGATAGCAGCAGCAGGTCGGATACCTGGCGTCGGTTCCAGGCCTCGCCGTATTCGGGCGGGAACGCCTGCACCATGACATCCATGATCCGGTCGATATCGTCGTGCGGTGCGATCATCGAACGTCTTGCCCGTCAGGCCACGGGAACGGAGGGGAGCCGCGCATCGGGTGCGCGGCCATAGGCGGGCACGGGATCGGGCGCGATCGCACCGTCGCGAAGCAGGGCGAACGTCCGGGCATCGGGCCAGAGGGGCACGGCGACAGCGCCGGTGCGGGCTGCAGCCAGCGCATCGGCCTGGCTTCCGGCGATCACCGGGGCCGTCGATGCCGCCATCGCCGCATCGGGGGGGAGCGAGGCGAGGGGGGCAAGCGGAGCCCCTGTCGCGTCGAACGGCTGCAGGAACCATTCGCCATGCCCGCCGGTCATCACCACGTCCACCGGCTGGCCGGGGTGCTGTTCCAGAGCCATGGCGGCGACCAGCGCGAGGCTGGAGAAGCCGGAGACCGGCACGCCCCACGCCAGCGACAGCGCGCGCGCCGCGGCAAGGCCGACGCGTATGCCGGTGAAGCTGCCGGGGCCGCTATCGACCACGATGCGATCGGCGCGGCCCTTGTCTGGCAGCGCCTCGATCATCGGCACCAGCCGTTCGGCATGGCCGCGGCCGAGCATCAGGCATTCGCCGGCAAGCAGTGCACCATCTTCGAACAGGGCGACCGAGCAGGCCTCGGTGGCGCTGTCGATCACCAGGGTGCGCCCAGAAACCGGCAACACGCCGCTCCGGCTCAGGCCGCGCGGACTTCGCTGACTTCGGGCACGTAGTGCTTCAGCAGCGATTCGATCCCGTTCTTCAGCGTTGCGGTGGAAGACGGGCAACCGGAACAGGCGCCCTGCATGCGCAGATAGACCACGCCTTCGCGGAACCCGCGATAGATGATGTCGCCGCCGTCGTTGGCCACCGCCGGGCGCACGCGCGTTTCGATCAGTTCCTTGATCTGCGCCACGACATCGGCATCGGCCGGATCATCGCCCAGATCGGCATCATCGTCAGCCGGGACAGCAAAGTCGGCCGAGCCTTGCGCAAACAGCGGTGCCTGGCTGACGAAATGATCGAGCAGCACCGCAAGCACCTGTGGCTTGGCATCGGACCATTGCGCACCCGGCGCGATGGTAACGGACACGAAATCGCGGCCGAACAGCACCCCGGTGACATCGCCCAGATCGAACAGCGCCTGCGCCAGCGGCGAGGCTTCCGCCTCTTCATGGCTGGTGAATTCGCGCGTGCCGCTGGCCATCACCTGCTCGCCCGGAAGGAACTTCAGCGTGGCGGGGTTCGGGGTGGTTTCGGTTTCTATGAACATGCTTCCGCATGTAGGCCCGGCAGGGCCATGGTCAAGGGGCGGCGCGCAAGGAAAATGGCGGATTTGTTGCAGGTTTCCGCTCTGGCGGAGCGCAAGGCGGGCGACTATGCGCAAGGCATGACCCAAACCTTGCGAATCGCCGCCGCGCTGGCCACCGCGCTCGTCTCAAATTCCGCCCTGGCGCAGGCCCCGGCCCCGGCTCCGGCTCCGGCCGCCGGCGCGGTGATCGCGCTGCCGCTGCAGCCGATGGTGGGCGCGGACAAGCGCACCTGCAACGCCCAGACCGCATCGGGCCTCGGCTACACCGTGCTGAAGGACGCCACCGGCCCCAAGGCGGCCAAGGGCGATTTCGTGCTGGTGAACTACATCGGCTACCTTGCCGCCAACGGCCAGGTGTTCGACCAGAACATGACCACGCCGTTCCAGTCGGATTCGGTGATCCCCGGCTTTTCCGAAGGGCTGGGCATGATGCCGCGCGGATCGATCTACCGGCTCTGCATCCCCGCCGCACTCGGCTATGGCGCGAAGGGGGCGGGTGACGGCATCCCCGCGAACGCCGATCTGGTCTTCCAGGTCGAACTGCTTGATTCCAAGACCGAGGCGGAAGTGGCGGCCATGCGCTCGCAGGCGCAGCAGGGCGGCGCGCCGCAACAGTAACGGCGCGCGCCGGAATTGCGGAAGTGAAGGGCCTATTCACTGGTCCTTCATTTCATGCCCTTCTATAGGGTGATCATGCGATCCCCCAATCGGCCCGTGCGGCGTTTCGGACTTGTCCTTTCCATCCTGCTGGCGGGGACCATTCCGCTGCAACAGGCTGCCGTCGCGGCCCCGCCCGCCAAGGCTGCGGCAGGCGGCACGCCCTGGCTCTATGTCGGGTCAGACGTGCCGCGCGATCCCGCTTGGGTGTTCGGCACCCTGCCCAACGGCGTGCGCTATGCCGTGCGCCACAACGGCGTGCCGCCTGAACAGGTCTCCATCCGCGTGCTGGTCGATGCCGGCTCGATGTACGAGACCGACGCCCAGCGCGGCTATGCCCACCTGATCGAGCACCTCTCGTTCCGCGACAGCAAGTACCTGAAATCCGGTGAGGCGATCCCCACCTGGCAGCGCCTGGGCGCCACTTTCGGCAGCGACACCAATGCCGAGACGAGCGCGACGCAGACCGTCTACAAGCTCGACCTGCCGGACGCCACCGCGCCCAAGCTCGACGAGACGTTCAAGCTGCTCTCCGGCATGATCACCGCCCCCATCTTCACGCCGCAGGGGGTGAAGACCGAGGTGCCGATCGTGCTCGCCGAAATGCGCGAACGCATCGGCCCGCGCGCCCGCGTCATGGACGAGACTCGCTCGCTGTTCTTCGCCGGGCAGCCGCTCGCCAGCCGTTCGCCGATCGGCACGGTCGATACGCTCAACGCCGCCACATCGGAAAGCGTCAAGGCTTTCCATGACAAGTGGTATCGCCCCGACAATACCGTGATCGTGGTGGCGGGCGATGCCGACCCGCAGGTACTGATCGGCAAGATCCGCCAGTGGTTCGGCGACTGGAAGGTCGCAGGCAAGAAGCCGGCGCAGCCCGATTTCGGCGCGCCCGTCGCCCCGCCGGGCACCGACCCCAGGAACCCGGTGGGCGAGGCCAAAGTGCTGGTGGAGCCCGACCTGCCGCGCGTGGTCAACTACGCCATCCTGCGCCCGTGGAAGAAGGTGAACGACACCATCGCCTATAACCAGGGGCTGATGATCGACCGGCTGGGGCTGGCGCTGATCAACCGCCGTCTGGAAACCCGCGCGCGCGGCAACGCCAGCTTCCTCGCCGCCTCGGTGGAGCAGCAGCGCATCAGCCGCAGCGCCGACGCCACGCTGGTGACGATCACCCCGCTGGCCGACGACTGGCGCAGCGCGGTGAAGGACGTGCGCGCGGTTATCGCCGATGCGCTCGCCACCCCGCCCAGCGAGGAGGAAATCGCGCGCGAGGTTGCCGAGTTCGACGTGGCGTTCAAGGTTCCGGTGGAAACGCAGGAAACGCTGGCCGGATCGAAGGTGGCCGACGACCTGACCGACGCCGTGGACATCCGCGAGACGGTGGCCAATCCCGATACGGTCTATGGCATCTTCAGGAAATCGATCCCGCTGTTCACCCCGCAGGCGGTGTTCCAGCACACGCAGGCCCTGTTCAAGGGCACGGTGATCCGCCCGGTCCTGATCACGCCCAAGGCGGGCGATGGCACTGAGGAGGACTTGCGCGCCGCGCTGACCGCGCCGGTGGATGCCGCATCGGGCAGCCGCGTGGCGGCCAACACGCTGAAGTTCGCGGATCTGCCCCCGGTGGGCCAGCCGGGCACGCTCAAGACCGCCGAGGCCGCCGGCCTGCTCGGCATCGAACGTATCGAACTGTCGAACGGCGTGAAGGCGCTGCTGTGGGCCAACAATGCCGAACCGGGCCGGATCATCGTGCGCGTGCGCTTTGGCGGTGGTTATGCGGTGATCGATCCCAGGGATGCGGTCTATGGCCCGCTGGCGGAAACCGCGCTGATGGACGCCGGCATCGGCAGCCTTTCGCGCGACGATCTCGATCGGCTGGCCACGGGCCGCAAGCTGAGCCTCGATTTCGACATCGACGATACCGTGTTCCGCATGGCCGCCGATACGCGCCCGGCGGACCTTGAAGACCAGCTCTATCTCTTCGCCGCCAAGCTGGCGCAGCCGCGCTGGGACGCCAACCCCGTGCTGCGCGCCCGCGCAGCGGCGCAGCTCGGCTATGAAAGCAGCAACACCAGCCCGATGTCGGTGCTGCAGCGTGACCTGCCGTGGCTGCTGAAAGACGGCGATCCGCGCTATGCCACGCCCAACCCGGCCGAACTGCAGAAGGCCACGCCCGAAGGCTTCCGTCGGGTGTGGGAACCGCTGCTGCGCCAGGGCCCGGTGGAAGTGGACCTGTTCGGCGATTTCGATCGCGAAAAGGCCATCGCCGCGCTGGAAAAGACCTTTGGCGCGTTGCCGGCGCGCGATGCCCTGCCGGAAACCGGCTTTGCCCCGCACATCCCGGCGCACAATGCCGAGCCGCTGGTGCTGACCCACCATGGCGACGCCACCACGGCGGCGGCGCTGGTCGCCTGGCCCACCGGCGGCGGGCGAAAAGGCCCGGCGCTGCGCGAATCGCGCCAGCTGGACCTGCTCGCCCAGATCTTCAACATCCGCCTGTTTGACGAGATGCGCGAGAAGATCGGCGCGAGCTATGCCCCGCAGGTCGGCTCCACCTGGCCGCTCGACCTGCCGAGTGGCGGCTATATCGCCGCCACCGTGCAGCTGCGCCCGCAGGACCTGCCCGCCTTCTTCGCCGCGGCAGACAAGATCGCGGCAGACCTTGCCGCCAACCCGCCCACGGCCGACGAGATCGCGCGCGTGACCGAGCCGATGAAGCAGCTGATCACCCGCGCCAGCACGGGCAACGGCTTCTACATGTACCAGCTGGAAGGCGGGGCGCAGGAGCCGGGCAAGTTCCAGGAGATCCGCTCGATCCTGTCGGATTCATCCACCACCACGCCCGAAGCGATGCAGGCCCTGGCCCAGCGATACCTGCGCGCCGACCGCAACTGGAAGGTGGAGGTTGTGCCGCAGCCCAAGTGAGCGTTCGATTACTCGGGCAAGTGCCAGTCAGTCACGAGGTCATAGAACGATTTGTCGCTTTTCACCGAGAGGTGGAAATGGTGGTCGTGCGGACTCGGGCCATTATAGGATCGCCACTCCCAAGGCGACACTGAGGAACTAACGATTTGGCGGTTCCATATGATGTATTTGATGCGGGAATCGCGACTTTCAACTAGCATTTTAGTAATGGCCTGAGCGTCGCATCCATGAATAGGGTCATGCGTGATATCGATTGCTGTAACCACGCCAATTGCACCGTCTTTAACCCAAGGGTTGTGATCCGAACTCCGCGACGCATGGGCCGCATCGCCAATCGTCCCGTCGCTTTCCCTCAAACGGGCTGGATATCGCGCATTGATCTGTTCGCGGAGGTGAGCGAGGCTCCGTGCTACTCGCCAAGACATTACTATTCTCCCACGTCGTAGCAGGCGTTTGAGCTTACCTGTTCGTTGCCAATTGCAAGATTGCCGTAAACGCCTTCAGTCTCATTTGCAGGCGAGGCCGCATTCTGAGCCCGGACACCGGCTACTTCTTCCTTCTTGAGATTCTTGGCCTGTAGCACCCAACTGAGGATTGCATTCCAGAAGCCCGATCCTCCGCTAGCCAAAAGACCGAGCGCTATGATTGCCAATGGTGTTGACCCTACAGGCGCAAGTAGATCGTCGAATGCGGAGCTAGTCAGAAATGCGGTGAGCACACCCGCCAAAATCGAAAGGACATGAAGTGAGGCTCTTCGCTTCGCTTCAGCTGACGCATCTGATAATTCGGTCCTGAGAAAGGGAATAAACCCCTTGATGACTTCGACTAATCTTTCGGACGCGATACTCAGCGTCAAGACAGTCGTGAGGAAAGGCTGCAAGTTGTTTAGAAGCACTGCCCCCTGACCAGGATCAGTCATTGTTCCCCCCATAGCTGAGCACATCATATAGTTACGTAACGATCTCGGTGAGGCAAGAAGAGAGAATTCTAAAATTTCAGTGTATTGCTAATTCGGTTCAATTTTCTCAGCGTGCCGACAGATGGAGGCTGCGGTGAAGAAGCGGTCCGACCGTTGAATCGCGATCGATCACACTGATCGCAAGGCTTCCTTTGCTTTTCGGCGTGCGCGGGCGTATGGGCGCGCGTTCTTGAAAGGATGAGGAACAGTGGCACAGAACTGGAATGCGCAGAGCTGGCGCGGGCATGAAGGGCGGCACCTGCCGGTCTACCCCGACGCGGAGAAGCTGAACGAGGTCGAGCAGACCCTGACGAGCTTTCCGCCGCTGGTCTTTGCGGGCGAAGCGCGCGCGCTCAAGGCTGACCTCGCGCAGGTCGCCGCGGGCAAGGGTTTCCTGCTGCAGGGCGGAGACTGTGCCGAATCGTTTGCCGAGTTCCATCCGAACAACATCCGCGACACCTTCCGCGTGCTGCTGCAGATGGCGGTGGTGCTCACCTTCGCCAGCAAGCAGCCGGTGGTGAAGGTCGGCCGCATGGCCGGCCAGTTCGCCAAGCCGCGTTCCTCGCCGGTGGAAAAGATCGGCGATGTCGAACTGCCCAGCTACCTGGGCGACAACATCAACGGCATCGATTTCACCGCGGAATCGCGCATCCCCGATCCGGTGCGGATGCTGCGCGCCTATAGCCAGGCGGCGGCCACGCTGAACCTGCTGCGCGCCTTCTCCACCGGCGGCTATGCCAACCTGCGCCAGGTCCACCAATGGACGCTGGACCACATCGGCAAGAGCCCGTGGGCGGCCAAGTTCGGCGAGATGGCCGACAAGATCGGCGAAGCGCTGGACTTCATGGAAGCCTGCGGCGTTGATCCGCAGACGGTGCCGCAGCTGAAGGGCACCAGCTTCTACACCAGCCACGAAGCGCTGCTGCTGCCCTATGAAGAGGCGATGACGCGGCAGGATTCGCTGACCGGCGAATGGTATGACACCAGCGCCCACATGCTGTGGATCGGCGATCGCACCCGCTTCGAAGGCTCTGCCCATGTCGAATACCTGCGCGGGGTGAACAACCCCATCGGCATGAAGTGCGGACCCAGCCTGACGCCGGATGCGCTGCTTAAGCTGCTCGATACGCTGAACCCCGCGCGCGAAGCCGGGCGGATCACGCTGATCAGCCGCTTCGGGCATGACAAGGTGGAGGCGGGCCTCGCCCCGCTGGTGCGCGCGGTGAAGAAGGAAGGCCATCCCGTGGTCTGGTCCTGCGATCCGATGCACGGCAACGTGATCAAGGCGGACAACGGCTACAAGACCCGCCCGTTCGACCGGATCATGGCCGAGGCGAAGGGCTTCTTCGCGGTCCATCGGGCCGAAGGCACGCACGCGGGCGGCATCCATATCGAGATGACCGGGCGCGACGTGACCGAATGCACCGGCGGCGCCGTGGCGATCACGCAGGAAGGCCTCGCCGACCGCTACCACACCCACTGCGACCCGCGCCTCAACGCGGCGCAGTCGATCGAGCTGGCCTTCCAGCTCGCCGAACTGCTCAACCTCGAACGCGCGGAGCGCAAGGCGGAAGCGGCCTGATCCGCCAGCGACGAAGTAAAACGCGCGGCGCTCGAGACCTCGTCTCGGGCGCCGCCTTCGTTTCACGCCAAGGTTCAGCGCCTGACCCAATCACGCAATAATCCTCAGCCATCCATTTCGGCACAATTTCTCCGCTCATCTGGCATTGATTTTGCGGGGGGGGGGATTTTAATGCTGCCGGGCACGCGGAGGGGATGCGCATGGTTACGAAGACGGGGACAAGCGGCAACGACAGGCTGATCGGTGGGGTCGGGCCGGACGATCTGCAAGGATTGGCCGGTGACGATATTCTGGACGGCCGTGCCGGCCCCGATTCCATGTCGGGCGGATCGGGGAACGACATCTACTATGTCGATGACATCGGCGATCTGGTTATCGAAAGGGCGGATGAGGGGATCGACACAATCCGATCAACCATCAACTTTACCTGTTCGGCGAACGTCGAGAAGCTCTACCTGATCGGTCCGAACGCGCTGGAAGGGTACGGCAACGCACTGGCCAATACGATCTTCGGCAACCAGTATGCCAATGTCATCGATGGTGGCGCCGGCGCGGACATCATGAAGGGCGGCTCTGGCAACGATACGTATTACGTCGACAACGCCAAGGACCGCGCGGTTGAACTGGCCGGGGAAGGAACTGACAGGGTCATCGCGTCCGTCAGCTTCATCTTGGGCACAAACGTCGAAAACCTGGAATTGGCGGCCGGCCTTGCCATCAATGGGACCGGAAACGACCTGAACAACATCCTGACCGGCAATGGCATGGACAACGTTCTCGATGGCAAGGGCGGCTCTGACACGCTGGTCGGTGGGCTCGGAAACGATACATACATCGTCGACCAAGCCGGTGATCTTGTGACAGAGCTTTTGGGCGAAGGCACGGACACGATCCGCGCCAGCTGTTCCTTCACGCTGGCTGCGAACACCGAGAACCTTTATCTCTTGGGATCGTCGGCTCTCGCAGGCACAGGAAACGAGCTGGCCAACAAGATTTTCGGCAACGAGTATGCCAATGTCATCGATGGCCGTGGCGGTGCGGACATGATGAAGGGAGGGGCGGGCGACGATACCTATTACGTCGACAACGCCAATGACCGTGCAGTGGAGTTGGCCGCTGGGGGAACGGACAAAGTCATTGCGTCGGTCAGCTTCAGCCTGGGCGCCAACATTGAGAATCTCGAACTGGCGGGCACCGCCGCGATTAGCGCTACCGGCAACGATCTCGGCAATGCATTGACCGGCAACAGCGCTGCCAACTTTTTGGATGGCAAGGCCGGGGCCGACACCATGGCGGGCTTGGGCGGAAACGACACCTATGTTGTCGACAATGTCGGCGATGTGGTGGTCGAGGGCGCCTTCGGTGGGTACGATCTGGTGAAGTCGTCTGTCACCTATACTTTGGGTGCGAATGTCGAGGGCCTGACGCTGACCGGAACCGCCGCGATCGACGGCACGGGCAACGCACTGAGCAATGATCTGGTCGGCAACAGCGCAGCCAACACGTTGAGCGGCGGTGACGGCAACGATTACATCAATGGCGGTGCTGGCGCGGATACGATGATCGGCGGCGCCGGGTCCGATCACTACATTGTCGATAACGTCAACGATGTGATCGTGGAAACCGGCTCCGACGCGGAAAGCGTCAAGGCAACCGTAAGCTACACGCTGCCTGCAAGGGTCGAGGCCCTGTTCGCGGCTGATTTCCTTTCCACGAATGCCATCGACCTCACCGGGAACACTGGCGATAACTACCTTGTTGGCAGCCAGGGCGCCAATGTCATTGCTGGCGGCAGTGGCAATGACTGGCTGCTCGGCTACGGTGGAGCGGATACGCTTAAGGGTGATGCGGGCGATGACTGGCTCATCGGCGGCGGCACCGGCGATGTGATGACCGGGGGCACAGGGCAAGACAAGTTCGTCTTCGCATCCCAAGCCGAATTGGGCGTGCCCGTCAGCCAATCGGTGACCGATTTCGTTTCGGGCACGGACAAGATCGTGCTGGTGAGCGATGCGCTATTCGGGTTCTGGATGTTCGGCGCGCCTTCGCCCGAGATGTTTTACGAGGGCACGGCGGCGCACGATGCGGATGACCGCTTCATCTACGACAAGGCCACCGGCAATCTCTATTTCGATCCCGATGGGTCCGGCAAGCTGGCCAAGCAGTTGCTCGGTTCACTCGGCGCGGGCACCACGTTCGTTGCGACCGATATCGAATTGACCACGTCCAACGATATGGCGATGCGTCTCGCGCCGCTGGATCAGACCTACCATTTCTAAAGGCATGCGGCTTTAGGCGACAGGCGCAGTTCAGATCGGTGGAGGCCATATCTTCACCGGCTGGGACGAGTGTGCGATGCCAGCCTTGACCACACCCGCAGGGCTGGGGCACCAGCAGGCATGACCGATGCAACCCTGAACCGTCGTGCCCTGCTCGCGGGCCTCGCCAGCCTGCCGCTGGCGGGCGTGGCGGCCCGCGCCGCGCCCGCACCGGCGGGCATGAAGGTGAAGCCTGACCGGGACCTGAAGGTGCAGGTGCCCGGCGGCAGGATCTATGTGCGGATCAATGGCGATCTCAAGGGGCCGCGCCTGCCATTGCTTTATATCCACGGCGGGCCCGGCGGCAATCACACCAGCCTGCTGCCGTTGACGGCCATGGCCGACGAGCGCGCGGTGATCCTTTACGACCAGCTCGACAGCGGGCGCTCCGATGCGCCGCACGATCCTGCCAACTGGCGGGTGGAGCGCTTCGTCCAGGAGATCGAGGCGATCCGCAAGGCGCTGGACATTCCGCGCTGGCATGTTGGCGGGGGCAGCTGGGGCGGCACGCTGGCCATCGAATATGGCGCGCAGCGTCCGCCTGCACTGGCCAGCCTGATCGTGCAGTCGCCACTGGTGTCCACGCGCAGCTGGATTGCCGACGCCAGCCGCCTGCGCGGACAGATGCCGGCGCAGTGGCAGGGCACGATGCTGGCCTGCGAAGGCGATACCCCGCCCGATGCGCAGCAATGCGCGGCGGCGGACACCGCCTTCCTCAAGCGCTTTGTGGTGCGCACCGATCCCGATCCGCGCGTTGCCGCCTATCGCAAGAACGCGCCGCGCGATGCCGGGCCGGAGCTGTACGAGCGGATGTGGGGCCCTACCGAATTCCGCGCCTATGGCCTGCTCAAGGACTATGACGGAGAGGCCTTGCTGACGAAGCTGGATGGGCGCCGCACCCTGTTCACCGCCGGTGAATTCGACGAGGCGCGCCCCGCCACCGTGGCTGCCTTCGCCAAGCGCGCGCACGCCCAGTTTCGCGAGATCAAGGGCGCGGCGCATGCGGTGCTCACCGATCAGCCCGACGCAACGATCGCCCTGCTACGCCAGTGGTGCGCCCGCTTCGATCGGGCCTAGGGCCAGGACGGCAACCTCCGGATCGTCGCGCCAGCGCAGCCCTTCGATGGGATGCGTCGCGTCCCAGTGCCGGGCAAAGCCGCGCCGCGCCAGCAGGCCACCAAACCCGCTGGCGCGCAGGCTCTTGCGGCCAATGGCCTGCAACCGTTCGGTCCGCACCCCGGTGATCGTGAACCGTGCCCGGCTGGCCCATTGCGGCATGTGCAGGGCGGCCACCCATTGCTCTTCGGCATCGCGCGGCGGCTGGCCCTGCCAGCGCGTGCCATCGGGCATGCGGCGTTCGCCATCGGGAAAGCACAGGAACTGCGCCGTCGCCAGCGCCGTGGTCACTTCGCCCGCTGCTCCTTGCCGGCCGGGTATGCAGGCCTCACGCATCCCGATCCGCGCGCCGGGTGCCAGCCGGGCGAGGGGCGATGCCGGCGGCACGCGCAGTTCGGCCAGCCGCCCGCGCAGCGCGGCGGCGGCGATCAGCGGCTCTGCGGTGAACCATCCCTCCATCGCGGGGTATCATTGCGCATGGCGTGGCTTGACCGCAAGGGCGGGCTTGGGGCACCAGCGGGCATGGCCGATCCAACCACCGACACGCTTCACCGCCGCGGGCTGATGTTCATCCTTTCCTCGCCTTCGGGTGCAGGCAAGACCACGATCGCGCGCAAGCTGCTGGCCGAAGATGCGGAGATCGCCATGTCGATCTCGGTCACCACACGTCCGATGCGGCCGGGCGAGGTGGAAGGGAAGGATTACTTCTTCGTCGACCAGCCGACCTTCGACCGGATGGTGGAGGAGAACGCGTTCTACGAATGGGCGCATGTCTTCGGCAATTGCTATGGCACGCCCAAGGCGCATATCCGCGAACGGTTGAAGCAGGGCAGCGATGTGCTGTTCGACATCGACTGGCAGGGCACGCAGCAGCTGCACCAGAAGGCGCAGGCCGATGTGGTGCGCGTGTTCATCCTGCCCCCATCGGTCGAGGAACTGGGCCGCCGCCTGGCCGGCCGCGGGACGGACAGCGCCGAGGTGATCGCCGCGCGCATGGCGCGGGCGCAGGCGGAGATAAGCCACTGGGACGGATACGACTACGTGGTGATCAACGACGAGGTGGAAAGCTGCTTTGCCAAGGTGAAGCAGATCCTGGCGGCAGAGCGCATGCGCCGCACCCGCCAGACCGGCCTGATCGATTTCGTGCGTAATCTGACGCGGGGTTGAAACCGACTGAGACGGGGCTGAGATCGACTGAGAGCGGTTGAGACGCCGTTTCAGTGCCCTGAGGGATCGACGACCTCTTCGGGAATCCATCCGTTGACGATGCCCCCGTCGATCGGCAGCGGGGTGCCCACCACATAATCGCCCGCCCGGCTGGCAAGGAAGATTGCCCCACCCGCCATGTCCTCGGCAGTGCCGATGCGGCGGGAGGGAATGCCGCGCGCGGATTCCTCCGGACGCTTGGCCGCCGCCTTGTTCATCTCGGATGGGAAGGCGCCGGGGCAGATGCAGCTGACGACGATGTTGTCCCTGATCAGCCGGGCTGCCATGCGGCGCGTCAGCTGGATCACGGCAGCCTTCGACGCCTGGTAGCTGTAGGTTTCCCACGGATTGGGGCGCAGGCCGTCGACCGAGGCGATGTTGATCACCTTGGCAGGCTGGTTGTTGCTTGCCGCGGCCATCAACAGGCCGTGCAGCTTTTGCGTCAGGAAGAACGGAGTCTTGACGTTCAGGTTCATCACCTTGTCCCAGCCGGCTTCCGGAAACGCGTCGAACTCCGCGCCCCAGGCCACGCCGGCGTTGTTGACCAGGATGTCGATCTGCGATTCCCGCTGGGCAAGGTCGGCGGCCAGCGCCTCGCACCCGGCGACGGTGGAGATGTCGCCTGGCAGCGCGATGCAGCGCTCGCCCAGCCGCGCGGCGGTTTCTTCGACCACCGCAGCCTTGCGCGCGGTGATGTAAACCCGCGCGCAACCGGCGGCGATGAATCCTTCGGCGATCATCGCGCCAATCCCGCGCGATCCGCCGGTGACCACCGCGACGCGGCCTTCGAGGCTGAACAGCTTGCTGAAATCCATGGGGTATTCCTTGTTATCGCGATGGCAGCGGAGCGTCCTTCGACAGGCTCAGGACGAGCGGGCCTGGTTCAAAGACCGCTCATGCCGAGCTTGTCGAAGCATCGTCCACGCACTCGGCTCAATAGCCCGAAAGCTGGGCCACGCGCTCGGTGTGGTAGGCGGCGTCGCCCATGAATTCGGCCAGGGCGCGGTCGCGCTTCATGTAGAGGCCGATGTCGTATTCGTCGGTCATGCCCACGCCACCGTGCATCTGCACGCCTTCACGCACGGCAAGGTTGCAGGCGCGCCCGGCCTTGGCCTTGGCCACCGAGACCATCAGCTCGGCCCGCTCCGATCCACCGTCGAGCAGTTGCTGTGCCTTGATCGTCGCAGCCTCGGCGATTTCCAGTTCGGAATAGAGATGCGCGGCGCGGTGCTGCAGCGCCTGGAATTCGCCGATCAGGCGCCCGAACTGCTTGCGCGTCTTGAGGTAGGCGGTGGTGATGTCGAACGCGCCCTGGCCCACGCCGGTCAGTTCCGCCGCCGCGCCGATGCGGCCGGCAGCCAGCATGCGGCCCAACACCGCGCGCCCGCCATCCACTTCGCCGATCACGCAATCCCCCGCCAGTTCCACGCCGTCGAAGGTCACGTGGCTGGCCATCGAACTATCAACCAGCCGCACGGCGTTGTGACCCAGCCCGGCGCTGTCCCTGGGCACGGCGAAGAGCGTCACGCCATCGGCGTCGCCTTCCGCCCCCGACGTGCGCGCCGCCACGATCAGCGCATCGGCGGAAGCGCCGTGGACCACGAAGTCCTTGCGCCCTTTGAGGCGGAAGCCGTTGCCGGATTTCTCGGCAGCCAGCGCAATGCGCTCTGGCCGGTGCTTCGGCCCTTCGTCCACCGCCACGGCCAGCACCGTTTCACCCGCGATCACGCCGGGCAGCAAGCGCCCGCGCAGGTCGTCCGACGCGGCGGCGAGCGCGGTGACGCCCATCACGGAGGTGGCGAGGAAGGGCGAGGGGGTGAGGTTGCGGCCGATCTCGCGCAGCACGATCCCCGCTTCGACATGGCCCATGCCCATGCCGCCATCGGCTTCGCCCGCGAGGATGCCTGTCAGGCCCAGTTCGGCGAACTGCTTCCACAGGGCATGGCCGAAGCCATCCTGGCAGTTCATGTCACGGAAGTGGCGCAGCTGCTTCTTGATCCCGCCCTCATCGGCCATGAAGCCGGTGACGGTTTCGGCCAGCATGGCCTGGTCTTCGCTATGGTACAGCGGCATGGTTCAGGCTCCCGGCAGGTCGAGGATGCGCTTGGCGACGACGTTGAGCATCACTTCGCTGGTGCCGCCCTCGATCGAATTGGCCTTGGTCCGCAGCCAGCTGCGCGATGGCTTGCCGCCGCCGGTCTCATTGCTTTCCCATTCCAGCGCGGTGCTGCCACCGGCGGACATCAGCAGTTCGTGCCGCCGCTTGTTCAGCTCTGTGCCGGCGTACTTCATCATGTTGGGCTGGGCCGGGTGCGCGCGGCCGACCTTCGCCTCGTCGAGGAACTTTTCACCCATCGCGGCATAGGCGAGCGCATCCACATCGAACATCGCCAGTTCGGCGCGCAGGATGGGATCGTGCAGGGCCCCGTTGCGCGCGCAGACCGCGCCGATCGCGTTCAGGCGATCACCGCCGCCCGCGCCAGAGATCATCTCGCGCTCATGCCCCAGCAGGTACTTGGCCACGTCCCAGCCGCGGTTCAGCTCGCCCACGATCTGGCTCTTGGGCACGACGACGTTGTCGAAGAACGTCTCGCAGAACGGCGAGGCGCCGCTGATCAGCTTGATCGGCCGGGTGGTGACGCCAGGCGTGGCCATGTCGAACAGCAGGAAGCTGATGCCCTGGTACTTGTTGGCCTTGTCAGTGCGCACAAGGCAGAAGATCCAGTCAGCCTTGTCGGCATAGCTGGTCCAGATCTTCTGGCCGTTGACCACCCAGTGATCGCCCCTGTCTTCGCCAAAGGTCTGCAAGGACACGAGGTCCGAGCCCGAGCCCGGTTCCGAATAGCCCTGGCACCAGCGGATTTCGCCGCGGGCGATCTGGTTCAGGTAATGCACCTTCTGTTCTTCGGTGCCGAACTTCAGCAGCGCGGGGCCGAGCATCCAGATGCCGAAGCTGGACAGCGGGGGGCGGGCACCGATCCGGGCCATTTCCTCGCGCCACACCTTGGCCTCGGCGGGAGACATCCCCGCGCCGCCATAGGCCTTGGGCCAATCAGGCACGGTATAGCCCCTGGCCACGCAGGCATCGAGCCAGGCCTTCTGCGCTTCATTCTTCGGTTTGAAGTTGCGCCCGCCCCAGCACACGTCGTCCTCGTCGGAAACGGGCTCGCGCATTTCGGCAGGGCAGTTGGCTTCAAGCCACGCACGGATTTCCGTGCGGAAGGCGTCAAGGTCTGACATCGATGTGGCTCCTCTCTTAACCGGGAGGTTAAGGCGAGTCGGGGCGCAGTGGCAAGCCCGGATTTCCGTGGCTTGGCGGGGCCTTGGATGCCGTAGCGTCAAGCGTGGAAATCGTGGCGCGAAGGCTTTCCGGCTTGATCTGGGGCAAGGCTTGGCGCACCCTTTAAGCGCTAGATTAAAGAACGACAGGTGGCGCATCGGGCGCCCGGCAGGAGGATGCATGGATTTCGACCTCACCGAACGGCAGGCCCATTGGCGCGACCGCGTTCGCACGTTCATCGAAAACAACCTTTGCCCGCGTATCGACGAGATCAAGGCGGAAGAGGCCAGCGGCGATCGCTGGAAGGTGCTGCAGACGATCGAGCAGGAAAAGGCGAGAGCCAAGGCTGCCGGCATCTGGAACCTGTTCATGCCGCCGCGCAACGCCGGGCACCACCATGTGGACGACAGCTTCGAATTCGAAGGGCCGGGCCTTTCCAACCTGGAATACGCGCTCTGCGCCGAAGAGATGGGCCGGGTTGCCTGGGCGAGCGAGGTGTTCAACTGCTCTGCGCCCGATACCGGCAACATGGAAGTGCTGCACCGCTATGGCACCCGGGCGCAGAAGGAGGAATGGCTGCGCCCGCTGATGAATGGCGAGATCCGTTCCGCCTTCCTGATGACCGAGCCGCAGGTCGCCTCGTCCGATGCGACGAACGTGGAAACCTCGATCCGCCGCGATGGCGATCACTATGTGATCAACGGGCGCAAGTGGTGGTCTTCAGGCATGGGCGATCCGCGCGCCAAGATCATGATCGTCATGGGCAAGACCGATTTCGAGGCGAAGAAGCACCAGCAGCAGTCGATGGTGCTGGTGCCTGCGGATGCGCCCGGGGTGGAGATCGTGCGCCACCTGCCGGTGTTCGGCTATGACGATGCACCCCATGGCCACATGGAAATGCGCCTGACCGACGTGCGCGTGCCGGTGGAGAACATCCTGCTGGGCGAAGGCCGCGGGTTCGAGATCGCGCAGGGGCGGCTGGGGCCGGGGCGCATCCACCATTGCATGCGCACCATCGGCGTGGCGGAAGAGGCGCTGGCCAAGATGGCCCGGCGGCTGCAGTCGCGCGTGGCCTTCGGCAAGAAGATCTCGGACCATTCGGTGTGGGAAGAACGCCTTGCCCGCGCCCGGATCGACATCGAGATGACGCGGCTGCTTTGCCTGAAGGCTGCGGACATGATGGACAAGGTGGGCAACAAGGCCGCTGCCGCGGAAATCGCGATGATCAAGGTGCAGGCCCCCAACATGGCGCTGAAGATCATCGACGACGCCATCCAGGCCCATGGCGGGGGCGGCGTGTCGGAAGACTTCGGCCTTGCCAAGGCCTATGCCCACCAGCGCACGCTGCGCCTGGCGGACGGGCCGGACGAGGTCCACGCCCGTGCCATCGCCCGGATCGAGCTGGCGCGGCACAGTGGCGCCGTGGCGGACGCCGGGTTCAGCTCGGGCGACCTGGGCGTCGCGCGCTGAGACGATAAAGGGAGAGCATTTCGTGAAGGCAGCAATCCTGGAGCAACCCGGCCAGCCAATGATCATCGATCGGCTGGCAGTGTCGAACCCCGGACCGCACGAGGTGCTGATCCGCACCGCCGCCTGCGGGCTGTGCCATTCGGACCTGCACTTCATCGACGGCAGCTATCCCCATCCGCTGCCCTGCGTGCCGGGGCACGAGGCGGCGGGCATCGTTGAGGCCGTGGGCAGCGAAGTGCGCACGGTGAAGGTGGGCGATGCGGTGGTCAGCTGCCTTTCCGCCTTCTGCGGCCATTGCGAATTCTGCGTCACCGGGCGCCTGGCGCTGTGCCTGGGGGCAGATACGCGCCGCGGCCCCGGCGCTCCGCCGCGCCTGACGCGAAAGAGCGATGGCAGCACGGTGAACCAGATGCTGAACCTTTCAGCTTTTGCCGAAATGATGCTGATCCACGAACACGCCTGCACCCGCATCGACCCGGAGATGCCGCTGGACCGCGCGGCGGTGATCGGTTGCGCGGTGACGACCGGGGCCGGGGCAGTGTTCAACGCCGCCAAGCTGACGCCGGGCGAAACGGTGGCCGTGGTCGGCTGCGGCGGGGTGGGCCTTGCCACAATCAACGCCGCGCGGATTGCCGGGGCCGGGCGGATCATCGCCGCCGATCCCCTGCCCGAAAAGCGCGAGCTGGCGATGAAGCTGGGCGCGACCGACGTGATCGACGCCAGCGCGCCCGATGCGGCCAGGCAGATCGTGGAACTGACCAAGGGCGGCGTGGATCACGCGATCGAGGCGGTGGGACGGCCTGCTTCGGGCGATCTTGCCGTGGCGGCGCTGCGCCGGGGCGGCACCGCCACCATCCTGGGCATGATGCCGCTGAACCACAAGGTCGGCCTTTCGGCCATGGACCTGCTGTCGGACAAGAAGGTGCAGGGCGCGCTGATGGGCCGCAACCGCTTTCCGGTGGAGATTCCGCGCCTTGTCGATTTCTACATGCGCGGCCTGCTCGATCTCGACACGATCATTGCCGAGCGCATCCCGCTGGAAAGGATCAACGAAGGGTTCGACAGGATGAAGCAGGGCCATTCCGCCCGCTCGGTGATCGTGTTCGACCAATGACGCAGATCGATGCGCAGGCAGCCTTTACCGGTACGGTGGAGCCCGACGCGGCCGACCGGCTGGACGAGGCGCGGCTGACCGCGTGGATGGCGGCCAACGTGGCAGGCTTTGCGGGGCCGATCCGGGTGACGAAGTTCAGGGGTGGGCAATCGAATCCGACCTACCGGATCGACGCCGCATCTGGCGCGTACGTCTTGCGGCGCAAACCGTTCGGCCCGCTGCTGCCCTCGGCCCACGCGGTGGACCGGGAATACCGCGTGCAGGCCGGCCTTTTTGGCGCGGGCTTTCCGGTGGCGCGCCAGTTCGGCCTGTGCACCGACGATGCCGTGATCGGATCGTGGTTCTATGTGATGGACTGCGTTTCCGGGCGCACCATCTGGGACGGGGCAATGCCGGGGGCAAGCCCGCAGGAGCGCCGCGCCACCTATTTCGCCATGGTCGATACGCTGGCCGCGCTGCATGCGGTGGACGTGGAGGCGGCCGGACTTGGCGATTATGGCAAGCCGGGCAACTACTTCGGCCGGCAGGTGGACCGCTGGACCAGGCAGTACCGCCTGTCGGAGACCGAGCGGCTCGAGCCGATGGAGCGGCTGATCGCGTGGCTGCCCGCCACCTTGCCGGAACAGACCCGCACCAGCGTGGTCCATGGCGATTACCGCATCGACAACCTGATCTTCGCGGCTGGCGGGCCGGAAGTGCTGGCCGTGCTGGACTGGGAGCTTTCGACGCTGGGCGATCCGCTGGCGGACTTCACCTATTTCTGCATGGCCTGGGCGCAGGACAATGATGGCCGTTCGGGGGTGCAGAATCTTGATCGGCAGGCGCTCGGCATTCCCGAGCTGAGCGAAGTGGTGGAGCGATACTGCGCCGCCACCGGGCGTGACGGGGTGCCGGGGCTCGACTGGTACATGGCCTACAATTTCTTCCGGCTGGCAGCCATCGTCCAGGGCATCAAGAAGCGCGTGATCGATGGCACCGCGTCATCGGCACATGCCAGGGCGACGTCGGAACGGGTGCTGCCGCTGGCGGAAATGGCGTGGGTGTTTGCAGAGCGGGCGGGGGCCTGACCTTCAAGTCCTTCCGCAAGGGGGAGTGAAGAGAACCCCTACTTCACCACCTCGCCGCCCTTCATCACGTGGGCCACGTTCTCCAGCACGGTGATGTCGGCCAGCGGGTCGCCGGTCACGGCGATCATGTCGGCAAAGTGGCCGGGGGACAGGGAGCCGACGTTCGCCTTCATGCCCAGCAGCTCGGCAGAGACGGTGGTGGCGGACTGGATCGCCTGCATCGGCGTCATCCCGTATCGCACCATGTATTTGAATTGCCGCGCGTTCAGCCCATGGGGATAGACGCCGGCATCGGTGCCGTAGGACAGCTTCACCCCCGCCTTCACCGCCTTGCGGAAACCTCCGCGCTGCAGTGCCGTCGTCTCGGTGTTCTTGCGCAGGTAATCGGGGGGCCAGCCTTCCTTGCGACCGACCTCGTCAATCCAGTCGCCGTTGAAGATGTCCATGTCCAGCCACGCGCCCCTGGCCTTGGCGAGGGCAATGCCTTCGTCGTCGATCAGGCTGGCGTGCTCGATAGATCGCACCCCGGCACGCAGGGCTGACTTGATCCCGCCCGCGCCGTGGGCATGGGCCGTTACCCACGATCCGCGCTGCTGCGCCACTTCCACCGCGGCGCGCATCTCGTCCTCGGTCAGTTCCTGCTGCCCCACTTCGGTGCCCAGCGCCAGCACCGCGCCGGTGGCGATCAGCTTGATCGAATCCGCGCCGTGCTGGAACAGATAGTTGACCTTCTGCCGGACATCTGCGGGGCCGGAGGCGACGCCGGCGCGCATGTCGTCGGGGATGCGCACCTCGGGCGAGAAGCCGGTCACTTCGCCGCCGCCGCCCGGAGTGGTGACATAGGCGCCCACCGCCCGCATGCGCGGGCCGGGCACGTCGCCCCGGTCGATGGCGTTGCGCAGCTCCACATCGGCAAAGGCGCGGAACGAGCCGACATCGTGCACCGTGGTGAACCCGGCCATCAGCGTCTGCCGCGCGTGCCTGGCGCCCAGGAGCACGATCTCCATCGGCGAATGCAGCAGGGGTTCGGCCGGATTGTTGGATTGCTCGGTGTCGGCCAGGTGGACGTGGCAATCGATCAGGCCGGGCAGCACGGTATAGGCTGACCAGTCAACCACCTTGGCGCCCTGCTGCGTGCCGTCGTCGGCCGCGATCGCGGTGACACGCCCGTCGGTTACGGTCATCAGCCGCGCAGGCTGCACCGTGCCCGTTTCAGGATCGACCAGCCGCCCGGCGCGGACATAGAGCGTCTCGGCGGACGCCGTGGTGCTGCAGGCAGTAAGGGCGAGGGCAAGCAGGACGGGGGCTGGCAGGACGGGGGCTGGCAGGGCGAGGGCGGGGAGCAGGCGGCGCGTTTTCATGCCGCCACTGTGCCGCAATCGCGGCCCGGGTGCTACTCGGCCTTTTTGGCGGCCTTGCGGATCTCGGCATGGCCTTTGGCCGCAGCGGCCTTGCCCTTGTGCCGATCATACAGCGTCTTGGCCAGCAGCCCGCCGCCGACCACGATCGCCCCCGGCACCGATCGCGTGGCCACGCGGGCAAGCGCGGTGCGGACCAGCGACTTGCCGATGCCGCGGCTTTTCACCACCTTGCCTGCGGTCTTGGTGCCCACCTTCGCGCCGAGCAGGCCGGTTTCGACCCCGCGCTTCAGGATCGCACCGCCCGCGCGCATGGCGATGTCGGCCAGCAGCAGGTTGGTCATGGGATTGGGGCTGGGCGAAGCCCTGTCGGCAACTGTGTCGAGGGTGTCGGCTGCCGCTTCGGTCGCCTTCTTCTTCCGTCGCAGCAATCCCATGTCGGTGCCCTCGTCAGTTACTTCCGCTTGCCGAAGTCCACCGTCACCACGTTGGACCCGTCGTCGGCGCGCTCAACGGCAGGCTTGCCTTCGGGTTCCCCGCCTTCGGGCGAATCGTTCTGCGCGGGATCGTGCGCTTCGCTGCCGAGGTCACCCGAAGCCTGGAACTGCAGGCCGAAATCCACCGCCGGATCAACGAAGGCGGTGATCGCGCTGAACGGCACCACCAGCGTGGACGGGATCTGGTTGAAGCTGAGCCCCACGGAAAAGCCCGCTTCGGTCACCTTCAGGTCCCAGAACTTGTTCTGCAGCACGATGGTCATCTCGTCCGGGAAGCGCTGCTTCAGCCGGTCGGGAATCGCCACGCCGGGCGCGTTGGTCTTGAACGTGATGTAGAAATGGTGGTTGCCCGGCAGCATGCCGCCACCGGCCTCCACCTGCCCCAACACGCGGCCAACAACGGCGCGCAGCGCCTCCTGCACGATTTCGTCATAGGGGATCAGGCTGTCGGGGGCATCGCTCATGGCGTTGATCGTTGGCCTTGCCGCGCCCTCAGGTCAAGAGGGCGGCGGGGCGCGTGCATTGATTCTGGCCCGCTTTGGCCTATAGGGCACGGCCATGCGCACCGGCACCATCACCCGCAAGACTGCCGAGACCGACATCGCCGTGTCGGTCAACCTCGACGGCACCGGCACCTACAGCGTCGATACCGGCATCGGCTTCCTCGATCACATGATCGAACAGTTCAGCCGCCATTCGCTGATCGACGTGGAATGCCGGGTGAAGGGCGATCTGCACGTGGACCAGCACCACACCACCGAAGACAGCGCCATCGCGCTGGGCCAGGCGATTTCGCAGGCGCTGGGCGACAAGAAGGGCATCACCCGCTACGGCACCGCATACAGCCCGATGGACGAAGCGCTGGCCCGCGTCGCGCTCGATATCTCGGGCCGCCCGGTGCTGGTGTGGAAGGCCGGCTTCACCCAGCCGCGCCTGGGCGAGATGGATACCGAGCTGTTCGAGCACTGGTTCCAGTCGATCAGCCAGGCCGCCGGCATCACCCTGCACATCGAATGCCTCTATGGCTCGAACAACCATCACATCATCGAAGGCATCTACAAGGGCTTTGCCCGCGCCATGCGCGATGCCGTGAGCATCGATCCGCGCAAGGCCGATGCCGTGCCTTCCACCAAGGGCATCCTTGGTGGCTGAGGTCCTCGCCCTGGTCGATTACGGCGCGGGCAACCTGCGCTCGGTCGCCAATGCGCTGAAGGCCGCGGGTGCGGAAGGCGTCACCGTTACCGCCGATCCCGACGTGGTGCGCGCGGCGGACCGCATCGTCCTGCCCGGCGTTGGCGCGTTCAAGGCCTGTGCCGAGGCGCTGCGCGGGGTGCACGGGCTGGTCGAGGCGATGGAAGAGCGCGTGCTGGTGGGGGCTGCGCCGTTCCTGGGCATTTGCGTGGGCATGCAGCTGCTGGCCGACCGGGGCATCGAATTCGGCGTGACGCAGGGTCTTGGCTGGATCGGCGGCGAAGTGCGCCCGATCGAGCGCACTGATCCCGCGATCAAGGTGCCGCACATGGGCTGGAACGATGTCGAGCCCGGCCGCCATGCCAGCCTGATCGAACCGGGCGAGGCCTATTTCCTGCATTCCTACCATTTCGTGACCGAAGAGGGCGGTTCGGTTGCGGCGATGACCGATCACGGCGGCGGGCTGGTGGCGGCGGTGGCGCGCGACAATATCCTTGGCGTGCAGTTCCACCCGGAAAAGAGCCAGGACTACGGTCTTGCGCTGCTGGCGCGGTTCCTCGGCTGGAAGCCCTGATCCGTCGCACCGGCGGGAACGTATCACCGGATCAGTCCTTCCTCGCCATGTGAAGGAGGGTCTTGCCGTTGTTACCATTCCCCTATGACCAGCTGGTCATCACCCCGCATGTGATCGACCTTACCCGTTCCCCGCTGGCCGGGCATTTCGATGCCGAAACCTATGTGCTCGGCGCGTTCAATCCCGGCATGACGGTGCTGCCCAACGGCAACATCCTGCTGATGGTCCGCGTGGCCGAGGCGCTACGCCATCCGGTGCGCGACGGCCGCGTCCACGCCATCCGCTGGGACGAAGGGCGCTATGTCCTCGACGCCTGGCCCCTTGAACTGGCCGACACCGCCGATCCGCGCAAGTTCCTGCTGCACGGCGGCGGGTGGAAGGTCATGGCGCTCACCTCGCTGTCATGGCTGTTGCCGGTGGAGATGACGCCGGACGGGCTGGAGATGGTGGCGGCGCACTATGACAAGGCCATTGCGCCGCAGGGTTCCTATCAGTGCTATGGCATAGAGGATGCGCGCATTTCCCGCGTGGGCGGCCGCTATTGGATGACCACCTGCTCGGTCAGCCCGGAGCGCCATTCCACCACGCTCTACACGTCAGACAACGCGCTGGACTGGGATTTCCAGGGCATCGTGCTCGATCACCAGAACAAGGACATGCTGCTGTTCGAAGGGCTGATCGACGGCGCGTTCTGGGCGCAGACGCGGCCGCTGGGCGATCTCTATTTCGCCTATCCTCCGGGCAGCGAATGGCGCCCCGGCCCTTCGATCAACCTCGCCACCTCGCCAGACGGGCTGCACTGGAAACCGCATATCGCCCCGCACATCCGCCCCCACGCCGGCACCGTGGCCACCGCGCGCATGGGCGGCGGCGCCCCGCCGATCCTCACCGAAGTGGATGGCCGGCGCGGCTGGCTCAGCCTGTGGCACGGGGTGGAGCCCAAGGAGATCGTGGGCATCTACCGCACCTATTGGACCCTGCTCGACGAAGCCGATCCGACCAGGGCGCTGGCCACCTGCCACACGCCCTTGCTGGAACCGGACGCGGAACTGACCCGCCCGCTGGAAGACCTGCTCTATTTGCGTGACGTGGTCTTCACCACCGGCGTGATCGACGCGGGCGACCGCCTGATCGTGGCTTCCGGCGAGGCTGACTTGGCGTGCCGCATCACCCACGTGCCGAAGGATGCGCTGCGGGCGTCGTGAGTTTGTTTCGCGCAAAGACGCGAAGACGCAAAGGGGTTCGCCTTGCGCCGCAGGCTCTCTTATGACCGCGAAGAGGTCTACAGAGCGGCTTCGCCGCAAGGGCAAGGCTCTTTGCGTCTCTGCGTCCTCTGCGCTCTCTGCGCGAACCAATTTCCCTTCCACCTTCCCGCAGCGCAAAACCGGTGCTAGGCGCGCGGCCATGATCGTATTTCCCGCCATCGACCTCAAGGGCGGCCAGGTCGTCCGCCTTGCCGAAGGAGACATGGATCGCGCCACCGTCTATGGTGACGATCCCGCGCACCAGGCCGCGCTGTTCGCGCAGGCAGGCAGCCAGTTCCTCCACGTGGTGGACCTTGACGGTTCCTTTGCCGGCCGCGCCGAGAACCGCGAGGCGGTGGAGGGCATCCTCAAGAGCTTCACCGGCCATGTGCAATTGGGCGGCGGCATCCGCACGCGCGAGGCGGTGGAGGGCTGGTTTGACCTCGGCGTCAGCCGCGTGGTGATGGGCACCGCCGCGCTGAAGGACCCGCAGTTCGTCAAGGACATGGCCAAGGAGTTTCCCGGCGGGATCGTCGTGGCGGTGGACGCGCGTGACGGCATGGTCGCCACCGAAGGCTGGGCCGATGTGTCCGACGTCGCCGTGGTCGATCTGGCCCGCCGCTTCGAGGACGCGGGCGTCGCCAGCCTGCTCTTCACCGACATCGGCCGCGACGGCCTGCTGAAAGGCGTGAACATCGACGCTACCGTCGACCTCGCCCGCCGCGTGGACATTCCGGTGATCGCCAGCGGCGGCGTTAAAGGCATCGACGACATCCGCATGTTGAAGATCCACGAGGCCGACGGCATCGAAGGCGTGATCACCGGGCGGGCGCTGTTCGAAGGCAAGCTGGACCTCGCCGCCGCGATCGCGATGGCCGAGGCGGCGTGAGGCGAATGGCGCGCATGGTCCTTCGACAAGCTCAGGACGAACGGGCCTTGAACAGGATACAGGTTCCGCTCTTGCTGAGCCTGTCGAAGCACGCTGGCACTGTGGGAGCCGCCTGAATCATGACCGTCCGCGTCCGCGTAATTCCCTGCCTCGATGTGCGCGATGGGCGCGTGGTGAAGGGCGTGAACTTCGTCGACCTGCGCGATGCGGGCGATCCGGTGGAGCAGGCGCGCGCCTATGACGCCGCCGGGGCGGACGAGCTGTGCTTTCTCGATATCTCCGCCAGCCATGAAGGGCGCGGCACGCTGCTCGATGTCGTGGCGCGCACCGCCGAGGTCTGCTTCATGCCGCTCACCGTCGGCGGCGGGGTGCGCAGCGCCGAGGATGCGCGCGCGCTGCTGCTGGCGGGTGCGGACAAGGTGGCGGTCAATTCCGCCGCCGTCGCCCGGCCCGAACTGGTGCGCGACATCGCCGAACGCTTCGGCGCGCAATGCGTGGTCGGCTCGGTCGATGCGCGCCGCGTCGCTCCGGGGAAGTGGGAAATCTTCACCCACGGCGGGCGCAAGCCCACCGGCATCGATGCGCATGCCCACGCCGTCCGCCTCGCCGAACTCGGCGCGGGCGAACTGCTCGTCACCTCGATGGATGGAGACGGCACGCAGGCGGGCTATGATCTCGATCTCACCCGCGCCATTGCCGATGCGGTGCCGGTGCCGGTGATCGCCAGCGGCGGCGTCGGCAATCTCGATCACCTGGTCGAAGGCGTGACCAAGGGGCATGCCAGCGCCGTGCTGGCCGCCTCGATCTTCCACTTCGGCACGCATTCCATCGCCGATGCCCACGCCGCCCTGCGCGCCGCAGGGCTGCCCGCCCGCGCCTGACAGGCAACAAGCCGTTCTCCTTCAGGGGAGGGGGCGGGGTGGGGGCTTTCAAAATCCACGCAACGCCAAGACGCCGCGCCTGTCGGATTTTCTTACAAGCTGCCTTTTGGCCGGATAACCGTTAACCAATTGAACGGGCAGAAGTGCTGGATTTCCAAGGGTGTGGCACAAGTCTTGCTTAACTATATGCACGCAGAACCACATAGGTCATTTCGTGCAGCGCACCCTTCTCCCTTCAATCCTGATCCTCGCCGCCGCGCCCACCGCTGCGTTTGCGCAGGCGATCGGAACGCAAGTGGATGAACCTGCCAACCTTGCGCTCTTCGGCCTCGGCATCGTCGGACTGCTGGTCGGTCGCCACGCGGCCAAGCGCAAGGACTGAGCGCGCGGGCGTGTTCCCTCCTTCTCCGCTCCCCACCGGGGCGGGGCTGCCGAACTCCACCTTGACCCGCGCGCCACGGGGCGGCATGCCGCGCGCCATGGACGACGCCCAGATCCTCGCCCGCCTTGAAGCCGTGATTGCGGAACGCCGCGCCGGTGATCCCTCCGCCAGCTATGTTGCCAAGCTGAACGCCAGGGGCATCGGCAAGATCGCGCAGAAGGTGGGGGAAGAGGCCACCGAAGTGGTGATCGCCGCGCTTTCGGGAGACAAGGCGGAGCTGGTCGGCGAAGCGGCCGACCTGGTGTTCCACCTGCTCGTGCTGCTCTCGGCCAAGGGCGTGGCGCTGGCCGATGTGACGGCGGAACTGCAGCGGCGCGAAGGCGTGTCCGGAATTGCCGAAAAGGCCAGCAGGAGTTCGTGACCATGGCAGTCGACGCCACCCAGCCCTATGACGACCAGAACGTGTTCGCGAAGATCCTGCGCGGCGAAATTCCCTGTCGCAAGGTGCACGAGGACGAATGGAGCCTCGCCTTTCATGACATCAATCCGCAGGCGCCGACGCACATCCTCGTGATCCCCAAGGGTGCCTATGTCTGCTGGGACGATTTCTCGGCCAAGGCCAGCGAGGCGGAGATCGCCGGATTCGTCCGCGCCGTGGGGCAGGTTGCGCGCGAGGCCGGGCTGGTCGCGCCGGGCTATCGCCTGCTCGCCAATGCGGGAACGGACAGCCACCAGGAAGTACCGCACCTGCACGTTCACCTTTTCGCGGGGCGGCCACTGGGCCCGATGCTCGCCCGCTGAGGCGAAAAAGTTAACAAAAAATGGCCCAGCGCCTTGCCCTGCGACTCGGGGCAAGGCTAGGTATGGGCCCTCATGTTCGCGATCGATCCTCCTTCGGGCCGCATCCAGGCCGCGCGGCACCTTTACCCGGTGCGCGCCTATTTCGAGGACACCGATCTTTCGGGCGTGGTCTATCACGCCAATTACCTGCGCTGGTTCGAACGCGCCCGGTCAGACCTGCTGCGCCTGCTCGGCATAGACCAGCGCGCCGCCAACGAGGCGGGCGAGGGCGCCTATGCCGTGGTCGACATGGGGCTGCGCTACCTCAAGCCCGCGCGGCTGGACGATGCCGTGGCCATAGTGACCAGCGTTGACGAGATCACCCCCGCCACCTGCCGCCTGTTCCAGCAGGCGTGGCGGGGGGAAGACCTGCTTTGCGAGGCGCGGGTCCGCGTGGCCTTCGTTTCGCCCAATGGCCGGCCGCGACGCCAGCCGCCCGCCTGGGTGGCCGCGTTCCGCGCGCTGGCGGACCAGACCACCGAACCGGAAGGCCAAGTACCCGCATGATGATCCAGATGCTTGCCGAAGGCGCCGCCGCCGCGCCCACCCGGCTCAACCCGGTCGCACTGTTCCTCCATGCCGATATCGTGGTGCAGACCGTGATGGGCGGCCTCGTGCTCGCCTCGGTCTGGGTGTGGACGATCATCGTCGGCTTCTCGCTGCGCATCGCCGGGGTCACCCGCTCGTGCAACCGCTATGAGGAAGGCTTCTGGGAAGCGCGCGATGTCGATGCGTATCAGAAGGAAAACGGGCGCAAGGACATTCCCTCTGCCCGCGTGGTCAATGCCGCGCTGGCCGAATGGCGCCGCTCCACCGCGGGCAAGACCATCGACCGCGAAGGCACGCGCCAGCGCCTCACCATCGCCATGGAAAACGCGGTGACGGCGGAAAGCGATGCCCTGGCCAACCGGCTGAACTTCCTTGCCACGGTTGGCTCTGTGGCGCCGTTCGTCGGGCTGTTCGGCACGGTTTGGGGGATCATGGACAGCTTCTTCAACATCGGCGCGCAGGCCAATTCCTCGCTCGCCGTGGTTGCGCCCGGCATTTCCGAGGCGCTGTTCGCCACCGCCATCGGCCTGTTTGCGGCAATCCCTGCGGTCATCGGCTACAACCGCTTCTCGCACCGCGTGAACCGCTTCGAATCCCGCCTGTTCCGCTTTGCCGACCGCTTTCACGCGACGCTGAGCCGCGAGCTGGAGGCCTGACGCGGTGGCGATGAACCTGTCCACGGGCGGTGGCAGCCGTCGCGGGCGGCGCGGGCGTGGGCGCGGCGGCCCGATGTCGGAGATCAACGTCACCCCGCTGGTGGACGTGATGCTGGTGCTGCTGATCATCTTCATGGTCACCGCGCCGATGCTTACCGCCGGCGTTCCGATAGACCTGCCCGATTCCCGCGCCGAGGCGCTGAAGGAGGAGCCGCGCGAGATCACCGTGAGCATGGACGGCGAAGGCCGCCTGTTCCTTGATGACCAGGAGCTTGCCCCCGGTGAACTGGGCGAACGGCTGGCCAATGTGGACAAGGGGGCGAACGCCCAACTGGTGGTGCTGCGCGCCGACCGTACGCTGGATTACGGCCGGGTGGTGGCGGTGATGGGTGAACTGAACGCCGCCGGCTTCAAGTCGATCTCGCTGGTCACCAACGGTTCAGCCCCGGCGCAATAGCTCGATGGCGATGCGCGATCCCACCAAACCCGGCCTCACGCGCGAAGAGGGCTTGGCCCTTGGCGTGGCGGTGGCGGCGCATCTTGCGCTGATCGCCGCGCTCACGCTTTCGCCGCCGGGCAAGGACATCAAGCCGCCGCCGCAGCGCATGACGGTGACCTTCGCGGACGAAGTGGCCGACAAATCGATGTCGCCCGAGCCGAACGCGCAGAGCGCGCCCGACGTAGCGCCCGAACTCGGCGAACCGCAGCCGCAGCCCGAAGTGGTGCCGCAGCCACAACCGCTGCCCGAACCGCCCAGGCCGCAGCCTGCGCCTCAGCCCAAGCCGCAACCCGCGCCCCCGCCGCCCAAGCCCGCGCCCCGCCCGGTCCCGCAGCCAAAGCCCCAGCCCAGGCCGCAGCCCGCGCCTCCCAAGCCTGCGCCGCCGAAGCCCGCCCCGCCAAAGCCCGTGGCAAAACCCGCCCCGGCCAAGCCCGCCGCCGCGCGCCCGGCGGATGACCGCCCGCGTCGCCGCCCAGACGCGCCTGCCGGCGGCAGCCGGATCGGCGACGATTTCCTGAAGGGCATCCCCGGCAGCACCAGTCCCGGCACGTCGCGCAACCCGCCGGCCGAGGCGGTGGGGCCGGTCCCGGTCGCCTCGCTGGTCTCGGCCATCTCGCGCGAGATCAAGCCGAACTGGACCGCGCCGCAGGGGGTGGACAGCGACAAGCTGGTCACCGTGCTGGCGTGGGACATGAACCCCGATGGCTCGCTCGTCGGCCGCCCGCGCGTGGTGTCGCAGAGCGGCATCACCGATGCCAACCGCGCGCAGGCGCAGCGCCATGCCGAACTGGCGATCCGCGCGGTGCAACTGGCTGCCCCGTTCAATCTCCCGGCGCAATATTACAATGCGTGGAAACGCATCAAAGAATTCCGCTTTGACAGGAAGTTGTCGCAATGATGATCCGAAAGCTCGTGCTTCTTCTGGGTGTCGCCCTGCTTCCTTCCGCCGCGTTGGCGCAGATGCAGGCCCTGCCCGCCTCGAAAACCCCGCAGGCCGTCCCCACGGCGCAGGCCGATGAGGGCGGTCTCACCGGCTCGGTCACCGATGAAAGCGAATGGCAGGATCTTGGCATCGCCATCCCCGCTTTTCCCACGGACCAGCCGGTTCCCACCGCAGCCGAAGGCGGCAATACCGAGGCGCTGGGCCGCAATGTTGCCCGCGTGGTCTACAACGACCTGAAGAACAACGGCCTGTTCAAGCCGGTCGGCCCCGATGCGCTGCCGGGTATCGCCTATGCCGAAGTCGTCGCCCCCGCGTTTCAGGGCTGGCGCGCGCGCTCGGCGGAAATGCTGGTGCAGGGCTTCGTGAAGGGCGCGCCCGATGGCCGCCTCACCGTGGGCTGCTATCTTTACGACGTGCAGCTCGGCAGCGAGCTTGTCCGCCAGGGCTATGTGGTGAAGCCCGAGGAATGGCGCCGCGCCGCGCACAAATGCGCCGACATGGTCTATTCCCGCCTTTCGGGCGAAAGCCCGTTCTTTGACAGCAAGATCGCCTATATCGCCGAAACCGGCCCCAAGGACCACCGGCGCAAGCAGCTGGCGATCATGGATTCGGATGGCGCCAACCACCGCTTCATCACCAATGGCCAGGCCACCGCGCTCACCCCGCGCTATTCGCCCGATTACAGCAAGATCGTCTACCTCAGCTATCTCGATGGCCGCCCGCGGATCTATGTCTACGATATCGGCACCGGGCGGCAGAACCTGGTGACCGAGGGCAAGGGCCCCACCTTTGCCCCGCGCTGGTCGCCCGATGGCCGCTACATCCTTTATTCCATGGCCATTGCCGGGAATACCGACATCTATCGCGTGCCCGCCACAGGTGGCGAATCGATGCGTCTGACCAACACCCCGGGGATCAACGTCGGCGGCTCCTATTCGCCCGATGGCAGCAAGATCGTGTTTGAAAGCGATCGTTCGGGCAGCCAGCAGGTCTATGTGATGAACGCCGATGGATCGAACCAGAAGCGCATCAGCTTCTTCGGCGGACGCGCCGCCACGCCCGAATGGAGCCCGCGCGGAGACCAGATCGCCTTCACCCACCTGGGCGGCAACTTCCGCATCGCGGTGATGGACCCATCGGGCGGGAACATGCGTTTCCTGACAGACAGTTGGCAGGATGAAGCGCCCACCTGGTCACCCAATGGCCGCATCGTGCAGTTCTTCCGTACCGAACGGAACAGCGGCAAGACCGGCATCTGGCAGGTGGACCTGACCGGGCGCAACGAACGCAAGCTGAACACACCGGTTGACGGGTCTGACCCCGCATGGGGCCCCGTCCTGCCGTAGCTTTCAAGGGCGGACGATTCCGTTTGCCAATTCATCTTGTGCAATGCACAATTCGTCGCACCTGCTTAAGGAGACTCTCGTATGCCGCGCCATGTCCTGACAGCGACCGTACTCGTTTCCGCGCTTGCCCTGTCCGCCTGCGCTTCGAAGCCCAAGGAGCTGCCGCCGCAGCCCACCGCCACCACCACGACCACCACCGCGCCCACCGGCCCGCAGATGACCGGCCCGGCTCCGGGCAGCCAGGCCGATTTCCTCGCTTCGGTTTTGTCCGACACGGTCCACTTCGATACCGATCGCTACAACATCGATACCGAGGACCAGGGCGTGCTGAAGAGCCAGGCGCAGTGGCTCGCCCGCTATCCCGGCAAGATGGTCACCATCGAAGGCCACTGCGACGAACGCGGCACCCGTGATTACAACATCGCGCTGGGCGAACGCCGCGCCAATGCGGCGAAGAACTACCTCGTCAGCCTCGGCATCGACGCCGCGCGCATCACCACCGTCAGCTATGGCAAGGAACGCCCGATCGCGCTGGGTTCCGACGAAGCCAGCTATGCCAAGAACCGCCGCGCGGTGACCATCACGGTCCAGTAATCGCGCCCGCACGCCGGCGTCGAACCAACAAAGGGGCCGGGCGCATACGCGCTTCGGCCCCTTTTGCTTGACCTTTGCGGTGCGCTTTGTCTTTGACGAAGGCATGGCACGGCAAGGTCGATCCACCGATTGGGGCTTTCCCCGCTGGCGCGGCTATGGCGCCGGGCGCGAAGCCGCGCCCGTGCGGCTGTGCGACCGCGCCGGGTGCGATGAACGCGGCGATTGCCCCGCGCCCAAATCCCCCAACAGCCCCGATCGCTGGTATTTCTGCGAACGCCACGCCGCCGAATACAACGCCGGGTGGAACTACTTCGAAGGGCTGGACAAGGAAGAGGCCGAACGCCGCGAACAGGCAGAACGCGGCGAAGCCTCGGGCTTCCGCCAGTCGTCCTGGGCAGAATGGGGCGGATCGGGCGATGGCACCCGCAGCCGTGACGAACTGCGCGCCCTTGAAGCCTTGGGCCTCGATCCGGATGCGGATTACGAAGCGGTGAAGAAGGCCTGGCGCACCAAGGCCAAGCTGGTCCACCCCGATGTCCGCCCCGGAGACGAGGAAGCCGCCAAGGAATTCCGCAAGCTGCAAGTCTCCTACGAAGTCCTCCGCGCCGCGGAGGAGCGGCGCGAATGGCGCGGGTGATATAGCTCTCTACCCTTCAGGGGGGAGCGGGGACTTCGCACCCCTACCGCGGATGCAGCCGGTTCAGTGCAATCCCCGCCAGGTTCTGCGCCCGCCGCACATGCCTTACCGGTGGCACGTGCTCGCCCGCCAGCGCGCGGAACGCCGCCAGATGATGCGCCACCTCGGCTGCGGGCCGCGCCAGTCCGCTCGCCACCCGCACCACTGCCAGCGCATCGCCGATCAGTACGAAGTCGGCCAGCCCTTCCGCCTGCGCCCACCGCAGCGCCTCGATCAGCGCCAGCCATTCGGCATCCTGATGCGTGCCCCTGCCATGGTCGCGGCGGATATGCGCCTGCCCGCGCAGCATCACCGCCGTCTCGATCGGGCCGGGGTTGGGACGGCAGCCGCCGTCGAAGAACACTTTGGTGCGCGCGCGGTTTGCCATTAGGGCGGATGCATGGCCCGCCTGATCCTGTTCAACAAGCCTTATGGCGTCCTCAGCCAGTTCACCGATACGGCTGGCGCAGAAGCGCGGGCCACGCTGTCGGATCATATCGCCATCCCCGGCGTCTATCCCGCCGGGCGGCTGGATCGCGACAGCGAAGGCCTGCTCCTGCTTACCGATGATGGCCGCCTGCAGGCGCGCATCGCCGATCCGCGCTTCAAGCTGGCGAAGACGTATTGCGTGCAGGTTGAAGGCGAGCCCGACGAAGCCGCACTCGCCGCGCTGCGCGAGGGCGTGCGCCTGAACGACGGGATGACCCTGCCGGCCGATGCGCGCCGCATTGCCGAACCCGCCGGGCTGTGGCCGCGCGATCCGCCGGTGCGCTTTCGCAAGACCGTGCCCGATTGCTGGATCGAACTCGCCATCCGCGAAGGCCGCAATCGCCAGGTCCGCCGCATGACTGCCGCCGTCGGCCACCCCACCCTGCGCCTCGTCCGCTGGCGCATCGGTGACTGGACGCTGGACGGCCTTGCGCCGGGCGAATGGCGCGAACTGAGGGTCTAGGCCGTCAACTGGGCAAGCGCCTGATCCAGCAGCGCGGGAATCGCCGCATCGTCGAAACCGGCCGCGATCCAGCCATCTTCCACCCTGCGCAGCGTGCGCGCCACGTCAGGCCCGGCGGAAACGCCGCGCGCCACCACGTCGCCGCCTTTCAGCGGAAAGCGCGGCGGTTCCCATCCCTGCAGCGCCGCCGTGGCCCGATTGGTCAGCAGCAGGCGGTCCAGCGCCTCCTCGCGCCCGATGCGATAGACCATGGCGCGCGGGTCGGTGCTGGCATCTGCGCTGCGCCCCGCCGCGCTCGCCATGCGCTTGCGCTGCGCGGTGGACAGGCGCAGCCGGGCCGCCACCTGCTCTGCCGTCGCAGGGTCAGCCGGCAGGATCGCCGCCATGCGCCGCACCGCATCGCCCGCCACGCCCTCGCGCACCTCGGCCGCCACCAGCGCCGCCAGGGGCGCAGGGTCCGCTTCTGGCAACACCTGCGCCAGAACGCCCAGTTCGGCCATCCGCGCAATTGTCGGCGCGGGGTCGGGCAGGCCCAGCAGGTTCAGCAGTTCGCCCGCGATCCGCTCGCGCGAAAGGCCTTTCAGCCCCGCCGCCAGCGCGGATACCGCCGCCTCGGCTTCGGCATCCGCCGGGATCGATCCGAACCGCGCCTGGAACCGGAAATAGCGCAGGATGCGCAGGTAATCCTCGCGGATGCGCTGTTCGGCATCGCCGATGAAGCGCACGCGCCGCGCCTTCAGATCGTCCAGCCCGCCGAACCAGTCATGCACCTGCAGCGTGCGCGGATCGGCATAGAGCGCGTTTATGGTGAAGTCGCGCCGCGCGGCGTCGTCCTGCCAATCCTGCGCGAACTCGACCACCGCGTGGCGGCCGTCGGTCTCCACATCCTTGCGCAGCGTGGTGATTTCCACGGGCCCGTCGGCCAGCACTGCCGTGACGGTGCCGTGGGCAAGGCCGGTCGGCACGGCCTTTATTCCCGCCGCCTGCAGCCGCGCCATCGTCTCTTCCGGCAGAAGCCGGGTGGCCATGTCGATGTCCTTCACCGGCAATCCCAGCAGGGTATCGCGCACCGCCCCGCCCACGAAGCGGCAATTGCCCTCTTCGGCAGGATCAAGTGCTTGAACCAGCGCGGAAATGCTGGCGCGGCGGGTCCATGGGGCTGGGGGCAGCAGGTTACGCATTCCAAGGCATTCTATGGGCAAGGTTGCTGATGATCCCGGCCGTCACCCCCCACACCCGATGCCCTTCCCACAGGATCTCGATGTAGTGGCCGTGGTGCCCGTTGACGCTCGCCGGCACGCGGGTGTGGTTGGCGGGATCGAGGAGGAAGGCCAGCGGCGGTTCGAACCATGCCGCCACCTCCAGCGGGTTGGGCATCAGCGGCAGGTCGGCAGGCACGGTGGCGAGCACGGGGGTGATGTCATAGCCCGATCCGGTGCGATATCGGTCGCTCTCCCCCACCACGTGGACCAGCTCTGGGGGGATGCCCAGTTCCTCGTTCGCCTCGCGCAGCGCCGCCTCCACCGGCGTCTCGCCCGCGTCGATCTTGCCGCCGGGGAAGGCCGCCTGCCCGGGGTGCGACCGCATGTTGGACGGACGGTGGATCAGCAGGACGCCGGGGCCATCGGGATGGTCGGGCCGGTCGGTCACCGCGATCAGCACCGCCGCCGGGCGCAGCGGCTTGCCGGGGGTGAAGCGCCAGTCCTCGTAGAGCGGCTCGCGCGGCTCCGCGTGGCCCTGGTGAAACAGCGTGGTCAGCCGCTCGATCAGGCTCATGCCGCAGGCGCCAGCGCAAAGCGCCGCCCCATGCTCTCCACCGCCAGCGCCTCCACCGGTGAGACGGTGAGCGCATGGTCGATCAGCTGGCCATAGGTGCTGCGGTTGAGCCGCGCCTCCACGCCATGGCGCACGGCGAGGTAGAACGCCGGCAGGTCCGCGCTGCCCGCCACGCGCAGGGGGTTGTCGGGGCCGAGCAGCACGATCTCGTCGGTGTTGAGCCGGAAGGCGATCACCGGCCGCCCCTGTTCATCCTGCCTGACTTCCATGTCGGTGGCGATGAAGGCGGCATCGTCCACCGCAATGGCCAGCCGCTCGAACGGAGTGACCAGCCAGTGCTGCCCCGCTCCATCGCGCGTCAGCAGGCCTGAAAAGGCGCGGACCATGGCCGGTCGGGTGATCCGCCCGCCCTGGTGGAACCACGTGCCATCGGCGGCGATGCGCATCTCGGAATCGCCGGTCCGTTCGGGCGTCCACTGGTCCAGCGGCGGCAGGCGGCGCGCCGCCGCTTCGGCAGCCAGTTCGGCCAGCGACAGCGCGGCAAGTTCAGGAGGCGGGACGTATGGCACGGCGACTGCCCTGCCAGATCGGTTCAGCGCCGCCAAGGCCCCAGCATGCCCTCTTGGGGCAGGACGGCCGGATTGGCGGTGCGGCAGAGCAGCCGACGCTGCTCGAACGGGCCGGGCAGCTTCCACCCGGCGGTGTGCGCGTTGGAAAAGCCGAAGAAGCGTTCGTAGTATTCCGGATCGCCGATCATCACCTGCGGCAGCGGCGCGCGCGGATCGATGGCGGTGAGCGCCGCGGTCATCAGCGCCTTGCCATAGCCCTTGCCCTGGTCATCCGGCATCACCGCCACCGGGCCGACCATGATCATCGGATGCGCACGGCCCTGCGCGTCGGTGAGCGCCACCGGCCAGCACTGGATGGAGCCGGCCAACATCTCGTTCTCGTCCACCGCGGCAAACGACAGCGCGGGCAGCCAGTCCATCCCTTCGCGCACCTTGTACGCCGTGCGCTGCCGCCGTTCGGGCTCGAACGCGGTATCGAGCAGGTCTTCGACAAGCGCCGGATCGACATCGGCAAGCGGAATGATGGTGGCCACGGCGGCGCTTTCAACAAGGAAACTGGAACGGGGCCGATAGCGATGGGGGGAAGGGGGCGCAAGGGCGGGTGCCCGTCGCCAACCTAGCCAGACTTGCGGGGTCTGCCCCCCTTTGCGCCATTGGCCCGTGCTGCGGCGGCCTTTGCGGCCGAGCGTGCCTGTCCTGCGCGCCGCGCCATGTAGGCGCTTGTGCCGAAAAGGCCGGCAAGCAGGCCGGGGATCGAAAGATCGACGTCGAGCGCCTCCCAATGCAGGCCATAACCATTGCCAAGCACCTCGAAGGCGGCAAGCTCGTCATCGCTCGCATTCTCGAGTCCTTGCGCCAGGTGTGGCGGGAACGTGAACGTGCAGCCGTTGGTAAGCGCCACCACCATCCGGCCCCGGCGACGATCATAGCGCGCGCTGGCCGCTCTCGGTTCGATCTGCGCCGCGATCCGGCCGCGCTCCTCGGCGGCAGCCAGTTGCGCTTCGCTCGGCTCGATTGTGACAGCCTCAGCCATGAATTTCTCTCCAACGCGCCAGAAGCGCCTGCTGCTCATCCACAATTACCTGCATGGCGCGCCGCACATCGCCTCGCTTCATGCCCTCTATGGTCACGACCTCCGTCTTGCCGTCGGCTCCGCGCAGATTGATCTTCGCATGCCCGTCGCCAAACACGTGGACATGGGCTGGCGCATGGTCATCGACGAAGATGATGAAGCGCATGCCATGAGCGCGGTGCCGGTGACCATGGAATCAAATAACCTATCGAGATGGGTTTTTCAACGGCAAGTGCACGATCTTCCTGCATATCGCCTTTCACCCCGCCCCGCCCCGTGCATGTTCTGCAACTGCGGCGCGAAAAAGTCACTTTACCGGTTTCTAATACAGGCGTAGCGCGCCACCCAAGTCGCTGAAAAACGGCGATGCGCAGGGGAGTACCAAACGTGGCGAACGGCATTGATCCGCATTCGGCCGCGCTTTTGCTGGCGCGACTCCAGTTTGCCTTCACGGTGAGCTTTCATTTCATCTTTCCGGCCTTTTCCATCGGCCTCGCCAGCTATCTGGCGGTGCTTGAGGCGCTGTGGCTGAAGACGGGCAAGGCGCTCTACCTCGACCTGTTCCGGTACTGGCTGAAGATCTTCTCGGTCGCCTTCGCGATGGGCGTCGTTTCGGGTCTGGTCATGTCGTACCAGTTCGGCACCAACTGGTCGGTGTTCTCCGACAAGGCGGGCGGCGTGATCGGGCCGCTGATGGCCTATGAAGTGCTGACCGCCTTCTTCCTCGAAGCCGGGTTCCTCGGCGTGATGCTGTTCGGCATGGGGCGCGTTGGCAAGGGGCTGCACTTCGCCGCGACGCTGATGGTGGCGGTGGGCACGTTCATTTCCGCGTTCTGGATCCTGTCGGTCAATTCGTGGATGCAGACGCCGACCGGGTACGAGATCGCGCCCGATGGCCGCCTGCTGCCGGGGCCGAGCTGGCTGGCGATCATCTTCAATCCCAGCTTTCCCTATCGGCTGGTCCACACGGTGATCGCGGCGTACCTGACGACGGCGCTGGCGGTGGGCGCGGTGGCGGCGTGGCACCTGCTGCGCGGATCGACCAATGCCCATGCCCGCAAGATGTTCTCGATGGCGATGTGGATGGCGGCGGTGGTCGCGCCGATCCAGATCGTGGCGGGCGATGCGCACGGGCTGAACACGCTGGAGCACCAGCCGGCCAAGGTCATGGCGATGGAGGGGCATTACCAGTCGCACGCCGATGGCGCGCCGCTCTACCTGTTCGGCGTGCCGGACGACAAGGCGCAGAAGCTGGACTACGCCATCGCCATTCCCAAGGCCTCAAGCCTGATCCTGAAGCACGATCCCGATGCGCCGCTGGCCGGGCTGGACAGGGTGGCGCCGGACAAGCGCCCGCCGGTGGCGGTGCTGTTCTGGTCGTTCCGCATCATGGTCGGGCTCGGCTTCCTGATGGCGGGGCTGGGGCTGTGGAGCCTGTGGGCGCGGTGGCGCGGCAGGCTCTACGATGCGCCGTGGCTGCACCGGCTGGCCGTGGCGATGGGGCCATCGGGCTTCATCGCGGTGATCGCCGGCTGGGTGACGACCGAGGTGGGGCGCCAGCCTTATACGGTCTATGGCCTGCTCACCACGGCGGAAAGCCGCAGCCCGATCGCCGCGCCGGCGGTGGCGACATCGCTGGTGGCGTTCGTGCTGGTCTATTCCGCGGTGTTCGGCGTGGGCATCTGGTATCTGCTGAAGCTGATGGCATCGCCACCGCATCCCCATGAGTCCGGGCCGGAAAGGGCGCCGATCCGCACTGCCGGGATCACCCCGGCGCCGCAGCATGTGGAAGGAGCCGCGGCATGAGCGTGAACCTCGATCTCGCCACCGTGTGGGCCTTCATCATCGCCTTTGCGGTGCTGATGTACGTGGTGATGGACGGCTTCGACCTTGGCATCGGCATCCTGTTTCCGGCGTTCCGGCCGGGGGAGGAGCGCGACCAGGCGATGAACGCCATTGCCCCGGTGTGGGACGGCAACGAGACCTGGCTGGTGCTGGGCGGGGGCGGGCTGTTCGCCGCCTTCCCGCTGGCCTATGCGGTGGTGCTGCCCGCCACCTATCCGCTGGTGATCGCGATGCTGCTGGGGCTGGTGTTCCGCGGCGTGGCGTTCGAATTCCGCTGGCGCGATCCGCGCCACCGCGCCTTGTGGGACATGGCGTTCTTTGCGGGATCGCTGGTGGCGGCGCTGGCGCAGGGGATCATCCTGGGCGCGCTGCTGCAGGGCATCCGCGTGGAAGGGCGCGCCTATGCCGGGGGCTGGCTCGATTGGCTGTCACCCTATTCGCTGCTGACCGGGGTGGGCGTGGTCTGCGGCTATGCCCTGCTCGGCGCGTGCTGGCTGGCCATCAAGGTGGAAGGCAGCGCATTGGACCGCACGATCCGCCATGCCCGCATCGCCGCGCTGGCAACGCTCGGCGCGATGGCGGCGGTCAGCCTCGCCACGCCCTTCCTTGCCGGGCAATACTTTGCGCGGTGGTTCCAGATGCCGATGCTGGTGGCGCTGGCCCCGGTGCCGGTGGCGACGGTGGCGATCGCGGTGCTGCTGTGGCGCGCGCTGGGCCGGCGCGAGGAATGGCCGCCGTTCCTCTATGCGCTGGCGCTGTTCGGGCTGGGCGCGGTGGGGCTGGGCGTTTCGATGTGGCCCTATGTGGTGCCGCAATCGATCACCATCTGGCAGGCCGCCGCGCCGGAACGGTCACAGGTGTTCATGCTGGTGGGCGTGGCCCTGGTTATGCCGCTGATCCTCGCCTACACCGGCTGGGCCTACTGGGTGTTTCGCGGCAAGGTGGGTGACCATGGCTATCATTGATCCCCGGCTCGATCCGGATGGCGCGCAGGGCGCGCCGCTCTGGCGGCGGCTGGCGTGGATGGCGGGGATCTGGGCGGCGAGCGTGGTGACGCTGGGCGTTGTGGCTGGTGTGCTTCGGATGTGGTTGTGGTAGAGTCCACGTTCCTCCCCATTTTTGCGCAGCACAAATGGGGAGGTGGCAGCCGTCAGGCTGACAGAGGGGCCTATACCCCTCCACCACCCACTTGGTGGGCGGTCCCCCTCCCCATCTGTCCTTCGGAAAAATGGGGAGGATAGGTGGCTTAGCTCTCCGCGAACGTGAACGGCTCGGCAGTGCGCCGGTAATCGTCCGGCAGGATCTCCCGCCCCAGCGGCGGCTCGGCCCGGGCGGTGCAGGCCGCGCGGTTGCACAGGCGGCAGGTGACGCCGATGGGGGTGGGCTCGGGCTGCGGGCCCTGCGCGTAGACGAGGCGGGGGGCGTGTTCGGCGGCGCAGGCGAGGGCTATGGCGCGGACGGCGGCAGGGCGACCCCAGCTGCCGCCGCCCGAAGTGACGCTGCGCGCGATGGAGAAGAAGCGCTGGCCGTCGGGCAGTTCCAGCCACTGCGTGAGCACTTCGCCGGGGCGGCGGAACACGTCGTGCAGGGTCCATAGCGGACAGCCTCCGCCATGCGCGGCGAAGGGGAAGCCCGCGCCGTCGAGCCGCTTGGAGACGTTGCCCGCGGCATCGACACGGATGAAGAAGAACGGCACGCGTTCCTGACCGGGGCGGTTGAGCGTGGTGAGCCGGTGGGCGACCTGTTCGAAGCTGGCGCCGAAGCGGCCGGCGAGCGCGTCCATGTCATAGGCATGGGCCTCCACCGCGCGGGCGAAGCGGTCGTAGGGCATGATCAGCGCGGCGGCGGCATAGGCGGCGAGCGCGCGGCGGACCAATTGCGCGGCGGTTTCGCTGGCGAAGCTTTCCCCGCGCACCAGCGCGGCGATATCGGGCCGCAGCGCGGTGTAGGCAATGTGCAGCGCGATCTGCCAGGTGCGGGCCTGCAGGGGCAGCGTCTCTTCCAGCAGCAATTGCTCGGCGTGGCGGTCATAGCGGCGCAGCGCGCCCATCATCACGTCGGCGGGCAGCAGGCGCAGGCGCACGCCCTGCCTGCGCAGCCATTCCGCGCTGCCGCCGGCCTTGTCGATCTCCTCCGACAGCGCCTCGGCCTTGCTGTCCAGCGTCGGGAAGTAGTTGCGCCGGGCGGCGACGAAGCGCCGGGCCTCGCCCACCGGGTCGCTCGCAGCGTCTGTCCCGGCGCCCGCGCGCAGCCCGGCCAGCGCCTGCTGTTCGCGCATATAGGCGGTATGGAGCCGCAGCATCGCCTCGGTAATCCCCGGATAGCTGGTGGCGACATCGGCCACTTCCAGCGCGGGCAGGTCGATCTCGGCAAAGATCGGATCGCGCAGCACTTCGCTCAGGCGCCGGGCATAGTCGTCGCGCTCCTCCGCCGCGAGGTCGGCCATGTCGAGCCGGTAGGTGCGGGCGAGGCGCAGCAGCAGGTCCGCCGTCAACGGGCGCTGGTTGCGTTCAAGCAGTGCGATGTAGCTGGGCGATATGGCGAGCTCCTCGGCCATGGCCTGCTGCGTCAGCCCCAGTTCGCGGCGCAGGCGCTTCAGCCGCGGGCCGAGATAGAGCGGGCGGGAGACGGGTTCGCGGGCCATGACAAGGATCCTGTGCAGTCAACACAACTTTACAAGCAAATCCTGTAAAGTTTGACAACAAGACTTCGCGAGGGGTGTCCGACTCTCGATGCGCTGCGTTACCGGGATGCCACGCACACCGAACACCTGCGTGAGGGAAACCGAGTAATGACCTACCAGAGCAAGATTGCCGAGGCCCGCCAGGCCATTTCCCCGAACAGCCAGACCTGGGACGGCATCGAGGCCGAGAGCGTGGCGCGCATGCGCCTGCAGAACCGTTTCCGCACCGGGCTGGACATTGCGAAGTACACCGCCGCGATCATGCGAGCCGACATGGCCGCCTATGATGCGGACCCGGCGAACTACACGCAGTCGCTCGGCTGCTGGCACGGCTTCATCGGCCAGCAGAAGATGATCTCCATCAAGAAGCACTTCGGCAGCACCAAGGGGCGTTACCTCTACCTGTCCGGCTGGATGGTCGCCGCGCTGCGCAGCGAATTCGGCCCGCTGCCCGATCAGTCGATGCACGAAAAGACCAGCGTTCCCGCGCTGATCGAAGAGCTCTACACCTTCCTGCGCCAGGCTGACGCCCGCGAGCTGGGCGGCCTATTCCGCGATCTGGATGCCGCCAAGAAGGCGGGTGACGCAGTCAACACCCACCGTCTGCTCCACAAGATCGACGAATTCCAGACCCACGTCGTGCCGATCATCGCGGATATCGACGCCGGCTTCGGCAATGCCGAGGCGACCTACCTGCTGGCCAAGAAGTTCATCGAGGCGGGCGCCTGCTGCATCCAGATCGAAAACCAGGTATCGGACGAAAAGCAGTGCGGCCACCAGGATGGCAAGGTCACTGTGCCGCACGACGACTTCCTCGCGAAGATCCGCGCGGTTCGCTATGCCTTCATGGAGCTGGGCGTGGATGACGGCGTGATCGTCGCCCGCACGGACTCGCTGGGCGCGGGCCTGACCAAGCAGATCGCCTATGTCCGCGAAGCGGGCGACATCGGCGACCAGTACAACAGCTTCCTCGATTGCGAGGAAGTGGACGCCGCCAGCCTCGGCCACGGCGACGTGCTGATCAGCCGTGACGGCAAGCTGATGCGCCCCAAGCGCCTGCCGAGCAATCTCTTCCAGTTCCGCCCGGGAACCGGCGAGGACCGCTGCGTGCTCGATTGCATCACTTCGCTGCAGAACGGCGCGGACCTGCTGTGGATCGAAACCGAAAAGCCGCACATCGGCCAGATCGGTGGCATGGTCAGCCGCATCCGCGAAGTGATCCCCAACGCCAAGCTGGTCTACAACAACAGCCCCAGCTTCAACTGGACGCTGAACTTCCGCCAGCAGGTCTATGACGCGATGGTCGAAGCCGGCAAGGACGTGTCCGCCTATGACCGCGCCAAGCTGATGAGCGTGGACTACGACGGCACCGAGCTGGGCATCGAAGCCGACGAGCGCATCCGCACCTTCCAGCGCGATGCGGCGGCGCAGGCCGGCATCTTCCACCACCTGATCACGCTGCCGACCTATCACACCGCCGCGCTCAGCACCGACAACCTCGCCAAGCGCTACTTCGGCGAAGAAGGCATGCTCGGCTACGTCAAGCAGGTGCAGCGCGAGGAAATCCGCCAGGGCATCGCCTGCGTGAAGCACCAGAACATGGCCGGTTCCGACATTGGCGACGACCACAAGGAATACTTCGCCGGTGAAGCCGCGCTCAAGGCCGGTGGCGCGCACAACACGATGAACCAGTTCGCCGCCTGATTTCCCCGGGGGCCGGCAGATCGCCGCCGGTCCCCACTTTGACCCAAGCAGTTTCGCGGCATCCCGCCACGAAGATCCAAGGAGACTGACAATGGAACCTGCCCGTGCCCGTGCGGTCCTCTCGACCGAGGACTTCAAGCTGATCCGCGAAGCCGTGCTCCACTATCTGAAGGCCATCGAGGACCAGCCGGAGTCGGTGAAGTTCTCGCACCTTTATCACCGTCTCGGCAGCGCCATGGGGCGCTGACCCAACCGGACTTTCCTGGGGAGGAAAGCGGGCCCGTCGGGTGCATTGCTGCACCCGACGGGCCTTTTCGTGCGTTCATGACGGTGAAGCGATGCTTGCAAGGGGATCAATTTTTCTCCTCTTCCGTTTTATCAAGTGAATTGGTAGACATACGGGGCATGGCGGGAATCACCCGTTGCGCCGCGGCATTTGAGGGCTTGCAGCTTGCTCCGCGTCACCAACCGCTAAAGCGCACGGATGAGGCGTCTGCGCCAGTTCGTGTCCCGTGAAGGAGACATGCGATGAAGACCGATACCCTGACCCGCTATGCCGGCCTGCTGACCCTTCCGGTCGCCGTGGCCGCAGTGGTCGCCACCGCAGAGGCCCCGCGCAACCTGCGCCCTGCCGCCCGCCCGGATCATCGCATCGCACCGCAGGCGCTGAACCACGCCCACGCCGATGCGCCTCTTGACTGGCTGTGGAGCGAAATCGATCCCTTTGCCGACGAGGACGTGGGCGATGCCGCCGCGCTGGAAGCGCGCCACGCCGCCGAAGACAACCGCGACCTCGCCTGATCCACGCCCTTTTGACCGTCCGGCCTTGATCATCCAGGGCTGGCCAGGCCACGATTGCGACCGATGAAGACTGCCCTGATCATCCGCCACGTTCCCCACGAGGGTGTCGCCGGATACCGCCAGCCGATCGAGGACGCGGGCTATCACGTTGACCGAATCGACGTGACCGACCCCGAATTCGCCTCGCTCGATCTGTGCCGGCATGACCTGCTGATCATGATGGGCGGGCCGATGGGAATCTACGAGCACGAGGACCACCCGTGGATCCGCTGCCAGATGCGGCGGCTGGCACGGCGGCTTGAGGCGGACCGCCCGACACTGGGCGTGTGCTTCGGGGCGCAGATGGTGGCGGCGGCGCTGGGCGCGGAGGTCTATCCCGGCCCGGCCAAGGAAGTGGGCTTCCACCCGGTGACGGTGCACGACACCGAAGGACCGCTGCGCCACGTGGAAGGCGTGCCGGTGCTGCACTGGCACGGCGACACCTTCACCCGGCCCGAAGGTGTGGAACTGCTCGCTTCCAGCGACCTTTACGAACACCAGGCCTTCCGCCGCGGGCGCAACCTGCTCGCGCTGCAGTTCCACGCCGAAATGGGCGAAGACCCGCGCTTCGACGCGTGGATCGAACAATCGCCCGGCGATGTCGCGGCAGTGGGCCACACCCCAGACACCCTGCGCGCCGCGCACGAGGCCCACGGCCCCCGCGCGGTCGCGGCGGGGCGGGCGATGATCAGCGAATGGCTCGACGGGCTGGGCTGACGTCGGATTGTTGATCGGGTTTCGCGCAGAGAGCGCGGAGAGCGTGGAGAAGAAGGAAGATTGGTTCGCGCGAAGACGCGAAGACGCAAAGATTTCCGTGCTGCGCCGCAGGCCGTGATTATAGCCGACATACAAATATAAGAGCGGCTTCGCCGCAAGCGCCATGCCCTTCGCGTCTTCGCGCGAAACTCCTAATCTCTTCTCTCTGCGTCCTCTGCGCTCTCTGCGCGAACCAAATCTAGCGCAGCCTCACTTTCCAATCCGCCATCGCCGCCAAGGCCCGCTCCAGCAGCGCAGGCGGTTTGCAGTGGCACAGGCGGACCACGTGGCGCGGGCCCGGTCCTTCCCAGAGCGCGGAGACGGGGATCGAGGCGACACCCGCTTCGGCCACCATGCGGTCGCTGAAGGTGCGATCGTCCAGTGCGATGCCCGATGCGTTGAGGTCCACGCAAGTGAACCAAGTCGCCACGCCGGGCAGCACGGCAAAGCCTGCTTGGACCAGTCCTTCGTTCAGCACGCCGCGCGATTGTGCCCAGCGGGCATGGAGTTCGCCGGTGACGGCATCGTCGGCCAGCGCCTCCGCCACTGCCCATTGCAGCATCGGCGGCGTGGTGAAGGTCAGGAACTGGTGCGCGCGCGTGGTCACTTGTGCGAGTTGGGGCGCGGCGACCATCCAGCCGATCTTCCACCCCGTGGCGCCGAAGATCTTGCCCGCCGACCCGATCTTCACCGTGCGCGCATCCATGCCCGGCTGGGCGAGCAACGAGGCGTGGCGCCGCCCATCGAAGCGCACCGTTTCCCACACCTCGTCGCAGATGGCGAAAAGGCCGTGCGTGGTGCAGACATCGGCCAGCATCGCCAATTCCTGCGCAGAGGCGACGGTGCCGGCGGGATTGAGCGGATCGTTGACGATCATCGCGCGGGTGCGGGGGCTGATCGCGGCCTCGACGGCGGCGCGGTCATAGCGCCAATGCGGCGGGTGCAGGTCAACAAACACCGGCACCGCGCCCGCGCGCCGCACCAGCGGGGCATAGGCGTCATAGGCCGGCTGGAACAGCAGCACCTCATCACCCGGACTGGTCAGCGCGAGGATCGCCGCCGCGATCGCCTCGGTCGCGCCCGAGGTGATGATCACGTGGTCCCGCGTCAGCGCCAGCCCCTGCGTACGGCCATAGAACGCGGCCACGGCATCGCGCAGTTCAGGCACGCCGGGGGAGGGGGGATACTGCTGCGAGCGCTCCGTCATCGCCCGCGCCACGGCGGTGGTGAGCGCCGGGTGCGGGGGATCGTCGGGAAAACCCTGCCCCAGGTTGATCGCCCCGGTGGCGCGGCACAGTGCCGACATGTGTTCGAAGATCGTTGCCGGCATCGCGGCATAGAGCGGGTTGGGAGAAGGCACGGTCATTGCCTGCACCCGTGCGGCACCCTAGTGGGGTGGATTTGAAATTCGCCTTCTTTTGCAGCTAGCGCGGGAGCGAATTTCAAATCCATAAACCCCACTGGAATCCAATAGTTGCTAGTGACCCTTTTGAATCTGAAGTCCGCTCCGACCTATCATCAAAATGAGGCGGACTTCAGATTCGGGTCACTAGCGCAGCGAGTCAATGTCCACTTCGACCTTGGCGCTGCGGATCAGGCTCTGCCCGAACTTGAACAGGCCGAAGCCGATGGCGAAGGGAATGCCGCCGACCACGGCGACCATTCCGGCCATCCAGAATATCCCCGCCGGGTCTTCCACGCTGAACAGGGTCGACACAAGGAGCACCAGCGAACACAGTCCGCTCAGCCCTGCGATCAGCAGGCCCGCCGCCAGCAGGATGCCCCCCATCAGCTTCTTCATGCCCCCGCCTCCTCGGCCGCAAGTGCGCGATGCCTCGCCACCACGCCCGCGCCCTCGGCTCCCGCGCGGTAGAAGGTGTTGTAGGTGTCGAAGGGATAGATCATCCCTTCGGGCGTCACGAAATGCACGCAGCTGCGCTTCACCGTGCCCAGATCGAAGTTGTAGCGATCAAGGAACTGCAGGATCACCACGCGGAAGCTGTTGGCATAGCTCAATTCCTGCGGGACCATCGCCTGCGGCAGGCAGCACAGCAGCGCGGCCAGCTTGTCCTCGGTATTGGCCTGTGCGGTGGCGAGCGAAAGCAGGTCGAGGATCTTTTCGCGCAGCACCGGGTGCGCTTCATAGCTTATCGTGTTGGGCCCCTGCAGCACCAGTTCGCGCGGCAGCAGGCGGGTGATCGGCGTCACCTCGCGCCCCTGCCGCAGGCCATAGCCGATGCAGATCTGCTCCGGGTTGCAGGGCAGGGGAATCATGTCCTGCGCGCCGAACACCCCCGATCGTGCCACCTGCCGGCGGATTTCGGTCAGCACCACGCGGTTCAGCGCAGGGTCGAAGCCTTCGTTGCGGCCCGCGTCCTGCACCGGCTGGAACGTCACCCCGCGCACGCAGGTCCATTCCAGCGCGTGGCGGACGATCTCCGCCACTTCGCCATCGTTCACCCCGCGCTTCACCACCACCACCAGCGTGGTGGAAAGCCCCGCCGCCTCCAGCGCCTCCAGCGCCTGCTGCCGGATGCGGGAAAGCCGCGCCCCGCGCAGGTTCACCAGCGCATCGTCGTGCAGCGAATCGAACTGCAGGTAGACTTCCAGCCCCGGCCCATAGGCCTTCAGCCGCGCCACGAAATCCGCGTCCTGCGCGATCCTCACCCCGTTGGTGTTGATCATCACGTGCCGGATCGGCCGCGCCTTCACCGCATCGAGGATCGCGAAGAAGTCCGGGTGCAGCGTCGGCTCTCCGCCCGAAAGCTGGACCAGGTCGGGCTCGCCCTCGCTTTCCACCAGGGCATCGAGCATCCGCTCGATCTCGGCCAGCGGGCGGTGCGCGCCGTGGATGTCTGCCGCATCGGCAAAGCATACCGGGCAGGCCAGGTTGCAGGCGCTGGTTACTTCCACGATGGCCAGGCACGAATGCTGTTCGTGATCGGGGCACAGCCCGCAATCAAAGGGGCAGCCCGCCTCGGTCCGCGTCTGCGCGGTCTGCGGGCGGTCCCCCGGCTTCAGCCACAGCTTCTGCTGCCGCCAGTAATCGAGATCGTCGGCGATCAGCGTCTTCATCACGCCGTGGCGGCGGCAGCGCTTCAGCGTGTAGACCTTGTCGCCCTCGATGATCGTCTTGGCGGGCACGGGTTCAAGGCAGGTCTCGCACAGGCCGGTGCCCTGCCCATGGAACACATAGGGCGCAGCCTTGCGCTCGAACGGATCAGGCCGCGCTTTCACGCGCGTGGTCACGTCGCCACCAGATAATGCCATAGGCGATCAGTCCCCCGCACAGCAGGTGGAAGAGGTTGAACGGCCCCACCAATGGCGGATAGGGCTTCAGGAACTCCCACACGAAACGCTGCGCAGCATAGACGATCACCATCGCATGGAAAGCGTGCGCCTGCGCCCAATGCGCATGGCGGTTGCGCGCGCGGAGATAGGCCATTGCGAAGAGGGCCATGGCGAGGCCTTCGTAAAGCTGCACCGGATGGCGTGGCACCCCGTCGCCCAGGTCCACGCTCCAGGGCAGCGCGGTGGGCGTGCCAAAGGTCATGTCCGGCAGGCCCGAGAACAGGCATCCCAGCCGCCCCACCGCGATGCCGGTGCAGATCGGCAGCACGAAGGCCCCGCCGGTCGATCCGGTCACGCCATGCCGCCACTTCCACAGCTCCACCCCGGTGATCGCCCCGGCCAGCGCCCCGGCGATCGAGTGCGAGGGCACGAAGCCGCGCGGGGCCAAGGCCAGCGTGCCGACGATCCACGCGCCCGCCAGTGCGCCCAGCGCCAGTGCCATGAAATACCCCGGCTCGGTGCGGCGTGCGAGCGACTGCGCCTGCGCGGGCCAGCGGCGGTGCTGCCACCACGCGGCGGCGCTGGCGCAGGTCCAGGCCAGCAGGTCTCCCGCATAGTGCGCCAGCGGGTGGGTGGGCAGCTCGATCATCCGCGCCGGTCTGCGCGGTTCAGCAGTCCCACACAAGCGGCAGGTTGGTGCACGCGCCCACGTTGCCGCCGCGCATCGTCACCTTGCCTGCGGGATCGATGCGTGCAGGCGGCATCGCGTTGGTCCATTCGCGCAGGAAGGCGATCACTTCCATCCGCGCCAGCCCTGCGCCCACGCAGCGGTGCGCGCCCGCGCCCAGCGTGGTGTTGCGCACCGGGTTGAGTCCGCGCGCGAAGTCGACCTTTTCCGGATCATCGAAGCACAGCGGATCGAGGTTGTGGAGCACGCTGGGCAGGTAGACGATGTCGCCCTCGCGGATGGTCACGCCGTCCACCTCGATGTCGCACACCGCGTTGCGGCTGACGCCCACGGTGGGATAGCGGCGCATCAGCTCGTCCGCCGCCTGCGGGGCCAGCTCGGGCCGTTCGCGCAGCAGCTGGTGGTCCTGCGGATGGCGGGCGAGGTGCAGGGCGCACATGCCGACCATCGCCACCACCGTGTCCAGCCCGCCGAACAGCAGGTTGCGGCACATGCGCTTCGCTTCATCCACGGTCCACGGGCGGTCACCCACCTTTTCGGACAGGATGCGGCTGAACAGGTCGTCGCCCGGATTGGCCATGCGCTCGGCGATATAGGGGGCAAGGTAATCGTCGGCGGCGTCGCGCAGCTGCTCCACCGTCATCGACCCGTCGGGCCGGGTCAGCTGCGCGCCCAGCGGGCGCAGCCGCGCGCGGTCTTCCACCGGCACGCCGATCAGCGTCAGGAAGATGTGCAGCGGCAGCACTTCCGCGAATTCGCCCATGAACTCGCACCGCCCCTTTGGCGCGATGCCGGCGATCAGTTCGCGCGCGACCTCGACCACCTTGGGCTCCAGCGCCATGACATAGCGCGAGGCGAGGCCGCGCATGATCGCGGCGCGGGTATCGTGGTGGTCCTTGCCGTCCTGCTGCAGCGGGATGAAATCCATCGCTTCGCCAAGCCCCGGCGTTACCGCCAGCACCTTGTTGGAAAGGCGGACATTGTCGGCCCACAGCTCGCGCACCAGGGCGCCCGAGGTGGGGATCCAGTGGCCGTGGTTGGCAGTGGTCCACACCAGCGCGGGGCCGCCCTGCAGGCGCTTCCACGCGGCGAAATAGTCTTCGTCCATGCCCGGCGCGAAGAACAGGTCGAAGTCCACCACGCGGTCTGCGGGGACGTGCGCGGGCACGGGCGGGGTTGCGGTTTCGACCATCAAATATCCTCTCCGGAAGGGCGGTTCAGTCCGCCTCAACCCCGTCTCAGTCGCGCTCAGTCGGTTTCAACCCCGCCTCAACCGCGCTCAACCCAGCTTGCGAAGGGGGTCCTTGCCGTCCCAGTCCTTGCCGGCGTCCTTGATCATCTGGAAGATGCCGTCGGCGCCGGTCATGTTCTGCAGCAGCTCGATCACGTGCCCCGGTCCGGAACCGGGGTCGACATAGATCACCTCGCCATCGGCGCCGACCTTGCCCTCGACAAGGATCTCGGCCCCCGCTTCGGCACAGGCTGCGCGGGCTTCGGCGATGGAATCGACGAAGATGCAGATGTGGTGCAGCTGGTCGGTCACCGCATATTCGCCGGTGTAGATCGACGGTTCCTGGTTTTCCGGGCGCACCAGTTCGATCTGCACGTCACCCCAATAGGCGATGGCGATGGAGAAGACCGCGCCGGTGGGCACGCCCTTGTACTTCGCCTCGCCCAGCGCGACGTTCTCCATCAGGTAGAACGGCCCGACGCCCATGGTTTCGGTCCAGTACTTCACCGCCGCATCGAAATCCTGCGGCAGGTAGGCCAGCTGGCCCACCGGCCCCAGGTCGGTGATCTTGCGCACGGTCATGCGAACAGCCCTTCCGGCGCTTCGAGCAGGCCCTTCAGCGTCTGCAGGAACTGCGCGCCCGCCGCGCCGTCGATGGCGCGATGGTCGATCGACATGGTGAACTGGATGCGGCTTTCGAAGGCGATGTCGCCATTGCCCGCTTCCACCGCCACGCGGTTCACCCCGCCGACCGCAAGGATCGCGCCCTGCGGCGGGTTGATGATCGCGTCGAACTGCTCGATCCCGAACATGCCGAGGTTGGAGACCGAGAAGGTGCCCCCGTCCATGTCTTCGTAGGACAGCTTGCCCGCCTGCGCCTTGTCGATCAGCGCGCGGGTGGTGGCCGCGATCTGGGCGATGTGCATGCGGTCCGCCTGCCGCACGATCGGGGTGACGAGGCCCTTGGGGCTGGCCACCGCGATCGCCACGTCGGCGTGGGGGAAGCTGTGCACGGCATCGCCATGCACCTGCACGTTCACGTCTGGGTGCCGCACCAGCGCGACCGCAACCGCCTTGACGATGTAGTCGTTGATGGAAGCCTTGGTGCCCAGCACGAGGTTTGCCGTCTTGCGCAGCGCCATCAGCTCGTCCACCGACGCGGAGATGCGCAGGTAGAAGTGCGGGATGGTCTGCTTGGCCTCGGTCAGCCGCCGCGCCACGACCTTGCGGATCTTGTCGAAGGGCTGGACCGACGCCTGGTTGTCCACCAGTTCGAACGGCGCGCCAAACGAGACCGCGCCCGCCGCAGCGGCGGGGGGGGCAGGCTTCACCAGCGCCAGCACGTCTGCCTTGCTGATGCGTCCGCGCGGTCCGGTGCCGGTGAGGCCCGAAAGGTCGACGCCGTGCTGCGCCGCCAGTCGGCGGGCGAGCGGGGAGGCGAAGATCGCGCGGATTTCCTCGGGCAGGGGGGCCGTGCCCTTGTAGGACTCGGCGCGCTCCGGCCGCATGGCCTGGACCACGTCCTGATAGGTGATGCGCCCATTGCGGCCGGACCCGGCGATGGGTTCGATGTCCACGCCCTCGGCCTCGGCCAGCTTCAGCGCTTCGGGGCTGATCGCGCGGTTGGTCACGATCTTCCTGGGCGCAGCCGGGGCCGCCGCAGGCGCGGTGGCAGCAGCAGCAGCTGGAGCGGCAGCGGGGGCGGGGGCGGAATCCGATCCGCCCTTGGCGGCCACGGCCACTTCTGCCGGCTTGAAGCCTGCAACGAACGCCTCAACCTCGGCGTCGGTCGCCGCCGGATCGGTGAACACCGCCAGCAATGCGCCCACCGGCTGAGGGTCCGGGCTTGCCGGCACCAGCAGCCGCTTCAGCACGGCGTCGTATTCGGCTTCAACCTCGTTGGTGATCTTGTCGGTTTCGATCAGGCAAAGGACCTGGCCCTTCTTGAAGGCCTCGCCTTCCTTGACCATCCATTCGGCGATGGTGCCCTCGGTCATTTCGATGCCCCACTTGGGCATGCAGAACGGGCGGATGTCGGCCATGGGGGCGCTCCTCAGCGGTAAGACAGGACCTTGCGCACCGCCGCTTCGATCTTGTCGATCGAGGGGAGGTAGGCAGTTTCCAGCTCGCGCGCGAACGGGACAGGGGTATGCGGCGGATTGACCGACAGCGGCGGGGCCTTGAGGCTGGCGAAGGCCTTTTCAGCCACCATCGCGCAGATGTCGCTGCCAAGGCTGCAGCGCGGCGGCGCTTCGTCCACCACCACCAGGCGGCCGGTCACTTCCACCGAATCGAGAATTGCTTCCTCGTCGATCGGGCTGGTGGTGCGCAGGTCGATCACATCGCAACCGATGCCCTGTTCGGCCAGCGTGTCGGCCACCTTTTCGCAGAAGCCAAGCAGCAGCCCGGTGGATACGATGGTGACGTCCTGCCCGGCGCGCGCCAGGCGGGCGTGGCCGAAGGGGATCATGAAGTCCGGATCGTCCGGCACTTCGCCCTTCATGCCATAAAGCGCCTTGTGTTCCAGGAAGATCACCGGGTCATCGTCGCGGATGGCGGTGCGCAGCAGGCCCTTCACGTCGGCGGGCGTGGTCGGCATCACCACCTTCAGCCCCGGCATGCCGGTAAGGATCTGGTGCACGGCTTGGCTGTGCTGCGCCGCTGCGTTGTAGCCCGCGCCATAAGCCATGCGGATCACGGCGGGGCATTTGGTCTTGCCGCCGAACATATAGCGGAACTTGCCGATCTGGTTCCAGATCTGGTCCAGCGAAACGCCGATGAAGTCTGCAAACATCAGCTCCGCAATCGGGCGCTTGCCTGACAGCGCAAGGCCCGCCGCCGCGCCCACGATCGCGCTTTCAGAGATCGGCGTGTCGATCACGCGGTCCGCGCCAAACTGGCCGAACAGGCCGGTGGAGGTGGACCAGATGCCACCGATCGCTTCGGGGCCACCGGCCGTGCCCATGCCGCCGACAACGTCTTCACCCAGCACCACCACGTTGGGGTCGCGTGCCATTTCCTCCGCGATCGTCGAGACGACGGCTTCGCGATACATCATACGTGCCATTGTTCCGCTCCCCGCCTCAGTACGAAATGTAGACGTCGGTCAGGACGTCGTCGGCAGTGGGCCGCGGTGCGGCCTTCGCCTGCTGCACGGCGTCTTCGATCTGCGCCAGAACCTCGGCGTCCACCGCGTCCAGATCCTCGCCCGAAAGCAGCTTGGCCGACGTCACGCTTTCGCGGAACTTCTTCAGGCAGTCGCGGGTCTCGCGGATGCGGTCCAACTCGCCGGGGCCGCGATAGCGCTGCGGGTCACCTTCAAAGTGGCCGAAGAAGCGTTCGGTGTCGAACTCCACCGCCGCCGGGCCGTTGCCCGGAACGCGCACGTATTCCAGCACTTCGCGCATCGTTTCATAGACCGAGAAGAAATCCGTGCCGTCGCCACGCCACACCTTCATGCCAAAGGCTTCGGCGCGGCTGGCGATGTCGCCATTGGTGCCGACCGCGTATTCGAAGCCGGTGTGTTCGGAATAGTGGTTGTTCTCGAACACGAAGATGCAGGCGGCCTTGGTCACCACCGCCATGTTCATGGCTTCGAACGTGGTGCCCTGGTTGCATGCGCCGTCGCCCGAAAAGGTGATGGCGACCTTGCCCTTGCCGTCGATCTTGGCCGAAATGCCCGCGCCCACCGCGATCGGCGCACCGGCGCCGACGATGCCGTTGGCGCCCAGCATGCCCTGGTCCACGTCGGCGATGTGCATGGAACCGCCCTTGCCCTTGCACAGGCCTTCGCGGCTGCCCCAGATTTCCTTCATCATCCCGGTCACGTCGCAGCCCTTGGCCAGGCAGTGGCCGTGGCCGCGGTGGGTGGAGACGATCTTGTCGTCGGCGTCGAGGTGTTCGCACACGCCCACCGCCACGGCTTCCTGGCCGCAGTAAAGGTGCGTGAAGCCGGCAATCTCGCCGGTCTGGATATCCACGTGAAGGCGTTCCTCGAATTCGCGGATCACCTTCATCTGGCGATAGGCGCGCAATAGCGCCTCACGGCTCAGCTGCATCCTGTTTCCCTTGCCTTTTCTTACAAGCCCAGCACGGTCTTGGCGATGATGGACGACTGGACCTCGTTCGTACCACCGAAGATCGTCCAGGCGCGACTGTTCAAATAACGCGCCGCGGCGACCTGCGCGTCCTTGCCGTGGACGGGCGCGGGCGCGTTGTCGCCATACAGCGGGCGGATGCTTTCCAGCTGCAGCCCGGCCGGGCCCAGCGCATCGAGCGCCAGCAGGTCCACTTCCTGCCGCAGGTTTGACGCCAGCAGCTTGCACAGCGAGGTCTGCGGCCCCGGCGGGCGGCCCTTGGCGATTTCCGAGAGGATCTTCAGCTCGATCATCTCCAGCGAAAGGACGCCGAGCCGGGCCTTGGCCACCCGGCGCTTCCAGTCGCGATCATCGGCCAGCATGCCGCCGTGCCCGTCGCTCTGGCCAGCGGCGATCTTTTCCACCTGTTCCAGGTCATAGCCGAGCTTGGGCGCATGGCACGATCCGCCACGTTCGTTCTCGAGCAGGAACTTGGCGAGCTTCCACCCGTCTCCTTCCTCGCCCACGCGATCCTGCACCGGCACCTTCACGTCTTCCAGGAACACCTGGTTGACCTCGTGATCGCCGGCCATGGTCAGGATCGGCCGCACCGAAACGCCCGGCTGGTTCATGTCGATCAGCAGGAAGCTGATGCCCGCCTGCTTCTTCACGTCCGGGTTGGTGCGCACCAGCGTGAACATCCTGTTCGCCCAATGCGCGTGGGTGGTCCAGATCTTCGATCCGTTGACCACGTAATGGCTGCCATCCGCGCTCAGCGTGGCGCGGGTCTGCAGGCTGGCAAGGTCCGATCCGCTGCCGGGCTCGGAAAAGCCCTGGCACCAGTAATCCTCGCCCGAAAGGATGCGGGGAAGGTATGTCGCCTTCTGATCCGGCGTGCCAAAGGTGTAGATCACCGGGGCCACCAGCTTCAGCCCCAGCACGGTCAGGTTCGGCGCACCGGCCAGCGCGCATTCCTTTTCAAAGATATAGCGCTGCACCGGGCTCCAGCCGGTGCCGCCGGCTTCAACCGGCCACTGATAGCCGAGCCAGCCCTTGGCGTTGAGGATGGCGTTCCATTTCTGCCCGATATCCGGTTCCACGAACACGGTGGGGCTGGCCGCGGCGCCGTCGATCACGTCCTGCGGCAGGTTCTCCGCCAGGAACGCGCGAACCTCGTCGCGAAAGGCCAGGTCTTCGGGGGAAAGCTCGATGTCCATGTCAGTCTTCAACGCTCAAGGATGGTCACGGCGGATACGCCGGGGGCGCCGTACACGTGGCTGTAGGCGGTCTTCGGCGCGCCCGGCACCTGGCGCCCGCCGCCATCGCCGCGCAGCTGCACCACGTTTTCATACACCTGGCGCAGGCCGCTGGCGCCGATCGGTTCGCCACAGGCCAGGCAGCCGCCATCGGTGTTGACCGGCAGGCGCCCGCCGATCTCGGTCAGCCCTTCGGCCAGCCAGCGTTCCTGCTCGCCATCCTTGCAGAAGCCGTTCTCGGCCATGTGCATGATCTCGGCGCCGCATTCGGTGTCCTGCAGCTGGGCCACGGCGATGTCCTCTGGCCCGATGCCGGCCATGCGGAATGCATCCGCGCTGGCGATCTGTGTGGCCGTGGCGGTGCCGCCGCCGATATCGACGCTGGGGGCGAACACCTCGAAGCTCTTCGGCGGGCGGGTGCGCATGGTCGCCGCCTTCAGCCGCACGATCGGCTTGCCCAGCTCGCGCGCCTTCTTCTCGGTGGCAAGGATCAGCGCCACGCCGCCCTCTGCCGGGCTGCAGAACATGTATTTGCTATAGGGGTCGGATACCATCGCCCCTTCAAGGATGTCGTCCAGCGACACCGGCTCGCGCCGCCAGGCATGGGGGGCGTGAACCGCGTTGCGGAACGCCTTTTCCGCCACCCGGCCCAGCGTGGTGCGGCTGATCCCGTGCAGGTGCATGTACCGCATGATCTTGTTGGCGAAGAACTGCGTCGTCACCATGTAGCCGGCATCGCCATACCATTCCGGCAGGTTGTATTCCGATGGCAGGGCGTTGAACGCGCCGCGCGGATGCTTGTCGAACCCCACGGCCAGGCCGATCTCGAACTCGCCGCTCTTGATCGCCATCTGCGCGGAAAACAGCGCCGATCCGCCTGCGGCGCAGCCGTTGCGCACGTTGATGAACTGCACCCCGGTCAGGCCCAGGCGCTCCACCATCGTGTCGGGATTGCCCGCCGCGTCAGACCCGCCATAGGCGAACTGGATGTCGGCCCACTCCACCCCGGCGTCGGCCAGCGCCTGCCGCACGGCGAACACGCCCTGGTCAAGGCCCGATACGCCGTCGGTGCGGCCGAACGGGTGGATGCCCACCCCGACGATGCAGACGTCGCCACTCATGCTGCTGCTCCGGTGGGCTGAAATGCATGAATGAGGACGGGATCGGCCGCCTCGGGATCGAGCGGCACCTGCACCAGCTCAAGCTCCATGCCGATGCGGATCTGGTCGAAGTCCACGTTGGCCAGGCGCGTTTCCACGATCACTTCGCCCGGCAGTTCGACATAGCCGACCGGGAAGGGACGGAACGCCTCCGGCCCCTGATAGGGCGGGGTCTTGGGGCGAAAGCGCTGGATGGTATAGGACCACAGCGTGCCGGTGCGTGACAGGGGCACGGGTTCGAAGCGGTCGCCCGGTGGGCACGGAAACACCACGCGCCCGCTTTCGCGATCGCGCCCGCCAATCAGGCGCGGCGGCGTCTCCCCGGTAAACAGCCCTTCGGCAATCGCGCGCATCTTGCTCCCGTCACGGTTTCAATCGATTCCAATTTCTCCTTTAAGCGCCACCTTCGCGCCGATGCCGACTCTGCAAAACGCTAGGGTTGCTCCTTTTGCCAGTGTGCCACTGTGCCACGGCGGGAAATCGATGGGCCCGATCCCGGTGCCGGTGCGTTGGCAGCGTTCGGGCCGGGTCGTGAAAAGGGGAAAGCCGGATGGCGGTTGTGCAGTTCAAGCGCAGGCAGCAGGCCACTGCTGCGCCAATGCGCGCGCGGCAGGACATCCGCCGTCCGTTCCTCGGCTGGACGATGCTGGAATCCGCCCGTTTCATGATGGAGGCGGGCACGCTGGCGCTGTCATGGCCGTTGCTGTTCAGCGCACCGCGCGGCGATGGGCACCCGGTCATGGTGCTGCCCGGCTTCGCCACCAACGATACGATGACCGCGCTGTTGCGCCAGTTCCTCTCCACCATCGGCTATGATGTCCACCCCTGGGACCTCGGCTGGAACCTCGACCAGCACAGCGCGGGCGAGAACGGCGAGCATGTGGCGCGGCGGATCGAGGAGATCGCCACCGCCACCGGCCAGCGCGTCAGCCTTGTCGGCTGGAGCCTCGGCGGCGTGATCGCGCGTGAGGCGGCGCGGCGCGAAGGGCCGGACGGCGCGCTGCGGCAGGTGATCACGCTTGGCAGCCCGTTCACCGGCAATCCCAAGGCGACCAGCCTCAATGCGATGTACGAACTGCTCACCGGCAACAAGGTGTCCTCGATGCAGGGCCATGCCCGCTATGCCCGCGGCCACCATCCGCTGCCCGTGCCCTCCACCGCGATCTTCAGCCGCAGCGACGGCATCACCGCCTGGGAAAACTGCGTGAGCGAAACCGATGCGCAGACCGAAAATGTCGAGGTCCACTGCAGCCACTTCGGCTTTGTCGCCAACCCGGCGGTGTTCTATGCCGTGGCCGACCGGCTCGCGCTGGCCGAAGGCGAATGGCGCCCGTTCGACCGTTCGGGGCCGTTTGCCGCGTTCTATCCCTGAGGCCCCTTCCAATCCGCAGCGCAGTGCCTATATGGGTCCCTGCCGGTTTCGACCGGCTATGGTGATAAACTGCGGCGTGCAATAGGCACAGCGGACCCGGGGGCGGTACCCGGCGGCTCCACCATCACCACCGGACCAATGGGCCGGGCCTTGTTGTCGCAAGGGTGTTGATGGGGCCGAACTAGGATCGACGTGTGTTGAAAAGCGCTGTTTTTGCCCGGGCTGAGTAACCCGTTCAAGGCTCAAAACTCACAAGTGCCAACGACAACGAAGCACTTGCTCTCGCCGCGTAATTCTAGGGGCTAACGCCCTGAAGTTATAAGGTTAGAGCACGGTTCGGACCGAACCGGGTAACAGAATCGGAAACCGGGGGCTGGGGGCGAGCCTAGCAACAGAATCGCCCTACTCATCCCATGCCCCATCTCCACCCGCCAGACCTTTCCCGTTCGTCTGAGCGAAGTGGAGACCTTGGCGCTGTTGTGGTTCGACAAGCTCACCACGAGCGGTTTTTGTGGATCCCTATAATCATAATCGGGCCATAGCCCCGACCCGCTCATCCTGAGCCCGCCGAAGGACGAAGGATGCCAGCGCAGTGCCCGAATTCAGGCCTGCTCCACCCGCGCCGCCGCCTTGGCCTCGCGCTCGTACTTCATCGCATCCAGGATCTTGGCCCCGGCCATGAACACCGCCGCGGTGCTCGCCAGGAACAGCAGCTGGCCCGGCCAGCCGGGAAAGCGCTGCAGATACACGTGCCCACGTTCTGTGGCGCCCAGCGCCAGCGCGTAGATGATCGCAAAGGCCTCGAGCCGGGTCTTGATGACAAAGAGGCGAGCGATCTTGCGCAGCATTGCCTATCCCTAATTCTTACCGTGGTCCTCCGCAACCTTCGTGCCATTTGCGGAAACGCGCAGGCCGGGCAGGTTAACGGACCAGACGGTGTAAACGGGGGCGACAGGTCCTTTCCTTGGCAATGCAGCAGGATCAGGCGAGTTCCGGCAGACCCAATGCTTCGAGCAGGGCAGCCCGTGCGTTGCGAACCGTTACGGTGAGCGCGGGCTGGCCAAGATCACCCGGATCGATCTGTTCGGGCCAGTTTGCCGCCACCACCCGCTCCACCAGCGCAATCTTCGCCTCGTCCAGCAGAAAGCGCGGATCGACCGTGGCCGGGTCCGCCACCACGCGCAGCCGAAGGCAGGCAGGCCCACCGCCATTGGCCATGGACTGGCGCACGTCCACCGGCAGCACGCGCCGGATCGGCCCGTTGCCCGCCAGCATCGCGTCAAGCCAGCCGCGCACCGATGGCGTCTCCCACGCCTCCAGCGGGATCACCAGGCCCATTTCGCCCGATGGCAGCGTCAGCAGCTGCGCGTTGAACAGGTAACTGCGGATCGCGTCGGCCAGGCTCACCGCGCTCGCCGGCACGACCACGATCTCCGCCTCGGGCAGTTTCTCGCGGATCGCGGCATAGGTGCCTTCGGGGTCGGCAAAGGCCAGTTCGTGGGTGAACAGCACGCGCTCGTTGGCCACCGCCACCACATCGTTGTGGAATGCACCTGCCTCGATCGCCTCGGCCGATTGCTCCACGAACAGGCAGCGCGCGGGATTCAGGCCATGCAGCCGCGCCACTGCCCGGCTCGCCTGTTCATGCTGCCGCGCAGGGAAGCGCCCGCCCGGTTTGCCATAGACGAAGATCTCGATGCCCGGCGCGCCGTGCTGTGCGCACATCCGCATGTGGTTGGCCGCGCCTTCGTCGCCAAAGCAGGCGGGCACCGCATCGTGCACCGCAAAGTGTGCGCTGCTGGCAAAGGCCAGCCGCAGCTGGCGCACCGTGTCCGGCCATTCCTGCGACCGGTGCGGCATGGTCACGAGGTTGGCGGCGGTCAGGTGGCAACGCGCGTCGGCGGTGTCGGGTGCGGGGCTGACCGTGGCCGCATTGGCCGTCCACATCGAACTGGCGCTCCACGCCGCCGCACGCAGGCGCTTCTCCGCCTCGTCCTGCGGCGCGCCGCTCAAGCCCAGCGCCTGCAACAGGCCGTCATTCGGGCGCGGCAGCGGGCACAGCAGCCCCTGCGCCAGCCCCAATGCCAGGTTGTGGCGCATCTTGCCCAGCCCCTGCAGCGCGGCCGCGCGCGGGTAGGACGGATCGCCCGCATGGCTCGCCGAAGCCAGATTGCCCAGGCTCAGCCCGGCATAGTTGTGGCTGGGGCCGACCAGCCCGTCGAAGTTGATTTCCACCAGCGCCATCAAAAAGACCCCAAATCCTCAAGCCAAGCCCGATCACCCACCCCCGTTCGTGTCGAGCGAAGTCGAGACACCACGCGCAGTGTCTCGACTTCGCTCGACACGAACGCGCAGGGGAAAGCGTTACCTGCGCACGTGCCACACTGTATCGCCCACGCCCACGTCCAGCGCGGCGGCGGCGATGGGATCTAGCACCACGCCATCCCCGTCCAGCGCCAGTTCGGCAAAGGTGCAGCGATAATCCGCCAGCTTTCCGGCGGCGACGAGCGACTTCACCACCGGCCCGCTGCCTTCCGGCGCGCGGACATGCGTCACCTTGGCCTCCTGCGCCTCGCAGATCGACCGCACCCGGTCGGTGCGCGCGGTCATGGTCGGGCCGCCGTCGAAGATGTCGACATAGCCTTCATAGGCGAACCCTTCCTCTTCCAGCATGCGCATCGCGGCGCGGCCGGTGGGGTGGGGCAGGCCGATGGCGGTGCGCGCGGATTCCGGCAGCATTGCCACATAGACCGGATGCTTGGGCATCAGGTCGGCAATGAACTGGTTGCCGTTGATCGCGTTGAAATAGTCCGCTTCCTGAAAGCTCATGCCAAAGAAGCGGCCCGCCACCCCGTCCCAGAATGGCGATCCGCCGCGCTCGTCGATGATGCCGCGCAACTCTGCCAGGATCTTGTCGCCAAAGCGCCTGCGGTGCATCGCGATGAACAGGTACCGGCTGCGCGCCAGCAGCAGGCCCAGCCCCCCGGCACGCTCGCTGGGGTGCAGGAACAGGCCGCCCACTTCGCTCGATCCTTCCAGATCGGTAACAAGGTTGAGCATTTCCGCGCGGAACGTGCGGTTCAATTCCTTGCTGTGCTGGGTCAGCGTGGCCATGCGATAGGAATAGAACGGCCACTGTTGCCCCACCCGGGTAAAGACCTGCGCGGTGCCGCGCACTTCGCCCGTGGCAACGTCTTCCAGCACCAGCACGAACAGTTCGTCGCGCGGGTGGTCGGGGTCGCCTTCGCGCGTGTCGGCATAGGCGGCGGCGGAGCGTTCCAGCTTCGCCGTCAACGACTTGCGGTCCGGCGGCAGGTTGGTGAAACCTCCTCCGGTCAGCTTGGCCATCTCGTAAAGATGCTGCAGGTCCGCCGGTGTTGCGGCCCTGATCCGATGCGTCATCATTCCCCTCCCGCCAGGCGGTGCAGCACCAGCGTGGAGAGCATCGCGCGCTCCGCCAGCGAGGGCACCACCAGGAATTCCCTGTCCGAATGGATCGCGCCGCCGCGCACGCCCATGGTATCGACCACCGGCACGCCGAGCGCGGCGATGTTGTTGCCGTCGCAGACTCCGCCGCTCGATTGCCAACGGATGTCCTGCCCCAGCGCCGCCCCGCAATCGCGGACCACGCCGAACAGCGATTCCGCCTGCGGAGTCAAAGGCTTGGGTGGGCGCGTCACGCCGCCGTGCAGGTGGATCGAAACCTCGTGCGCCGCCTCCACCGCCGCCACCTGCAGCGGCAGTTGGGCCAGGAAGCGGTCCGCATCGGCGGTTTCGCGCGGGCGGATGTTGAAGCGCAGCACTGCGTTGTCGGGCACCACGTTGTTCCCCGATCCGCCGTCGATCTTCGCCGGGTTGATCGAAATTCCATCAGTTTCCAAGGCCTTGAGCCGTAGCGCGAGATCCGCCGCAGCGAGCACCGCGTTGCGCCCGTCCTTGGGATTGCGCCCGGCGTGGGCACTGCGGCCGCGCACGATCGCGGCATAGTTGCCGCTGCCGCCACGCGCGCCTGCCAGAGTGCCATCGGGCAGGGCTGATGGCTCGTAAGTCAATGCAAAGGCCTTGTTTTTTGCGAGCGTGGCGATCAGGGGGGCGCTGGAAAGGCTGCCGGTTTCCTCGTCGGAATTGATCATCACGTCATAGCCGACGCCGGCCGCAGCGGGGCTGGCCTCGAAGGCGGCGAGCGCGGCGAGGATCACCGCGATGCCGCCCTTCATGTCGGCCACGCCGGGGCCGTTAAGAGTCTGATCATCAAGCCATTTCGTGGTCTGGAACGGATCGCCAGCGGGAAACACCGTGTCCATGTGCCCCGTCAGCAGGAAGCGCTTCTGGGCCTCGGGTCGCACCGACAGGACGAGGTGATCGCCGTGGGACAGGCTTAGCGTCGTTCCGTCGGCCGAGACCGCCTCGACCGGTGCGGCGGGCTCAAGGCGGACCTCTCCGGGCAGGGCGGCGAAGGATTCGGCCAGCAGCCCTGCCTGTTCGGCAAGGCCGGAAAGATTGCGGGTGCCGGTGTTAAGTGCTGACCATCGCAGCACTTTTTCAAGCATGGCTGGCCCGTCAAGCGAAGCGAGAAGGGCCTGTTCTGTCCGCGAAAGCTGTTGCACCTGTAACCGTCTAGCGGTTCCCGGCGGCGGGGTGAACCCCGTAGATTGAAAACGACTGAGAAGGGGTTGAGATCGACTGAGAGCGACCGAGACGGGGTCTAGGCCGACAGAACCCGTGCAATCGCCACGAAGTCTGCAACCTTCAGGGTTTCCGCCCGGCGCTGCGGATCGATGCGCAGCTGATCGAGCGCGGCAAGCGCGCCGGGCAGCCCTTTCAACGACTGGCGCAGCATCTTGCGGCGCTGCCCGAAGGCCGCCTCGGTCACCCGCTCCAGCATCCGCGCCGAAACGCCCTCGGGCATGTCAGCGGGCGTGACGTGGACGATCGCGCTCATCACCTTGGGCGGGGGCGTGAAGGCGCTGCGGTGGACTTTCATCGCAATGCGCGGATTTGCGCGCCATTGCGCCAGTATGGCGAGGCGGCCGAAGGCGTCACTGCCGGTTGGCGCGATGATGCGTTCGGCCACTTCCTGCTGGAACATCAGCGTCAGCGATTTCCACTGCGGTGGCCAGCTTTGGCCCGAAAGCCAGCCGGTGAACAGCGCGGTGCCGACGTTGTAGGGCAGGTTCGCCGCGACATGCCATGGTCCGTCGAACAGCGTGGCGGGGGCGATCTTGGTTGCATCGCCCTCGATCACCGTCAGCTGGCCGGGAAACGCCTCGGCCAGTTCGGCCAGCGCGGGCAGGCAGCGGCGGTCCATCTCGATGGCGGTCACCTTCGCCCCGGCGCGCAGCAGCGCGCGGGTGAGGCCGCCGGGGCCGGGGCCAACCTCCAGCACGTTCTCGCCCTTCAGCCTGCCGGGTACGGCGGCAATGCGATCGAGCAGCTGTTCGTCAAACAGGAAGTTCTGGCCGAGCGCCTTGGTGGCGATCAGCCCGTACCGGTTGACCACATCGCGCAGGGGGGGGAGGTCGGGCAGGCTCATGCCAAGGCCCTCCGCGCCGCGCATTCGCCGGCCATGCGCAGGGCGGCGAGAGTGGCGCCGGGGCGGGCCTGCCCGGTGCCGGCGATGGCGAAGGCAGTGCCGTGATCGGGCGAGGTGCGCACGATCGGCAGGCCGAGCGTGACGTTGACGCCTTCATCGAAATCGAGCGCCTTGATCGGGATCAGCGCCTGATCGTGGTACATGCAGATGGCGACATCATAGGTTTCGCGCGCGGCAGCGTGGAACATGGTGTCGGCCGGCAGGGGGCCGCGCGCGTCGATGCCGGCGGCCTGCAGCGCGGCGACGGCGGGGGCGACCACGGCGCCATCCTCATGCCCCATGCGCCCGTCCTCACCCGCGTGGGGGTTCAGCCCGGCTACGGCGAGGCGCGGCGCGGCGATGCCATAGTCGCACACCAGCGCGGCGGCGGCGATGCGGCTGCGGGTCTCGATCAGGTCTGCCGTCAGCAGGCCGGGCACGGCGTGCAGCGCGACGTGGACGGTGACGGGGACGACGCGCAGGGATGGTCCGGCCAGCATCATCACCGCACGATCGTGGGGCACGCCACAGGCATCGGCGACGAATTCGGTCTGGCCGGGCTGTGTGAAGCCGACACGGGCAAGGCGGCTTTTGGCCACCGGCCCGGTGACGAGCGCGGCGGCCCGCCCTTCACGCACCAGCGCGGTGGCGGTTTCCAGCGCCTTCAGCGCCAGCGCCGCGCCTTCATCGGTGGGCTGGCCAGGGGTGTATTCGATATCGCCGAGGTCGAGCACGGGCAGTGCGGTGTCGAACACTGCAGCCGCCTGTCCCGGATCGGTGATCGCCCTGACCTTCACATGCAGGCCGCGGCGGCGCGCGGCCTTTTCCAGCACACGCTTGCTGCCCATGACGAAGAAGTGCGGCAGGTTGGCCGTGCCGCTGAGCGCCCAGGCCGCGCAGGCGAGTTCGGGGCCGACGCCGGCAGGATCGCCGATGGTGAGCGCAAGGGGAGTCATGGGGCTGCCTTAGGGGATCGGGCGGCGCGGGTCACCCCTGTCGCGCGATTGCCCCTCCGAGCCGCCTGTGGCGGCCCACCTCCCCGTTTGTGCTTCGCAAAAACGGGGAGGAACCTGGGATCAATTGTAGTCGATCACCGCATCGCGGCGGAGGTCGCGCAGGTAGGTCTGGGCGCGCTTGTTGACGCGGTCGTCTTCGATCTGGCCCTGGATCTGTTCGAAGCTGGGATCGGTGCTGACCTTGGGATCATCACGCCCGCACAGCAGCAGCACGCGCACGCCGTCATCGACCGAGCCGAAGGGCGGGGTGGCTTCACCCACGGCGAGGCGCAGGATGGTGTCCTGCAGCGCGGGCGGCAGGTCACGCGCCTTGATCTGGTCATTGGCGACGACGCTGGCGCCAAGGCGGGCGGCAGCGCTTTCGGCCATGCCGCAGCCCTTGATGTCCTTGACCATGGCGGCAAAGGCGGCGGCCTTTTCGGTCGCTTCCTTTTCAGTGGTGCCCTTGGCGAAGTTGATCGAGATCTGCTTGAGGCTGAGCACCGCATCGCGCGGATCGGCAGTTAGGACCTGGCGCTTGTCGATGACGTAGATGATCGAATAGCCGCCACGCAGCTCGATCGGACCGGCCAGCTGACCGGCCGAGAGGTTTGCAGCGGTGTTGGCCAGTTCAGCCGGAAGCTGCGCCAGCTTGATCCAGCCGAGATCGCCGCCGACCGCAGCGGTGGATGCTTCGGAATACTGGCGCGCATAGGCGACGAAACTGCCGCCCTGCTTGAGCTGTTCGACGATCTTGTCGGCGTTGGCCTTCACCTGCGCGCTGTTCTCGTCATTGGCGGAAAGGAAGATTTCGCCGATGCGGTACTCTTCGGTGCCCTTGGCCGCCTTGAGCCGGTCAAGCTGTTCGCGCACCTCGCCTTCGGACACGTTGATGAAGGGCTGCACGTTGCGGCGCAGAAGGCGCTGCCACGCCATTTCACCCTTGATCTGGCGCTTCAGGCTGGCGGCGGACGAGCCGATGCCGGCGAGGTATTTTTCCAGCGCGGCAGGGCTCTGGCCGAAGTTCTGCTGCGCCACGCGGTTGAAGGTGTCGTCCACCTCTTCCTGTGCCACGTCGATGTCCACCGACCTGGCTTCCTGGATCTGCAGCGTCTCGTCGATCAGGTTGCGCAGCACCTGCATGCGCAGGCGGTCCTGTTCCTCGGCTGCGACCTTGCCGCCGTTGGCGTTGATGATCAGGGCCAGGCGCTGGTCAACATCGGTGCCGGTGATGATCTCGCCATTCACGACCGCGGTTGCGCGGCGCACGTTGGGGTCCATCTTGCCGAAGATGGTGGGGTTGGCCGGCAGGTTCAGGTCCCCTTCCTCGTTCGGCACGGTCTGCGCGTGCAGCGCCGACGTGGCGAGCGGGGCCAGCGCGGTGGCGGCAAGGCCCAGCGAAAGGGCGGCGCTACGGAACTTGGAAGCGGAAAGGAACCCGGGCTTCATGGCAATCAAAGCATCCTGTCGTGGCGGGCGGCGTTCGCCCGCGGCGCGCCGGAATTGCGTTTTTCCGGCTTAACCAAAGCTGAGTGGCGCGGCCTTAGCCGGTTTGCAACGGGCAGGGAAGCGAAACGGGGGAAAAGCGTGGCAGGCGCTGTCGCGAGTGTCGGCCTGCATCCACCCCCATCCAACTCCGGCTAAGGCCGCAAGCGGCCAAGCCTCCGTATCCTTCCCCCATCAAGGGGGAAGAAGCAGGGCCCCCTGAACCTTCCCCCTTGACGGCGCAGCCGTCTGGCGAAGCTTGGATGGGGGTGAAGACCCGCCCTACTTCACGCCGATGTTGCGCAGCGAGAACGTCAGCTGGAAGGTGTTGCCGCGGCGCACGTCGCCGGTGGTGACGTAGTCGCGGCGCCAGGTGAGGCCGAGATCAAGGCAATCGTCGGTGTAGGCGAAGCCGATGCGGTGGCGCAGCATCTGGAAGCCGTCGGAGGTGTTGGTCGGGTCCTCGTCCTTGTTGGTGAGGTTGACCACGCCCGAGCCGAACACGGACCAGTACCTGGCGAAGGCGAAGCGGCCGGAGAAGCGCAGTTCCTCGCGGTCACGCAGGTCCTCGAAGGTGCTGGTGATGTCACGGTTCAGGCGCAGGTAGCCGATTTCGGCATACGTGCTGTGGTTGCCCAGCGTGGCGTCAAATTCGTTGCGGCGCAGCTTGAACGAGTCCTTGTCCAGCCGGTAGCGGTGGGTGAACCGGACGAGATCGCGGAAACGCAGCTCGGTGCGGCCGACGATGTCGGACACGCGGCGGGTGAGGCCGGTGCCATCGGGCAGCAGGGTCTTTTCGGTGGAGAGGCGATAGGACTGGCCAATGGTGCTGGACACGCGCCAGCCGGGCCGGTCCAGCCGCCAGTCGAAGCCATAGGTGAAGCGCACGCCGTCCTCCACCCGGTCGTATCCGGGGAAGCGGCTGAGCGCGAAGATGTTGGAATCTTCCAGTTCGACCGAGCGCGAATCCTCATTGGGGATGGTCAGGTTCTTGATGTGCGGCGTGGCGACGACCTGCACGTGCGGGGTGAGCACCTGGGTGCCGCCGAACAGGCTGCCGATCAGCGGCCATTTCACATCCACCGCCGCCGTGGCGAGGCCGCGGCCCTGCCAGCCGGGCAGGCCGCGATAGATCGGCGTGGTGGTCAGCTCGTTCTGCGTGGAGTGGTAGGCATCGCCGCGGACAAGGCCGGTCAGCGTGACTTCCTGCCCGAGGCCGGTGATGGTGCGCAGGTCCCACTGCGCGCGGGCGAAGGCGCGCTGCATGTCCTGCCCGCTGGTGCGGGTGAGGGCGAGGGTGTTCACCTCAAGCTCAAGCTTTCCACCGATGCCGGGGGCATCGAAACGGTGGCGGTAATCGAGGCTGGGCAGGGCCACGGGGACGAGGCCCTGCCGGTCACCCGTGCGCAGGGTCTGCACGGCATAGCCGGCGAAGCTGAAGTAGCTGTCGTCCGCGATGCGTTCCAGATTGAACGAGGAGCGCAGGCGGTCATCGCGGCTGATGTCATACCGGCGCAGGAAGGTGCGGTCTGACGAGAGGCGGCCGAAGGCGGTGAGCGACCAGTTCGGGCTGAACTGAAAGCGGCCGTTCGCCTCGACATAGCCGCGCAGCTGGCGGCTGCCCGATGCGGCAAGGCCGGTGGCGGTGGCGTCGATCTGGCGGCTCTGCGTGACATAGCCGGTGACCTGGAACGCGCCCTTGTCTGCCAGGTGGCGATAGCGGCCCGAGAGCATCGGCAGCGCCTTGGTAAACAGGGTGCCGGTGAGCGCGAGATCCTTGTTGTCGGCAATGCGCCAGTACCAGGTGTCGCTGAGCTCGGCGCCGTTGGAGGCGGAGAGGCGGAAATCGGGAATCAGCAGGCCGGTTTCGGCGCGGAAATCGGCGGTGTGGCCCAGCCCCGGCAGCGGCAGGATGGGCACGCCGAACAGGCGCAGCGTGGCGCCGTAGTACTTCACCCGCTTGTCACTGGCGCGATAGGTGACGCGCACGGCGGTGATTTCCCAGCTTGGCTTGCGCGGGCAATCATTGTCGTCGATCACGGCGCAGCCGGTGTAGGCGGCATCGTGCAGGACCATGTCGCCCTTCTGGTCGCGCGAGCCGGAGCGCGCGGCGAGACGGCCCCCTTCGCGCAGGACCAGCAGCATGTCCTCGATCGCGCCGGCCTTCAGCTCGTCGGTCAGCTCCACCTTGTCGGTATAGAGGATGTTGCCGTCTTCATCGACGAAGCGGATGTTGCCGGTGGCCTGGATCTGCCCGGTCTTGCGGTCCCAGGTGACGGTATCGGCGCGCACGGTCTGGTCCTGCCGCCGCAGCACCACGTTGCCGGCGGCGGTGATGCTGTCCGAATCGTTGGCGTAGGTGACCTTGTCCGCCTCGAACCGGATCTGTTCGTTCGCCTGCGATTCTGCAGGAGCCGGGGGAGAGGCGGCCGGGGGAGGCTGATCCTGCGCCAGCGCAGGCGCGGCGCACGAAAGGGCAAACAGGGCTGTGCCAGCGCAAAAGGCGCGCGGGCGCAAGCGTTCGGAAAAGGCTTGCGGCAGCGGCCGCGCGGCTGGTTGCATGCGCTTGCCTATCGCACCGGTGCGGCCTAACTGCAAACCCACAATTTCGGCGTACGACAGACCGCGCCATTGCGTTGCCCGATTCCGACAGGAGCCTTGAATGAACGTCGTTTTCCAGTCCGCCGCGGATCAGCGTCCGCGCCTTGTTGCGCGCCTTGTGGCCGAAGGCGGGATGCCTGCCGACGTGGATGCCGCCGTGCGGGAAGGGGCCGAGGCCTCACGCTTCACGGGCAAGGCGGGCCAGGTCTTTGAGGCGTTCACACATGGCGAGGGCAGCATTGGCGGCGGGCTGAAGCGGCTGGCCTTTGCCGGCATCGGCGAGGCGACGGGTGCGGGCAAGCTGGCGGCGCTGGAGCGCGCAGGGGGCGCGCTGACGGCCAAGTACCTGACTAGCGGGGAAACCGCGCTGGGCATCGACTTTACCGACAGCGGCCTTTCCCCGTGCGAGGTGGCGCGGGTGCTGCTGGGTGCGCGGCTGCGGGGCTGGCGCCATGACGTGTACAAGACGAAGCTGTCTGACGAGCAGAAGGTTTCGCTGACCGAAGTGGTGGCGATCAACGCTCCCGACGGCATCGATGCCGCCTGGCTCGTTGCAGCCGCGCTGGCCGAAGGCGTGGAATTCACCCGCGAGCTGGTGACCGAGCCGGCCAACGTGATCTATCCCGAAAGCTTCGTGAAGCGCTGCGAAGAGCGGCTGGCCGGCACTGGCGTGGAGATCGTGGTGCTGGGCAAGGCCGAGATGACCGCGCTGGGCATGGGCGCGCTGCTGGGCGTGGCGCAGGGTTCGGTGCGTGAGCCGAAGCTCCTCGCCATGCGCTGGAAGGGCAAGGCGGGCACGAAGCCCACCGCCTTCGTGGGCAAGGGCGTGACCTTCGACACCGGCGGCATATCCATCAAGCCGGCCGCCGGCATGGAGGACATGAAGTGGGACATGGGCGGCGCCGCTGCAGTGGCGGGCACCATGCTGACGCTGGCGAAGCGCCGCGCCGAGGCCGACGTGATCGGCGTGTGCGGGCTGGTGGAGAACATGCCCGATGGCGGTGCGCAGCGCCCCGGTGACGTGGTCACATCGATGTCCGGGCAGACCATCGAGGTTATCAACACCGACGCCGAGGGGCGGCTGGTGCTGTGCGACGCGCTGACCTGGGTGCAGAAGGAATATGCGCCCGCGACGGTGATCGACCTTGCCACGCTGACCGGTGCGATCATCATTTCGCTGGGTCACGAGCATGCTGGGATGTTCTGCAACGACGACATGCTGGCGGGCCAGCTGGACGCGGCGGGCAAGACCAGTGGCGATGCGCTGTGGCGCTTCCCCATCGGCCCGGCTTACGACAAGCTGATCGACAGCGCGATCGCCGACATGAAGAACGTGGGGCCGCGCTATGGCGGGTCGATCACCGCGGCGCAGTTCCTGCAGCGCTATATCGACAAGGGCGTGGCCTGGGCGCACCTGGACATTGCGGGCACGGTGTGGGTCGACAAGCCCGGCGCCACGCACGACAAGGGCGCGACCGGGTTCGGCGTGCGCCTGCTCGACCGCTATGTGCGCGACGTGCTGGAGGCCTGAGGTAAAGGGGGGAGCGGCGTCCTCATGCCCAAGATGCGGCGCAAGTCGGACCTGCCGAGCAAGACCTGCGCCGCCTGCGGCCTGCCGTTCACCTGGCGCAAGAAGTGGGAGCGGGACTGGGACAACGTGAAGTTCTGTTCCGACCGATGCCGCAGCGAGAAGGGTAAGGCCATCTGATGCGCGTCGATTTCTACCAGCTGACGCGCGATCCGGCCGAACTGGTGCTGCCCGCGCTGGCCCGTTTGACGCTGGGCGCGGGTGAACGGCTGCTGGTGGTGTCCGAAGACGGCGCGCAGCTTGACCGCATAGAAAAGGCGCTGTGGGACCGGCCGGACAGCTTCCTCGCCAACGGCCGCGCTGGCGGGGCGCACGATGCGCGCCAGCCGATCCTGCTCAGTGGACAGGCCGATCCGGCCAACGGCGCGAAGTTCCTGGCGCTGGCCGACGGCGTGTGGCGCGACATGGCGGGCGCCACGCGCGTGTTCCTGCTGTTCCCCCCAGACCGCATCGACGACGCCCGCGCCTGCTGGCGCATGCTGGGCCAGCGCGAGGGCGTGGAGCGGAAATACTGGCGGCAGGATGGCGGGAAGTGGCGCGAGGGGCCGTGATCCGCGTGGCTACGGGCGTTCTGCTTAGCATTGCAGCAGGAATGATTGGTGGATGCCAGAGCGCGCATCAATCAAACCCGGTTTGCGAAGCGGAAAAGGCTCGTGCTCAAAGCTCAAGGGAAGCAAGTTCTCACTTGCCGCTTGGGCTTAAGATGCCACCAAACGCGACTTTGCGCATTCCGACAATGGTGGATGGTTCTGCCATGGGAGGTGGAGTGTCGTTGTCAGCAGAGCTGGAAGTTAATGACCGTCTCGAAAAGGTAGCAGATTTTTATCGGGCTGAGTTCCAACGTATCGGTGCAACAATCGATGTTCCCGAAAACTATAAAGACTTGGTTCTGCTGCACGGGCAGACTCGCGATGGCGGATATTTGATGGTCGGCGTCGATACAAGGGGTCGGCCTACCGGAGTTAAAGTCGATATCCATTACCAAGCCGATTGCTTGTGAAACGGTCCAACCTTGCGGGGCAGCACAAACCCGGCTAGGGGCGCGCGCAATCAGAACCAACCTGCTCGCAAGGAACATCCCATGGCGGTTACCCGCACCTTTTCGATCATCAAGCCCGACGCCACGCGTCGCAACCTGACCGGCGCGGTCACCAAGATGCTTGAAGAAGCGGGCCTGCGCGTCGTCGCTTCCAAGCGCATCCACATGAGCCGTGAACAGGCCGAAGGCTTCTACGCCGTTCACAAGGAACGCCCCTTCTTCAACGACCTGGTCGAGTTCATGATCAGCGGCCCGGTGGTGGTGCAGGTTCTGGAAGGCGAGAACGCCATGCAGCGCAACCGCGACATCATGGGCGCGACCAACCCCGCCAATGCCGAGCCCGGCACCATCCGCAAGGAACTGGCCGAATCGATCGAGGCCAACACCGTGCACGGCTCGGACAGCGACGAGAACGCGGCGATCGAGATCGCCTACTTCTTCAAGCCGGAAGAGATCGTCGGCTGATTTCAGCTGTGCGATGGTTATGCAAAGGGCCGGGGCAGCGATGCTCCGGCCCTTTTCCGTTGTGCGCGCTTGGGATAGCAGCATCGGCAAAGGAGAGCTTGCAATGATGGGAATGGGTGACGGGTCATGCCCGTTCGAATTCAATTTCGATCCCGCCACGTTCAAGGTGGGCGACATGGTCAGCTATCGCGTGACGGGAAGCCTGGACGGCATGCCCTTCGTGGGCACGCTGCTGGAAGTGCATGACGATTACGTGGTGATATCACCCGGCGAAAGCGAGCCGAATGCCCGCTATCGCGGCACGCGCACCGACCGGCCGGTGGTGGATGAAAGCGAAATCTGAGGTGTTTTGCCAGTGTGGGCCAATCTGACCAAATTGGTTTGAAAATCCAACAAAGTGGTTGGTGGGCCATGACGCCTTCCTATGCTGTCAGGGTTGGACAGCCGCTAGGGGGCAGGCATGGTTTGTATCGACACATTCTGGCGCGCGCTGGGGACCGCGCTGCTGCTGGCGGTGGCGGGCCTGCCCGGGCAGGCGGTCGCTGCTGCGCCGCCACTGGAAGCCTATGGCAAGCTGCCCGCGCTGGAACGCGTGGCGATGTCTCCCTCGGGCGAGCGGATCGCGATGATCGGCGACGTGGAGGGCGTGCGCCGGCTGGTGGTGCTGGACCAGCAGAAGAAGCCGCTGATCGTGGTGCCGGTGGAGGATGCGAAGGTCCGTGGCCTGTATTGGGCGGGCGAGGACCGCGTGCTGGCCTACAAGTCTGACACCAAGGAAATCTTTGGCTTCAACGTCGACAGGGCCGAGTTCGGCACGATGGTGGTGATCCCGCTGGACGGATCGCCGATGTGGCAGGTGTTCGGCAAGTATCCCGAGATCAGGGGCGGGGTTCAGTCCTTCCGCGGTATCCAGCAGCGCGGCGGCAAGTATTACGGCTATTTCGTCGGCAATTCGTACACGCTCGATCCCAAGGATACCCGGCAGGTCTGCCGCTCTTCGGTGCTTTATGAGGTGGACCTGCAAACGCAGAAGGCGAGCGAGATCGCGCCGTGTTTCCTGGGCGGTTATCGCACATGGGTGGTCGGACCCGATGGCACCGTGCAGGCGACGATGGATTTCACTTCGCTCGACGGCAAATGGATCGTGCGCAATGCCAAGGGCGATCATATTGCCGAAGGCACCAGCCTGCTGGGCGATGTGGGCCTGGTCGGGCTTGGCGCCACGCCGGGCACCGTGATCTACAGCGAGACGCCGAAGAACGGGGACACCCGCTGGTTCGAGGTGCCGCTGGCAGGCGGTGAGGCGAAGGAAATTTTGGCGGATTCGTCGCTGGATGAGTCCTTCTTCGACAGCAACACGCGCCGGTTCACAGGCTATCGACAGCAGGGTGACATTCCGGCCTACACCTTCTTCGATCCCTTCCGGCAGAAGGTGATCAACGCCGCGGTCAAGGCGTTCCCCGGCGTTTCGGTGCAGCTGCAGGACTGGAACGACGCGTTCGACAAGCTGGTGGTGATGACCGAGGGGCCGGGTGACCCGCAGACCTGGTGGACGGTGGACATCCGCACCGGCAACGCCGCTGAAATCGGCAATTCCTATCTGATCGGTTCCGCCGACGTGGGGCCGATGAAAATGGTGCATTACAAGGCGGGCGACGGGCTGGACATTCCCGCGGTGCTGACCCTGCCGCCCGGCCGCGAGGCGAAAGGGCTGCCGGTGGTGGTGCTGCCCCATGGCGGGCCGCATGCGCGCGACTATCCGGCATTCGACTGGTGGGCGCAGGCGTTCGCCTCGCGCGGCTATGCCGTGCTGCAGCCCAACTTCCGTGGATCGAGCGGCTATGGCGATGATTTCCGCCGAGCCGGGCATGGCGAGTGGGGGCGGAAGATGCAGACCGACCTGTCCGACGGGCTCGCCTACCTGGCGCAGCAAGGCATTGTTGATGCCAGACGCGCCTGCATCGTCGGCGCCAGCTATGGCGGCTATGCCGCGCTGGCGGGGGTAACGCTGCAGCAGGGTCTCTATCGCTGCGCCGTGGCTGTTTCGGGCGTGAGCGACGTGGCGAAGATGTCGGTGGAAGACAGCGATGCGGGCAGCGACCCGTTGATCCGGCGCGCGCTGAAAGAGGAGCTTGGCGCTTTCAAGGACCTGCGCGCGGTTTCACCCATCAACTTTGCCGACAAGGCCGATGCGCCGATCCTGCTGATCCACGGCAAGGACGATACCGTGGTGAAGTATGAACAGAGCAAGGACATGGCTGCCGCGCTGCAGCAGGCGGGCAAGGCAGTGGAACTGGTGACTTTGGCCAGGGAGGACCACTGGCTTTCCCGCAGCGAAACGCGGCTGGCGATGATTCAGGCGGTGGTGGCTTTCGTGGAGAAGTGGAACCCCGCCGATCACGCGCCCTAGAAACAGGGTCTAAAGCGGGCGGCGCGCGTACCAGCGATCGAGCATCCATGCCATGGCGCCGATGGAGGCGAGGCCGAGCAGGATCGGCAGGCGGAAGCTGGCGCCCGCACCGAGCAAGGCGGCGGCGGTGAGGCAGGCGGCCGAGCAGCCGAGGTCCCAGCCGCCTTCGGTGGCCATTGAAAAGCGCAGCACGCAGGGGCTTTGCCGCGCCATGGCATAGAGCGGGGCGAGCATGGCGGTTGCCGTCATCGGCAGGACCAGCGCGCCAAGGGCGGTGGCGGCGATGGCGAGCAGCGGGTGGGCGAAGGCCACGCCTTTCAGCGCCAGCGCCAACGCCGCTGCGCCATAGGCGACGATCAGCGAATGGCGCGGGCGGCCGCCGTCGATCAGCCGACCGACGACCAGGCTGCCCGCTGCGGCAGCCACGCCCGCTGCGGCAATCGCGCCGCCGAACGCATCGAAATGTTCACCCAGAGAGGCGAAGAGCGCGAGGTTCCAGATCACCACGCTGCAGCCGGAATGGAACCCTTCGTTGAAATAGAGCCGGCGGGCGTGGGCGGCCACGGTGCGATCAAGCGCGGCTTCGGGCTCCACCTGCGGGTTCGGTCCGCCCAGCAGGGGGAGGGCGGTGGCGAGTTGCAGCGCGGCGATGGCAAGGAATGCAGGGAGCGGGCCGGCGTGGGCAAGCAGCAGCCCGCCCGTGGCCGGGGCGACGATGCCGACGATTGCGCTGGTCGCCTGCTGGATGCTGACCTGCCGCCCGCCCTGGCCGCTTTCAGTCAGCGCGGGCATGAAGGCGTGCCACGATGTCCAGTATAATACGCTGCCAAGCCCGCTGACCGCCAGGAACAGCGCCAGCAGCGGGCCGACCTGGGTGACGAAGGGCAACAGTGCGAAGCTGGCGGCGCGGATGACCACGCCGGTGATCAGCGTGTTGCGCAGGCCGGAGCGCAGCGACAGCGGCAGCACCAGCGCGCGCAGGGCGAAGCGCGACAGCAGGATCAGCGCAAAGCTGGCCAGCGCGACCGGATAGGAAAACCCGCGCGAGACGAGGAAGCCGACGATGAAAATGCCGCCACTTGTTTCGACAAACGATTGCAGGCCGGAGTGCAGGTAAATGCGCTGCAAGGGCGAAACGGCGCTTTTCGGCACGGTGGGTTCCTAGAATTCCATCATCGCCGCGAGCTTGCGCGGCGCAACGGCCAGCCACGACCGGCGCAGCCATTCGCCGATGTCGTCCCAGTCCACGTCGCCCAGGTCAAGACGAATAGCTATCCACCCGTCACCGAAATAGGCGGGACGGAAGAAGCGCACGGGATCGCTTTCGATCAGCTGTTCCTGTTCGTCGGCCCCGCTGATCTTGGCGAGCAGGGCGACGCGGCCATCGCCGTGGTGATCGCTACTGACCCAGGCGAACTTCTTGCCCTTTGCGATACCGAAGCAGGCCATGCCATGGCTGGTGGTCTCTTCCGCCTGCGGCAGGGCCATGGCGCGCTGGCGCACCTGTTCCGTCAGCCAGACCGGCGAAGTTTCGCGGATGACAAGTTCCGACAGGCAGCGCGAATAGAGCTGGTGTTCGGCAAAGAGCACGCGGGCGGCCAGCGTGTCGCCCGTGTCACCGGGAAGGATCGCCACCGCCACCTGGCCGAGCACGGGGCCATCGTCGAGCTCTGGCGTGACGAGGTGGACGGTGCAGCCGCCGTGGCTGTCTCCCGCCTCGATCGCGCGTTGGTGGGTATGCAGGCCTTTGTATCTGGGCAGCAGGGAGGGGTGGATATTGAGCATCCGCCCTTCCCAGCGTGCGACGAATTCGGCCGAAAGGATGCGCATGTAGCCGGCCAGCGCGATGAAGCGTGCGCCGGCGCGCAGCACTTCGGCCTCCATCATCGCGTCATGTTCGGCGCGGGGAATGCCCTTGTGCGGCAGGCAGAAGGTGGCCACGCCTTCTGCCGCGGCGAGCTTCAGCCCGCCGGCATCGGGGTTGTTGGAAAGCACCAGCGCGATCTCGTAGGGGCAATCGGGCAGGCGGCTGGCATAGAGCAGCGCCGCCATGTTGGTGCCGCTGCCCGAAACGAAGACGGCGACTTTGGCCTTCTCAGCCAAGGTGCGTCGCTTCCCATGCCGCGCGGGCGGACCAGGTTTCGGCGCTGCCGGTGACGGTGCAGCCCTTTTCGCCCGCGACGATGGTGCCAATGCGATGGACCGTTTCGCCCGCATGGCCGAGGTCGGCGGCAAGCTGTTCCGCTTCTTCGGGGGCGACGGCGAGGACCATGCCGATGCCGCAGTTGAAGGTGCGGGCCATCTCGGCCGGCTCGATGTTCCCCTGCGCCTGCAGGAAGGCCATCAGGCGGCTCTGCTCCCACGAATCGGCGTTGATGCGGGCATGGAGGCCCTTGGGCAGCACGCGCGGCACGTTTTCCAGCAGGCCGCCGCCGGTGATGTGCGCCAGCGCATGGATGCGCCCGCCACGGATGAAGGGCAGCAGCGTCTTCACATAGATGCGGGTGGGTTCGATCAGGTAGTCGATCAGCAGGCGTTCGTTGTCGAACAGCGCGGGGCGATCGAGCCGCCAGCCCTTGTCTGCGGCGAGGCGGCGGACCAGCGAATAGCCGTTGGAATGCACGCCGGACGAGGCAAGGCCGAGCAGCACGTCGCCTTCGGCCACGCGGTCGCCGGTCAGCTGCTCGCCGCGCTCCACCGCGCCGACGCAGAAGCCGGCAAGATCATAGTCGCCATCGGCGTACATGCCGGGCATTTCCGCGGTTTCCCCGCCGATCAGCGCGCAGCCGGCCATGCGGCAGCCTTCGGCAATGCCCGCCACGACGCGTTCTGCCACGCCGTTGTCCAGCCGCCCGGTGGCGAAGTAATCCAGGAAGAACAGCGGTTCGGCACCCTGGACGATCAGGTCGTTCACGCACATGGCGACGAGGTCTATGCCGATGCGGTCGTGCCGGTCATGATCGATGGCGAGCTTCACCTTCGTGCCCACGCCATCATTGCCCGCCACCAGCAGCGGGTCCTTGTAGCCCGCCGCCTTCAGGTCGAAGAACCCGCCGAAGCCGCCCAGTTCCGCATCGGCGCCGGGGCGCGCGGTGGAGCGGGCGAGGGGGCCGATGGCCTTCACCAGTGCGTTGCCGGCGGCGATGTTCACGCCGGCCTGTTCGTAGCTATAGCTCTGCGGAGTCTTGTCGTCGGATGCCATGGAACGCGCGCCTAGCGCTTTCCTGCTTGGATTTCCACTTGCCTTTGGGCAAAAGCGCAGCCGCAAAGGCCGATTGCCCACAGACCGGCCCTGATCTGGAGTTCCCTTGGCCGTTCTGCGCCTGCCATTCGCGAAGTTTCAGGCCCGGCTGGGTCAACGCCGCACCGCGCTGTTTGCCGCGGGGGCGCTGGCGCTCGGCGTGGGGGGAGCTGTGCTCTATGCCCAGATCGAGGGCGACCGCGGCATTGCCCCCATCGCCAGCACTGGCGATTTCGAGGTCACCGGCATCGAGGTGAACGCCACCGGCAAGAATGCCGACGAGGCGCGCGCCAACGGCTGGCGCGAGGCGCAGCGCAAGGCGTGGGAAAAGCTGTGGTCCACCAATGGCCTGGGTGGCGGCAAGGCCCCGGCGCTGGACGATGGCACGATCGAGCAGATGGTTTCCGCCGTGGTGGTGGAAAACGAACAGATCGGCCCGCACCGCTATATCGCGCGGCTGGGGGTCATCTTTGACCGGGCGCGGACCGGCGGATACCTTGGCATGCAGGGGCAGATCGCCCATTCCGCGCCGATGCTGGTGATCCCCGTGCTGATCCAGGGCGGGGTGACCAGCGTGTTTGAAACGCGCACCCCCTGGCAGAAGGCCTGGGCAGAGTTTCGCACCGGGCAGAGCGTGGTCGATTATGTGCGGCCCAACGGCGGCGGATCGGATTCGCTGCTGCTGACCGCCGGGCAGGTTTCACGCCGCAGCCGCAACTGGTGGCGGCTGGTGCTGGATGAATTCGGCGCGGCAGACGTGGTGATTCCCGTGGCCAAGCTGGAACGGCAATGGCCGGGCGGGCCGATTCACGGCAGCTTCGTGGCCCGTTATGGTCCCGACAACCGCTTCCTTGGCAGCTTCGAGATGACGGCGGAGAGCGAGGACAAGCTGCCCGCCATGCTGGCGCAGGCGGTTCAGCGGATCGACGGCATCTATGCCCAGGCGCTTGCCGCCGGGCAGCTGGCGCCCGATCCCACGCTGAACACGCAGCCGCAGATCGATCCGAAGCTGATCGACGCAATCGTGGCCAGGCTGGGGCCGGCCCCGGCGGCGCAGCAGGCGCAGGCCAGCGGACCCGCCGCGTCGGCAACTGCGAGCGCGGCGGCGGCCAGCACCTTTACCGTGCAGTTCGTAACGCCCGATGCAGCGGCGGTGGACGCGGCGCTTTCGGGCGTGCGGTCGGTGGGTGGCGTGCAGTCTGCCAGCACCACCTCGATCGCTATCGGCGGCACCTCGATCATGCGGGTGACCTACGCCGGGGAACTCGACGCGCTGGCCGCTGCGCTGCGCGCGCAGGGGTGGAAGGTGACGCAGGGTTCTGGCGTGCTGCTCATCCGACGCTGACCGATCGCTTGCCGTGTCCCAGATTGCGCTACCCCTTGTCACCGCCACGAGCGCCGAGACGATCGTCTCCGGCCCTTCGCTTGCGCCGGTCATCGGCGCGTTGCAGGCGGCGCAGGACTGGCCTTTCCGCACAGCGATCCTGTTTGGCCCGCCGCGTTCGGGCAAGAGCCTGCTGGCGCGCTGGTTCGCGCAATCGGGCGCGGGCGATGCGCTGGACGATGCCGATTCGCTGGCCGACGAGGCGGTGTTCCATCGCTGGAACGCCGCGCAGGCGAGCGGACGGCCGCTGCTGCTGGTGAGCGGGCGCGCACCGGGCGCATGGCCGATTGCGCTGCCGGACCTGAAATCGCGGCTGGGCGCGGCGCTGCCGATCGAGATTGCCGCGCCTGATGACGAACTTCTGCGTTCGCTGATCGAAGCGCACGCCGCACGGCGCGGGCTGGCGCTGGGCGAAGGGGCGCTGGGCTGGGTGCTGCCGCGCATCGAACGCAGCCACGCCGCGGCCGAAGCGCTGGTCGAAACAATCGACCGCCTGTCCCTTGAGCGGAAGGCAAGTGTCACCATATCGCTGGTGAAGGACGCGCTGGCCGAGCGCGTTCATGGCCATGCCGACAGCAACTGGCAGCCCCGACTCCTTTAAGGGTGAGGGGCAGCCGCTTGCGCTGAAAGGGAAAAAGGGGGTAGATCGGCCCATGTTCGACAGCTTGGTCGCCTATCTGGACTCGATCCGCGCCCGCGATCCGGCGCCGCGTTCGCGTTGGGAAATCCTGCTCTACCCGGGCCTGTGGGCCGTCGGGCTGCACCGCGTGGCGCACTGGCTGTTTGAAGCGAAGCTCTATTTCCTCGCCCGCCTGATCAACCATTTCAGCCGCTTCGTGACCGCGATCGACATTCATCCGGGCGCGAAGATCGGCCGGCACCTGTTCATCGATCACGGCTTCACCGTGATTGGCGAGACGGCCGAGATCGGTGACAATGTCACCATATACCAGTGCGTTACGCTGGGTGGCACCAACCCCGCCAATGGCGTGCCGGGCAAGCGCCACCCAACGCTGTGTGATAACGTGATCCTGGGATCGGGCGCGCAGGTGCTGGGGCCGATCACGGTGGGCGCGCGGGCCCGTGTTGGCGCCAATGCCGTGGTGACTGAAGACGTGCCGGAAGGCGCGACGATGGTCGGGCTCAAGGCGCGGTCCACGCTGGTGCCGGTGGAAACCTGGCTCAAGGACTTCATCCCCTATGGCACGCCCTGCAAGGAACCGTGCGAACCGGCGGGCGGCAGCCGTATCGACGAGCTGGAAAACGAGGTGGCCGTGCTGAAGGCGCAGGTCTCCGCCCTGCTGGCCGAGCGCACCGGGGATGATGCGCCCAACGCGCCTGTCACCGGGTCCGGCCGGCGGAGGAACCGCAACTGAGCGTGGCCGGGACTTCCGGCGCGCCCGGCGCGAATGGCGGCGGGGACACGGTCGTCCCCTTTCCCAAGCCGCAGGCACAGGTTGCGTTCGACCGCAAGGAGCTGATGCGCATCCTTGATCTCTATGGCCGAATGGTCGCCGCGGGAATCTGGCGCGACTATGCCATGGGCTTCGATCGTGACGCCGCCAGCTTCAGCGCCTTTCGTCGCACGGCTGAGCGACCCAGCGCACGGATCGAGAAGCGCCCCGCTTTGCGTGGCAAGCAGGGCATCTGGGCGCTTTATGGCGAAGCCGGGCAGGTGCTGAAGCGCGGGCATGACCTGAACGGCGTGCTCAGCCCGCTGGAGCGCAAGCTGTTGAAGGTGGTTGAGGATTAGGCTGCAACTGATTTTGCCGGCTGCGCTGGCACTTGCGGGGTGCGGGCAGGGCGAGGCGCAGAAATCCGCGCCGCCGCAGGGCCGCAAGGTGATGCGCACGATCTATCGCGACGACAAGGCCATGCTGCTCGTGGTCATGCCCGACGGGCCCGGCGCACCACCCTCCGCCGACTGCACCCAGCCCCTGCTGATCGATCCGGCCAGCGGTGCGGTGCGGGCGATCTCCGCGCAGGAAGCCGCCGAACGCCAGCGCCGCATGGAGCTGGTCGGCGCCAGCGAGGGCAACTGCCTGCCGCGCTGACAGGCTCAGTCGAACACGCCCGCGCTGTAGATGTGGCTGGCCTGCATCGCGGTGATGCGCCGGACGAGCAGGACCAGCTGGATCATGGCACCGTGCCACATGGCCTGGCCCAGAACCAGCATCAGCATGGCGATCTCGGGCGAGGTCACCACCCGCGCGCGATTGAAGGCGGAGACCATGAATGTCGCCAGCAGCACCGCATGGAGGAACAGGCCGCCGATCCAGCAGGCCCACCATCCGCTGGCGAGCGTGACTGGTGCCTTGGCATTGTACTGGTCCTCACCCGCACTGCGGTTCCACAGCTCTCGCATGGTGCGGAAGGGGGCAACGAAGTTTGCTCCGGGCACGAACCAGCAACTGACAGCCCAGATAGGTGACCGCTCCAGCCCGGGCAGGCGATGCACGTGAAGGTCGGCCACGGCGCGCCACAGCCAGAACAGGAATGCGGTGAACACGATCGGGCCTGCTATCAACTGCGGCACGAGCGATCCGCCAAACGCTGTGGCGATGACATCGATCGGAATTGCGCCGTCGCGCCGTTCGATCTGCACCACATAGATCGCAGCCGCCGCCATGGCCGCATAATGCACACCCACCGCCACCTGCACGGCAATCGCCCTGCGCTTCAGCGATGCGCTCATATGATCGCGCTCCGCCCGATATGCCCTCGTCGTACCATGCCCGTCCCCATATCCGGGCATCAGCCTATCGCCGCAGGCACCGGGCGCAACCTTCGCGTCTGCGAAGACTGCGCCATTGCGGCGGCTGTTTCAGAGTACGAAGTCGGTCGCAACCGGGGGGGCAGGCACGCCGATGGTGATGGCAAAGTCGGAAATGCCATCGCCGTTCACGTCCCCTTCCACCAGCGTGGTGGACACGCGCAACTGCCCGGCCACGTTGGAATAGGCTGCGCTGCCGATGAAGGTGAAGGCCTGGTCGCCCGCCGTGACCGTGTTCGCATCGATGAGCGAAAGGTCGATCCTGTCGCCGCTGGTGAAGTCCAGGATCACATCGCGCAGCGAGGCGGCAGTCGGGCTGTCGAGCACGCTGCGGTAGACGAACACATCGGCCCCGGCACCGCCACGCAGCACATCGCGGCCAAGCCCGCCTTCGATGCGGTTGATGCCGCCATCGCCGCGGATCGCATCGTCGAAGGCGCTGCCGGTCACGTTCTCGAAGCCGGCCAGCGTATCCGACACGCCGGTCCCGTCGTTAAGCGTCAGCAGGCGGCCAAGATTGACCGTCACCGCGCCATTCGCGTTGGCATAGGAGACCGTGTCGATGCCCGTTCCGCCATCCAGCGTATCGGCCCCGTCGCCCCCGGCGATCACGTCATTCCCGCCCAGGCCGGTGATGATGTTCGCGCCCTCGTCGCCGGAAAGCGTGTCGGCAAAGCCCGATCCGGTCAGGTTCTCGATGTTGATCAGCGTATCGGTGCCCTCGCCGGTCACCTGCGCAGTGGTGTTCTGGAGATCAACCGTGACACCGGCCGAGGCGGAGCTGTAGCTTGCAGTATCGTTGCCGCCGCCGCCGTTGATTGCATCGTCGCCGGAATTGCCCAGCAGCAGGTCGTCGCCCGCGTCACCGCGCAGCGTATCGTTGCCAGCGCCCCCGGTGAGGGCATCGTTGCCGGCGCCGCCAGACAGGCGGTTGGCGTTGAGATCCCCGATGAGGGAATCGTTGAAGAGCGATCCGGCCAGGTTTTCGATCCCGGTCAGGGTGTCGGTGCCGGCACCGATGGTGTTCTGCGCCGTGGTGACACCCAGATCGACAGCGACGGCGGCCGCTGCCTGCCGATAATTGACGGTGTCGTTGCCGGTGCTGCCGTCGAGCGTGTCGTTGCCGCTGTCGCCCAGCAGCAGGTCGTCGCCAAGGCCGCCCTGCAGGGTGTCGTTGCCACCCCCGCCAGAAAGCACGTCGGCGCCGTCGAGCCCCGCGATGGTGTTGTTGCCGCTGTTGCCGGCGATGCGGTTGTCCGCCGTGTTGCCGGTACCGTTGATCGCTGCACCGCCCTTCAGCGTCAAATTCTCAAGGTTCCCGCCCAGGGTATGGGTGATCAGGGAGAATACGGTGTCGATGCCCTGCGCAACCTGTTCGATCACCGTGTCGCCCGTGGAATCGACAACATAGGTGTCATCGCCCAGGCCCCCGCTCATCGCGTCGTTGCCGCTGGCGCCGTTGATCACATTGCTGCCGTTGTTGCCGATGATCGTGTTGTTCAGATTGTTGCCCGTCACCTGCCAGTTGTCTGAACCAAGGACGGTCAGGTTCTCCACGTTGGCCGACAGGTTGTAGGGCTGGACGGTCGGGGCGAACCCGGCGGTGATCACGCTGAGCACCACCATGTCCGTGCCCTGGTTGGCATATTCGGTGATCTGGTGGTCCCAGCCATAGACGCGATAGGTATCATTGCCGGTTCCGCCGGACAGGCGCGACCCATCGGCGGCGATGATCGTGTCGTTTCCGGCGTTGCCGCTGATGATATCGACGCCGGGGCCGATCCCGGTCACGATGTCCATCACGCCGCTCAGCACGCCCGTGCCGTTCAGCACATTGTCGCCCGCATTGCCGGTCATCCGGTTCACGGATGAATTTCCCATTCCATCGATATTGGTGCGGCCCAGCAGCACCAGGTCTTCCACCTCGGTCGGCAGCACGAACGAGACGGTCGCACGTACGGTGTCGTTGCCGTTGGCGGCCACCTCGCCGATAACGTCGGCGGAATTGTCGACGAGATAGGTGTCGCCACCGTCTCCGCCGATCAGGATATCGGCTTCCCCGCCGCCCCCGCCATCGAGCACATTGTCGGACTCGTTGCCGGTGATCTGGTTGGACAGCGCGTTGCCGGTGCCGTTGATGCTGCCAGCGCTGGACAGCAGCTGCAGCACTTCCACGTTGTCGTCCAGCACCCAGTCCACTCTGACTTGCATCATGTCATAGCCGCCATCGGCGCGTTCGATGATGATATCGCCATCTTTCACGATGTAGACGTCGTCACCTGCGCCGCCTTCCAGCGTGTCAACGGCCGTCGAACTGGCACTGTAGATGAAGTTGTTGCCGGCATTGCCGACGATCACATTGGAAAGGGAATTGCCGAAGAGGGACAGGTTGCCTGATCCCATGGCGCGCAGGTTCTCGACATTGGCCTCCAGTCCGCGGTCGACCGAGGTGAAGACCGTGTCGATCCCTTCGTTGGTGCGCTCGGTCACCGTGTCGCTGGTATTGTCGACGAAGTACGTGTCATTGCCGGCGTTGCCGATCAGCTTGTCGATGCCCGCGGCGCCATCCAGCACGTTGTCGGCCGAATTGCCGTAGAGCGTGTTGTTTTCGGCATTGCCGGTCAGGTTCCCGGCGGCGGTGCCCAGCAGGCGCAGCTGTTCGATGTTAGCCGCGGTGAGCACATAGGAGCCACGCGTCAGCACCGTGTCGAAGCCTTCGGCCCCGGACTCGACGATCAGGTCATTGCCGTCGACGATATAGGTGTCGTTGCCGGTCTTGCCGGTCAGGATATCGGCCCCGTCGCCGCCGTCGAGGATGTCGTTGCCGATGTTGCCGGACAGCGTGTCCTGTCCAGCACCGCCGACCAGCCGGTGCCCGTCCTGTCCGTTGACCTGGATCACGTTGTTGGCCAGATCGCCGGTGATGCTGGGCAGAACCGGCAGATTGTCCGCGTCATAGCGTAGCGAGTAATAGCTGGCGCCGCCCGAGCTGTATTCCACGAGATAGCCGCCCGTCGCATCGGCCACGATGGTGGGCACGCCGTGGGCGAAGATGATCGGTGGCACGTTCTCGTCGCCCACCAGTCCGCCTTGCGCGTCGAAGCGCTGGATATGCGTCTTGACCCCGTTGGGCCCGTCGTTTTGCAACCATGAAATGGCCCAGCCGCCGTCGCTCAGCGCCGTCGCGGTCACGTTGCCGGGCGGGAACGGCACGCCGCCGTAAGTGCCCACCGTGGTCAGCGGGCCCTGCTGCACCCCGGCGGAATCGAAAAGGCGATAGGTCACCTGCGTGCCCACCACGGCGGCAATCAGGAACCGGTCTCCCGAAAGGCCGATGGCGGCGACCTTCGGTCCGTTGATCGGGCCGATATCGATCGGCCCACCGACAAAATTGCCTACGGAATTGAATATCTGTACCTGAAACGAGGTGGCGTTGCCGTAAACCGCCACGAAGCCGCCGCCGGAAAGCGGGGCCAGTGTGGTGTTCAGTGCCACAATCCCCGCTGTGGCGTTCAGCCGGAACTCCGCGCCCAGGGCCACGCCGTTCACGTCATAGATGCGGCCATAGGTATTGGCTTCGCCCGGCCGGATGAAGCTGACCACGAATCCGCCAGACGCCAGCGATTCCACCGTCGGCAGGCTTTCCGATTGGGTGATGGCGGTGTTGTTGACCTGGAACTCCCCGCCAAGCCGCGTTCCGTCCGCCAGGAAGATCTGGCCCGTCACGCCATTGCCCGATCCGTCGGGCGTTACCCAAGTCGCCACGTAGTTGCCATTGCCCAGTGCCGCCACATCTGGGCTGATCTGGTTGAGCTGTGTCGCCACGCTCAACAGCGATTGCGGTCCGGTGCGTTCCCCGCTGGCCAGATAGCGCACACGGAACACGTCGTTGTCCACCGACTGGAGGGCAGACCAGACCGACACAATGCTGCCGTCGTTCAGCCGCGCGATCGCGTGGTCACCGTTCGAACTTGCACCAGAGGCAACCGTGCTCGGCCCGCCATAGCCAAGCGCGAACGTGCCATCGAGAAACTGGACGGATTCGATACTGTTCAGCGTGTCCGTGCCCGCCGAGCTGGTCACCGTCCAAACGCCGTTGATGTAAAGGAACGACGCCTGGTCCTGATAAACGTCGATTACTGCGACATCGCCGGTGCCGACAATACCTTGGTAGATGTCGTTGCCCGTGGTGCCGGTGATCGTGGCCATGTCTAGCTCCCCAAAAGATGACCGCGGGGCGCGCACTTATCCCAGCGGCCGCTGATTACGTATAAACACGTAATTATCACGCGCGGAGCATGTGGATTGTATGGATTCGACGCGAAGCGTCGCATTTGGTCCGGATCGGTTGGCGCCGTCCCGCTGTGGAACAGCGCTGGCCGGTTCAGCCCTTTGCCGCAGCCTGCAGCATGCCGATGATCATCTGCGCCTGTTCGCCGCCCGATCCGGGGGTGAAGTCATGACTGCGGTCCGATATCGCCGCCCAGTGCGCGGCAAAGCCTTCCACGGTGCGTTCATCCGGCGGCAGCAGCACGCCTTGGTTCATGGTGGTCCAGATCGAGTGATAGACACCCGCGCCTGCGCCGACGATGGCGTTGGTCGGCGCCTCATCTGAAACGAGGTAAAGCGCTGCCGGCACGACATTCTCCGGCGCGAACAGCTTGAATGCCTCGCCCGGCAGGATGTCCTCGGTCATGCGCGTGGCCGCCACCGGCATCAGCGTGTTGACCCGCACGTTGTACTTCGCACCTTCGAGGTAAAGCGTCCGCGTCAGCCCGGCGAGGCCCGCCTTGGCCGCGCCATAGTTCGCCTGCCCGAAATTGCCGAACATGCCGGTGGGTGATGTGGTCATCAGGATGCGGCCATAATTCTGCTCGCGCATCAGGTCCCACACCGCCTTGGTGGCATAGGCCGATCCCAGCAGGTGGACGCGCACCACGATCTCGAAATCCAGCGGGTCCATCTTGGTGAAGCTCTTGTCGCGCAGGATGCCGGCGTTGTTCACCAGCACATGCAAGCCACCCCAGGCCTCGCGCGTCTTCGCCACCATCTCCACCATCTGGTCGAACTCGGTCACCGAAGCGCCGTTCGGCATTGCCTCGCCCCCGGCGGCGCGAATTTCCTCGACCACTTGCAGCGCGGCGTCGGAATGGCCGGTGCCGTCGCGCGATCCACCCAGATCGTTGACCACCACTTTCGCGCCGCGCTTCGCCAGCTCCAGCGCATAAGCACGGCCCAGCCCGCCGCCCGCGCCGGTGACGATGGCAACCTTGCCTTCGAACGAGATGGTCATGTGCGGCACTCCCTCAAGCGCTTAACCGTGCAATTAAGCGGAAATGCCACCGCATGCCGGCCTTGGCAATCAGGCGATCCGCTTCACCCAGCCGTGGCTGTCAGCGGCTTCGCCCCGCTGGATCGCCACCAGCCGTGCGCGCAGCTTCTGCGTCAGTTGGCCGGGTCCGCCGCTGCCGATGGCGAATTCGCCATCACGGCCGGCAACCTTGCCTACCGGGGTCACCACCGCCGCCGTGCCGCAGGCGAAAGTCTCGACCAGCTTGCCGCTGGCCGCGTCGTCGCGCCACTGGTCCAGCGCATACCTTTCCTCGCGCACGGTCAACCCTTCCTCGCGCGCCAGCGCGATAAGGCTTTCGCGCGTGATGCCGGGCAGGATCGTGCCGCCCAGCGGCGGGGTGACGATCGTGCCGTCCGCCATCACGAAGAACAGGTTCATCCCCCCCAGTTCCTCGATCCAGCGGTGCTCGGCCGCGTCGAGGAACAGCACCTGGTCATGCCCCCGCAAAAACGCCTCGGCCGTGGGCACCAGGCTGGCGGCATAGTTGCCGCCGCACTTGGCCGCGCCGGTGCCGCCGGGCGCCGCACGGGTATAGTCGCTCACCCAGATCGAAACCGCCGGCGCGCCCGATTTGAAATAGTTGCCCGCCGGGCTGGCGATGACGAGGAAACGGTACTTCTTGGAAGGCCGCACGCCCAGGAACGCCTCGGTCGCGAACATGAAGGGGCGCAGGTAAAGCGATCCGCCCTCCACCGTGGGGAACCAGTCCTTGTCGGCCAGAACCTGCTGGCGCACGGCCTCCACGAACAGCGCTTCGGGCAGTTCGGGCATGGCCAGCCGCCGGGCAGACGCGTTGAAGCGGGCGGCATTGGCCTCGGGCCGGAACAGTGCGATGCCGCCGTCGGCCAGGCGATAGGCCTTCAGCCCCTCGAAGATTTCCTGCGCATAGTGCAGCACCGAGGCTGCCGGATCGAGCGGGATCGGGCCATAAGGCATCACCTTGGCATCGTGCCAGCCCTGCGCCTCGTCGTATTCGATCGAGACCATGTGGTCCGAAAACGCGGTGCCGAAGCCGGGGTTCGCCAGCACTTGCGCACGCACGTCCGCCGCAACCGGGGCGGGGTGGGGAATGCGGGCAAAGGCAAAGGTATCGGCGGCACTCGCCATGACGGAATCCTCTGGAGTCGTTGGTCAGTGGCGATTGAACGATTATTGCGCGTAAAGCAATAGGCTTGAAATAAATGTGAAGGGCCGCGTCCGGATCCGGAGCGGCCCTTCGCATGGTCAGCGGCCGGAAGTGCCGCCCACGAAGCCTTTATCGCTTAATCGAAACTCAGCGATAATGCCTCGCGCGGGACTGTACCGACCTCTCTGCTGAACCATGAGACATCGGATCACCTCCTTTCGCGCTGTTGAGCCAAAGTCGCCACCCTTGCAGATGGCTGGACCGGAGGGGCTTGGCCACCTCTGGCCTTGATCCGAATGTGATTCATCGCCGGCGAAACAACAAGACTTGAACGAAAAAAATTTGCCGTCAGTATTGCCGCTTCGCGCTCGCGATTGCCCATCGGGGTTGCCTGCGAAACGACCGATTTCCGCGTATCTTCACCGGCAATCTTCGATCACGCGCCCCACCTCTGCCCAGGCTGGCAAAACAAGGGTGGGTAAACCGTTCACTTCCACAAGGAATCGTCCGCGGCTGAACGCCATCGCGTCGAGCTGGGCGTCGCCGGCGGCGAAGGCGATCGCCATTACCGGAGCGCCTCCCTCGGTCGCCGGCGACGCGCCGAGCTGCTTCACCCCGGTGGACGTAGTGATCGACGCGGGGACCGCGGTTGCCGCCGTGCCGGCGCGCAGCAGCGAAACCGTGCGCGTGGCGCCGGTGCAGCGCAGCGTGATCAGCACTGCTCCCGCAGGATCGACGAACCGTGCCGCCGAACCACCGGTTTCCGCCGAATAGCGCCAGCCACCCGGCGTCACCGGGGCATCTCGCCAGTCGCGCCAGGCTGGTGCTTCGGGGGCACGCGGCGGCGGAGCCGGCTGCACGGTCGGCGCAGGCGCGGGGGGAGGCGGCGGCGCAGCCTGCGGAATGGGCGCACATCCCGCCAGGATCGCCAAGGACAGAACTATCGGCGAAAGGCGGCGCTGGCCTGCGTGGTTGATCTTCATGCCCCGGTTATGGGAGAGAGCGCGCGTGACCTCAACCCGCCCCCCCAAACCTTCCAAGGCCCGCGTCGACCAACTCCTGGTGGAGCGAGGCCTGGTCGAAAGCCGTGCGCGGGCGCAGGCGCTGATCCTCGCTGGGCTGGTTTTCGCGGGCGAAACCAAGATTGCCAAGGCCGGGCAGATGCTTCCCGCAGATGCCGCGCTCGATGTTCGCGGACGCGACCACCCGTGGGTTTCGCGCGGCGGGATCAAGCTTGCCCACGCCATCCAGCACTTCGGACTCGATCCTGCGGGCGTGATCGCCATGGATATCGGCAGTTCGACCGGCGGGTTTACCGACGTGCTGCTGCAGGGAGGGGCGGCGCACGTCTTCGCGGTCGATTCGGGCACCAATCAGCTCGCGTGGAAACTGCGACAGGATCCGCGCGTCACCGTGCTGGAACAGACCAGCGCCCGCATTCTCACCCCTGCCCATATCGATCGTCCCGCCACCTGGGTGGTTTGCGATGCCAGCTTCATCGGCCTGCGCAAGGTGCTGGAAGTGCCTTTGGCACTGGCGGCGCGGCCCACGCGGCTGGTGGCGTTGATCAAGCCGCAATTCGAAGTGGGCCGAACCGAGGTGGGGAAGGGCGGCGTGGTGCGCGATCCGGCTCTTCATGCAAGGGTCTGCTCCGAAGTGGAGGACTGGCTTCGACAAGAAGTATGGGAAATTCAAGGGGTTGTTGAAAGTCCGATCACCGGACCGGAAGGCAACGTGGAATTCCTGATTTCCGCTCTGCGATCTTAGACGATAATCGCGTTGCCTGTTCCGGGGTGGCTCGCCAATATCCGGTGCGAATCGATCAAGAATTAACCAATGTCCCACTCTTCTTCCGGGGCTTGGCCATCCAGCGGGGTCGCCGAAAAGCGCACGTCATGCGATATCTTGCTTCTCCCGCGCAGCTGCGCGCTTCTGTCATGCGTTGGGCCCTGTTCACCGTACCTGCCGTCCTCGGCCTCGGCTTCCTGTCGGGCTATGGGTCGGGCAGCGGTCCGGTCAGCCCGTGGTTCAACGCGCTGGAAAAGCCGGGGCTCTATCCCCCGCCGGCCACCTTCGGCATCGTGTGGAGCATACTCTACGTGATGATGGGCGTTGCCCTGGCGCTGGTCATCGCCGCGCGCGGCGCGCCGGGGCGGGGCCCGGCAGTCATCGCCTTCCTCGTCGGCTTCGCGCTGAACCTGTCGTGGAGCCCGGTGTTCTTCGCCATGCACCGCATGTCGCTGGCGCTTGGCATCATCGGCGGCATGGCCGTGGTGACGCTGGTCACCATCGTGCTGTTCTGGCGCGTGCGTGCGCTCGCCGGGGCGCTGCTCCTGCCCTACATGGCGTGGATCTGCTTTGCCGCACTGCTCAACTATCAGATCCTGGCGCTGAACCCGCAGGCCGATGGCGCGCCCGATCCTGCGCCCACCGTCCGCATCCAGCTCTGATATTCGCGCGCGGCCGCGGTCGCGCCCCACGTGGCACCTTGCGGGGCGCGGCTGCGCGCCCCATCTGGGCAGCACGGATCACACAGAAGGCCTTCCTCCCATGCAAAGCGAAAACCCGCTGCTCGCCGATTTCGTCAAGCTGCTGAACAGCGCCGCCGGCACCTTCGCCGGCATGAGCCGCGAAGCCGCCGGCACCGCGCGGGAAAAGGCGCGCGAGGTCTTCGGCGGCCTCGATTTCGTCAGCCGCGAGGAATTCGACACGGTGCGTGACATCGCCATCGCCGCGCGCGAAGAAGTCGATGCGCTCAAGGCCCGCATCGCCGCGCTCGAAGGTGCGCAGGCCAGCCAGGCCAGCGGCCTCGCTACGGACGGCGAAGCCCAGTAAGTCCTCAGCTGTTCAGCGTCCGGGCTTTCGTCGCATCGCAGTCCAGCGACCAGCGTAGCCCTGCAGGGTCATAGTCCAGCGTTACGTCCGCCAGCAGGCTCCGCGCCGGGATATGGCGGATCAGCGTGGTGCCGAAGCCGGTTCCGTCGGGCGCCTGCACCGGCGGTCCTGCAGTTTCGCTCCACGCGATCCGGAAACGACCGTCGCTCTCCTGCCATTCCAGCCGCACCCGGCCCGAAGGGCGTGATAGCGCGCCATATTTCAGCGCATTGGTCGCCAGTTCGTGCAGCGCCATGCCGATGATCTCGGCGCTACGTGGGGAAAGGTCGATCGGCGGGCCCTCCACGCGCACCTGTGCGCGGTGTTCGCGGCCCAGGATCGCCAGCTGCGCCTCGGCCAGCTCGTCCATGGGGATCGTCGCCCAGCCGCGCCGCACCAGCAGGTCCTGGTTGGCGGAAAGGCTCGTCAGCCGGTTCTCGAACCGCTCCAGGAACGCCGGGTCCGTGCCGCCTGATCGCCGGGCCAGCGCCTGCACCACCGCCAGCATGTTCTTCGACCGGTGGTTCACCTCCATCAGCAGCACGCGGATCTGCTCTTCCTTCTGCAGCAGCTCGGTCACGTCGGTGTTGGTGCCGAACCAGTAGGCGATCTGTCCGTCCTGGTCGCGGATCGGCTTCGCCCGGGACAGGAACCAGCAATACTGCCCGTCCGCGCCGCGCAGCGGAAAGGTGTCTTCCCACTCCCGCCCCGCTTCGATGTCACCACGGAACTTCTCGGTCACCCGCTCCACATGGTCGGGATGGTGGATTGCCTGCCAGCCCCATCCCTGCATGGTGCCGAACGTGGTGCCGGTGTAATCGTACCAGCGCTTGTTGTACCAGGTCAGCCCGCCATCGGGGGCAGCGATCCACGCCAGTTGCGAGATGTTGTCGGCCAGCATGCGCAGCCGCAGGTCCGTATCGCGCAGTGCAAGATCGGCGGCATGGCGCTCGGTCACGTCGCGGGCGATCTTGCTTGCGCCCATGATCATCCCGTCCGGGGTGAAGATGGGCGATACGGTCAAAGATACGCGGATCTTTCGCCCGTCCTTGCGAACGCGGATCGTTTCAAAGCTTTTCACCCGCTCGCCTCGGCCAATCCGGGCCAGGATGTCGTCTTCCTCGCTCTGACGATCGGGGGGTATCAGCCTGCGTATCGACTGGCCCACCATCTCGGCCTCTTCCCAGCCGAAGATGCGCGTCGCCGCCGGGTTCCAGCTGACCACGATTCCTTCGAGGTTCTTGGAAATGATCGCGTCGTCGGAGGATTGGACGATCGCGGAAAGGTGGGCTTCCGCCAGCAATGCACAGCGCTCCGGTCATGCCCCGCCCGGCCCCTATCCTATGGATCGGGCAAGGTAAAGCAACCGGATAAAAATGTATTTTGTTACAGTATCTTAAAGGCCTGCTTGGCGCAGCGCCTGATCCAGGTCGGCAATCAGGTCCTCCGGATCCTCGAGCCCCACGTTCAGCCGCAGCATTCCCTCGCCCACACCCATGTCGGCGCGGGTTTCAGGCCCCACGCCATGGTGGGTGGACGATGCCGGATGGCACATCAGCGATCGCGAATCTCCGATGTTGTTGGAGATGTCGATCAGCTCCAGCGCATCCAGCAGTGCGTGCGCCTGCGCGCGGCCACCATCGAGGTTGAACGAGAAGATCGGCCCGCCCGCTTTCATCTGCTTCTTTGCCAGCGCATGCTGCGGGTGGCTGGGCAGGAAGGGATAGAGCACCTGCGGCACGCGCCCTTCCATGAAGCTGGCCACCTTCAGCGCGCTTTCGCTCTGGCGGTGGATGCGCAGGTCCAGCGTCTCCAGCCCTTTCAGCACCACCCACGCGTTGAACGGCGCACAGTTGGGCCCGGTGTTGCGCTGGAACGGCAGCAGGACGTTATTGATGAACTCGTCCGAACCGCACACCGCCCCGGCCAGCACACGGCCCTGTCCGTCCATCATCTTGGTGGCGGAATAGGCGACGACGTCCGCGCCGAAATCCATCGGCCGCTGCAGCGCGCTCGTGGCGAAGGCGTTGTCCACCACGGTCACGATGCCGTGCTTCTTCGCCAGTGCACACACGAATTCCAGATCCACCACGTCCATCGTCGGGTTGGCCGGGCTTTCGAAGAAGAACACCTTGGTGTTCGGGCGGATGGCCGCCTCCCACGCGGCATTGTTGCCCGCGTCGATGGTGGTGCCGCTGATGCCGAAGCGCGGCAGCAGGTTGTCCACCAGCCAGCGGCACGATCCGAACGCAGCCTTGGCCGCCACCACGTGATCCCCGGCGGAAAGCTGGCACAGCAGCGCGGTGGTCATCGCCGCCATGCCGCTTGCCTGCGCGCGGCATGCATCGGCGCCTTCCAGCACGGCGATGCGCTCTTCCAGCATCTGCACAGTGGGGTTCTGCAGGCGGGAATAGGTCATGCCGTCCTGTTCCCCGGCGAAGCGCGCCGCCACCGTGGCTGCATCGTCATAGGTGAAGCCCGAGGTGAGGAACAGCGCCTCGCTCGTCTCGCCCATTTCCGAACGCCATGTACCTGCGCGCACGGCCTGGGTTGCGGGGCGCCACTTGGCGGTGATCGAACGGTCCTGGCCTGCTGTACGCTTCATGGCCCCCGCCTTAGTTTCCGCAAAGCGGCCGCGCAAGGCGCACCATTGCACAGCGCCCCCTGCATGGCGTAGGGCCTTGGCAGGTCATGGCGATACCCCGATTTCTCGATCCGGTCTGGACGCAGGCCCGCAGGCGCGGTCCCCTGCCGCTCACGCTCGCGCTGGTCACCGTGTTCTTCCTGGTGGTGCTGCACCGCCTCGCCATCCCGTCGAAGCCGATGTTCGACGAGATACATTACCTGCCCGCCGCGCGCCGGTTGATCGAACTGACCAGCCGCCTCAATCCCGAGCACCCCCTTCTGGGCAAGGAGATGATCGCGCTGGGCATGCGCGCCTTTGGTGACAATGCCTGGGGCTGGCGCTTCCCCAACGCGGTGCTCGGCGCGCTTGGCCTGTTCGGCGGGATGCGGGCGATGTGGTGGACCAGCCGTTCGCGCGCGGCCACGCTGCTGTTCGGCCTGCTGCTCGCCACCAACTTCATCTGGTTCATTCTCAGCCGCATCGCCATGCTTGATATGGCCATGGCCAGCATGATGTCGCTGGCCTTTTGGCAATGGGCGCTCGCTTGGGCGCGCGGGCGGCGTGTCCATCTTGTGCTGTGCGGGCTGTTCATGGGCCTGTCGCTCGGCGGCAAATGGAACGGCATCCCGCTGCTGGTCCTGCCTGGCCTGCTTTTCGCGTGGGACCGGTGGCGCGCTCTCGCCGGCCGCCGCCGCGAATGGCTCACCGCCCGCGATGTCGGCCCGGTCTTCGGCGTCTCGCTGGTCGAGGCTGCCGTCTGGCTCGGCCTCTGGCCGCTGTGCGTGTATTTCGCCACTTTCGCCCCGGCATTCTTCTACCAGGTGCAGCCGCTCACGCTGAAGGGGTTGATCCCGTGGCAGGGCTACATGCTCAAGCTGCAGGACAGCGTGGTGAAGCCGCACACCTACATGAGCAGGTGGTGGCAGTGGATCTTCAACCTGCGCCCGATCTGGTTCCTTTACCAGAACGTCGATGGCGCGCAGCGTGGCGTGCTGATGCTGGGCAACCCCTTTACCATGCTTGCCGGCATCCCCGCGCTGCTGCTGTGCCTGTGGGACGGGGTGCGCCAGCGCAATCGCCTGCGCCTCGGCCTCGTGGTGTTCTATGTCGCCGCGCTGGTGTTCTGGGCGCTGAATGGCAAGCCGGTGCAGTTCTATTACCACTATGAACTCGCCGCCACGTTCCTCATGGCCGCGCTCGCGCTGGTGCTGGCAGACTGGTGGGACGATGGCTTGCGCTGGCCGGCCTGGACCACCGCCGCCATCGCCGTGGTCCTGTTCATCGGCTTCTACCCGATCCTTTCGGCCGGAAAGCTGCCCCGCGCCAATTCCTATATCGACTACACCTGGCTCAAGAGCTGGCGCTAAGCCCCCGGCTTGCCCGCCGTCATCGCATCCCATTGTGCCCAGGGAATTGCTCGCCCTGGATAGGCCACGGCCTTGAACGGCCAGTCCCTGCGCAGCCAGTCCTGCACCCAGGCGTAAAGCTCTGCGTCAAACCCGGCGTCGTATTCCGCCTTGGTCACCCACAGCCGCACCACTGCATCGTGCCCCGGCACCGGGCTGGGCGAGACATACACACAGCCTCGCTCGCGCCTGCCGTCGGGCGTCAGCACGGCATAGGCAAAGGATTCGCGGTTGAGGAACCGCCGCTGTTCGGTCTCCATGTCCACCATCGCCTCGGCATCGGTGATTCCTGCATGAGGCCATGCCGTGCTGCGGGTGAAGGTCTGCTGCAGATGCTCGATGGAGGACATGTAGGCCGCAAAGTCTATCCTCACCAGCTTCGGCCCCAAAGGCTCCAGCCGGAAACCCTGTCCCTGAGCGGAGGTCGGCGCCGCAAACTCCGCCGTCACGAACGGCACCCTTACTGTTGTGGCAGTCTCCGCCTGCGCAGGCACTGCCTCCAACGAAGCGAACGCCATCGCCAACATCAGCAAACCCACCTTCATGAATCATGCTCCTCTCGGCAGAGACCTACCGCCTGAAATCGCAAGGGTAAAAACCCTTTGAAGGCGAATTTTTCAGTCCCCGCGTTGCAGCAGCCTTTGCAGCATAAGCAATGTCGCAGCGCTAAACGCACCCACCGTGGCGCAAGCCATGTCCTTCTGCGCGTCCCAAACATCGCCCTGCTGCCCGTTGTAGGCGTCGGCATCCGGCCCGGCCATCGACAGCGTAAGCAACCATTCGAAGATTTCGTATAGCGCGCTTCCCGCCAGCACGAATTCAACCGCGATGTACGTCGCCAGCCGTAGCGAGATGCCCCAGCGCCTGTTCAACCAAGACGAAATCGGGTGAACCCACAGCAAGCCAAAACCGAAATGCACGACCCGGTCATAGGAGTTGCGCTGGAGACCTAGCAGTTTGCCGGGCTCCGGCAGTCCCATCGTCTGCGCCCATGCGTCATAGGGCACGTAGGAGTAGATATAGCGCCCGCCCAGCGCGTGCAGCGCCAAAAACAGGCAGGTGCAGGCGATCGCGCTCGTCGGCAACGTTGGTTTGCGGGCCAGCCACACGAGGATGGCGATGATGGCCAGCGTCGGCAGGTTCTGAAGCGGCGCCAGCGCGGGATAGGGCGTGTCTAGCAGGCAGATCAGGGACCATGCTGCGGTGATGGCGAACAGGGCAGCCTGTGCCTTGGGTAGCCCAATCAGGTTGCCTGAGTGATCCCCGGTCACCGCTGCACGGACCAAGCAAGCAGGCCAACTGTGGCCATGGTCATGGCCAGAGCAAGGCCGCAACCCGCCCAGCCGCCACGCCGTTTGATCCAGCTGCTTCCTGAATGAAGTCTGTCAGCTGCGTCAGCAAAGTTCAGCAGGTCGAACAGGTCCACCCGAGCCTCAGCCGTACTTGCCCCACACGAACTTGCTGGAAAGCGCGAAATTCCACACCGAGGCGAGGATGATGCCCGCGATTGCCGCCGGATAGGTGTGTACGCCCACGCGCACCAGTGCGGTGGAAACGCCGATGTTGGCCAGCATGCCGAAGGCACAGGTCGCTGCGAACTTCAGCCAGCCACGCGCGATTGGGCCCAGGCCGCGCAGGCGCTTGTCGGAATAGGTCAGCTCATTGTTCAGCACGAAATTGAAGGTCATCGCGGTCAGCGCGGCCACCGTCTGGCCCACGATGAATGCCGCTTCCTTGGGATAGTGGCTCAGCTGCAGGTCCGTGCCGAACAGGCGCAGCACCAGCGTCAGCACCGTCAGGTGCACCAGCGCGCCAAGCCCACCCACCGTGCCGAACAGGGCAAAGCGCGTGGGGATGATGCGGCCCAGCCACTTGTCGTAAAGCCCCACCAGGAATTCGAACACCACCGTGCGGTCCAGCTTCGATTCTCCTTCCATCCGCGCCGAAAAGTTCATCGGGAATTCCTTCACCCGCAGCGGGGCATCCACTGTGGCCAGAATGTCCAGCAGGATCTTGAAGCCCACGCCGGAAAGGCGGTGCGCATCGGCGCGCAGCGTTTCGCCCTTCAGCATGAAGAACCCGCTCATCGGGTCGGACAGGTCCACGCCGGTCACCTTGCGGGCGATGGAATTGGCCACGCCCGATGCCTTTACCCTGTCGGGCCGGCCCCAGGCCTCGGTGCTCGACCCTTCGGCAAAGCGGCTGGCATAGGCCACGTCGTATTCGCCGCCGGTCACCGCCTCGTACATCAGCGGCAGCAGCTTCTCGTCGTGCTGGCCGTCGGCGTCCATCACCGCCACCACCGGCGCGGCAGTGGCGCACATGCCCTCGATCGCCGCGCTGGCCAGGCCCCGCCGGCCGATCCGCTCGATCACCCGTACCCGTGGATCTTCGCGCGCGATGCGCCGCGCCTCGTCCGCGGTGCCATCGGGGCTGTTGTCGTCGACGAACACGGCTTCCCACGCCAGCCCCTGAAGGGCTGCGTCGAGCCGGTTGACCATCAGCGCGATATTCTTGCGCTCGTTATAGGTCGGCAGGATGACCGCGAGTTGCAACATGACGCGGGCGCTTACAGCCTTGCAAGCACCGCGTCACCAATTTCCGTCGTCCCGGCGCGTCCGCCCAGGTCGCGGCCCAGCACGCCGTCTTCCAGCGCCTTGCCCACTGCCGCCTCGATCCGGTCGGCCGCGGCGGCCTGGCCCAGCGAATGGCGCAGCAGCATCGCGGCGGAAAGGATCGTCGCCATCGGGTTGGCCAGGCCCTGTCCGGCGATGTCCGGCGCGCTGCCGTGGATCGGCTCATACAAGCCATAGGTGCCATGCGCGGTCTTGCGTTCGCCCAGCGAGGCTGACGCCAGCATGCCGATCGATCCCACGCACATGCTCGCCTGGTCCGAAAGGATGTCGCCAAACAGGTTGCCGGTCACGATCACGTCGAACTGGCCGGGGTTGCGCACCAGCTGCATCGCCGCGTTGTCCACATACATGTGGCTCAACTGCACGTCCGGGTATTCCTTGTGGATTTCCACCACAACATCGCGCCAAAGCTGGCTGGTTTCCAGCACGTTGGCCTTGTCCACGCTGCACAGGCGGCCCTTGCGGCCCTGTGCGGCGCGGAACGCCACGTGGGCGATGCGCCGCACCTCGCTCTCGCAATACGACATCACGTCGTACCCTTCGCGCGTGCCGTCGGCGGCGGTGCGGTATCCCTTCTCGCCAAAATACACGTCGCCGTTCAGCTCGCGCACGATCAGCAGGTCGATGGCGCTGGCCACTTCGGGGCGCAGTGCGGAATGGTCTTCCAGCCCCTTGAACACCTTGGCCGGGCGCAGGTTGGCAAACAGGGTCAATGCCTTGCGAAGGCCCAGGATCGCCTGTTCCGGGCGCAGGTGGCGCTCCAGCGTGTCGCAATCGGGATCACCCACCGCACCAAACAGGATGCCGTCCGCCGCTTCGGCGATCGCCAGCGTTTCCGGGGGCAGGGGGTGGCCGTATGCCTTGTACGCCGCGCCGCCCACCGCCGCCTGCTTCATGTCGATGCCCAGGCCCAGCGCCTCGATCACGCGCACGGCCTCGTGCGTTACTTCGGGACCGATGCCGTCGCCGGGCATGATGACAATCTTCATGGGGTGTCCTTCCTGTCGATCCCGATGCGCTTCAGCCGTTCCAGCAGAATCGCGCGCAGCCCCATAACATCGCGCCCGCGATCGGCAAGCAGGCGGTTGGCAATCGCATTTCCCTGCCGCTCCAGCCGCGCCAGCAAGGTCTCCCAGTCCTCTTCCGGCGGCGGGGCGGGGGCCGTGCCGTATCCCACCTCGCGCAGCAGCAGTGCTTCATACCCCGCCAGCACCCGCGCCCAGCCGCGTGCCGAGGGCGCATGGCAGATCGCGTCCATCAGCGCGGATAGCCCGGCATGCAGCGCGGGGTAGGGGTGTCCATCGGGCAGCGTCGCCGCCGTCAGCCCTGTCGCCCAGCCAATTCCGGCGGCGGGCAGCGGCTCGGCCAGCCAGGGCGCCCTGCTCGCCACCAGTTCCACGCGGCCGCTGGGTAATCGGCTGTCGCCGCGGGCTCGCAGTTCGATCTCCACCGAATTGCCGGGGATCAGCACCGGGCGCAGTTCCCGCCCGCGCGCGCCTGCCACATAGGCGGCCAGCATGCCGTGCGCCGCTGTCAGCGCACGGATCACCGCACCATGCTCGCCATGCGGGCGCACGGCGCACAGCAGGGCGGGGGCGCGGATCAGCATCCGCCCGCTGTGGTCCACCCGCGCCTTTCCTGCAAGCGGCAACAAAGGCCGTTGGAACGGTTGGCGATGTAAGGTAGTTTGCCGCACATGAAGCAGCTCTTCCAGCATGCCGCGATGACGGATGGGGTGACTGTGCGTGTCGCGGTCAACTTCCTGCCGGAACAGTCCCGTGTCGACGCGGGCAAGTGGTTCTGGGTCTATCACATCCGTATCGAGAACAGCTCATCCCAGCAGGTTCAGCTGCTCACCCGCCATTGGCGCATCACTGATGGGCGAGGCCTGGTCAATTTCGTCGATGGCGAAGGCGTTGTGGGCGAACAGCCCTTGCTGCAGCCGGGGCAGAGCCACGACTACGTCTCGGGCTGCCCGCTCGGCACGCCCACGGGCAGCATGGAGGGGCACTACACGATGCAGCGTGCCGACGGCTCGCTCTTCGAAGTGGCGATTCCCTTCTTCCCGCTTGCGGCCCCCGCGCCTGCTGATTGACAAGACCCTGCTGAAAGCCTGATGGGAGGCCCATGAAGCGGACCCATCTGCCCCTCAACGGCCTGCGCGTGCTCGATGCGGCGGCGCGGCATCTTTCGTTCACCCGCGCGGCGGATGAACTGGCCGTCACCCCCGCCGCCGTGGGCCAGCAGATCCGTGCGCTGGAGGACCTGCTCGGTGTCGTGCTGTTCCGTCGCACGTCAAAGGGGCTGGAACTGACTGACGAGGCGCTGTCCGGCCTCGATGCCATCCGTGAAGGCTTCCTGCGCTTCGAAGAAGGCGTGCAGTCGATGCAGGCGGGCCAGTCCAGCCACGTCTACACCATCGCCTGCCCGCGTGATTTCTTCGCGGCTTGGCTCAGTCCACGCCTCGCCGCCTTCCGGGGAGACAATCCCCAGCTCCGCTTCGCCCTCGTCGGCGGCGATGCAGACATCGATTTTACCGAGGCGAATCTGGATCTTGCCGTGCGCTGGGCCGAAGGGCCGGGTGATCATGAAGGCGTCGCGCTGGGGCAGGCGGCCACGCTCGTGGTCGCGGCGCCGGGCGTCGATGCCAGCGCGCCGTGGATCGGCTGGCCGGGCGATCCCGCGCCCGATGGCAGCCAGGAAATCCCGTTTTCGGTTGGCGATGCCGGCACTGCAATCAGCGCGGCCGCCGCTGGGCTGGGCAAGGCGCGCGTGCCTTGGCTGCTGGGTGAGGCAGCGGTCGCCACTGGCCGCGTCCGCGCGCTGGGCGAGCCCGAACCCGGCCGAAAGGGATACTGGCTGGTCGCGCCACCGCCACAATGGCGCCAGAAAAAGGTCAAAGCACTGATCGCTGCGCTAACGACCTGAATCAAAACGCCGATCCGCGCGTCGCTTCGCCCGAACTCCCCCGCGGCCTTGATCGGAAATTAACCCTCCCGGCCTAGACCGGCAGGATGGACGGGAATCCGATCATCACCACGTCGCGGGTGCGCCACTTGCGCCTGCGCGGCTGGCTGCGCCGCACAGTGCAGGGCCTGTCCAGTGGTGCCGGTCGCGCCTGGACCCAAAGGCGCGGCGACGATTTCACCCGCGCTTATGTCGATAGCCTGTCGCAGCGCATGCCGCTGCTCTATCTCGTCGTCGTCTTCGATCTCGCGCTGCTTGTCGCCCGCTTTCGTGAAAGCGCGCCGCCGGTGCTGCTCGCTGGGGGCCTTGGCCTGGCCTGTTATGCCTTCGCCCGCGCGCTCTACTGGCTGCCCCACCGTGTCGCGAAGCGCGCCATCGAACGCCAGCGCGCCGATCTTGACAGCATGGCGCTCAAGGCGGCGATCTCCGGCATCGCCTTCGTCGGCTGGACGCTCGCGCTTTATGGCCACGGCAATGCCGATCAGCGCGGCCTTTCTCAGTTCGTGCTGGCCGTTACCATGTTCACCGGCATCCTCGGCGTCGGCCACGCCCCCCGCACCTCGCTGGCGCTGGCGTTGGTCTACTCGCTCCCTGCAACCGCGTTCTTCGTGTGGATCGGCGATCCCGGCGCAGCTTATCTCGCACTGATCCAGCTCGGCGTCAGCACCATCCTGCTGTTCATCGTGCATGGCCATCACCGCGATTTCGTGCGGCTCGAACTTTCGCGTCAGCAGCTCGCCCGGCGGGAGCGGCAGGCAGCGAAGCTCGCTGCCGCGCATTTCCGCCAAGCCACGGTCGATGCGCTCACCGGCGGGCTCAATCGCCGCGGCATTCTCGTGCGGCTCGAACACGCGCTGGCCGAAACCGGCGCACGTGTCCGTCCATGGCTCGCCTTGGCCGATCTCGACGGCTTCAAGCATGTCAACGATACTTACGGCCACGCTGCAGGCGATGCAGTGCTGCGGGCGGTTTCTACCCGCATTGCCGAGTCTCGGGGCGTCCTCGCCCATGGTCGCCTTGGGGGTGACGAATTCGCCATCCTGTTCGATTCCGCCTTCGATGCGCGCGCCGTGCTCGCTGCCTGCCGCCGCCTTTCCGACGCCATTCGCCAGCCGATCGGGCACCACGGCGCCACCCTGCGCCTGTGCGCCTCGATCGGCGTCCACCGCTTGGGACAGGAGAGCGCCAGCGCCTGCCTCGAACGCGCCGACGCCGCGCTCTACAAGGCGAAGGCAATGGGCGATGGGGCGGTCTGCCTGTTCGGCATGGAGGATGAACGCCTGCTGCAGCAGCGTATCGCCACCACCCGCCGCTTCAACGATTGCCTGCTCGAAGACCGCCTGCGCCTGCTCTACCAGCCGATCTTCGATCAGAGCGAAGGTCGCACCGTGGGGTTTGAGGCGCTTGCCCGCTGGTCGCCCGACGGGATAAACTGGCAATCCCCCGCCAGCTTTCTGTCGATGGCCGACGCCACCGGGCGCTCGGGCGAATTGACCCGCCTCGTCCTTGCCCGCGCGTTGCAGGAATGCCGCCCCACGAGCAAAGGCCTGCTGCTCGCGATCAACCTTTCGCCCCGCGATCTCATGCGCGAAGGCACGGTTGAGGCGCTTGCTGCGGTGGTAGAGGCCGAAGGGGAAAGCTCCACCGCCATCATTCTTGAAGTCACCGAACGCGCGCTCCTGGTCGATCCGGTGCGCGCCGCCGCGCAACTGCAGCGCTTCCGCGATGCCGGTTTCCGCCTGGCGCTCGATGATTTCGGCGCGGGCTGGTCGGGCCTGTCGCACCTGCGGGACCTGCCGCTGGATTACGTGAAGCTCGATCGCGCCCTGGCCGCGGCGCTTCCCGATGATCCGGGCGCCCGTGCCGTGGCGGGCATGATCGTGGCGCTGGCGTGGCAACTGGGCATCGTCTGCACCGCTGAAGGCGTGGAGACCGTTTCGCAGGCAGAGGCTGCCCGCGCCCTCGGCATCCACCTGATGCAAGGCTACCACTTCGGCTATCCCGAACCGGCTGCCATCGCCCTGGCCATTAGTGACAATGCCGCCGCCTGATCAGTGCGGTAGACCGGTTAGTGCAGTTCCATCATCGGCCGGGGCGATCCTGGCGGATACAGCCGGCGGAACAGCCGGCCCTTTTCGCTGAACAGCACAAGCAGCAGCGTGACTACCCCGCAGATCAGGAACGCTCGCGCCAGTGGCATGGCCGTGCCGTCGAAGGCCTGACCGATCACAATGCCCAGACCTGCGCCGATCACCATGCGCAGGAATGCCTGCACCGAACTTGCCGCCCCGGCGGTCCGCTCGAATGGCTGCAACGAGATCGAACCGAAGTTTGCGCCTATGAAGCCCACCATGCACATGTTCAGTGCCATCGCCGGCATGAACTGCCACAGCGCTTCGTGCTCCTGGCTGGCCAGCGAAATCTGCAGCAGGCTGATGCAGATATAGGCCAGCAGCGCCGCGTGGGAGACGCGTCGCGCCCCGAACCGCTCCACGATGCGCGAATTGAAGAAGCTTGCCACCGCCATGCACAACGCGGTTCCGCCAAAGATCAGCGGAAACCAATCCCCCGCGCCAAAGTGCTCGCCCACCAACTGCTGCGACGAATTGACATACCCCACCATGGCCCCGAACGTCAGTGCTCCGCCGAAGACTTAGCCGAAGGCCTGCCGGTTCACCGCCGCCTGCACCATGTTGCGCACGATCGATAGCGGCATGATCTCCTGTCGGTATTCCGGCCGCAGTGTTTCGGGCAGGCGCAGCAGCACCCATATGGCTATGCCCGTGCCCATAACCCCCAGGATGCCGAAGATCCAGCGCCACCCTGCAAACAGCTGGACCGCTTGCCCCAATGTCGGTGCCAACATCGGGATCAGCATGAACACCATTGATATGGTTGACATCAGCCGTGCCATTGCATCGCCTTCGTGCCGATCGCGGATGATCGCGCTGGGCAGCACCGCCAGACCCGCGCTGCCCACCGCTTGCACCGCGCGCAGCACCAGCAGCGCATTGAAGGTGGGCGCCAACGCGCATGCCGCTGACAGCGCCACATACAGTATCAGGCTGCCCAGGAGCACCGGCCTGCGCCCATATCGATCGGCCAGCGCACCGGGGATCAGTGCGCCAAATCCCGCCGAAATCAGGAACACCCCCACAACCAGCTGCCTGCGGTTTGGATCGGTTACGTGGAGGTCGCGGGCGATTTCGCCAAGCGCAGGCAGCATCGCGTCGATCGCCAGCGCCTGCAGTGCCATTGTCATCGCCATCAGTGCGACGAACTCCGCGCGACCCATCGCGGGCCCGCTGCCATGTTTCGGGGAGGAAGGCATGTCGGCCCTATAAGCAGGCTTCATTCATGATCCCAACCCTTTATGTTGCAATGCGAAACAGGTTATCATGTTGCCATGGAGCGGGATGAAGACCGGCAGGATGACGCGGACGAAGCCGGCACCGGCCTGCGCAAGATCATCCACGTCGATATGGATGCCTTCTTCGCCAGTGTTGAACAGCGCGATGATGTTTCGTTGCGTGGAAAGCCGGTGGCGGTCGGAGGCTCAGCCGGACGGGGCGTGGTCGCCGCCGCCAGTTACGAGGCGCGCAGATTCGGCGTGCGCTCGGCCATGCCTTCGGTCACCGCCGCGCGCCTCTGTCCTGATCTGATCTTCCGTCGTCCGCGTTTCGATGTCTACAAGTCGGTCAGCCAGCAGATTCGTGCCATTTTCCTCGATTATACGCCCCACGTCGAACCGCTCTCGCTCGATGAAGCCTATCTCGATGTAACCGCAGACTTGCGCGGCATCGGCTCGGCCACGCGCATTGCCGAACTGATCCGTGCCCGCATCCGTGCCGAAACCGGCCTCACCGCCAGCGCCGGCGTGTCCTACAACAAGTTCCTGGCAAAGCTCGCCAGCGACCAGAACAAGCCCGATGGCCTGTGCGTGATCCGGCCGGGGGAAGGGGCCTCCTTCGTTGCCGGCCTTCCGGTGAAGCGCTTCCACGGCGTCGGCCCGCGCGGCGCGGAAAAGATGGCCGCGCTCGGCATCCACACCGGGGCTGACCTGCGCCTGCGCGACCTGCCCTTCCTGCGCGAACATTTCGGCAGCCTGGCCGACTATCTCTACCGTGCCGCGCGGGGCATAGACCTGCGCCAGGTCCGCGTCGACCGTCCGCGCAAATCGGTGGGCGGTGAACGCACTTTCGAACGCGATATCTCCGCCGGCGCCACGCTGCGCGATACGCTGGAACACATTATCGACATCGTGTGGGACCGCATCGAACGCAGCGGGGCAAAGGGGCGCACTGTCACGCTCAAGCTGAAGTCCAGCGATTTTCGCACGATGACCCGCGCTCGTTCCTTCGCGCAGCCGGTGGCTGACAAGACCGCCTTCGCACAAGCCGGGCGGGATCTGCTCGATGCCGTGCTGCCCCTGCCGCAACCGATACGCTTGATGGGCCTCACCCTTTCCGCGCTGGAAGGGGAGGAGCCCAATCGCACCGCGCCCGCCGCACCCGCATTGCAGGCCGAATTACCCTTTTGAGGCCCGCCACCCCTGCCACCGGGCAATCGAATCGCGCGTCGCCGCGTTGGCTCCGTCCGGCAGCGCGTTCAGCGCAAAGAACGCCGCTTCCTCCAGTTCGCGCCCGTCCACGCGCGGCATGTCGTCGGTGGTTCCGGCGATCAGCTCGATCCGGTTGGTCCATCCCGAAGGAAACTGGCGCAGCACTGTGTCAAACCACACCGCGTCCTGCAACCGGCACCCCGTCTCCTCGCGCACCTCGCGCGTCGCGGTCTGCATCGGGTCTTCGCCGCGAGCAAGTCCTCCGCCGGGAAACATCCATTGCGTGCTCAGGTGGTACGAATGCCGCACCAGCAGCACTCGCCCTTCGCGGTCGAACACCAGCGCATTGGTCCCGCGCACCTCCAGCCGCAGCCACCCCCACACCCGCAACCGCATGGCATGCGCCAGCTTCAGCGCAAGACGGTGGAGCGGAGCGGGCAGGCGGGCGAACATGCCAGACCTCTGCCCGCTGCGACGCGTCCGCGCAAGTTCACCCCTCATCCAACGCTGGCCATCCAGCGCTGGCCCGGGTCGCAAGCGGCCCAGCCCGAACTGGCCGGGGATGACCAAGCGCAACGCCTGTTAACATCCCGCCACACCTCCTGTCCCGCTCCGGAACGCTCCTGCACATCCGTGGTTAACCGCGTGGACAGGCCCCAACCCGCTGGTGCATCACGAAAACATGATCACGCTCATCCTCGCATCTGCGCTCGCCGTTAACCTTCCCGTCGCCTCGATGGCGCCTGCGGACCATGCTGTGCGCTGCGCCGCGGCCAATGCGGTGGTTGCGGCCATGCTGGAAAGCGGCACGCCTTCGGCGGCCGATGCCGCCGATGCGCAGTGGTTCCGCCAGCGCCAGGCCGATTGGGCGGCGCGCTCGGCAACGCCTGAAACCGACGCGATTGCGCGGGAAACCCGCACTCTGTCGCAATCCGTGATTGCCGCCGGTGCGCCCGATGTGGCGCAGCGTCTGCTGGAATCCCGCCTGGGTGAATGCGAAGAGCCGGGCCGCGCCGAAGCGCGCGGCGCGGTCGATCCGGCGAACGGGGCCAACGCCGCCTGATACGGGCTGATACGCGCCCTCGCAGTTTGTAATTCCACCACTGCTTGTTATGGCTTCCCCCGTAGGCGGGCGCGGAATCGGGCGCGCCTGGAGGGAGCATCGGCGGCATTGGCTTGGCTTGAAGGTTTTGGCAGCATTCGCGGGTTCGCCCTGCCGGCAACGGCGCGGGCTCCCTCGCTGCACGCCCTGCTGTGGTGGCTTCTCGCTGCGGTCAACGGGCTGCTTGCCGCCGCGCTGGTCTGGTCGCTAGTCACCCCCGTATCCCCGCTCGGAAACTGGACGCCCGCCACCGTCCGCGTAATTCCCCCTGCGCAGCGCGCCACGCTGTTCGCTTCGGTCGATCCCTTCAATCGCGGCACGGCCCCTGCGGCGGCCGGCTCGGGCGGCGGCGCAGTCACCTCCCTCACGCTCACCCTCTTCGCCACCCGCGCAAGTGCGGGCGGGCAGGGCAGCGCGATCATCGCCGGGGCCGACGGCGTGCAGCAGGTCTATCGCACCGGAACCGAGGTGCAGCCCGGCGTCACCCTCACTGCCGTCGCCTTCGATCACGTCGAACTCACCCGCAACGGCGCGCACGAGATGCTCTATATCGATCAGTCCGACGCCGCCCCCAGCGCCGACGGCATCGTTGCTGAAAACCCCGTCGCCGCACCTGCGGCCGCCAATGGCCCTGATGCCGCACTCACCGTTGACGCCGTCCGTCGCGGCATCGGCTTCGGCCCTCGCGGCGAAGGCGGGCGCGTGGTCGGGCTCGAAGTCATGCCCCAGGGCGATGGCGCCGCCTTCCGCGCCGCCGGGTTCCAGCCCGGCGATGTCGTCACCACCGTCGCCGGTCGCCCCATCTCCGGCCCGGCCGACGCTGCGCAGCTGGCCGCGCAGCTGCGCCCCGGCGCCTCGATCGCGGTCACCGTTCGTCGCGGCAACCGCAACCTTCCCCTAGCAATTTCGCTGGCGCCATGAACCTCCGCACGCTTTTCATCGTTTCCGCCGCGCTGGCGCTCGCCACGCCGCATGTCGCGCTCGCGCAATACACGCTCAACGTGCGCGAGGCGGATATCCGCGCCTTCATCGCCGATGCCGCCGAAGTCACCGGGCGCACCTTCATCGTCGATGCGCGGGTGCAGGGTAAGGTCTCCGTGGTGTCCGACCGCACCCTCTCGCGCTCCGAATACTTCGAGGTGTTCCTCTCCACCCTGCGCGCCAACGGCCTCGTCGCCGTGCCCACCACAAACGGCGCTTTCCGCATCCAGCCGGTCGATGGCGCGGCCAGCCAGCCCACCCGCATCGGCAGCCGCGGCGCCGCCGCCAACCAGATGGTCACCGAAATCGTCCGCCTGAAGACCATTGGCGCGGCCCAGGCGGTGGAAACCCTGCGCCCGCTGGTCAGCAAGGAAGGCTCGCTCACCGGCAACCAGGCGGGCAACTCGCTGGTCATCGTCGATTACGCCGACAACATCCGCCGCATCCGCGCGCTGCTGGCCGACATCGATCGCGATCAGGCTTCCACCCAGACCGTGATCCTCGAACACGCCGGCGCGCGCGAGATCGCCACTGCGCTCACCCAGCTCATCCCCGCTGCGGGCGAAGGCGGGCGTACCCTCGCCAGCGTCGTTGCCGTGGACAGCGCCAACGCCGTCCTCATGCGTGGCGACGCCGCCATCCTGGGCAAGCTCGCCGCCATGGCCCGCCAGCTCGATGCGCGCGCCGCGCTGGGGGGCGAGATCAAGGTGCTCTGGCTCGATTATGCCGACGCCGCCGTGCTCGTCCCCGTGCTCGAACGCCTCGTCGGCGGCACCGGCGGCGGCGAGGTTGCCTCCGGTTCGCAGGCCCCGGTCTCGCTCGGCGGTGTCGGCGGCAATGCCAGCTCTTCCGCCGGCACGCTGGGCAGCACGCAGCCCGCGGGCGCCGCCGCCGCCGGCACCACGGGCACCAACCCCACCGGCGCCACCAGCGGCGGTCTCGGCAATGGGCCGATCAAGCTTGAAGGCGGGCGGGGCACCGCCACCATCACCCGCTATCCCGGCGCCAACGCGGTGATCATCGCCGCCCCCGCCGACGAACAGCGCCGCCTCACCGAACTGGTCCGCCAGCTCGATATCCCGCAGGAACAAGTGCTGGTCGAAGCGATCATCGTCGAGATTTCCGACAGCGTCGCGCGCAGGCTGGGCGTCCAGATGCTGCTCGGCGGCAAGGACATTCCCTTCGCCGTCACTAATTTCTCGAACGTCGCGCCCAACATCCTCGATGTCGCGGGTGGCCTCTATGCCGACAAGATCGACCAGACCACCACCGTCATCAACGGCAGCACCGTCACCACCACCACCAATTCCGCCACCGGAGACCTGCTGCGCCAGAACGCAGCCCGCGCCATCCTTGGCGCGCAGGGCGGCTTCGGCGGGTTCGCCACCGATATTGGCAAGAACCGCTTCTTCGGCGCGCTGATCAATGCGGTGCAGTCCGACAGCAATTCCAACATCCTGTCCACGCCGCACATCACCACCAACAATAACGTTCCCGCCTCGATCCTCTTCGGGCAGGAAATCCCGGTGGCCACGGGCGAGGCACTGTCGCAGGCCAATTTCAATAACACGTTCCGCACCATCCAGCGCCAGAACGTGGGCATCGAGCTCGACGTCACGCCGCAGATCAACGCAGGGGACCAGGTCCGGCTCGACCTGCGTCAGCAGGTTTCCTCCATCGCCGGCCCGGTCTCGTCCTCGAACAGCGAACTCATCATCAACAAGCGCGAGATCAAGACCACGGTTACCGTCGGCGATGGCGAGATCGTGGTGCTGGGCGGCCTGCTTGACGACAACGAGCGCCGCACCATCGAAAAGGTGCCCCTGCTCGGCAACATCCCGCTGCTGGGCGAACTGTTCAAGTCGCGCGGCAAGAGCCACGTGAAGACCAACCTGATGGTCTTCATCCGCCCCACGATCATGCGCAACGGGGCCGATCGCGCCGCGCTCACCGCGCGCCGCTATGGCGTGATCCGCGATGCCCAGGTCGCCTATGACCCCAAGCACGAACCCGGCATCGACGAACTGATCGTGGATTACCTCGGCGCCACTCTGCCCGCCACGCCGGTCCAGCCCGCCGCCGGTGACACCGTGATCGCGCCCAAGCCTGCCGCTCCCGCGCAGCCCTGAAGCCATGGCGAGCGCAGGCCTTCCCCCCGAACCTGCAATAGCCCCCGGCGTCGATTTCGCCGGGGCAATTCCTGTTGCAATCGCGCCTGCGTCCACTCCCTTGCTGCCTTATGCCCAAGCGCGAGACACCGGCTATCTCGTCGAAAGTCTTGGGGAAACCGCCACGCTCGCCATGCGCGAAGGCGCCGATCCGCTCCTCCTGCTCGATCTGCGCCGCCTGCTCGGCCGCCCGCTCGCCACCCGCCGCGTCACTGCGCCCGAGTTCGAAAAGCTGCTGGCTGAAGCCTACGCCGTCGATGGCAGCGCTGCGGCATTGGCGGGAGAAATGGGCATCGGCGACGGCCTCGATCCGCTCGCCACCGGCCTGCCCAGCGCCGAAGACCTGCTTGACAGCGCTGACGATGCCCCCGCCATCCGCCTGATCAACGGCCTCATCGCCGAAGGGCTGCGCCAGGGCGTGTCCGACATTCATGTGGAGCCCTATGAACAGGCGCTCGTCGTGCGGATGCGGGTGGATGGCGTGCTCGCCGAAAAGCTGCGCATGCCGCCGCATGTCGCGCCGGTGCTGGTCAGCCGCATCAAGGTCATGGCCCGGCTCGACATCGCCGAACGCCGCGTGCCGCAGGATGGGCGCATCACCCTCAGCCTTGGCGGCCGCCTGGTCGACGTGCGCGTCTCCACGCTTCCCGCCCGCACGGGCGAACGTGTCGTGCTGCGCCTGCTGGACAAGGAAAACGCCGGGCTCGATCTCGCCCATCTTGGCCTTTCCGACAAAGCGGCGGACGTGCTCACCCGCGCCATTGCCGAACCCAACGGTATCGTCCTCGTCACCGGCCCCACCGGCTCGGGCAAGACCACCACGCTCTATGCCGCGCTGCGCCTGCTCAACGATGGCCAGCGCAACATCCTCACGGTGGAAGACCCGGTTGAATATGCGGTCGACGGCATCGGCCAGACCCAGGTCAATCCCAAGGTCGGTCTCAGCTTTGCCGCCGGCCTGCGCGCCATCCTGCGGCAGGATCCCGATGTGGTCATGGTCGGGGAAATCCGCGATCGCGAAACCGCCGATATTGCGGTGCAGGCCTCGCTCACTGGCCACCTCGTGCTCTCTACCGTCCACACCAACGATGCCGCCGGTGCCATCACCCGGATGCGGGACATGGGCGTGGAACCCTTCCTCCTCGCCTCCACCCTGCGCGCGGTGATTGCCCAGCGCCTCGTCCGCCGCCTCTGCCCGCACTGCCGGCGCGAACACGCTATCGATCCCGGCATGGCCGCCGCCATCGGCATGAAGCCCGTCCGTCCGGTGTTCAAGGCCACTGGCTGCCCCCAATGCGCCCACACCGGCTATGTCGGCCGCATCGGCGTCTATGAAGCGCTGCGCGTGGATGAAGCCATGCGCCAGATGATCCACGATAACGCCGACGAAGTGGCCATCGCCCGACACGCCTTTGCTGACAGCCCCCGGTTGGCCAAGGCGGCCCGCCGCCTCGTTCGCGAAGGCCTCACCAGCCCAGAAGAAGCCGCCCGCATCCTCCGCCGGGAGGACGCGTGATGGTCGCCGCAGAATCAGGGACAGTCCCCTTTCTGGCGTCCTGCCATAAGCCCCTCCCCGTCGGGGAGGGGTTGGGGTGGGGGTTCCACGGCTCGGTCAGCACGCCACCCTACCACCCGGAAACAGGGACGGCCCTCCTTGCAGCCCCAGCCCTCCGCGCATCCCGAGCCTGTCGAGGGACAGGGGAGAAGGTTGGGGGTGCGGGCTCTCCACCGCAAACCATGCCGCAGGCCTCAAACTGATGGCCCGCTACGAATACCTCGCCATAGACCCCAAGGGGCATGAACGCCGCGGCGCCATCGAAGCCGCGGGCGAAAGCGAGGCGCATGGCAAGCTCGCCGCGCGCCAGTGGCATGTGGTGCGCGTCACCCCAGATGCCGCCGTCTCGGCTCGCCGGGCCGCGCACACCACCACTGCCAGCATTCCTCTGCTCGCGCCCCGCCTGTCGGCAAAGCAGCTCGCGCTGTTCACCCGCCAGCTTGCTTCGCTGGTCACGGTCAGCCCGTTGGAAGAGGCGCTGCGCACCATTTCGCGCCAGACCGAAAAGCCCAAGGCGCGGGTGATCCTCGGTGAAGTCCACGGTGCCGTGCTCGAAGGCCTGCCTCTGGCAGAGGCGATGCGTCGGGCCGAACCAAGCTTCCCGCCGATCTACCGCGCCATGATCGCCGCGGGCGAAAACAGCGGCAGCCTGCCTGGCATCGCCAATCGCCTGGCCGATCTGCTGGAAAAGCAGGCGCAGGTGCGGGGCAAGATCGTCGCCGCGCTCGCCTATCCCATCGTGCTCGCGCTCGTCGCCATCGCCGTCGTCACCGGCCTGATGGTCTCGGTCGTGCCACGCGTGGTCGAACAGTTTGACAATGCCAGCCACCAGCTGCCCCTGCTCACCCGCGCGGTGATCGGCGTTTCGCAGTTCCTTTCGGTCTGGTGGTGGGCGCTGTTGCTCGGCCTCGCGCTTGCGGTGTTCGGCTATCTGCGCGCCTTGCGCGATGAAGTGTTCCGCCAGCGCCGCGATCGGCTCGTCCTGCGCCTCCCCTTCATAGGGCGACTGGTGCGAGACATGCACGCCGCCGCGCTCGCCCGCACGCTCGCCACCATGATCGAGGCGCGCCTGCCGTTGGTCGATGGCCTGCGCCTGTCCAGCCGGACGGTGTCCAACCGCGTGCAGCGCGCCGCGCTTGAGGCGATCACCGAAAAGGTCCGCGCAGGCGGCTCGCTCTCCTCCGCCCTGCGCGAAGCCGATACCTTTCCTCCGTTGCTGGTCTATCTCGCGGCCAGCGGCGAGGCGGCAGGCCAGCTCGGCCCGATGCTGGAACGCGCGGCGGACTACCTGGAACGCGAATTCGAAGCCTTCACAAGCGCCGCCATGGCCATGCTCGAACCCGCGATCATCATTGTCATGGGCGCCCTCGTCGCCCTCATCATCCTCGCCATCCTGCTGCCCATCCTGCAGCTCCAGAACCTCACCGGATTGTGACCATGACCCACCCCGCGCAGCCCATCGACCGCCATGGCGAGGAGGCGCATGCCGTTCCCCCCCACTTCGTCATTGCGAGGAGCGCAGCGACGAAGCAATCCAGAGCACCCATGCGCAAGGCCCGCCCTGCGCCCAACGGCTTCAGCCTGATCGAACTGATGGTGGTGATCTTCATCATCGGCCTGCTCGCCACCGTGGTGCTGATCAACGTGCTGCCCAGCCAGGACAAGGCCATGGTGGTCAAGGCGCGCAGCGATATCGCCACGCTCAGCCAGGCGATGGAAATGTACCGGCTCGATCAGGCGACCTATCCCGATCAGGGGCAGGGCCTTTCGGCGCTGCGCACTGCGCCTGCCAATCTCGCCATGCCGCAGAACTACCGCGCCGGCGGCTATGTAAAGGACCTGCCCAACGATCCGTGGGGCCATCCCTATCAATACCAGATGCCGGGCCGCGATGGCCGCCCGTTCGAAATCTTCTCGCTCGGCTCCGATGGCCAGCCCGGCGGGTCAGACCTCGCCGCAGACATCTATGCTGACGCCAGATAGGCGACGACGATGGCTGCCGCTTCCCCTCCTTCTACCGGCCTGATTGCGCTGGCCCCCGCTGCGGCCGGGGCGCAGTGGCGCTGGTGGCGCGTGGGCGAGGGTGCTCTGTGGTCAATGGAAGAAGGGGACCTGCCGCCCGCGGTCGAAGGCCCCGCCACCGTGCTCGTGCCTGCCGCGCTCTCCCCGGTGCTGGACCGCCCGATGCCGGGCCTGCCCGTGCCGCAGGCGCTCGCCGCCGCTCGCCTGGCCGAGTCGGAGCGCCAGCTTGGCGGGCAGGCCCCACACGTCGCGGTCGCGGCCGATGGTGTCCGCCTGCTCGTCGCCCGCGTCGCCCCGGTCGATATGGACGCATGGCTCGCCGCGTGCGCCGCGGCCGGCCTGCCTGATGCCGCGCTGGTCCCCGCCGCGTTGGTCCTGCCGCGCCCCGATGCCGGCCCCGGTGCAGGAACCATGCTGGCCGACCTTGCCGGGCAGCACCTTGCCCGCACGCCCGATGCCGCCTTCGCTGCCGAGGACGCGTTGCTCGCTGCGCTGACCGATGCCGGTGCGGCGCAGACGCTCGACGATGCCGCGCTCGCTGCGCGCCTTGCCGCCGTGCAGGCCGCCCCGCCGCTCGATCTGCGGCAGGGCGTCTATGCCCGCGCCCGCGTCTCCTTCCTCGCCCTCCCTGACTGGCGTAGCCTTGCCCGCATGGCGGCATGTGCGGCGCTGCTGGCGCTGGCGGTGCTGCTGGTCTGGATCGTGCGCTGGAACCACGAAGCCTCGCGGCAGGAGGCGCTGGCCCTTGCGGCGGTGCAGGTGCGGTTCCCCACGGTGACGGATGTTGACAGTGCCGAGCGCGTGGTCGCGGCCGAGCTGGTGCGGCGCGGAACCGGGGCTTCGGGCTTCGGTGCACCGACGGCGGCGCTGCTCGATGGCTTGCGCGGCGCGCCCGGCGTGGCCCTGCGCGATCTCGGCTATGCGGCGGACGGCACCCTGCGCTTCACCGCAGCCGCCCCCCGGCCAGAGGACATCAACGCGGTGCTCGTGGCGTTGCAGCAGGCGGGCTGGAAGGTCACCGTGCCACCCTCGCTCGCCCCCGATCCCACTGGCGCGATCGTTGCCGCAATCACGGTGCGCGCGCCATGAACGGATCGCTGCTCAAGCGCTATGACGCGATGACCCGGCGGGAACGGGTGCTGATCGGCGTGGCGGCCACGCTGACCGGGCTGGTCGTCCTGGTCTATGGCGTGGTCCTGCCCGTGGGCCATGCCTTTGACGCCGCCGATGCCCGCCATGCCGAGGCCACGGTGCGGGCCGGGCGGCTGATCGCGGCGATGCGCGATCTGGACGCCCCGCCCGTGCGCAAGGCCGCTTCCGGGCCGGTCGATCGGCTGGTGGCCACCAGTGCCGAGCAGGCAGGCCTTGTGCTGCAGTCCAACCAGCCGCGCGGAGAGGGGGAGGCACAGGTTGTCGTGCCAGCCGCGCCGGCGGCTGCGGTGCTCGGCTGGCTCGATGCGCTGGGCGCGCAAGGGCTGGTGGTCGATGCGCTCACCGTCTCGCCCTCGCCATCGGGCACCGTGGCGGTCAGCGTCACGCTGCGCAGGCCAGCGCGGTGATCGGGCGGCTCGTCCTCGTGCGTCTGCGCGGCCTGCCGCTGCGGGCGCGGGCGGCGCTGGCGGGGCTGTTCTTCGCGTCCCTCGTCCTCTGCTTCCCGCTCCGCCTGGCCCTGGCCGCGATCCCCGGGCTGGCGGCGCGGGATGTGCAGGGGCCGGCCCTTTGGGGCGAGGTCTATGACCTGCGTTTTGGCCCGGTGGCGCTGCCCTATGCGCGGGCCGGGGTGCTGCCGTGGGGCGGGCTGTGGCTCTCCGCGCCCAACCTGCACGGCCGCGTCAGCCCCGGCAGCGTCACCGGCCTGACAGGCACGCTGCCGCTGCCGGGCGGGGTTGAGGGCGTGACCGAGGCAGAGCTGACCGACCTGACCGTCCGCTATGCCGATGGGCGCTGCGTGGCGGCATCGGGCATGGTGCGGTTCAGCATTGCCACCCCGACCGGCCCCCTTCCCCTGACAGGAAAAGCCCACTGCGCCGGACCCGACCTGGCAGTGAAGCTGGAGGGGCCCGGAGGGCTGGAAAAGGTGGAGTTGCGGGTGGGGGCCGGGGGGCGGGTAAGTTTAGGAACTTTACCCATGTGAGGCATGGTGTGTTTTTCTAATATATTGATTTAAAATTGTAAAAATTGATCGCTGCGGCGCCGGCCAGGGCGGAAAGCAAGGATCCGGCGAGGATTCCCAGCTTGGCCTGTTCGACGAGATGGGGATCGGCCGGGAAGGCGAGCCCGGCGATGAACAGCGACATGGTGAAGCCGATGCCGCAGAGCAGGGCCATGCCCCAGAGCTGGCCGAAGCTGGCCCCTGCAGGGCGGACGGCAATGCCGAGCCGTTCACACCCCAGCACCGCGAGCAGGATACCCGCCTGCTTGCCCAGCAGGAGCCCCGCCGCGATGGCCAAGGGCAGCGCACCGAAGCCGCCCGCGTCACCCAGCGAAACCCCCGCGTTGGCAAGGCCGAACAGCGGCACGATGACCAAGCCGTTGACCGGAACGAGCGCATGTTCCAGCCGCAGCAGCGGGCTGTCTCCGCGGCTGTCGAGCGCCAGCGGCACGGTAAGCGCGGCCAGTACGCCGGCAATGGTGGCGTGGACACCGGACTGCAGCACCGCCAGCCACAGCACCACCGTCCCGAGCAGGTAGGGGACAAGCGATTTCACACCGAATCGGTTGAGCGCGAACAGCACTGCCAGGACTGCCGTCGCCGCGCCGAGCCAAGGCAGCGAAAGCCCTGCGGTATAGAACACGGCGATCACTACGACGGCGCCGAGATCATCGACGATGGCTACCGTGAGCAGGAACAGGCGGATCGATGGGGGCAGCCCGCGTCCGACGAGCGCAAGGACGCCAACGGCAAATGCAATGTCGGTGGCGGCTGGAATGGCCCATCCGCGGTGCAGCATGGGATCGCCCCCGGCAATGGCGAGGTAGACCAGCGCAGGCACAGCCATGCCCATCAAGGCGGCGACCACCGGCAGGCGCCTCGCATCCGCGTGCGACAGCTCCCCAATCAGAATTTCCCTTTTTATTTCAAGACCAACGACGAAAAAGAAGATCGCCATCAGGCCATCGTTGATCCAGCCGTGCAACGTATCGAGCGGCGCGGCTGGCAACAGCGCCGGAGGCAGCGGCAGGGCATGGTGCCACAGACCGTGCCACGCCTGCGCCAGCGGAGAATTGGCGAGCAGCATGGCCAGGATCGAGCAGCCGATGAGCACGAGACCGGGGGCCAGCTCACTGTGCGTAAGGCGGTGCAGCAAGCCTTTGGGGCCTCTCGAATTTCTCGCCATTCTCGAAGCAAATCCTTGTTGCGACTACGTTGTTTTACTTACGCCCGAGGCATAGTCTGCGTCCAGGGGTGGGTTCCGTCAACCGGGCGGGGGCGAAAGTATGATCTGGTCCGGCAATCTGTTCTGGTCGGCAGCGGCGTTCGAGTGGCTCGGGCGAATCGAACACGAACTTCTGCTGTTTGCGGCGGTGTGGTTCGCGATCGGTGCCATCGACGAATTCGCTGTCGACGTGCTGTATCTGTGGCTCCGGCTGACCGCGCGGGTGCAGACCCTGCGCCTTCAGCCGCGCGCGATTCTGGCGCAGGCCGGAGTCAAAGCCCGCGAGGTGGCGCGCACGGTGCCACTGGCCGCAGGACATCCCCCACGCTGGGTTCGCGAACCAGCGCCGTTCGACCATCCTGCCTTTGCCGATGGCGGATTCGACGGCGCAGCCCCCTTGCGCGGCCTGGCGGCGGTGCTGGTTCCAGCATGGCGCGAGGCGGCGGTGGTGAGTTCGATGCTGCGCCATGCCCTGAAATCCTGGCCACAGGCGGAACTGCGCATCTATGCCGGCTGTTATCGCAACGATCCGGCGACGTTGACCGCGATGATTGCGGCGGCACATGGCGATCACCGCATCCGCATCGTGATCGTGAATCGTGACGGTCCGACGACAAAGGCGGACTGCCTGAACCGGCTGTACCAAGCACTGTGCGAGGACGAGCGCCGGATGGGCCGTGCGCGCAGCGTGATCCTGCACGATGCGGAAGATATGGTGCATCCGGCTGCGCTGGCCCTGATGGATGCGACGCTGGACGATGCGGACTTCGTGCAGTTGCCGGTGCGGGCGGAGCCGCAGGACAGCAGCCCATGGATTGCCGGGCATTACTGCGACGAATTTGCCGAAAGCCATGGCAAGGCGATGGTGGTGCGCGATTGGCTGGGCACCGGTCTGCCCGCCGCGGGAGTCGGCTGCGCATTTCGCCGAGAGACAGTGGACCAGATCACGCGTGAACGCGGGGCAGCCGAACCCTTTGCCGCCGAATGCCTGACCGAGGACTATGAATGCGGGCTGCTGATCGAGGAGATCGGCGGGGTGGCGCGATTTGTGCGGGCGCGCGACAGCGACGGGTCGCTGGTGGCCACTCGCGAGTTCTTTCCCGGCCGGCTGGCTGCGGCGGTGCGACAGAAGACGCGCTGGCAACACGGCATTGCGCTCCAGGGGTGGGACCGTATGGGCTGGCGCTGGCGCGGCAGCCAGCAACCGCTGGCCGAACTGTGGATGCGCCTGCGTGACCGGCGTGGGCCGTTCACCGCGGTCGTGCTGGCCTGTGCTTACCTGCTGATTGCCATCTGGCCGCTGCTTGCGCTGGCTGAATGGGGCGGGCTGTATCAGCCGCAGCCGATCGCGCCGTTGCTGCAGGCGCTGCTGAAGGTGAACTTTGCCGCGCTTGGGTGGCGGGTTGCTTGGCGGGTGGCCTTTACCACGCGCGAATATGGCCTGGTGCAGGGAATAATGTCGGTGATCCGCATGCCGGTGGCCAACGTGATCGCGATCATGGCCGGGCGCCGGGCGATGGTGGCGTACCTGGTCAGCCTGCGCAACGGCAAGGTGAAGTGGGAACACACGGTGCATACACGCCACCCGGCGGCCGAAGCGCTGGCGGCGGAAGACGGCACGCGGCGCCTTGCCAAGCACGAGCGGTGGCTGAAGGAATTCGGGCGGTTTCGCCAAGAGCAAGAGCCGGCCCACCGGACGCACGCCGCGATATCCGGGGAGGTGCAGCCAGGCGTGAGCGGTGAAAGCCTTGGCCTCTGTCCCTGATGCCCGATCAGACGATACTCCGCAGCCGCCGCCCCGGCCAGCCGGTGCTGGCACTGGGGCTGCTGCTGACTGCGTGGATTGGCGTGCGCGGCGTGTGGATCGGCACAGCGATCGATGGCCATGCCGGGGGCGATGCGGTTGCGGGTGGCAGCGGCGCGGTGCAGCAGGATGCGCCGCGTCGGCCGACGGCACCGGCGCAACAGGCCACCGACCGGTTGCCAAAGGTTGTGCCGACCCGGACCGGGCCATGGCGCGGGGTGGCAGGCGCTGAAACGCCCGTGCCCGGATTGCTGCTGAACGGTCGGGATCCGGGGATGCGCGCCTGCGGGCGGGCCGGACCGGACCTTGCCGGCCTGGCAGAAGGACCTGGACCAGTGCTGCGTGACGGGCCGGATGAACACCCAGCTGGGGTGGCTGATGACGCAGCGGACACCACGGCCGGCCTGGATGCGCCCGCCGGTCCATTCGTCCGGCGTGGCGATAACACGAAGCGTGCCCGCAGTTCCGATGCGGGGCGGTGGAGCGCGGACGGGTGGTTCGTGCTGCGGCACGATGGGCCAGAGGGCATATCGTCGCAAAGACCGGGCATTGGCGCGGGCGCCTATGGTGGCAGCCAGTGGGGCGTGGTGGCGCGCTATTCACTGGTTCCGGGATCACGGGTGAAACCACAGGTCTATGGCCGGTTGAGCGGTACCGTGGGCGGACCATTCCGCGACCGCGAGGCGGCGCTGGGCTTGGCCGTGCGGCCGCTGGCGCGCGTGCCGGTGCAGGTGCTGGCCGAGGCGCGGGTGCGGCAGGGTGCCGGCCAGGCGCGGGTGGCCCCGGCGCTGGCGCTGGTGGGCGGGCTGACCGGGCGGTTGCCCGCCGGCGCGGAAGTGGACGGCTATGCGCAGGCCGGCTGGGTTGGCGGACATGACGCCACCGCGTTCTTCGACCTGCAGGCGGTGATGGACCGGCGGCTGGCGGAGGCACCGGACGGCGTGGTGCTGCGCGGTGCCGAATTGCGCGTTGGCGCGGGCGCATGGAGCGGCGGGCAGCGTGGTGCGGCGCGGCTGGACATCGGCCCGCGCCTGACCATGCGCGCCAAGGTGGCAGGTGTGGGATCGCGCGTGGCGCTGGACTGGCGCTTTCGCGTGGCGGGGCAGGCGCAGCCGGGCTCTGGCCCGGCGCTGACGGTGGCGGCGGGGTTTTGAGGGAGGTGTGAAACCCCGTGCGGGGTTGCTTTGCGGGCTTGGGGCGTTAGCCTTGGGACAGGATGGATGTGTACCTCCCCATCGCCAACCTTTCGGTCAACGGGCTCGTGATCGTGGGGCTCGGGGCCCTGACCGGCCTGCTTTCGGGCATGTTCGGCGTGGGCGGCGGGTTCCTGACCACGCCGCTGCTGATTTTCTATGGCGTGCCGCCCACGGTGGCGGCGGCTTCGGCAGCAAGCCAGGTGACCGGGGCCAGCGTTTCCGGCGCGTTTGCGCACGCCCGGCGCGGCGGCATCGATTACCAGATGGGCGCGGTGCTGGTGGCCGGCGGCGTGATCGGGACCGGACTTGGCGCGCTGCTTTTCCGGCTGCTGCAGGCGCTGGGGCAGATCGATACGGTGATCAACATCCTCTATGTGGTGCTGTTGGGCGGGATTGGCGGACTGATGGCGCAGGAATCGCTGACCGCGCTGCGTGCGCACAGGCGAGGCGTGCCGGTGCCCGCGCGCAAGCGGCGCCACCATCCGCTGATCGCCAGCCTGCCGTTCCGCTATCGGTTCTATCGCTCGGGCCTGTATATCAGCCCGCTGGCGCCGCTGCTGCTTGGCACGGCCACGGGCATCCTAACCATGCTGATGGGCATAGGCGGCGGGTTCATCCTGGTGCCGGCAATGCTCTATATCCTGGGCATGGGCGCGGGCGTGGTGGTGGGCACCAGCCTGTTCCAGATCCTGTTCGTGACGATGGCGACAACGATGATGCACGCGCTGACCACGCGAGCGGTGGACATCGTGCTGGCGGTGCTGCTGCTGATCGGATCGGTATCTGGCGCGCAGGTGGGGGCGCAGTTTGCGCAGAAGGCGCGGCCCGAGCAGCTGCGCCTGATTCTGGCGGCGATCGTGCTGGGGGTGGCGGTGCGCATGGCGCTGGGGCTGGGCTGGCGGCCGGATGAGATTTACACCGTGGTGTCACTGTGACCGGTGCAGGCGCGGCTTGGCGGATTGTTCTTGCCGTTCTTGCGTTGGTGATGCTGGGTGGGGCGCGGGACCCGATTCTGGTGCCGGAAATCTCGCAGCATGAAATCCAGGTACGACAGGGGTTTACCGGGGCGGACCTGTTGTTGTTCGGCGCGATCCTGTCACCGGAAGGATCGCGCGCGGCGGGGGACTATGACATCGTGGTGGTGCTGGAAGGGCCGGTGCGATCGATCGTGGTGCGCGAAAAGCAGAAGGTGGCTGGCGTGTGGGTGAACGCGCAGGCGAGCGAGTTCCGATCAGCGCCCAGCTTCTTCGCCATCGCCAGCAATCGCCCGATCCGCCAGATCGTCGACGACAAGACTGCGGCGATCTATGAACTGGGGCTAGACTGGCTGCAGCTGTCACCGATCGGGGTGATCGAGCCGAAGCTGCAGCAGCGCTTTTCCGCCGGGCTGGTGGATCTGATGAAGCGGCAGGGGCTGTACCAGCAGAACGAGGGCGGGGTGCAGATCCGCGAGCAGGTGCTCTACCAGGCGCGCATATCGCTGCCATCCAGCGTGCAGACCGGGACCTATACCGCCGAGACCTTTGCCGTGCGCCGGGGCAAGGTGGTGGCGAGCGCGGTGACGCGGGTGGAAGTGACCAAGGAAGGCTTCGAACGCTTCGTGGCGGTGAACGCCCAGCGCAACGGGCTGATCTATGGGCTTTTTGCGGTGCTGCTGTCGGTGGCGATGGGGTGGATTGCTGGGCGGCTCTTCGCGCTCGTATGACGCTCGTTTAGCACGATCTTAACCTTGGGCGATTAACCGCATGGGTGTGAAAGTGCCTTTGCGGCGAGGGGTTTCGTGACGATGTCGGACATGAGCAGCCAGGGCTTTGCGGGCCGTCATCCCGCTACGGCGGCCGATGTCGCGCCCGGGCACGTACCGCCGGTGGCCGAGCCGGCTGCTCCCCAAGCATCCCCAGTGCGCGAGGCATCTGCCAATGCGCGCCAGCCGCTGGGCGTGGTGATCGACGTGGCGGGATCGGGCAGCACCATCGCGCTGGACCTGAAGCGGCTGGAAGAATGCATGGCCGATGCCGACCCGAGCATTTCGCTTTCGGGCCAGGTGGGCAGCCAGATCAAGATCCGCGTGGGCAATGCCTGGCTGCTGGCCAGCGTGCGCACGCAGCGCCAGGCCGCCAAGAGCGACGGCGCGGGCAGCATCATCGCGCAGGTGGACTTCCTGGGCGAAGGCGAGGAAGAGCGCCTGACTGGCAAGATCTATGGCTTCCGCCGCGGCGTGACGCGCTATCCGGTGCCGGGGTCATACATCTACCCGGCGACCAGCAGCGACCTTCGCCAGATCTATGCCAGCGACGGGCGCACCAACATCACCGTGGGCACCGTGTTCCCCACGCGCGACATCCGCGCCGGGCTTTATGTCGACGCGCTGCTGGGCAAGCACTTTGCGCTGCTGGGATCGACCGGCACCGGCAAATCGACCAGCGCGTCGCTGATCCTGCACCGCATCTGCGAGCTTTCCCCGGAAGGCCACATCGTGATGATCGACCCGCATGGCGAATACATGCAGGCCTTCAGCACCATCGGCCAGATACTCGACGTATCGAACCTGCAGATGCCATACTGGCTGATGAACTTCGAGGAGCACTGCGAGGTGTTCCTGACCAGCAGCGGGACCGACCGGCAGGTGGATGCCGACATCCTGGCCAAGTGCCTGCTTGCCGCGCGCCAGCGCAACCGGCTGGCCGAGGCGATCGGCAAGATCACCGTGGATTCGCCGATCCCCTATCTGCTGTCGGACCTGACCAACATCTTGCAGAACGAGATGGGCAAGCTGGAGAAGGGCACCAATTCCGTGCCCTATATGCGGATCAAGACCAAGATCGAGGAGATCAAAGGAGATCCGCGATACCAGTTCATGTTCAGCGGCATGCTGGTGGGCGATACGATGAGCGAGTTCCTGGCCAAGGTGTTCCGCCTGCCCGCCAACGGGAAGCCGATCAGCATCATCGACGTGTCCGGCGTGCCGAGCGAGATCACCAGCACCGTTGTCGCCGTGCTTAGCCGCCTGGTCTTTGACCACGCGATCTGGGCGCGCGACGAGGAAACCCGCCCCGTGCTGCTGGTATGCGAGGAAGCGCACCGGTATGTGCCCAACGAGAAGAACTCCGACGGCAGCTCGGTCGGCCGCATCCTTTCGCGCATCGCCAAGGAAGGGCGCAAGTACGGCGTGAGCCTGGGCCTGATCACGCAGCGCCCGTCAGACCTGGCCGAAGGCGTGCTGAGCCAGTGCGGCACGATCATCGCCATGCGCCTGAACAACGAACGCGACCAGAGCTTCGTGAAGGCGGCGATGCCCGAGGGCGCGCGCGGGTTCCTCGACTCCATCCCGGCGCTGCGCAACCGCGAATGCATCATCTGCGGCGAAGGCGTGTCCATCCCCATCCGCGTTTCGTTCGACGAACTGGAAAAGCCCCTGCGCCCCGCCAGCGCCGACCCCAGTTTCAGCCAGCTTTGGAGCAAGGCCGGCGGCGAGGAACTGGCCGTGGAACGCACCGTGCAGAGGTGGCGCGCGCAAAGCCGGTGAGGCGGGCCTAGTTTGGGCTATTGCGGCCGTTAGCAAGCGGCTCCTTGACGTTCAGTCCCCGGCAGAAGCGGACTTTCGACCAATCGCCGGGAGCGGACTGCTGACTCCGACGCGCCTGATTCTGCTTAAGCATTAGCCAAGACCCGGCGTGATCGAGGCATGCCTATGGAGCGATTGCGAAAAGTCTAGCGATTCAAGCGCCGCCAGCCGATCACGACGCCACTCAATGCGATGACGAGGCCTGCCAGCGACATCAGCCACAGAACAAGATCCCAGGCTGGTCGTGCCTGGGTCAGGCCATTCATATCCCATTTGTGAAGCAGGTCGAACGCCCAACGATAGACACGGCGCCGGCTGTCAGTCTCGCCAACGATCGCACCACTCGCCGGGTCGATATAGACCCAGCTTCGCGCCGAATCATCATAGCGTACGCGCATGACGGGGAGCAGGGGTTGGCCATCCGTTTCGTACCAATAGGCGTCCGGTGCGTCCAGGCGATCGACTGCGACGATCTGCCCCTCGGGCACAAGCTGCCCAGCGCGCTGCAAGACGGCTGCGCGATCTGTCTGCCACTGTGTGAGTGTGTTGCCATTCAAGACGATGGCCTGCTTCGCACCATGTTCAATCACTACCTGTGGTGCACCAAGGCTCCAGCGGATGCGGACCTGCTTAGCCCCCGCGGAAGTCCGTTCCAGCGCACTCAGTGCGAGTGTCAGTGGCTTGTCGACTCCCGCATAGCTGATCTGGGAAGTGCGACTGAGCCCCGGGCTGGCGAAAAGCCGTCCGGGGTCGACCGACAGCCAGCCACTGAAAATCCACGTTGTAAGGAAGGTACCACCAGCAAGTCCTGCGATGTGATGCCATTTCATCCAGCCGCGATAAGGTGTGATCCGTCTGGCGCTGTAGCGGCGGCGTCCCGCGCGCAGCCTTAGCAAGCCGATCCACAAGCCGGTTATCGCGCCGATAATGCAGGGGCCAGACACCCACATCACCACTTGCCGCCAGAGCAGATTGTTCTGCCGCAGCACCGTGGGGTAGATCCAGTGCGGTACCGATCCCAACCAGTTCCAGAACCGTTCGTTCGCATTGGTATCGAGCACCACTTCGCCGGTCTGCGACGAGACATACAGTACCCGACCACCATCGCCGGCCAGTGCGGCCTTCCACAGTGGCCGGTGGCGATCGAAGTTGCCGGCGACGGTCCATTGATCGCGATCGACCGCGATGATCGCGCGAACGGCTCTATGGCCGAAATCGCCGGCAATCCTGCGCGCCGAAGAAACATTGGTTTCAGCCAGACCTTGGCCCGACACGGCGGAAATTGACAGCAGGCGAGCGTTCCAGGTTTCGATCTGCCAGACCGGCGCGCGATCGCGCATTTCCAAAGTCAGGCTGCGCACGGGTTCGCCACCTGCACCTCGACGCGCTGCCTCCGCCGACACCCGCACGGCAGACCAGTTGATCGGTGTTTGCCCCGCAAGCCGTTCTGCCTTGCTGAGCGACGGGAAGGGAACATAGATCATGACCAGGCCAGAAAGGAGCCAGATCGTGAAGAGCAGGCAGGTGACGATGCCGATCCAGCGGTGAACCAGAAAGAGCCAGCGCCTGAGATGATGGGCAAGTGCGCCGCCAAGCATGTCAGAGGTGGACACGAACCGTAAGAACAAGCGAGCGCGGACGGCCGAGGATCCATTGTTCGTCATTGTAGGTGGTGGTGGCATAATCCTTGTCGAAAAGGTTGTACACCCGAAGGTCCATCGCGACATTGTTGGTCACGGCATGGCTCAGTCCCGCATCGATGACGGCATATGCGGGTACGCGGAAGGCATTGGCATTGTCGGAATAGGTGCGGCCAACATAGCGAAGTCCGGCCCGCACTTGGACGTGTTTCGCCGCATCCCAGCGCAGCCAAACATTGGCTGACTCCTCTGGAACGCCCGGTGGCGTCTTTCCGGTGTAGATGTTGGTGCCGCTGACGAAGTCGTCAAAACGCGCATCGAGAAGGGCGCCATTCGCATCGATGCCGATGCCCAGCGGCAGATCAAGCGTGATCGAAGCCTCGAGACCTTTTGACGAGCGCTGGCCGACCTGCTCGATCGGGCTGGTCGCGGTCCGCTGTGACAGCAAGCCCTGCTTGACGATGCGATAGGCCGCGATCGAGGCCGTTCCCCGGCCGCCAAGGAAGCTGGCCTTGGCCCCGATTTCAACCTGATTGCCGGTGGCATTGCTGAACTGGGTCTGTGAACCGGAGTAGGTGGTCAGCGTGCCGAGCGGATCGGTGCCCGTTGAATACTGTCCATAGAGAGACACGGTCGCGGTCGGCTGGTAAACTGTGCCAATCCGCCAGGTCGTATTGTGTAGCGTTTTGGTGAAGAGTCGCGGACCGATAACGCCCGCGGAGTCGATGTTCTGGCGATAGACCCGGTCGTGCTCGTCACGGAGGCCGACGACGATCGAAAGCTGGTCGCTGAAGCGCAACCGGTCTTCGATAAAGAGGCTGTATTCGGTGGTGCGCGTTCGGAATCGCGGCCCAATACCCTGAGTATCCAAGAACTGCCCTGGATTGAACGTCTGCGGATTAACGAAATCCTCTTGCAGATCCGAGCTGAAGTTGTTCGAGTAGGTCAGATTGACCCTGTTGACATCGAACCCGATGACCATGTCATTGCGGATGCCGCCCAAGGAACTGCCCCACTTGATGCTGCCTTGGTCACCAATCTGTGCCTGATCGTGAAAGATGACCAGATTGTCGGTGCGGTAGATCGTTCCGGGGGTGCCAGACGTGCCATTGTAGCCATTGGGACAGTCGCCGTTGGCACCGATCCAGCAATAGCTTTCAAGATTCTTGAACAGGCGCTTACTGGTGAGCCAGTAAGCGATGTTGGACAGGCTGATGTCCGCCGACGGAGACCATTCCGCAGTCAGGATTAAGCGATTGTCGCGATAATGCAGGTTCGAGTCAGCGACATTGTAGTTGCGGCGCCGGATGGTCGTGTCGAGCTTGCCGTTGATTAGCGGCGTGCCGAAATACCCGATCGGCCGCTGGTTTGCATAATCGTCGCGCAGCGTGAGCGAGAACGTTTCCGAGGGAGCAAAACGCAAGGCTGCCGACAGGGCATAGCTGCTGGACTCTCCCCGATCGACATAGCCGTCGGATCGACGGTAACTGCCATCGGCTCGGTAAGAAAGCGTGTTGCCTAGTGGCCCACCCGCACCCGCCGCAACATGCCAGCTGTTCTGCGCACCATAGCTGGCTTCACCGTCAACCTCGGTTCTCGTGGTGTTCGGTCTCTTGGTGATCACATTGACTGCGCCGCCAAGTGCACCTTGCCCGTAGAGCACAGACGACGGACCGTTCAGCACCTCGACCCGGCCCACGTTGAACGGATCTGCCGGAAAGGTGATCGTACCTGCAACCGGAAAGAGACGAATGCCGTCATAGAGCTGTAGGACTGAACCTTGTCCGCTGAAGCCGCGCACGACAAGCGCGGTTCCGCCATTGCCGGGGTTTGCAGAACTGCTGATACCTGGCGCGCGGGTGACCGCATCTACGATAGTCAGATCCCCTCGTGCGCGCAGTTCGTCGCCATCGACGATCGAGACGGTGGCGGGGGTTTCCAGCGGTGTCAGACCAAGGCGGCTTCCGGTCGACGCCGGCTCCATCAGTGCGGCCTGCGGCCTGCCCACCACAAGTATGTCGTTGTTCTGAGGATCGTCCGCTTCGACCGCGCGCGCGTCTGTTTCAGCCCACATTGCCGTGATTGTCCACCCGACCAGTGCAAGCGTCCGCACAGTGAATTTCATACTAACCCCCAAAGATCTGGATCAAACGGTGGTTAGGGCGCCTCAGTGCCAGTGCCAGTTTTATACCGTAACCGGCGAATAAGTCGCAGGTTACATCGGCGTTACAACAGCTTGCAGTTCCGCAACCACAGGCGATTTAGCATTTCAGCCAGGCACTGGCTCACCACCGGACGGCCAGTGCGGTGGCCATATTTCAAGCGGTAACACGCGAACAAACGATAAATCGTCAGATCAAAAGTCCATAGGCATATCTGAGATCAGGAAACGAGGGCCTGGATCGGGCTGGACGCGAAGCGCCGGTGAGCAGTTTTTTGGTAACAGCGCGGGAGTGCGCGGAGCGGCGCTATCCTGACGAAGGCGGGTGGGGGGCGAGGAGGGGTCAGGCGAGGGGTGGGACGGTGCCGGGGGGCAGTTCTGTGAACGTGCCTTTGCGCGGGCGGTTGTGGCGGAGCCAGCGGAAGAGGCGGGGGATGGCGACGACGATGAGGGCGAGCTTGACCAACACGATCAGCGGGCCGCCGACGAAAAGGGTGAGCAGGACCACGAGCGCGACAAAGCCGCCGATCAGGACCGACGCGGCATAGCGCAGCGGGGAGACGCCGCCGACGATTTCGGCCGCCTGTGCGGGGGTGGCCGTGGCAGCATCACGCAGGCGCAGGGCGAGGCCACGGACCAGCAGGGCATAGTTGAAGCTGCGGTCTTCGAACTGGCCGACGCCCTGAAAGCTGCAGCTGTCGATGCCGAAGGTGGCGCCGCTGCGGGTGCGGACTTCGGCGGTATAGCGCCGGGGCTTCTGCCAGGATGGGGCGAAGCGCAGCGTGAGGCGGGCGATTTCGCCATAGGGCAGGCTGTGCTGCGTGGCGCCACGGGTGATGAACAGCGAGAAATCGCCCAGTTCCCAGCTGTGCGGCCTGGGTTCTACCAGGCTTTCGACCTTTTCATACTTGAAAGGGGGGGCATCAGGCTCGGGCCCGGTTTCGGCTGGGGCGGCGGGCGTGGTTTCGGGCAGATCGTGCGTGCGTTCGATGGCGCGCATCTGGGCCATGCCTTCATCGAACAGGGCGCGGATGGAGGGGGAATCCTCCATCATGGTGCGCATGGTCATGCCATCGAGCAGGGCATGCGTGCTTTGCGGATCGCCCTGTTCATAGGTGAGCCGGGCCGCCAGCAGATCAGCCAGAGCGGCAAGGCGGCGGGCATCGGGATCGGCATCGTGGGCAAAAAGCGCGGGAACCTGCGCGAACGTTTCCAGCGCGTCGCCCGTATCGCCGCTCTCGCGCTGGCTGACGGCGAGGGTGGTGAGGATATCGGCGGCGAGCGCGGAAGGCATTGCGACGGGATCGGCCTGCCAATCGCGGAACAGATCACGCAGGATAGCCTGCGCTGCGCCGTGATCGCCATCGTGCATGGCGCTGACGGCGGCGTCATAGAGCTTGCGCGGCATGGCGCCGCCGGTGCTGTCGGTCATATGTGCAGTCCCCCTGGGGACATGGAGCGCAGGGGGCGGGGGAGAGTCAAGTTTGTTGGATGCGCGAGAGAGGCGTCCTCCCCAGGCTTGCGGCACCGGCCCGCTCCCCCGCCCGGCCACCCAACGGAATTGTACGATGTGGGTGGCCGGGCGGGGGAGCGGGCCGGTGCCGCAACTACAGACTGGGACTCATCCTTCCGGCGCAGTCGCCGTCGGCGCGGGTTTCCTCGGCGCATTCGTCCTCGTCGACCGCGCGGGCCTTTTCGCGCCAGCCGGGGCGGCGGTAGGCGACGGTGGCGAGAGTGGCGGCGATGAGCGAGCCGATGGGGAAGGCCAGCCAGATCGCGTCAGCCCCCAAGGTGGGGTGGGCGAGCCAGTAAAAACCGATGCGGCCCGGGTACATCGCGATGGCCAGCACCACCAGCGGCGCAATCACCACGCCACCCGCGCGCATCGTGCCGAACAGGACGATGGTGACGCCGAAGAGCACGAAGCTCCAACTGGCGATGAACTGGATGTGGCGGGCGAGATCGACCGAGGGGCTGCCCTGGCCGAGGAAGAGTTCGAGCACCGGGCGATCGAAGGCGAGCAGCAGCAGGGTCATCGCGCCGGTGATCGCGGTGTTGAGGATCAGGCCGGCGCGGGTGATCTGGCCCAGCCGGCCAGACAGCCCGGCGCCGATCGCCTGCGCGGCCATGGCGCTGAGCGCGGCGGAAATGGCCATGGCGGGCATCTGCAGGTAGGTCCATACCTGAAGGCTGGCGCCATAGGCGGCGCTGACCAGCGCGCCTTCGCGGTTGACCAGGCCGATCATGATGATCCCCGCCATCGAGATCAGCAGCATCTGCGCGCCCATCGGCAGGCCCTTGGTGACGATGTAGCGCAGCTCGGCCCGCGCGGGGATCAGGTAGTGCAGCTCTGCCCCGCGCAACCGCAGCGGCAGGTTGCGGGCATAGACATAGAGCACCAGCGCGATCATCGAGACATAGCTGGCAAGCGCAGTGGCGAGCGCGGCCCCGGCGATGCCGAGGCGCGGGAAGGGGCCGATGCCGGCGATGAGCAGCGGGTTGAGCGCGACATCGAGCACGACCGAGAGGATCATGAAACGCAAGCTCGTCTGCGCATCGCCCGCGCCACGCAGGCCCATGCCGAGCATGACCGTGATCATCGAGGCAGGCATGGCGACGAAGATCACCCGCAGGTAGGCGAGCGCGAATCCGAACACGTCGCCCGGCGTGGACATCGCCCGCAGCAGCGCCGGGGCCCCCAGCCAACCGGCGGCGGCCACCACCATCGACAGGCCGACGCAGAAGCCGATGGCCGAGCCGAAGGTGCGCCGTGCGGCATCGACATTGCCCGCGCCGAAGGCCTGCCCGACCTTGACCGTGGCGGCCATGCCGAAGCCGAATACCGCAGCGAAGACCAGGAACATCACCACATTGGCATTGGCCGTGGCGGCGAGCGCGCTTTCCCCCAGCAGCTGGCCCACCCACACGGAATTGACCGAGCCGTTGAGCGACTGGAGGATGTTGGACGCAAGCGTGGGTGCGGAAAAGACCAGCAGCGTGCGCAGGATCGGACCCTTGGTGAGATCGCGATGGTGCGACCGAGGTGCGGCTGAAGCCGGTGCGTCCACCCCCGGTCAGCCCTGTTTCTTCAGTGCGGCGAGCGCGGCGAAGGGGCCGGACGAGGGATCGCCCGCAAGGTTGTGCTCTGCCCGCGCGCGGTCCGCCTCGGGCCCTTCGGCAAAGGGATCGATGGCAAGCGCGAGGGTCTGGGCGATCGCCTCGCCCAGATCGAGGGTGACGCCTTCGTATTCGATCTCGTCGCAATCTTCGGCGGTGATTTCCAGCTCCTCGTCCACATGGGCGGCGGCGGGGTGGACGAAGCGCAGGTTCACCGGCTCGTCGATCTTCACCGGGAAGTCCTCGCCCGAAATGGCGCAGGGCTGGACAATGGCGGCGGTGAGCCGGCCGGTGGCGGTGACCGCATCGCCTTCCCGCACAAGGCGTACTTCGGCGCGCATTTCGTCAATCGCGGAAATGCCGAAGCGGCCGGCCAGGCGGCGGCACTCGGCCTCGTCAGGCACGAGCACCACGGGATCGGCCACGATGTGGCGCACGTCGACGATGCGGGAGAACTCGCTCACCGGCCGATCTCCCCATCGAGCACGCGGAAGGCTGGCACGAGCGCGAGCCCGGCGGCAAATGCACGGGCGCGGCGCGCGACGACCAGCGGATCGGCCCCTTCGACCAACGTGACATTGCGCCCGACAGCCTCGGCCAGCGCCTGTTCCCCGGCATCGAGCGCATCGCGATAGGCGCCGAGGCGGCCGCCGAGCGTGCCCATCAGCTTGCCCACATGCTTGCCCACGATCACATCACCCACGCCGGATTCGCGCAGCTGGCCGTCCATGTCTTCCACGAACAGTTCGGTCAGACGCACGGACGGCTCGATCAGCTCCGGCTCGCGCTCCATGCGCAGCAGCACGATGGAGAGGACCAGGGTGACCGCATCGAAGCGCCCTGCGACGGTGTCGGCCACGCCGCAATCGCGGTACCATTCCTTTTCGCGGGCGATCTCCACCACGCGATACCACAGCGGGCGGGCGACATCGCGGTCATCCTTGCGGGCACCGAAAAGGCGGGTCAGCAGCGACATGGCCGAGGCATTCCTTTCACCGCCCCCTGTTCAGGAGGCATTCAATAGCGGTAATCCATCGCCACGGGGCATCGCGCGCGCAGCCGGCATTGCGGTGGCGCGGCGATGCCCCTAAGGCAGTGGCGATATAGGGTGAAGGCGCGGGAAGGCAAACGGCCCGCGCGGGCATCCGGCGACGATGGCCTTTCGTGATGGCCCTTGAGCATGGCGGAGTTTGGAATGCGGATTGACGGGCGGATCGGGCGGAGTGGCCTTGCTCTGACGCTGGCGGTGCTGGCGGCGGGCTGTTCCAGCATCCGCGACCACCGCGGCTACCTGATCGATCCGGCGCTGACCGATTCGGTGCAGCCGGGCGTGGACAACCGCGTTTCGGTGGAACGATCGCTGGGCCAGCCCACGTTCAAGAGCCAGTTCGGCAAGCAGAGCTGGTATTACGTGTCGATCGACACCAAGCAGAAGCCGTTCACCCGGCCACGCACCAGCAACGAAGTGATCATGAAGATCGACTTTGACCCCGCCGGCAACGTGGCCGCCATCCAGCGCGGCGGCATGGAGCACGTGGCGCGGATCAACCCCGACGGCCACAAGACCCCGACGCTGGGCCGCGACCGCAGCTTCTTCGAAGACCTGTTCGGCAACATCGGCGCCGTGGGCGCGGTGCCGGGCGCGACCAACCAGGGCGGGCCTGCGGGCACGGGGCCGAACGGGAGCTGATTGCGGGCTTTCGAGGTCTGGGTTTGAAGGGGGCGGCCTTTGCGGGTCGCCCTTTTTTGTTTTTGGTTCGCGCAGATGGCGCAGAGGACGCGGAGGGATGCAGGCAGGGTTGCGCCGTCGGTTTCGCGTAAAGACGCGAACCCGCGAAGAGGAAGCGACCAGTGGCCCTGTCGTCGCTTCCGGCAAAGCAGCGTTGTTGCCGCAGAACGTTGTCTGCGGAGCTTTCTCACGTTTTTGCGTCTTCGCGTCTTCGCGCGAAACGGATTTCTTCCCGACCACTCCGCCTCCCGCTTCGCAGGCGGTCCCCCTCGCCATTTGTCCTGCGGAAAAACGGCGACGAACTGAGGAGGCGCTTAGCCTCCTTGCAACGCGCCGGCGGGTTCCCATATGCCGGGCATGGACGATAGCAGGGCCAGCCACGGCCTGATCCAGTGGCACGGGACCACCATTATCGGGGTCAAGAAGAACGGCCGGACCGTGATTGCGGGCGATGGCCAGGTTTCCATGGGCAACACGGTGATGAAGCCCAATGCGCGCAAGGTGCGGCGGATAGGTGATGGCAAGGTCATCGCCGGGTTCGCGGGCGCGACGGCGGATGCGTTCACGCTGTTCGAGCGGCTGGAGCGCAAGCTGGAGCAGCATCGTGGGCAGCTGATGCGCGCGGCGGTGGAGCTGGCCAAGGACTGGCGCACCGACAAGTACCTGCGCAACCTGGAAGCGCTGATGATCGTGGCCGATGCGGAAACGATGCTGATCCTGACGGGCAATGGCGACGTGCTGGAGCCCGAAGGCGGCATTGCGGCGATCGGATCGGGCGGGAACTATGCGCTCGCCGCGGCGCGGGCACTGACCGACTATGAGGACGACGCCGAGAAGATCGCCCGCCGGGCGATGCAGGTGGCGGCGGAAGTCTGCGTGTTCACCAACGACCGGGTGACGGTCGAGGAGATCTAGTCCCCCTCCCGCCTGCGGGAGGGGTCAGGGGAGGGCCTGTTCGCGGCATTCCCCAACATGCCCTCCCCCGACCCCTCCCGCAGGCGGGAGGGGAGAAGAGTGGACTCAACGCCCTTCGTGCAAGCGGAGGGGAGAAGAGAGAAACGATGAACGATTCCCTTACGCCCAAGGCCATTGTCCGCGCGCTGGACGAGCATATCGTGGGGCAGACCGCCGCCAAGAAGGCGGTGGCAGTGGCGCTGCGCAACCGCTGGCGGCGGCAGAAGCTGAGCCCCGAGCTGCGCGACGAGGTTTCTCCCAAGAACATCCTGATGATCGGGCCGACGGGCTGCGGCAAGACCGAGATCAGCCGCCGGCTGGCCAAGCTGGCCGATGCGCCGTTCGTGAAGGTGGAGGCGACCAAGTTCACCGAGGTCGGCTATGTCGGCCGCGATGTGGAGCAGATCGCCCGCGACCTGGCCGAGGAGGCGATCCGGCTGGAGAAGGAGCGCCGGCGCGGTGCGGTGCGCGATGCCGCGAGCAAGGCGGCGATGGATCGCCTGCTGAAGGCGCTGGTGGGCGATGGCGCGAGCGAGGCGACGCGCGAGAGCTTCAAGCAGCGCCTGTCCGACGGTTCGATGAACGATGTCGAGGTTGAGATCGAGGTGGAGGATGCGCCCTCCATGCCGATGGAGATCCCCGGCATGGGCGGCGGCATCGGCATGATCAACCTGTCCGACATGATGGGCAAGGCGTTTGGCAAGCAGGCGTTGAAGCGGCGCAAGATGCGCGTGGCCGATGCCTGGGACAAGCTGGTGGACGAGGAGTCCGAAAAGCGGATGGACCAGGACGACGTGGCGCGTGAGGCGCTGAAGAACGCCGAGACCAACGGCATCGTGTTCCTGGACGAGATCGACAAGATCGCGGTGAGCGACGTGCGCGGCGGATCGGTGAGCCGCGAGGGCGTGCAGCGTGACCTACTGCCGCTGATCGAAGGGACGACGGTGGCCACCAAGTATGGCCCGATGAAGACCGACCACGTGCTGTTCATCGCCAGCGGCGCGTTCCATGTGGCCAAGCCGAGCGACATGCTGCCCGAACTGCAGGGCCGGCTGCCGATCCGGGTGGAGCTGAAGGCGCTGAGCGAGGACGACTTCGTGCGCATCCTTTCGGAAACGCGGGCGAACCTGGTGGAACAGTATTGCGCGCTGATCGGCACCGAGCAGGTGACGCTGGACTTCACGCCCGAAGCCATCCGCGCCATCGCCCGCACCGCGGCGCAGGTGAACGAAAGCGTGGAGAACATCGGCGCGCGGCGGCTGCAGACGGTGATGGAAAAGCTGCTGGAAGAAGTGAGCTTCGACGCCGAGGACCGCGTGGGGACCACGGTGACGGTGGACGAGGCCTATGTCGCCGAGAAGCTGGGCGGGCTGGCGGCGAACGCGGATTTGAGCAAGTATATCTTGTAGGATCGGCAATGTTCCTGCCATGTTCCATAGATCGACTCGTTGGGAGAGTGACCATGGTACTTGCGGGCGGGTGTCATTGCGGCGCGGTGCGATACAGAGTGGACGGGGCCCCTATGCACGTCGCGCTTTGCCATTGCAGCGATTGCCGCAAGAGCGCGGGCGCGCCGATGGTCTCTTGGGCGATGTTCAGGGAAGACCAGTTCGTTGTGACGCAAGGCGAGGTGACCACGTGTAACTCGTCAGGCGCATCGATGCGCAGCTTCTGCCCGAGATGCGGCACCGGTCTGTTTTTCACCAATGCCGAGACACTGCCGGGAATCGTTGATGTGCAGTCAGCCACGCTGGATGATCCCGACCAATTGCCGGCCCAAGTCCATATCCAGACAGCGGAGCGCATCAGCTGGATGGCAGGCCAACACACCTTGCCCGAGTTTGCGCGTTTTCCTGGTGAGGAGTAAGCAACCGGGATGACCTACCAGACACCCGAAGACCGCCCGATCTATCGCCTGCTGACCGGCAAGGATGACCGTGCCTTTTGCGAGCGCGTGACGGAGGCGCTGGCGCAGGGGTGGCGGCTCTATGGCTCGCCATCGATCACCTATGACGGCGGGATGGACTGCGTGAAGGTGGCGCAGGCGGTGGTGTGGCACGAGGCCGATGTGGTGAAGTGAGGGCGGGCATCACCGCGAGCGTCGAGCCCCACCCCGCTGCGACTAGCGGACCTGCGGTTCGGCAAGTCTTGCTGCCCCTCCCCGGCGGGGAGGGGGTGGGGGCAATTGCCTGCGGGGGCTACTCCGCCGCTTCGCTGAAAGAGTCGCTTTCGGCGGCCTGGCGAGCCCACATTTCGGCGTAGAGGCCGTCGCGGCGGAGCAGGTCGGCGTGGCTGCCCTGTTCGGCGAGGCGGCCCTGGTCGAGCACGAGGATCGTGTCGGAATCCGCGATGGTCGATAGGCGGTGCGCGATCGACAAGGTGGTGCGGTGGCTGGCGACGGCGCGCATGGTGCCGAGGATGTCCTGCTCTGTGCGTGTGTCCAAGGCGCTGGTGGCTTCGTCGAACAGCAGGATCGGCGGGTTCTTCACAAGCGTGCGGGCAATGGCGACGCGCTGCTTTTCCCCGCCCGAAAGCTTCAGCCCGCGTTCGCCGACTTCGGTATCGAGGCCCTGCGGCAGGCGGGCGATGAAATCGGCGATGGATGCGCCCTTTGCCGCCGCGGCGACGTCTTCGGCGGTCGCGCCTTCACGGCCATAGGCGATGTTGTAGCCGATGGTGTCGTTGAACAGCACCGAATCCTGCGGAACGATGCCGATGACGGCGCGCAGGGAGGCCTGCGTGACCTGTGCGATATCCTGCCCGTCGATGAGGATGCGGCCCGAAAGCGGATCGTAGAAGCGGAACAGCAGGCGCGCGATGGTGGACTTGCCCGCGCCGGAGGGGCCGACGATTGCGACGCGGCTGCCTGCGGACACTTCGAAAGAGAGGCCATGGAGGATGGTGCGATCAGGGTCATAGCCGAAGACCACGTTGTCAAAGACGATCGACGGCTGGCGCACCACCAGCGCTGGCGCGCCGGGGGCATCGGCCACTTCCACCTGCGTGTCGATCAGGCGGAACATCTCGGCCATATCGATCAGGCCCTGGCGGATGGTGCGATAGACCATGCCGAGCATGTCGAGCGGGCGGAACAGCTGGGTGAGGTAGGTCTGCACGAAGACGAGCTGGCCGGCGGTGTATTCACCCTTGGCCCAGCCCCACACGGTGTAGGCCAGGGCCCCCGCCATCAGCAGGTTGACCACCAGGGCCTGCGCGATGTTGAGAAGGCCGAGGCTGTTCTCGCTTTTCACCGCAGCTTCGGCATAGGCGCGGGTGGCGGCGGCATAGCGGGCTTCTTCGCGCGCCTCGGCCCCGAAATACTTCACCGTCTCGTAATTCAGCAGCGAATCCACAGCGCGGGCGAGGGCCTGGCCATCGAGCCGGTTCATCCGTTCGCGCAGGTGCGTGCGCCATTCGGTGATCGCGCGCGTGACCCAGATATAGGCGACGACCGCGAGCCCCGTGGCGGCGACGAGGCCCCAGCCGAAGTTCAGCTGGAAGATCACCGCGACGACGATGAGCTGAAGCACCGTGGGCGCAATGTTGAACAGCATGAAATAGAGCATCGTGTCGATGCTCTTGGTGCCGCGCTCGATCACCTTGGTCACCTCACCCGTGCGCCGGGCGAGGTGGAAGCGCATGCTGAGGCGGTGCAGGCGGGCGAAGACGTTTTCCGCCAATGCGCGCGTGGCGTCCTGGCCGACGCGTTCGAACACGATGTTGCGCAGGTTGTCGAACGCCACGCCACCGAAGCGGCCCGCAGCGTAAGCGAGCACGACCAGCATGACAAAGACCAGCGGCTTGGGCCCGGTAACGTTCATCGCGTCGACCGCCCACTTCAGGGCATAAGGCAGCGCCAGCTGGATGCCGGTGGAAATCAGGATCAGCCCGCAGGCGGCGATGATGCGCCAGCGCAGCGCCGGATTATCATGCGGCCACAGGTAGGGCAGGAAGCGGCGCAGGGTGTTCCAGCCATCGTGGCGGGCGGCAGGATCGCGGGTGGCGGTATCGGGGGGCATGGCGTTGCAGATAGGCATTTTACGCCGATCCGCCAGTGGGGAGATGTTTGCAGGGGCGAAGAAGGGTTTGGGGATTGGCTTGGCTCTGTCCGGACGGCAATTGTAGATCGTGGCTGCCATGCTACGTTGAGCGCATGACATTCTACCCAGAGTTTCAGCCATCCCGCCTGCGCGAGATAGTGTGGAACATGTGGGACCCGATCGGTCTGGCAGACGGAAATGGCCGGTACGGTGCTGATTGCGCCGACGAGTACGACAGCTATCTCCTGCAGGTTGTCAGCCAGCTTTGTAACGGCCGTTCAAGGGACGAGGTTGCAGCTTATCTTGTCGACATAGCGACCGAGCACATAGGTTTGGGTGACGCAGACCCAAACGCGGCGGCGGCGACCGCGAATGCAATCTCAAACTACCTTACATCTTTGCCGGATGGCCCGAAGGCAGTCCGTTGAGCCCTTGCCGGTTTAAGGCCTAGAGCAGAACGTTGTCCGGCAGGTCGAAGAGGATGCGTTTGGCGGCGAAGTCTATCGCCACGCGGTGGAACAGGCGCAGCTGGTCCATGCCGAGGAGCAGGGCGGGGCGCTTGACCATGCCGAGCCGTTCGAACGGCGGCGCATCGGCGAAGGCGATCATCGTGTTGCTGACGGTGACGCTGCCGAACTTTAGTTCACGCGCGATGCCAAGATCGGCGGTGATCGCCTGGCCGGTGACGGACATCAGCTGCGTGGTCTGCTGCTTGTGCCTGCGGGCGAGCTGCCTTTGCAGGGCGCGGTTGCCGATGGACGTGTCGGACCCCGTATCGATCACGACATCGGTGCGCACGCCATCGATGATCGCGTTGGTCATGATCAGCTGGCCCGAGCGGCGGCGCGCGGTGACGACGATATCGAACCCGCCATTGCCACCCAGCATCTCGGCATCGCCGATGGCCATGCGGTTGCGGTCAAAATCGAGCAGCACCCGCTGGCCCTGCAGGCTGTCGAGCCCGACGATGCCATCGGCACCGATATGCGCATCGTCAAGCAGCGGCGCGGTTAGGCCATAGAAGCTGCGGCGGCCGAGGTTGATCTCCTCCACATCGACCAGATCGACCTGCTGTTCGCCCGCCACGCCCACGATCAGCGCCTGACCGCTGGGCGCAAGGCCGAGCCGGGTGGCGACATCGCGCGAGAGCACGGTGCGTTCCGCGCCGGTATCGATCAGGAACGCGAAAGGCCCCTTGGCGCCGATGCGCACGGGCACGGTCATCCGGTCATGCGCGTCGGTGCGGGTGGACAGGACATCGACCGCGGCGGCATCGGGCGCGCCCTGCTGCGCAACGGCGATCGGCAGGCTGGCGATGGCTGGAGCCACCGCGGACAGGCTTGCAGCGGCGGCGGCGATCAGCGGGTGGATGGCCATGGCGTGTTCTCCCAGATGGGAAACCTTACGCCTTTGCCGCGCCCTGCGCCATGGCGGAATGCCGAAGGAACGGCAGCCCACGCAGGAAGGGCACGGTGGTGGCGATTTCCGCCAGCATGCCTGTGATCTCGGCAAAGAGCGGATGGCGCACAATGCGCAACATGGCGAGCCACAGGGCCACGCCGGCGAACACCATCAGCGCGTTCTGCGCCAGGCCGCTGCGCGCGGCGGGCGCCCACAGCGCATAGGACAGCAGCAGCGGCGCAACGGCGGCCACGGTGACCGCTGCGCTGCGCAGCCAGACCGACGCAAGATCACGCCACGAGAAGCCGAGCATCTCGCGCATGAAGGGAGCATAGACCACGACCCACAGCACCCCATGGGCAAGCCGGCTGGCCGCTACCCACGCGAGGCCAAACGGCGCGGCGAGCGCGAGTAGCACCACCGAGGCCACGGTTTCGGCAAGGTTGCGGTGGAGCAGGCCCTTCATCCGGCCCAGCAGCAGCGGCAGGTCCGCGTTGAGCGGCAGCGCGACATAGCAGAGCTGCGACAGCGCGATCCACCACAGCAGCGGCGCGGCGGCCAGCCAGCGCGGGCCATAAAGCGTGGACACGAGCGGTTCGGCCAGAACGGCGATGCCCGCCATCGCAGGCCAGGTGACGCCGGTATAGGCCGCGACTACGCGCAGGTAAGGCGGGCCGAGCGGATCACCGCTATCGCGCACACGGCGGAAGGCGGGGTAGAACACGCCCGTCACCGCACCCGCCACCAGCATGCGCAATTGCAGAGCAAGGCCCGAGGCACGGGCGAAGAGGCCGACGGCGGCGCTGTCTATCAATCGGCCGATGACCAGTTCAGGCGCGCGGGCGGTGACCGAATTGCACACCGCCTGCACCGAATTGGTACCGCCCAGCTGCAGCACCGGCCCCGCATCGCGCAGGCGCAGCGGCCAGGGAAGCATCAGCCCGGTACGCCACTGGCTGATCACAAGCCGTGCGCCCTGCTGCGCAAATGCGCCCCACGCCAGCGCCAGCGCCCCATGGCCGAGCACGGCGAAGGTGACGGCGGCGGCGGCGTTGCACACCGAGGAGCCGACCTCGATCATGGTGTTGGACCTGTAGTCCATGCGCCGCTGGCAGGTGGCTTGCGGCACGATCGACAGCGGCACCAGCAGATAGGAGCAGGCGACGACCAGCGTGACCGGCAGAAGCGCCGGATCGCGATAGAAGTGTGCCACAGGAACGGCGGCGGCGATGGCCAGCAGCGCGATGCCCCAGGCGAACAGCACCGAGATGGTGAAGGCGGTGTGCAGCTTTTCGGGCGTCAGCTCGCGCTCGCCATTGATATAGCGGGTCACGCCGAAGTCCTGCAGGAAGGCGACGATCGTCACGGCGGCAAAGGCTATGGAGAAGAGGCCGAGCTGCGCCGGGGTGATGAACCACCGCGCCAGCACCACGCTGGTGGCGAACTGGATGGCAAAGGACGTGTATTGCGAGACCAGCGCCCAGGCGGCGGCGGTACGCACGGACATGACTGGGGCCGGCGCCAGCGACGTGGGCGCCGGCCCGGCTGCGGCGGCGGGGGAAGGCGTATCCATCGTGTTCAGCCTTCCGTTTCGAACATGCTGGGCATCACCGCGCCGCGCGATGCACCGCGGGTGTGCGCCTGTCGCCGCCAGCGCAGCATGGGCTTGGCCAGCGCCGGCATCACCTGCCACAGCGCGAAGGACAGCGCCCAGACCCGCCCGGTCAGCAGCCGCCGGGCCGCGCGCAGTTCTGCCAGGCCGCGCCTGGTATCGCCATCGACGATGCGGTCGATCGCGTGTTCGAGCGCCAATGCTTCTCGCGATTCGGCAATCAGGCGACGGACCAGGGCGGCTTCGGGCGCGTCAACGGGCAGGGCGGTGAGCACCTTTTCATAGACGCGGATATTGCCGACCAGCATGCGCCCGCCATTGGCCGAGGCGCTGCCAGCGCGCACGCGATATTCGCCCAGCACCTTGTCGACATAGGCGGCATGGCCGC
>NZ_JAROCY010000004.1:229410-308711 GCF_029436685.1 Novosphingobium cyanobacteriorum
CAGGATCAAAGCGGAGGATAAAGCGGCCAAAAGCCGCGCCCCAACGCGGGGTGGAGCAGTCCGGTAGCTCGTCAGGCTCATAACCTGAAGGTCGCAGGTTCAAATCCTGCCCCCGCAACCAGATTAAATATGGTCGCCACACCGCCCTAACGGGCGGTGTTATCGTTTGAAATACTGCATTACCTTGGGCGACGGTTGTTTCGTTCCTTGGACAGGTGGGCGAATTCTGGGTTTTGTGGTGTTCCCCTGAAATTGTTGAGCCTGGCGCTGGATTGACAGTCTCTTGTTAGCGTCTAACGCGTTGAGCCGGACGGTACGATGCGATGTAGGATCACCAGACGGCAAATAGTCTGAACCTTCAGGGATCATGTGAAGCGGCATGCCGACGGCGGATGCGGGCCGGGGGCGGGCAGTCACGAGGGGTTGGTTTGGCGTTTGCTGCTCGGGCACTATTCTGGTGCATGATGGTAAAGTGCCCAACCATAGGGTGTTCCGCCAAGAGTGTCTGCGGGATCGTTGCTGTTGCTTTCCGTCTGCGCCAAGCCCTGCCGTCATTGATGCCCGGGTGCTCGCGATCCGGACGGCCCAACCTTCGACTTTTGTTGGCTGGTTCGGAACCGATTTCTTCAAGAACCAATCGTGCCTTCTAGTAACCTAGCCACCCAAGGTCTGCATCAGGTCCTCTAGCAGAAGTTTCACATTCGCCATCTGGGCAAAATTCGGGGTCCGGCCCGCGGTGACGTTGGTGAAGATCTGTTCGTAGCGTTCGATGATCGTATCGAGTTTTTCGGCGAGGTGACTCGTTGATGGGAGCGGCGCAGAACCGCCGCGCGGCCCCAGCGATTGGCCGTCCAGAGTTCGTTCCAGTTCACGCCTGCGATGGATCTCATGCGCGAGTTCCTGTTCCAGATCCGCGAGTGCGATGCTGCGCAGCACGACGCGTTCATCCAGCGTGGCATTTGCTCGGCGCAGGTCCTCGGCAGAGCTGCGCTTGTCCATGTGCGCTTCGATCCGCGCGCGCAGGACATCGAAGTCGACCGGCTTGGTCACGTAATCGTCGGCTCCGGCACCCAGTGCTTCGATCGTGGCGCCGCTTTCGGCACGGGCGGTGACCATGATTACCGGCAAATCGCGCGTGCGAACGTCATTGCGCAGATGCTGCAAAACCTCGATGCCGTTCATCTGCGGCATCATGTAATCAAGCAGCACCATGTCGGGCAGGGTGGTGGCAATGCTCGCGAGGGCGGCAAACCCGCTGTCGACGCTTTCGACCATGTATCCATAGCGTTCAAGCCTGCGGCAGAGCACGGCGCGGTTGGCTTCCATGTCGTCGACCACGAGAATCCGGCGGACGGAAGGCGAACCCGTGGTTTGGGCAGGGCTGGTCATGCGGCGTATCCTTCAATGTCCGTTCCGTCGCCATCGCCAACGCGGCGGCCAAGGTTCTGTATGCGTCCGGTCAGCACGCGCGGCGACAGGCCGTTCTTGGGCAGGAGCTGGACGATCTTGCCATCAAGCTGCTGAGCTTCGTCTTCACTGAGCACCTTGCCGGTAACGACGATGACTGCGGGGCGGGTGCTTTCAGGCATGGCGGATATCCGTTCGATCAACTGGAAGCCATCGCCATCGGGCATGCGCAGATCGGTCACCACGAAGGTGAAGGTCTCTTCCTCAAGCGCCTGCGCCGCGGCGCTGCCGCTGCTGGCAAGCCGGGTCTGGTAGCCCATCTGCACGAAGCCTCGGTCATAAAGGCGGGCGGTGGCAACATCGTCTTCGACAATCAGCACGCGCCCGGTGTTGCGCTTGGCATACTGATTGAGGATTTCGGCCATATCCTTGCGGTTGACCGGCTTGATCAGGTGCTCGGCAGCGCCCGCCGCAAGCGCGCGGCGGCGGTCATCATCGACCGTGACCACGACGGTCGGAATGCTGCTGAGCGCTTCGTCCTGCTGAAGCAGATCGAGCACCTGCCAGCCATTGCAGCGCGGCAGACCGAGATCGAGCATGATGACATCAGGCACATGCTGACGCGCGAGTTCGAGGCCGGTGACCCCGTCGCGAGCGACGGCCGTGGCGTAGCCCGAGTGTTCGGCAAGCCGCAGCAGCAGTTGCGCGGCGCTCGTCTGATCTTCGATGATAAGGGCGAGTGGCGCTCCTGCGGGGCGCTCCCGATCATTGGCATCAAGCGCCTTCCCTTGGCTTTCCGGGCTCGGTCCGGGCGCATGCGCTTCATCGGCAGGACACAGATCGCGCTGCACGCGCAGGGTAAACGTCGAGCCTTCCCCGGGGGCGCTGTCAACCTCAACCCGGCCGCCAAGCATTTCGGCAAAACGCCAGGTGATGGTCAGACCGAGGCCGGTGCCGCCATAAGTGCGCGTGGTGCTGGTATCCGCCTGCACAAAGGGCTGGAACAACCGGTCAAGCTCTGCCGGGGCGAGGCCGATGCCCGTGTCGGAGACGGAGAAGACAAGTTCGTCGCCTTCCGTGCGGCCGAGGATGAATATCTGCCCGCCCTCGGTGAACTTGCAGGCGTTCGAGCCAAGATTGAGCAGGCATTGGCGCAGCTTGGTATAGTCGGTGTTGGCCTGCTGGATTGCAGGGTCCATCATCACCTGAAGGCGATTGCCCTTTTGCGCGGCGATCGGTTCGAGCATCCCGGCCACTTCATGAAGGAGGCGGGATGGGTCGAACTCATGGACATCCACCTCCATCCTTCCTGCCTCGATCTTTGACAGATCGAGGATGCTGTTGATCAGCGCAAGCAACTGATGCGCCGAACTGTGGATCCAGCCCACGTCGTCGCTTGAGCGCGGCATGTCGGCGCCGGACAGTTCTTCGCGCAGGATTTCGGCATATCCGATGATCGCATTGAGCGGGGTGCGCAGTTCGTGGCTCATGTTGGCGAGGAACTGCGACTTTGCCACGTTGGCCTTTTCTGCATCGTCCTTGGCCTGGCGCAGTTCGTTTGCGGTTTCGGAAAGCGCAGCGTTCCGGTCCTCGATCTGGCCGAGCATCGAATTGAAGGTGGTGCTGATGGTGTTGAAATCGGGATCGGGATCAGCGTGCAGGCGAACACCGTAATCGCCCGAGGTGGTGATGCGAAGCATCGCCCCCAGCAGGCTGTCAATGGGGCGATAGGCGATCCGGTTCATCCAACGCGTAAGGAGCAGGACGATCAGGAACGAGAATACCGAAATCTGCAACGCGACCAGAGTGTTGTCGACCAGGATATCGCCGAAGTCGCGGTAATGGACGCCCATTCTGAGGCGGCCGACGGGATCGCCGTCTGCAGCGATAGGGTATTCGAGCGTCCTGTCCCACTCTGCTGAGTCTTGCCGCGCGCGGGGCTGGGCGGAATAAGTGGCGACGATTTTGCCATCGGGGGTCATGACCTCGGCCCAGCCAATGTCCTTGATTCCGGCCACGGTGGCGAGCGTTTCGCTCGCGGCGCGTGGATCGGCGAACAGCACGGCTGGCGCAACGTTCGCGGCGAGGATCGATGCTGCCTGCTGGTGACGTTGCGCAGCCTGCTTTTCCTCGTTCGCCAATTGCAGCCCGATCAACCCGAGCATGGCCAGCAAGAGCGCGCTGGCGACGGCAAGTCCGGTGAGCAGCGAAAGCTTCGTCCGGAAGGACTGGCGCGACAGGAACCGATCCACCGGGCCGAAGCGGGTCATCGCACTGTCCGGGAGGCGAGGCGAAGCAGATGCGAACTGATGGTTACACCGGTTTCGTTTGCCGTGCGCAGGTTGATTTCAAAGCGGATCTGCGCGCCCGTGCGGACTAGGCCGACCGTCCCGCCGGCGCTTGTGAAGCCGCCTCCATCCCCGAACACCAGGGTGCCACGTTGACGGACACGCGCGATGTCCGCGGAATCACCGTTGCCGATGAACACCGCATCACATCCAGTAGCAGAACTGCCGTCGAAGCTGCGATACAGCACTTGCCGGTTGCCGGCGCGCTGGCCATTGAGACCGGCGAACTCACCGGAACCGGCCGCGCCACGCAGGGCGCAAAGCGTGATGGGCTGGCTGGCAGGCTTTCCCGGAAACTCGACATAGCGCATGATGTTGAAGACGATGGCCGCCTTGAGCGCGTTCGGGTTGGACACCTGGCCCGTGGCGGGTGCGCCGCCCGCAACCGCGACTGCGGTAGCGATGGCGAGGGCGGACTTGGGAAGGATACGCATCTGCATCCCTCCTCAGAACCGGTAACGCAGATGGGCCGAAACCGCGCGGGGTATGTAGGCCGGCGGGGCGGGATAGTCTTGCTGGTTGAATTCGATGTGGCGAGACTGCAGCAGATTGGTGCCGACGACGGAAAACTCGGCGCCGTTACGCAGGCGATAGGTGAGGCGCAGATCGGCGGTGGTATAGGCCGGGATCTTGCCATTGTTGAGTTGGCCGACGTGCCTCAGCTGCGCGTCTACCGATACTGTGTCGCCGATATCGAAATTGTTGCGCAGCGCGATCTGGTTGCGGGGAGAATAGGTCAGCGGGAACAGCAGTGTGGATGGCGCGCCCGTAGTCGGATCGGTGCCCAGCCTGTAGTTGAAATGCGAATAGTTGAGCGTTGCCTTCCACCACGGTGTGAGATTGCCAGCCAGTGTCGCTTCGCCCCCCCAAGTGTGCGTCTTGCCGGAATCGAGAAAGCCGACATCAACCTGCACGCCCACCGGGAATGGTACGTTCGGCACGAAGATCAGGTTGGAGCCGGTCGGAATGTTGACCGTGAGTGACGAGTAATCGTTGTAGTACCCCGCGACGTCGAGCGACCACTTGCCGCCCAGGTCGACGCGGGTACCGGCTTCGTAGGCGATCAGGACTTCGGAATTGCGATCGTTTACGCCGTTCAGCGTGGTGTAGATCGGCAAGGGCGTGGGGTTGTTCGGCTCACCCGGCAGCGCCACGAAGAACGAAAGGTGGGCGTTGCGTTCGAACCGGGATGGAGTGCGGACCGCGCGGGATACCGCTCCCCACAGGGATACGCGTTTTGCAGGGCGGAACAGCATCCGGGCGCTCGGCTGGATTTCAAACCCGGTGAAGTTGTTGTTCTCGACCTTGGTTCCGATCGTCAGGCGCAGAACTCCGGGGATGAGCGTGATGTCATCCTGCACATATCCGCTGATCCACCGGTCGGTTGCCGAGAGCGTGTCGAAACGGACATAGGGCGTCTGCATGATATCGTCGTGCAGGAGCCGGGCGCCGACGCCAAAGCTGATATCGTGCGTGTCGCTGGCCCGCCAATGCAGGCCGAAATCCAGATCGGCAAGCTGCCAGCGGACGCCAACGCCACCGAACTCGGTGCGGTTCAGGCGATTGTACTGCGCCTGAAGTGACCAATCGAGCGTATCGGACTGGCGACGCGTCCAACGACCAAGCACGTTGATTGACTTGAAGACGTTTTCCGCCTGGAACTGGAAGTAACCCGGCGCGAACAGGTTGGTGTTCACGAGGCGGAAAGGCGTGTCGAACTTGCCTTCGCCATATTCGCCCTGCAATGTGAAGGCGTTGTGGTCATCGGGCTCATAGTCGAGGCGAAGGCCGCCTGAGCCACCTGCCCAGCGCCGCCCGATATCCTTGCCCTGTGCATCGACCAGCCCGTCCTCGTGGCGATAGCTGCCATAGGCGCGATAGCTGAACGCGTCGGAAACGCGTGCACCGTGTGAAAGGCTCAAATCCTGCTGGCGCGTGCCGCCGCGCAGATCGACCGTCGTGCCACCACTGTCGGCGCTGTGCTTGGTGATGATGTTGATGACGCCGTTGGATGAGTTCGCTCCCCACAGGGAGGAACCCGGTCCGCGAACGACCTCGATCCGCTCGATATCGCTCAACGGCATCATCAACTGATCCCAGAACACGCCGGAAATCGTGGAGATGAACTGCGAACGCCCATCGACCATGACCAGCAGCGAGTTCGTCAACCGGCTATTGAAGCCGCGGATCGAAACGGCGTAGCCACCATTGGCCAGTTGCCCCACTTCGACACCGGGAACGCCACGGAGAAGATCGGGAATTGTCCGTGCGGCCGAACGACGGATCTCATCCTGGGTGATGACATAGACGGCGGCGGTTGAATCGCTGACCCGCTGGCGCTTCTTGGCGACAGACGTGGATTCGAGCGTGAGCAATTCCTCAAGCGAGACATCTAGCAGGCTGGCCGGCGCGGGGGCGACAGCATCGTCCGATGGTGCGGTTGCTTCGGCGTACGGCTCGGGGACAGCCTGGGCGCTGGCGAGGGCCGGCGTGGCCAGCAACGACAAGGCGAGGAGAGCCCGGCCAATTGCGAGCCCCGATGTCGCGCCTTTCACGGCGGAAGGAATACTTGTCGTATACATGGCTCTGTCCTGTCAGGCAGCGCTGGTTAAATTCACGCGTGGTCGGCGGCGGGTGGAATCACCGATCATTTCGCGCAGATGCTTAAGTTTCATCGGCCGTGCCGTGAGAAAGCCCTGAACCAGATCGCAGCCCATCGCGGAGAGCAGGTCGATTTGCGCCTCCGTTTCCACCCCTTCGGCCACGGTATGCAGGCCAAGGCTGTTGGCCATGCTGATGATCGTCTGGACCAGCACGCGGGCCTCCGGCTTTACCGTAAGGTCCTTGAGCAGCGCCTTGTCGATCTTGAGACGGCTGATCGGCAGGGCTGTCAGCAGGGCGAGGTTGGAATATCCTGTACCGAAATCGTCGATGGCGATCGTCACGCCCAGGTCGCTCAGACGACGCAGGCGGTCGGCCGCCAGTTCAGGATCGCGCAGGGCGACTTCTTCGGTCACTTCGATCTGCAGAAGGTGCGGGGGCACACTCCAGCGCGTGAGCGCGGACTTCACCGTGGAGATGAAATCGATCCGTTCGAGATGCGTTGGCGAGATGTTGATTGAAACCTGCAGCGGTTGGCCAGAGCGTTCGAACTCGGCAATCCGCATCACCGCTTCGCCGATCACCCATTCGCCGATCGTGGGGACCATGCCCGTGCGATCGGCCAGATGCATAAAATGGCGGGGAAGGAGCAGGCCCCGGCTGGGATGGGGCCAGCGGATCAACGCCTCCGCCATGTCGAACGACCTTGTCCGCAGATCGTAGAGCGGCTGATAGTAGAGTTCGAAATTGCCACGACTGGCAGCGTCCCGCAGTTCCTGTTCGAGAACTGCGGAAGCGCGCGCCTCTTCATCGAGTGAGGCGTCGAACAGGGCGAAACGGCCGCGGCCCGAATGCTTGGCGTTGTACATCGCGGCATCGGCAGCGCGCAGCAGTGCGGCATAGTCGCTGCCGTCTTGCGGCGATTGAGCAATACCGACGCTGGCCCCGATACACAGCGAATGCGCGCCGATCTCGAACGGTTCTCCCAGCGCGCGGACAATGCGCGAGGCGATGCGTGGTGCCATGGAAGTGACTTCTGGGTTTGCCATGAAGAAGACGAATTCATCGCCGCCAAGGCGCGCCAGCAGTTCGAACGAGCCGTGCTGGAAGGCCTGCGAGGTATCGCGACGAACAGCCAGTTCAAGCCGGTCAGCAGCGGCGCGAAGCAGGCTGTCGCCCACCAGGTGGCCCAACGTGTCGTTGATGGTCTTGAAGCCATCGAGATCGATGAAGAACAGCGCAGCCGGCTGCTTGTTCGGCAGGGCCGAAATATAGGGTTCGACCCTTTTCTGGAAATGTGCGCGATTGCAAAGACCGGTCAGCGCGTCGAAGTGCGCCGCTTCACGCATGTCGTCCACGCGCTGCTGCACCCTGGCCGCGAGCTCGGCGAAGACCTTGCGTGCTTCCGGCCGGTGGCGGAAGCGGTCCTTGTCGACGTCGGTATCGAAGCGGCCCTGTCCGATTGAGACCACGGCGTCGAGGAGTTCGGCGACTTCAAGGTTTTGGCGCCTGCGTTGCAGCATGGCTGTGCCGATGGCGGCCGTGTTGACCAGTACAAGTGCGCCGACGAGCATGTAGAACGCAGCCGCAGGCGCGAGCATTCGGCCCATGAGCAGAGCAGCGACGCTGGATGCGCCCAAGCCGAGCCATGGCAAGGCCAAATGTCTTTGCTGCACGATCAAGTTTTTTACCATACGCTCTGGCGCCGGTTTGCACCCAACCAGGCTGTATCAATCGTGCAGTAAAAACTTCATGTTAATGGGGGTAGTATTACACCAAGTGGTGAAAGAGTTAGTGTTTCCAATTGCTTAGTGGGTGTAGGGCTGTTGATTTAGTCAATATGGAAACTACTGATAAAACAGTCATATACGGAAGCGTGCCTAGGTGTACATGACTAGTTTTTGAAGGAGGCTGGTCTAGTGGGATGATATGAAAGTCCCATTCATAAACCATGCAGCCAGTTCCACCGGCGTCTTTGCGGCGCTCATTCTGGCTATTGCCCCCACTACCGGACAGGCAGCGACAGCGACCGACACCATGGCCGTGTCGGCTACGGTGCAGAGCGCCTGCATCGTTGCCGCGAGCGCCCTGTCGTTCGGCTCGTACAATCCGACAGCCGGCACCAATGCCGATGCCACGACCACGCTGAGCGTGACCTGTACTTCCGGCACGAGCTACACGGTTGGCCTCAGCGCCGGCAACGGCAGTGGCGCCACGGTTACCAGCCGCAAGCTGACCAACGGCGGCAATACACTGAACTATGCGCTGTACCAGGACTCCGCCCGCACCACGAACTGGGGCAACACTCCGGGCACGGATACCCCCGCGAGTGCGGTGGCAGGATCGAGCGCGACAACACTGACGGTCTATGGACGCATTGCATCGGGGCAGAATGTCCCGGCGGGCAGCTATACCGACAGCGTGACGGTGACGGTCAACTACTGATGCACCAGCTCGCGCGTCTTGTGCCGTTCGCCCTGCTGGCGACGATGTGGGGCCACCCGGCACAGGCCGGTGCCATCCGGGTAACACCCGTGCGGGTAGAGGTTCCGGCAGGACGCCAGTTCTGCGCGCTGACCGTGGGCAACGATGCGGAGCGACCGGTTACGGTGCAGGTCCGGGGATTTGCCTGGACGCGCGACGAAAATGGGTCAGACACGCTTGATGCTGGCAATGCGCCGGTGGTGAACCCCGCCATTGTGACCATCCCCAAGGGGGAAAGCCGGCTGGTTCGCTGCAGCCTTCCGCGCGATACGACTGGCGGCGCTGCGGAACAGCAGTGGCGGCTGATCGTGGACGAGTTGCCGCAACCTTCATCGGAAGTAGCGCCGGGCTCCGTGCAAACGCTGCTGCGCCTTTCGGTGCCTGTGTTCCGCACGCCGGACAAGGCGACGCCCCAGCTGGGCTGGTCAGTGGTGCGCACAGGTGATGGAACGCCTGCCTTGCGGATCACCAATTCCGGCGCGCGTCGGGTGCAGGTCGTCAAAGTGGTGATGCATCTGCGCAGCGGACAGGATGCGCCGCTCAATCGTGGGTTCTACCTGCTGGCAAAAGGCGCAATGGTACTGCCCGTGCGACCGGACATCGCGCACGATCTTGCATCCGTTACTGCGGACACGGATATCGGCACGATGAGCCTGGCACCTGCCGTGCGGGCGGAAGGCGCGCCTGATGGCAAGCTGGACTTGTCGCAGACCGCCAAGCAGTAGCTGCACGGCCGAGAGCGCGGCTTGTGTCCTCAACCATCCGCTTCTGTGCAGCTTTTGCGGCACTCGCCATGTCATCGCCAGCAATGGCTGATGCGGTGCCTGAAGCTCCGCGTCCGGTTGGGTTGATTCTCAACGGTATGGCCATGTCGGAACCGGGGCTGCTGGTGGTGCAAGGGGGGAACCTGTTCACCCGCGTCGAGGACCTGCGCCAGCTGGGCATCGAGGCGTTTACTGCGCCGGTTCTGCCGATTGAAGGGCAGGACTATGTGGAACTGGGGCACATCGCCGGCCTTTCCGCCGAGCTGGATGATGAACGCACAAACCTGAAGATCTCGGCGAGTCCTGAAGTCTTTCCACACCTCGCCTTTGGCCAGGGCAATGCGCGGGCCACACTTTCGCCAATCCTTCCCGCGCAGTTCCTTGGCTATGATCTGGTCCTGTCCTCGCAGGGTGGCGGCGTCGGTCTGTCGGGGCTGGTCGATCTTGGCATGTCCGGCCAATGGGGTGTGCTGGGCACCACCATGCTGCTGGCTGGGCGTGGTGGCCATGCAGTCCGGCTGGACACCAGCTTCAGGCGGGAATTTCCCCAGCGGCGCCTGCGCATCGGGCTGGGGGATGCGGTCAGCCGGCCGGGACCGGGAGGGCAGCCGATCCGCTTCGGCGGGATCCAGTTCGGCACCGACTTCTCGCTGGACCCGGATTCGATCAATTTTCCGCTTCCGGTCCTGCTGGCAAGCGCCGCGCTGCCCAGCACGGTCGAACTGCTGTCGGAAGCGCAACGGCAGAGCTATGAAGTCGGCCCTGGATCTTTCGACATCGCCTTGCAGCCGCGCATGACCGGGGCCGGGCAGGTGACGATGAACATCCGCGACGTGACCGGCCAGACGCGCACGATCGTGCGCGATTTCTACACAAGCACCGACCTGTTGCGACCCGGCCTGACCGATTTCACCGTCGAAGCAGGCGCGTTGCGGCGGAACTATGGTGTGGCTGGCGCCGATTATGGCGCCTTCTTCGCCGCCGCGGCGATCCGTCGTCCGCTGTCATCATGGTTTACGGCGCAGGCGCGCGCGGAAACCGCGGGGGGGACATCGGTGATTGGTATTGGCGGAAGCTTTGTGGTCGGGGCGCTGGCAGAGGTGAATTCAAGCGGCGCTCTATCCTTCGCCGATGGGCACCGCGGCCACGATTTGCGCGTCCAGGCCCGTCGAACAACGTCGGCCTACAGCCTTTCGGCCAGCTTCGAAACGGCCTCTAAGGATTTTCAGTCACCGGGGCAGGCGCCTTCCCAGACCGGAGAACGCCGCGAGATGACATTGGCGGCCAGTCTTCCGCTCGGTCGGTGGGGCGGACTCAATCTTGCGCAAGCGCTTCTGGATTCAGGCCGCAACACACCATCGGCGCGGCGATTTTCGATCACATCTGCCTCTTACAATACCAGCCTGTGGGGCGGCGCGCTGGGGGGCGGCGTGCAGCGGAGCATCCGACGCGGTGGTGGGCAGGCCCGCACGGACTGGTCGGTCTTCGCCAGCTATACCCTGGCCATCGGCCCGCAGACGCGCGTTGCGCAGTTTGCCGAATCCGGGCGTGCGGCCGCCACGTTCGACCGATCCCTGCCTGATGGCCCGGGGTGGGGGTTGCGCGCACTTGTGGGGCAGGATCGCGGCAGGCCATGGCTGGAAGGAGCCTATATGGTCCGGACGGCGGCTGGCGATTTCGGCATCGATGCGGCACGCCGCGGATCGTTTTCCGGAATTCGCGCTACCGCGAGCGGCGCATTGGTGCGGGTGGCGGGCACGGTTCTGGCTACTCCACGCCTTGATTATGCCTTTGCGCTGATCGACGTGGACAGCGACGATACGGTAACGGTAACCTTGGAAAACCGACCACTGCCGCGCAAGGCCGGAGCCGGGCGAAAGGTGATCGCCACCGGGCTGCAGCCCTATGCCGCCAACCATATCGGGATCGATGGATCGAATGTGTCGATCGACTCCGCGCTTGCGTCCACCGATGCGGTGGCGACGCCGGGGTGGCGGCAGGCCGCAGCCGTGCATTTCGGCGACAGCAGCCGCCATCCTGCCAGTTTCCGCATCATGGACGGAACGGGACACCCGATCCCCGTCGGGGCAATCGCGCGATGGAGCGGGGGCACAGGCGTGGTGGGATATGATGGGGAAGTGTGGATGGAAGACCACACCCCCGGAGAGGCGATGATCATCAGCATGGGGCACCGGCAATGCCGGTCTATCGTGCCATCGGGCGGTGCCGGCGGTGCCGAAAGCCCGGGACGCACGATGGCCTGCGAGCCCTATATCGAAGCGGAGGATGTCCTGTGACTACGTTGCGATCATTGTTGGGAATTCTGGCGCCTCTTGCCATTTCGTTGCCTGGGCCTGCCAAGGCGTCATGCGCAGCGTGCAGTTGCTCGGCATCGGCTACGAATCTCAACTTCGGGACCTATGATCCGGCAAGATCCACGCCCACCCAGGCGACATCCAGCGTTTCGGTGAACTGCTTTTCGTTCATCGTGCTGATGGTGGGTACTATCGACATCGGCCTGACGGCCGGAACGTCGGGGACAGCGACAACCCGGACGCTGGCGAATGGTACTTCACGATTGAACTACAACGTTTATGAAGAAAGCGCCCTGATCAACATCTGGGGCGGTCTGGGCAATGGCGGCCTGCTTGAGACGCTCTCGATTGCCGGACTGCTGACCTACACCAAGCAGTTGACTGCTTATGGCAGCATCCCGCCGCGTCAGTGGGTGAAGCCCGGAACCTATTCGGACTCTGTCGTGGTGACGGTGATGTTCTGAAGGCTTCGCGCCGTGGCGGATCACACGGTTCCGCCCTGCAGGCGGGCAACTTTTTGCTTCCCCCCCATGGGCCTGGCAAGGCAAGGCTGTTGCCATGGATAAGGCGGCCTGATCATGACTGCAGACGTTTCGCAGCAGGCGATCGCGCTGGCTGCCGCGCTGGCTGCAGGCCTGCTGGTGGGGCTTGAACGCGGCTGGCGGCAACGGGACCGGCCCGACGGCAGCCGCGCCGCAGGTTTCCGTACGTTCGGCCTGCTGGGGCTGGCCGGCGGGCTGGCGGGCCTGCTGCCCGATGCGCTGGCCTCGGTGGTCGCGCTGGTGGTGGGGTTGGTGGTTGTTGCCGGTTATCATGCCGAGACTGACGGGCCATCACGATCTGCGACGACGGCGGTGGCGGGATTGCTGACCATCGCGATCGGCATTGTGGCAACGCGGATCGGGCCGGCGCTTGCCCTAGGGTCGGCTGCGGCGTGTTTTGCGCTGCTGAACGCGCGGGCAACGATGCACGGCCTGTTGCGCGGCATGGGCGAGGAGGAGATCGACGCGGTGGCGCGGTTCCTGCTGGTGGCGCTGGTGGTGCTGCCGCTGCTGCCCGATGCGCAATTCGGTCCTTACGATGCGTGGAACCCGCGACGGATATGGCTGGTGGTCGTGCTGGTGGCAGGGCTTTCGTTCGCCGGATATGCCGCATCGCGCCGATGGGGTGGGGAACGCGGTCTTCTGGTTGTGGCAGCGAGCGGTGCACTGGTCTCCTCGACGGCGGTAACCGCCGATTACGCGCGGCGGATGCGGGCCGAGCCGGAGCGCGAGGGCGCGCTGATGGCAGGCATCGCGCTGGCCTCGGTGGTCATGTTCCTGCGTGTGCAGGTGATCACATTGGCCCTGGCGCCGATGGCGCTGCCGGCGCTGGCGCTTGCCTTGGCCCCGGCAACGGCGGTGGCGGTGGTCTTTGCGGTGCTGGCCTGGCGGCGGCAGCATGGCTCGCCGGAGGCGGCGGTGAAGCTGGGCAACCCGCTCGATTTCCGCCCGGCACTGGGCCTGGCCGGGATGGTGGCGGTGCTGTCGGTCGCCGCGCGCTGGGCGCTGGCGACGTTTGGTGGCAACGGCATGGCAACGGTGCTGGCGCTGACCGGGATGATGGATGTGGATGCCGCGGTGATCACGCTGGCGGGCCTGCCTGCGGGCGCGGTAAATCCCGGTCTGGCGGGATTGCTGCTGGCCGGGCCGGTGCTGGCCAACACCCTGGTGAAGGCGGGCATGGCCATGGTGCTGGCGCCTGGACGCGCCGGGCTGAAGGCCGCGCTGCCGCTGCTGGCGTCGTTCGGGGCATCGGTGCTGGCGGTGGGGCTGTGGATGCTGCAGCGCATGATGTTGTAAGCGCGCATCATCGCTGCACGGATTAACCGGAGACAACAATTCCGGCTGACTCTTGCGCCGAGAATCGGTAAGTATCGTGCACCGTCAAAGACGTTCGCCCGGCGCGGTCTTGGGAGAGGATGCGAAAAAATCGCACCGCGCCGGGCGTTACGTCTTCCTTTCAGACAGATAGCATCTCGATTGCTTCGTGCGGGCGCGGTGATACCGTGCCGGTGATGGGGTGCACGAAGGGGGAGCGGGCATGAGCCTTGGCCTGGCAGCGTGGATCGCGCTGTGCCTGATCGGCGTGCTGTTCGGCGTGGCGGCCGTTTTCGAAGCCCGCGCCAATGCAGCGCGGGCGCGGCCCCGGCTGCGCCACATGGCCTATACCTTGGCGCTTGGGGTCTATTGCTCCAGCTGGACCTTTTATGGCGCAGTGGGCAGCGCGGTGCGCGAAGGGTGGAACTTCCTGCCCATCTATCTCGCCCCGGCGCTGCTGATGGCGTTCGCCCCCGGCTTTCTGCGGAAACTGGCCGAGGCGGTGGAGCAGGAAAAGGCGACGACGATCTCCGACTTCATTGCGGCGCGCTTTGGCCACGATGCCGGGATGGCCCGGCTGGTGACGGTGACCGCGATGTGCGGCATGGTGCCCTATGTCGCGCTGCAACTGCGTTCGATCGGCATCGCAATCGTGGCGGTGACGGGCCGCGTGGGGGCTGAACCATGGGTCATGGCGGCCGCTTCGGCAGTGCTGGCGCTTTTTGCGATCCTGTTCGGCGCCCGCCGTTATGAGGTGGCCGGCCGCAACGAGGGCATGCTGTTTTCCGTTGCGCTTGAATCGCTGATCAAGCTGGCGGCGCTGCTGATCGTGGCGGGGGTGGCACTTTGGGTGATCGCGATCGCGCCCGAACCGTGGGTGCGGTTTGGCTGGGCCGAGCTTTCCCGCCGCTTCGCGCCCGAACACCTGGGGCTGGAATCCGTGGTGATCGGCCTAGTTTCCGCCATGGCGATCCTGGTCCTGCCGCGCCAGTTCTACATCGCGCTGGCCGAAGCGCAGGATCCGGCGGACCTGCCCCGCGCGCGGTGGGGCGCCGCTGGATATGTCGCAGCGATGGCCGGGCTGATCATCCCCATCGCGCTGGCGGGGCTCGTGGCCCTGCCGGGCGACGTTCCGCCCGACCTGTTCGTGCTGCGCCTGCCCGAAGCGGCGGGGCAGCACTGGGCGGTGGTGGCCGCGCTGCTGGGCGGGATCAGCTCGGCAGCAGCGATGGTGATCGTGGATTCCACCGCGCTGGCCACGATGGTGTCCAACGACCTGATCTTTCCGGCAGTGTTGCGCAGCGGCGGCCGCGTGGACGAGGCGGGCGACATCGGACGGCGGATGCTGCTGGTCCGACGCGTGGCGATCGTCATCGGCATCGCGCTGTCCCTGGCCTGGGCGCTGCTGCTTCCGCCACGCAGCTCGCTGGCTTCGATCGGGCTGGTGGCGTTTGCCGCAATGGCGCAGTTCACCCCGCACCTGCTGCTTGGCGTTATCGGCACCGGTCGTGATGCGCTGGCCGGCAAGGCTAGCCTGGCCACCGGTTTCGCCCTGTGGCTGTGGACGCTGGCGCTGCCGCCGATCCTGCCGCCGGAGTGGCTGGCAGGGCTGGCGCAGACGCCACTGGACCCGCTGCGCCTGTTCGGCATCGGGCACGCAACGCCGCTTGTGCATGGGGTGGCATGGAGCCTTTCGGCCAATCTGATCGTACTGTTGCTGACAGAGGCGGGCACTGACCCCCGGCGGCGCTTGCCGCGCATGGTGCGCGGGGCGCGCCCGGTGCGCAACCAGGGCGAACTGGCGCAGCTGGCGGCGCGCTTCATCGGTGAAGACCGGGTGGAGGAGGCCTTCCCGCCCGCGCTCCATGCCGCACCGGTGGATCGGGTGGCGGCGCGCCGCGCGCAGGATCTGATCGCCGGAGTGGTCGGCGCATCGTCCGCGCGTGCGCTGGTGGCCTCGGCGCTCGCAGGCGGGCAGCTGGGGCTGGACGATGTGACCCGCCTGCTCGACGAAGGCGGGCAGAGCCTGCGCTTCTCGCGCCAGCTGCTGGCGGCGACGTTCGAGAACCTGCCCTCGGGCATCAGCGTGGTCGATGCCGATCTGAACCTGGTGGCGTGGAATGCCCGCTATGTCGAACTGTTCGATTATCCGCCGGGCATGGTGCGTGCAGGCGTGCCGGTGGCAGACCTGATCCGCCACAACATCGCGCGGGGCGATTACCCGCGCCCGGTGGAGGCCGAGGTGGAGCACCGGCTGCAGCGCCTGCGTGAACGGCGGCCCTATGTTTCCGAACGCATCCGCAAGGACGGCCGGGTGATCAAGTCGGTCGGCGGACCCATGCCGGGCGGCGGCTACCTGACCTCGTTCACCGACGTGACCGGAGAGGCGGCGGCGCGAGCCGAACTGCGGGCGACGCTGGAACAACTGGAAACGCGCGTGGAGGAGCGCACGCGCGCGCTGTCCGAAGCGAACCTGCGGCTGGCCGAATCCGGGCGCGAGAAGACGCGCTTCCTGGCGGCTGCGAGCCACGACCTGCTGCAGCCGCTGCACGCGGCGCGGCTGTTCTCCTCAGCGCTGGAGCGGCAGGTGGCCGATGGCCCGAAGAAGAGCCTCGTGGCGCGCGTCGACCGCTCGATCGTGGCGGCGGAAAATCTCCTGCGCGCGCTGCTCGATATCTCCAAGCTCGATGCCGGCGGCATCCAGCCCAACCCCGAAGTGGTGGCGCTGGGCCCCTTGGTGCGCGACATCGCCGAGGGCATCCGCCCGCTGGCCGAGGAGAAGGGATTGCGGCTGATGGTCGGCCCTGCCTTCGGCGTGGTGGAGACCGACCCCGGCCTGCTGCGCTCGGTGCTGCAGAACCTGCTGTCCAACGCGGTGCGCTATACCGAAAGGGGCGGCATCCTGATCGGGGTGCGCCGGCGGGAAGGCGCCTTGCGGATCGATGTGGTGGATACGGGCGTGGGCATTCCGCCCGACCAGCGCCAGGCGATCTTCGCCGAGTTCACCCGGCTGGGCCATGTCGAGGCGGAAGGGCTCGGTCTGGGGCTGGCCATCGTCGAGCGCATCGCGCGGCTGCTGGGGCTGGGCATCGACCTCGCCTCGCGGCAGGGCCACGGCAGCCGGTTCTCGGTGACGATTGCGGAATCGGCGCAGCCTGCGGGAGAAGCCGAGCCGGCCCGATCGCCCGCAGGCGTACCTGCGCGGCCGCTGCGTGTGCTGGTGGTGGACAACGACCCGGCCATCCTCGAAGCCTCGACGGCGCTGCTGGAGGCGCTGGGGCATGGCGTGGTTGCCGCAACCGGAACGGCGCAGGCGCTGGAAATGGCCCCGGATGCCGAAGTGGCGCTGGTGGATTACAACCTCGATGACGGGGAAGACGGCCTTGCGCTGGCCGACGCCCTGCGCCGTGCCCGGCCCGGGATGGCCATCGCGATGATCACTGCGGAAAGCGGTGCGGCGCTGAAGCGCAAGGCGCAGCGGCGGGACATCGCGTTCTTCACCAAGCCGGTCGATCCGGCCGCGCTCGAATCGTTCCTTGCCTCTGCCTCAGTGCGCGAGGTCGAGGCCTAGCGACCGGGCGACAAGCGCCGCCTGCGTGCGGTTCTGCACGTCCAGCTTGCGCATGATCGCGGTCATGTGCGCCTTCACGGTCGCCTCGCTCATGCCAAGGTCGAAGGCGATCTGCTTGTTCAGCTTGCCGTCCAGCACCGCGAGCAGGACCTTGAGCTGGGTGGGGGTGAGGCCCGCCACTTCGCCGCGCACCTTGTCCACGGCGCTGGTCTTTTTCACCGGGGCGGTCGATCCGCCGAGCGCGGCGCGGATCGCGTCCTCGATCTGGGAAAGGTCGGCGTCCTTGCGCAGAAAGCCGACCGCGCCAAAGGCCCGCGCTTCCTCTGCCGCGTTGGCCCCTTCGGCGCTGGAGACGACCAGGATCGGCACGTCCGGCTTTTCTGCGTGGAGGAGGGCGATGCCCGAATAACCGATGGCGCCGGGCATTTTCAGGTCGAGCGTGACGAGGCGCAGGTCCTCTGCCTCCGACGCCGCCTTCGCGGCGGAGGCGAGCGTGCCCGCCTCGATCACCCGAAGGTCCGGCGCAACTGTCGCCACGGCGACCGCCAGCGCCTGCCGGAACAGGGGATGGTCGTCGGCAATCAGGATCGAACCGCTCATCGCTCCCCCGCGTGGCCGCCCTGCGTGCGCCCTTAATCAGGCGGTGGCGAGGTGCGGCCGGTTGGCGAGCAGATTATCGACAACCGACGGATCGGCAAGGGTGGAGGTGTCCCCCAGGTTCGACACGTCGTTTTCGCCGATCTTGCGCAGGATGCGGCGCATGATCTTGCCCGATCGGGTCTTGGGCAGGCCCGGCGCGAACTGGATCACGTCGGGCGTGGCGATCGGGCCGATTTCGTGGCGCACCCACGCGATCAGCTCCTTGCGCAGCGCCTCGTCGGGCTCGATCTCGGCATTGCAGGTGACGAAGGCATAGATGCCCTGTCCCTTGATGTCGTGCGGCATGCCCACAACGGCAGCCTCGGCCACTTTCGGATGGGCGACCAGCGCGCTCTCGATTTCCGCCGTTCCCATGCGGTGGCCCGAAACGTTGATCACGTCGTCGATGCGGCCGGTGATCCAGTAATAGCCGTCCTCGTCACGGCGGCAGCCGTCGCCGGTGAAGTACAGGCCCTTGAACGTGCTGAAATAGGTCTGGAAGAAGCGTTCGTGATCGCCCCACACCGTGCGCATCTGGCCGGGCCAGCTGTCGGTGATGACCAGGCAGCCGTCGGTCGCACCGTCGAGGAAATTGCCGTCGTTGTCGACCAGCGCGGGCTTCACGCCAAAGAACGGGCGGCTGGCCGATCCGGGCTTCAGCGGCGTGGCGCCGGGCAGCGGGGTGATCATCGCGCCGCCGGTTTCAGTCTGCCACCAAGTATCCACGATCGGGCAGCGGCTTTCGCCCACCACCTTGTGATACCATTCCCAAGCTTCGGGATTGATCGGTTCGCCCACCGAGCCGAGCAGGCGCAGGCTCTTGCGGTTGGTCTGCTTCACCCAGTCATCGCCTTCGCGCATCAGCGCGCGCAGCGCCGTGGGGGCGCCATAGAAAATCTCGACGCCGAACTTGTCCACCACCTGCCAGAACCGGCTGGGATCGGGGAAGTTGGGCACGCCCTCGAACATCACCGTGGTCGCCCCGTTCATCAGCGGGCCGTAGACGACATAGCTGTGCCCGGTGACCCAGCCGATGTCCGCCGCGCACCAATAGACCTGGCCGGGCCGGTAATCGAACACGTACTGATGGGTGATGGATGCCCAGACCGAATAACCACCGGTGGTGTGCAAAACGCCCTTGGGCTTCCCGGTCGATCCCGAGGTATAGAGGATGAACAGCGGGTCTTCCGCGTTCATTTCCTCGGGCGCGCAATCGGTGGGCTGGGCGGCAACGGCTTCGGCCCAGTCAAGGTCACGGCCTGCCACCATCGGCACGGCGCCACCGGTGCGACGCAGGACGATAACGGAATCGACCGCAGGGCACTGCTGCAGCGCCTCGTCCACGTTGGCCTTGAGCGGAACCTTCTTGCCCCCGCGCAGGCCTTCGTCCGCGGTCAGCACTATACGGCTGTCGCAATCGGTGATGCGGCCGGCCAGCGCGTCGGGGCTGAAGCCCGCGAACACGATCGAATGGATCGCGCCGATCCGCGCGCAGGCGAGCATCGCCACGGCTGCCTCGGGCACCATCGGCAGGTAGATGGTGACGCGCTCCCCCTTCTTGACGCCCCGGCTTTTAAGCAGGTTGGCAAAACGGCAGACGTCTTCGTGCAACTGGCGATAGGTGATGGCGCGGTGGGTGTCGGTCGGGCTGTCCGGCTCCCACAGGATGGCAACGGCATCACCACGCTCGGCAAGGTGACGGTCAAGGCAGTTGGCCGAAAGGTTCAGCGTGCCGTCCTCGAACCAGCGGATGCCGAAATCGGCCTCGTGGTAGGATGTGTTCTTCACCTTGGTGAAAGGCTTGATCCAGTCGATCCGCTTGGCCTCCTCGGCCCAGAACGCGTCAGGCTCTTCCACGGAACGGCGATACATCTCGTGATACCGCGCTTCGTCGATCAGGGCGCTTTCAGCCCACTCTGCCGGAACCGGGTACACTGCCTCGCCCATTTCGGGGACTCCTCTCAACTCGCGCCTTCTGGCATTTTCGCTAGGGCGGGCTGTACCGCATGCGACGGCTCACCCGCCCCTAGACCATGGTCGTAGATATAAGACCAAGCTCCGGCTGGATGCAAAGCCCGGTCTGACGAAATCTGCCTGCGAGTGTCTCAGGAGATGGACACCCGAAGGAGAGGGGCGTCAGATGACGATGATTTCGCGTAACCGCGCCATGCTGCTTGCCGCCACGATGATGGCGCTGCCGGCTGCGGCGCAGGCCAGGCCGACCGCGCACGAGGCAGAGCTCGAAGCCCGCATCGCCAGGCTCGAAGCGCAGGTTACACAGATGGCCGGCGCGCTGCAGGCCGCGCAGGCGCAGCAGGCCCAGGCTGCCACGCTGGCCAGCGCGGCACAGGCGCGCAGCGACGAGGCCGTGGCCAGCGCAGCGCAGGCAACGGCCAAGGTCGCCGCGCTTGAGGCGAAGCCCGCACCTGCGCCGGCCGAAGGCTTCCGTTCCGGCAACACCACGATCCGGCTGGGCGGATACCTGAAGATGGTCGCGTCGAGCAGCCACTTCAGCAACGGATCGGTGCCCACCAACATGCTGGGCCGCGATTTCTACCTGCCGCAGACCATTCCCACCACGCCGGGCGGCCGCGGATCGACCACGCAGGATTTCACCGCCAAGCAGACCCGCCTGTGGCTCAACCTGGACTCGCAGGTGGCCGGCCACACAGTGAAGGGCTACCTCGAAACCGATTTCCAGACGACGGCGGACGCGGTGCAGAACGTGCCCGGCGGCGGCACCCAGCGCACCACCAACGGCTATACCCTCGCGCTGCGCCGCGCCTTCCTGCAGGTGGACCGCTTCACCTTCGGCCAGGACTGGACCACGTTCCAGTACGTGGCGGCCCTGCCCGAGACGACCGACTACGTCGGCGGGGCGGAAGGCACCGTGTTCGTCCGCCAGCCGCTGATCCGCTATTCGCATCCGCTGGCCAAGGGCCTGACCCTGCATCTCAGCGCCGAAAACCCCGAAAGCGCGCTGGTGACCGCAGGCTCCACCGCCACGCTCGAAAGCGGCACCGACCACCTGCCCGATTTCGCCGCACGGCTGGCCTGGACGGGCAAGCGGGCCGAACTGTCGCTGGCCGGCCTCGCGCGCCAGGTCCGTGGCGAAAGCAACGGCAGCGCACTGGTCAACAACGTGGCGAGCACCGGCGCGGTCGGTACTGGCGTCACCGCCACCGGCCTCGGCGCCAGCGTGGGCGGCAAGCTGTTCCTCAACGACGCGAAGACCAGCGACATCCGCTTCATCGCCACCTATGGCCAGAACATCGGCCGCTACGTGGGCCTGAACTTCAGCCCCGACGCGGTCTACAACCCCGCCACCAACCGCCTGACCGACGTCACCACCTTCGCCGCGCTCGCCGCCGCGCGCCTTTCGCTCACTTCGGCGTTGCGGGTCAACGTGATGGGCAGCTACCAGCATGTGGGGTACGACAAGGCGCTGGCCCTCGCCAGCGTCTCGGGCCTCAACCGTGAAAGCTGGAGCGGGGCGGTCAACCTGTTCTACACGCCGGTGAAGGGCATCGACCTGGGGGTGGAATATCGCCACGGCAAGCGCACCGTGTTCAACGCCACGCAAGCCGGCGGCACCGCCAGCGGCACGCTCGACCGCGTGGAGATCGCCGCGAAATACAGCTTCTGAAAGATCATAACGGGAGAGGACCGATGGTTCACCACGATACGGCGGAGGAATACGCCGTCCTGCCACGGCACCACGTGGCCACGCATGACGAGAAACTGATCATCACCGCGTCCTCGCTGGGCACGGTGTTCGAATGGTACGATTTCTACCTCTACGGCCTGCTCACCGCGATCATCGCGGCGCAGTTCCTCACCGGGCTCAACCCCACCACCTCGTTCATCATGGCGCTGCTGGTCTTCGCGGCGGGCTTCATCGTGCGGCCCTTCGGCGCGCTGGTGTTCGGCCGCATCGGCGATCTCGTCGGCCGCCGCTACACCTTCATCATCACCCTGCTGGTGATGGGGCTGTCCACCTTTCTCGTCGGCTGCCTGCCCACCTACAAGACGGTCGGCGTCGCCGCGCCGATCATGCTGGTGGTGCTGCGCATGTTCCAGGGCCTGGCGCTGGGCGGCGAATATGGCGGCGCGGCGACCTATGTGGCCGAACATGCCCCTGCCGGAAAGCGCGGGCTCTACACCAGCTGGATCCAGATCACCGCCACCGCCGGCCTCGCCATGGCGCTGCTGATCGTGATCACGGTGCGCTCGCCCGTCACCGGCGTGGGTGAGGAGGCGTTCAAGGAATGGGGCTGGCGCGTGCCCTACCTGCTTTCGGGCCTGTTCCTGATCGTGGGCCTGTGGCTGCGGCTGAAGCTGCACGAAAGCCCGGTGTTCCAGAAGATGAAGAGTGAAGGCACCGCCTCGAAGGCCCCGCTGACCGAAGCCTTCGGCCAATGGAAGAACCTCAGGATCGTGCTCGTCGCGTTCTTCGGCGCCATCGCCGGCCAGGCGGTCGTGTGGTACACCGGCCAGCTCTACGCCATGTATTTCCTTGAAAAGATGCTCAAGGTCGATGGCCTCACCGCCAACACCCTGATCATCATCGCGCTCGCCTGCGCCACGCCGTTCTTCCTGTTCTTCGGCTGGCTGTCTGACAAGATCGGGCGCAAGAAGATCATCCTCACCGGCTGCGCGCTGGCCACGGTCACGCTGTTCCCCGCGTTCCACGCGCTGACCACGGCGGCCAACCCCGCGCTAGCCAGGGCGCAGGCGACCGCGCCGGTGGTGGTCACCGCCGATCCGGCCGAATGCTCCTCGCAGTTTGATCCGGTGGGCGCCAACAAGTTCGACACCACCAGCTGCGACATCGTGAAGAACGCCCTCGCCAAGGCAGCGGTCAATTACAAGAACGTCGCGGCCCCGGCCGGCACGCTCGCCACCGTCACCGTGGGCACGGACGTCTTCACCGCGCCCGATCCAAAGGTGCTGGCCGGAGACGAGCGCAAGGCCGCCATCGCCGCCTTCACCGCCAGGGTCGTCGGCGCACCCGCTGTCCCGGCCAAGCCCGCTGCCGATGGCAAGCCGGCCACCGAAGCCAAGCCCGCGGTTGTGGGTGAACTGCAGAAGGTGGGCTACCCGGCCAAGGCCGATCCGGAACAGATCAACAAGCCGCTGGTCGTGGCGATCCTGTTCTACCTCGTGCTGCTGGTGACCATGGTCTATGGCCCCATCGCGGCGCTGCTGGTCGAACTGTTCCCCAGCCGCATCCGCTACACCTCCATGTCGCTGCCCTATCACATCGGCAACGGCTGGCTGGGCGGGTTGCTGCCGGCGATCGGCTTCGCCATGGTGGCCGCCAACGGCGATATCTACCACGGCTTCTGGTATCCGGTGGCGGTGGCTGCGGCGACCTTCGTCTTCGGGCTGCTGTTCCTGCCCGAAACCTACAAGCGCAATATCGACGACTAAAGTCAGGGTTCCGCCACGTCTTGCCCTGGGTCAAGGCGTGGCGGCAGTCCTCCGGGCAAGACTCGGGCAAACGAAACGATCAGGGGATGGATGATGAGCGAAGCCTACTCCCGCGCATGGCAGGGCAGCATCTCGGATCGGGAAGCGTTCTGGTCCGCCGCCGCCGGCGCGCTCGATTGGTTCACCGCCCCCGCCGCCGCCCATGATCCGGAAAAGGGCTGGTTTCCCGGCGGTTCGCTCAACACCTGCCACAACTGCCTCGATCGCCATGTCGCGGCAGGCCGGGGCGATGCCATCGCGCTCGCCTATGACAGCCCGGTCACCGGCACCATCAGGCGCTACAGCTATGCCGAACTGCTCGAAGAGACCGGGCGCGTCGCGGCGATGCTGGCTGCGCTCGGCGTGGGCAAGGGCGATCGCGTGGTCATCTACATGCCGATGATCCCCGAAACGGTCTTCGCCATGCTCGCCTGCGCGCGGCTGGGCGCGATCCATTCGGTTGTGTTCGGCGGCTTCGCTCCGCTGGAACTGGCCAAGCGCATCGATGATGCCACGCCGCTGGTCGTCCTCACCGCATCGTGCGGGATCGAAGGATCGCGCACCATCGCCTACAAGCCCATGGTGGACGAGGCGCTGCGCCTTGCCGACCACCAGGTCGAACGGGTCGTGCTGCTGCAGCGTGAACAACTGCGCGGCGATCTGGGCGGGCCGCGCGACGTGGATTGGCAGGCGCTGCGCACGGCCACGCTGGGCGCTCCCGCGCCCGCGCCGGTGCCGCTCGCCTCCGACGATCCGCTCTATATCCTCTACACCTCGGGCACCACCGGCACGCCCAAGGGCGTGGTGCGTGAAAACGGCGGCCATGCCGTGGCGCTGGCCTGGTCGATGACCAACATCTACGGCATTTCCGCAGACGATACCTTCTGGGCCGCGTCCGACGTGGGCTGGGTCGTCGGCCACAGCTACATCGTCTATGCCCCGCTGCTGGTGGGGGCGACGACGGTGCTGTTCGAAGGCAAGCCCGTCGGCACGCCCGATCCCGGCACGTTCTGGCGGGTGATCGACCGGCACGGGGTGAAGACCTTCTTCACCGCGCCCACCGCGATCCGCGCGGTGCGCAAGGAAGATCCGGATGCCACCTTCCTGAAGGACATCGGCACCGGCGATTGCCGCGCCATCTTCCTCGCCGGCGAACGCGCCGACCCCGACACAATCGGCTGGCTGGAAGACAAGAGCGGCCTGCCGGTGATCGACCACTGGTGGCAGACCGAGCTGGGCTGGCCCGCCATCGCCTCGTGCTTCGCGCTGGGGGACCTGCGGCGCAAGCGCGGCAGCGCCGGCTTCCCCGTGCCGGGCTACGAATTCGCGGTGCTCGATGAAAGCGGCCACCCTGTCGAGCCGGGCCACAGCGGCGCGGTGGTGATCCGCGAACCGCTCGCCCCCGGCGCCTTCCGCACCTTGTGGAACAACCACGCCGGCTTTGCGAAGAACTTCGCCACCTTCCCCGGATGGTACGAAACGGGCGACGCCGGCTTCATCGACGATGAAGGCTTCGTCCACATCATGGGGCGCACTGACGACATCATCAACGTCGCGGGCCACCGCCTGTCCACCGGGCAGATGGAGCAGATCGTCGCCAGCGTCGATGGCGTGGCCGAATGCGCGGTGATCGGCGCGGAAGACGCGATCAAGGGCATGATCCCCGTTGCCTTCGTGGTCGCCCGCGCAGGCGCGAACGAAGCCGCGCTGCACGACGCCGCCATCGCCGCCGTGCGCGCCGAACTCGGCGCGGTGGCCGCGCTGAAGACCTGCTACGTGGTGCCGCAGCTGCCCAAGACCCGGTCCGGCAAGATCCTGCGCAACCTGCTGCGCAAGATCGTGAATGGCGAGGACTTCACCACGCCGCCGACGATCGAGGACCCGGGCGTACCGGCGCTGCTGGTGGACGCGGTGCGAGGGAAGCTGCCGGCCTAGAACGTCTGCAGGATAGCGCCGCGTTCCGGTCCCTTCCAATCGAGCGTGGCCCGCAGCAGGGCACGCGTGACGGCACATTCCTCTGCTGGCCCGGCCTTGTGCGACATTGCGGCTGCAACGGTTTTCTGGGGCAGGCCGGTCGCTTCCATCACTTCCCCGACCAGCTTGCCGGGGACGGACGCCGAGGTCGGTTTTGACGGCTGCGGTGTGTCGAGCTTACCCGTTTCGGCCATCCGCACGGCCAGCGCCTGTTCCTTGCGCAGGACTTCGTCGGAAAGGGTCACCTGGCCGATATCGAGCGACTTCAGGTAACCGGCACAGGCCTCCGGACCTTTCCTGCTGACGGCGTCGATCCGGGCAAGGTGAAGCTGCAGGTCTTGTTCAAGCAACTGCGCGTCCTTGCGGCCATTCAGGAACACGCGGCGGCGGATGAAGTCGGTGGTGGATTGGGTCGCCTTCTCCGGCGTAGCCCCGTTGGAAAGCTCCGAACGGAAGCGCGCCTCGAAAGCGGAAGCCACGCTGATCTGCTTCTCGCGCAGCCACTGGATTGTCTTGTCCGGCCCGAACGCGGCGTGGACCGCCATGGCGAGTTGTTCGTTGTATTTTGGATCGATGGGCGCTTGATAGGCAGGCGGTTCAAGAAGCGGATTCTGGGTGTTCCGATCGCCGTTGTGTGACCAGCTAAAGTAGTACTGCGCACAAAGTATGAGGCCGACACCCAGCAGGCGAAGTGGGAAGGTAAGGATCGAGTAGTCAGGCTTTTGCTCCCACGAACTGACCCGCTGCTGATCGAGATGGCCTTCGAGCTCGGGAAAATGCCTGCGGATTCCGGCCAGCAGTTCGTTGATGCGCTTGCGACTTGTTCCAACCCGTTGATACCATTTCGACCAGCCCGCCCGCTGCAATTCGACCCATGCCTTGTGCAGGGGGTGGTCGGGCAGTTCCACCTTCTGCTGGAAGCGCAGGCCGCGCAGGCGGGTGTTGAGCCAGGCGATGGAAGGGCGTTCGCCCAGCTGGCCGCGCTCGCTTTCCCAGCCAAAGGCGGCGGCGGTCTCTTCCAGCAAGGGGGCGCTGCGCGGCCATGTGCCGGCCAGCAGGTCGGCCAGCCAGTCCTCGATCTGGCCGTGGAGCGATAGGTCGGCCTGCGCCGCATCCGCCAGCATCATCCGCAGGCAGCGCAGCGCGCGCGCCTCCTCGGCGTCATCCATCGCCGGGGCGGGGTCTTCCTCGCTGTGCAGCAGCCGGGCCAGTTCGCGATCGGGCCGTTGCAGCAAGGTGACGTCGGTGGGGGCGGCGCTCGCCAGCACCGGCGGGCCGCCAGTGGCCTCGCGCGCGCCGGGCGGCGCATCGGGGGCGGTCAGTTCCGCCTGCGGTTCCGGCGCGGCATCGGCCGGCGGCAGGCTGCCCGCAAGGATCGCACTGCCTTGGGCGGGAGGATCATGCGGCAGCAGCGGGGCGGCGTAGGCCCATGCACCGCACGTTTCCTGCGGCTCGGGGGCGGGTTGCTGCGCGTCGTCCTCGATGGCTGTGGCCGGCGCATCCCCTGCCGCATCGGCTTGGGCGGCTGCGGCCTTGGCGCTGCGCAGCGCGATGTCCCGCGCCGCGCGCAGGCGGGCGTAGGCTTCGGGATCAGCGTCGACATCCAGCGCTTTCAGCTTCGCCGCATAGGCCTTGCGGATCGCCGGCGTATCGGCCCCGGCCTTCAGGCCGAGCAGGCGCAGCGCGGCGGAGGGCGAAAGGTACGGCGTCACAGCGGCGCGCTCGCGTCGATGGTGTCGAGCCGCTCGGTCAGCACCTGCCGCGCTTCGGCGATGCGGCGGTGGTCCTGTGATTCCAGCGCCCCGGCAAAGTCGGTGATCCACTGGCCGACGATGCGGCGTTCGTCGCCGATGAAGTCCTCATAGGCGCGTTCGGCGCGCGCCATCAGCGCCACGTTCTCCGCCTCCTCGCGCGGGTGGAACTTCAGCTTGGCCAGCTCGGCGCGGCGGGCGGCGATCTCCTTTTCCGAAGGCCGGTCGGCTTCGTCCACGATCACGATGTTCCGGGTCAGGCCCGTCTGGTTCACCGTCACGTCGACTTCGAGCAGCCCGCTGCTGTCATAGGTGAAGCGCACGTCCGCCGTGGCCTCCCCCGCCGGGCGCGGCGGCACCGGCACCTTGATCGACCCGAGCAGGATGTTGCCCGAAACCTCGCGCGCTTCGCCCTGGTAGATGTTGAACAGGATTTCCTTCTGGTTGTCCTGCACCGTGCGGTAATTGCCCATGCGGCTGATTGGCACTGGCGTGTTGCGGTCGATGATGGGGGAAAACACCCCGTGGTGATAGCCGCCGAACTGGTCGCGCTCGATCGTGTCCACGCCCAGGGTGAAGGGGCATACGTCCGAGATGCGGATTTCCTCCAGCGCGGCGTCGCGCGCGGCAAGCCCCGCCTGGATCGCCGCGCCGAGCGCCACTGCATGGTCGGGGTGGACGGTGCTGTTGGGAAAGCGGCCGAACATGCGGGTGATCGCCTTGCGCACCACCGGCATGCGCGTGGCCCCGCCCACCAGCACGATGTCGCCCAGCTCTGAAACCTCGAACGCGCAGTCGCGCAGCGCACGCACCACCGGTTCGCGCAGGCGGCGCAGCAGCGCCTCGCAGGCCCGTTCAAAGGCATCGGCGGTAACAGGCGCTTCCAGCCTGCGATCGTCGATTGTCACCGCGAAGGTGGCGTTGTCCGCGGTCGACAGCTGCCGCCGCGCAGCTTCGGCGGCACGCAGCAGCATGGCTTCGCGCCGCGGCGCATCAAGCTTGGCTAGCAGGCCTTCCGGGTCCACCAGCGGCTTCATCAGCGCCGCCAGCACCTCGTTGAAATCGTCCCCGCCCAGCCGGTTGTCGCCGGCCGAGGCGCGGACTTCGACCACCCCTTCGAACTTCTCGACGATCGAGACGTCGAAGGTGCCGCCGCCCAGGTCGAAGACCAGGAACGGCTCCCGGTCCTCCTGGTCCTGCAGCCCGAACGCCAGCGCCGCGGCCGTCGGCTCGTTGATCAACCGCCGCACCTCCAGTCCCGCCAGCTCCCCGGCGCGGCGGGTGGCCTTGCGCTGGCGGTCGTTGAAATAGGCCGGCACGGTGATGACCGCCTCAGTCGGGCGCGAACCGGTGTGCGCCTCCACATCATCGCACAGCGATCGCAGTACGAGCGCCGAGAGATCCTCGGCCCGCCATTCCTTTCGGGCCAGCAGAACTTCACGATCGTTGCCCATATTGCGCTTGAAGCTTATGGCGGTGTTGGCTGGGTCGGTTGCCATCCGGTCCAGCGCCGCAGCGCCCACCAGGGTGGCGCCATCGCGGGACATCGAGATGGCTGAAGGGGTCAGCAGTTCGCCGAGCGCATTGGGCACGAGGTGGGGCACACCATCCTGCCACACGGCGACGGCGCTGTTGGTGGTGCCAAGGTCGATACCGACAATCATGCGCGCATTGTCCCCCTTCATTTCGCTGTGGAATCGAGATGCCCAATCGGTGGCGAGCGTGCAAGGCCGGGTGGAGCCTTAAACAAATTGTCGCCCGTTTTGATGTACCTGAATCGGTCCGAAAAGACCGGTAATCAGGGAAAAACAGCGCTACCGGGAGCACGTTGCGGCCCATGATGATTTGCAATAACGCAGACTTGATCTCGCCGTGTTGTCGCATTAAGGTAGCGCTATCAAAACGAGAGCTTGGGGGATGTACTGATGGGTTTAAGCCTTGCGGCTTGCCTTCCTGAAGACTTCATGGACGGGACCTTCGTCGGACGGGCGCAAGCTGCCGACGGTCCACACGTGATTGTCCTCCAAGACGGCCGAATCCGCGATCTCACGGCGGTCGCCAGCACTGTTTCCGGCGCGCTGGCGCGTGGGCGACTGGATGGCGGCGACGATCTGGGCGCCATCGCCGATGGTCTTCCCCCGGGGTGGAGCCTGCTTTCCCCGATCGACCTGCAGTGCGTGAAGGCCTGCGGGGTAACCTTTGCCGTTAGCGCTATCGAACGGGTGATTGAAGAGCGTGCGCGCGGCGATGCCTCGGTCGCCGCCGAGATCCGCAGCCAGCTGGAGGAGACCATCGGCGCCGGCATCCGCGCGGTGGTGCCCGGCAGCGCCGAGGCATTGGCGCTGAAGCAGGCGCTGATCGGGCAGGGCATGTGGTCGCAATACCTGGAAGTGGCGATCGGGCCGGATGCCGAAGTCTTTTCGAAATCGCCGGTGCTTTCCACCGTGGGCCATGAAGCTCCGATCGGCGTGCGATCGGATTCGAGCTGGAACAACCCCGAGCCGGAGGTGGTGCTGGTGGTGGACCCGGCCGGCGAAGTGGTGGGCGCGACGCTTGGCAATGATGTGAACCTGCGCGACTTCGAAGGGCGGTCTGCGCTGCTGCTGTCAAAGGCCAAAGACAACACCGCATCGTGTGCGATCGGCCCGTTCATCCGCTTGTTCGACAAGGGCTTCGGCATCGATGACGTGCGCGTGGCGGACGTGGAGCTTGTGGTGGAAGGGCAGGACAACTTCCGCATGGAAGGTACCAACCGGATGACCGAGATCAGCCGTGATCCGCTGGACCTGGTGGCCCAGACGATGAGCGAGCACAGCTATCCAGACGGGTTCGTGCTGTTCTGCGGTACGCTGTTTGCACCCACGCAGGACCGCGATGAGCCAGGCGGGGGCTTTACCCACAAGGTGGGTGACAAGGTGACGATCCGTTCGACCCGGCTGGGCATGTTGCGCAACACGGTAATGACTTCGCGCGATGCGCCCAAATGGACCATCGGTATTGCCGCATTCATGCGCAACCTTGCCGAGCGCGGCTTGGTGGAGAAGGCATGACCATGGCTTCCCACGCAGCCCACGATGCCCCCTTGGCGCCGGCGGCAGAACATTCCAGCGAAGGCGCGGCGATGGCGCAATATCCCAGCCTGCGCGACAAACGCGTGATCGTTACCGGTGGTGCCAGCGGCATCGGCGAGGCAATTGTCGAGGCATTTGTGCTGCAGGGCGCGCAGGTGGGTTTTGTCGATATCCTGTCTGCCCCGGCGAACGATCTGGTGGAACGGCTGGGGCATGCCGCGCATGTGCCGGCGTTCCGCGAACAGGACGTTGCCGATGCTGACGGGCTGACCGAGGCCATCGGCGAGATGGTCATGCGGCTGGGCGGCTGCGACGTCCTGATCAACAATGCGGCCAGTGATGACCGTCATCTGCTGGATGCGGTGACTCCCGCCTATTGGGACGAGCGGCTGGCGGTGAACCTGAAGCACAAGTTCTTTGCATCGCAGGCAGTCTGGCCGGAGATGAAAGCTGCGGGCGGCGGGGTGATCCTGAACCTTGGGTCGATCTCCTGGCACCTGGGTTTGGACGAGCTGGCGTTGTACCAGATCGCCAAGGCAGGCGTGGAAGGCTTGACCCGAAGCCTTGCCCGCGAACTTGGCCCCTACAACATCCGCGTGAACACGATCATTCCGGGCAATGTGCAGACCGCGCGACAGATGCGTTGGTATTCGCCTGAGGGAGAGGCGGAAATCGTGGCGGCGCAATGCCTGAAGGGCAGGCTTCAGCCGGTGGACATCGCCGCGATGGCACTGTTCCTTGCTTCCGACGATGCGCGGTTCTGCACCGGGCACGAGTACTGGGTGGATGGGGGCTGGCGATGAGCCGTTTGGTGGAGCGCACGCTGGCGGTGGGTTGCACGCTGGGCGAAGGACCGGTGTGGGATGCGGCGCGCGAATGTCTTTGGTTCACCGACATCAAGCAGCATCGCATCCATAGCTTCGACCCGGCGCGGGGCCTGCATGAAAGCCATCTGGTGCATGACCAGGTCGGCTGGGTACTGCCGGCGAAGGGCGGAAAGCTGCTGGCCGGGCTGAAAGACGGGCTGCACTTGTTCGATCCGGCGACCGGCAAGTGCGCGCGCGTGGCCGAAGTGGCGGGCGAGCCGGCGGGCAACCGGCTGAATGACGCCTGCGCCGACAGCCGGGGCCGGGTGTTCTTCGGATCGATGGACGATGGCGAGAGTGCGGCAAGCGGTCGCTTCTATCGCGCGCACGAAGCGGTGGTGACCCCGATGGGGCCGGACGCGGTGTGCATTACCAACGGCCCCGCAATCGGGCCGGGGGATAGGCGGATCTATTTCAGCGATACAGCGGCGAAGAAGATTCTGGTGGCGGACCTGGATGCGGACGGGAATGTGGACGAAGCGCGCCTGTTTGCCGACACAGCGCGCGATTTCCCCGATGCCTATCCCGACGGGCCGACCTGCGACGCCGAAGGCTGCGTGTGGACCGGGCTGTGGAACGGCTGGGGCGTGGCGCGCTATTCACCCAAAGGCGAGCTGCTGGAGAAGGTGGATATACCGGCGGCCAACGTGACGAAGCTGGCGTTCGGCGGACCCGACCGCAAGCGCGCCTTCGTGACCACGGCGCGCAAGGGATTGGACGAGGCCGCGCTGGCGGCGCAGCCGATGGCGGGCGACATCTTCGCGTTTGACGTGGAAGTGCCCGGGCTGGTTGCCGCGTTGGCGGAGTTCCGCGCGTGAAAGCGCTGCCGCTGGCGGTGCTGACCTTGGCGGCCGGGCTTTCGGCCCCTGCGCTGGCGGCCCTTGCACTGGCGACCCCTGCACTGGCGGCCCCGGCACAGGTCGGACCTGTGCTGGAACTGGAAGCGGCCTGGGGCGACCATGCGGTGATCCAGCGTGACCGGCCGATCGTGGTGGAAGGCACGGCCGCCCCCGGCGCAGTGGTGGAAGGCACGCTGGACGACGAACGCGTGATCGGCGAGGCCGACCGCAAGGGCCGGTTCTCCCTGCAGTTCAAGGCCCGGCCCGCCTCAGCCACCGGCGTGACGCTGACCGTGCGCGCCGACGGTGAGGCGGTGCGCGCGGCGGACCTGCTGGTGGGTGATGTGTGGCTCTGTTCGGGCCAATCGAACATGGAATTTCCGCTGTCGCGCGCGCTGAACGGCGGGATGGAGGCGGCTTTTTCGACCGATCCGGCGCTGCGCCTGCTGCAGGCGCCCAAGGCGCTGGGCTATCTGCCCGACCGCCATTTCGCCAAGCCGACCGCCTGGGCGGCGGCGGCGCCCGCGAGCGCGCAGGATTTTTCGGCCGTATGCTATTTCATGGCGCGCGAGCTGCGCCGTGCGCGTGGGGTGCCGGTGGGGGCGATCCACGCCAGCTGGGGCGGTTCGAAAGTGACGCCGTGGCTCGATCCGCAGGCGGGCGCGGCGATCAGCGGGCCGGGCGAGATGGCGCTGCTGGCGCTGTTCGCGCGTGATCGCATGGCGGCGGTGACGCAGTTCGCGCCGCGCTGGCAGGACTGGTATGCGCAAGGGACCGGCGGGACGAAGCCATGGGCCGCGCCCGATGCGCTGGAATGGCAGGCGGTTCCGGCGATGAGCGGATGGCGCGCGTGGACCGGCACGCCCCTGGCCGCGAAGGCCACGGGCACGGTGTGGCTGCGGCGGCAGGTGACGTTGAGCGCGGCGCAGGCGCGCGCCGGGGCGACGCTGGCGCTGGGCGTGCTGGACGACATGGACATGACGTTCGTGAACGGGCGCGCCGTGGGCAACACCTTCGGCTGGGACGAGGAGCGGGCCTATCGCCTGCCGCCCGCATTCCTGAAGGCCGGGGTGAACGAGATCCTGGTGGCGGTGACCAACACCTTCGACAACGGCGGCTTCGCCAGCCCGGCCGACAAGCTGGCGCTGACCGTGGACGGTGGCGAGCGGATCGCGCTGGGGGATGGGTGGCGCTATGCCATCGCGCCCCTGTCCAGCTATCCGCCACGGCCGCCATGGGACGCCAATGCGGGCATCGGGCTGATGCACAACCGCATGATCGCGCCGCTGGGGCGGTTCGCGATGGAAGGCGTGGCCTGGTACCAGGGGGAAAGCGACGTCGACACCCCCGATTACGAACGGCGCATGCAGGCGATGATCGCCGGGTGGCGGGCGCGGTTCGGCCAGGGGCTGAAAGTGGGAATCGTGCAGCTGGCGAACTATGGCCAGCCAGCTTCCGCCCCGACCCGTTCGGACTGGGCGCACATGCGCGACGAGCAGCGGCGGATTGCGGCGGGCGATCCCGCCGGGTTCCTGGCGAGCGCGATCGACCTGGGCGAGCGGACGGACATCCATCCGGCGAACAAGCTGCTAGTGGGCCAGCGGCTGGCGCTGGGCGCGCAGGGCAAGGCCATGCCGATGCCGGTGGCGGCGGTGCGCGAAGGCGACGCGGTGCGCGTACGCTTCAAGGGCGTGGAAGGCGGCCTGCACGCGTGGAGCGCGGCCGCGCCGATCGGCTTCGAACTGTGCGATGCGGCGGACGCCTGCCGCTTTGCTGCGGCGAATGTGGACGGCGACACGGTGGTGCTCGCGAGTGACGGACAGGCCGTCGTGAAGGTACGCTATGCCTGGGCCGACAGCCCGGTCGTCAACCTGTTCGACGCGCGTGCCTTGCCTGTGCCGGGGTTCGAACTCGCGGTAACGGAGAATTGAGCTTTACGCCTTTGGCGTTCTATCCGCCTTCGCCGCAGGTGGGCCGGCGTCGGATTCCCGGCGGACCAGTTCGTATTCCAGTGTGGTGAGGCGCGGTCGTCCGTTTGCGTCGGCGCGCTCGTCGCGGATTTCCTGCACCAGTACCTCCAGGCCGGTTTCCGCCATCTTCCGGATCGGCTGACGGATGGTGGTGAGCTCGGGCCAGATGGTGGATGCCAGCGCGGTATCGTCGAAGCCGCAGACGGTGAGATCGCGCGGGACTTCGAGATCGTTGCGGTGCGCGGCGGCGATGCAGCCGGCGGCCATGTCGTCGTTCGAGGCGAAGATCGCGGTGGGTCGGTTGGCGAGCGCGAGCATGTCCATCGCCGCATCGAGGCCGGAGCGATAGGTGAACTGGCCTTGGCGCACGAGCGCCTCGTCCACCTGGGCGCCGGCTTCGGCCATGGCGTCGCGATAGCCGGCAAGACGCAGCGCGCTGGCCGACTGCTGCGGGTTGCCGATGATGAAGCCGATGCGGCAATGGCCCAGCGCGAGGATATGGCGCGTCATGTCATAGGCGGCCTGGTAATCGTCGATCATCACCACGCCGTGGTGCGCTTCGGCCTGGCCCGGACCGATCAGCACGGCGTGCGCTCCGGCGCGGCGGAGGCGAGCAAGCAGGGCGGTGTCGTCGCACAGCGGCGGGGGCAGAAGGAAGCCGTCGATCGCGCTCTCGGTGAGCTTGGCGATGGCCTTTGCCTGGTCCTGTTCGGGGTCGAAACGTTCGACCATCAGATGCGCATCGAGCCGCGTGGCCGCGTCCATGCAGCCGATCAAAAGTTCGCTGAGATAGGCGGCGGACGGGTTGGAATAGAGCAGCGCAATGCGCAACTGAGAGGCGCCGGCGAGGCTGCGTGCCGCGCGGTTGGGCGCATAGTTGAGCTGGCGAATGGCCGCTTCTACCGCGATGCGTGTTTCCTCGCGCACGCCGCCACCGCCGTTGACCACACGGCTGACCGTCATCGGCGAGCATTGGGCGACGCGGGCGACGTCGCTTACGGTCGGGCGGCCGGACTGTCGCCGGCGCGATCGGACATCGTTCATGGTTTCAGGCTCCCGTACGGATGTCCTGACCCTGCAGTATGGGCTTGGCAAGGCCTATTGTGAATAAAGCAGACTTAATTTCATTTCGGACTTGCGTGGTGAAAAGCATGCGATACAAAGGTAGCGCTATCATAAAGTCACAGACCCTTGCGTGGCAAGGGTAACTGGGCTGCATTCGGTTACCCGCGCAAAGGCCGGGGCATAACAACGAGGTGGGAGAGGGACATGGCTGCAACGCAGCAAGACCGGGTCAACATGGCGCTTGTGGGAGCCATCGTATCCGTGGCGACGATCGGCGGGCTGCTGTTCGGGTATGACAGCGGCGCGGTGAACGGGACGCAGGCGGGACTGAAGGCCGCGTTCGCGTTGGATGACAATGGCCTTGGCTTCACTGTGGGTTCGCTGCTGATGGGCTGCGCCGCAGGGGCCTTCCTGGCGGGGCGCATGGCCGACCGCTTCGGACGCAAGCGGATCATGGTCCTCGCCGCGATCCTGTTCCTGGTCGGCGCGCTGGTGCAGGGCACTACCGGCAACCACACGCTGTTCGTGATCTTCCGCTTCCTCGGCGGCATGGCAGTGGGTGCGGCGAGCGTACTTTCGCCCGCCTATATCTCTGAGGTCGCCCCGGCGGCAATCCGCGGGCGGCTGACGAGCGTGCAGCAGGTGATGATCATCACCGGGCTGACGCTGGCCTTCGTGGTCAACTATTTCCTCGCGCAGAAGGCGGGGGATTCGCTCGGGCTGATCGGGGGCGTGCCGGCGTGGCGCTGGATGTATCTGGCGCAGGCGGTGCCGGCGGTGGTGTTCCTGGTGGCGCTGCAGTTCATCCCCGAGAGCCCGCGCTACCTGGTCGGCAGCGGCCGGGGCGACGAGGCGCTGGGCGTGCTTTCGCGCCTGTTCGGCGAGGACGCAGCGGCGCGCAAGGTGGCCGAGATCCGCGCCTCCTTCGCCAGCGACCACCGCCCCCGGCTGGCCGACGTGCTGGCGCCGGGCACGGTACTGCGCCCGGTGGTGTGGGCCGGCCTGATCATCGCGGTGTTCCAGCAGTTCGTGGGGATCAACGTGATCTTCTATTACGGCGAGACGCTGTGGAAACTGGCCGGGGTTTCGGAGAAGGCAGCGCTGGAGCGGAACATCATTTCGGGGCTGGTCTCGATCGCCGCGTGCTTCGTGACCATGGCGCTGGTGGACCGGATCGGGCGCAAGCCGCTGCTGCTGATCGGATCGGCGGGGATGACGCTGTCGCTCGGCACGATGAGCTGGGCCTTTTCGCAAGGGACTCTGGATGCCGCGGGCGCGCTGCAGATGGACCAGCAGCTGGGCCTGATCGCGGTGATCGCGGCCAACATCTATGTGGTGTTCTTCAACGTCAGCTGGGGCCCGGTGATGTGGGTGATGCTGGGCGAGATGTTCCCCAACCAGCTGCGCGGATCGGCGCTGGCGGTGTGCGGGCTGGCGCAGTGGGGCGCGAACTATGCCGTGGTGCAGAGTTTCCCGGCGATGGCCAGCGGGATGGGCTTGGCCGAGACCTATGTGCTCTACACCGCCAGCGCGGCGGTGAGCCTGTGGCTGGTCAAGGCCTTCCTGCCCGAGACCAAGGGCAAGGAGCTGGAACAAATGGAAGGCTGGGGCGGGCACTGAGGCGCCTGCACCGGCAGACGGGCAGGGCCGGACCACTGGCCCGCCAACAGGGAGTGATGCTTCGATGATGGGCTTTGCCAAGACATTCCGTACCATGCTGCTGGCGGCGGGCGCCGTCGGCATCGGCACTGGCATGCCCGCCAAGGCCAAGGACGCCGAGGTGACGGTAGCGATCGATGCGGCACGCCAGGGCCCGGTGATCGACCGCAACATCTTCGGCCAGTTCGCCGAGCACCTGGGTACGGGCATCTACGGCGGGGTGTGGGTGGGCAAGGATTCCCCCATCCCCAACGTGCGCGGCATTCGCAGCGACGTGGTGGGCGCGCTGAAGGCGCTGAGAGTGCCTAACGTGCGCTGGCCGGGCGGATGCTTTGCCGACGAATACCACTGGCGCGATGGCATCGGCCCGGCGGACAAGCGCCGGGTGCAGATCAACAGCAACTGGGGCGGCGTGCCCGAATCCAACGCCTTCGGCACGCACGAGTTCATGGACTTTGCCGAGCAGATCGGCGCGGACGCCTATGTTTCGGTGAACATCGGATCGGGCACCGCCGCCGAAGCCGGGCAATGGCTGGAATACATCACGGCCGAGAAGGACACCTCGCTGGCCAAGGAACGCGCCGCCAACGGCCATCCTGCGCCGTGGAAGGTGCCGATCCTGGGGCTGGGCAACGAGAACTGGGGCTGCGGCGGGGCGATGTCGGCCACGCACTATGTGGAGGAGATGAAGCGCTTCGCCAACTTCACGCGCAACTACAATCCGGCGCAGCGGCCGGACGTGAACGGGGGCGCGGGCAAGATGAAGCGCATCGTCGTGGGCTGGGACAGCGACAAGCTGGATTACACGGAAGAGGTGATGAAGGCGTGGAAGGACCACGTCTATTCTTGGGATATCGAAGGGGTTTCGCTGCACAAGTACACCACCGGCGGCTGGCCACCGCACCTGCCGGCGACGGGATTTGGCAACGAGGACTATGCCATTGCGATCGCCGACACGCTGACCATGGACGACCTGCTGAACAGGCAGGCGGCGATCATGGACAAGTACGACCCGGAGAAGAAGCTGCTGATCGCCGTGGACGAATGGGGCGCATGGCTCGCCCTCACGCCGGGCAGCAACCCCGGGTTCCTGCAGCAGCAGAATTCGATGCGCGACGCGGTGTTGGCTGCGCTGAACCTCAACATCTTTGCCCGCCACGCCGACCGGGTGAAGATCGCCAACATCGCGCAGATGATCAACGTTCTGCAGGCGATGATCCTGACCGACGGCGGCAAGATGGTGCTGACCCCGACCTACCATGTGTTCAAGATGTACGTCCCGTTCCAGGACGCGCAGTTCACGCCGGTAACGTTCAATGCCGGCCAATATGTTTCCGGCGCGCACAAGCTGCCGCGGGTGGATGCGATGGCCGCCAAGGACAAGAGCGGGCAGGTGTGGATCTCGCTGGTCAACATCGATCCCGATGCCGGGACGATCGTGACCCTGCCCGGATACCGCAGCGCCAGCGGCGAAGTGCTGACCGCGCCGAAGGTGGACAGCGTGAACAGCTTTGAGAAGCCCGCCGTGGTCACGCCACAGCCGGTTTCAGCGCGCAACGGCCCGCGCGGGCTGACCCTGATGCTACCGCCCCATTCGATCACCGTTCTCAAAGTGACGAGATAGACCCTGTGTGCCGGCAGCGGCCATCGACCCAACTCCCTCCTTGAGGTCGCTGCCATCAACTGAAAGGCCCGGAAGGCAAGATGCTTTCCGGGCCTTCTTTTCTGCAAAACGGACGGCGCCTTACCAGTCCAGCGCTGCCATGGCCCAGTTGACGGGGATATCCTGCATCACGGGGTGATCTCCTTCGGCGACAAGTTCGACGATGCGCGCGCCCTTGATCGGAACCTTGATCGGCACCGGCTGCTGCCCGCGTTTCATCCACGCGGACTGGAACATCCGTTTGCCGTCGACATGGACAGAGAAGCGCACTTGCGCGGCGAGATCGGCGGTAGCGTCGTCCACACCGGCCAGGGCCGAAAAGGTGGCGAAGCCGTTGTTGCGGATTTCCAGGCGCGAATTGGCAAGGATGCCGATGCTGCTGGGATAGGTCTTGCCCGCCATCTTTGGCGTCTGGGCGAAAGGCGTGGCATCGGCGCGTGCGCCGCCCCAGCCGCCATAAAGCGGATGCTCGCCATCGCCGCGCGTTGAGCGCCAGGGCAGCAGGCCGCGATGGACGAGCGGATCCGCCATGGGGTGGACGATGCCATCGACCGCCGGGTTTACCGAGCCCGGCTGTTCGGACAGGTATAGGCCCTGCGGGTGTTCGCGTACCCCGACGGCCTTGAACAGCAGGGTCTGGTGGCGGTCCAGATGGACAGGCGTTTCACCCTGGAACGATGACCGGCCACCGTCCCAAAGGTCCGTTAGGGCAATGCTGCGGTCGACCCGGTATTTGAGGTGCGCGGCAGTGAGCTTCACATCGACTGGGCTGCCGCTGCGGTTGAACAGGGCGACCGCCTTGGTGCCATCGGCGAGAGTCTTGACGAAGATCTGCACTGTCTCGCCGTCATAGGCGAGCACCGCCTGGTTGCCCGCCTTGTCCTGATTCAGCGCGACAACGTGAGGATTGCCGAGCACCGAGACGAGGGCGGGCGTGGCCTTGCGCATGTCAAAACCAATGATCAGCGGCGAATTGAGCATGGCCCACAGCGTCATGTGCGAGCGCGCTTCGACCATGTGGTCCATGTCGAATTCGCCGCTGCCGACGAACAGCATGTCGGCATCGTTCCAACTGTTGGGGTGGGCATAGAGTTCGCGCCGCGATGCCGCATCAAGATTGTGCAGCATGCGTTCCCAATTGGGCGAAATGTCCTCGCTGGTGCGCGACATGTTTCCGACCTTGCCCGCCCAAGAACGGACGTCTGCCGCACCCCACAGACAGAGCGAGAAGACATAGTCGTTCGCGGGCCGTGTGCGGTGCATTGCATCGGCCACCTGCTGGTAAAGCACGCGGACGGTGGCGACATCGTTGTTGGGCAGGGTCTCGTAATCGATCAGCGGCCTTAACTCGCGGTAGCGGCCTGACGCGACGAGCGGGTTTTCCGCACTCATGGCGCGGATGCCGCAGCCATCCACCTTGACCAGGTCGAAGTTCCATTCGCCAAGGAAAAGCGCGATGTCCTGCTCGATATGGCCATAAAGCCCGACCTCGCGTTCGGCCACGGTGCCTTCGGGCTGGTTGGCGAACTGCGAGGTATAGGCCTGGCCGCAGGAATTGCGGCCGATGTCGGAATAGATCCCCGCCTTCAGGCCCATGGCGTGCAACCGATTGGTGAGAGGGCGGAAACTGCCGGCCTCATCCACGGTGCGGGCCGAAGGAAAGTTGGCGGTGCGGATCATCAGGCGGTTGTCGGTGGTGCGGCGGCGCAGCCACCAGCCGTCGTCGATATCGACATAGCGATAGCCGAGGCGGGCAAGGCCGGTATCGACCAGCGCCTGCGCCGCGGCCATCAGCTTGGTCTCGTCGACGTCGCTGTTGAAGGCGTTCCAGCTGTTCCAGCCCATGGGTGGCAGGGGCGCGTTGCCCCGGGCTGTGACGCTCCAGTGGCCGGTCGCATCAAGCGGCTTGTCGGCTGCGTATGCTGCGGTGGTCAGCATTGATGCTGCAAGCCATGCTGCGGCAATGTGGCGCCGCCTCATTTGGCCGCTCCCGACGCCAGATGCTGGCTGAAGAAGGGGACGACCTGAGCCTGGAAGCGGAAGGCGACGCGGCTGGTGTGATCGCCATCGTAAATGGTGAAGCTGTTGGCGATGCCATAGCGCAGCAGCGCTTCATGCAGGCGCGCGGTATCATCCTTCAGGCTGTCCTTGTCGCCCACATCCATGGCGATGGCGGCGTATCGGCGCAGGTTGCCGATGTATTGGTCGACAAAGGAAAGCGGGGCGTTGGCGGCCCATTTTGCGAGCACGTCATCGCGCGGCTTGCCATCGGGGCCAAGCGGCAGATCGAGGTAGAGCGGCGGGTTGGCGGGGTTGGGCGACCAGGCTGCGGCGGCCGCGAGCGTGCCGCGCTGCGCCCAGGGCAAGCTGGCGGAATCGGCAGGGCTCTTCATGGCGGCATAGGCCTGCATTGCTTCGGGCGAGAGGCCGAACAGGCCGCGCGCGGAGAGGCAACAGGGGCTCATCAGGTAAAGCGCGCCGAAGACGTCAGCATGCTTCATGCCGATGCGGGTGGCGCCGTAACCGCCCATCGAATGACCGACGAGGCCGCGGCTCGCGCGCGTTGCGAGAGTGCGGTAGTGGTTGTCGATATAGGCGACGAGATCGTGCGAAATGAAGCGCTCGTAATCGCCAGTGGTGACCGACGCGGAATACATCGAGCCGTTGTGCGCAGTCTTGCTGTCGGGGAAGACGAAGATCATCTCGTGCGCACCTTGGGCGAAGGCGCCTTCGATTACTTGCGGTACGTGGATCTCGCCGGTCCACTGGCGGGCGCCGATGGAATAGCCATGCAGGGCATAGACGACCGGATAGCGGCGGTGGGGGGCCTTGCCGTAGCTGGGCGGGAGGACGACGAGCACTTCGCGGTCGGCGCTGTCTCCTTCCAGCGCACCTTCCAGTGCGCGACCGTGAACGGTGATGCTCTCGATCTTCACCTTGGCCGCGCCGGCCACGGCGGCGGGGGCGGAGGTGTTCACCTGAGCGGTTGATGGTGGCGAGGCCGCCAGTGTGATGGCGAGCGCGGCAAGGCAGGACACGGCGCGGAATGGGCGCATGACAGGACTCTCCCGGAATTATTGTACGATCTGTTGTGATAAAGCCGAGGTACAGATGACCGCTCTGAACGCGGATTCTGTGAGGATCGGCCCCGGCGTGCCTGTGTGCCACGGCTGCCAGACTCTTGTTTAGTCAGACTAGATTGCGGGCGGGCCGTGTCAAGCTGTCAGCGGCGCAGCGCCTGAAGAATGGTTGCGCGGATCTGGCCATAGCTGGCGCCATTGATGTCGCGCAGGATGCCGCGCCGGTCTTCGGGCAGGTGGGCGAGGGGGTGGCCTTCGGGGCGGAAGACGTAGTGATCGAAGAAGGCGCGGAAGGCGGCGCGTTCGGCTTCGGGGCGCTCGGCGATGGCGATCATCGACAGCAGCATGGCGAGCAGCGGCGCATCTGGGCCGATGGCGGTGGCGTCCCACCAGTAGTTGAGCATGACGTTCACCGGATCGCAGGCTTCGACCTGGTGCCACCACAGCTTGGGCAGGAACAGCGCATCGCCGGCAGCGAGCTCGACCGTGATGGCGCGGGCGCGGGCCTGTTCGAAGCGGGGATAGGTGGCGGGATCGCCAGCGGCGGAGGCTAGGCTGGCGGGCTGGCCGGCCATGGTCAGGTCAACCGGGCCGACGTAGAGATCGCCGATGGCATCAGGTGGATAGAGCGTGAAGCGGCGCGAGCCGAGCAGTACGCAGGCGAGATTCTCGAACGCATCGTAATGTGCGGCGGCGGTGGAGGGGTTGCCGATCCACAGGCGCGGTTCGACCTGCGGCGGCACGATTGGCACACGGTTGGCTTCGGCAAAGCCGGGCAGGTAGGCAGGAGCGACGAGCGAGCCGAGGTAGGCGGTGGGCGCGGAGGGATCAGCGGCGTAGCGCAGGATCCGGTCGAAGGCCTCTGGCAGTGCAGCCTCGAGACGGGTGAAATTGAAGCCTGATAGATCGCTGTTGTAGAAATAACGCCCACCGATGTCCGGAGGCGCGGTAAAGATCATTGGTTTGCGGCCGCTGTCGAAGGCGAGCAGGTAGTCGAACAGTGCCTGCGCGGATCGGGTGCCGGCGGAGCTTGCGGGCAGCTCTGCGCAGAGGCCGCGCAGCACGACAGGCCTGGCTTCCAGGATGACGTGCTGGTGGAAGGTCTCGGGCGCGGAGAGGGCGGCGTGGCCGCGGGGCAGTTCCTTGAGGCTTGGCACGTCAGGCCCAGCTGGTCGCCAGGTTGCCGGCGAGGCGTTCGTTGCGGCGGCGGGCAAGCAGGCCGACCTGTTGCAGCGACAGGCGGATGCCCAGTGCGGCCTGCAGCCAGCCGGAGCGAAATAGTCTGATGATTCTACTGTCGTCGAGCGCGGAGAGTGCCTCGCCGCTCACCGTGTAGAGACCGTTCAGCGACATCGTCTCGCCATCGTCGAACGACAGCGTGATATCGACCGGTTCGACTAGGCGTTCCTGCACGAGCGTGGCGATGAACTGCTCGGTCTGCGCGGCGCCGCTCATGAGTTGGCCGATCGCGCGCTGGATCAGCCGCATATCGTCCGTAGGGGCGCCGGTGTGGTCGAACAGCGGGATCGTGCCACCAGCAGCGAAGCGGGGATGGGCGAGGTCCACGGCGATGTTGTCATCGGCGGCGAAGAAGCCCTGGCGCTGCAGGTCGTAGGGAAGAAACGCAGCGTTTCCAGTGTCTGCGCCCTCAACCAGAATCTCACCCTGCTTGAATCCGAACAGGGCAACGATTGCGAATCGACCGGTGTCGGGCGACTTGGCGAGCATGACCGGGCAGCACGACGCAGCGCGTTCGACCTCGGAAACGACGATCTGCACCATGTGCGGATGATCGCCGCCAAGCGGGTGCATCGCGAGGGCGCGGTGCGCGTCCGTGTTGAGGATCTCTAGTTGCTCGGCCATTCGCCTCTCCTGCTTTCCCACGCATTCTTCGCCGTTTAAGGCCTGGGGCTAGGCCGCCATGTGCGCGCTAACATGCCATGTGTAACGCCATCCGTGGGGTTTGTGCAACAGCCAGCAGGGCTTGCTCCATTGCGCAGACAATTTAGTGTTGATAGCGCTACCTTCATCCGCTACACAGATCGGGCAAGGTGACGAACAGAGCGCCGGCATGGAGAGGCTTACCGGGTCACGACGCCCGGCATTTCCCTGCACGATCAGGCGCTGCCGTCCCGGCCCGTTGTTGCGGGCAGGTGGTATGGCCCGGTTCGTCTTCTTCCCGGGCGGGGGGGCCGTCAGAGAAAGCAGTGGAGAGGGTATGAGGACTTCAATCAATTCGCGGTTCCTGATCGGAGGAGCGATGGGCGTGATGGCGCTGGCCATTGCCCTGCCGGCCTGTGCCGCAGAAGCCCAGCCGGAGCCGGCCGCCGCCGACGCTGCCGACATGCAGCCCGCCGATGCGGGTAGCGGCACCGAAATCGTCGTCACCGGCATCCGCGGTTCGCTGCAGCGGAACATGGAGATCAAGCGCGCCGCATCGGGCGTGGTTGACGCAATCTCTGCCGAGGACATCGGCAAGTTTCCTGATGCGAACGTGGCCGACGCAATCCAGCGCCTGCCCGGCATCTCGATCCAGCGTTCGGGCGCGCGCGGCGAAGCCACCGGCGTGACCGTGCGTGGCTTCGGTGGCGACTTCAACGACACGCAGTTCGACGGGCGCCACCTTTCGACCGCTTCGGGCAACCGCGCGGTGGACTTCACCACGATCGGATCGGACTTCGTCCAGACGATCTCGGTCTACAAGACGCCCGACGTCGAATATGGCGCGAGCGCGATCGGCGCGACGATCAATGTCGCGTTGCCAAAACCGTTCGATTCCAATGGCACCAAGATTGCGCTGAAGGCTTCCGGTTCGGTACAGGACCGCAATGGCAAGGTGACCCCTTCAGGGGCAGGGCTGTTCAGCACGACCTTCGCTGACGACACCATGGGCTTCCTTGCCTATGCGGCCTATCGCCGGGTCGATACCGATGCGAACCAGGTGTTCATCCCGGGCTGGATCGGCAACTACTTCTATGCCTGCCAGGCCAACCCGGCCTGTCAGACCAGCGACTTCACGCCGGCGAACAAGAACAAGCTTGGCTGGTTCCCGCAGCAGGTGGGCGCCAACCAGGTTACGACCAAGGACCAGCGTATCGACGGCCGCATCGCCTATCAGTGGCGGCCAAGCGATCGTGTGCTGTTGACGATCGACGGCAACTTCACGCGCCAGACGCTCAATACGGCCACATATGGCTATGGCGCCTGGTTCAACGGTGATGACCTGCGCAATGTGAAGCAGGATAGCAACGGCACCGTCATTGATTTCAACCAGTTCGGTACGCCGATGGACTTCAATGCCAGCCTGGCGCGGACGATCAACCAGACGCACATGATCGGCGGCAACCTGAAGTGGGAGGCCACCGACCGGCTGAGCTTCGATGTCGACGTGGCAGTTTCCCGTTCGGTGCTGAACCCGGGCAACAACGGCTACGACAATGCCATGGACATCGGCTATGGCGGCACCAACGGCGATCCCAACGGGCCGTTCCTGTCCACGGGCTGCACCTATCCCGCAGGCGCGGGTCCGACCACCCCGCCACTTTCGTGCACCAACTATTCGACCGTGCTGGGCGCCAACACCGGCGTCGCCATTCTCGGGCCGAGCAAGGACTTCCTGCCGAGCATCCACGACGTGGGTCCGGCTGGCAACGTTTCCAAGTTCACCGACCGCACGGTCATCGGCAGCCACGTGATCGCCGGCTTCCCCAACTACTTCACCGACCTGGTTCGCCAGGCGAAGATTGGCGGCAAGTATGACGGGGGCGACGTCAAGGTCCGCTTCGGCGCCAGCTACCAGGAGAACAAGTTCCACCAGGAAGGGCAGAACCCCTTCGTGAACGGCACGTTCTTCCGCTATGGCGGCTATGGCGCGCCTTCGGGCCGCACCGGAGCGGTGGCGCCGCTGCCTGACAGTGTCTATCAGGGCACGATCAACACCAACGGGTTCATCCCCGGCTACAAGGGCGATCTGGCCCCGGCGATCATCGTGTATGACCCGGTGGCCGTCTACAAGGTTCTGGAAGCCACGGGCCGCGGCACCACTGCCCCGGCGTTTGACCCATCGTCCGTGCTCAACGTGCGCGAGCGGACATTCTCGGCCTATTTCAACGTCTCGTTCGACACCGAACTGGGCAACATGCCCTTCCATGTCAGCGCCGGCGTGCGCGATGAGTACACGAAGCTGACTTCGGGTGCGATCGGCCGCAATCCGGTGGTGCTGGAAACGGTGCCGACCGACCCGACGCTGATCAACGTCAAGACCTATACGCCGCAGCAGGACATCACCCGGCAGTCCAACTACAACTATGTCCTGCCCTCGATCGACGTGAAGCTGGAGGTCACGCCCAAGCTGACCCTGCGCTTCGACGCGTCACGCACGCTGACGCGCCCGGCGCTGGGAGACCTGCGCCCGACAATCAACCTGGGCACCCTGCGCAAGGGCAGCCTTGCCGCATCGGGCGGCAACGCCAACCTCAAGCCGTACCTTGCCGACAACCTCGATCTCGGGGCCGAATACTACTACGGCAAGAATTCGTACTTCGCGGTCAACGGTTTCATGAAGTTCATCTCGAACTTCATCGTTGGTGGTGTCAGCACGCAGACGATTAATGGTGTGATCGATCCGTTCACCAACCAGCCCGCGCAGTTCCAGGTGAACGGCAAGGTCAACGGTCCGGACGGCGTGGTGCGTGGCGTGGAAATCGCGTGGCAGCACGTGTTCGGCGAGAGCGGCTTCGGCTTCAACGCCAACGGCACGTTTGTGAGCACCAATCGCAACTTCGATCCCAAGGACATCTCGGGTTCGGCGTTCGCGATCACCGGCCTGGCCAATTCGGCCAACTTCGTGGGCTTCTATGACAAGAATGGTCTGGAAGTGCGCGTGGCGGCCAACTGGCGTGATAGCTACCTGCTGCAGCTTGGGCAGCGCCAGGGTGGCACCTTTGGGGCCGAGCCGGTCAACGTGAACCGGCAGTTCCAGATCGACGCCAGCGCCAGCTACCGCATCACCCAGCAGTTCTCGGTGTTCGGTGAGGCGACGAACCTCAACAATTCGACCTACAGCACCTATGGCCGTTGGTCGAACATGGCGCTCGATACCTACTCTTATGGCCGACGCTTTGTCTTCGGCGTGCGTTTCAACTACTGATCTAACGAGAAGGCGGCGCCGGGATCCATCCCCCGGCGTCGCCGACAAACAGGATGGCGGAGCAGGACGCGAATGGTGCGGGAAGTGCGCGATGTCGTGATCGTCGGTGGCGGCACGGCCGGATGGTTGACCGCCGCGATCATCGCCGCAAGGCACAAGGCCCGCATCGGCCACGATTTCTCCGTTACGCTGGTCGAATCCCCCAATGTGCCGATCATCGGCGTGGGCGAGGGGACTTGGCCCACACTGCGCTCCACCCTGAAGAGCGTGGGCATTTCCGAGACCGACTTCTTCCGCGAATGCGACGCCGCGTTCAAGCAGGGCGCGCTGTTCGCCAAGTGGACCACCGGGGCGGACGATGACGCCTACTACCATCCGCTGGTGCTGCCGCAGCGGTTCGGCGAGCTGAACCTGGCGCCGCACTGGCTGGCGGGGACGCTGGTGGAAGGCGGCGACAACGGCGAGACGTTCTGCGACGCGGTGTGCCCGCAGGGGCGCATCTGCGACGAGAACCTGGCCCCGAAAAGCATGACCAATGCCGAGTACGAGGGGCAGGCCAACTATGCCTACCACCTCGATGCCGGAAAATTCGCCCCGTTCATGCAGCGCCACTGCACCGAAAAGCTGGGCGTGCGCCACGTGCTGGCCGACATGCGGCGGGTGATCCAGGACGAAAGCGGCGATATCCGCGCGATCGAGACCGAGCAGGCGGGCGAGATCGCCGGCGACCTGTTCGTGGACTGCACGGGTATGCGCAGCCTGCTGCTGGGCGAGACGCTGGGCGTACCGTTCAGGGACTGCAACGACATCCTGTTCTGCGATACCGCGCTGGCGGTGCAGGTGCCCTATCCCGATGCGGACGCGCCGATCGCCACGCACACCATTTCCACGGCGCAATCGGCGGGCTGGATCTGGGACATCGGCCTGCCGACCCGGCGCGGGGTGGGGCATGTCTATTCCAGCCGCCACATCAGCCGCGAGGACGCCGAGGCCGAGCTGCGCGCCTATATCGGGCCGGCGGCGGACGGGCTGAGCGTGCGCAAGATCGACATACGCTCCGGCCATCGCGAACTGTTCTGGAAGAACAACTGCGTGGCGGTGGGCCTTGCAGCGGGCTTCCTCGAGCCGCTGGAGGCATCGGCCATCGTGCTGATCGAGCTGTCGGCAAGGATGATCGCCGACCAGATGCCCGCGCGCCGCGAGGTGATGGACATCGTGGCGCGGCGCTACAACGAAAAGACGCTGTATCGCTGGGGCCGGATCATCGACTTCCTGAAGCTGCACTATGTGCTGAGCCAGCGGCGCGACACCGCATTCTGGCGCGACAACATGGACCCGGCGACGATCCCTGAGCGGTTGCGCGACCTGATGGCGCTGTGGCGGTTCCAGCCGCCGTGGCTGCACGAGGAGTTCGACCGGGTGGACGAGGTGTTCCCCTCGGCGTCCTATCAGTACGTGCTCTATGGCATGGGCTTCCGCTCGGAAGTCTCGGCCCGCACGCTTGAGCCCGAGGTGCGCGATGCGCGGCGGGCGCGGCGGGAGAATGCCGACAACACCGCGCGGATGCTGACAAGCCTGCCACGCCACCGCGACCTGATCCAGCGCATCATCAAGTACGGCCTGCAGCCGGTCTGACCGACGCAGCAAAGCCTGCCGGGTCGCGACCGGAACAGAACACCAGAGAGGACCACCCGTGACCAAGAGTTCGACTTTGCCGCGCAGGCTTGCGCGTATGCTCCTTTCAGCGACCGCGGTGGTAACGCTAACGTCCATTTCTGCGCAGGCCCAGGGCGCGGCGGGGCAGGACCCGCGGGGCGAAGCAGACCGGCTGGCCGCGGCGCTGGTGGCGAAGATGACCACCGATGAGAAGGTGGAGCAACTGCTCAACGTGGCGCCGGCGATCCCCCGGCTGAACGTGCCGGCCTACAACTGGTGGACAGAAAGCCTGCACGGCGCGGGCGGGGCGGTGCCGACGACGAATTTCCCCCAGTCGATCGGCCTTGCCGCGACGTTCGACCCGGCGCTGGTGCATGACGTTGCGCGGGTGATCAGCACCGAGTTGCAGGGGCTGCACACGCTGGCGCGGCAGACCGGGCATCTGGGCAAGATCGGCACCGGGCTGGATACCTGGGCGCCCAACATCAACATCTTCCGCGATCCGCGCTGGGGGCGCGGGCAGGAGACCTATGGCGAGGACCCGTTCCTGACGGCGAAGCTGGGCGTCGCCTATGTCACCGGCATCCAGGGTGCGAACCCGGAGCTGCCCGACGTGATCGCCACGCCCAAGCACTTTGCGGTGCATTCGGGCCCCGAACCCAGCCGTCACACCGATAACATCATGGTTTCGCGCCATGATCTGGAGGATACCTATCTGCCCGCGTTCCGCGCCGCGATCGTGGAGGGCAAGGCCGGATCGATCATGTGCGCGTACAACCGCGTGGACGGCCAGCCCGCCTGCGCCAGCGACCTGCTGCTGAAGGACCGGCTGCGCGGGGCGTGGGGCTTCAAGGGCTATGTCGTTTCCGACTGCGACGCGGTGGTCGATATTTATGACCGGCACAAGTATGCGACCGATGCGGCTTCCGGCGTCGCGGTCAGCCTGCTGGCGGGCATGGACAACGAATGCAACACCGGCACGATCGGCGAAGTGAAGGGCCTTGCGGATCGCTATCGCGCGGCGCTGAAGGCCGGGTATCTGACCGATGGAGACCTCGACCGCGTGCTGTTGCGGCTGTTTTCGGCGCGATACCGCAATGGCGATCTTGCGGGCCTGAGCGCGCGACAGCCCAATGCCACGCCGGTGAGCGCGGTAGGGGCGCAGGCCGGCTGGGATCTATCGCTCAAGGCTGCGGAAAAGAGCTTGGTGCTGCTGAAGAACGGGGGCGTGCTGCCGCTTAAGCCCGGCGCGCGGGTGGCGGTGATCGGGCCGCTGGGTGATGCGACGCGGGTGCTGCGCGGCAACTATTCCTCGCCCAATTCGGCGCCGCCGATCTCGGTGGTAGAGGGCCTGCGCCGCGCGATGCCGGGCGCCAAGGTCGATTATGTGCCCTTCGCCCCCTCGATAACCGACGGTGACCTGGTGACGGACGGCAATTTCCTGACGCCCGATGGCAAGCCGGGCCTGCGCGCGGTCTATTATAACGCGCTCGACGCCTCGAAGCCGCGAGGGGAGCGCGCCTATTCCACCAAGCCGGTGGCAACGCGGATCGAGAGCAACCTTGCCAGCAGCGCGATGCAGCTGAAAGAGGTGAGCGACGCCCACCGCGTGGTTTGGGACGGCTTCTTCGTCGCACCGGAAAGCGGACTCTACAAGATGGGCGTGACCGGGGTGAAGGGCGCGATCGACGTGGGGGGCCAACCGACGATCGTGTCCGACCATTACTCGCTGTGGGGCGAGCCCCCCAAGTATGTGGAAGTGCAGCTGAAGAAGGGCGAGCGCTATCCACTGCACTTTGACATTGAGGGCGGCGGCGCGGCCGGGCCGGGGCTGTTCTGGAAGCGCATCACGCACGATCCGTGGGGCGACCTGGCGCGCGGCGCGGCCGAGGCGGACGTGCTGGTGGCGGTGGTCGGGCTGACATCCGACCTCGAGGGTGAGGAGATGCCGCTGAAGATCGAAGGGTTCGACGGCGGCGACAAGACCAACCTGGAACTGCCGATGGACCAGCGCGAACTGCTGATCCGCGCGCGCACGCTGGGCAAGCCGCTGGTGGTGGTTGCCATGAACGGCAGCCCGATCAACCTTTCGTGGGCCAAGGACAACGCCGACGCGCTGGTGGAAGCATGGTATCCGGGGCAGGCCGGGGGCCTGGCGGTGGGCAACGTGCTGTGGGGCAAGGCCAACCCATCGGGCCGGCTGCCGCTGACGTTCTACCGAGACATGTCCGAACTGCCGCCGTTCACCGACTATGCGATGAAGGGGCGCACCTATCGCTACTTCGCGGGCAAGCCGGTCTATGGCTTCGGCTATGGCATCAGCTACACGACGTTCGGCTATGGCGCACCGAAGGTGGAGCCTGTGGGCGCGAGCACCGCGAACGGCATCCGGGTGACGACGCAGGTTACCAACACGGGAAGCCGGGCGGGTGAGGAAGTGGTGCAGGCCTACCTGCGCTTCCCCGACCAGCCGGGCGCGCCGCGCATCGCCCTGCGCGGGTTGCAGCGGGTGGCGCTGCAGCCGGGCGAGAGCAAGGCGGTGACAATTGAGCTTTCCCCGCGCGACCTTTCAGCGGTGCGGCCCGACGGCACGCGGCAGGTCTTCGCCGGGACCTATCGCCTGTCCGTCGGCGGTGGCCAGCCGGACAGCGGGTTGCCGGCGAGCGAAACCACCTTTGCCGTAGATCGCGTGGTGGATCTGCCGAAGTGAGACGGATGCTGCCCCTGGCGCTCTGCGCGGCACTCGTACCCACGGTGGCAATGGCGCAGGCCGCGCCCAAGCCGCAGGTGACCGAGGCGTCTACCCCGCCGCCGGGCATCGCCTTCGTGCCGCACAAGGAAGCGCAGTTGTGGAAGGTCACAGCGCGTCCCGGCGATGGCAAGGGCGCCTTCGCCACCGGCACCTATCGCAACCTGTTCACCGAACTGCTCGGTGTTCCGCGCGACGAGGTGAAGGTCCGGATCGAGGCGACATGGCGCGCCTATTTCCATGGCGACGGGCAGGAGCAGCGGCTCTATTTCGAGACGGGCGCCAATGCCAATGGCACGCTCGCTTATATCACCGACTGGGCCAACAACGACGCCCGATCGGAAGGCATGAGCTATGGCATGATGATCGCGGTCCAGCTGGACCACAAGCGCGAGTTCGACGCGCTGTGGAACTGGGCCAAGACCTATATGCAGGTCACCGACCCGGCCAACCCCTCGTACGGCTATTTCGCGTGGTCGATGGGCACCGATGGCAGTCCGCGCAGCACCGGGGCCGCACCCGATGGCGAGGAATTCTTCGCCATGGCGCTCTATTTCGCGGCGAACCGGTGGGGTAATGGCGAGGGCATCTATAACTACAAGGCCGAGGCGGACCGCATCCTCACCGCGATGCGCCATCGCGAGGTGCGCAGCGGAACGCCGCCGTTCCGCATCCATCCTGACGACCCGGCGCCGTTCATCCAGCCCGACACGCCGTGGCCGAGCATCAACAACCGCGCCGAAGCCGCCGCGCTGGCCGCACAGGGCAAGGCGCCGCCCGCACCGTGGCGCGACCCCGCGCCACGGCCGCACGCGGTCGGCCCGATGATGCAGGAAAGCCATGCGATGATCCGCTTCGTGGCTGATGTCGGCTATCCGGGATCGGACGCATCCTATCACCTGCCCGCGTTCTATGAACTGTGGGCGCGCTGGGGGCCTGAGGCGGACCGCGCGTTCTGGGCCAAGGCCGCCGATGTCAGCCGCGACTACTTCGTGCGCGTGACCAACCCACGCACCGGGCTGGCCCCCGATCACAGCTATTTCGACGGGAGCACGATGCCGACCGGCACGGGCGAGCCCTATCCCTTCGGGTATGACAGCTGGCGTACGGCCAGCAACTGGTCGGTGGACGCCAGCTGGTGGGGCAAGGATCCGCACCAGAAGGGGCTGAGCACAGCGATCCAGACGTTCCTTGCTGGCGAGGGGATCGACCGGTTCGCCGATCGTTATACGCTTGACGGCAAGGCCCTGTCTGCGCGGCATTCGCCCGGCATGGTCGCGGCCACTGCCGTGGCGGGCCTTGCCGGAACGCCGGAGCCGCTGGCGCGCGCCTTCGTGAAGGAGTTGTGGGACACGCCCATGCCGCAAGGCGAGCAACGCTATTTCGACGGCATGCTCTACCTGATGAGCATGATGCACCTTTCCGGCGAATTCCGGGTGATCCAGCCGCGTTAGGTAGAAAGGGTCGTCCCGATCAGACGGACCGGCCGGCCCTTCACAAGACGTAGCGTGCGACGCACCGGGCCGAGGCGGACCTCGCAATCCTGTATTTCCATCGGGTGCAGCACGGCCTCGCAAAGCGCGCGATCGGCCCAGGCCAGATCGACCACCACGCCGCCGCGCGCCACCAACCCGGTTGCGCGGCCTTGCGGCCAGGCGCGAGGAAGGGCGGGCAGGAGATGGAGCGTTCCGCTGCGGCTTTGCAGCAGCATTTCCGTAATCGCCGTTGCCCCGCCGAAGTTGCCATCAATCTGAAACGGCGGGTGCGCATCGAACAGGTTGGGGTAAGTGCGCGCAGGTGCGAGCAGCGCGCGCAGGATTGCGTGCGCACGGTCCGCATCGCGCAGGCGCGCCCACAGGGCCATGCGCCAGGCGGTGGCCCAGCCGGTAGATTCATCGCCGCGCCGGTTCAGCGATACCCGTGCCGCCTGCGCCAGTTCCGGTGTGCGGTCGAGGTCAATCTGGTGGCCTGGATACAGCGCATAGAGATGCGAAACGTGGCGGTGATCCTGTTCCGGGGCGGCCTCGTCCCAGTCTTCGAGCCATTCCTGCAACTGTCCCAGCTTGCCGATGCGGTCGGGCGCGAGGCGCGCGCGGGTTTCGCGCAGCTCCGCCGCGAAGTCCGCATCGCGGCCCAGCAACAGGGCCGCATCCGCAGTGCGGTCGAACAGGTCACGCAGGATCTGGCGATCCATTGCCGGCCCGGCGCAGACCGAGGCGCCGAAGGGGTGGCGGTTCTCTGGCGAAATGGATGGCGAGGTCACCAGCCCCTGCGGCGTGGATTGCAGCGTATCCAGGAAGAATTCCGCCGCGCCGCGCATCAGCGGGTAGATTGCGGCAAGGTAGGCGCGGTCACGACCATGGTCCCAGCGATCCCACAATGCATTGCACAGCCAGGCACCACCCGTCGGCCACAGCCCCCAAGCTGCGCCGTCGATCGGGTTCGAAGCGCGCCACAGGTCTGTGTTGTGGTGGGCCACCCACCCGCGCGCGCCATAGACGATGCGGGCGGTCTTCGCCCCGCCTTGCGCCAGTTCGCGCACCAGGCGCAGCAGGGGTTCCGCACAATCGCCGAGGTTGGCGGGATCGGCCAGCCAATAGTTCATCTCGGTGTTGATGTTGATCGTGTACTTCGACCCCCACGGCGGCTTGGTGCTTTCGTTCCATATCCCTTGAAGGTTGGCCGGCTGCGTGCCGGGGCGGGACGAGGAGATCAGCAGGTAGCGCGCATAGGCAAAATAGAGCGCGGCGAGCGCCGGTTCATCGGCGTGGACATTGGACGCGATGCGCTCGTCCGTGGGCAATGGGCTGGCCGGGCCAAGGTTTATTGCGGCGCGACGATAGAGGCTGCGATGTTCCGCCAGGTGGCGATCGCGCAGCATGGCCCACGGGCGGCGGGCGGATGCAGCGATCTGTCTGGCGACGGTGGCGGCGGGATCCGCTGACGTGTCGCCTGGTCCACGATAGCTCGTGGCCAAGGCGATGCGGATCGTCGCGGCGCGTGCGCCCTTCACCTGCAAGTTCGAACCTTCAGGCTGGACGGTCCCGCCTTCCGTTTCGACGGCAATCCGTGCTGCGATCGTGAGCGCGCCGGGCACGCCCTGGTCGGCACGGTTGCGGCCCGCGACGCGCAGTTCGTTGCCTGCGGCCGTGACCGTCGCGTCCTGCGGGGTTTCAAAGCGCAGGGAGAAATCGAGCGGCTGACCGCTTGCCGAGAGGTGCACGACGATCACCTGATCCGGGGCGCTGGCCAGAACCTCGCGCGAAAGGATGGTATCGCCCATGGCAAAGCGGGTGGTGGCGATAGCGCGGTCGAGATCGAGTTCGCGGCGATAGGGTGCGGGTTGGCCCGGCAGGTCCATGTCGATGAACAGGTCGCCGAAGGTCTGGTACGACATCTGGCCCTGCGGACGGGCGATCAGGGTCTCGTTGGCGAGCGCTTCCGCCTCTGCAAAACGGCGTTCATCGATCAGCCGTCGCACCCGCGCCACGGCCTCCGGACCCGCCTTGGGATTGCGATCGTCATAGGGGCCGCCGCTCCACAGGGTATCCTCGTTCAGCTGGATGTGTTCGCCTGCCACGCCGCCGAAGACCATGGCGCCAAGGCGGCCGTTGCCGACGGGGAGCGCTTCGGTCCAGACGGAGGCGGGCTGGCGATACCACAGCAGGTCGGCGCCGGGTTGCTCGGTTGCGGCAACCGCGGGCAGGCGTGCAAGGCTGCTACCGGCCGCAACAGCGCCGGCCTTGATCACGGTTCTGCGGGAAAGGGGCATGCTGTTTCCGATGGCGGCGAAGGACGAGGACGACCCCACGAGCTCGCCAGGACGGCCCGGGCAGCACGAGGCTGTCTGGCAATAAGTATGATTAAATAGCGCTCTGTCCAGCCAAAAGCGGGCGGATCAACCCTCTGCCGGAGGATCGATATCGGCGAGCGCCAGTTCGATCAGCTTCTGCATGGCTGCGCGGGCGGCAGGGCCATTGCCATCCGCCACGGCGTCGAACAGCAGGCGGTGATCGGGCAGCGGATCGCGCGGCAGCTTCCGCTTGCGCTGCTTGTAGATCGTGGTCCAGCGCACGGCGGCGGAGATCGTGCTGGCGAGCGAGATCAGCGCCATATTGCCGGTGGCCTTCAGCAGCGTGGTGTGAAAGGCCTGATCCGCCGCCTGGCCGAGCGGGGAGGCGAGGGTGTGCCGGGCCATCTCCTCGAGCGAATGGCCCATTTGCGCCAATTGCGCACCGGTTCGTCGGGTGGCGGCGATTTCTGCGGCCGCAGGCTCGATGATCAGGCGCAGTTCGAACAGGTCGTCGATCGCCTGCTGGCTGGGCTCGCCCTCGAAGGTCCAGGCAAGGACATCGGGATCGAGGATGTGCCAGCGCGACGGGTCGGTGATCTTGGTGCCGGCCTTGGGACGGCTTTCGACCAGCCCCTTGGCGGCAAGGATGCGGATCGCCTCGCGATAGGCGGTGCGCGAGATGTGGTTGCGCTCGGCGAAATCGACTTCGCTGGTGAGCACGTGGCCGGGCGGATATTGCCCAGTCACGATGGCGATGCCCAGGTCGCGCGCAATGCTGCCGTGCAGTCTGAGCGATTTGTCAGACCTGTCGATCGTGTCCGTCCCGGCTACCTTCTTTCGCGACACGCCATGCTCCTTGCGCCCATTGCCCTATTTGTACGCAATTCGGGGGATGTCCAGCGCTTCAAGCAGGCGCAGCGTGCAAAGTCGTGATTGCGCGACGGGCATCACGGCCGGCGGAAGGTCCACCGGCCCGCGGGCGAGGCCGGATCGAACCGCACCAGTCGCGGCGTGCTGGCGCCCACGGCAGCCAGCGCCAGCGGGTGGAACGGATCGGGCATGCTGCTGGGCATGATGCGGAACGTGCCGTCGGTCAGCTGGTCGATCCGCCACAACTGTTCCTTCGCGCCGGTGAAGGCAGGCGCGGCGACCACGTCCCCGGTGGGTGTCGCGGCAAGCGCGCGGTTGGTGCCGGCAATCACGATCTTGACATAGGGCGCGCCGAACCAGCCGCCGGCGCCTGCCACCGGCTCGATGGTCCAGTGCTGGTGGGGGCGCACCATGTAGTCGCCCATGTCGACCGGGATCTCGCCAGCCGGCCAGCTGGCGCTGTTCTGGGCAAGGGTCTGTTCGGCCAGCGACTTGACCGGCTCCTTTGGCGGCCCGAACCCGGTCCAGGAGAAGGGCATGCGTACTTCGTCCACTGCCAGCTGCAACGCGCCGCCGCGCTCGGACTGGATCTCGTAAGTGCCGGGGCGAAGGTTCTCGTTGCCGACTGGCCAGCCGTCCTTCCAGGTGAGCGGCAGGATGGCGAGCACGCTCCGTCCCGAGCGGTCGAGGTCCGCCTCGTAGTGAAACGAGAACTTCTCCACACCATCGCCGAGGTCGACCAGCCCGAAGTGCCCGGCGCCCATGCCGCGCCCGTTGGAGCCCCAGACGAGCTTGCCGCCACCCTTGAGCAGGGGCACGCCGAAATTGTCGAGATAGGGACCGAGCGGACTACGCGAACGGCCGACGCGGATGTTGTAGGTGGAATTGGGGCCGTCGCAGCAGGTGCCGTGCGTGCCGAGCAGGTAGTACCAGCCATCGCGATACATCAGCGCGGTGGCCTCCATGTCGATGGCGATGTCCACCGGCTTGTTGCCGGGCAGGCGTTCAGCGGTTCGGGGATCAAGCTCGACTATGCGGATCGCGCCGAAATAGGTGCCGTAGCTGAGCCAGAGACGCCCTTCGGCAAGCAGGAAGGCGGGATCGATCGCGTCGTTGTTTTCCATCCCGTCGCTCGAGGCCACGGTGCCCACGTCGTGGAAGCCGAAGTCCTTCGAGGTGGGATCGAGCGACTTCGTCCACATGATCTTCACATCGCTGCGATGGCCGCCATTCATGCCACCGCCGCCGACCGCCCAGGCGACGAAGTAGCGGTCACCGAGCTTGATCACATCGGGGGCGACGCCGCCTCCGGGGCGGACCGGACCGCCGGTCCAGGTCCAGCCGTCAGAGGACACGAGCCCACCCTGGCCAGTGCCGAAGGTGTAGAAGCGGCCATCGGATTCCACGATGGTCGACGGATCGTGGATATAGGGTTCGCCTTCAAGCTGGGCGACGGGATTGGTCTGCGCAACGAGGCCGGCGGGAAGGAGCGCGAGGGCCACGGCGGCAAGAAGGAGTTTGGAGGGCATGGATCGTCTCTTCAGCGCAGGCTGATCTTGATGTCGCGGATCGGGGCGCCCTTGCCGTCGACGAAGCGGACGGCGAAGTCGCTCAGGCCGGGGCCGTTGATGACCGCGCCGGTCAGCACGTTGCGCCCCTTCTTCAGCGTGACGGCGGGCGAGACGACATCGTCCATCACCATCCGCCGATCACCGAACAGGGCGGCGGTTTCCGTGCCGTTGAGCCACCACATCGAGGCGGAGTTGGAGCCGACCGCGAGATGCGCATCTTGGATTTCGCGCGGGGCCTCGATCACCGTGGTCGCCCAGAAGATCACACCATAGGTAGGCTTGCCATAGGCGGCGGCGAAGTAGAACAGCTTGGCGTCCCATTGTGCTGCATCGAGCGCATGCCAGCGCAGCGTCGCGCCCCTGTGCGTGATGGCTGTGCCGTCGCGCGGTATCGTGCTGTCGATGCCGGATGGCCGATCATCCACGAAAGCCTGCCGTACGTAGGCGCTGGTGAACAGCTGGTTGGTGCGATTGGGCTTCACCATCGGTTCCAGCAGCATCCAGCGGCGGATGAAGCCCTCCTCGTCGGGCGATGCGCTTCCGGTGGAGGCTGGGGCGAAATAGGGTGCAAGAGCGGCCGGAGCCTGGCCAAGGGCTGGGGGCGCGGCAAGGCACAGCAGTGCACCTGCCGCCCTGCGCAGGCGGGTCAGTCGAATCATGGCATCCTCACGAATTTTTATTTGTATGAGTTAAAGTGAGGATGGGTTCAACCTGATTTATATGGGCTCGGTGCGAAAAAGGCCTGCCGGGCGTGGTGTCCCCGGCAGGCCTTTGATTGGTAAAGTCGTACCAGAAATCAGAAGCGGTTGAGCATGTTCTCCAGCCACTCCTGCCGGCCGGAAACCGGCGCGGGCTTGAGGTCCTGCGCCACGGCAAGGTCGGCGATTTCGGCAAGGCTCGACTTGCGGATGGTCTGGCCCAGTTCACCGTTCCACCCGGCGTAACGCTCGGCCCGGAAGGCGTCGATGCGGCCGTCTGCGATGATCGCCTCGGCACGCAGCAGTGCCTTGGCGATCACGTCCACGCCGCCGATGTGGCCGTGGAACAGGTCCACCGCATCGACCGACTGGCGCCGAACCTTGGCGTCGAAGTTGAAGCCGCCATCGGTGAACCCGCCCGCGCGCTCGATCTCGATACAGGCGAGGGTCAGTTCCTCGACCGAGTTGGGGAACTGGTCGGTATCCCAGCCATTCTGCGGATCGCCACGGTTGGCGTCGATCGAGCCGAACACGCCCAGCGCGCCGGCCATGGCGATTTCGTGTTCGAAGGTATGGCCTGAAAGCGTGGCGTGATTGGCCTCGATGTTGACCTTCACCTCGTTCTCAAGCCCGAAGCGCTTGAGGAAGCCATACACCGTCTGCGTGTCGAAATCGTACTGGTGCTTCGTCGGCTCGTGCGGCTTGGGTTCGATCAGGATCGTGCCCTTGAAGCCGATCTTGTGCTTGTGCTCGACAACCAGCGACAGGAACCGGCCGAAGTTATCCTGCTCGGTCTTCAGGTCGGTGTTGAGGATCGTGTCATAGCCTTCGCGGCCGCCCCACAGAACGTAGTTCGATCCGCCAAGGCGATGCGTCGCCTCAAGCGCATCGCGCACCTGGCTGGCGCCCCAGGCATAGACTTCGGGGCGGGGGCTGGTGGCGGCGCCGGCAAGGTAGCGCGGATGGCCAAAGAGGTTGGCGGTGCCCCACAGCAGCTTGCGCCCGTGGGCGGCCTGCAGTTCCTCCAGATGATCGACCGCGCGGGCAAAGCTGGCGCGGAATTCGCCGATGCTTTCGGCCGGCGCCATCACGTCAACATCGTGGAAGCAGTAGAACGGCAGATCGAGCTTCTCGACAAAGGCCAGCGCGGCTTCGCGCTTGGCGCGGGCGGCGGCTTCGTCCTGCGGGCCATTCAGCCAGGGCCGGTCGAACGTGCCCGCGCCGAACACGTCGCTGCCGGGCCAGCAGAAGGTGTGCCACATGCACACGGCAAAGCGCAGGTAATCCTCCATGCGCTTGCCGAAGACGACGCGGTCCTTGTCATAGAAGCGGTAGGCGAGATCGCTGGTGCTCTCGGGCCCTTCATAGCGGACGGTGGCGAATTCTTCGAAATAGGCTGCGGACATGGGGACTTACTCCTTGATGGCGGAAATCGCGGCATAGGCCGCGCGGAAACGGGTGCGCTTGGGTTCAAGGCGGGCAGCAAGATCAGCGTCGGGTTCGATCACCGCGCGAACCGGCGGGCGAGTGCAGACATCGACGGCGGCCGCGCCGGTTGCGGCCATCTGTGCGAGGCGGGCACCGCCCAGCGCGGGACCGACTTCGCCGCCCTGAAGGTAGACGAGCCGGACCCCCAGCACGCTGGACAGGATGCGTCCCCAGTGGGCAGAGCGCGAACCGCCCCCGATCACGCAAAGTTCATCGATCCGCGTGCCCGCGCTGCGCAGCGCATCGATGCCATCGGCATGGGCAAAGGCGACGCCCTCAAGCACCGCCGCCGCCATTCGTGCCGTGGTGCTTTCGTTGCCGAGGCCGAGGAACGCGGCACGGATGTGCGGATCGTTGTGCGGGGTGCGTTCGCCGGAGAGGTAGGGCAGGAACAGCTCATCGCCGCTGGCCGCACCGGCCTGCTCCGCCAGCGCGAAGAACTCGGCCGGGCCGGGCACGTTGCAGGCGCGCGCCGCCCAATCGATGCACGATGCGGCGGAAAGGTGCACGCTCATCTGGTGCCATATGCCGGGCAGGGCATGGCAGAAGGCATGCACCGCTTGGGCCGGGTTGGGGCGGAAGGCGGCATTGGCCACGAAGATCACGCCCGATGTGCCAAGCGACAGCATGCCCTGGCCATCACCCAGCACGCCCACGCCCAGCGCACCGGCAGCGTTGTCGCCCGCGCCGGCCACCACCGGCACACGGTCCATGCCCCAATTGCGCGCCACGTCATCACGGAGCACGCCGGTCACTTCGGGGCCTTCATGCAGGCGGGGCATATGGCCTTCATCCAGCCCGGTGGCAGCCAGCATATCGGCGGACCAGGCGCGCGCGGCCACGTCGAGCCATAGCGTGCCCGCGCTGTCCGACATGTCACTGGCCTTTTCGCCGGTCAGTGCCAGGCGGACATAGTCCTTGGGCAGCAGCACGGATCGCGTTGCCGCGAACACGTCGGGCTCGTGCTTGCGCACCCACGCCAGCTTGGGCGCGGTGAAGCCCGGCATGGCGATATTGCCAGTGATCTCCCGGCTGCGGGGTTCGGCTGCCTCGATCTCGGCACATTCGGCAAAACTGCGCCCGTCGTTCCACAGGATCGCGGGGCGCAGGGGCCTGTCGTCCGAACCCAGCAGGGTCGCGCCATGCATCTGCCCGGCAAGGCCGATGGCCCTGACCCCTGCGCGCAAGGTGCCATCGATGCCGAGCACCGCCTTGTGCGCCGCGTCCACCCAATCAGCTGGCGTTTGTTCCGACCACAAGGGGCGGGGGCGGGATACGGTCAGGTCGGAACTGTTCTGCGCCAGAACCTCGCCGGTTTCGGCGGTGATCACCGCCTTCACGCAGCTGGTGCCGACATCGATGCCAAGGAACATGAGGTTACTTCGCTTTCATCGGATCGATCGTCTGGATCGTGCCGTCTGGGTTAAAGGTCAGTTCGGTCACCTTCACGTTGCGCAGGTGGTTCTTGTTGGACAGCTGGGTGTCGGCATAGAACAGCCACCACTTGCCATCGTGCTGGATGATCGAGTGATGCGTGGTCCAACCCTGCACCGGCTTCAGGATATGGCCGGTGTACTTGAACGGGCCATAAGGACTTGAACCAATCGCATAGTTGAGGAAGTGCGTGTCGCCGGTCGAATAAGTGTAGTAATACTTGCCGTCTTTCTTAAAGACCCATGATCCCTCGAAGAAGCGGCGTTCGTGGTCGCCACCAAGTACGGGATTGCCGTCTTCGCCCAGGATCACCGCATCGCGTGGCGTCTCGGCAAAGGACTTCATGTCCGGGTTCATCTTCGCGACCTTGCCAGAAAGCGCGGGCTTGTCGTCCTGCTTCAGGTCTGTGTCGGACCCGTTGGGGTCATAGGTCCCGGTCGCCCAGCGCTGCAGCTGGCCGCCCCAGATCCCGCCGAAATACATATAGGCGGTGCCGTCTTCGTCGGTGAACACGGCCGGGTCCATCGAGAACGAACCGGGGATCGGCTCCTTTTCAGCCACGAACGGCCCCGTCGGGTTCCTGGATGTGGCGACGCCGATCCTGAACGCGCCCAGTCCGTTCTTGTCCTTGGATTTGTCTCGCGCAGGGAAATAGAGATAATAAGTGCCGTCCTTGTAGGCCGCATCCGGCGCCCACATCTGCTGCGAAGCCCAGGGCACGTCCTTCAGGTCAAGCGCCACCGGCCCCACCGTCACCTTGCCGCCAATCTTGTCCATCGAGAGGACACGGTAATCGCGCATGGCATACTGGTTGCCCAGATCGTCGTCGCCCGTCTCGGTGTCGATATCGTGCGAGGGATAGACATAGATCTTGCCGTCAAACACGTGCGCTGAAGGATCGGCGGTGTAGATTTCGCTGACCAGCGGCTGGTCTCGAAATGCGCTGGCCGGTGCGCCGCCATTGCCCGGCTGGGCGTCCGTTCCGGCCTTCGCACAGGCGACAAGGCCCATGGAACTGCCCAGGCACAGCGCGGCCACGATGATTTTCGCCTTCATCTTTTGACATCCCCTTGCAGGCCGATTCCCTCGGCCCTTGGCATGATTGCATGGCGAATGATAGCGCTACCTAAACAGAACGACAATCTGAAATGTTCGTTCTAATTATGCTGCTTCGAGATGCTTGGCAAGCAGTGAAAACGGCATCAGCCGTGGGTGCGCTCCCACGCCTCAACCAGCGCCAAAGCATTGGCCTTCACGTGTGCCGCATCATATCCGGGCCGGTAAAGGCTGCTGCCGATGCCGAAGCCGAAGGCGCCCGCCCCCAGGAACTCGGCCATGTTGGCAGGGCCCACGCCGCCCACGGCCCACACCCGCACAGAGGGGGGCAGCACCTCGCGGACCGCCTTCACATATCCGCTGCCCAGCGCCGATCCGGGAAACAGCTTCAGGTCCCGTGCCCCTGCAGCCACGGCGGCAAAGGCCTCGGTCGGGGTAAGGAAGCCTGGCAGGACATCCATGCCCAGGGCTTTCGATCGTGATATCACCGCCGGATCGGTGTTGGGCGATACCATGAACGTACCGCCTGTGCCTGCCAGTTGCTCCGCCAGTTCCGGGCTGGTCACGGTGCCACCGCCAATCGCGGCCTGCGTGCCCAGCGCGGCCGCCATCGCCGCAATGGAGCCCACCGGATCGGGTGAGTTGAACGGCACCTCGATCAGCCGCACGCCCGCCTCCACCAGCGCCGTGGCGATCGCCACCGCTTCATGCGTCTGGATTCCCCGCAGGATGGCGACGATCGGCGGCGTACCTTGGGCAAGAACCTCGTCGATGGTCATGGATGGCGGCTTTCGGTTGCGGCAAGGGAAGGGGCCAGCCCGGCGATGACCGCGGCCTCACCGTCGATGGTCTGCGCCGAACCGCCATGGTGCGCAAGCGCGCGGGCATAGAGCGTGGTCAGCGCGGGATCGCCGATCAGCACCAAGTCCTGTCTGCCCGCACCGAACTGCGCGGCTTCCGCGCCGATCAGCAACCCGGAAAGGTAACCCTGCGCCCAGTTGCCGGAGCGTCCGTCGATCAGGCGGGCTGCCCGCGCCTCGAACAGCGCCCCGGCCAGTGGTTCCGTCGACCGCGCCAGCCCGCGTGCAAATCCCTGGTCGAAGGTGCCTTCGCCGGAAGGGTCCTGCCCGCCCAGCGAGGTGTGCGTGGTGATTGCCGCAAACAGTTCGCCCGTGGGTGCGGTGCGGAACCCGGTGATCGCCCCGTTGCAGACGCGCACCCATTTGCCGTGCGTGCCGGGCAGGGCAAGCACGCGTTCCCCAGTCGCAAGTACAGGATTGGACACCATGGCGCCGAAAATCTGGGTCTCTTCGCCACGCATGACCTCGGGCACGCCGCTGTCGCGATGCGAAAGGCCGGGCAGCACCGTTATCGGGACGCCATCCAACGTCTCCTCCACCTGCGCTGCACGCCACGCAGCCTCGTCAGCGGGGCATGGGGTATAGGGCGCTGGGATGATCCCGGCTGGCGAACCTGCCATGCCACACAGCGTCACGCCGTCGATCCGGCCCGTTGATCGCCAATCGCCCAGCAACTCCTGCAATACATTAGCCGCTGGACCGGCCATCACGGAGGTGCCCGGTCCATCGCGCCGATCCACGATGTGCCCGTCTGCAATCAGGAACAGTCGCAGCCGGGTGCCTCCCCAGTCACCTATCACGCTGCGTCCGTCCGGCGCCATGGTCAATCCACGAACGGGTTGGTCGTCACCCGCGTGCCCCGCAGGAACGCGTCGGCCACCAGCCGCAGAGGGGCAACGTCCACATCGCTGCGCCCGGTGCGTATCAGCGTGGCGAACCGGGCGTAGAGTGCGGGATATTCATGATCTTCGGCGTGGTCGGTGCCCGTCGGCAGGGTCAGCACCGCACCGCCCTGTGACAGTTTCAGCGTACCCGCGTCGGTCTCCACCACGATGTCCCAGCTCTGCGGGCCGGTCTGCCGCCAATCTAGGTCCATGTGCAGCGCAGCCCCACCGGTATCGCTGAACGTCATGTCCGCAGCGATCGGCGCGACGCGGTTGGCCGGGATTTCCAGCTTGGCGCCGCGCAGGAAAATCGGCCGGGGCAGGATATGGGTGACGATGGACAGCGCATTGATGCCGGGGTCGAACACGCCGAGTCCGCCGGGCTCCCAGATCCACGCCTGGCCAGGGTGCCATACCCGCACATCCTCGCGCCAGGTGATCGTCACCCGCTCGATGGTCCGCTCCGCCAGCCAGGCCCGCGCCGGGGCCACGCCTGCGGCAAAGCGGGAATGCCAGGCCGCGAACAGCGATGCGCCCACCTTGTCGGCCTGCGCCTGCAGCGCCGCCACTTCGCCCAGCGTGGCGCCCGGCGGTTTCTCCAGAAACACGTGTATACCGCGGGCCAGCGCACTGCTGGCGAGGTCATGCCGCACCTGCGGCGGGGTGCACAGCGCCACCGCGTCCACTGCCGGTCCGCTCGCCAGCAGGTCATCCAGCCCGGCAAAATGCGGCACGCCTTCCACCCCCGGATCGTGCGGACTCACCGTTGCGGCCAGGCCGAAGGCACGGTTGCCGGCTATCGCGGGCAAGTGTTGGTCGCGGGCGATCTTGCCCATGCCGACAATGGCGATGCGGATCGGGTCCATCGTTTCAGAGTACCCTGACGGTCACCAGATCGGAAGCGTGCCCCGCGGTCCGGCTCAACGGGTTGCGGCAGGGCAGCGTGAAGGGCGCGGCCTCGATTTCGAACACGTCTCCCTCCTGCGTGCGCAAGGCATCGCTGAAGGAAAGCGTCGCCGTGCCGAAGAAGTGCACGTGCACATCGCCCGCGCGACGGAACAGCTCGTACTTGAAGTGGTGGTGTTCCAGGTTTGGCAGGCTGTGGCTCATGTTGGCCTCGCCGGTCAGGAACGGCTTTTCCCACAGCACTGCGCCGTTGCGAAGGATGCGGCTGGTTCCGCGGATATCGGCAGGCGCCTCGCCGATCAGCAGTTCCGGCCCCATCGCCGCGCGGCGCAGCTTGGAATGGGCCAGCCACAGGTAGTTGTGTCGCTCGGTCACATGGTCGGAAAACTCGTTGGCCAAGGCAAAGCCCAGGCGGAACGGGGTTCCGTCCGGTCCGATCAGGTAAACGCCAGCCAGTTCCGGTTCCTCGCCCCCGTCCTGCGCAAAGGCGGGCATTTCCAGCGCTTCATCGGGGCCGACAAGCTGGCTGCCATCTCCCTTGTAGAACCATTCAGGCTGCTGACCCACGCCGCCATCGGCGGGTTTGCCGCCTTGCAGACCTTCCAGGAACATGCGCATGGAATCGGTCTGCTGCGCGACAGCGGCGGCTTCGCGGTGCATCTTGTCGCGCCCTTCGGCTGAACCAAGATGCGTCAGGCCGGTGCCGGTCATCAGCAGGTGTGCAGGATCTTCGTGGTCGATCGGCACCAGAAAACGCCCGGCCGCGAATTCGGCCGCCAGATTGACCGGCGCGCCCGCAGGGCAGGCCCGCGCCTCCTGCGCCAGCGTCGTCCCGGCGGCGATGGCGCGCCGCGCCAGCTCGGTTGTGCGGCTGACGCCCTCCAGGATGTGGGCGACATCGCCATCGGCGAGGATGACGCTGCGCTTCCCGTCATCGGCACAGTGTTGCAGCAGGCGGAGGGCCATTGTCGGATACTCCCGTTTCGCGGTTCAGAGCGTCAGCACGCCGTCGATCAGGCGCGGTGCGCCATCGCCGCGCGCATCGTCGCGAAGTTCAGGCGGGAGCACGGCCGAGCTGAGATTCTGGTAGCTGACCGGGCGCAGGAAGCGGTCGATGGCAAGGCTGCCGACCGAGGTGGTGCGCGGGTCCGATGTGGCGGGGAAGGGGCCGCCATGGACCATGGCGTGGCACACTTCGACACCGGTGGGCCAGCCATTGGCGAGGATGCGCCCCGCCTTGATCTCCAGCGCCGGAAGCAGCGTAGCGGCCATTGCCTGATCGCTTTCATCCATGTGCAAAGTCACGGTCAACTGGCCCTCAAGGCTTCTCAGCACCGTCTCAAGCTCTCTCACGTTACGGCAAATCACCACGATGGAGGATGCGCCGAACACTTCGTGGCCCAGCGCCTTTTCGGCCAGAAAGGCCTGCGCTGTGGTGCGGAACAGCGCGGCATGGCCCTGCATCGCGCCACCGGACGGGCCTTCGGCCAGCTTGTCCACGCCGGGCGCGGACTCAAGCGCGGCGACGCCGCTGCGGTAGGCCTGACCGATGCCGCCGGTCAGCATCGTCTGCGCCGGGGCACCGCCCACGGCCTCGGTTGCAGCGGCGAGGAAGGCGTCCAGCCCTTCACCCTCGATCGCCAGTACGAGCCCCGGGTTGGTGCAGAACTGGCCCGCGCCCATGGTCAGCGAGCCGACGAAGGCCGTTCCCAGCGCCGCACCGCGCGCCTTCAGCGCTTCAGGCAGCAACAGCACCGGATTGATGCTCGACATTTCGGCATAGACCGGGATCGGCACGGGGCGCGCCTGCGCCAGCCGCACCAGCGCCAGGCCGCCGGCGCGCGATCCGGTGAAGCCCACCGCCGCGATGCGCGCGTCCTGCACCAGCGCGGCACCCAGATCATTTGAGGGTCCGACAAGGTGGCCGAATACGCCCGAAGGCAGCCCACACGCCGCCACCGCGCGGGCGATCGCCGCGGCCACCAGTTCACCCGTGCGCGGATGCGCCGGGTGGCCCTTGACCACCACCGGGCAGCCGGCGGCCAGCGCAGAGGCAGTGTCACCCCCTGCGGTGGAGAACGCCAGCGGAAAGTTCGATGCGCCGAACACCGCAACCGGCCCCAGCGGGATCATGCGAAGGCGCAGGTCGGGGCGGGGCAGGGGCTGGCGATCCGGCATTGCCGGGTCGATGCGCAGCTGCTGCCATGCACCCTTGCGGACCACGTCGGCAAACATCCGCAACTGGCCGACGGTGCGGCCACGCTCGCCTTCCAGCCGGGCGCGCGGCAGGCCGGATTCGAGCATGGCTGCTTCGATCAGCTCGTCGCCGATGCCGAGGATTTCGGTTGCAATGGCCTCAAGGAATGTGGCGCGGGTTTCCCGATCGGTGGCGCGATAGACGTCGAACGCGTCTGCAGCGGCAGCACAGGCGGCGTCGACTTCGGCCGGGCCATGGACGGCGAAGGCAGGGCCGGTGGGTTCACCCGTGGCGGCGGCCACGGAGCGGAATTCGGTCATCACAAATCTCCTGATTTAGTCTGACATATTATCAGACAGGGCGGAGCGCAATCCTGCTCGCGCCGCCTTTGCATTCAAATGGCGGGCCTTTCAGGCGGCTTCGGCCGTGGTTTTCGACCCCCACAGCGCATAGAACAGGACGTACAATTCACAGGCTGCGGTGAGGAGGAACGATGCCTGCAGGCCATAGGCATCGGCCAGCCAGCCCTGCACCACCACCAGCGCGCCACCCGCGATCGCCATAATCAGCAGGCCCGATCCTTCCTCGGTCAGAGGGCCGAGGCCCTTGATGCCCAGCGTGAAGATGGTGGGGAACATGATCGAGTGGAACAGACCGACGAGGATGAGCGACCACATTGCCGCCGGGCCTGTGCTGAACACCGTGACCAGCATCACCACGAACGCGCCCACCGAGAACGCCGCCAGCACCAGGGCCGCATCGACCTTTTGCATGATGGCCGATCCCAGGAACCGCCCCACCATCATCCCGCCCCACAGGAAGGTCAGGTACTGCCCGGCCTTTTCGTGCGTCAGGTTGGCGATGTCCGGCTGGCTGACGAAGTTCACGAACAGGTTGGCAACGCCGATCTCTGCGATCAGGTAGATGAAGATCGCGGGGATGCCGAAAACCAGGTTGCGATGCTTCCACAGCGAATGGCGCGCGCGCTCCTCCTTTGCCAGCCGCTGCGTGGCGCTGCCCATCGCGGGGAGGGGGAAACGCGCGATAACCAGGGCAAGGACCACCAGAACGGCGGCAACCAGGCCATAGGGCAGGATCACCGACTGCGCGTCGGCAAACCGCTCGGCCGGCGTGAGCACGACATCCGCCGCGGCCGTACCGCCCTTGGAACGCCCCAGGATCAGATAGGCACCGAACATTGGCGCCAGCATCGTTCCGGCCGAATTCATCGCCTGCACCAGGTTGAGGCGCGAGGAGGCGGTCTCGGGCTTGCCGACCACGGCGACATAGGGGTTGGCCGCCACCTGCAACAGCGTGATGCCGCTGGCGATGACGAACAGCATGGCGAGCGTAACGCCGTAGGACGGAATCGAGGCCGCCAGCATCATGCCCAGAGCACCCGCCGCCATGACCAGCAGGCCGATGACCAGCGACTTCTGGTAGCCGATCTTCTCGATCAGCTTGGCCGAGGGGATCGACGCGACGAAATAGGCGATGAACCACACGGATTCGATCAATGTTGTCTGTGTATAGTTCAGATCGAACACGCTGCGCAGGTGCGGCAGCAGCGTGTTGTTGATCACCGTGATAAAGCCCCACATGAAGAACAGGCTGGCCAGCAAGGTAAGCGCGGGCCCATAGCGGGTGCCGGATTCGGCCTGCTGCTGGGAACTGTCTCGAACGGACGCCACTGGCGGCATGGTCTGGTCTTCCTCTCTCTGGTCCCGGTGCCAGCCCGGGCCGCATAGCGTCTTGCGCAAATTCTATTTGTCGGACTATATCCGGTGAACGGCTCCGTCAATGGTCGGCGCCCACCAGTGTATTTCCGAGAAGGATTAGAGGATGAGGATTGCGGGCAAGCCGAAAAACGGCACCGTGCTGCTGATGGTCGTGGGCCTGGCGCTGGCATCAGTGACGCCTGCTGCCCATGCCGCCGAGGCGAGGCAGGAAAGCGCAGGCAGGCTGGCTGATGGCACAGAAGCTTTTGCGGTCACGCTGAAGGCCGCCAACGGAGTTTCCGCGCGCATTATCAGTTACGGCGCAACCTTGCAGTCGCTGATGGCGCCGGGGCGCGACGGCACGGTTGCCGATGTGGTCCTGGGCTATGACGACGTACAGACTTACGAAGCGCGCCCGAACTACTTCGGGGTGACGGTGGGCCGCTTTGCCAACCGCATCGCCGGGGGGCGCTTCATGCTGGATGGCAAGACCTATCAACTTGCACAGAACAACAACGGCAACAGCCTGCATGGCGGCGTCAAGGGCTTCGACAAGCGCAACTGGAAGATCGTTTCGGTGAAGTCTGGCCCGGTGGCCAGCGTGGTCCTGTCATGGACAAGTGCCGATGGCGAGGAAGGGTATCCCGGCAAGCTTGATACCAAGGTCACCTACAGTCTCGACGAACGGGGCAACCTGACGATCGCCTATGACGCGATGACCGACAAGCCGACCGTGGTCAACATGACCAACCACGCCATCTTCAACATGGCGGGCGAAGGTTCACCGATGGGCGCGATGGGGCACCGGCTGACGATCCCCGCCAGCGCCTATACCCCGGTTACGCCCACGCTGATCCCCACCGGGGAGCTGCGCCCGGTGGCCGGGACCGTGTTCGATTTCCGCACCGGCCGGCGCGTGGCGAACGGGTTGCGCGACGGGCGGGACCAGCAGATTGCCATCGGCCGGGGGTATGACCACAACTTCGCGCTGGACAAGGGCGTGACCGCCACGCCGCAGCTCGCGGCAAGGCTCGAGGACCCGGCTTCAGGCCGCATGCTCGAAGTGCTGAGCACGGAACCGGGCGTGCAGGTCTACACCGGCAACTTCCTCGACGGCACGGTGCTGGGCAAGCAGGGCCACGTTTATCGCATGGGCGACGGCATTGCGCTGGAACCGCAGAAGTTTCCCGATGCGCCGAACCAGCCGGCGTTCGTTTCCGCGCGCGTCGATCCCGGCCGCCCCTATCGCCATGTCATGATCTATCGCGTCAGCATCGCCCCCGAGCGTCGCTGACCATCACGCTCCTCAAGCCCTCCGAAAGCTGCAATGACCAATTCCTCCGACAAGCGCCCGCCCCAGAAGCTCCGTTCGCGCGCATGGTTCGACAATCCCGACAACATCGACATGACCTCGCTCTACCTCGAGCGGTACCTGAACTTCGGGCTGAGCCTTGAGGAACTGCGTTCGGGCAAGCCGATCATCGGCATCGCGCAGACCGGTAGCGACCTTTCGCCGTGCAACCGGCACCACATCGTGCTGGCCGAGCGGGTGCGCGAGGGCATTCGCGAGGCGGGCGGCATCGCGCTGGAAATCCCGGTGCATCCGATCCAGGAAACCGGCAAACGCCCGACGGCGGGGCTTGACCGGAACCTGGCCTATATCGGCCTGGTCGAGGCGCTCTATGGCTATCCGATCGATGGCGTGGTGCTGACCACCGGATGCGACAAGACCACGCCCGCGCTGCTGATGGCGGCGGCGACGGTGAACATACCTGCCATCGCGCTTTCGGTCGGGCCCATGCTCAACGGCTGGTTCAAGGGTGAGCGCACCGGATCGGGCACGATCGTGTGGAAGGGCCGCGAGATGATGGCCAAGGGCGAACTGGACGAGGAAGGCTTCATCAAGCTCGTCGCTTCGTCCGCGCCCTCTACCGGTTATTGCAACACGATGGGCACAGCGACGACGATGAACAGCCTGGCCGAAGCGCTGGGCATGATGCTGCCCGGATCGGCCGCCATTCCTGCGCCCTATCGCGACCGGCAGGAATGCGCATGGCGGACCGGCAAGCGCATTGTCGACATGGTGCACGAAGACCTGAGGCCCAGCGACATCATGACGCTGGGTGCTTTCCACAATGCCATCGTCGTCAATTCGGCCATTGGCGGATCGACCAATGCGCCGATCCATCTGGCCGCCATCGCGCGCCACGTGGGCGTGGACCTGCCGCTGACTGATTGGCAGCGGCTGGGCCACAAGGTGCCGCTGCTGGTAAACCTGCAGCCGGCCGGCGAATATCTGGGTGAGGATTACTACCGCGCCGGTGGCGTTCCGGCGGTTGTGGGGCAGCTGATCGCGCAAGGGCTGATCGCCGAGCAGGCGATGACCGTGAATGGCAGGACCATGGGCGAGAACTGTCGCGATGCGAAGATCGAGGACGAGCGGGTGATCCTGCCGTTCGACCGGCCGCTGCGCAAGGATGCGGGCTTCATCGTGCTGTCAGGCAACCTGTTCGATTCCGCGATCATGAAGACCAGCGTGATCAGCGAGGAGTTTCGCGCACGGTACCTTTCCAACCCCGATGATCCCGATGCGTTTGAAGGACCCGCCGTGGTCTTCGACGGCCCCGAGGACTATCACGCCCGTATCGACGATCCGGCGACCGGCATCACGCCGGATACACTGCTGTTCATGCGCGGTGCCGGGCCGATCGGCTATCCCGGCGCGGCCGAAGTGGTGAACATGCGCGCGCCTGCCTATCTGATCAATGCCGGCGTCACTGCCTTGCCCTGCATCGGCGATGGTCGCCAATCGGGGACAAGCGGTAGCCCCTCGATCCTCAACGCCAGCCCCGAAGCGGCGGCGATGGGTGGGCTGGCACTGCTGAAGACGGGCGATCGCGTGCGTATCGACCTGAATAAGGGCACTGCAAACATGCTCGTTTCCGATGCGGAGCTGGCGGAGCGGCGGGCCGCGCTCGAAGCGGCGGGCGGTTATGCCTATCCCGCTTCGCAGACCCCGTGGCAGGAGATCCAGCGCGCCTATGTCGGCCAGCTGGGCAGCGGTGCGATCCTTGAAGGGGCTGAGAAGTATCAGCGCATCGCGCAGACCCGCGGCTTGCCGCGCGACAACCACTAGGAAGCCGCCCAGGCTGGCGGAGTTGGCGTGGGCCGATCGGCGGCCTGCGCCGAAGACTGTGCGCACTGATGCGGCGGAACGGCGCCACCGGCAGCACGCTTTCAATCACGTCATGCGGTTGTGGTGAGATATCTGGCCCTTCATCTCCCCTCAACTACCTGACCCGGGTGATGCACAACAGGCGGAGGGTTGGCGGCCTATATTCCATGGCATCGGCCGTTCCGCTCTTCATCAATTTTACGCGCTAAACCCTATCTCCAGCTTTCAGAGATCGGAACGTCCCCCCCGTAGTCCCCGGCGCACTAAAATGAGGGATTGGACGAACATGATCCGTATGATTTCCCGGCATGCAATGGTTGCCTGCCTTCTGTTCCCAGCTGTGCCGGCGCTTGCGCAAGGTACGACACCTTCCAGTGGCCCGGCCAAGACGGCCTGGGAGGCAAGCTTGGAACATGACGATAACGCCACGATCAGCACCGGCGTGGCCAAGGCGCGCGACCCGCTGAATTCTGCCACTTCGACAAGCGTTGTTAAGGAGCCCGACATCCGCCGCCTTGGCCCGGGCAACATTGCCGAGGTCATGCGGACTCTGCCGGGTATCCGCGCCGAAGTCGACGTCAACGAGACGGGTAACAGCTATACCATCCGCGGTCTGCCTCTGGTGGGCGACGGCGCGAAGTATCTGCAGCTGCAGGAAGACGGCCTGCCAGTGCTGCAGTTCGGCGATTTGACCGGGCTCCAGGTCGACATGTTCCTTCGCAATGACCTGAACCTTGCCAGCGTGGAATCGATCCGCGGCGGGTCCGCTTCGACGTTCGCATCCGATGCGCCGGGCGGGGTGGTCAACTTCATATCCAAGACCGGCGATGTCGAAGGCGGCTCGATCATGGCGAGTTCCGGGCTCGACCGAGGCGTAAAGCGCATCGATGCCGATTATGGCGGCCATATCAACGCCGATTGGCGCTTCCACATTGGCGGCTTCTATCGGGTGGGCGAGGGATCGCGCAGCATCGGCTTTGATGGTTTCCGTGGTGGACAGGTGAAGTTCAACATCACGCGCCAGCTTGCCAACGGCTATATCCGGTTTTCGGCCAAGGTGCTTGATGACGAAATCCTGCCTCCGCTCGGCAATGTTCCGCTGGCGGTCACCGGCACGGATGCCGATCCGCGTTATGGCGATCTTCCCGGCTTCTCAGCCAAGAACGATTCCCTCTATTCGCGTTATATCGGCCGCACGCAATTGTTCGGTCCCAACAACACCATCATCAGCCAAGATTTTCGCGATCGCATGCGCATAAAATCATTGGCGTTGGGACTGGAAAGCCAGTTCGAAATTGGTGGCTGGACCGTTTCCGATCGCTTCCGCCATTCCCGCAACAGTGCCAAGGGCGGGCAGGCAGTGCCGCTGCTCGCAATGCCAGCTGCATTCTTTGTGCCGGTATTCGGTGGCGGGGCAACAGCTTCCGCAACCTATTTCAGCGGACCAAATGCTGGGCAGGCCGTTGCCCCCACGGACATTCTGGCGCTGACAATCAATGCGGCGGTCGATTTCCACGACGTGGACCTCACCGTGAACGATCTGCGCGCAAGCCGGGTATACCAGACCGGCGGGGGTGAACTGACTCTGACCGGAGGGCTCTATGCCGCGCGGCAGAACATTGGGCTCGAACGTTCGATATCGGCGCTGGTCCAAAACGTTGCCGGCAATGGCAATTCAGGACTTGTGAACCTGATCAACGGCGGCTTTCCGATCAGCCAGGATGGGACCTTCGCATTCAACGCGCTTGGTCCGGCTGGTGCGTTGCTGGATTTCAACGTGGGCCACACCGTTCTGGCCCCTTATGGCTCGTTCAACTACAAGTCGGGTTCCGTCTCGATCGGTGGTTCGGTGCGTTACAACACTGATCGGGTGCGCGGAAGTGCGCGCGCTGATGGAGCCGGCGACACGCGCTTCGTTGACATCGATGGCAACGGTGTCCCGTCCTCGTTTGCTGAGACGGTGGTGACTTTCATCCCAGCCGGGGTGCCCGATCTGGTTCACTATTCAGTGCACAGCCTGTCATGGTCTGTGGGCGTGAACTGGCGCGTCATGGAGGATTTTTCGGTCTTCGCCCGCTATAGCAAGGGCGCGCGCAACGGAGCGGACCGGATACTGACGGATAGTGCGATCAACAAGGTGACGGGCCAGTTGGCCGACCCGGTGGTAGGGACGGATCATGTGCGCCAAGCCGAGGCCGGCTTCAAGTTCCGCCGTCCGGGCATTACCTTCAATGCTACCGGTTTCCTTGCCAGGACCAGCGAATCCAACAATCAGTTGATCACCACTGGTACGCAGAGCTCTTACATTCTCGTTCAGCGATCCTACAAAGCCTATGGTGCCGAGTTCGAGGCGAACTTCCGCCACGGTCCGTGGAGCCTGAGTTCGGGTGCCACGCTGACCCACGCCGAGATTACGGCTGCTCCGGGTGAGGTAGGACTCGTCGGCAAGACCGCCCGCCACCAGCCGTCGCTGATCTTCCAGCTCACTCCGGCTTATGACAGTGAGCTCTTCTCGGTTGGCGCAAGCATCGTCGGCACCACCGGCAGCTATGCGCAGGACGTGAACCTCCTGCGCCTTCCCGGTTACACTACAGTCGGCTTGTTCGTCCGCGTGCGTCCGGTCGATCGGCTCGAACTCGGCCTCAATGCCAGCAACCTGTTCGACAAGCTGGCCGTGGTCAACGTACTTGACGGGACAATGCCGGCCACCGGCATAACCGTGGGCTCAACCCTTGCCGGGCGCCGTGCCACGGCTTCCGTCCGATTGTTCTTCTGAACCTGACAGGGCCTGTGGCCACGCCCCCGTGCGCGTGCCGCAGGCCCCCTGCCGGACATGATCAACTTCAGTTCTTGAGACCAGCGTAGCCGCCCACCGGGGCGGGGGACCGCGCAAGGCACCGGGCAGATCCTGGTGCCTTGCGCGGTCTTTGTGTGTCAGATGCGTGCGCCAGCTGCCCTTCCGGTGGCGCGGCGTCCACCACCGCTCACCAGCCTGGCCACCCAATGGCGGCCGCGATGGCAGGTGCCACGGCATCCATTGTCGCTGTTCCAAGCGCGGGCCCGCAGCAGTTTGTGGTTCGCCGGCACCGTGGCCACGCGACTGCCGTGGCGTGCAAACCGTGAGTAACCGCCACAACTTGGCTTGCCGTTCTGCTCCTGCCCGAACGCGTCAACGCTGGAACCGCAGCGGCGAGATTGTTCACCCCTGCCAGGGCTCCGGCAAAGTCCGGCGGCCGGGGCCGTGACCTTGCTTGCGGCGATCTGCTGGCCTTCGGCCCACAACGCGCCCTCGGAGGATCGCGCATCACACCAACGGGGGCTCTTGGCCGAGACACCTCCTGTCGCAATCCGGCGACGCGGCCTTGTGTCATCTGGCTTTAGCGCCCCGCCAACCAATCCCGGGCCTGGGAGCAGGACACAACGTGGACGGCCGAAGTGCGGGTTGTGAGAGCGTGGATGAGAGGAGGGCCACCCGGCCTAAGGCCCATGCATCACAACGCCCGCCATTATCGCCTTGAGGCGATGATAGCGGGCGCCAGGTCATTTCAGGGTGTGAGCGTAGCTCGCCAAGCGCTTTTACAGGGCAGTGATGCACGCGTTGGTTCGGCTGAACGGTGCGCAGGCGAAGTGCGCGCCGTTCAGCAGGTGTATCTCAGAACTCCGACCAGTCGCTGTCTATCGCGAGATTGCCGCTCACCATCGGAATCGACGGCGCAGGCGCTGCGGATCTGGGCTTTGGCGCTGTCTGCACCGGCGACGGCACAGGCGCGAGCGTGCGGCGCTCTTCGCGACCGATGCGGAAACTGCTGAAGGCATTGTATAGCTGGCCGGCTTCCTGGGTCAGATTCTTGGTGGCAGCGTTGGTTTCCTCGACCATTGCCGCATTCTGCTGGGTCATCTGGTCCATCGCGCCAATTGCGCCATTGATCTTGCGCAGAGCGATGCTCTGCTCGCCCGCCGTTTCGGCGATGGTCGATATCGATGTGGTGACCATGCTGACCCGGTTGATGATCGTCTCCAGTGCGGAACCGGTTTCGTTGACCAGCGAAACGCCCGAACGCACGTGGCTTGTCACCGCTTCAACCCGCTGCTTGATGGCGTTGGCTGCTTCGGTTGCCCGCAGGGCAAGCGCACGTACTTCGGATGCAACGACCGCAAAGCCCTTGCCCGCTTCCCCGGCCCGCGCTGCTTCGACGCCGGCGTTCAGAGCCAGCAGATTGGTCTGGAAAGCGATGCCGTCGATCATCGTGGTGATCTCGGAAATTTCGGCACTTGCGCGTTCGACATTGTCCATCGCCTCGATTGCCTTTCCGACAACCTTGCCGCCGGTCTCCGCCTCGTCACGTGCCTCGACCATCGAACCGCTGACTTCGGCGGCGATCTTGGCATAGTCCTCGATCTGCGTCGTCAGGTGATCCATGGCGCTGGACGATGCCTGAAGGCTCGCGGCCTGCTGCTCGCTACGTGTGGCAAGGTCTGTGGTTGCCTGCTGGATCTCGGATGATGTGAGCCTGATCGCGACGATGCTGTCCTGCACCAGACCCATGGCCTGGCAGAGGCGCTCCATCGCTTCATTGAAATCGTCCGCCACTGTCTGGAAAGCGGGCGGAACACCGGTGATGCGCACCGAAAGGTCAGCCTGTGCCACAGCGGACAAGCGCTCGCCGATCTGGGCCATTGCACGTTCGCGATCAGCCACCGCCCTTGCACGGTCGAGCGCGGCATCGCGGAAGATCAGGACGGCGCGAGCCATGTCACCCAGTTCGTCGACGCGATTGGTGCCAGGAATGGGCGCATCGTTCTGGCCATCAGCCAGGGCAGTCATCGTGCCGGTCAATTCCGATAGCGGAACGGCGATCGAGTGCGACAGGCGGCGCGAAAGCACGAGTGCCAGCCCGATGAGTGTAGCGCCTCCGACGGCCAGTGCGATCCAGGCGAACAGGATCGCGCTTTCCTGGCGCGCCGTTTCCAAGGTGATTTCCTTTGTCTTGGCGTCCTTCACAGCGCGCAGCGGCAGCACAGCTGCGCTTACCAGTACGGCCTTGCCTGCTGCGCGAACGGCTTCCTGCGCGGCGTCGCGTTGGCCCGACTTGACCACGGCCACATACTTGTCGCCCCAGTTCTCCCGCCATTTGATCGTTTCGACACGCGACTGGCGGACCAGATCCTGAAGTTCCGGCTCGGTAAGCCGAGCCTCGAGCGCGGCGGACGTCTTGTCGTAATCGTCACGGCCTTCGTAATAGGATTTGAGATAGCTTTCGTCAGCCGTCACCAGGAAACCGCGCAACTGGCTGTTCTGCCGCAGCAGCGCTGTTTCCAGCGTCAGCGTATCGGCCAGAACGGCCTGGCTCTCGGTATTTCGGGCCGAGACATTCGATACCATCGCCAGGCTGACGCCGAAAACGACCATCATCAACGCCGCGGTGACGTTCAGCGCAACAAAGGAGAGGCCGAGGCGGCGGGGGATGTTCATGCGATCGAACACGGTTCGGAATCCTTGAATGACGTTGACTTTGGCTTGGTCATGGGGCGGACCGCCAAGGGCACCGGATCGAGACACGAGGCGAGCCGGTGATGAGGGGGCAATCGGTGTGGAAGGCGTTGATCTGGCCGCCTGTCGGATTGTCGGTCGAGGCACCTTGAGGCATTGCCTGCGTCGCGTTCAACAGCCCCGCCGGCACAGGCTGGCCTTTCCAAGCCGAGGGCGAGAGCGTTGTCGGCAAGCAAGGGCCGCCTGCGCATCGCAAGTGAGATTTGGTGCATCGACATCCTGCCCTGTTAGTCCGGAGCGGATTAATCCGTGCCGAGAACGTGGTTACGTAATGATACGTCTGAAAATGCGGCCAAAGATTGCTTGGCAACGTCGGCATAAGGGAAAACCGATGGGTGCATTTTTGCTGGTGTTGAGGATGTTGACCTACATCCGGGTGGCGGCACAAGATTGCCGATATTCTGAAAGAACAAAGCCTTGCTGATCGCTGCCACTGCTGACCCCGTGCATCAGCCGGATTGCCTCGAAGCGCCGGTTTCGGGGCGCGCGATTGCACAACTTGGCATTGAAGCCGCCAAGGCGCGCCGCTTTGGCAAGTTCTTCGTCGCGGCGCTTCTCGAGAGCGTGGCGCGGGTCCTGCCTCAGGCCCCTTCGCTAGCCCGGGCGGTTGAGACATGGCCGGGCGACCTGGCCAAAGCCGGAGTGATCTTCCGTCTTAACGCCGGGCTTCATGCAATGGCGCGGTCAGGACGGCATCCGGGCCTGGCGGCCATCTACCGCGATGCGCGCACTGGTTGGGTTCCTGAACCGCTCCTGCTCGATATAACCCTGTCCTTGGCGCTTCATGATGGCGAAGCTGATCTGCTGACATGGATGGCAGGCCCCACACAGACCAACGAGGTCGCCCGGGTCGCGGGTCTCGCTGCGGTGTTGATGGAACTCGATGCCCGCGCGCAGATGCGGACCTGCCTGCTCGAACTGGGATCGAGCGCAGGGTTGAATCTTAATCTGGAGCGCTACAATATTCGCCTGGGGGCGCAGCGCGCTGGCGACTCCGCCAGTGAAGTATGCATTGCGCCGAGCTGGGCTGGTCGGTTGCCACTTGGCGGACGGCCCCACATCACCAGTGCGATTGGCGTCGATCTGAACCCTCTCGACGTGCGGAACGACGCGGATAGCGAACGCCTCCATGCCTATATCTGGCCGGGCGAGATCGAGCGTACCGAACGGCTGCGCGCGGCGATCGCGCTTGCCCGGGTCCATTCGCCATCGGTGGAAAAGGGACGTGCCGGCGAATGGCTGGTACGCCAGCTCGCCCTGCCACAATCACCGGGCGAAAGGCGCGTGGTGTTCCATTCGATGGTCATGCAGTACCTGCCAGAAGCAGAACACATGATGATCGACCGGGCCCTTGCGGAAGCGGGGCGATCGGCTTCGGTCGCGGCACCGCTGGTGCGTGTCGGCCTTGAATGGAATGCAGACCGCACCGCTGTCGAACTAACGGTCAGCCAGTGGAATGGACAAGCCGGTTCAGGTCGGCCGGCGGTCGTGGCGATATGCCATCCTTACGCCGAATGGTTCGAATGGACTGGCCTTTCCGATCGATCCTGAGCAAATCTCCAGAAGTTCAGGTCGGAGTTGTGGCTCGAGAGGCTTGTTACACTCTCGGCCTGATCATTTCGAACATGTCGGTCTGTCTGCCGTACCATCCTCTGCCGTGGAGTCTGGCAATGAGGTTCATGGCTTCGATATCGATTTCGATCTTGTCGGGGTTTGTGATGAAGCGGTCGTCGATGTGTGTGACGAGGATTTCGCCTGTGACGAGGACCTGGTTCGGGCCGGTTTCGATGTAGTTGGTTGCGCGGCATTCGAAGGCTGCGGGTGCTTTGGCTACGCGCAGCGGGTTGACGGCAGTTGATGGCGTCATGGCGACGTGCGCCAGGCGGGCTTCGTCCACGTCGGGCGGGTAGTCGCCGGATGTGGAGTTCATGGCTTCTGCGAGGGGCTCGGACACGAGGTTCACGACAAATTCGCCCGTTTCGCGGATGTTGGCGGGGGTGTCCTTCAGCCCGCCGGCCGGTGCCCGCACCATGCCGATGGCAAGGACAGGCGGGGTGTTGCCCATGGCGTTGAAGAAGCTGAACGGGGCAAGGTTGTCCACCCCGTCGCGGGATCGGGAACTGACCCAGGCGATGGGGCGGGGAACGA
>NZ_JAROCY010000040.1 GCF_029436685.1 Novosphingobium cyanobacteriorum
TTGACGGGGACGAAAAGGCGGATGCCGTCACCACCGTCATTCGTATTGGCGACCGTGTGACTGTGTAGCATCGCGGAAATGACGACCCCTGCCTGAGCTGGGTGACGGCAACTCAGTTGCTCAAATAGCACCCTCTCGGTCGCATCCGTTGGCAACATCACATCGGAAGCGGTAGGTGCATCCGTCCCGCCACGTTCGGCATCGGCAGCTTGCGCCCCCGAATCGCTACACCCCGCCAAGACAATGAGGGTGGCGAGCAAATAGGCTTGTCTCGATATTATCATTTCGGCCTTGCTTCCCCTGGCAGGCAAATCCGCAATTGAGGAAGCTCCTCAAGGCGACGGAAAAATACAACTGATGCAATAAGCTATGCGGTGGCTCGCTGGACTATTCAAGCATCAATTCTGAACGAAAAAATCCGCCGATGGTGAAGCTTGAAAACTGACCGTCCTTCTGGATTTCTATCGGTCCAACCTCCTTAAGCCATCGGGCGGAGTCGTCATATGTCGGCTCCGCAACCGTTGGCTGCTCACGCAGTTCAGAAATTGCATCTTGCTTCACACCTTGGCGAACTACGACCCGGCTGACGGGCTTCGAGCCGAGGGGGAGAGGCCTTGGCAAGTCGATGTTGAGCTCACGGCCCAGATAACCGTCGTCGAACTTTGTCCGCAGCGCCTCTGCCTGCCCAAGTTCAGCACGCGCACGCGCATCTCGCTCTGCTACGATAGCCTCCCGTCGTTTCTCGGCCTTCTTTGTTTTTCGTCGGACGGCGGTGACTGAAAAGCCCAACGGCGCTGCGGTTACTTCTGCTGTTGCCTCGAATCCCGCCAGTCTCAATGCCTTTGCGATCATCCCTCGTGTAGCTGCATCGTCTGCGTTACTGATCTGATCCGACCGTACGGTCAAAGGCTCGTCAGGCTCCGGATCAATGATCGTCAGCTTGCTCTTTTCGCGGCCATCAACTCCGATTGACAAGCCGCATACAAGACGCTGGCCGGTATGCCCTGGCGGGAAGATTATCGACAGCTTTTGCGCCACTCCGCCGACTGGCGGTGGCCCTTTTCCTCCGAGTTGATTGCTACTGTACCCAACGCCCGATTGCGTTCCCTTGCACTCCACTACATGCCAGACGCCGGACAAATCACGGGCAACGAAATCCGGCGTTTTGTTCGGGCCGCGCTTGGCCGCGCGATGCTGCGTAGCGCCCGTTGATGCAGCAAAACGTTGCATGAAATATCGACCGTCGACAATCCTATCGAACTGCAGTTTGTCGTTGAGCCAGAGCATTGGAAGGCCCATCCCGAAATCGTCACTGAGGATTGTCTTCTGGTGAGCGTCCAGATCCGCGAAGCTCTGCGTCAGTCGCAAATCAGGGTCTGCTGAGATTGCCGCGAGATAACGCACCCAAGCCCAGAATTCGCTCAATGACACCCCAGTTGTAGCTATGGGCGTCGTCAAGAATCCGATCATCAGCAGTGCTGATGGCACATGAATATCAACGGTCTGAACACCGCTATGGAAGGTGCTCGGAAACGTTGGCAACGATCCCTTGCGCGGCCAAGTGCCCTTCTTGATGTCGATTGCCAACGATCGGTTCATAGCCTCGAATGGGTTCCCAAAGTTTGCATTTCTTCCACCGGCACGAGGTTCGGCGAATTGCACAGTCTTGATGGCTATCTGCTACAAATAGGTCAATTCTGTCCGAGTTTTCGAACTCACGCGGCCTATCCATCACGCGCCGGATCGGCTACAAAATCCACGTGAAACCAAGGCCTTTGTCATCGGTAATCGGGCGGGGAAGTGGTCGATCACATCGGTCCAAATAGGGAACAACTTCGCGCACACCGTACGCGACAAATCGCGGCTGGAAATGGCGGAGTGGTGCGGGTTTCGAGAGGTGGCAGCTTCTCAGTCAAAAATGACTTGTGATTTGGATATGACTGAAACGCTGGAAAACTGGGCATTTCCGCCCGTCAGATTTGATTTGCGACTTACCGCCTTCGAGAGGTAGCCGACTGCGACCAAAATTGCGATGGAAAGCGGATGTTGCAAGTGATAGCCAGCCGTCAACTGAGGAAAGCCTGTTGAGTAGCGCTGAGAATTGCCCCAAGAGGGGCAGAAATTATCACTGAGAATTGACCCATGCTTTCCTCGCCCCCGGCTGACAGTCGGGAGGCATCGGAGTGATCGACATGGACTTACTCAGTGTGATCCGCCGCTGGCACTTTCGGCAAGGCATACCCATTCGCGAGATCAAGCGGCGAACGGGATTATCGCGCAACACGATCCGCAGATATCTTCGCGCCGACGCGGTGGAGCCGGTATTCCAGGTTCCTGATAGACCAAGCAAGCTGGCCCCCTTTGCTGAGCAGTTGACGGGGTGGCTGCGGGTGGAGGCTGGCAAGTCGCGCAAACAGAAGCGGACAGCCAAGCAGCTTTACGCCGATCTCGTCGCACTCGGCTTTGACGGTTCGTATACTCGAGTGGCGGCGTTTGCGCGGGACTGGAAGCGCAGTCGCCAATATGAACAGCAGACCAGCGGACGCGGGACATTCGTCCCGCTGGTATTCCAGCCCGGTGAGGCCTTCCAGTTCGACTGGAGCGAGGACTGTGCGGTTCTTTGCCACTGTCGATCTGGTCAATGCGCTTGAACAGGAAAAGGCGGCCAACAGGGCTGGCCAGATTGCCGAGCGGCTGCTCAAGCTCGATCTCGTCATCCTGGATGAACTGGGATATCTGCCGTTCAGCCCGTCAGGTGGCGCCCTGCTGTTCCATCTGCTCAGCAAACTCTACGAGCGCACCAGTGTCGTGATTACAGCCAACCTCAGCTTCAGCGAATGGTCCGGCGTCTTCGGCGATGCCAAGATGACCACAGCCTTGCTCGATCGCCTCACCCATCATTGCCACATCCTCGAAACAGGCAATGACAGCTTCCGCTTCAGGGCCAGCTCCGCCGCACCCAAATCAAGAAAGGGATAAACCCAACTCTTGACCACGCCCCTCGTGGGCTGCACTTATCCAACACCCACCCGGGTCAATTCTCAGTGATAATTTCTGCCCCTCTTGGGTCAATTCTCAGCGCTACTCAACACACGGAGTACAGATTGAGCATGTCACGCAACATGTCGCCCAAGCCAGTCACCCTGAAAGTCGGGGATATTTCCCTGTCCGGCCTGCGGATGGGGGACAAGCATGCCGACACCCTTGTCATCGCCCTTCACGGGGGGGGATATGACGCGAATTACTGGCATGTGGGCGACCAGTATGACGGATCGCTGTTGCGGCTGGGGGCCGGGCTCGGCTTTGACGTGCTGGCGCTGGACCGCCCCGGTTACGGAGCATCGTCCGGCGTCTCGCCCGGTGGCTTCACGCTGGAGCAGCAGGCCGACATCCTTTTCGCTTTGCTGGACAGCATAAACGACGACCGGCCAGTCTACCTCGTCGGTCATTCCATGGGCGGAATATTGGCCGTCATGATGGCGGCCGACGATCGTGGCGCCCGGCTGAGCGGGATAGATGTGTCCGGCGTCCCGCTACACTATCCCCCCGATATGCGGAAGCAACTGGCTTTGTCCCTCGAAGGAGATGCGGGGAGCATCGGCACGTCGGCACCACCCTCACCGGAAAGATTGCGTGAGATGTTCTACGGCCCCGACGACAGCTTTGACCCTGCTTTGGCGGCTTTGGTCGATGGCAAGAACGTTGCTCCACTGGCGGAGGTCCGGAATGCCGCAAACGCGCCGGATGTTCTCCCTCCCCTGATGCGCGACGTCCGTGTCCCGGTGCAATGGACGATTGCAGAGCATGAGAGATCAAGTACGGGCGGGAAGGACATGCTGAACTTTGTGGCTTCCAACTTACCAGAATGTCCACACCTGGCAACATTTTGGCAAAAGCAATCAGGTCATAATATCAGCATCCACCATGTGGGCCTTGCTTACCATCTGCGAGCTCTGGCTTTTTTCTCGGAATGCCATACTTTACTTCCTGAAGCGGTATGATCGCAAATTTCATACAGCTTTACTTTCATTGATTGATATTTTTCGTTTTTTTGAAATTCCTTGCATTTTTCTATCCTGCGGTTGCAGTCGCACCCTGATGACTCTTAAGGTGTCCTGAGAGTTCGGAGGGCAAAGTATTGCATGGGAAACTTGGTTGAGCGTGGTCGGGTCCTGTCAAAGCAAACTGGCAGGCGGGGCAGGGTCGTGCTAGCTGGCGCGGATGACCCGGTCAGTCAACCCGTTCCGCTACTTCAACTCGTCCCCCGAGATTATCCGCCTCGCGGTGCTGATGTATGTGCGATTCCCGTTGTCGTTGCGGAACGTGGAAGACCTTCTGTTCGAGCGAGGGATCGACATCTGCCATGAGACGGTGCGGTTGTGGTGGAACAGGTTCGGGCCGATGTTTGCTGCCGATATCCGCAGGCAGCGGGTTAACCGGATGGCGGGCTTCAGGCATTGGCGATGGCACCTCGATGAGATGTACGTCAAACTGAATGGCGAGATGGTTTATCTCTGGCGTGCTGTCGACCATGAAGGCGAGGTGCTGGAAAGCTTTGTTACCAGGAAACGGGACAAATTCGCAGCTTTGACCTTCATGAAGAAGGCGTTGAAGCGACACGGAAAGGCTGAGGCCATTGTCACCGACGGGCTGCGTTCCTATCCCGCAGCGATGCGGGAACTGGGAAATGAGGGGCGGCGCGAGGTCGGCAGGTATCTGAACAACCGTGCGGAAAACTCACACCTGCCGTTTCGACGAAGAGAGCGTGCAATGCTGCGGTTTCGGCAGATGAAGTCGCTGCAGAAATTCGCCTCGGTCCATGCCTCCATCCACAATCACTTCTCGCAGGAACGCCACCTCGTCGACCGACAAACCTTCAAGCTTCGTCGCTCGGCCGCGCTGGTCGAGTGGCAGTCGCTTGTGGCCTGAAGTTTCGATGCTGTAGCGGCAACTCCGCCAAGTGGAGAGCGGTTCGCTTTGGACGGACAGCAAGAGTGGACTGAAGGCGCCGGATCAGGACTTATCAGGCGTCGGGTGGGGCGAGTGGAAGTTCAATGCGGAAGGTGCTGCCAGCGCCCGGCGCGCTTTGGACCAGGATAACATCGCCGGAGTGGAGCCCGACAAGCTGTCGCACGAGCGCGAGGCCAATGCCCAGACCATCGCGGGCGGCGCGGGAAGTGCCATCGATCTGTGCGAACAGTTCGAAGATGCCGTCCTGCGCCTCGGGCGGGATACCAATGCCAGTGTCGGTGATTTCGATCCATGCCGTATCGTTCGTGCGGCTGGCGGAAAGGTGGATCGTTCCCGGATCCGGCGTATATTTGGCGGCGTTGGTGATGAGATTGATCACGGCTTGGGCGATCCGCACTTCATCGCCAAAAAGCCAGATCGGCTCTGGCGCGATTTCGGCCACGAGCGTGTGGCCATCCGCTTCTAGTACACCCTGGCAGGACTCCATCGCGTATCCAAGGGCGTCCTGCAGCACGAAGGGTTTCTTCGACAGCGATATCTTGCCCTCGTTGATGCGGGCGATGTTCAGCAGGTCTTCCACCAGCCGCGTCAGGTGATTGAGGCTTCGCTGCATCTGCCCGCGGACGACAGCACCGGCCGGCCCTTCGCTGCGCCTGTCCAGCAGGTTAAGGCCAGCGTTCAGCGCCGCCACCGGATTGCGCAGTTCATGGCCGAGGATGGCGAGAAAGCGGTTCTTGTGCTGGTCTGCGGATTTCAGCGCTGCGGTGAGCGTATCGAGCTCGTCGCGCTGGCGGATGATCCGCCGGCGCTGGGCGTAAAGATCGAAGAACACCGCGGCCTTGGACCGCAGGATGTCCGCCTCGATCGGCTTCTGCAGGAAATCGACCGCGCCCGCCTCATAGCCGCGGAAGCGGCGCTGATGGTCGGCGCTGCCCGCGGTCAGGAAGATGATCGGGATATGGCGGGTGCGTTCGGCCCCGCGCATGAACTCGGCCAATTGGAACCCGTCCATGCCGGGCATCTGCACGTCGAGCAGCGCCAGCGCCATGTCCTGCACAAGCAGCAGTTCTAGCGCTTCCTCGCCACTGGTCGCCTTGTGGCAGACCAACCCCTTGCGCTGGAGCAGGGCTTCCAGCGCCAGCAGGTTCTCGGGCAGGTCGTCCACCAACAGGCAATGGATCGGTTCGGCGGTCATGCCGGCACCAGGTTGACCAGGAAGGCGGTGATCCCGTCCAGCGTCTCAACGCGCGCATCGGGGCAGCGGGCCAGCGCGGCGGCGGGCATGGCGCCAGACATGGCGCTGGCCGGGTCCTGAACGATGGCGATCCCGCCCGCCGCCGCCACCGCGCGCAGGCCTTCGGCGCCATCGTGGTTGGCGCCGGTCAGGACTATGCCGACCAGTCCCCCGCCAAACGCGTCGGCGGCGCTTTCAAGCAGCACGTCGATCGCCGGGCGGCTGTAGTTGACCGGCTCGTCGGCCGAAAGGGCAAGGGTGCCATCCCGTTCCACCAGCAGGTGATAGTCAGAAGGAGCGAAGTAGACGGTGCCGGGGGCGGCCGGTTCCTTGTCCTCCGCCTCCTTGACCACGATGTCGCAGCGCGCTTCGAACAGCGAGACCAGCGCGTTGCCGCGATCGGCCGGCACGTGGACCACGATCAGCACCGGCACCGGCAGGCTGGCGGGCAGCGGCGGCAGGATGTGCAGCAGCGCCTGGACCGCTCCGGCCGAAGCGCCGATGGCCACCGCGGTGATTCCGCCATCGTTCATGCCTCTGCCCTCTGGTAAATCTTCTCCGCCGGCACGAAGGGTGCAAACGATGCGGCGTGGCGGGTGAAGCGCAGGCTTTCCTTCGACCCGAGGCCGAGGAAGCCCTTGCGCGCCAGCGAATCCCGGAACAGCCCGATCGCCCGGTCCTGAAGATCGCGATCGAAATAGATCAGCACGTTGCGGCACGAAACGAGCTGCATCTCGCCGAAGACCGAATCCGTGACCAGGCTGTGATCGGAAAACACCACGCGTTCGCGCAGCGTCTTGTCGAAGATCGCCCCGCCGTGCGCGGCACGATAGTAATCCGAAAGCGAGGAACGCCCGCCGGACTTCTGGTGGTTTTCGGTATAGGTGCGGATCAGGTCGAGCGGGTAGACCGCCCGTTCGGCCGCATCGAGCGCATCGGGGTTGATGTCGGTGGCATAGAACAGCGTGCGGTCATACAGCCCCTCCTCGCGGAACAGGATCGCCAGCGAGTAGAGTTCCTCCCCCCGGCTGCACCCGGCCACCCAGACCTTCAGCGAGGGATAGGTGGCGAGATGCGGCAGCACCTTTTCCCGCAGGGCACGGAAATAGGAGGGATCGCGGAACATCTCGCTGACCTGCACGGTCAGGTAGTTGAGCAAGCGCGGCAGAACGGTTTCATCATGCAGCACCGCCTCCTGCATCGCCGAAAGGCTGGTGTACCCCAGCTGCGTGCGCGCCTGCACCAGCCGCCGCTTGATCGATGCCTGGGCATACTTGCGGAAGTCATAGTGATAGCGCCGATGCAGCGCCTCGAGAAACAGCTGGATCTCGATATCCTCGATGTTGTCACCCGCCATCATGTGATCACCGCGGCATCCACACGCGGACAAGGCTGAGCAGCTTGTCGACGTCGATCGGCTTGGCCATGTAGTCGTTCGCCCCGGCGGCCAGGCATTTTTCCTGGTCATCGGGCATCGCCTTGGCCGTGAGCATCACGATCGGCAGGTCCTTCCAGCGCGGATCGCGGCGGATTTCGCGGGCGGCGGAAAGTCCGTCCATCACCGGCATCATCACGTCCATCAGCACGAGGTCGACCGCCTCGGCGGGATTGCCGGCGCTGGCGTCAAGCGCGTCGATCGCCTCGCGTCCATTGCGCGCGATTGCGATCTTCGCGCCGCGCGGTTCCAGCACGCTGGTCAGCGAATAGACATTGCGGACATCGTCCTCCACGATCAGGATACGCCGGCCTTCCAGCGCGGCATCGCGGAAGCGGGCCTTCTGCAGCATGCGTTGCTGCTCTGCCGGCAGATCGGCCACGACCTGGTGCAGGAACAGGGTCACCTCGTCGAGCAGTCGCTCGGGCGACTTGGCGCCCTTGATGATGATCGAGCTGGAAAAGCGCCGCAGGCGCTGCTCTTCGTCTGCCGACAGTTCGCGCCCGGTATAGACGATCACCGGCGGGAAGCTTTTTTCCTCGTTGCGGCTGAGCGTTTCGAGCAGGTCCATGCCAGAACTGTCGGGCAGCGTCAGGTCAAGCACCATGCAGTCGAAAGTCTGCTTGTCCAGCTGCTCAAGGCATTCGGCGGCAGTGCCGGCGCCCACCGTCTCGACATCGCCGGTCAGCAGCAAGCGGCTGACCGCGTCGCGCTGCACCGGATCGTCCTCCACGATCAGCACGCGGCGCATCCGCGTGGCCAGCTGGTCCTGCAGCCGCCCGAGCACTTCGGCCAGGTCATCGCGGCGGATCGGCTTGACGTGATAGCCGACCGCACCCAGCGCCAGCGCGGTCTGCGCATGGTCGCTGGCCGATATCACGTGGATCGGGATGTGGCGGGTCTGGTCATCGTGCTTCAGCCGATCGAGCACGGTCAGCCCGGATTGGTCGGGCAGGCCAAGGTCCAGCACGATGGCGCTGGGCCGGTGCTCGCCTGCCAGGTGGATGGCTTCCTCGGCACTGCTGGCGATGATGCACTGGAAGTCCATCTCGTGCGAAAGATCGCAGACGATCTGGGCGAAGGGCGCATCGTCTTCCACCACCAGCAACAGGCGCCGGGTGCGGTCGAGCATGTCGCGATCGTCTGCGACAGCCGCCGCAATGTGGCGCAGGGCGAGGCGAGGGGCCTCCTGCGGCATGGGCAGGGCTTCGGCAGCGCGCGGCGCAAGTGCCGGGGCCGAAATCGGGCCAACTGCCGCGGCATCATAGATCTCGGGCACTGTCAGCGTGAACGTGCTGCCTTCACCCAGGGTGCTCGCCAGTCCGATCGTGCCGCCGAGCAGCCGCGCCAGTTCGCGCGATATGGACAGGCCGAGCCCCGTGCCGCCATACTTGCGGCTGATCGCGCCATCAGCTTGCTGGAACGCGCCGAAGATCGTTTCCTGCTGTTCGGGCGAAATGCCGATGCCGGTGTCGCTTACCGCAAACGCCAGCCGGCCTTCGCTTGCTGGCGTAATTTCCAGTCTCACCACGCCGTGCTCGGTAAACTTGAACGCGTTGGACAGCAGGTTGCGCAGCACCTGTTCGATGCGCATGCGGTCCGTCTCTATGCAGTCGGGCGTACCCGGCTGGATCACCATTTCGAACCCAAGCCCGCGCTGTTCGGCCACTGGGGCGAAGATCTGCCGCAGATCGCCCATCAGGCGCTGGAGCGTCAGCGGTTCGGACTGGATCTTCACGTGGCCGGCCTCGATCTTCGACAGGTCGAGAATGTCGTTGATCAGCGTGAGCAGGTCGTTGCCCGAGGATTCGATGGTGCGCGCGAACTTCACCTGGTCGGGTGAAAGGTTGCCGTCCGGGTTGTCGCCCAGCAGCTTCGACAGGATCAGCAGCGAATTGAGCGGTGTGCGCAGCTCGTGGCTCATGTTGGCGAGGAAGTCTGACTTGTACTGGCTCGCCTGCGCCAGTTCCTGCGCCTTCCGTTCAAGCGAGACCGCCGATTGCTCCAGCTTGCCGCGCTGCATTTCCAGCGTCTGCGCCTGTTCCTCCAGCTCGCTGTTGGTCTGCTCCAGCTCCACCTGTTGCTGTTCCAGCCGGGCCTGCGATTCCTTCAGTGCGCGGCCCTGTTCTTCCAGCTCTTCGTTCGAGACGCGCAGTTCCTCGCTCTGCGCCTGCAGCTCCGCCTTCTGTCGCTGCGTTTCCTCCAGCGCATCCTGCAACCGGGTTCGGAAACGCGCGGAGCGCAGCGCGATGCCCAGGCTGTCTGCCACCTCGGCCAGCAGTTCCAGCGCGCGGGCAGGGACCGCATCAAAGAAGCCGAGTTCGATGACTCCGTTGACCAGCCCGTCCGCCGTCGTCGGCGCGATCACCAGATGGCGCGGCTGCGCCCGTCCAAAGGCCGATCCGATTGTGAGATAGGTCTCGGGTACGTCCTCGATCACCAAGGGCTCTCCCTGCCTGGCCACGCGGCCCAGCAGTCCGTCACCCACGGTGAAACTTCCGGGCATATCGCCGTCGCCGGGCACGCCCAGCGTAGCGACCCGCTTGAAGACGCCGCCATCGCCCTTGAACAGGGCCGCGCCCTGAAAACCGAGATAGCCTGACAGGAACGTCAGCGCGTCCTCGCCGATCTGCTCCACGCCCTTGTCACCACGAACCGCCTCGGCCAGCCCCAGTTGCCCCGCCCGCAGCCAATCCTGTCGCGCCTTGATCGCGGCGTTGCGCTGCACCAGCAGGAAGATCGCGATGGTCAGGCCTGCGCCGATCAGGCCGGCGATCACGCTGCTGGTCACCGCTCCGCGCGATGCTGCCGCCATCTCTTCCAGCCGCAGCACTCGCTGGCGCGCTTCCTCGGATTTCATCACATCGATCTGCCGGCGGATGGCCTGCATCTCCTGCTGCCCGGCATCGGTGGAAACGGCGGCCAGTGCCGGGGCGAAACCCTGCGTCCGGCGCAGTTCCACGGTCTGTGCCAGTTCGGCCAGCTTTGCTTCCACATGCGGGCGCAGGTCGGCCAGGTTGTTGGCCTGCACCGGATCATCCACGGTCAGCGTGCGCACACCTTCCAGCCGCTCGCCCACGCCGGTCACCGCCTGGCGGTAAGGTTGGAGGTAGCTGTCCTTGCCAGTCAGCACATAGCCGCGCTGGCCCGTTTCGGCATCCTGCACCGTCGAAAACAGGCGATCGAGCGCAACCAGCATGGAATGCGTTGCGCGCACTGCCGCATCGGCATCACGAACCGATTGAATGTTGGCATAGGAGATGAAGCTGCTGACCGCAAAGAACGCCAGGCCGGCAAGAAGTCCCAAAGACGACCACAAGCGCACCCGCATCGTCTCAGGCGCGCGCATCGACGCATCCACGGAGTATTGCGAGTGTCGAGTGACTGGCACCAAAGCAACCGATTTCGGTAATTGTAGCCCCCTCGCAAGCTGGCAAACTGCGGGCAAGGCTGCCACCCTTCTGCAGGGATGCATGCCAAACCGGCGCCAATACGCTCAGGCTTGCGCAAGGTTCCCGATCTGCCGCGCCAAACGATCGCGATGCGATTGTTCGTGGATTGCATTGCCAAGGAGGCACGCAGATTCGGCAATTGCCGGTGTCGGCATGGGCTAATGTGGATGCTGGCCCCGGATGCACGCACGATCCATCGGCACGATCGGAAATGAAACGCGCGCGGCTCGAACATTGCGCCGCATTTCCACTTTTGTCCCGCATTTCCCGGCCTCGGCACGAGCGACTTTGCGCGCCGACGGCAGCGCCCTGATCGAGACCGCCGGCGCCGATATGGGCCAGGGTGCCTGGACGGCGCTGGCCCAGATCGGGGCGGAAGCGCTCGGCCTCGATCCGGCCCAGGTCGAATTCCGGTCCGGCATTTCCACCCTGCCGGATGGCGGCATTGCCGGCGGCTCCGGCCATACCGCCAGCGCCGGCCAGGCGCTGCACGAGGCGGGGCATGACGCCATCGCCACGCTGACGGCATTGGCGGTCAACGATCCGGAATCGCCGCTTTACGGCGCCGGCAATATCGGCATCGCCGCCCGAAACGGCCGCCTGCATCGTCGCGACGACGAAGGGCGCAGCGAAACCTATGCCGCAATCCTCGCCCGCGCCGGAATGCGCGAGGTGGTCGGCACGGCGAAGACGGCGCGCGATCCGGCCGCCGCCGCCGCATATGCCATGTATTCGCATGGTGCGGTGTTTGCCGAGGTGACCATCGATCCCGATCTCGGGCAGATACGCGCGACGCGCCTCGTCGGCGCCTTCGCCGCCGGGCGGATCATCAATCCGCTGACGGTGCGCAGCCAGTATTACGGCGGCATGATCTGGGGTGCCTCCTTCGCGCTGCATGAGGAGGCGGTGACCGACCGTCGCACCGGTCGGATCATGAATGCGGATCTCGCCGAATACCATGTGCCCGTCAATGCCGACGTCCCGTCGCTGGAGGCGATCCTGGTGCCGGAAGAGGATGCCTTCGTCAATCCGATCGGCGTCAAGGGCGTCGGCGAAATCGGCATCACCGGCACCGTTGGCGCCATCGCCAATGCCATCTGGCATGCGACCGGCGTGCGGGTGCGGCGTTTCCCCGTTCGTATCGAGGAACTCCTGCCGGCGCTGGGATAACGCGATGTCCGCAAAACCCTTCTCCCCGTGTGGGGAGAAGGGGTCAAAGACAATGCCCTCCCCGATATCTTCACCGGCTGGCGTGGATCGGCGGCAGGCGGTCGAACCAGGGGCGGGCTTCCTCGAGGTCGCGGGCGAGGCGCACCAAAGTCGCCTCGTCGGCGAAGCGGCCGACGACCTGGATGCCGACCGGCATGCCCTCCGCGCTCATGCCGAGCGGCAGGCTGACGGAGGGCTGGCCGGTAGCGTTGAAGGTGCCGAGGAAGGTGAACAGCGTTGTATCGCCTTCGGAAAAATCGGCGGCCGTCAGGTCTTCGCGCGTCGTCGAGAAGAGGCCGTGCGGCGGCGCCGTCACCGGCGTCGTCGGGGTCAGCAGGATGTCGTATCGCGCCGTGGCAATCGCCACCGCATGGCGGATGCGGCGCATCACCTCGAAAATATTGACGATCTCGGCCGGCGACATGGCCAGGGTCTGCTCGGTCAGTTTCAAGAGCACCGGCTCCATCGTCGTGGCATCGAGCGGCCGGCCGAGCATCTTTGCCAGCGCCGGCATTTCGGCAAGGCCGAGATTGAAGCCGCCCATGACCCCGACCATGATATCCTCCGGATTGACCGGCGAGGCGATCTCCTCGATCTCGTGACCCATGTCGGCCAGCAATTTTGCCGTCTCGTCGAGAACGGCGAGCACATCCGGCGCAATCGGCACCCGGCCCCAGGCCGTGCGGGCGATGCCGATGCGCAATTTGCCGGTCGGGCGCTGCAATTCGTCGCGATAGGGCCGCTCGGGCTGGGCAATAATGAAGGGATCGCCCGGCTCCGGCCCGGAGAACACATCGAGCGCCGCCGCCATGTCGCGCACCGTGCGGCAGACGACGAATTCGCGTGCGAGGCCAAACAGTGAATCCTGATGATCCGGCCCGCCGGAAACGCGGCCGCGCGACGGATTGAGCCCGACCAGGCCGCACCAGCCGGCTGGAATGCGGATCGAGCCGCCACCGTCCGACGCATGCGCCATCGGCACGACGCCGGCGGCAACCGCCGCCGCCGCGCCGCCGGACGAGCCGCCGGCCGAGCGTTCGGGATGCCAGGGATTGCAGGTGATGCCTTCGAGCAGGGTTTCGGTAAAACCGGCAAAGGCGAATTCCGGCACGGCGCTGCGCCCGACATAATGCAGGCCGGCGGCCTTGGCGCGGGTGGTGTAATAGCTGTCCTCGGTCGCGACATTGCCCTGCATCAGCCGGCTGCCATATTCCTGCAGCCGGCCCGCCTCCTTCGCCCCGACATCCTTGCGCAGGAAAGGCACGCCGGCAAAGGCGCCCTCCTTCGGCCCGGTCACGTCTTCCGCGTCGGCATAGAATTCGACGACGGCATTGATCGCCGGATCGACCTTCTCATGGGCGGCGCGGGCAAGGGCGGTCAGTTCGCGGGGCGAAATTTCCTTGCGCCGGACCAGATCGGCAAGGCCGGTTGCATCGTGGCGGCAATAATCGGACAGAGTCATGAAACATCCTTTTGAAAACGACGAAAAGACGGCCGCGCAGCCGCGACCGTCCGATCATGGGGCGTTCGGCGCGCTTACTTCAGCACATCGGTCCAGATCTTTGTGTAGAGCTTCTGGATCCGACATTCCCCAAGTGGCCTGCCGCTTGACTTCAAGATCGCCTGATTTTGCTCGCTGGGCAAGCGTTTTTCGCCCCGAGCGGTGTCTGTCGTCGCGCAAACGGCCGAAGTCGGGTGGATCAA
>NZ_JAROCY010000041.1 GCF_029436685.1 Novosphingobium cyanobacteriorum
TACCAGCGCACCGCCCACAGGATCACATCACCCTGGAAATGGCGCCACTTGAAATCCGTCATCGTTCCGTCCGTCCAATCTCCGCCAAGCATGCTCAAGCTTCACGATTTTTGCAACAGAGCCCGTTCCGGCGTCACCCCAGACCGCTGCATTGCGAATTGCAAGCGTGGCATTGGCAACCCGAGCGCAGGCTTCCCGCAAAGCGCCCGCGTGAATGAAGCGGCGATGCACATGAAGAAGTTCCTCATAGCTGGCATCGGTGGTGGCACCGGCCACCCGCTTCAGCCCGGCATTGGTGCCGAGGCCATAGAGGCAAAGAAGCAGTCGTTGATCCAGAACAGGCTTGGAAAGGGCGACACGGGAGGCCGAGGTTTCGAACGCATCGAGAAACCCGGTGTCGAGCGCCGCTTCCTTCAAAACATCCAGTAGGCCCGTCATCGGCCAGCGCTGTCCAATCTCCGATTTGATGGCGGACAGCCCCTTCGGTTCCGGCGCTGGCTTGGACGGCGTGATCGATATCCGGTTTTCGCCGCGCCAGAGGATGCGCACTTTCTCGTTTCGCGGGATTGTTTCGTTGAGGAGCAGCAGTTCGGATTCCAGCTCCTTGCAAATCGAGCCCACGAACTCGCGGGCATTTTGCGTCAGGTTCAGCCGGGAATAATAGGAAGAACGCCGAACCGCAAAATCCTTCGGCAGATCATCATCGGGATTGCGGTAGCGGTCCGCGCCGACAACCCAGATTTCCTTGGACCGGATGCATTCCCGCAATTGGGTCAGGACGCAGAGTTCATAGCTGATGCGGTTGATGCGACCATTTCCATCGATGACCGAACTGCGCCACTTTTCCGGGATCACACCGTCTATCGGCACATCCTTCTGCGGCACGAACCGGCACCCATCATCCAGCTTCGCCCTGATCCAGTCGAGGGCGGACAAAACCGGTCGCCAAACCGCATTGTTCGACCGGAACTCCAGCACGGACAGCAGGCTTGGTAGCATCCGGCGATAATGATTGGCCCATGAATTGCGCATGACTGCATAGATGCGGCGGTCAAGCGCACCCTTGGCACTGCTTTCCTTGATGATCGCCGCCAGCTTTTCCTTGCCGACAACCGGAAAGATGACATCGCAGATGCGACCGTCCGGATCGTCAATCGATGCGGTGGCAATGTCGACAAGCAGCCGTTCCTTGCCATAGACCCGTTCGACATCCTTGGCGATGTCGCCCACCACTTTCCGTTTCGACCGTGTTGCGATCTTGTGCACCGTTTCCACGAGCAGTTCGACCATTGCATCGGTCATCGCCGTTTCACGCGCCATCAGATACACCGCATAAAGCGCGAGCTGGCGCGTCTGCGTGTGGCGGCGCATCTCCGACGCCTTTTCGCCGGAAACGCGGCGGACAACATGCTCGATCCACGCCGGGTTGATCGCTGAAAGCATATTCCGTGGGAGTTTCAGGCTCCGGATGAACGCAAGCCGAGCGGTCACCTCCAGAATGTTGTCGAGCGTTGCTCGCCCCGCGTCTGCTTTCATCGCATTGAAGCCTGTCGGCCCTTCCGCGTCAGCCAGGGAGCTTTCCATCGCTGCAACAGTCCCAGGCGGAAGCGCTGCGCTCACCTCATGAAGCCAGCCGTCGAGATATTGTTGCCGCTGCGAACGAACAAGCCGTTCAAGCTCCTTGGCAGACGGACCGTAGATTTTGCGATCCCGGCACCAGAGGAACACCGCCTCAAGCATGGCGCTGACGGATTGTCCGGACGGGCAAAGCTCGCCGATAATCCAATAAGAAAGCGCTTCGCGGTCCTGTCGCGTCATGCGGCCAAAGCCGAGATACTGCAAAATCTCGGCGCAATGCCGACGGGCTGTTCTCCCGCCGAAATCATAGCTGGACAGTTCGTCGGCTGGGACGCCGATCTGCTCGGCCAGATATTCGGCAGCTTCGTTCGGGATCAATGTGCCATCGTCAGCGAAGAAACCGCGAGCGCTGAAAAACTTCAACTGCGAGGCTAAGCCGAGCCTCGTCGCGGCCGGTTTGGAATTGATGAAATCAATGTCGGCGAAGCTCAGGCTCCATTGAGCGACAATGTCCGAACTCGAAATACCCGTACTCATAAAAGCGCTCCTCAAATTGGAGCGCAATGTCACGACCGGGCACTTCTCGGGTCAATCCTCCACGCCGTGTTCCCACAACGTTCTGCGAGTTGGCCAAAATCGCAGCTTCGGGCCGACTGGGCCAAATAATGCGCAGCAACATCGCACCGCATTAGGAGAATTCCACGCCGCTGCCGCGTTCCTTCACATTATCGCGACCTCGCGATAAACGATCTTATGCGCAGCTGCGCATAAGATCGCCCAAGCATCCGCATAGGTGTCGTAGACAGCGATCTGCTGGGCCGTCAGGTCGTGCTTGAGGATTTCGTACTCGACCCCGGCAAAGCTCAGCGCCCGTGCCTGGTAAAGCCCAAGGGCCTTAAGGTCGCGCGACACCAGCTCCATCGCAGCGATGCCACCTGCCCTGATCTGGCTGATGAAATCCTCGCGGATGGCAAACGCCGTTCCTGGTCCCCAAAGGCCGAGCCGAACCGCATAGGCGAGATTGTTGACTTCAGAGGCCCCGGTCGCCGAGGCATAGAGCACGCGGGCCTTGGGCAGATGGTTCTGGAGCATGACGCCGGCGATGCCCTGCTGGGAACCTGATTTGCTCCCGCGGGCTCCCTCGCCTCCTGCCACCCCGCCCATTTCGTGGCTCTCATCAAAGGCGATGACACCTTCGAAATCCGCCCCGGCCCAGTCCAGCAATTGCTTCAGGCGGGTCGCATCCTGCCTCTGACTGCGCAGCGTCGGGTACGTGACGAAGAGGATCCCCTCGCGGAACGGCACTGGCTGATCGATTTTCCAGCTGGAGAGCGGTTGAATGTCGGCAGTCATCCCGCCGATCGCGCTCCAATCCCGGCGCGCATCTTCGAGCAGGCTCTCGTTCTTGGATACCCAGATCGCCTTGCGGCGTCCGGCTAGCCAGTTGTCTAGAATGCAGGCGGCAATCTGTCGGCCTTTGCCCGCGCCAGTGCCATCACCGAGGAAGTAGCCCTTGCGGTAGCTGTGTCCGTCTTCGGCCAGAGTGAGAGCGACACCTTCGTCAGCCGGGACGAACAGGCCCGGCAGATACTGCTGCCAGGCATTGCCGGCATAGATCACCGTCTCGAGCTGCGCTTCCGAAAGCAGGCTTTCTTTGAGGATGCGGCCCTGCAGGCTGGGGCAATATTCCGGCACCGGCGCTGGTATGGAGCCCATGGCCACACTTTCCACCAGCGGGGTCGGGTGCGCCTTTGCACCATCGATGTCGATCCGGCTCGGGCGGTAGGGCAGATAGACACCGGCCTGCTCGCCCAGAGGGCGCGGCGTCGCCAGGCTGCGAAAAACAAGCGGCGATATCGATGGCGCTTCGATTACGCGCGGTTTTGCCGCAGGCGGCTTTGCACTTGTGCGCATCGCCTTGAAAAGCGTGCCGGGCTTGGTCTGCTGCCGTGCGTAAATTGGTGAAGCCTCGCAAGGACCGACTGCCCGCTTCACCACTGCAACCGCCGCGGCAATCTCGGCGACAGTCGATCGAGCGAGGATTGCAGGACGTATGTTTCCGGGAACCTTGTCGATCACATAGAGGCGAACCGGCACGCTGGTCCCCTGCTTGTGGTAGCACCTGGCAAGGCGGCAAGCTGTTTGCACCGTGCAGTTCTCGAACGTCTGGTCATAGATTTTCGAGAGCCTAGCGCTGGTGGTGAACCAGTCCGGCATGATAGCGACAAGTCTGCCGCCAGGAGCCAATCGACCGAGCGCGGCGCGCAGATGGCGGACAGCAGCGAATTGATCGACGCCCCTTCCCTCCGAACGGGAGAACGGGGGGTTCATGAGAATCAGGCTGGGGCGCAGCGAAGGATCCAGCGCGGAAGCCAGCATCGCACCGTCGATCCCGGTAAGCTTGGCATGTTTGAACAGCAGAGCGAGTTTCTCACGGCGTTTGGGATCAAGCTCATTGAGGTGTAGCTGTCTGACTGTCGTTAGGCTGGCCACGAGCGCACCATGTCCCGCACTCGGCTCCAGCACGATGTCGTCTGGCCGGGGCTGCGCAAGGACAGTCGCGAGTGCCGCAAGATCGGCGGGCGTGGAGAACTGTTGAAACCGAATCTGGTCTTCGCTCCTGACCGTATGGGTTGGCAGTTGCTCAACCAGAAGGCTCAGGGCGGTGATGTCGTCTAGGCGCACCGGACGGGATAAGCCTAGCAGATGGCGGGTCATCCCTGCTTCGAGGAGGTCATAAGCATCGCGCTGTGCCCAGCGACCTTCAGCCGAACTTCCACCGTAGAGGCGCTTCATTGCGTCGAAGAGCGACATCTTGGTCAGCGATCCACTGGCAAGCTCCTGCGCGATTTCATCGATGGCCTGATCAAGGCGGGTGTCGAACTGGGTGAAGAGATCGGTCATGCGCTGCTCCTGATGCTGATGCGCATCAGAGCATCCCCCTCCCCTTCTGCCCCGACAGCGTGGGTGCTTGGAATTCCGCTAAAGGCGCAGACCAAGGTCCAGCTAGGAAAAGCGGCCGAGATTTCAGCCTCACGGCAAGAGAGATTCGTAGGCCAAATATGGCCATTAATTTGACCAAAGGAAGCATATCGGCCATATATGGCCAATGCTATTCACTCTACAAGATCAGCTGACGCACCTCGGTATGCGGATCAAGGCCCGCCGCCTGGCCCTCGATCTTACCCAGCAAGCGGCAGCTGCCAAAGCAGGCGTGGCCCATAGAACATGGCGGCGGATGGAGACCGAAGGCAGGGCGTCCATCGAAGACCTTGTTCGCGCTGCCATTGCACTGCGCTGCGATGAGGGCATCGTCGCGCTGTTTCCTCAAGTTCCGGCGACCAGCATGGATGAACTGCTTGCACAGCAGCGCCAGGCAGCCAAGCGGCAGCGCCAGCGTGCCAGCGGGCGCTCAGGCGGAATTGGGTCATGAAGCTGGCTCCGGGAACGCCTTTGGCGGTTGGACTGCTGACCGACGAGACTGCAGCGCCGCGTTCTGTCGGCAGGCTGGCGATGGATGGGGGCCTGGCTCAGCTCGAATGGTCGGCAGAGGTCATCGCTGCGCGCCTTCGGATATCTCCGCTTCACTATCCAGCTGAGCCCGGCCTGCACCCTGCCCGCAGCCGAATGTTCGAGGGCCTCCACGGTTTCCTGTCGGACTGCCTGCCCGACGCCTGGGGCATGCTGCTGTTGAAGCGGCGCCTTCAAAGGATGGGTCACCGGTTCGAAGACCTTGATGCGGTCGACCGGCTCGCCCTCGTGGGCAGAAGGGGTCGAGGTGCCCTCGTCTTCCAGCCCGAAACGCTTGGGTTCGAAGCTTCATTTACCATCGATCTCGATGCTCTGGCTGATGAATCCCGCCAGGTTCTGCTCGGCGAGGAGACAGAGCTCGAAGCGCTGCTGGCACGCCTGGGCGGCGGCTCAGGCGGAGCACGGCCGAAAGTTCACGTGGCGATCGACGCAGACGGCAAGCTTTCCGCCGGAGACGAGCTCGCAGCAGTGGGAAGCGAGAACGCGGGTGCGGAATGGATCGTCAAGTTTGCAGCGACCAATGACCCTGCCGATATCGGGCCATTGGAGGAGGCCTACGCCCGGATGGCACGCGCCGCAGGGATTGTTATGGCAGAGACGCGATTGATCCCGTCGGCGAACGGTCCAGGTCATTTCGCGACAAGGCGCTTCGATCGACTGGCACCGGGCAAGCGGCTACACATGGTCAGCCTCGGCGGAGCGCTTGAAGCGTCGCCGCATATGCCCAGCGTCGACTACGACGGGTTCCTGAAGGCGACCTTGGCCATCACCCACAGCATGGCAGACGTCGAGCAGGCCTTCCGGCGCATGGTCTTCAACGTGCTTGCGCGAAACCGTGACGACCATGTTCGCCAGCACGCCTACCTGATGGACGACCAAGGGAACTGGCGGCTCGCGCCGGCCTTCGACCTCACCTTCTCGAACGGTCCCGGCGGCGAGCACTACATGGCTGTGTTGGGCGAAGGCCGCACCATAACCCGCGAGCATGTCGAGAAGCTCGCAAAGGTCCATGGGGTTTCGCCGAAGCGCACGGCTTCCATCGTAGACGACGTGCGTGCAGCGCTTTCCGACTGGACGTCATATGCGCGTGACGCTGGGGTCGGGATATCTATGGCTCCGGTGTCAGAGGGTTTAGGTCTGGTGGCGCAAGAGTTTGGTTGAGGGTGGCTTGGCTAACCGGAAGCCGACAGTGCCCCGCTGAGGCAGGTTCCGACCAGACCCGGTCGTTCAGATCAGCTACTGCGAACGTCTGCTCCTTACAGAACCTGCCGATGGATCGCTCCGGCGCAGACCGTCAGGAAGGCGCCCTTTCATCGGCCATTGATCCGAGAAATATCTTTCCTGAAAGCAGCCGCTGATACGGCGCGTACTTTGTCGGCCGTCGCTAGACAAGAAGGACAGCCTTTGGCGCGAAAGGTGGGGCGGGAGTTGCCTAGGGCGATAAAGACTTGACCGAACTTGCTCTAATCAGACGATTGTGGATCCGCCCCAGAATGCACATTTCCCGCGCATGACTGTCCATTGGTTTACCGATCCTGCCGCAAACGGCCCTTCCGTCATCACGCCGACCTTCACCGAGGTCGAACTTCAGGCGCTTGTCGAGATATTGAAGTTCGCGCACGATCCTGCCAATGCTGAGATGGAGCTGTTGCTATGCATGGACGCAGCCGGAACCTGTGAGCACGGAAGGTCGACCGGACGAAAGGCCGCGCCGTTCACGCCGGAGATTGAATCGGCAATTGCCGCTGGCGGTGGCGTCCGTCTTTGGCATAATCATCCGTCACAAGATTCGCTGAGCCATCATGACTGGTTGTGTGCGGGAATGTCGGACATGGTCGAAGTCCTCGCTCTCAATGCCAAAGGATCGATTTTCGTCGGACGGATCGTTAAGTGGGACGATCGACTGCATGGCCTCTGCGAATGGCTTCCGAGGCTCGCAGCTGATCTCGAGATGCACGTAGATGGCCTCGCCAAGAAACGACGGCTGGATGCCATACATCTGGTCGCAATGGCTAACCTGACGATGCATATGCTGAACACCGCCTTGGCCAAAACGACGCCGGTGCGGTATGCCTACGCCCTGAAAAACGCCGATCAGATGACGATAGCAGCAGCCGGTGCACTGTCGCTCATCGCAGACGGGATCGCCTTCGCCGAACAGGCCATCCAGGAATGGCTCGACAAGCATGCGCCTGCTTCAGATGCCGAGCCATTGTAAGCAGCCGAACCCCTAGGACGGGAAGAACGGGCGCCGCGGCGCGGGCCAATCGCCGGCTTCCATTGCGGCGGCGAGGTCGCGACTCCCGAACCGCCTGACCGTCGAAGCCGCTACGAACTGGACGCCTAGCGCGAGCCTGACGACCTGCAACCGGTTGAGGCCCGCCGGCGCATATCGGCTGGCAACATAGGGAGGAAGGTGCGCCACGATATCCGTCGCAGTCGCATCGTCCCGGTGTGGGGTTTCGCGCGCCAGCCTCTCCATCAACTTCTTGAGATCGTGGCCAGCCGGGCCCTTGAAGGAGTTCGGATCGGCGCCGTTCTTGACCAGCGCCGCCTTCAACGAAAGCTCGGCGGTCATACAGATCGGCTGAAGCATGGAGTCGACGCTGAAGGTCGTAGGAAGTCCGTTCGCTGCGTCGGCAAGATTAGAGGTCGCCATTTGCCAAAGCGTCAGCTCCGGCCCCGAGCTGCCCTTCATGTCATCAAGGCCATAGGTCAGGTCGGCAACGTCCGCAAACGCGAAACTCGTGCGAGCGGCCATGTCCCGGTCTTCCCGACACCAGCGCCACCACTCTTCCTGGCTCGAAAAGCCGAGGGCTGCCCAAACATCGATCGGGCCCGGGCTGCCGAATACGACAGGCACGACGAACCGCCGAACCTGGTCGACCACCGCAACCAGCCCAACGCCCATGCCCGGCCAGTTATCATCAACTTCGGGAATCATCTCCGCATAGGCATCCATGATTTTTTGGACTTCGGGGTTGCCGCCGACGCCAATTACAAATGCCGGGCCAAGGATCTCCATGGCCGCGCGGAAGGGACGCTGGTGCAGGTGCAAACCTTGCTCGGCGTATTTCAGGTCGAGCGCACGAAGCGTCTCTATGTTCCATCTGCTCATGCCGTGAAGATAGTGAGGGGGCCCACAGACGCCAATGGAACCCCGTCTGGTCACACATTTTTGATTTCCACTTTCGCAGAATGTCGGCCCTGATGCTGACCTTCTGCTACCGACCCAAGATGAGCCGATTAATGGCCGGGCCAAGAGCGGTAGGTTCCGTCAGAACCTGTCGCTCCTGCCCGCTTCTCAGCCGCCAATATCACGACGCCGGTCCATATCTGCCGCAACAAGCTCAGCCGCAGCTTCGCCGTGACGACGGGCGGCGCAATGACACAGGCGACGGTCGGGCTCGCACTCTAGGTCCACGCGAGCGATCCGGCGGCGCCACCGTTTCCGGGCGAAGCGACGCGCGAACCTGCCGCGCTGGGTTTGGACCTGAAGCTGGCCCTTCACTCGCGGCAGGCTTATGGCAAGGCCAATGTCGGTTCGTTGGCGGCGTCGTTCTCGCGGCCAATGCCTAAACAAGGTGCCATCAAGCGAACGCAGCATCTGCGGGAGGCGGCTTGTGAACACGCACAATGATGACGCTTCTCTTACATAAATCTATGTGGTAAGGCACATTAAACCATGTGACTGCTTGGCCATGCTCTATACCGATTTCCTTACCGAACTTGCTAGGGCAGGTTTGAGCGTCCGAGCATTTGCAGACCTGATCGGCATGAACCCCAATTCGATCTCCAACTATGCTCGCGGCGGTGAGGTCCCCAGTCATCTTGCGCTGATCGCAGCGCTGATTGGGGAGTTGGGTGCCTTGGGGGGCGACTATCGCCGCGTCGTTGCACGAGTCGAGGTGACCCCGAAAAAGCCCCGTGGCGGGGCACGGCGCGGGCACTTTGGGGGTGACCGCCAAAGCAGCCTGGATCTCGACCCATGAGCACGGTGGATCTAGCCAACGCAGTCGAACCCTTCGGCGGTGATGCAACCGCCTTGCGCCGGTTCGACGAAGACGGCCCACATCTCTTGCCCTATGCGACTCTGGTCAATGCAAGGCGCGCCGCCAGCTCGGTGCTAGGCGTTATCATGGCCGTATATGAATGGCAGGGTGCGCCCCTCCTGTTCCTCGTCGATGGGGAAGCTCTGGACAATGACGAGCAGCTACATCGTATCCGGCGTCTTCTGGCGATGCGGGGAGACGCGCCCTACCTGGGTGTCATCGCGCCGGGCCGGCTTGACGTCTATCGGATCGCCCTCGATCGCAAAACCCTGCGGCAGTCCAGGGTTTCCCTGCCTTCCGGCGAGGGCATCGAACGGAACACGTTCGCCCATCTTGCCAATAGCCGGCCCAGGGCAGCCATCAACCAGAGTGGGTGGATCTCCAATGTCGTCCTCAACCTGCTGACTGCATCGATCACCAAACTCATCGCCACCGGGGCGGTCACCGACGAGGATGCAATCTCGCTTGTCGGTCGGGCGCTGTTTGCCCGCTTTCTTGCTGATCGCGAGCTGCTGCCGGCCGCCATGGCGGGGCCGGACGTCGCAGCTGCGCTGTTCGATGATACCGCATCGGCGAGCAGAACTTGCCAGTGGCTCGACGACACCTTCAACGGTGACCTCTTGCCCTTGTCGGAGGGTCTTTTCGACCGTTTGCCGCTGAGCGCATATCGCGCGCTGGGCGACGTGCTGCGCCGTGCTCCCGACAGCCAGCTGTTCCTGGGATGGCAGGAGCGCTGGGACAATCTCGATTTCGCGCATATTCCCGTGGGTGTCCTGAGCCAAGCCTATGAGCTCTATCTGCGTCGGCATGCCCCGGCCAAGCAGAAGCGCGAAGGCGGCTATTACACGCCGCGACCCATCGCCGATCTGGTTGTTCGGGCCTGCTTTGGCGGCTTGGCGCGCCAAGGCGGCTGCGCTGATGCCAAGATTCTCGACCCGGCAGCTGGTGCTGGCGTCTTTCTGCTTACCGCCTTTCGCGAGCTCGTCGCTGAACGCTGGGCAGCAGATGGACACCGGCCGCAGACGCCGGCACTGCGCGCGATCCTCTACGATCAGATCGTCGGCTTCGACATCAACGAGGCCGCTTTGCGCTTTGCGGCACTCGGCCTTTATCTGCTGTCGATCGAGCTCGATCCGCAACCGATGCCGGTCGACAAGCTTCGGTTCGACGATCTGCGCGGCAAAGTTCTGCATCGGCTCACGAGCGAAGACGCTACCCTAGCGGGTGGTCGGCTGGGCAGTCTGGGGCCTCTCGTCCTGGAGGAGCATCGCGGGCGCTATGATGTCGTCATCGGTAATCCGCCGTGGGCAAGCGGCACCAAGCTACCCGACTGGAGCTTAGTGTGCGAAGAAGTTGCGCGGATTGCGCAGGCACGCAAGATTGGCAATCCCACCCCGCCGCTCCCCAATGAGGTGCTCGATCTGCCCTTCATCTGGCGAGCAATGGACTGGGCAAAGCCGGGCGGCCAAATTGGTTTTGCGCTCCATGCTCGCCTCTTGTTCCAACAGGGCGACGGAATGCCAGACGCGCGCCAAGCGATTTTCGAGGCGCTCGATGTAACGTCAATCGTCAATGGCGTTGAGCTCCGCCAGACCCGCGTCTGGCCCGAAATCTCGGCGCCATTCTGCCTGATGATCGCCACTAACAGGCCCGCCGCCGCTGGCAGCGGGTTCCGGCTGATTAGCCCGCGTCTAGAAGAGTCGCTCAATGCGGCCGGCACCATGCGCGTCGATCCGCAGAGCGCGGAGATCATCCGGACGCACCAGATGGCCGAGACGCCGGATATCCTAAAGATTCTCTTCCGCGGCACGCGCGCCGATCTCGGGATCGTCGAGCGAGTCCGTTCCAAGGGCTATCCTACGCTCGAAACATTCTGGCGATCGGCGATCGGTGTTTCGAAGCGCGGGCGCCTGCTAGGCGGAGGAAGTGGCTACCAGACGCTCAAGGACAGCAGTCGCCCACGCCTGCGGGGGGATGGACTACCTGGAGCGGACGCAAGCTATCTCCATGGCCTGCCGGACATAGACGTCGCGGCGTTCGACGATGTCCTCGTGAAAAGCGACCGTCTAAGGACATTCCGGTTTCATCGTATTCATGACCCACGAGATCCGGCGTTGTTCGTCGGACCACTTGCGATCGTCCATCAATCGCCGCCGGTCGAGCATGGCCGGATCCGAGTGGCGGTCTCGGACAAGGCACTTGCCTATAATGAAAGCTTCTACGGGTTCAGTCCCGGCACCTATCCTGACGGCGATATCTTCGCACGCTACCTCGCGCTGGTAGTCGGCAGCCGGTTCGCACTGTGGTGGGCCCTTGTCACGAGTGGCAAGTTCGGCTTCGAACGGGAAGTCGTGGAAAAGTCCACGATTGATCGCATGCCCATGCCCGATTTCGGGCAATTCGGTGAGGCAGAGCGCGCAGAGATAACAGCTATTTTTTCGCGTCTCCAAACCGGCGAGATCACGTGGGAGTCGGTCGATCGCTGGGTCGCGGACCTTTATGGCCTTGGCGAGCGCGACCTTGAAGTTATCGCCGACACACTCACTTTCAACCTTCCCTTCGCTAATGCCAAGCACGCTGCGCAAGAGTTTCCCGATCGCGCGAACGTCACCGCCTTCTGCGAAAAGTTGCTCGGCGAGCTGGCCCCATGGGGAGCACGCTATGACTCCAGCTTCGAGGCCGATCTTGTCCATTACTCGGCCAGCTCGCCCTGGTGCTGCATCGCGCTTCGCCATCGGGGGGGAGCGGGACCTAACGTGATAGAACAGGATCTGGCCGGCCTGTTGCAGGCGGCTGACGCGACGGGGGCCGGCGAACTGATCGCCGAGGCGCAGGGCATGCTGCTGATTGGCCGTCTCGCGCAGCAGCGTTACTGGAGCGCCACCCAAGCCCGCCTGTTGGCCCAGAGGATCATCTGGTCCCATCTGCCTTTTCTGCAGGCTCGCACCAAAGGATGACGACGTCGGTGGTTCACGCCCGTCCGCTGCAGATTGCGGAGCTCAGTCGCGGTCTGCGCTTGCCACTGCCGCCGATCGAAGACCCCCATCTGGAGATCCTGGGAGAGGGGCTTGTTCGCGCATTTCACGACATTCTGAACAGTGCGCCATCGGCGGTCCATTATGGCAGCGAAGCCGAGATTTCGGCGCTTCTTGAAAATAGGCTCAATGCCCTGATCGAGGATGACCCCTTTTGGGGGCAACTTGTGCTCTGCGTCGCGCGCGGCAAGGAAAGCCTCAGCTTTGACGGCGCGCACCTGGAAAAACGTCCCGATCTCTCCATCTATCTTACCAATCGGTCGCGTAGTTTTCCCGTGATCGTCGAGGCCAAGATCATCGATAGCCCGACCGGCAAGACGGCCGCCCTGTATTGCCAGCAAGGCCTGAACCGATTTCTGATCGGTGACTATGGCTGGGGCGGCCAGGAGGCCTTCATGATCGCCTATGTCCGGGATGGATCCGACATTGCCAGTGGGCTCGCGCCGCGCCTGGCGGCCAAGGGCGGCGCCGCACCGCCCTTCGCGACCGAAGCAGATCCCGTCGCCGTCGGCTTCGGCGCAGCTGACTGTGCGCGCTCCAAGCATGGCCGGTCCTTCACCTACAGCCACCAGGCACCACCGGCGCACCTTCCCGGATCGATTGCTCTTCTTCATATCTGGGTCAACGCGGCGATTCCGCCTGCCGCCTCCTAGGGCCGGGAGGGCGTGGGCCGGCAGCGACTGGTGCATCGTCCTGATGTCGGCCGGAGAGGACGATCCACCAGTGTGGATCGTCCCTGAGTGTGTAGGGATGCGCTCGTTGTCCAGGAAACGTCTCTAGCGAACTCTGAACGGCAGCTTTTGAACGAGGTTGCCATTCAAACTGTTTGGCAGGAACGACCGATTTGTCCCAGCTTTCGTCATTCGCCGATGCTACTGCCCCGACGGTTCATCCGTTCGTTGAAGTCCGCCCAGTCGATGCCCCAGCTTGGAGACCTTCGCAAAATTCGGAGGCCTGGTGCGCGGCGACAACTACGATGGCCGGTTGAGCGGCGACTATGATGGCCGGTAGGATCGGTTGTCTGGTCTGATCGTAGGGAGGGGCGCAGCCCCGACCGGAGAGCGGACCAGACAACCGGTG
>NZ_JAROCY010000042.1 GCF_029436685.1 Novosphingobium cyanobacteriorum
AACATCCCCGCCCTCGCCGTTCGTATGCACAAACGGACAGCCTCAAACATGCCCAAGGGTGGGGTCAATTTTAGACGCCGATTACCCCTCAAACGGGGTCAATTTTGCACGCCGGTCTACAATCTTCTCGGATGCGACCCGTGGTTATGCCTGGATCAGGGCGACCAACGATGCATTCGGTAGAGTGAGTGGCCTTGACGTAATGCTCGGAGGCGAGCTCACCGACATCATGCGGGTGCGTCGCTACCTCGACGCCGAACGTGGTGGATGGTGAGCGGAACGGCGGATATCCCCGTTTCTCGAGTTGAGTGGAAGGGCGCTGTTCGGATCATCCGAAGTGCCTTTCCGCCCATCGACCTGTTCGAGGACATCGCTGATCCAGCCGACTGGCCGCTTTTGATCTCGGCAGAGCAGAAGACCAATCCTCGCATCATGGCGACGATTGGCAATCTTGACCTTGTTCCAGTCGACCGACGCGTCGGCGGCAACGGCGCTTCCTACCTCATGGCGCCATTCACACATGTCAGCACCGACCGGCCAAGTCGCTTTACCGATGGCAGCTACGGCGTGCTCTATGTTGGCGACCGGTTTGAAACCGCGTTGTTCGAGACGATCCACCACCATGCCCGCTTCATGGCGCGGACAAAGGAAGGGGCTGGATGGACCTCGCAGTTCCGGGAAATCGTCATGGCAGTCGATGCAGACTTGCATGATCTCCGAACTCGGGCGGGGGAGCCGGTTCCGGCGCTCGACCCCGACAGCTACGCGGCATCCCAAGCAGTCTCGCGGCACCTCAGGGGCGCGGGATCGAACGGGATTGCCTACCCGAGCATCCGGCATCCCGGTGGGGAATGCGTCGCGCTCTTCTACCCGGACTGCGCGTCGAACCCCATACAGGGGCGGCACCTCGACTATCACTGGGATGGTGCGCGCGTTGATCTGGTCCGTGATGCCGGATCGGGCGCTGTCTTCCGGATTGTCGATTTGCCGCCCGATCCCGTCTGACCGCATGAGTTGGGCCTCCGACCGAGTGCTGAAGGATCTCTTAGCACAGTGTCCGGCCAGCAGACTTAAATCTGCGAACTAGCCTTCACGAGTTCGTGGAGGGCCTTGTCCGGCGAAATCGGCCCCTTGTATAACGGGCTGCATGGGGTCTCCGCGAGCTTAGCCGAAATCGCCAAGAGGTCATCATCGTCGCCCTTTTGATAAGCATAGGCGGCGAGCCAGAACTCAGCTTGGCGAACGAACTCATTGAGGATGCCTACGACGCTCCGGTTCGCAGTTTTCGCGTACTGGACCTTGTCCATCCGCCAGACTTCCTGAGCGATGAATTCAGATGAGACGCCGTGCTCCTTCAGAACCAGCGCCAATTGTGCGGGGAATCTTCGAGCAAGCGTGGCCGCTGGGGCTAGCGGCATAAGCACGGGAAGCAGCGTGCACTCAGAAACCAGCAAAGCTACCTGCGGCTTCCAGAACAGGATGGTCGCATACCAGCTGCCCAAGTTGGTGTCGCTGTGCCCAGCGGTAACGATGTCCGGTTTGATCCGATCGAGCAGCTTTTTGGTGCAGTGGAGGTGGAACATGGCGGCGAACAATAGTGCTCGCTGCCGAGCGAGTCCATTTACGCTACCGGCCTCGAGTCTGGAATGGCAATGACCGACCAGATCACGACGTTCCAAGCCAATACTGCAAGGACGGACCTCAGCGGGAAAGCCGCCGTTCGCTCGGTTGCAGTGCCGCGCTAAAGCATCCCCCAAATTAAGTTCGTTGTCGCCCGGCGATCGTCGAGGCGTTGCTAAGAATAGTGGTGCCAATTCCCTGCATATGGCCGAGTCAAGTTAGCAAGCCCCGACGCGTTACCCTAGGATTGAGATAAGCAGGTCTCGGATCTTCGCGGAGAAAATTTCGTCATCGACGCTGCGACCCGTGGTCACGAAGATGACTTCATCAAGGAAGCGTGCGAGCATGATCTCAAGTTCTCCTCCTCGCTCTTCGCTCGCCGCCAATGCCTCGATCGCATCCTTCCGAGCGAAGACCACGATAGGTGGCTCCTCGCCCTCATTCGCGATGATCCGGGCGGTCGCAACGGGCTTGTCCTTCAGGCCTTCACGAAAAAAGTCCGTGACCGCTTGGCTCTCGACTGCCTGGGCGAAGACATGGACGTCGATCGCGGCGCCCTCTTCCAACAGGTCCGGCGAGAGAATATCCGAAAGCTCGTCTGCGAAGGCATCGAGGAAGGCTCCAATCACCAGCGCCGCGAACATCGCCTCAGGCCTTTTGGCATCGGTGCGCACCGTGAAAAGCAGGCGCTGCGTGCTGCCCAGGCGAAGGACCAGGTTCAGATCGTCATCTGGGCGGTGACGTACTATCATATGGTCGAGCCCGCTCGCGCAAATTCCGGTAAGCGTAAGCAATTCCGCGGTGGTAAAGGAGCGATGCCGACCAAAGCTGAGGATCGCCAGCAAGAGCATAGAGCCTAGCGATCCCTGTTTTCTCAGACCGCGCCGCTCGTCGACAGCAAGAAGGCACCGGACCAGACAATCGAACCAAAATGCACCATTCCGGCCGGGGAGAAAGGACCGGACCAGAGAGCCGAGGACGCTGGGTGCGGCCGCGCTCGGGCAGCGCGATAGCGCCACTGTCATTGCTTCGACCCAAGCACTCGCCCCCTTGAGATTGCTCCGGCCATCGAAGGCGAGCGCGATCAGCGTCTCGGGATATTCCTCCTCGGCGATGAACGGTACGAAGTAGCGCAACAGGCGCTCGGCTTCGGCACGATCATCTCCGCGAAGATACCCAGCGATGGCAAGCGCATAGTCGGACATTGCGTCACGGTCGTGCCCCTGAATCCGGTGGGCGTCTCCCCGCTCCTCAAGCGCGAAGGCCTGCTCGACCCAGGCATAACTGTCCGCCAACAACCCAGCGGCGTGGGTCGCATATTGCTCGGCACGTGCTGCGAGTGTGCGCCTTTCTACACCCTCCGCCGCTGCGGCGGCCTGATTGTCGACCGAGGCGAGCAAACGCGAGCTGCGTCCCTCGATGTCGGGCCGGCCCACTGACTGGCCGAGCTTGCCGCCCTCGGCATAGGCATCTCTCGCGCCAGCGAGATCCTCCGCATCACGCAACACGTTGCCAAGCATAATCTGGTTGATCGCCACCAGATATCTGTCGCCTAGTTCCTCGCCGATGGCGATCGCCTCGCGGGCCATCTCTTCGGCTTCCTCGAACCTTTTCTCGATGCGGAGGCGCGGAGTTTCCAAGTTGCACAACCACGCGCGATGACGAGGTGAATCGGGCTCGTCGACCTCGAGTTCGGCGCGGAGCGCTTCGGCTTCGCTTCTCCCCTCTTTCGAGAGTGTGAGCGATGCGATCAGATTGCGCGTCGCGATCTCAAGGCCATATCCATCCTCGAGCTCGGCGAAGACCTCGCGTGCGCGCCGAAAGATCAGCGCGGCGGCATCGGTGTCATTCACGCTCAGATAGGCGACGCCCTCGTCAATCAGCAGCCGCCCCTCGCGATCCTTGCGACCTTGCACTCGCGCAACATCGCGCAGCGCGCGCACGCGCTCGAGGGCGGCCGCCGATGCCGAACGCCTCAGATCGATCGAGGCCTGGAGCAGATCAATCATCTCTCCGGCTTCGCGATCGTCGATCTGAGCCGCAGTGTCGCGCGCCTCCTGCAACAGCAGCTCAGCGGCTTTGGTCGTGCCCTGGTTTGCGCGCGCTTCGCCGAGCGCGATCAGAACCGAAACAAGACGGCCCTTCTCCGAACGCGACCGATAATAGTCGACGAGATATTCTAGCGCATCGGTCAGGTGTCGCGTCGATCCGCTGAACACCGCCTCCGAGGCGGCTCGATTGGCGAGCCGCGCGACCTGCTCGGACATCTCGCTCCGCCGTAGGCTGAAGGCCGCCCAGGATCTTCCGGTGTGTGCTAGCCGCTTCGACAAGCGATCGACGAGCAGCCCATGCAATTGGGGGCGCTCAAGGACAATCTGCCCAATCTCCTCGCGCAGACTCTCGTGGATGAAGCCGTACCCCGCCGCGGTCTCCAACAGAAGATCGTCCATAACGGCGACATGCTTGGCGATCTCGGTTGGCGTAGCGGCCGCACTGCCCAGCAGAACTTGCATGTCGGATAGGGTCAGCATCGCCGGCGCAAGCGACAGATAGCCGAGGATCTCGCGCGAGACGGCATTCAACGCGTTGTAGCGCTGGCTGCCAGTTACCGCCGTCGCATTCATGCGAAGGAGGAGCGGCAGATCTCCCAGGCCGGCCGGGACCGACGCGCCGGCGAGCGTGCGCAGCGCCACCAGCTCGTCGCTGGTGAAGCCCTTTACCGGCAGCTCGTCTCCGGCTGCGCCGTCCGGCTTTTCGCGCGTGACGATCACCACTGAGCCAATGCCGCTCTGCCCGAGACAGGTGCCGAGCACCGACCAGACCGCATCGGCATCTTCCGGATCGTCCAGCACCAAGGGCCAGCCATTGCCGTGTCGCCAACGCGCGACCAGCATCGAGCGGGCGTCCTCGAACAAGGGTGTCGCAAGCTCCGGTCCGCGCGCGATCCCCAGCCGCTCGGCCGCGGCGAGCAGCGCCGTGCGGGCGTCCATGCCGCGGGCGTTGACATAAGCCGCTTCGCGCTCATGCGACCATTCGGCCACGAGCGCCGTCTTGCCTGCGCCCGATGCTCCTGTCACCCAGACGATCCGAGCCAGTGCTGCGGCCCGCGAAAGTTGATCGAGTAGTCCGTTGCGCCGGACGCGCAGCGCTCCGTCGCGAAAAATGGCGGCGAGCGTTGCACTCGCGGTGCCGATGGTAGGCGATGAAGTTTGCGCCAGCGTAACCCGATCGGTGATGAGCGCCGTCAGGTCATCGCGAAACCGCGCCTCGAGATCCTCGCCGTCATCGAAGAAATAGAGGACGTTCGGACCTGCCATCATCTCGCTGACCATCGCCTCGAGCCGGGCATCGCGGTCGCGCGTGGATTTCAGCACATAGGCTAGGAAGTCCTTGCCGAGCCGCTGCGCCTCGCGAAACTCGTCTTCGAGCCCGGAAATGAACATCCCTTTGGCTTCGTCGATCCATCCATAGGATTTGCGATAGATGCCGATGACGATGTGCGAGTCCTGGAGCTTGCGCAGATAGAAGTCGCGGGGCGCCTCTGCTCGTGCGCCCTCACGTTCGAACTGCACCGGCTCGAAGTTGAGGCCTCGAATAGCGGCGCGCGCGGCTTCCCGCTCGGTCGCGCACTCGCCGATTGTCGAGCTGATGAAGACCCGCAGGCGGTCTGCCGTCGCCTGCACGAGCGTGTCAGCCATAACCGAGTTCCCGAATGCGCTCGATCCGCTCAGCGACGGCGTCCCCGATCTCACGGTCGGGTTCGAGGCGCCGCAACAGGAAGGCGGTGTCGAGCCCGATCTGGGCGCTGATCTGGTCGTTCGAGATGACGGTGAGATCGACGTCCATCGAGGCCGGCTCCAGCACGCGATGACGGACGGCGTCGATCATGGCGAGGCGCTTGCGCGCACCGCTCGGCTGATAGGCAAGAAAATCGGCCGACCGTATATTGCAGATCGCCTGCTCGACCTGCCACCGGGCGCACCCCAGCACCAACGCCTGCTCCAGAAACGCGGCACCTCGGTTAGTGTTGCGGAGCACGTGGAGCGTCTTGGGCATCGACGCGGCGAGCCGCCGCTCACGGGCGCTCGCGACGCTCGCGGGATCCTGTTCCGGGGGCGGCGGCCAGCCGGGATCCGGGCCATTCTTCGTTCTTGCCTCGAATTCGGCCTCGGTTCTCGCCATCGTATGCGGCGGCCGATCCTCGGGCCGACGATAGATTTCAATGCCGGGCAGGAGGATGGCGTTATCCCAATTGGGCGTGAAGCCGAAGTCGCGGCTGCCGCCTCCGCGCGAGACGCTCTCCGGCATCTCTGCAACAATCAGCCATAGAGGCGCTACCGGCTGCTCGGCATAGTCGGCCAACTGGTCGAGCATCCAATGCCGCGAATCCAGGCGCTTGATATGGCTTGTCACCATCATGAGCGGCTGGCCGACCGTGTCGATTCCTGAAACACGCCAGCGCAGAAGATCGACCTGTTGGGAAATCGCAAGCACATAGCCCGGCCCATCATAAGCGATCTCAAGGCGAATCGCGTTCGGTCCGGATAGCGTGGTCCATTCCTTCAGGAGCGTGAGCGCGGACTGCATTCCGCGAATGTTGGAACCAACGAGCGTTATGAAGGGCAAGTCATCGGGGATGACCCCATAGCCGCAGCCCGAAAAGCCACCGGCGGCCAAGCGCTGCGATAGCTCCATGTTGGCCATGACCATCTCGATGGCGGGCCAGCCCCAGTCGTAGCCGCCTCCATCTTTGATGAGATCATCGCGCTCCGCCGTCTGCCGGTCAGCACCCTTCGCCTTCTTCGCGCCCTTTCTCTTTTTCGCTGCCATTCCTATTTCTTTGCGCGACTTCGACCAAATTTCCAAGGTCCGTCAGCCAGAGAATTCCCAACACCGGCCAAAGATTCGATCGCAGGCGGCGCATGATTGGCGGCAGCTTATCGCCTTTCGTGTATTTGAAGCCGCCGATCCGGTTCGTCCTCACGCCTGGACATAGGAGAATGACTTCTAGCCCGGGGCCGGCCGGTTTCGGCATAGCCGGACCTTTACAGCTGCGGCGCTGAGCGGCGGGTTTGTCGCAAGATACGGCGTTCCGCTTCCGGCAGCACGCGACCAGACCCGGTCACTCAGATCTGGCAACGCCAACGTCTTGTTCTCTCACAAGCTGCCGATTGGGGGCGCGAGCGGATCGTCAGTAAAGCGCCCCCCCGAAGCCGGACGTCAGATTGATTTCACCATGCGCGCGCCGGTCAAGAAACTCTCTTAAGCCGTTTTGCGGAACGTGCGAGGATCGCTGATCCATGTGCCCCATCGCCGCGACGCCGTGCTGCCTTTGTTGACCCAGATTTCTTCAACCGTGCTCCCAGTAGAGGGTGCTTCGTCCATATACGGGTAAATGCCGAGATATTCTTGGCCTTCGAAGGTCGCCTCGCGGTTCCTAGTGACGGGAAGGATAGCCACCGCCCCGTTAAAGCCGTCGAAATAGCCCAATTCCCACGGCATCCATTTGGACCCTCCGGAATTCGCGGTATGCACATAGACCAGCGATTTGCATTGGCGCATCCGCGCCCGGATCACCTCGGCGGATGCGGCGGTAACATTCCTCCTGTCCAGTTGCGGGTCTTCCAGCCAGTCGACATAGACCGTCTTACCATAGTCCTCGAGGACCGCCTTAACGCCCAAGATGATCTCCGCGTCGGATGTCGAATGGCTCAGGAAAATGTCGAAGCTGGTCTTGGTCTTGGTCGCGGCAACCTCCTCTCTGAGGACGGTCGCTGCCTTCCTCAAGGTTCCTGTCTTCTGCTGCGCGCGCTGCCGAATACGGCTTTCCGTGAATGTCGCCATCAATGCCCCCTAACGCCCCAAACCTCGCGCTCTCGAGGCCGCAGTTTTAGCGGCCAGCGGCGTTCGCTGCGGTCTCAATCCAGCTGCCGAGATTGGCGTAGCCGTTGTCGCTGACCCAATCATAGGTCGGGATCGAAACAACAACACCGTTGCGCTTGAACGTCCACTGACTGAACGGATTAGCGCCCTTGGTGTCGGTCTTCTGCGCGGCGTCCTTGAGGTTGTGTATATAGACGCCCAAGAGGCCGTTGTTCTTGGCCCAGCTTTGGGTGATCTCATAATTTACGTAATCGCGAGTCGCCGTCTCGGCGCCAATCAGCACGACCGTCACTGACGTGCCTTTGAGTTCGGCGTCGATCCAGGCTTTAATGGCCGCGTCGCCCTTCTTCTTGACCTCCTCCCAAGCCGCCTTGTCGAAGAAGCCGGATGCGACCCGCTCCTGCGTGACCCAGCTGTTGCGAACTTGTCCCGCCCGCCAAACGTCTCGTTCGTAGTGGAAGCTGAAAAAGGTGTGACGCGCCATGCCTATTCCTTTCTGAGAATGTCGATAATCTGGAGAATGGGTTCGATGAGCTCGAGCGGATTGTCGACCTGCTGGCCGAGCCGCTTGAACAGGGCATAGAAATCGTCGTTGTGCCCCGGAAGCGCGACTTTGATATCGCTCATCATCTCGTTCCAGAAGTCGGTCGATATCCAGCCGCTCGCGCCGATCGGTAGGCAATGCAGGCCCGCCTTGCGCGCGAGATCGAATTCTACCCGCATCCCGTCCGCCGGCACCACGTCGCCTGACTGCTGCTTGTTCCCCATAAGGAAGATAGCGATTCCAGCCTGCTCAATCAGCTCGGCTCGATAACGCTCGAAAACGCGTGTGCGTTCGGCCTGGTCCTGGATCCCTGCCGGGAAGGGCCGAAGTAGCAGGTGGCTGTCGATGGTGCGCTGGCTGCTGGAATATATTTGCTCGACGGCGCCGGTGACGACGGCGCTGCCGATACCCAGTCCAAAACCGCTTGTGATGCGGCAGTCGCGGTCGATGAGCGCCGCCGCAAGGCGCCTCAGGAAATTCTCAGTGTCCTGTTGTCCCCACGGGCCGTAGTCCGCCGCGCTTCCAGATATGAACACGGTCCGCTGCCGGAACCGGTTGGCGACTGTGCGCAGAAGCTCGGTGACATCGCCGTACTCTTCGACTGCGATAGTCTTGATGTTGAACCGTAGCAGGTCCTGAGCGACCAGGTCCTGGCGCGTCTTGGCATAGGCGAAGTCGGCCTCCGACTCGTTTGGCAGCTTAGAGCGAGTCTTGACGATACAGAAATGCTGCCGCTGGTTCCTCTCAAATCGCGAGCGAATCCGAGCCAAAACGTAGTCGAGATTGGGATCGGTGAAGCTGAAGCCGAGGAACAGGAAGGTCCGTTCGACAAGATCGCCGGTCAACGCAGTGACGAACGGCGCGTGAGTCCCTGCGTAGCGCTCATAATCGTCCTTGGTGAGCACAGCCTTGTCCGGATGCTCAATGTCGCCGTGCATCTTGTAAACGACGGCATCGCGCCCGCGAACTGTTAGCGAGAGCTGTTCGATGGTGTATTTTGCATCCACCCGTTTGCCGCTGTCCTTTAGAGCCTGTTCGATCAGCCGATCATAGTTGGTGGTCCAATAGCTGCGGATCGGAAGGCGGGCGAGCAGCCGATGATTTTCGGTGGGCGCAGGCAAATCCGTGAATTGGTCAATAAGGAGCTGATTGAGCTGGTTACGATTGCCGGCATTGGTGTTGAGGTGAAATTGGGCCAACCCGACGAGGTCGCTTTCTTTTTCTACGTCGAGCCCCAACGGAGTGGCGATTGGCGCGAGAAGGCCGCGCCAATCGACAAAGCCGGCGGCTTTGGAAAGGCCTGCCCCGATAAAGACTGCGGCATTGTCCTCGCGAAGTTCGGACAAGAACTTGGCTATGAATTCCTCTTCGACGCCATTCATCCACCACCTCCGTTCCATCTTTGTTCGACATTCATCAAGCGCACCTGTCAAGGCTTCTGCGTGATCGATCCACAAGCCTGAGGGCCTTCAGGTCGCGCCAAATGCCCCATCGAATGCTCGAGAGATGGGAGGAAAGGACAGGTCGCATATGTGAAACAACGGCAGCACCCTAATCGATTTCCGAAGCCGCTCTGTCGGCGAACGGCCCAGTTGCGGTCTTAATCCTGCGACGTGAAGCCTTCGCTGAGTGTAGGGTGTTGGCGGTAGACCTGCTTTCAACCCGCCGCGTGGGAATGACCGGAAAGTCGCAACCATCGCCAGCCGTCATTTTCCGTGCCTATCAGGAGATCTGCTTCGAACGCATTAGAGGGGAGCGGGCTTTGCCCTGGTTGAGCCATTTGGGCGTCGATGGTCGATGCGCCGGGCTCACAATCAGGAGTGTGTCCCATGATCAAATCGATCCCGCTGAACAAGCTCGTTCAGTCTCCCCGTAATGTCCGCCGTCACAGTGACCCGGCAGCAGATGCCGAACTCAAGGCCAGCATTGCTGCGCATGGTCTGCTGCAGAACCTCATCGTTAGACCCGCTGCCAAAGGCAAGTTCGAGGTGGAAGCGGGCGAGCGCCGTCGTCGTGCGATGCTGGCGCTCGCGGACGAAAAGCTCCTCGCCCGCGATCACGAAGTCACGTGCCTCGTGCTCGAAGACAGTGCCGAAGCCGCGGTCGAGACCAGCCTCGCGGAGAACTTCCACCGCCTCGCCATGAACCCCGCCGATGAAGCCCAGGCTTTTGCCGCGCTCGTGGCAGGCGGTGCGACTGTCGAGGACGTTGCTCGCCGCTTCGGTCTGACCGTCCGCTTCGTCGAGGGCCGACTGCGCCTCGCGACGCTTGCGCCCGTCGTATTCGAGGCACTGGCCTCCGGCCAAATCACTCTCGACATTGCCAAGGCCTTCGGCGCAACCTCGGATCAGGATATCCAGGCCCGTGTCTTCGAGCAGGTCTCCTCGGCCTACTACGCGCCCAATCCCGACAGCATCCGGCGCATGGTCCTCTCCGGGACTGTGCGGGGCAGTGACCCTCGAGCCAGGCTCATTGGCCGGGACGCCTACATGGCCGCCGGCGGTTGCATCGAACGCGAATTGTTCGATGACGATGACAGCGAATCCTGGGTCGACGTCGCGCTGCTCGAGAGCCTCGCCGCCGCGAAGATGGAAGAGCAGGCCAAAGCCCTCGCCGCCGAGCAGGGCCTCGCCTGGGTCAAGCCCACGCTCGATCCCTATGCCAGCCACGACCTGGTCGAAGGGCTGGTCCGGCTTCCCGCCGAACCGGCGCCATTAACCGAAGCGGAAGTGGCGAGGCTCGACGAACTCGATGCCTCCTATGACGAGCATGCGGCAATCCTTGAAGACGAGGACAGTGCCGAGGAGGCTGTGGCTGCGGCCGAAGCGGCCATTGAGGCGATCGAACGCGAATGCCAGGAAATCCGGGCCCGGCCGCCCGTCATCGCGGCCGAACTCAAGGCCGAGGCAGGGATGATCCTGGTGCTCTCGCGCGATGGCACGCCGGTTCTCCAGCCGGTGTTCTACGGCGAGCGTCAGGCTGAACCCGCCGAAGCCGACGATGGGATCGAAGTCGTTGCTGGCGAGGAAGGTTCGGACAAGCGCCGGACGACCTTGTCCAAGCGCCTGGTTGACGAGCTCGCCATGCAGCGCCGGGATGTCCTGGCACTGCACGTCGCATCTGACCCCGGTCTAGCGCTCGACATCATGGTCTTCACGCTTGCCGATGCCGATACCCACGACTGGCGGGCGCGGGCTGCGAGCACGCTGCGCGCGCCTGTTCCGGCAGGCCCGATCATCGGCTTCGAAGCTAAGGATGCTCCGGCGAGCAGCGGGCTTGCCGAGTTCCGCTCCAGTCTCGACGAAAGCTGGCGCGTTGGTGACGATGCGATCTCCCGCTTCGATCTGTTTCGCGCGCTGCCCGATGACAGCCGCGCGGCCTGGCTTGGCTATGTCGTTGCCCGGTCGCTCGAGGCGAGCCTCAACATGGCCGGTGAGCGTCAGCTGCCATTCCAGGATCATCTCGGAAGCCTGATCGGCATCGACATGGCGCAGTGGTGGCGCCCGACAGCCGCCAACTACTTTGACCGGGTGTCGAAGCAGGTGATCCTTGACGCGCTGACTGATGTCGGCGGTCTCGAGCTCTCCTCGCGCTTTGCCTCGGTCAAGAAGGGGTACCTCGCGATGAGCGCGGAGCGCGTCTTCTCTGGCACCTACATCACCGAAGTCGAGGTCCGTGAAAAGGCTCTGGCCTGGGTGCCTGAGGTCATGCGCTTCGCCTCCGCTGCACCGGAGGTTGGTGAAGCCGAGATCGAAGCAGCTGACGCTGAGCCTGGTGTCGACGGCGAAATTCATACCCCCCGCGAGCTGGCCGCCTGACCTCCTCCTGACAGGCTCGGCCACTCGTACCTCGAGAAGCGGTCCTTCGGCTTACGCCGGAGGGCCGCTTCCTTTTTGGGAGCAGAGCAGAGGGGGCTCGGGAACCTGTGGCACTGACCGGCGAACCCGTCGCCGACTGTCCAAATGCCTCAATCAGGAGAACCATCATGGCCTATCGCAAGCGGCAGGGCAGCGGCGTGTCGCCCGCCACCCGCATCACCCAGGAAATCATCGCTCGTCTGGAAGCTGGCACGAAGCCGTGGATCAAGCCGTGGCGCGGCGTGCCCGTTTCCCGCCCCTTGCGGACCTGCGGGATTCCGTACCGGGGCATGAATGTGTTCTGGCTGTGGATGGTCGCCGATATGTGCGGCTATGCCTCGCCGTTCTGGATGACGTATAACCAAGCCAAGTCTCTTGGCGCCCAGGTCCGCAAGGGCGAGAAGTCGACCATCGCGATCTTCTACAAGAGCTACACCAAAGAGGTGGAAGCCCCCGATACCGGCGAAAAGACCGACGAGGCCCGCCGGGTGCTCAAGGCCTATCCGGTCTTCAATGCCGATCAGGTCGAAGGTCTGCCCGAGCGCTTCCATCCGGCTGCAACGCTGGAGCTGGTCGAGCCTGAAGGGCGCGAGGCCGAGCTCGACGCCTTCTTCGCCGCCATCCCCGTCAATCTGCGCCACCAGGGCTCTGAAGCCTATTACGAACCCACTGCAGATCGCGTCACGATGCCGCCGACCAGCCTGTTTTCCGGCTTCGACCACTACTATGCCACGCTCGCCCACGAGGTATGTAACATCGCAAGTGTCCTCATTTCGAGGACAGTCGATGGCCTCCTCACTTTGGTTGCGCGGCACCATCGCAGGGCCTGCCTTGCGATGTCAGGACGGGAGTCCTGATCA
>NZ_JAROCY010000043.1 GCF_029436685.1 Novosphingobium cyanobacteriorum
TAACGCCGCTCCCTTATCGGAGCGGAACGTCGTTCCTCGCATGGGCGATCGTCAACAACAACCAGCCCGTTCCCGACGTGTTCTCCAAGATGACCAAAATCGCAGCTTCGGGCCGACTGGGCCAATATGGCCACCGGCCGCGCTGTGGCTCTACGCCGTTTCGGGGGTCGCCTGGATTGCGGCCTTCGGCGGATTTTGCCTGGTCTATCGGTCAATGCTGCTTTGCCAACGCCCGGGCTCGAAATGAACCTTGCGTGATCTGCGTCACTTCGGCCCCATCATTCCCATATATGGTGCATCTCCTCTTTCAGTCATACAAGATGCACGATCATGACCCTTTCCACTCTGTCAGGTGAAATCTGGAACCAGAAGTATCGCTTTCACGGCGGGGACGGCGCTGCCGACACCTCGGTCGAGGATACGTGGAGGCGCGTGGCGAGGGCCATTGCCGCCAACGAAGCCCCCGAATCAAGGGAGCGGTGGGGCGAGCAATTTCACGAAGCGCTGACCGATTTCCGCTTCATTCCCGCCGGTCGCATCCTTGCCGGCGCGGGCACCGGGCGCGAGGTCACGCTGTTCAACTGCTTCGTCATGGGGGTGATCCCCGACAATCTTGACGGGATCTTCCAGCACTTGCGCGAGGCTGCGATCACCATGCAGCAAGGGGGCGGCGTGGGCATGGATTTTTCCACCATTCGCCCGGCTGGCGCAGCCGTTCGCGGGGTGGGGGCGCAGGCATCCGGACCGTTGAGCTTCATGGACAGCTGGAACGCCATGTGCGGGACGATCATGGCGGCCGGCCAGCGGCGAGGCGCGATGATGGGGTGCCTGAGGATCGACCATCCCGACATCGAGGCATTCATCGAGGTCAAGCGCGACCGGAACCGGCTGCGGAACTTCAACCTGTCAGTGCTGGTAACCGACGCGTTCATGCGGACCCTGGCCGCGGACGAAGAGTGGGAGCTTCGCTTCGACGGCGTGGTCCACGGGTCCGTTCCGGCACGCGCGCTGTGGCGGCGCCTGATGCAGGCGACATATGACGTCGCCGAGCCGGGGGTTATTTTCATCGACCGGGTAAATCAGCACAACAACCTAGCCTATTGCGAGGAGATCGTCGGCAGCAACCCTTGCGGTGAGCAGATGTTGCCCGCCTATGGCGCCTGTCTGCTGGGATCGATCAACCTGGCCCAACTCGTGCCCCAGCCGTTCGCGCCGGACAGTTCGCTTAACGAGGCGGAGTTGGCCGACCTTACCACCACGGCGGTGCGCTTTCTTGACAACGTGATCGACGTTTCCCGCTATCCCCTGCCGCAGCAGGAAGCGGAAGCGAAATCCAAGCGGCGGATCGGGCTGGGGATCACCGGGCTGGCCGATGCCTTGTTGTTCTGCAACGCCCGCTACGGGTCCGAACAGGCCATCGCGCTGACTTGCCGCTGGCTGGATACGATCCGCCATGCCGCCTATCGCGCCAGCGCCCTGCTGGCGGCCGAGAAGGGGTGTTTCCCGCTCTACGACGAGGCCATGCTCGACCGACCTAACCTGTCGACCCTGGACGAGCCGACCCGCGAGCTGATCCGTCAACACGGCTTGCGTAATGGCTGTCTCACCTCGATCGCGCCAACCGGGACCACATCCCTGCTGGCGGGCAATGTCTCTTCCGGTATCGAGCCGGTATTCGCCTATTCCTATGTGCGCAAGGTCAGGCAGGCGGACGGATCGACCCGCGAGGAGCCGGTGGAGGATCAGGGCTACAGCGTGTGGAAGCAGGTCAAGGGCGATGCCCCTCCGCCCGATGACCTGTTCGTGAGCGCGCAGTCGCTTACCCCCTCCGATCACCTGGCCATGCAGGCACCGGCGCAGCGCCTTATCGACAGTTCGATCTCCAAGACCGTCAACTGCCCTCAGGACATCAGCTTCGATGCCTTCGTCGACATCTATGCGGAGGCCTATCACCTTGGCTGCAAGGGCCTGACCACCTACCGCCCCAATTCCACGACCGGGTCTGTCTTGAGCGTCGAGGAACCGAACGCGCGTGCGGCTTCTTCCGCGGCCGCACGGACCCCGGCCGTGCTGGAGCCGAGGCCCGAAGCCTTGCAGGGGGCCACCTACAAGGTCAAATGGCCGCACAGTGCCCACGCGATCTACGTTACCATCAATGACATGATTGAGGACGGGCAACGCCGCCCGTTTGAAATGTTTATAAATTCCAAGAATATGGAGCACTACGCTTGGACGGTTGGACTGACCCGGATGATTTCAGCGGTGCTGCGCCGGGGCGGCGACATCGGCTTTGTGGCAGAAGAGCTCAAGGCCGTATTCGACCCCCGGGGGGGCGCATGGATGAACCGCAGCTATGTGCCGTCCTTGCTGGCCGCGATTGGCGACGTCTTCGAAAACCATCTGGCGCTGGTTAACGGCGGAGAAGGCCCGAAAGCTGATCCGCTGGCGGCGGCGCCTGCGCATGGCGATGCTCCGCTTGGGGGTGTGTGCCCCGGGTGCGGCAGTTTGACCTTGCATCGCGAAGAGGGGTGCGACAAGTGCATTCAGTGCGGCTATTCCAAGTGTGGCTAGGCGGCGTGGACGAATTCCCCAAGGCCCCCGGCAAGGCATTGGGGAGTTTGTCCATGCTGCCCTATACAATGGCCAGGCGGCGCAAGCGTTCCATGTCGCGAATTTCCAGAAGGTTGCGTGAGATGGTCCGGACTATGCCGGTTGCACGAAGGGCCGATAGTTCGCGGCTGACCGTTTCCTTGGCGAGGCCGAGGTATTCGGCAATGTCGCTGCGGCTCATTGGCAGCGGGACGATGCCCGATGCCCCTGCTGGTCTCGCCTGCGACCGGCGGTGAACGTCGCACAGGAAGTGGGCAAGCCGTTCGCGCGCGGTGGCCTGCCCCAGAACCATTGCGCGCGTTTGTGCCGCGACGAGATCGCGGGCCACGCGTTCATGGCGCGAACGGGCAAATTCGTCGCTGCTGCGTGCGAACTGTTCGAACCGTCCCGTTTCGAACCGACACAGCGTAGCGGCGCTGACTGCCTCTGCCGTGCAGTGGTAGTCCTCTGACGGGCTGAAACCGATGAACTCGCCGGGAAAGTGGAAGGCGATCACCTGTCGGCGGCCATCGGGAAGGACGCTGTAGAGCTTGACCACTCCGCTGGTCAGGCTGAACGTGCGATCGGCAGGGTCGCCCTGGTGGAAAAGCGGTTGGCCAGCCGCAAGCTGGATGCTGCTGCCCTGATTACGCAAATCGGCCAGCGCGGTGACATCGAGCGTGCTGCACACCGCAGAGGTGCCCACGGCGCAGTCGCGGCAGGCATGGCTCCAATCGAGATCGGGTCGACGCCCCATTGTCAGTCTCCGCCGCTCCCGGCCATCCGGGCTTCGCATTTCCCTAAATATGCCAAGGCCCGCGCCTGCCACGAATGATCTGGATCAACCTGCCGGGCCTTCATGATGAGGGGAGGGGTGGGCGGCAGGGTGGCCTATCGTTTCCTTGATCCTTTCGAAGTATATCTCCCGCGGGACAAGCCGAAACCCCGACCAGAACGATGGACGGCTCATTCGTCGGGTGGCCCATTTTGCCACCATGCAGCCGATCCGCAGCCACAGGCGGCAGCGGTGACGCAGTGGTTGCGACTGGCGCGAGGCCCAGGCCCCAATGCGCGACAGTTTCGGGCGCGTGGCGAAATAGGCATCGGCTTCGGCCGCCCGGACGAGTTCGACCTTGCCGTGGACATACACTCGCTTGCCCACGTGCGGCCAATCGAACAGCAGCGCCGCATGAGGGTTTTCGCGAATATCCATCGCCTTGCGGCTGCCGAGATTGGTGTAGAAAGCAAACCCGCGCGCGTCGCAGCTTTTTAACTTGACCATGCGCGCGGAGGGAAGGCCGCCAGCCGTTGCCGTGGCGAGGACCATTGCGGTCGCATCGTGCCCCTTTTCGTTCCCGGCCTCTCCTTGCCAGCGACGGAACAGAACCAGCGCCGCTTCCCCCCAAAGGCCAGCAGCTTGCATGTCATGCAAGCCCGGTGCCCACCCGCTGATCCCGGTAAAGGTGGCCGGCCAGGCCATGCCAGAAACCGTTGACGAAGGGGCCGATGCCAAGGGCCCCGAGTGCCTGCATCGCCGTGGGACCATCGCTCCGCCCGGCCAGGCGATCGGCAAAGATCGTTGCAACGGCAATCATGTCGGTTCGATGTGGAGACAGGCGAAAGTGCCCGATGCCGAGCGCTAGCATGTCTTCGATTTCCGCGGCGAGATTGAGGTAACCGTAGGACAGCGTCTGGATGCCGTTGATGGCCAGCATCCGGTCGCCCCCCAGGGTCGTCAGGGTCAATCCGTCGGGATCGTTTTCGCAGACGAACTGGCATTCGTCCTTGCTGCGGCCGTGCGCCCGGGCGTGAAAGCAGCGGGCCGACAGGGCAAGAGGAATTCTACCGAACACCTGAACTTCAAGTGCGACACCGATCTGGCGGGCGTTGCCGGCCATTTCGGCGGCAACGGTGCGCGGCAGTTCGGGCGGCAGAGCGATATGGCGCGCGCCCCTTGCGGCAAGGTGAGCCATGGTCCGCTCGTTATAGACGTTCATCATCGGCCCGATCCGATGGGGACGGCCATAGACCGCGCCCAGACCGGCGGCGTTGTTGACTTCGATCATACGGTCGGCCTGCGCGCACAGTTCGGTCGTCATTTTTCGTTCGCGAGGCAGCATTACCTCGGAAAGGGTCGAGAATACCGCCGTTTTCCCGCCGCGCTCCAACCTCTCGACAATATCGGGCAGATATCGTTCGAAAAAAGGTGCCCGTTTGGAGCAGACCACCTCGCCGAGGTAAACCGTGTCGATCGGACTTTCTTCCGCGATCCGGGCGTAGAAATCGCGCTTGGTATCGGCATCCCAATGAAACAGGATCGGCCCGAGCGTAAGCTTGGGAGGCATTGCGTTATCGCCACTTCTTGGTTGCGAACGCACCTTGGGTCTGTTTCTGACCTTCGGTGAGGGCGACGAGATCGACCAGTTCGGGTTTCCGCCCCGCGACAACGGCATCAATCGCCCTGCGGAAGCTGGTCACGACGCTGCTGACATAGGCGCGCGACCGTTGCCGCCCTTCGATCTTGAGGGCATCGACCCCAGCCCCGATCAGGGCCGGCAACATCTCCATCAGGTTCAGGCTGATCGGCTCCTCGAACGCATAGTATGGCTCGTCCCGGGGCGAGGTGCAGTAACGCCCCTTGCAGATCGTCGGGTAGCCGGCCTGCTCGGTCGGCGCGAAGCGGTCGATGACGTGGGAACCGAGGCGGGCGGTGACCACGCCCGCGGTATTGCGGTCGTAATGGACTTCGGAGGCAGGCGAACAGGCGCCGTCCATGTTGGTCGATATGCCGACGGCATAGTTGGTCAGGCTGCACCGCCCCTCGACCATCAGGCCATGGTTGCCGAAAATGAAGGTTTCGATCTCGCAGTCTATTTCGGTTTTCAATTGGTGGATTTCCGCGAGCGTCAGGATGCGGGGCAGCACCGCCCGGCGAACGCCGAACTCCCGGCAGTAGAAGTTTATCGCCTCGGGGCTGGAGGCCGCGGCCTGGACTGACAGGTGCAGGCGGCGGCCGGCGTGGCGCTCTGCGATATAGGCGGCAACGCCGATGTCGGCGACGATGAAGGCATCGACCCCGCAGGCAGCTCCACAGTCGGCTGCTTCCTGCCAGAGATCGTATCGTCCGGCCGTAGCGAAGCTGTTGATTGCCAGCAGAACCTTGGCGCCACGGGCGTGGGCGTAGGCGACGGCATCTTGCAATTGGTTGGGCGTAAAGTTCAGGCCAGCAAAGTTGCGGGCGTTGGTGGCGTTCTGAAAGCCGCAGTAGATGGCGTCCGCGCCGGCATCGGCCGCAGCCCGCAGCATGGCCGGGGTTCCGGCCGGGCAAACCAGTTCCGGGCGGTTCATGCTGCTGCGCATTCAGACCCGCGCAGCGGCTCACGCGAACAGAACCAGGACCATAGCATTCTGCCTGGCTTGCCCAATGCAACACAGACATGCTGCATGATCGAGCCGTCGATATCGTCCAGCGCATTACGCAGGCAAACCGCCGCCTCAAGGTTTCCGGTTATGAGCAGATCGCGCGAGAAGAACAGGGAATCGCCATCCTGCCTGCCGTCGACCATTGTCACCAGTTCCCTGCACGATCCGCTGATATGGGTATCGCAATCGACCGCCGCCGCGCGGGAAACGGCGCGCAGTCGGGGATGGACGGGGTCCGGTTGCAGCAGCAGGATGAAGGGCAGGTCCCGTGCATCTATCAGGAAGCGGCTGCGCCCGTGCGGTCCCAGGCGGGCGAATAGCGCGGGCTGTTCGCGAGCTACCTTGCGTACGATCCGCTGTAGCAGCGGCTGGAGCGGGGCCAGAAGGACGGCAGGAACATGGGGCCATTGCGGCCTACGCCTGTGCGGCGCGGCGAGTGACGGTGTGGGAAGCATGGGTCATGCATAGCAAATGTCGGCGGGCCCAAAGTGACGTGGATCACTTGCGTGTACGGTGCGCTCCCGGGGCGGGCCTTGCATTTGGCGGTTTGTCGCAATGCCGGGCTGCTACATGCTGCGTCCGCAGCACTCGCACCTCGTGTGCTGGGCAAACGCTTGGTTGCCGGATTCACGATTGCGGGACTGGGTACGGCCGCAAAGTTCGCAGATGCGCGGGTTCAGGAAATCGCCCAGCAATTTCACAAAGCCGGATCGATGCGACGCCGTGGTTTCGTGGGCGCTCTGCATGAATGTAATCCCCCGAGGCATACCTCATTCTAGGCCATTGGCGGGGGCAAAAAATGATCCAGATCACCGTTGCTGTGAATCGGCCAAGGATTGATGATGTGGCGACGTAATGCAGGCGAGTGATGCAGACTGATCGTTGTCAAATCCAATTGGCGGTGAATGCCGTAATAGGGCGACATGCATCAATCATTTCGCTATGCTGTTGCGCTGCGGGGTGAACCGCCCCGCCGCGCGGTCGCGCCTGGTAAGTCTCAACATAGGCGAGTCAAGGCTGGGTCAAATTCAGGTGATCGGCCGGATAGCTCTCGATCCGCGCCGCGCCTGCGCGGCGGATCTGCGCCGCCGCTTCCTCGACATGAAACGACACTGCGTCGCGCGCGCGAAGCGTATCACCGGCCTTCATGTAGGCGACCAGGCGGTCATGTTCGATCAATGAACTGCGCGCCTCGTCGAGTTGGAAGTAGTTGGCCCCAGCGATCCAGACCGCCGGCGGGATGGCCTTGGCGTATGTGGCAAAGGCGGCCCGGTTGCCGCTCAAGCGGACGAGTTCGAGATGCCATTGGTAATCGAGAAAGGCGCCCTGCAGCAGGTTATCGGCCTGTGTCTCGTAGGATTTGAGGGCTGCGTTGATGCCCTCGAGGCAAGAAAAATCGGCCTTGCCCTGGAGCGAAGCTACCTCAGACGCGGCCAGCGCCTGAATGGCCCCGGCGAGCGCCAGATGCTCGACGATGCGCTCGATCGTCCAATCGACAATGGTGAAACGGCCATGGTCGCGAATAACCAGGCCGAGGTCGATGAGCTCCTGCACGAAGCGTGACGCATCGTCCGCAGCGAGATTCTGAAAGCCGGGGAGCTGTCCGGGATCGTCATAGCGCTGCCGCTTGCGTGGCTCGCGAAGCAAAGCGAAGACATGCCTCGCCGGGCAGGCAATCGTTCGCAGGTCTGGCAATATTGCTTTCGCCACCGATGTCTCAACTAGCCCCCTGATGACAAAGTCCGGATAATCCGAACCATCCGGATTCGGAAATCAAATCGAAATTGTGCTAGGTTCACCGCAATGATGCGGCGGGCAAGAACTCGCCCACAAGGGAGGTCGATTGACCAAAGCGCAGTCTCTTTCTGAACTCATGTTCCTCGAAATCAGGTTCGGGGTCCTGTCCGCGCGCTATCTGCCCGGACAGTTGATTGCGAAGGCGGACGTGGCCGAAGTCTATGCGAGCCGCCCGGTCGCAGTCGCTGAAGTGCTGGGTGCTCTCACCCACGAAGGCTACCTTACCCGCCAGGGGCGGAGCGAGTTTGTGGTGCGTACCTGGGGCCGTGAAGAGGTCGAGGATCTCTTCGAGATGCGCGCCAACTTTGAAGGGCTGGCCGCCTACCGGGCTGCCGAGCGCGCGACGGCTGCCGAGATTTCATTGCTGGCCGCGCTTGCAGCGGAGGCCCGCGAACTATCACCCGGTGATCCCGACGCACTTGAACGTGTGGTCCTCGAGAACCTGCGCTTCCACATCGAGGTCATGCGCATGTCCCGCATTACGCAGATGCCCGACATGGCGCGCATGGTACTGCCCAACGCACTCCATCGCCGGATTGCATGGTCGCAGCGGGCTGACGATGCCGAAGAGTCCTTCCGGATGCACCAGAAGATCGCGTCCGCCATTGGCGATCGCTCAGCCTCGATGGCGCGGCTGTTGATGCGCGAGGACATCTATTCTTCGCGCGAGAGCGTGCTCGCCGCGATCGAGGCATTGGCGGGTCATGAGGCAGGGGATGTGGCAACGATTGTCCGGTTTGCGCCGACGTTTGAACTGGACGGCAGGGTCTACGGTCAAGGGACGCGCGAAGCCGGAGCCGACGGCCGGGTCATTCCGTTCGGCGTACCGGCGGCCAATCTCAAGTAAGCCGGACTTAGCCAGGATTGGGGGATTGCACGGCATCGCCGCGCTCGTCCGGCAGGTTCGCCCGGTCGGCCTGCAATTGCTCCATCACGCATAGCATCATGGCTGAGGCCTGGTGGAGCCCGGCAGCATTGAGCACGTTGAGGAAGTCCTGGGCATCGGCGGCGATCAGGTCGAGCGTACTTCGATCGATCAGCAATCGCTGCATTCGCATCAAGCCGCCCCCGAAGCCTTTATCCACGCAAACGATTGTTCAAACGCAGGAATCTGTCAATATTTCGCCAGGTTAAATTTGCCGAATAATGGCTCTGAAATGGCGCAAGTTAGGTATGTGTCCGTAACGGCAAGCCGTTTGACTAAGCGAAAGCATTTTCGGCGCCTCTGAATCGCAATACTCGACTTATGTCCTCGCGACCCAGGGACCAGCGCGGACGCGCCGACTTTACGGACCGTATGTAATCAATCGCCTTCCAGCGGCGTGCAGAACTCGACATCGATCCGGTCGGGCTGAATGATCTTGCCGCGGACGCTGACCTGTCCCTCGAGATCATCGGGCACCGGCTCTTCGCCAAAATGCAGCCGCCAGGCCACGCCGTCGCCATCGCGCAGGATCGGTCCGCGCGCGCCCGCTTCAATGGTTCCGGTAATAGTGTTGGCCGAGCGGCGGGCAGGGAGGTTCATGGATTGGATCGAGTTCGAATTGAGTGGTTAGCGGCCTAGGGCAATTGCGCGGGCAACTATGTGTGCTTAGCAAACGGCCGGACAAATTCCAGCGGTGTATGTCCGTCATTATGGCATGTCAGCCGAATCCCGGGCGACAGGTGATATTGCGGAGCGTTTCCTGCTTCTGGCCAAAGGCTTCCCAGCCTTGCGCCTTCGGTTTGCCCGAGGTTTGGGTTTGACATCGATCTTTGCCGGTCCCGCTGCATTTTTCAGTTCCTTCAAAAACTCTGCAAGGAAGGAGGGATTCCTTTGTAACCAGGACTTTAGAATCTTGCCGAGGTCGCTGCTTGCAGGGGGGAGGGCCCTGTGTTGTGCCACCCAGGTAATCATCTCTAGCTGCCTTTGTCGGCGCGCGGTGTCTCGTTCGGCATAGGAAATCCCCTTGGGGATAAGGTCGCGACGGACCCGCTCGATCCGCTCGCGCACATCGGGACGAGTCTTTGATCCAAAAGGCGAGAGCCAGCCACTCAGCCGATTTCGGTCGGCCGTGCCTTGTGCTGGTGGCTCTTCGCCGCGTTCTATAGACCCGACGATTCGCTCGATGTTCAAATCGGTTTCACGCTTCAATCTCAGGCGCCTGCCCTGCTGCGGCTCGTATTGTCCTAAGGCGGCCAAGCGTGCCGCCAGATCGGGCCGAAAGTAGGGGCCGGTTGCAATCAATGCGCGGGAAAACTGCTGCCCTTCGAAGGTCCTTTGCGAAGGACGCGGCTTGCCCGCCTCGATCGCGGCGACAATGGCATCGTCCCGGTCCATCCGATCGAGCGTCGAATCCGGCAGCACACACCCCCACCTGGCTGCAAGGGCAGGCGTAGCCCGGTTAAGGCGGCGATGAACCATCAAATCATGGAGAGGATCAATTTTGGTGCAGCAGCGCCGCAGCGCATTGACCACGGCAGGCGGAAATTCCTCTGCGCGCTGGCCTTGCTCAAGCGCTTCCAGAAGACGCACAGCGAGTTCGACGACGACGTGCTCATCCAGGACTTCGTCGGGCTTGACGAAGGCAGCGTCGAGCGTCGCGCGGCTGACTTCGGCATATCCGGCAACCTGTTCGAACTCAAAGAGTGGCACATGCGTGCCGGTGATATCATCGCCTGACCAGGCACCGTGCGACCAGAAGCTGCGTGGTCTGGCATCGGGGCTGCCGCTCATCGCGTCAGCGATCGCGCCCGCTTCAATGATCGCCTCTGCTGTGAACTGCGCGCTGGGTATGTCCGCGCGCAGCGCGGCCTGAACGCCACCGAGAAAGGCCTCAGATAGCTGGCTCGCTCGCGCCCCGGCGACGGTCTTGACGTCGACCGCATAATAATACTGGCTGCGCGGCTTGCCCGGGGCCCTGCGCGTTAGCCGACCGATCTTCTGAACCGTCGCGCGCAAATTTCTAGGCGACCACGAACAATCAAAACCCAAATGCAGCCCCGGTGAATCGAAACCCTCGCGAAGCCGGAATACGACACATGCGACCCTGACCAAGCCGTCCTCCCGGGCAAACTCCTCCCGTGCCGCAATGCCAAATTTCATCTCGGCGACGCGATTCCCGGGATCATGGATGATGGCTTCCGCTCGATGCCCGAGCGGAAGGCGGTCAGAAATGTATTGCGCACATTCGCGGGCATAGGCCTGGTTCGGCAGCCAGAACATCGCGCGTTCGGACATATGGCGCTGCAAGTAGACGTCGGCGAGGAGGCGGATGCGGTGGCGCACAATGGTCGAGACGTCAGTTGGCCGCAACGAGCGATCGAGCAATTGTTCGACCTGAGCGGCAAGGTCGTCAAAGGCGAGTTCGGCACAATCCTGATTGACCTCGAAACTTTGCCTTGCAAGCGTCGAAAATGTCGTTCCCGATTGCTTTTCAAGTTGAGCGACTGCCGCGCGCAACCTGAGGCCGCAGTCGATCCGGACAATGTCGGTCGCGTTGAGCAGCTCAAGATTGAAGGCCTCCTGCATTCGCAGGACCGCAGAGCAGCCTTCTCGGACGCCAAGTACCTGCTCGTTAACGTCCCAGGGAGTTGCTGAAATCCAGACGACTTTCTGTGCCGTCGCACGGATTGCCTGAAAGGAGAGGTTGCTGTCCGGCCCTTCGCCGCCGCCGATGTGGCATTCATCGACAAACACCAGATCGGGCGAAGCCGTGCCCACCAGTTCCTGGAGCCGGCCTCGCCGGACTGCTTCGCGATAGGATTGCCAAGTTGCGCAGCGCCAGGTCGAGCGGTTGGAAATCAAGCCTGCGGCCGCGAAGGCGTTAAGCTGACGTGCAGTCTGATCGACGATATCGACACTGTGCGCCAGGTAGACCTTGACCGCACCCGGCCATTCGTTTCCGATGACTGCCATCGTCAGCGTCTTTCCCGAGCCCGTCGGGGCCTCGAGATAGGCGTGCCCCGATGAGGCGAGAATGTTCACGATTTCCGCCGCGAGGCGGTTTTGATCGGCCCGCGGATGCCATTGGGGCTTGCTGCGCGCCTTCCGGCGAACTGCGGCAGGCGGCGTATCGTCAGTTGCAAGCATCGACGGTCTCCATGGTTTTGTCTGTTGTGCGGACGCATTGGGAACCCGCACTCGCTTCTGTCGAACCAGTCGGCGCGGCCCGGTGGGAGGTGGCCCGGACCGCGCCTTTCCGATCAGGCGTAGACCGCTTGGCTGGTGCACTCAGAGCAATAGGCCTTGCGGTCGTCGCTGACGGTGTCAATCGGCGTTCAAAGTTGACCCCCTGATCGGCGCGTAAAACTGACCCCCCTATCGGTCTGGCAGGCGGTTATCCCGGTAGTCCATGGGAGGGGCCCGCGCATGCCGTCGCGCGCCGT
>NZ_JAROCY010000044.1 GCF_029436685.1 Novosphingobium cyanobacteriorum
GTTTCACGCGTTTTCCAGAGCCTTGTATAGGGCGGTTTTGCCGATCTTGAGCCGGGCCGCCGCCTCACGAACAGTGAGGCCCGCTGCGATATGCGCCCGCGCTTTACGTAGTTTGTCGGGGGTAACGACAGGCCGGCGACCACCCTTGTTGCCCCGCTCGCGTGCGGCCTTGAGGCCGGCATGAGTGCGTTCACGGATCAGGTCACGCTCGAATTGGGCCAGCGAGCCGAAGATGTTGAACACCAGCATGCCGCCCGAAGTGGTGGTGTCGATATTCTCGGTGAGTGAGCGGAACCCGATGCCGCGCGCCGCAAGCTCGCCGACCTTCTCGATCAGGTGGCTCATCGAGCGGCCGAGGCGGTCGAGTTTCCAGACCACCAGCGTGTCGCCGGGGCGCAAATAGGCGAGCGCTTCGGTTAGGCCAGGCCGATCGGCTTTTGCCCCGGATGCGTGATCGTCGAATATACGGTCGCACCCGGCAGTGTTCAGCGCGTCAAGCTGGAGCGACAGCTTCTGGTCTGCGGTCGAGACGCGCGCATAGCCGATCAGCGCCACATGATGCCCGATCCTGTCCGTTTTCCCGTCATTATGCGATCTTGTCCGAATCGCCGTTACAGGTCCAGAGTTAACGGACATATTCCTGTTGGCCGCCAGAGGACCGTCTGACGGACACGCAAAGCGAAGGAGATGATGCTTGGCGAGACGGCGACTGGTGAGCCTGGAAATCTGGGCGAGGCATTATGGCGCGCCGCTCGATGAGCGCGAGATCGCGCGTCATTATACGCTGACCAGCGACGACCTGGAAATTGTCGGCCGCCGTCGCGGCGATGCCACCCGGCTCGGCTATGCGATGCTCATGCTATATATGAGATGGCCTGGCCGTGCGCTGGAAGCGGGCGAAGTCCCGCCCGCTCCTGTGCTCGCCTATGTGGCGCAGCAACTCGGCGTCGCGCCGGCAGCCTTCGCGGATTATGCCCATCGGGACCAGACCCGTCGCGAGCATCTCGTCGAAATCCGACGATCGCACGGGTTCAGGATTTTTGACCGCAACGCTTTCCGTGAAGTTGTCGCCTTCTCGGTCCCAATCGCGCAGACCATCATACACCCCGGCCAGATGGCAGACGTCATCGTCGATGAACTCCGGCGCCTGCAGATCCTCCTGCCTTCTCCGTCGATTCTCGAAGCGGTGCTGCGGCGGGCGCGCCAGCAAGCCGAACAGCTTACCTATGAAGTGCTCACGAATGGCCTGCTGCCTGACACCCTTCAGGGCCTGGACGATTTGCTGGCCCGACGACCGGGGCAGGTCGCGACATGGCTATCCTGGATGCGCAATGCGCCACAATCGCCGGCAGCGCGCAACATCCTGCGCCTGATCGAACGGCTCGCCTATATCCGCGCGCTGGGCCTCGATCGCGCCCGTGCCGACATGATCCCGGCTTTGACTTTTGACAGGCTGGCGGACGAAGGCAGCCGCATCACACCCCAGCACCTTGGCGAACTCAATGCCCTGCGCCGCCATGCGACGCTGGCGGCAACCGGCATCCGGCTTGAGGAAAGCCTGACCGACGCCACCCTGACGATGTTCGACAAGCTGTTGGGCAGCATGGCGCGCCGCGCCGAGAACCGGACCCGCGACAAAGCCCTCAAGACGGTGCGCGAGTTGCAAGGCCACCTCCGGACGCTCACGGGGTCTTGCCGCCTCCTCATCGACGCGCGCAGCAAGGGCGTGGATTCTCTGGCGCAGATCGAGGCGCTGGACTGGCAGCACTTCGCCGTGGCCGTCGAGCAGGCCGAAGTGCTCGGGCGACCGGAAACCGTCGATCGCACCGCCGAATTGATCGAGCGGCATCGGACGGTGAAGCTCTTTGTCGGCGCTTTTCTCAACGCCTTCGAGTTTCGCGGCGCCGGCGCGGTTCAGGGGCTCCTGTCAGCGCTGGCCATCATCGCGGAGCTATATCGGACCGGCAAACGGCGCTTGCCTGATCGCGTGCCGCTACGCTTTGTGCCGCCCGCATGGCGCCCGTTCGTCCTGCGGGATGGCATCGTTGATCGTGCCGCTTATGAACTATGCGCCTTGTCGCAACTACGCGAGCGGTTGCGAGCCGGGGATATATGGGTCGCGGGAAGCCGGCAGTTTCGCGATTTCGACAGCTATCTCATACCGCCGGCGACCTTTGCGGCGCTGCGCGAGAAGGGGCCGTTGCCGCTCGCCATCGAAACGGATTTCGAGCGCCATATCGAGGAACGGCGCACCAGGCTCGACACGGCGATCGAGCAGGTAACGGTCCTTGCACGGCAAGGGGAGCTGCCCCAGGTTAAGCTTGACGAAAACGGTCTCATCATCTCGCCGCTGAAGGCGGCAACACCGCCCGCCACCGAGATTGCCCGTCGCGCCGCCTATGATCGACTGCCGCGCGTGAAGATCACCGATCTTCTGCTGGAGGTCGATGCCTGGACCGGGTTCAGCGAATGCTTCATCCATCGTCGTTCGGGCCGGGAAGCCGACGATCGCAATGCGCTGCTCACGGTCATCCTCGCCGATGGCATCAATCTCGGCCTCACACGCATGGCGGAAACCTGCCGGGGCGCAAGTCTGCGTCAGCTCGCCCATCTTCACGACTGGCACATCAGCGAAGCCGCCTATGGCGAAGCGTTGGGAAGGCTGATCGACGCCCATCGCGCCATGCCGCTCGCCGCGCTGTGGGGAGACGGCACCACTTCGTCGAGCGACGGACAGCAATTTCATGCCGGGGGCCGTGGGGCCGCGATCGGCGACATCAACGCGCGCAGCGGCAACGAACCAGGCGTTGCCTTCTACACCCATGTCTCGGATCGATATGACCCCTTCGCAAGTCGGGTGATCGCGGCGACCGCTGGCGAAGCGCCCTATGTGCTGGATGGCTTGCTGTATCACCAGACCGGCCTGACGATCGAGGAGCACTACACCGATACGGGCGGGGCATCGGACCATGTGTTCGGCCTCATGCCCTTCTTCGGCTACCGCTTCGCGCCGCGCCTGCGCGACATCAAGGAGCGTCGTTTACACCTCCTTCCCGGCCAAGAATCCGGCCCCTTGCTTGCCGGCATGACGGCCGAACCGATCGCATTGGGTCATGTCGCGGCGCATTGGGACGAACTGCTGCGGTTCGCCACGTCGATCCGCACCGGCACCGTCACTGCTTCGGCAATGCTGCGCCGCTTGTCCGCCTATCCGCGACAGAACGGACTGGCCCTCGCACTACGCGAGCTGGGCCGCCTCGAACGCTCCATTTTCATGCTCGACTGGCTGCGCGACATCGACCTGCGCCGGCGCACCCAGGCGGGCCTCAACAAAGGCGAAGCCCGCAACGCGCTCGCCCGCGCGCTCTTCTTCAACCAGCTCGGCGAACTGCGCGATCGTCGGTTCGAGAACCAGACCTATCGCGCCTCCGGCCTCAACCTGCTCGTCGCCGCCATCATCTTGTGGAACACTCGCTATCTCGAAATGGCGCTGGCGGACATCGGCACAGCCGACGAAATCGCACGCCACATCGCGCCATTGGGCTGGGAGCATATCTCGCTGACCGGTGACTATAGCTGGAATGTTGAAGATCAACCCGATCCGGACGCCTTGCGACCGCTGCGCGCCGTCAACTCCCTACTTGCCGCGTGACGTTCGCTATCCGTTCGCCCTTTCCGTGCAGATACGTCACTTTCGTGTAGTCACCCCTTCCACCCGATGGCGATCACCGTCGTGCTGGCGCTGACGGCGGCTCTGATCCTCTCGCTCACACTGGTTCCCGCGGCCGTGGCGCTGTTCGTTACCGGCAAGGTCGAGGAGAAGGAAAACTGGCTGATGCGCTGGCTTGGGCGAGGCTATCGCCCAATGCTCGACAAGACCCTCGACTGGCCCAAGGCGGCCATTGCGATTGCGATCGGGCTGGTTGCGGTGAGCGGCCTTGCAGCAACCCGCCTCGGGTCCGAGTTCATCCCCGATCTCGATGAGGGCGATATCGCCATGCACGCCATGCGCATTCCGGGGACGAGCCTTTCGCAGTCTGTCCAGATGCAGCAGGCGCTCGAGGCGCGCATCCGCAAGTTTCCCGAGGTGAAGATGGTTTTTGCGAAGATCGGCACCCCCGAAGTCGCGACCGATCCCATGCCGCCCTCGGTTGCCGACAACTTCATCATGCTCAAGGACCGGAGCGAATGGCCCGATCCACGCAAACCCCGGGACCAACTGGTCAAGGAGTTGAACCAGGCGGTGAGCGAGGTGCCCGGCAACAACTATGAGTTCACCCAGCCGGTGAAGATGCGCATGAACGAACTGATCGCGGGCGTGCGCGCCGATGTCGCGATCAAGCTGTTCGGCGACGATCTCGATCAACTGCTCGAAACCGGCCAGAAGATCGAGGCGGTGGCCGGCACCATCGCCGGGGCAGAAGACGTCAAGATCGAACAGGTCACCGGCCTGCCGATGCTTTCGGTCACGCCCAAACGCGACATGCTTGCCCGCTACGGGGTGAGCATGGCCGCAGTGCAGGATACCGTGGCTACGGCCACCGGCGGCAAGCAAGCGGGCGAACTGTTCGAAGGCGACCGGCGCTTCGATGTGGTGGTGCGGCTGCCCGAGGCGCAGCGGACGGACCTCGCCCTGCTCGGAAATCTGCCGGTTTCCTTGCCCGGCGGAGGATCGGTGCCGCTGGCCGAGGTGGCGGACATCTCGCTCGCGGCCGGTCCGAACCAGGTGAGCCGCGAGAACGGCAAGCGGCGAGCGGTGATCACCGCCAATGTGCGCGGGCGCGATCTCGGCTCGTTCATTTCCGAACTGCGCCAGAAGGTGGACGCGGACGTCGATCTGCCCGATGGCTACTACATCGAATATGGCGGCACCTTCGAGCAACTCCAGTCCGCCGCAACGCGCCTGCAGATCGTCGTGCCGCTGGTGCTGCTGATGATCTTCGGCCTGCTCTTCACCCTGTTCGGTTCGGTCAAGGACGCGGGCGTCGTCTTTTCCGGCGTGCCGCTGGCGCTGACCGGAGGGGTGGCAGCACTGGCGTTGCGGGGCATCCCATTGTCGATCTCGGCGGGCGTGGGCTTCATCGCGCTCTCGGGTGTTGCCGTCCTCAACGGCGTGGTCATGCTTTCGTTCATTCGTGACCTGCGAGAACGGGGCGCAGGGTTGCTGGAAGCAGTGAGGGAAGGCGCGCTCACGCGCCTGCGGCCGGTGATGATGACCGCCCTGGTCGCATCGCTGGGCTTCGTGCCGATGGCGATCAATGTCGGCGCGGGTTCGGAGGTGCAACGCCCGCTGGCGACGGTGGTGATCGGCGGGATCATCTCCTCGACCATCCTCACATTGCTGATGCTGCCGGCGCTTTACGCGCTTGTGCATCGCCGCGATGATGCCGAGGATGAAGCTGCCGTGGCCGATGAGGATGCGGCCGAGGCTTCAACGGCCTGAACGGAGGAGGCGGACGGTGGCGGCAGCGCACAATCACGGCGGCGGAGAGCCCGGCGACGAAGGCCATGGCAAGGCCGGGCACGATCATGCAGGCGGAGCGAACGCCCGCAGCCTGATCATCGCGCTGTCGCTTACCGGCACCTTTCTCATCGCCGAACTCGTCGGCGCATGGTGGTTCAACAGCCTCGCCCTGTTGTCGGATGCCGCGCACATGTTCACCGACGCGGCCGCGCTCGCGATCGCGCTCACGGCGATCAAGATCGGCCAGCGGCCGGCCGACAAGCAGCGCACTTACGGCTACCGCCGCTTCGAGATCCTCGCGGCGGCGTTCAATGCCGTGCTGCTCTTCGTGGTGGCGGGCTATGTCCTCTACGAGGGCGCGATGCGCTTCTTCGAGCCTGAGGAAGTGCAGTCGGTCGGCATGTTCGCCGTCGCCAGTATCGGCCTGGTCGTCAATCTTGTCGCGATGCGGGTGCTGGCAGGCGGCCGCGAAGCGAGCCTGAACGTCAAGGGCGCTTACCTCGAGGTCTGGGCGGACATGCTCGGTTCGCTCGGCGTGATCGGCGCAGCCATTGCGATATATTTCACCAACTGGAGCTGGATAGATCCCGCGGTCGCTATCGGCATCGGGCTGTGGGTGCTTCCGCGCACCTGGCTGCTGCTGCGGGATACGACGCATATCCTGCTGCAGGGCGTTCCGCGCGGGACCGACCTCGATGCGATCCGGGCCGCGATGAGTGCGGTTCCTGGCGTCGCCGGCGTGCATGACCTGCACGTCTGGTCAGTTGCCGGCGACGATGCCAGCCTGACCAGCCATGTCGTGACAATGCCCGGCAGCGATCCTCAGGCGGTTCGCGCAGCGATCTCGGCGATGTTGGAGGAACGTTTTACGATCCTCCATTCGACCATCCAGACCGAAACGGAACCTTGTAGCGATGAACAGGCGTTGCACGCATGACCATGCAGGCTCTGATCTATACGCTCATCCCTCTCGCCGCCGTAATATTGGGGACACTGGTTGCACTCTGGCGCAGACCTGGCCCGGCGCTGGTCAGCGCAACGCAACACCTTGCAGCTGGCGTGGTATTTGCCGCAGCCGCCGTCGAGATCCTGCCGCAGATCAAGCATGAGGCATCGCCCATTGCGACATTGATTGGCGGCGCGCTGGGTGTGGGCGTGATGCTGGCGATCAAGGCACTGGAAGAACGGGCATCGGGTCCGTTCGCCATGCTGAGCGCTACCGGAATCGATCTCTTCATCGACGGTCTTGTTCTGGGCCTCGCCTTCATAGCGGGCGAAAAGGCCGGCATCCTGCTGACGGCAGCGCTCACGCTTGAAGTCCTTTTTCTCGGACTATCCGTGACCTCCGAATTGCAGGAAAGTCAGGCGACCCGGCAAAGAATTCTCGCCATCGCAATCGGGCTTGGTTTGTTGCTGCCAGTCGGAGCACTGACAGCAACCCCCGTCGCGGCACTGCCACCGGTGGTCATCACCGGCTTTCTCAGCTTCGGTCTAATGGCTCTGCTCTATCTCGTAACCGAAGAACTGCTCGTGGAAGCCCACGAGAAGCCCGACACACCGCTCATTTCTTCAATGTTTTTCGTCGGTTTTCTCGGGCTGCTCGTACTCGAGGAACTGATGTGATGTCTCTATGGATCAGGAGGGCTGATATGACAGGGCGTTTCTCCAGATTTACCGCTGGCATGGCTACGCTGATGTTGATCTCGGGCTGTGCGATGGGGCCGGAACTAACGGTCCCAGTTTCCAAGACTTCGAGCGACCGGTTCACGATTAGGTGGGCTCATGCCTACCAGGGCAAGCGTGGCGTCGAGATTTGGGGGCTCGTAAGCCGCCGTGGCTACGGCGCAAGGGGCGGCCATATCCACGTTGAAGCCCTTGCCTCTTCGGGAACTGTGCTTGGCCAGGCCGATGCCCGCTTGCCCATGATGGGAGTACGCCACCGTTCGGGCAGTTTCGGGACCCGGCTGCAGGTGGCTGACGTTGCCGAAGTGGCCAAGATCACGGTCGAAGTGAAGGCCGTTCCAGACGCCTAGCGCAGGCCGCCCTCACCGGGTTCGGCCCCTGTTTCGGCGATCAGATGAAGCGACCGAGCTTGTGCGATAACCCGCCGGACCCCTTCGGGAGTCCAGGACAAACTACCGCGTACCGTTGGCTCGCGCAGATCGCGCGATAGCCAACTGGCGATTTCGCGTAGCGACGACTGCGGAGCAGAATTGAGACGATCAGCCACGAGCCGCGCAATCCGGCTATCGGGGGGTATGCGCGCCGCGCGCTCGAGAAGAACCGGGTCCGCATACCCCGCACGCACCAGCGCCTTGACCGCCTTCACCAGGGTGCGTTCGCTGAACGAGCGCACCGGAGGCGAGATAGCCCGGATTTGCCGCAGCACAACTGACCACGGCAAATGAGGGCGCAAGCGCACCACTGATGGCAGCCACCGGCGATGGCCATCGATCAACTCATTGAGATGACGCTCTTGTTGCACAATCCGCAGTTCCGCGATCGCGATCCGATCGCGGGCGCGCATCTTCGGATTACCTGGCTTTGCGCCGCGCGCGACGGCCGCCTTGATCCCGGCCCTTGTTCGCTCCCTGATCAAGGCCCGCTCAAATTCTGCGAAGGCGCCGAGCATCTGCGTCATCAGCATGCCCTGCGCACTCGAGGTGTCGATCGGATCGTTGATGGAGCGGAAGTAAGCGCCCTTGGCCTTCAGTGCCTCGACGATTTCCAGCAAATGTGACAGCGAACGCGCGAGGCGGTCTATCCTCACCACCAGCAGGGTGTCGCCCTTCCCCACCCGCTCCAACGCCCGCGCAAGGCTCGGCCGCTCCTTGCTGGCACCGCTCGCCTTGTCCTCATAGATCACCTCGCAGCCATGCGCGCGGAGCGCATCCTGCTGGGCGGCGGTGTCCTGTTCGTCGGTGGATACCCGGGCATAACCGATTATTGGCATTTGTCACATTTCATGGGATGGGGTCATTCGAACGGTTGCCCCCGTTAGGTATAATCTTCTGTCGCTCTTGGCTAGAGCAGAGCAACCACGCGATTCCTCCGTTTTCCGCCACTATGGCGTCACCTCAAGGTTTGTGCGCCAGACAACGATTTGGCAGACATAATGCGAACATCGGCTAATTAGCGAGCTTGAGGCGCGACATGGGATCGTTGAGCTGGCGGAATTCACCGCCAGGCGGACGCTCCGCCTGCCCTCAAAGGCAGCCGCCGGGCAGGCTACGCCGCGGGGTACGATGCTACTGACATGGCCAAGCCTTCGCTAACGAGCGTTCAGCTCCGGCCACCATATGAACACTCATAAAATAGCTATTCTGCTCCGCCCAGCGTAAATATGCCGCGCGCAGCGCCGATCGGTCATAGCGTGGAGCGCGGCATTCCGCTTTTCGCGCGACGATCATCATGTCGAGCACGCCTTGGAGGTAAGCGCCGCATCGCGGCTCATTCGCTTGACAGCTTACGAACAACGCCGAGCCCGTCGCCGACGCGGGTTCGGTTTGGCCGATCGCACTATCAGGCAGGGCGGCCAAAGCGGCGCATAACAATATCCATCGCCTTGGCCGCATTTTCGTCTCCTATTCCGCAGTATCATTTCGGAAGGGGCGCACGGCCCTCGACGGCCGGCGCCCCGTGCTGATCCATCATTCGCGGCCGAGCACCTGGCCTTCGGGCGTGACGAACAGTTCGATCGTCTTTCCGTCGCTGTTCTTGCCCTTGATTTCATAGAGCGTGCTTCCGTCCGCCTTTCGGGTGACTTGCTCCGCTTTGCTTATTGACGCGAGTTGCGCGCGTGCCGCGTTCATCGCGGCCTCGGGCACCTGAGCAAGCGGGATGTCTCGTTCGCTGTGCTTGCCGATTATCCGGTTTTCGTTCGCCTCGTGGTTTTGCGCGATCGCCACGCCCGCGATCGCCAGCGCGGCCGCGCCCACGCCTGCGACAACAGTGAGAGTTCGTTTGCTAGCCATGTTCCATTCCACTTCCTGCATAAGGGCCGTGGGGTCGGGCGGGCGGCGGTTACGGCCCAATGAGCCGTCGTCCGAGTTCAACTCCTCTGATTGTTCATCCTGTCGAGCGCCGCGCGCAGCCCACGGGCGAGCTTGGCTGCGTCGTCGTTGGCCCAGAAGTGCATGAAGAACAGCCGCGGCTCGTCGTTTAGCATATGATTATGCAGCGCCGTGACCTCGATCCCGTTCGTCCGCAGCACGCGCAGGACCGGATCGACCTCGTTTGCGACAAGTACGAAATCGCCGGTGATGGCGGCTCGGCCGTCCCCGGTTGGCTGAAAGTTGATCGCGGTCGCCGTGCCCATCGTCGGCGGAGTCTCCATATCGCCGTCCATCAGCCGCTCGGCGCGCGGAAAGCTGTATTGGAGGATGCCACCGGCCGTCTTGCCCTCACCGCCCATCAACCGGTTGAGCGCGGCCACATCGAGGTCGAGCCGCGATGCGGCTGCGCTGGCCGAAGGCGATTGCGGCGCGGCGAGCGGGGTCCGACTGGCTGATAGCGCTTGCCGGAGCGCGGCCGCGAGCTTCACCGGGTCGCCGTGGCCGGCAATGTGCATGTACATGGTCGCAGGCGAAGAGCGGAGCAGGTGATTGTGGAGCGCGGTGATCGTAAAACCGCTTGCGAGCAGGCGGCTCAAAACGGGGTTCACCTCGTCGTGGGTCAGCACGAGATCGCCCATCACCATCGCCTCGTCGCCCATCGGCTGAAACGCCGCCCAAGAGCCGAGCGCGAGGGAGGGCTTGATCGTCACCCCATCCAGCGTGACGCTCAGGTCCGAACGCGGGAAGCTGTAGCGGTGAACGCCCCCCGGCTGTTCGGCCCCCGCTCGTCCTATCGCCCGGTCGACAGCCGACCAGTCCGGCGCTGCCCATGCCGGGCTTGCCAGCAGGAGGCTGGCGAATCCCAAGGCGATGGTCTTTTTCAGCATAATTGATCCTTCATCAGCGCACTCGACACGGAAAGCCTCACGTCATGCGAGCGCGCCGCCGGCGAGCCGCGACATTGCGCTCCGGTTTCTTTCTTCGGGATAAGCAGTCCTATGCTCATGAGGCTTGTGATGCAACCCTTACACTTGTAGGCTAGTGACGATACAACTATGACAAACACACAAGCTTCCCCTTGGTTGCTCCTGATCCCGCAGCTTCCGGCTAAGCCTGCCTATTTGCGGGTGAAGGTCTGGCGGCGTTTGCAGGCGATCGGGGCCGCGCCGCTCAAGAACGCCGTCCATGCGCTCCCCAATCGCGAGGACACGCGCGCGCTGTTCGAAGAACTGCATCGCGAGATCACCGAAAATGGCGGCGAGGCGCTGATCCTCGAAGCGCGCCTTGTCGGCGGCATGGGCGATGCGGAGCTGCGCGGAGTGTTCGACGCTGCGCGTGACGCCGACTATGAGGAGTTGGCACGCGAGGCGCGCGCGCTGTGTGAGGGCGAGTATGTCGCGGCGGCGGATGTGGGCCGCCTGCGCAAACGCCTGAACGAGGTCGCCGCGATCGACTTTTTCGGTGCGCATGGTCGGCAGGCGGCACAGGCCGCCATCACCGAGGCGGACCGCCGCTCTCACCAACATCCCGATGTGAGCGGCCCCGGTGCGCCCGAGCTGACCCCGGCGGAGCTAAAGCGCCGCGTTTGGGTGACGCGCCGCCATGTCCATGTCGATCGCATCGCGTCCGCCTGTGTAGCGCGACGATTACGGTGTCCGGTCGGCGTCAATTTTGATGGCCGATAGGTGGCCGCGCCGGTTGGTGAATTCTGGCTACCATTTGCTGTTGCGAGGAGCAACCGTCGAGCGACAATTA
>NZ_JAROCY010000045.1 GCF_029436685.1 Novosphingobium cyanobacteriorum
AACATCCCCGCCCTCGCCGTTCGTATGCACAAACGGACAGCCTCAAACATGCCCAAGGGTGGGGTCAATTTTAGACGCCGATTACCCCTCAAACGGGGTCAATTTTGCACGCCGGTCTACAGCCCAAGGGATGAGGACCCGTATCTGCGGCTCTGGCCAGCTGGATCGCCCGGATCACCAGAAGACGCGAACCACCTGTCGCCTGAATTGCGTCCGCAATCTTGCGCAGCTGAGCAGGATCGTTGCGCGCAGCTTCGATTTCAGCCTTGAAATCGCGTTCCTGCATTGCTGAATCGCCCCCTGTAACTGCATTATCGCCCGGTAACGGGCGTTACCCACCGTGCGCTAACCATCAATGAACATTACTTTATAATCAATGATGGAGGACGAGACTTTCAGTGCATCAGAGACGAACTTCGTGAAGCTCTATCGTAAAAAGCATTGACTACACAGGACCAGCGGGCGCTCATGACCCCGTCGATACCTCGCCCCAAATCCCAGATGACAGAGTCCCCGTTGGCGAGCCGGGCTTTAACGAAACGATCGTGCAGGTCTCCGACGGATCGGCGTGACTTTTGCGCCAGGTGCAACTGCACCGATGCCAGCATGCGGTTCCATCGATCTTCGAGATCTTTGCGTTGATCGTTAGTGCTTTCGGGTTCCCGCGTCTGAACCGAGTCCGCATCGAAGGTCACAACATGGACGGCGGCGATTTGTGAAGCGAGCTGACCAAAGCGACTGATGAAGCTGATGAGTCGTCCCCGCGCTTGCCCATCAGCGCAGCAGTACGGATCCTGAATCTCAAGCAGTGCGATTTTCGCATCCCGGACGTGCTGCTCAAAAATGGTCCAGTCTCTCTGCCCATATTGTTCGAAGACCACGCGCTGAACGTGGGAAGCCCGTGCTTCTGCCGCTTCAACGGGAGTTCGCACCGAGAGAATCGGGCGACGAACCAGCGGGCTGTCCAACGGCGCTGAGACGACCTCGTCGGCTGCGCCCTCTGATGGCGCGCCTCTGTCCTCAGTCGGACTGGACGTTGCCGCTTCCTCAGGCGCGGGCGGCAAGGCTTCGCTCGCTGCGGATTTGGGCGTCTCATCACTGACCTGGGGCTCTGTCGCAGCGAGGCGTTCAATGCTGTAACTAGCCTGCTCCCGGGCAGTTTGGGGCACCGTTTCGGGCGTTATGGCGGATTGATCTTGTCGCCCGGCCCGCTTCCCGTCGAGCACGTCTGCAAGCAAGTCCTCAACATCCCGCTCGCTCTCGGGCGGCATCAGCAGGCCACGGCTCAGTGAGCGCTTGCGCTCCATGAGGGCATCGAGACGCTGATCGAAGCTCGACGGACCGATCGCCTCATCGGGATGGATAGCCATCGGAATGTGGATCGTGACCGGACGTGTCTGACCGATACGGTAGGCGCGGTCGGTGGCTTGGTCCTCGACAGCTGGGTTCCACCAGCGCGAGAGATGGATAACATTGTTGGCGGCGGTGATGGTGAGTCCAACACCCCCTGCCTTGGGAGACAGAATTAGTACGTCAAAGGCGGACGCTGAGCTCTGGAATGCGTTCACCATCTCCTGGCGCTTATGACCTGCCACCTTGCCGCTGATGCACATCGGCCTGTGCTTGAGGTCGAAGCGCTCCTGGATAGCCATGGCCAAAAAGGCCTGCATTTCCAGATCTTCGCAAAACAGCAGTGCCTTCTCGCCGCGCTGTTTAACGTCCTCGAGAATCTCGAACGTCTTCTTCAAGCGCGCCGACTGGGAAACGTAGGCGTCAATATCCGTGACGCCGCGCGGCGCCAACGGATGGAGCGATGTCCCGCGCAGCATGTGCAGTACTTTGAGCATCGCGCCTTGCTCGCCGCTTTCACGAAGCGCGCGCGCTCTAGCGAGCACGAGATCATAGGCCTGCGCCTGGGCAGGTGGCATTTCGACCGCGTATTTGCGCGCTGTTTTCTCGGGCAGACCGGTGAGGATCTCGTCTTTCATGCGCCTGAGCATGAAGGGTGGGAACTCGTCGTCACGCTCGACCAAGCGTTGCTGCAGGTCTTCAAGGCCTGCCAGATCGTTCGCCGGATAGCTGCTTTCGAACTCCCGGCTCGATCCGAGGAACCCAGGGTAGACCGTATCGGCAATCGACCAGAGATCCTGAAGTCGGTTCTCGACTGGCGTGCCGGTCATGGCAATTTGTAGGCGACCATTGAGCGCCTTGGCTGCCCGGGTCATTTGGCTGGCCGGGTTCTTAAGCTTCTGGATCTCGTCGTATACGATCGCATCAAACGGAATGCGCGCAAAGCTCATGTGATAGTCGCGCATCGTTTCGTACGTCGTGAGAACGATCCCTGCGTCTTCCCACTCGCCGGCATCCAGCCGTGAGGTGCCCCCGCGAATGTCGCTTCCAGCCTCCAGCCGGTAGCTGCGCAAGTTTGTCCCAAAGGCTTCAATCACGGGCCCGATCAGGCCAGCCTCTACGTGTTGAGCCAGTTCTGCTTGCCAATTCCTAAGCAGGCCAGTTGGCGCAACGATCAGCACTGGTTTGGGGTGGGCCGAGTTGGATCTTAGCCAGAGCAGGAACATGAGCGCCTGGAATGTCTTGCCCAGGCCCATATCGTCGGCGAGGAGGACGCCAGGCAACCTGCGCTCCCATGCTTCAGTCAGCCAGGCAAACGCTTCGCGTTGGTGAGGCTTAGGCTCGGATTTCAGACCTTGCGGAAGGGCCGGAACCTGAAATGCCTCTGGAGCGGATTTCGGCCGAGGTAGACGCGCATAATCGAGTTGCTCGAAATTCTCCCCTACCTGCAGAAAGAAGATGTCGACCGGTTCACGTTCATCCTCAGATCGCGATTGGTCTCCTGTCTCCGCTACGATTTGTCGCTCAAGATCGGCAATTCCACGTGTTGCCTGAAGGGTAGCCGGGGTGGCGGGAATGTTCTCGTCCCGCCAGGCGACGGTTTCGTCTCCCGCCTTGATCGCCGTCTCAAGATCGCCAGCGAGAATCTCAGCGTCACCGGGAGCCAAGGCAATGTGTCGTGCATCGGGAGGATCACCAATCCTCAGGCCGAAGCTTTCCGGCAGCCAGCTGTTGGACTTCGGCTTGATCCAAGGCAGGACCGGTTTTTGCCAGACCTCGATCCCGCTAACACGCTCGGAAAACTGTTGCGTCTCGATAAAAAGCCGGTCGGCCGCTTCGTCATCGCCGGTAGCATCGAGTTTCAGCTCTTCGCGCAAAACCCGCTGGGGAGAGCGAAGGAACTCGCGCTTTTCCTGCGAGCTGCCGGCCTGCTTGGTCCGAACGATGTCGAGGGCCTTGCCCAGCAAGGGGTCGAGGAACAGCAGCGTTCCGTCGGAAAGGAGGTAACTACGCCGCCCCCCTTCCTGGCTCCGAAATCTGCGCTGGAAATGCAGGGCATCCTGCGGGGTCAGCAAGGAGGCTTCATTTTCATCGACGAGGTCACCCTCCGTCGTTTCGCCTACATGTCTTGAAAAGAGGACCGGGTCAAAGTCGAAGCGACCATGATCGGTCTTTGCATTCAACGAGAAGTTTGCAGCGTAGGCAATGCGAATGCGTTCCAGAAACCCGTCGGCTTCGATGCCGGCCCCGAGCTTATCGCCCAGTAGTTCACGAAGCTCGGCAAAGGCTGCTCTTCGTTCGTCGGCATCACTGGCTGCCTTCACTGCTTGTGCAGCCAGGAAGACGGAAAATACGGGCTCTGGAATGCGGCTGACGCGGCCTCCTTCTCGCACACGAACGCCAAGAATATCAGCGCGAACAGGCGCGCCGCCGCGGCGCATCCACTTCGGATTGACCGTGATGGATCCTTCGGCGAGCGATCCACTCGAGTTCAGCTGTAGTGTCAGAGGCGTGGCAGGCGGCAAGCCAAGGGCAAAAGCATCGGCCTCGTCGAGTTGGGCGGCAATGTGAGGGGGAAGGACAACCCCTCCGTCCTCTTCAACAATTTGCCCTTCCTGATCGAACGAGCGTGCGAGCGCCAAGGCTGCTTGCCCTGCTTCGGGAGCAACCTTGGGCCATTCCGAGTATGGCACCGTTTCGCTTGACGCCCGTTTGAACAGCCCTCCCGGCCGCTCACGCAACAGTGTGATCGCCTCGCTGCCATCGCTCTGTTGGGTTGCGACGAATTTGGTGCTTACCATCGATCGTTCCAGTTCCGCCCACGGCCTTTCCCAAACCGCGGGTGCAAGATTGATGTCCGGCGATTAATTATCCCCGCAAACTTGCCTTCCCAACCCGGGCTTGCAGGCACGTGAGATTCATACTCGAAGTCTGTCCGACCGGCCGTGGTCCGCAGTTTTCCGCCGTCGTATATCTTTGCGTAAAGCTTCGGAGCATTCGGATCGCTATCACTCCAAAAGCGGCATGACCCGTTGTCGCTCCACTCGGAAATCCTGAGATCGCCAATCTGCATGATGATTGAGGAAGATGAGGCTGGGCCGCCTCGAATAATTCCATATTCCGGGCGTTCGCCGCTTTGTCTGATGAGATACTCGATTTGGTTGCGGGCCCGGACACCCAAGGCAGGCCATGCATCACTGACAAGGCCGTCGTCGAGGTAGGCCATCCAGAACTTTTCACGTTGCGCCCATTGATCGGGCCGATCGGTAGTCTTGGCGATAGCCCGGAAGAATTCGCGCATTGCGACTTCCGTGAGCCAGCGTTTGAAGACCTGTGTGACTGTAAGTGCGCGTTCTTCGCCAATGCTCTCGGCCAGAGACCGAACGATCCTGTCCCAGCGGGGCCGCTGAAGACGGGGATCACCGACCTGATCAAGGAGAAATTCGGAAATCGCCTTACGATGCTCGGGCTCGGGCTTCTCCTTGACCCAAGGTTCCAGCAGCGCGCGCACGACGAGCTCAATCTGGCCTGCCAGGGCCTCCCTATCAAAGAGCCTCAGCAGGCTGCGCTGCGCCGGGACTGCCTTGCTCGGCGGCAACTCTGCTGTCGCTACGCAAAATCTGGCGAACGTTGCCTGCCCAAAGCCGCTCGCCGCTAGATTTGCTCCCAACCCAACTTCCCGCATCAGCTGGAAGACCTGGTCATCGTCGCGCGCGAGTAAATCCTGTGCCACCCGTGTAGGGCCTTGCGAGGGCGCAAATAACTCCCAGTGCCGGGCCCTCTCTCGCCATGCCCACTCATGTCGCAGGGCAGCACTTGAGGCAGCCTCTGCAAGCTTGCCCATGATAGGCCGGTCCACCGGAAAATAGGTGAGGTAGCCATCGATCATTGCTTGATCGGAACTGCGCCGCTGTTCCTCGACAGCACGGTCGAGAGCAGTATATCCCAACTCGTCGAACTCTGGATCGCACCATGCACCGCGCAGAACCCGGTTGAGTTGGAAACGCGGGAGCGCCTCGGCGCCATTCTCGGCCGCACTGCGCAAAAAAGGCTTCAATTCGACAACTGGCTCCGCCTCACCGATGCTCGCATCAAGTTTGGCGAGTTGTCGCTGTAATTCGGGTTGCGTTGTCGGAGGCTTGGCAAGCCCGGCGGACGCAAGTGCGTCCATACGATCGATTGCCGCGCGCAGGACGCTCATCGCTCCTGCCTCAAGATATCCTTGTCCAGCCCCGCGCTGGGTGTGGTCATCAGGAACCGCAAGTCGATCCGTCGATTACGCTTTTTCGCCGCCTCGCTATCACCTTGCGCGATAGGGCGGTCCGGTCCGTAGCCGCTCAGGCCTAGGATCGGCGCAGAACCTGGCTGCCCTGCTGGCTTGTTGAGGAACCCTCGCAAGGCCGGCTGATTGAACTGAAGCATGGTGAACGTCGTTTCGGCTCTTCGAACCGAAAGGCCATAGTTGTTCATCCCGCCATACATCGCGTCAGAATCAGTGTGCCCTTCAACAAAGACGGCGTCGATCAGGTGCTTTGAGCGTTCCTCTTTGCATAGGTTTGACGTGGTATAGCAGGGGAGAACCTCGACCATCGCGCTGGCAACCTTGCTGATCGCGGCTTGCCCTCTGTCGCTCAGCTCCCATCGCCCTTTGTCGAACAGCACGTCATCAGGCAGGCGGAGCACACCTGTCTTCGTGTCAATTTCGACCTGCAGGCCTTTGTCCTTCAAAGACTGCTGCAGGTCGTTGAGGATCTCTGCCCGGGTTCGGTTGGCGCCAGTCAGCTCCTCGGTCTTCGACTGCAAATTCAATGCAAAGTAAGCCAGTAGGATGATAAAAATGAGAAGGAGGCCAACCATCATGTCCGTCATGGACATGAAGTAGCTTTCGCCTTCTTCAGGGGGTCTCCTGCGAACGGCGCCTTCCATTATTCAGCAGCTTCCCGATTTTGGTTCGCAAGAATTCCGGCCAGTTCCTCGACCGTGTCGCGCAGGGTCGTCAGTGGCTCAAGTGCACCTGCAAGCTGGGCAACACCTTCGCCCAGTGCGCGATCGATTTGGCCAACACGTTCATTGAGGTTCGTAGCGTGGCTGCCCGCTGCATCAGTGATTTTTTCGAGCGCCGCTCCGAGTGAGCGATCGACCTCCTCAAAGCGGGCCCGGTATTCAGACCAGGCCGACGAGGCTGCTGTTGCCGTCTGATTCAGCGATGCGGCGAGCTCGCGCATTTCATCCCGGGCGCTCTCGGAAGACTGGGCGTTCTTGGCGACGACCGCCTCAACCGATTTGACAGCTTCCGCAATCGACAAGGCAGACTGCCTGACTGGAGCGGCAGCTGCCTCGACATCATTGGCGACCGTGCCGAATGCCGTTGCCAGATCGCTGGAACGGGCGGCGACCTGCTCGATGGCCCGTGCATGGTCACCAATTGCCGTCTGGGCCGAAGATAGCCGATCAGCTGAAACAGAGATCGCACTTCCGGCATCTTTCATGCTGGCTACAAGCGGAGTGCCTGCTCCGTTGAAGCGTTCCACGAATTCGGAGAAGGACTTCTCCATTGCGTCCTGACCGATCCGAGCCGCATTATTTGCAGCATTGGAGGAGGCTTCCCCGAGCTGCGAGGCCGCGGTCGCCAAGCCAACTTTCATATCGTCCAGCGTTGTGCCGAGGCTGGTGAGCAGTTCATCCATTCTCTGGCGGGCAAGTGCGCTCGCTTGCTCATTTTCCTCGCGCATCCGGTCGGCGATCACGCCAAAGTTGCGATTAAGGTCACCGAACGCGGTGCGCATCTCTTCGGAGGCTTGGCCGAACCGGCGCACGGCGTCCTCGATCTGCCGGTCTGCTTCACCCGTCTGTTTCTCAAGTCGCTCTGACATGGTGGCCATCGACACGGTCATTGCCCCGATCGCATCGGCAAGGCCCGCCATCTCGGCGCCGGCGCTCGAAGCGATGGCATCGCGGACAGCTTCGCCGCCGCCGCCACTGATCTTGTCGATGCCTTGCTGGATCGAGCCTAGATGGGTGATCATCGGGGCCATTTGCTTTTCGAGAGCGCCATCAAGCGCTGCAGCCAGCTGCTCGGAGAAGGTCCTGAGGGCGGGGGTCTGTTCCTTCAGCTGCTCCAGCTGATCGCTCGCAATGCGCTGCGGCGGCAGATAGGCCATGCCATGCTCAAGCTTGTCGCAGAGCATGGAGAGGCCGTCATTGATCCGCTTACCGAACCTGTAATCGTAAGAACGCAGGACAATGGACGCCACGATGCCGCCGACTGAGGCCCAAAACTTTGCGCCGGCGACCTTCATCAGTTCATTGAGGCGCTCCTGCATCGCATCGACCCCACCGCTGAAGTCCAGGGTCGACAGGGCAGCAATGATGCCAAGGAAGGTGATCAGCAGACCGATGGCGATAAAGATGTTCGCAAACCAGTTGAGCCCGCGGTGACTGTCTCCGAGATTTACGAAGAAGTGCTCAGGGCGGGCCGAATTCTGGAGAACATCCGCAGACGGATCGACGATTGTTTCTCGAAACTCCTCCCAGGTCCGCCGCAGTGGGAGCGCCTCGGGGTGACCAACCTCCATCATCTGCTCATCGACTTCATTGAAGCGACGGGCGAAGGCAAGCCGGGCAGAATCGATGTCAGCCGTACTGCCGCCAGTCACATCATCAAGAAGTCGAACCCGAGATTCGATCGCTTTTGCAAGCGGCTCATGGAAATCCCGCTTGTAACGGGAGGATATCGCGAAGGCAGTTCCAACTAATACGACAGCCAGGAAAGCAGCCATCGCATCGCCGATGAGCGGAATCTTGGTAAAGAAGAAGATCAGACCATGACCCAGCCATTCGGTAATTTCCACGCAATCCCCCTGAAACTCGGCAAAATCGAAGAACTCTGCTCCTATGCAGGGAAGCAGACAAGTCTGCCAATAGCATTCAAGCAGGAGGACCCCGAACAGCTCGGACGGTATCGAACGCGCCCGCTGTCGCCAAGACTGGTTCCATTAAGGACGTGAGGATTCTGTAAATTACGGCTGCGATTGTTGCCCCGGTGATATCGAGGCGAGGTACGCCTCGACCCTCTCCAGAGTTCTCCGACGGGGCCTCCGCCCCATCCGTAGGTCCAGAACGAAGCGTGGATCCCCCACTGCCCGTCGCCCAAAGCGGGTGGCTGATATGTGTGTTTCCTTGAGATGACGCTCGATGCGATCCAGCAGCTTCATGGTCTACCTCGAATCAAATTCAGCTTGTGTTCTTGTTGTGTTCTTATTAGGAAGACCCCATCGAGTCTAGGATGAATTCCTACACCTCACCTGGACCGCCCCTTGAAAGGCGACGCAGATGGAGAATGTCAGGGAAGAGCTGGATCGCCTGATCCGGCAGAGAAACGTGGGTTATTCCGCGGTGTCGCGGCTGCTCAATCGCAACCCCGCTTATATCCAGCAATTCATCAAGCGCGGCTCACCGCGCAAGCTGGACGACGAGGACCGGCGTATCCTTGCCCAGTTCTTCGGGGTCGATGAGCAGGTGCTCGGTGGGCCAGCGCTTCCTGTGCGTGATGGTCTGGTTGAAGTGCCGATCCTCAATGTCGATGCCTCGGCCGGTTTTGGTGCGATCGCGGAGAGCGAGACAGCCCATACCCGCTTTGGCTTTGACGAACGCTGGCTGGGCAAGTTGACCCGGGCCAAGAGCCCGAGCCTGTCGATCATTCATGTTCATGGAGAGTCGATGGAGCCCACGCTGCGTGACGGCGACGAGGTCCTAGTCGACTCCTCGGATCAGGGATCGCGCCTGCGTGATGGCATCTATGTGCTGCGTGCCGACGATGCGCTCGTGGTGAAGCGGGTTACGATCCAGCCGGGCGGAAGACTGATCACGATCTCGAGCGACAATACGGCTTATCCGACCTGGTCTGACGTTGATCGCTCGACGATCCACGTTGTCGGCCGGGTCATCTGGTTCGGCCGATCGGTGTGATCTGAGCTCGGGTCAAATTCCAGCAAATCGCTCGCGATGCCGGGCAACGAACTCTGGCCTCGGATGTAGCGATTGATCGCGCGGCAGGCGGATTTGCTGACCCGCTGGCGGGAATAGCTGCAGAAGCTCGGACGGCACCTTGTTGTGCGATACGAGCAGGCAGAGGTTGTCGTCGAAGGTGATGAGGTGGCGGTCAAACAGCCAGTGGGCTGTCGCTGACAAGGCCACGCCGTTCTGGACAATGTCCGGGCCGCCACCCGCAACTGACCAGATGTGCGCGGCCTGGGCCTCAGCCTTGCCGCCGCCATTGACGATCCTTAGCCCGGTGACGGCGCAGGTGTTTTCGTACGCATCGAGGACATGATTGCGGAAGTTCGCGTCACGGATCTTGCGGTTCACGAGCATCTGCTCGACCCGGCGCTCCGCGAAGTGATCGTGCAGGAGCAGATTGGTCTCCGGATCGATGCGGGGGGCATCGAGTTCGAGGCGGATGCGGTTTTCGGGATCGAGAGTTTCGGCAAGGCCCGCATTGACGATGGCCACGAAATCCTCGTTTTCCAGCCTGCGGACCGACTTGCCGCGCAAGCTTCGCCCGGCATCGCCAGGCCGTGTCATCTCGCGCAGGAAGCGCTCGGCAAACCGGCCGCTGCCGTCGCGGTAGGGGACAGGCTGATCGAACTCGAGGTAGTCGCGCACACGCGCATAGAAGTGGCTGGGATCGCTCGGGTCAGCGTCGATCCGCTCGACGAAGGCCGCAGCGATATAGGCCATTCGCCCGCCGGAAACTCGCGTCTCGCGGTAGACGATCCAGTCGCTCTCAAGCTCTCGCGCAACCGACAGGTAATTGCTCGGAAAGTGATACCGCTCGGTGATCGCGTCATCGTACCGCGAATTGCCGCTGATCTCGAAAACGCCTTTCACAGTTCCGCCCTAGCCAAAATCAATGTGCGCCAGGTTGCCTGGAGAATGTCCGGCCGTCCAGGCTCAACCTCGCAGAGATTAAATACCGATTTCGAATGGCTTGGTGCGCTCCTTGACCAGTTCTGGCGGCTTTTTGGAATGATCCTCCTTGCTTGGTGACCCGGCGGCCTGGCCTTTCGCTGCAGCCTCGCGCAGGCGCTCGGTTACTTCCAGCGCCGAGGTCTTCTCGCCTGTGTTCTGCAAAACCGCCCTCCCGAGCTTGTCTGTACTGTCGACCACAAGGGTCAGGTGGTCCCGCAGCCGGGTCACAGTCACGAGGAAGGTTTGCTGGTTGGCCAGATTGCGCTCCCGGCTATCCATGACGGCAATGCCTCGATCCGACGTCAGCCCCTGCGCCATATGGGCATTGAGCGCGTAAGCGAGGTCAAGCCGCCTGAGTGTCAATCGGCGTTCAAAGTTGACCCCCTGATCGGCGCGTAAAACTGACCCCCCTATCGGTCTGGCAGGCGGTTATCCCGGTAGTCCATGGGAGGGGCCCGCGCATGCCGTCGCGCGCCGT
>NZ_JAROCY010000046.1 GCF_029436685.1 Novosphingobium cyanobacteriorum
ACCGGTTGTCTGGTCCGCTCTCCGGTCGGGGCTGCGCCCCTCCCTACGATCAGACCAGACAACCGATCCTACCGGCCATCATAGTCGCCGCTCAACCGGCCATCGTAGTTGTCGCCGCGCATTTTTGCCGACTTCGCGCCCAGTAATTTCTCTCATCGTGAGCATGACATGGGCGTGAGGCTTGGGCTGGCCGTCCGCGCCAATATCCCAATGGACATTGAGGTCAGCGATCATGCCCTTTTCAACGAACTCAGCCTCGGCGAATTCGCGCGCCAGCTCGATGCCCTGTTCCTTGGTCAGCTCGCGGGGAATGGCAAACTCGACTTCGCGGGCGAGCTGTGCGTCCTTGCGCTTCTCGGCGGCCTCGACGGCATTCCAGAGCTTCTCGCGGTTGGCAAACTCCTCCGGCGCGCCTTCCGGCAGCAGCACTTCGGAATGGACGACCCCGTCCTTGTTGGTGAAATCATGGTCGCGGTCGAGGCGTTCGTCGTGCAGCCGCTCGGCCCCGCGATAGGCCGCTGCCGCCACGGCGCTGCGCCCGCTCGACCGGCTGATGACTTTGACGGAGAGGTGGAAGATCGCCATGACGGCAATCCATCTACGCCATGAGCGCGACGTCGGCACGACGTATAAGCGCGCCCTCCCATGATAAAATCCTGCTCGGGACTATCCAGTATCAGGCCGTCTCGACGACTCTACAGCATTGGGAGAGCATCGATATTATCATCAGCGCATCACCTCTCAATGGAGAACTTCGATGCGCAAACCCCGTGACTTTGATTCGGAACTGAAGGCGCTCGCCGATAAGGCGAAGCAACTGAAGGAACGCCGCGTGCAGCAGCTCGGCGAACTGGTGATCGCCACCGGGGCCGATGCGACCGATGCGGAAACCCTTGCCGGTGCGCTGCTCGTCATCGCGGAAACCAGCGAAGCCCAGAGGAAGGAGGCGTGGCGCAAGCGGGGCGCGGCCTTCTTTCAGAGCAAGGCGCGCAAGCGTGGCGATGGACCTCAAGGCCAGCAGGGTGGCGCTCTCCCGCTTGACGGCGGCGCGGCATCGGCTTGAGGCACGAAAGGCGCGAACCGACATGCGCGAATGGCAGGTGAAGCGACGCGAACGCACGCGGCAACTGATCGAACTGGGCGGTCTGGTCGTAAAGGCCGGGCTGGTCGAACTCGTCGATGATGATCGCGCCGCGCTTTACGGTGCGTTCCTTACAGTCGCGGCCAAGCTGCGGGGTGAGGAGCGGGAACAGGCGCTGGTGCTGTGGAAGCGGAAAGGCAAGCGGGCGTTTGAAGCAGAAAGCGATTGAGTGAGGTTCAGTCCCCGATTTCCCGCAACAGGATTTCCGCCTGCGCCAGAACGGTCTGAACAGCCTCGTCGGCAAGGTCTGGCGGATATCCGTACTTCTTGAGGATGCGCTTAACCAGAACACGCATGCGGGCACGGGCGCTCTCCCGCTGGTGCCAATCGACAGTCACATTGCTGCGCAACTGCTCCAGCAATTCATGGGCGATGACGCGCAGCTTCTCGTTGCCCATGGCTTCGACCGCGCTCTCGTTTTCTGCGAGGGCCATGTAGAAGGCGACTTCTTCCTGGCTGAGTCCCATCTCCTCGCCGCGAGCGCGGGCGGCTTTCATATCCTTGGCGAGTTCGATCAGCTCCTGGATCATCTCTACGGCAGAAATGGCCCCGGCGTGATAGCGGGCGACGGCTTCTTCAAGCCGGTTAGAGAATGCCTTGCTCTCGACCAGATTGGTCTTGGAACGACTGACAATCTCACCATTGAGAAGCTTCTTCAGGGCTTCCAGAGCGAGGTTCTTCTTCTCCATCTTGCCGACTTCCATGAGGAATTCGTCCGACAGGATGGAGATGTCCGGGGACTGAAGTCCGGCCACTTTCAGGATGTCGATGATCTCGGACGATGCGACGGCCCGGTCCACGAGCTGCTGCACGGCAAATGCCCGGTCCTTCTCGCTGATCTTGCCGGTTGCAGTGGTCTTGGCGAGTGCCGCCCGGATGGCTTGGAAGAACCCGACTTCGTCCCGAATGGCGCGAGCTTCGTCGCTGGCTGAAGCCAAAGCATAGGCCTTCGACAGTTCCAGAACCATGTCGAGGAACCGGCGATGCGCTCGCTTCTTCTCTTCGTCGGTCTTCTGCCGTGCGGCCAGTGATTCCTGCCATTTCAGAACCCAGTCGATGGCACCGCCAAGGCAGATCAGGCGTTCGCGGGGCTGCCCGGTGATACCGGGACGGTAGTCGAAGCCGTGGAACAGGTCCCGGATGGCTTCGTACCGCTCCATCATCGCGGCGACGGCGGCGGATTCGTCAATACCGGTCTTGTCGCGGTCGGAATCGGTATATTGGCTGAGCGCATTACGCAGGTTCTGTGCAACGCCGATGTAATCGACGACCAGCCCGCCGGGCTTGTCCTTGAACACCCGGTTCACGCGGGCAATGGCCTGCATTAGCCCGTGTCCGCGCATTGGCTTGTCGATGTACATCGTGTTCATGCAGGGCGCATCAAAGCCGGTGAGCCACATGTCGCAGACAATCACTAAGCGAAGCGGATCATCGGGATTGCGGGCGCGCTTGGCGAGGTCATCTCGGCGCTTCTTCGATCCGATATGCGGCTGCCAGTCGAGCGGGTCCGATGCCGAGCCGGTCATCACGATCTTGACTGCGCCCTGCGTATCGTCGGTCGAATGCCAGTCGGGCCGCAAGGCGACGATGCGGTTATAGAGGGCGACGCAGATGCGGCGGCTCATGCAGACGGCCATCGCCTTGCCGTTCATCGCCTCGATGCGCGCCTCAAGGTGCGCAACCATGTCTTCTGCCACCTGCGCCAGCCGTTTATCGGAACCGACCAGCGCTTCGACGGCGGACCATTTGGCCTTCAGCTTTTCCGCTTCGGTCAGCGATTGATCTTCGATCAGCGCCTCAATCTCGCTGTCGATCAGCGGCTTTTCATCGTCATTCAGCTCGATCCGGGCGAGGCGACTTTCGTAGAAGATCGGCACCGTGGCTCCGTCCTCCACGGCGCGGCTGATGTCGTAGATGTCGATGTATTCGCCGAAGATCGCGGGCGTGTTGATGTCGGCGGCTTCAATCGGCGTGCCGGTGAAACCGATGAAAGAGGCGTTCGGCATGGCCTGCCGGATATAGTGGGCATAGCCATAGCGCCTGAGACCGGTTTCCCGGTTCAGTTTTGACTCAAAGCCATACTGACTGCGATGCGCTTCGTCGGCGATGACGATGATGTTGCGCCGGTCGGACAGCAGCGGGAAACTCTCCTCGCCCTTCTCGGGCGAGAATTTCTGCACGGTCGTGAACACCACGCCGCCAGCCGCCTTGTCGAGCAGCCGCTTGAGGTCCGCGCGGCTGTCTGCCTGTTCCGGGTTCTGGCGGATCAGGTCACGGCACAGTCCGAACGTGCCGTAGAGCTGATCGTCGAGGTCGTTGCGGTCGGTCAGCACTACCAGCGTCGGGTTTTCCAGCGCCTGCGATTTTACGGTCAGCCCGGCGAAGAAGGCCATCAGCAGGCTCTTGCCCGAACCCTGCGTGTGCCAGATCACGCCGATCTTGCGGTCGCCATCGGGGCGTGATGCTTCCACGGCCTGACGCACCGCTTTCTGCGCACCATGGAACTGGTGATAGCCGGCGATGATCTTGAACGAACCTTCGCCCTTATCGCCAAACACGATGAAATCGCGGATCAGGGCGAGCAGGTTGGCGCGGGTGAACACGCCGCGCAGCAGGGTTTCCAGCTCGGGCGTGCCCCGGTGGGCAAAGTCTTCGCCGTCCACCGTGCGCCAGGGCATGAAGCGTTCGGCATTGGCGGTGATGGAGCCGATGCGCGCTTCCATGCCGTCCGATGTCACCAGAACGGCATTGGTGCTGAACAAGCCGGGGATCTGGTGCAGATAGGTCTGCAACTGGTTGTATGCATCGGCAATCGTGGCGTTCTGCGCGGCGGCGTTCTTCAGCTCCAGCACGGCCAGCGGCAAGCCGTTGACGAACAGGACCAGGTCCGGGCGGCGATTGGCGCGGTTCTGGACCACGACAAACTGGTTGACCGCAAGCCAGTCGTTGGCATCGGCGCGCTCCAAGTCGATCAGCCAGATTTTGGTGGCGGCGGTTTTGCCGCTGTCGGCGCGGTATTCTACATCGACGCCTTCAGTCAGCAGCTTGTGGATGCGCCGGTTCTCTTCGATCAGATCAGGCAGCTCGCCGGTCAGCACCCGTCGCATGGCTTCGGCGCGCGCGGCCTCGGGAGCGTCAGGGTTGATCCGGGCAATCGCCGCTTCCAGCCTGCCGGTCAGGACGACATCGCCGAAAGAACGGCGCTCTGGTGCGGAGCCATCAGGCGCGATCACCGAGCCGTGGAGATAGCTCCAGCCCAGTTCCTGCAGCGTCTCGATGGCTGCCAGTTCGACGATGTCTTCCGTGATGCTCACGCCGCCTCGCTTTCACGGGCCACGCGCACCGTGCCGGACATCAGGCGGGGGAGGACGTAGTCACGGGTTTCGGCAAGAGAGTTGTTCTCGGCACGGCTTGCCAGAAGCCGCTCCAGCATCGGTTCAACCAATGCAGAGAACGCCGGAAACAGGCTAACATTGGCAGCAATCACCTCCTGCGCCAGCAAAGCGGGCGGAGAGATACGCTGGTGACTCTTCGACGTGCCCGTCACCATTCCTTGCATAAGGGTCCGGAAGTCAGGATCGCGGAACAGGGCAAACAGCAACGAGCGCGATGCGCCGGGCTTGTGGATGAACACAAGAAACTCAGTCGATGCGATCTGCGCCGCGCCCGCATGATCGTTCGGCAACCATACGCGCAGAATTTCAGGGTTGAGCTTGGACAGCAGGATTGATCCCAAAGGAACCGGCGTCTTGTTGCTCTTGATGGTTGAGCCAGCATCCATCGACGGCTCTTGTCCTTTATCGAAGGCAGGCAGGCTGTAATGCTCGAATACGGTTTCCGGCTGGCTCTGCGGATTGATGCTGCCTTTGCCCTGCGAAGCAATGTCTGACAGGTGCAAGCGTTGCCACCCCACCGGCAAGCCATCATCGCTGAAGGCATCCGGGAAGAGGGCGGCGAGCTGGGTGGCGCGGGCGGGGTCCGGGGTCAGGCCACCCATGATGGCCACCGCGTCCGTCTCCCCCGCCGCCTTGCGCCGCACCGGGCCGAAATCGACAAACCAGTCCCGGAAGATCGCCTGTGCCATCCCCTCCAGCGTCTCGTTCATCCGCCGGTTGAGTTCAATCTTGTCGTCCAGAGCGCTAAGAACTGACGCGATTTGCTTCTGTTCAGTTAGCGTTGGCAAGCCGAAACGATATTCCAAGATACGCCCCGGAGATGTGTGCTTGACCGTAGAACCGGTGGCACTTCCGACAACAGTGGCGCGGTAGGACGAGGTGCGTAGCAGCCAAGCTATGAACGTCAGGTCTGCATCATCTGACTTGAGAAGAACCCGGCCAACTCGCTGATTGTGGAGAAAACGATAGTGGGAGCTTGGGACTATGGCTGAGTAGCCCAGCGTGTCGGCTTGCTTGCTCAAGTCGGTCATTGTGACGACAACATCGCCCGTCCGCAGAACATAATCTTCCAGAACGGGACCATCGTAGAACTTCAGCTTATTGATTTGAAAGCCGCCGCCAATGGCAAAATTCCCGGGTGTAACAAGCACATCGTCGGTTGGCTCGTCAGAAAAATACTCTCCCTTGAATGCAAAACCATGCTTGATCTCGATTAGGTCGCCAAGGCTGACGATTGGCCAACTTAACGGCTTTCCGTCCCGGTCAATCACCTCCTGAAAGCTCGGCGCGACGGTATGCCAATCGACCACATCAACGCGAAAGGGCAGGTCGCTCTCGGAGAACGCCTCTGCCAGATCGCCCAGCACCGAACGGGGCAACGGTTCCTTGCCCTTCAGCGCCAGATCAAGGTCCGAATGCGGTTTGGCCGTCCACTTCGCGCGGCTGCCGAACACGCGCACGGAAACCCCGGCGGGCAGATGCCGGGCGATAATCTCATGCACGATCTTCGCATGATCGGGGCGCAGATCGATCGGCTGCTTCATGCCAGCCCTTCACGCAGGCGATCCCGCAGGAAGCGCGCCTCGGACAGGAAATCGGGCACGATGGCGAAAACCTCGCGCGCCTTTTCCTCGTCATAGGTGTGGCTGGTGGTGCCGCGCGCGCGCCGATATTCCTTCCACAGCGACCAGTCGCTGCGCAACAGCCCGCGTTCATTGCCGGATCGGATCAGGTCCTGGAAGGTCATGTTGTCGAACTCGTCTGGATTGGGCGAGGTCGCCTCGAGAAACCGCTTCAGCATCTTGTGGGCCAGCTCATAGGTGAACTCGAACCGCTGGATGCAGGCGTCGCGCACCAGATCGTCGCCGCTGTCCTGCGCGTGCCGGTCGAGCGCGACTTCCAGCGAGACGATGGCCTTTTCAAAAGGCTCGATAGAGAGGTCAATCGGCATCGGGCACCACCATTGCCAGCTTCGTGCGGATCAGCGCGGTCAGCCGGTCACTTTCGTTGAATTGATCTTCCAGGGTCGCTGTCAGCGCGGCGAAGCGTTCGGCAAAGGGCACGCCGTCGTCCTCGGCATCCTCGGCCCCGACATAGCGCCCCGGCGTGAGGACATGGCCGTGTTTGCGGACTTCCTCAAGCGTGGCCGATTTGCAGAAACCCGGGATGTCCTGATACTCACCCAGTCCCGCATCCGGCTTCGCCCGCCAGCGGTGATAGGCGCCGGTAATCGTCTCGATGTCCTGTTCCGAGAACTCGCGCCGGGTGCGGTCCACCATGTGGCCAAGGTTGCGGGCATCGATGAACAGGATTTCGCCGCGCCGGTCACGATGGCCATTCGCGCCCTTGTCTCGCGCCAGAAACCACAGGCAGGCGGGAATCTGCGTGGAATAGAAGAGCTGACCGGGCAGAGCGACCATGCAATCCACCACATCGCCCTCAATCATCGCCTTGCGGATTTCGCCTTCGCCCGATTGCTGGGATGACATCGATCCGTTGGCCAGCACCACGCCAGCCGTGCCGCGCGGGGCCAGGTGGTGGATGATGTGCTGAAGCCAGGCGAAGTTGGCGTTCCCTGCGGGCGGCGTCCCGTATTTCCAGCGGACATCGCCTTCAAGCTGGGGCTGCCACCAGTCGGAAATGTTGAACGGCGGGTTGGCCATCGCATAATCGAACTTCAGCGTGGGGAAGGCGTCGTTCAGGAACGATCCTTCATTGTTCCACTTGATGTCCGCATCGATGCCGCGCACCGCCAGGTTCATCTTGCAGAGCTTCCACGTGGTATGGTTGCGCTCCTGCCCGTAGATGGCGATGTCGCTGCGCTTGCCCTCGTGGCTTTCGATGAACCGCTCGGACTGCACGAACATGCCGCCCGATCCGCAGGCCGGATCGTAAACCCGGCCATTGTGCGGTTCCAACATCTCGACAATGGTCTGCACGACGGAACGGGGGGTGAAGAACTCGCCGCCGCGCCGCCCTTCTGCACCCGCAAACTGGCTGATGAAATACTCGTAGGCGCGGCCCAGCAAGTCTTTCGATTTGCCGTCCGCACTACGCATGCCGACCTTGGAAAACAGGTCGATCAGCTCGCCGAGCATCGTCTTGTCGAGCTGCGGGCGGCCATATTCCTTGGGCAACACGTCCTTGAGCACGGCGGCGTTTGCGCGCTCGATGGAATCCATCGCGTTGTCGATCAGGTTGCCAATGTCGCCCACGCGCTCCTTGCCGGTGGTGACATCAGTAAAGGTGATCTGCGGGCGCTTGGCATTGGCCTGCAAATGCTCCCACCGGGCTTCCGGCGGCACCCAGAACACGTTGGAGGCGAGATATTCCTCCGGGTCTTCCGGATCGGCGAACTCTTCCTGCATTAGCTTGGCGCGGTGATGTTCGAACGCCTCGGAGATAAACTTGAGGAAGATCAGGCCAAGGGCGACATGCTTGTATTCCGAAGGCTCCAGATTGCCACGCAGCTTGTCCGCCGCCTTGAACAGCTCTGCCTCGAAACCAAGATCACTGCCGCTATTACTTTGCGATGCCATTGAACCGTATTCCCCTTGTCCGCCATGGGTAGCGGAGGACGCGGCACATGGGCAACCAATGAGTGAGCGGGGCCACTCGGGTTTACGAAATGGGCAGAAGCCATAGCCTGGCTATGCGTCCTCGCTCATCGGCAAACCTTGGGACAGCAGGCTGCGCATTTGCGGCTGATTCGCGCGCAATTGCCGCCAGTCATGGCGCAAATCTCCGCCGCTGACGGTGACGGCTGAGGGGACATGCCTTCGGAGCGAGGGGAATGGCGAGATTTTTGTCCCACTGAGCACGCCTGGGTTGGCATCCGCCACCTTCTCTATCTGTCCGTAGCCGTGCCTATCCTTCTCCCGGTCATTCTATCCGCGTTTGCGATGGCGGGACGGAGGGCTGAAAATCGTCTTGCACCAAGCATTTCGGCGATGAACTCTTGCGTCAGGGGCAACCAGTGAACGCCAACGAATGGAAGCAAGTCCCATGTCCAATACCGACAAGATCATCCGCCTCAAGACCGTCCTCGCCCGTACCGGCCTTTCGCGTTCGACCATGTATCGCAAGATCGCCGAAGGGACGTTTCCGTCCCAGGTCAAAATCAGCATTCATGGCGCAGGCTGGCGGGAATCCGCCATCAATCGCTGGATCGATGATCCCGTGGCATACCGGAATGAAGGCGCGGCGCAGTGACTACGCCTCACCAAATCGAGCCGATCTGCGTGAAGGTGAACGACGCCGCTCGTATGATCGGCGTCGGTCGCACCAAGCTCTATGAGCTGATCGCCGCTGGTGAAGTGGATGTCGTGAAACTGGGCAAATCGACGCGCGTTACGACTGCGAGCCTTCGAACGCTGATCCAAAAACGATGTTCGGTGGGACCGGCCTGAACCGTGCAATGCGTTTTACCCTACCATTTGACGTCAAATTCCCTAACGCTGTCAGCCTTAAGTCGCTCAGTTAGCTTCGCGATCATGGATGCGGCTCTGGCATCGTCCAACTGATCGAGTTGCGCTGCCGATCTGAGAACCCGCTCAAATACTCCACTCCGCAGTCCGGATGACAGCCGAACGCCAAGGGCGGACGGGAAGACCTTTTCAAAGCTTGTCCGGACTTGCGCTTGGCTCGGGGCGAGGCTTATGTATGTCAGGATAAATTCAGGTCGAAGCATAAAGAAATTTCCGCCATTGTTGCGAATAGCTCTTGCAGCACCGCGCCTGACCTTTTGATCCTGTGTTAGCCACCATGTTTGGAAGCCAAATGCACTTCCTGGGCTTGCTTCTTGCCTCTCCTTTCGTTTTTGATAAATTCGAAGAACTTGTATAGCATCATTCATCGCAAGCAGATTTGCATTATCTTTCGATTTTCCGTTTCTTTTTTTGGCGTCAATAATGTCTGAAGTGAGCTGATCAATTTCACTCTGGTCAAGCCCAGACAACATATCTTCAGTAGACTCGTAAATCAGGCCAAATTTTCGGCTCTTTTGAAAAACGAGTGGGTCAGGTTGCATGCTGATTGAGTTTTCCGAAGTCCAGCTTGCCAGCGAGCAGGAACACCATGGTGCGGATGGTGGAGAAGCTCGCGTAGCCACGCGCCTTG
>NZ_JAROCY010000047.1 GCF_029436685.1 Novosphingobium cyanobacteriorum
AGCTGCGTGCTGACGGCGGCATGGCATGAGACGGACACGGGCACGGGCAACCTCCTTCACGACAAAGCGGGAAGGTCAGTCTGCCTCAACCGGCGCCAGCCCGCGCCCATGGGATCTTTTTTGTTCGTCCTCTTCGATCAGCCCTGACAACTCCTGAACTGCCCCAAGGCAGACCCGTCGCCGCGCGAGACGCGCGGCGACGGACGGGCGCGCGAGGCGCGCCCTGCTCGGCCTGAAGAGGCCGAGGAGAGGAGTGGGATTGAGAGAGGTGTCGAAGACAGGGTGTCCGAGACGCCAACCAGGAGAACTACCATGAACATCGGTTCCATCAAGCAGAACGACAACGGCATCTACATGGGCCGCATCTCGACCCTCGCCGTGGCGATGACGATCGCGCTCCGCCCGGTGAACAGCCCAAACCCGAAGGCGCCGCGCTTCGAGGTCCACGCGCTCGGCCCCAACCGCAACTGGGTGCAGGTCGGCGCGCTCTTCGAGCTCCACTCGAACAACACCGGCGAAGCGTTCCTCAACGGCCGCATCGACGACCCGTCGCTGGCTGCGCCGCTGCAGGTCTCGTGCTTCCGCCAGGACGACGGCAGCTACAACGTGGTCTGGTCGCGCCCGACCCGTCGCCGCGACGTCTCGCAGCAGCTGGCCGCGAAGACGGACGAGCTGCCGCCCTTCGGCGACGACGCCGGCGACGCCGGTGACACCAGCGGCGCTCCCGCCGACGGCCTCGGCGAATCCACCGCCGAATTCGCCGGCTGACCTCCCCGGTGTGGGCGGGACCGCTCCCCGCCCGCCTGCACCCCCTCGGGGTCCGTCTCTCCCCCCGGAGACGGACCCCATTCTTTTGCCTGCGCGGCATTACGCCGCCCCACGAAAGGACAAGCCATGGCCGACAACTCGCACTCCATCAGCGTCACCGACGTGATCGGAATTCCCGCTACCGCGACGATCGCACATTCGCCGAACGGCAACATCTGCGGGCTTCGCCTGGCCGATGGCCGGCTCGTCCGACCGTGGATCACTTGGGAGATCGAGGACGCCGGCGAGAACCACCGCGAGCTCGATCACGACGATCTGCTCGCGCTCGGCTTTCAGCCGACGCTCGAGACGGCGATCGCCATCGACCCCGCTTAATGGAACTTGCGATTATGGGAATAGTTGCTATTTTTACTCGGAAGGAGTCGGACATGGCCGCAGCGCGCCCCCTCGAGAGACATGAGCATATCCCGCTCACGCGTTTCCACAACAACACAGGCGAGTTCCTCGACCTGTCGACGCGCACCCCGGTCATCCTGACCAGTCACGGCCGCGAGCGACATGTCATCACCGACATCGAGTATTTCCGGCATCTGGAGGCCGCTGCTAGCGGGACGCTCCTTGCGGCAATGGATCTGACCCCTGTTCGGGCGTCGAACCTCGACCCGGACCAGCGCGCGGCGATCGAAGCCTCCCGGCCCACCGCAGACGAGATCGCCAATGACAAGTGGAACGATTGACCTCCCGAAGGTCGGTCACGTTCTCCGCTACGTCTATCTCTTCGCCAACGAACAGAAAGCCGGTCGCGACGAAGGCGTGAAGGAACGCTTCGTGGTGGTCATCGCGATCGACGGCAAGCGGTACAGCGTCGCGGCGATCACGACCAAGGGCGAGGGCAGGGCCAACGCCTTGCCTTTGCCAGCGCCAGTCGCCACCGCCGGCGGCGTTGCACCAAACAGCAGCGTCGTGACCGACGAGATCAACATCTTCTCCTGGCCCGGATTCGACATACGACCCCTGATGAAGGGGAAGGGCTTCGTTGCAGGCCGCTTCCCGCCAGCCTTCACTAACAGCCTGCAGAGCGCGATACTCAGCGCCCCACACGAGCGGGTCGACCGCGACTGACCGTCGCCAGGCGACAGGTCTAACAGTCAACCTGATCGCATCGTAGTGATTGCCCGCGCTGCGCACGGGCAGGGACGCACCCTTCGGACGCGCCGGACGCCTGCAGCAGTAGCGCCAGCGGGGCGCGACCAGCAGGTTCCGTGGACCGGCTCCCAGGCGGGCCGCTCCGTCATGGTCTGCGCCCAGCATCACTCGATCGGAGGCGCGCTGCAGCCCCGTTGGCGCCGATGCAGATCTCGGGGCCGCGGCGCGGCCGAGACAGTCGGCTGCCCGTTATTCGGTGCCGATCTCCTCGGCGTCAGCGGGTTCGCTCGCTCGGGTTCACTGTCACCTGCGGACCACCACGAACAGCTGCAACCCCTTTAGCAGGGCCGTGTTGCCGCTTCGCGGCTGCCCGCACCACCCCAGCGAAAGGGGTTTCCCTGCGCTTCGCTCCGGTGCCGCTGCCCGCGGTGCCCCGCTCATCGGTGACACCCGGCGGACGACCCGCTGGACAGCCAAGGAGGCACCCGATGAACAACGTCAACCTGGTCGGCCGTCTGAGCCGCGACCCCGAGACCCGCAACGGCAACACCACCGTCACCACCATCTTCGTCGCCACCGATCGGCCGAAGCTGCGGGACGGCAAGACCTACAAGGACGAGAGCGGCTACACCGCCAAGGAAACCGAGTTCCACAAGGTCACCTGCTTCAACGGTCTCGCCACCGCCGTCGCCAACAACCGCAACAAGGGCGACCTGGTCGCGGTCGAAGGCCGCCTCCACTACACCCGCTGGCAGGACGCCGACGGCAACGACCGCTACGGCTGCGAGATCATCGCGGACCGCATCGACTTCTACTGACCCCCGACGGGCGGCGCTTCGGCGCCGCCCGCTTCGTTTCAGGAGCACCGCACATGCCGCATACCGACCTCTTCGACGATCGCGACATTGCCCGCGCGACCCGCAAGCTCGCTGCCCTGCAGCGCCACGCCGAACGGCGCGATCGGTTTCTCGACGCGCTCGATTTCGACGCGCTCGACCCGCAAACGCAGCGCGAGATCTGCATGGAGGATCACCACCTCGCGGAACAGATCAGCTTCGGGCCGATCTACCTCTACCACCTCGAGACGCTCGAGGCGCAGCGCGCCGCGATCGCCGCCAGCATACCGCTGGCGGCATGATCGCCTCCCGCGTCAGGCGCGTGTTAACCCACGCCCTCAACCAAATCGCACCGGTCTCGGGTTATCCTGGGCGCATGCTCGCGCTGCTGCGTAAGACCCCGGCCCATAACGGTTTCCCGTTCACCCAGGAGCGGCGCGACCTCATGGAGCGCGCCCGCGAGCAGCTGACCCTCCTCGGGTTCGCCCCTTGCAAGATCGGCGGTATGCCAGGCTTCCGTTACCAATTGCCTGCCGGATATATTGAGGTTTGCTCGACGATCCACACCGACGGGACCACCATGCGGGTCAGCTGGATGGTGACCCTATACCGGCACTCGACCCGGGGCTGGTCCGAAATGCGGACGATCGGCGAAGACCTCGACGCACTCGGGCCGAGCTGCCACACAGCCGTGCTGTCGCTCCTGCGGCCGAACGACGACGATACCGCCTACCGCCCGCGTCGCGGGCGGTACCGCGCTCTACTCCGCTAGGCTCCTCGCGACCCTGGCTACGCTAGGGCCGACTTCGTCGCCAAGCTCCACCGAGCCCCAGCGGGTCTCGGCCCTGCCGGGTCACGATCGACTGGCGGGCAGGGGTGCCTCTTCACACAAGCCCCATCGTGCCACGCGCATCCCGCTATGCGTCAAGGATCCTGCGGCCCGCTGCGCGGCGCCGGCACGCCGGCGTCCCTGACCCGCGTTCCGCGCGCGCCCCTCCGAGCTGTCGATCACGACACAACGGAGGTTAACCTATGTCAGTCTTCAAATCATACGATCGCGCGGTTGCTCATGCCGAAGCCGAAGCCGTCGCCTGGGAAAGCGACATGCACATCGTCGCTGGCGCAAACGAGACGTTCGCCGTCGTCGACGAATTCGACCTGACGCCCGAACAGGACAACGCGATCGTCGACACGATCTTCTTCGAAGATACGGCCGACTGATGCCCGGGGGCGGCGCTTCGGCGCCGTCCCCTTTTTTTGCTGCAAGGCTGCAAGGCGGCGCGCATCGCGCTGCGCGCTGCGCCGCATGACGAGCGGGGCGCTGCGGTCTCGCTTCGGCCTACGGCCTGACGGCCTTCAGCCGAGGCTCGGCGCTTTGGCCCGCCCCGCGGGCGCTCGGTCCCGCCTCGGGGCGCGGCTCGGCCGCGGGCACGGCCGCCGACAGATGCCGGCGCCTCGGCCCGCGACAGTCGCCGCCAGTGCCCCGGGCTCCTGCGGGCGCCGACCTTTCGCTGAGCGCGCCGCGCTTCTGCGAAGCGCCGCGCGGCTCACCAGATCACGCGATAACCGTCTTTCGGTTTCAGAGGGTGCGACTTGGGCGGTGTTTTGGAGGGGCCCGATTTTGGTTTGCCACGAGGGCGCGTAACAATTTCGACCAGCCACAGCTCTTCCCCGCGCTGCTCGAACCGCACGAAGCAAACCTGCTTGCACTCCTTTCCGGCCAGATTGACGTTACCGATCTTGGATTTCGCCGTCGTCTTCACCTCGACCGACACCTGATTCCATACCAGGTCGTATTCGTCGAAAATGTGACTTGCGTGCGTCGCCTTCAGCTCGTGCGCTGCATAGATCTCGCCCAGCGCACCCAAGAACTGACTGGCCAGCTTCGCTGGCCGATTTTCCGCGACGGCCGCGCGCAATTCCGCGCGCGCAGCTGCGTGCCCGTTCAGCACGAGAAGGCAGGGGTGTTGTTGGGTCGACGCCGGCATGATCGGCAAAATAGCCAGACAAAGTGAGGGATTGGTTACGCATCCCGCCTTGGGGCGGGACCGCGCTCTGTTGCGCTAGGTTCGTCGTGCCCTGGCTGCGCCTGGGCCTCCTCACCAAGCTCCACCGAGCCCCTGCGGGTCTCGGCCCTTCGGGTAACGATCGACTTGCGCGACGCCGGGCGTCCTCGCTGGTCCATAGCAGGCGCTTTGCGCCTGCCGGACTGCGCTCAGTCCACCCGGCGCACCCGCCATAAAACAATTATCTCTCTCTCTGATTTGGAAGCATGGCACGCCGGATTGGCGGGCCTCAAGGATCGGTGGTTCCCCCAATTTTCACGCGGCCGACCCTGCAGGCCGACCACGAGAAAATCGGCTCCCCCACCGCCCGCTTCGCGGCGTTAACCGGGGTCCGGCCCAAGGGCCGGCTTCCCGGTTAACGTCCCTGACCCCCTGATCAGCGGCGTGCCGACAAGGACACCTCATCGATGACGATGAGGACATCAACCTTGGAGGCTACCATGAACAAGTTCACCGATTTCACCGCTCTCGCCGCATTCCTCGAAGAGGCTCGCGACCACGGCATCGACACCTCGAACGAGTACGCCAGCAGCTTCATCGAAGAATCCGAGATGGCCAAGCTCAGCGTCGTGTCCGAACCCGAGAAGGCGGACATGCCCGACCCGTTCCAGGTCGAAGCAGCCGTCGACCTAATGATGCGCACGATGTTCGACGTGCTGCGCGACACCCGGATGGAGGAGTTCGCCAAGGATCTCGCGTGGGGCTTCTGCAACAGCTTCCACATGGTGGCGAAGCGTCTCGAAGGACGCGAGGATGACGCCGCCCGCAAGCTGGGTGAACTCGCGCGCACCTTCGACCCCTCAGAGATCTACGCGAACGAACTCGAGGACACGCAGCTGCTCTGCCAGACCCTCGAGGGATGCCGCGCCGCGATGGAGTGCATGCGCGACCACGCCGCCGAGATCTACCGCGTCGAAACGGGTCAGCCGTTCTCCACCGTGAAGGGCAGCCGGGTCTCCACCAAGCTCAGCGCTTCGATGATCGACGCGCGTGACTACCTCGCAAGCCGCGCACGGACCCGCCGCGAACAATTCGCGCCCGAAGGCCCCGTCGTCGCATTCTCCGGAGGTCAGGAGTGGCACGACCACGAACTGCTCTGGGACCGCCTCGACCAGATCGCCAAGCGCATCCCCGAGATGGTCCTCGCAACGACCGCGCAGGCCAAGGGCTGCGACGCCATCGCCACCGCGTGGGCAGCATCGCGCGGCATCAAGGTGGTGCAGTTCAAACTCGACCGCAGCCAGGGAAACCGCGCCGCCTTCGTCCGCAACGACCGCATCGTGAACCTCAAGCCGTTCGAAGCGATCGTCTGCGAAGGCTCGGGCATCCAGTCCAACTTCGCCCAGAAGCTGCGCGCCGCCGGCGTTCCGCTTCACATCTTCCGCCGCGCCCAGCAGCGCTCTGCAGCCGCAGCGTGACGCCCTCGGGAGGAGGCTCCGGGAGACCGGAGCTTCCTCCCTTTTTTTTTGCCTCGCTCGACGTGCGCCCCGGGGGCATCGAACCCCCGGGTCGCACCCGGGACTGATCGCACCGCGATCGGGATGACGCTACGCCCGCTGCACGGCTCGCCGGACGGCCCTGCGGCCGTCTCGGCATCGCCAGCAGCGTCCGCGCCAAAGACGCCCCTCATGGCTCGCCAGGACGCCCCTGCGGGCGTCTCCGGCTTCGCCCGCCGCGTGCCTGGTCGGCACGATTGCGATCGCTCACACCGTCCCGGCTCGCTTGCCCGCATGCAGCCCTCACGGGCTGCGCGGGCCTGCGCCTCGCCGGTCCCGGCACCCATGCGGAGCGCAACATCCCACATGCGTCCCCCCGGCGCCTGCCGCCTTCGGCGACGGCCCGGGGAGAGAGGCGAGGGGGATCGGAAGAGTGAACCATTCGGGAGTTCCGAGATGATCACCTTCACCGTTCGATCCGATGCCGAATTGCGCGCCAAACCGGCCGTCGTGACCGCTCGCCAGCTGGCCGCTTTCCGCGCATTCGCGCGTCAGCATGGCCAGCTGGTCGGCGTCTATGACGACGATGACTTCGGCTATCTCGCCTACGGCTTCGAAGCCCGCGTCTTCCCGTGGTCCTGGGCGACGATAGCCGGCCTGTTCGGGGACAGCGAAGCCGTCATCGCCGTCGTCGAGGAAGCGCAGTTCGAAGGGCTCAACGTGCGCTTCTGGAAGGACGAGGAGTCGGCATCGATCATGATGGGCGTGTCCACCACTCCGGACGGCACCACCGAAATGCAACTGTCGAACGCCAACGCCTACGCACTGCTGGCGGCGATCGGCGCACAGCGCGACGCGACGGGCGAGATCGACCTTGCAGACCTAACGTCCGCGATCACGGATCCCGCGACGCGGCGTTACCTCGAGCGCGAGGGCATGGACACCTACCTCGGACAGCTGGACGCAATGGCGTCGCAGCGTTCGCGAAACGGGAAACGTCTGGTCTGGGCCTAGCCTCCTCCCAGATCGGGCGTCCGGGGGCGTCGGCGGTGCCGGCGCCCCCTTCCATTTGCCCGAAAGGCTCAAGGCTCTGGCGGCACCGTTGCGCCCTCCAAGGAACCAAGGGCTCTCACACATGACTTCCCATTCTGACATCCGCCAGGCAGGCGGCGTCAAGGATCGGCGGTACCCCCAATTTTGACGGCCCGGGCCACTCCGCTTCGCTACGCTACGCTCCGGACCCGAACCGTCAAAATCGGCTCCCCCACCGCCCGCTTCGCGGCGCACGGGCTGCGCCCGCACGTCCCTGACCCCGCCTGCTGCCGAACGTCCCTCATGACCCTGTCAATTTCGACAATCATGGAGGCAAACATGACCCTGCAGCTTCACTACACCGGCACGAACAATTCCGCTTACCTCGACGCTCTCGAAATTGCCGAACGACGCGCTCCGCACAGCTACTTCAACCAGCACATCATTGCCGAGCGAGACGACCGCTTCATCGCGATCGACGAGGGCGACTACAACGCCCTCCCGGCACATCTCGCAAGCCGGGTCATCCACACCATCCCGGGCGGCATGCACGACGAGTTCTGAAACGACAGGGGAGGGGCCGCGCGCCCCTCTCTTTTTGCTTGCTAGGCCAAACGGACACGAGGGGCATCGAACCCCTCGCGTCCGTGTCGTGGCGCAGTCCTGTTGTCGATCAGGCGAGGCGCTTGATCGTCTCGTCCAGACCAAGCGCTTTCATGCGCTTCAGGATCGTGTCCAGCTGGTCCTCGCTGGCCTTCATCAGGACGCTCTTTCCGATCAGCTTCTGACGCTCGGATTGCTCGCGTTCCTGCAACCTTTTCCGGCGCTCGGCCAACTTCGATTCCTCGGCCTCGATTGCCTTGCGCTCGCTCTCAAATGATCCCGCCATTCTCGTCTCTTTCGTGCTTCGTTTTTGGGTGCCTCCGAGCAAACCTTTAGCCGCCTCCCAACGCACATGGAAGCGCCGGGAACTAGCCATGCCGGAAGAGGCATGGGCGACCCAGTTATGTCCGACGGGAGGCTCTGTTGCAAAAATCGTGAAGCTTGAGCATGCTTGGCGGAGATTGGACGGACGGAACGATGACGGATTTCAAGTGGCGCCATTTCCAGGGTGATGTGATCCTGTGGGCGGTGCGCTGGT
>NZ_JAROCY010000048.1 GCF_029436685.1 Novosphingobium cyanobacteriorum
GCCCACGAGGTATGTAACATCGCAAGTGTCCTCATTTCGAGGACAGTCGATGGCCTCCTCACTTTGGTTGCGCGGCACCATCGCAGGGCCTGCCTTGCGATGTCAGGACGGGAGTCCTGATCATGCGTAACTCCGAACGCACCGATATCTACACGCGCGTCACCAACGAGATCGTCGCAGCCATCGAGGCTGGCGCGGGCGAGTGGCGCATGCCCTGGCACCATGACGGTTCGGCCATCACGCGGCCGATCAACGCCGTGTCACGCAAGGCCTATAGAGGGGCCAACATCCTGTCTTTGTGGATTGCCGCTCAGGCCAACGGGTATACCTCGGGGCTCTGGGCAAGCTACCGGCAGTGGCAGTCGCTGGGTGCGCAAGTCCGCAAAGGTGAGCACGCAACTACGATCGTCTTCTGGAAGATTAGCCAGCGCGGCGAACAGACAGACGATCAGGACGATTCAGGCGGCCATGTTCGCATGTTCGCGCGCGGATACAGCGTGTTCAACGAGGCCCAGGTGGAGGGCTACGTTGCGCCCGCGATTGCCGTCCTCTCTGAGGAAGAACGCGTCGCCCGTGCCGAGGAGTTCTTCGCCAACCTCGGCATCGCGACCATCCACGGCGGCAACGAAGCCTATTATTTGCCGTCGAAGGACCGGATCCATATGCCACCGTTTTCCCAGTTCAAGGATCAAGCCGCCTACTATGGCACGCTTTTCCACGAAGGACTCCACGCGACAGGAGCGCCCCATCGGTGCGACCGCGACTTGAGCGGGCGGTTCGGCTCTGACCGATACGCCATGGAGGAGGTTACGGCCGAGCTCGGGACCGCCCAACTGCTCGCCGAACTTGGCATCGCCCATCATCCCAGACCCGACCATGCCGCGTATATTGCCTCGTGGCTTAAGGTGCTCAAGGCCGATGCACGCGCCATATTCACTGTCGCAAGCAAGGCGCAGGCAGGCGTGGACTGGATGCATGGACAGCAACCGGATTTAGCTCAGGCAGCCTGACCGATCAGACGATTGTCTGCGCATGCAGCGCTTGCCATTTCCACGCTTGCAGGGCAGAGCGACGGGCATTCGCAAGGACCCGGTGAGATTCCGGGTGGCTATCCCGGCCGCCGATCCGCCGGGCAACCGGCACATGGATAGCGAACGCCAGTCCCCATGAGCGGGCGCTGGGCCCGTGTGCTGCGTTTGATCCAGGTCACATGAGAACCATGCTTTCCCGTTTCCGGTCCGAATGGTCCGTCAATGCCGTCGAAGCGCGACACGACATCCTTGCCGGTATCGTCGTCGCACTTGCCCTCATCCCCGAGGCAATCGGCTTTTCCATCATTGCCGGGGTTGACCCCCGGGTCGGGCTCTACGCTTCCGTCGCGATCGCCATCATCATCTCGTTGCTGGGAGGGCGATCAGCCATGATCTCGGCAGCAACCGCGGCGGTGGCCGTCGTGGTCATTCCGCTGGTACGCGACCACGGGGTTGAGTATCTGTTCGCCGCCACGATCCTGATGGGGATTATACAGATCATTGCAGGAGTGCTTCGGCTTGACCTCCTGATGCAGTTTGTGTCGCGTTCGGTCATTACCGGCTTCGTCAACGCGCTGGCGATCCTGATATTCATGGCCCAGCTACCTCAGCTGACCGACGTCACTTGGCACACTTACGCAATGGTTGGCGCAGGACTTGCCATCATTTACCTCTTCCCTCGCGTTACTAATGCGGTTCCGTCTCCGCTCGTGGCGATCGTTGTTCTCGCCGTTGCCAGCATCAGCCTTGACCTCCCCGTTCGCACCGTCGGCGACATGGGACAATTGCCTGAAGGCCTCCCTTCTTTTGCGCTGCCCAACATTCCGCTTACGCTCGACACCCTGCGGATCATTGCACCCTATTCGTTCACTATGGCTGCGGTCGGCCTGCTCGAGTCGATGCTTACCGCACAGATCGTCGACGACATGACCCACACTGACAGCAACAAGCAGCGTGAGTGCGTTGGTCAGGGCAGCGCCAACATCGCTGCCGCGCTGGTCGGCGGCATGGGCGGTTGCGCAATGATCGGCCAGTCGGTGATCAACGTGACCTCGGGCGGGCGCAAGCGCTTGTCGACCTTCGTCGCAGGCGCATTCCTGCTGTTCCTACTGGTGGCGCTTGGACCCGTTGTCGGGCAGATCCCGATGCCCGCGCTTGTCGCCGTCATGATCATGGTGTCGATTGGCACATTCAGTTGGAACTCGATCCCCAACCTGAGACGTCATCCGCCGACGTCGTCGGTGGTCATGCTGGTAACCGTTGCTGTCGTCGTGCTGACCCACGATCTTGCGCAGGGTGTGCTGGCAGGTGTTTTGCTCTCGGGCATCTTTTTTACGGGCAAAGTCCGGAGCATGTTCGCGGTTAGGCGGATCATGGCCGATGACGGCGCGACTGTGGTCTATCAGGTTCGCGGCGAGATTTTCTTTGCTTCGGTAGACCGCTTTGTCCGCTCGTTCGAGGACGAGCAGGGGCGGTCGGTTACAATCGACGTAACACGCGCGCACTTCTGGGACATCTCCGGCGTCGGCGCTATGGACAAGATCATAGGGCGGCTACGCCGTTCTGGCTCCTGCGTTGATGTCATCGGATACAATGAAGCCAGCGCCGATCTCGTTGACCGTTTCGCAATGCACGACAAAACCGGCTTCGAGCTAGGAGCTGTTCCACACTGAACCAAGTGTGCCCTTCTGCGCGGATGGTTGGGCATGACCCCCATCCGTCCGCGCCAGTAAAGCGGCCAGTCGGCTTTCAGCTGCTCGGGCTCGATAGAGCAGCGTCAGGTTTTCGCTGGCCAGTGCCCGTCTTTCATCTCCATGTCGCCGCGCCTCGGCCCTAAGCCGAGACAACTCGTGCTCCAATTCCTCGAACCGTATCGCCAGGTCGCGGGCGGGTATCGGCCCGCCTGCGGCGGCTTCGATTTCATCGAGGATGTCGCGGTGGGTCGCGTAGAGTGGGTTGCGGCTGCGCCCGGCCTCGCGCGCAACCGACGCCGGCGTGATCCGTACAACTCGCCCGGCATGGTCGGCGTGGCGCCCTTCGCCGCGCACCAGCCTCGCCAGCGCCGCCCGATAACTCCTTGCTGCGGATTGCCCGCGTGGATCTGCATCAATCTTGCCCATCGTCATCTCCGATTTGCGCGAGCACCCGCTCGCATTGTCCGATCGCCTCATTGAGCACGGCCGCCGTCATGGGATTGGCCTCCGGCAACAGCGCAGCATTGCGTCTCCGGCGATCCCGCCAGTAGGCTCCGTGCTTCGCTTCGATCACCATGTTGGCGCATGAGAGGCAGACCGCCGGCGCTCGTCCGGCGTCATTCGGTTGCAGTTCGCCGCCGCAGCGGGAGGTCTCCTGCTGGAACACGCACCAGCCATAGTCGCAGGCATGGATGCGAAGATCCGTCTCCTTGAGGATGAACGCAACATAGTCTCGGCGTAACTGTTCGCCCGCGCGGCCGCGGAACCGGGCGTTTCCGGCGACGATACGTTCGCCCATCTTGCCGCCGAGCCGTTTGGCGGCGAGCAGGCGGTCGAGGGCGGCTGCGGTTTCGGCGCGGGCTTCGTGGTCGATGAGGCCATGCAGGTCGAAGTCGTTGCCGACGTAGCCCCGCGCGGTCATGGCAACGGAAGCATGCTTGAAGTGCTCGGCCAGGCCCAGAAGCTGGGTACGGTCGCGCCTGGCAATAAACCGGGCAAAGGTCTTGCGGAACTGGTGCGTGCTGAACCTCCAGGGTTTCCCATCATGATCGGGGATGCCGACATGCCGCGCAAAGTCATTGATGCGCCAGGCGATATGCATGTGCGTCACCGGCACGATTTGGCCATACTGCGTGTTCTTCACCAGGAACAGATCGTCGCGGCCCGAGGCTTCGCGCAGCGGCGCGCTCAGCTGCTCGAGCAGCTCCACCGCGCGCACGACCGGTGCCGGGGCAACCCAGCGCTCCCTACGGCCATCGAGATCGTCGACAGTCTTGAACAGCCGGGACACGACATATGCCTGATTAACGCCGGTTCCGCCGATCGGGTGATGCTCGATTGCCCCTGTTTTCATTGACAGGATTTCGCTGGGCCGCATCCCGACGAAGCCCGCGATCAAGATATAACAGGCCTCGACGAGGTGGACGGCGGCGTGCCGAACTGCATAGGCGCCATCGAGCCGCTCGCCCGATGGTCCGGCCAGCGATGCGAGCCTCAGCGCCGCTCTAACATGATCAGATGCCTGGCGCTTGCAGCGCCGCAGACCCTGCGCTCGCGCTTCGCGGCGGATCGCTTCGGCTGCGACGATCGTATCGCCATGCTCCTCGACCCACCGCAGGGCTTCGCTCAGGATTGCAACGGCCACGTCTTCGGGGATGAACGGTATGACGCCCTGGGTCGCCCTGGTGTGGCCGGCGGCTTCATAAGTCGTTTCCAGCGGCAGCGGATCGACCAGTGGCGCATCGTTCAGCTTCTCTCGCTGACGATAGAGGTCTTTGATCACGAGCAGATAGTTGGTGATTGTGGCAGTTGAGATATTGCCTTTGCCTCCGCCGGCGCGAGCAGGACGACAGCGCAACCATTTGCAGAGTTGTTCGACCGAAGCTGGATCGATCCCGGCAAAGCGCGAGTGTCCCTCGCATGCCATCCATTCCAGCAGCGCGCGCAGCAACATTGCTTTGTGATGGATCGACGCCGGAGACGAGCGTTTGCGCCCTGATGGAGGATGATAGTGCATCGACCAGAGGAAGTGCTTGGCGGCGCGGACAAGCTGAACATGATCACTGTTCCCGATGCGCGTGTGCTCCGGCATGGCCAACGCCCAACTGAACCGCTTCTGATCCGCGCGGCGACCCGCAGTGCGGATATCGAGCCGCCATTCATCGTCGCCGAACCGGCTCCACGGGGAAAGCCGCGCATCCTCCCAGGATTGCGACGACTGCGTGAGTGGGTGGGGGTGCTGGTTCATTCGACTGGCGGCAGCTGCGGCAGTGACATCCTCGAAACTGCTTCGAGCATCGCCTCGCAGAACCGGGGCAGGATATCGCGCTCGAGGATTTCCAGCTTGGGTGCATAAAGCAGCCGCCAGCGTTCGGGAGCCATGGCGGCACGCGCGTCGGTGAGCGCTGCCCGCGTCGCCAGCAGGCGAACCAGCACGTCCTCGTTGAGCGGGATCACGGCATTGGGGCAGGTGAAGCATCCGAGCCAGGCCGTACACAGCTCGCCCTTGCGCTGTCCTTCGGCAACGCCGGCAAGGGGATCGCTACAGATAAATCCGGCTGCGGTCGCGTGGCGCAGATCGGGAAGCACCTCCGTCCCGGGCGGGGATTCGACATCGCCCCGGACCATTTCCACAAACCGGGCTTGCAACCTGCCGATTGCCAGCGCTTGCGCCTTTCGGACGCGGGGCCGGTCCACATAGCGCTGTGTCGTGTCTGGAGTAGCATGGTTGGCCAGCACCTGCGTCTTCAGGATGTCATGCCCGAGCCGCTCGTGCGCTAGTGTGAGCCCCGATGCGCGCAGCGCCGCCAGCGTCAGTTTGAGCGGCTTGCCATCGTCGCCCACCAGGCCATGGCGCATCACAAACCGCCGGGTAAGTTTCGTGGCCAGATAGCCGGGGATCACACCGACTCTGCGAGACCCGTGTATTCTCCCGGTGAGGAAGAGATAATTCTGGTCGCGGCGTGGCGTATGCGGCACCAGCCTTTCGGTCATAGCCAGAACCTGATCGATCAGCACGGGCACCGAGGAGCCTTTGTCGCGCAGGAAGCTGCGGCGCTGTTCGCGTCCGGCGCGCCCCTTGCGCCAACTGACGAGAACCCGGCCTTCAAGCAGCAGATGCTCGCTCAGGCAGTCGCGCCGCATCAGCCTGAGGGCCTCGGCATTTGCAAAGGTTTGCGCGCCGATGGCGATCATATAGGCAACGATCGTATCCGGCAGCGCAAACAGCCGCCCCGCGATTTCGCCCATGCCACCGTGGCGGATCATGGCGAAGTGGAGATGCCAGAGACCCGCGCCCTTTCTCAACATGTCGCCGACTTTGGGTGGCACGCCGCCGAACCGACCGTCGATCACCGCGAGCATGACCCCGATATCGTCGAGATCGAGCTTGGCGAGGTCGGGTTCGGAGACAATGGCCTTGCGATCGACCTGAGCCAGCGCAGCGCGGCCTTCCTCGAACAGTGCCCAGGCTGTTTCGATGTCCCGATGGGCCGCCGTGAGCACGCGTTCCATTTCATCGCGGCTCAGTGCCTCACGCTGGCGCGCTTCCGCATTCTTGCGGGGGAACGGATTGAACGGGATTTCGAGTTCGGGGTGAACCAGGTCGGGCCGGTTGCGCTTGAGCCAGGCCATGTGCTGCTTGATGATCGACCAGACAGTATACCGTGACCCCTTGCTCCAGGGCCTCGTGCCGAGCCAAACGATAAACGCATTGAGACTGCCGCTATCGACGTCGTGCGTGGCTAAGATGGCGGAATCGTATTCGGCAAGGAACGCAAACCAGAACTTCAGGGTACGGAACGCTGAGCCTCTGTTGGCCGGTTGTTTGGCAGCATAGTGATGCCGGAACGCGAGCGCCCACTCGGCAGCCATCGTCGGCCGATCGAAGATCGAGAAGTCGAACGCGCATTCGAGCTGGCCGTCGGCATCTACGACATTGACCAGCAATGCGCCCGGATTGCCGATCAGCGGCTTCGGCGATGGCTCGACCCGGTAGTCCTTTTGCCGACGCGGCATTACAGCAGCGCCGCATAGAGATCGTCGACCGAGGCCTCGATTGCCGAGAGGTCGGTTTCGACAACGCGCAGGTATACCGCGGTGGTTGCCAGATCGGCGTGGCCGAGCAGCACCTGCAACGCGAGCAAGGGATTGAGTTCGGGATTGGCCCGGGCTTCGCGTTGCAGGAACCGCAGCATGGCGGCGGCGAAGGTATGTCGCAGCGCATGGAACGTCGCCGTCACACCCGCTGCCTCGGCGGCAGCCGTGAACATCGCGCCAACCCTGCGCGGTTTCATGGGCTGCCCCCGACAAGTCAGGAACAGAGCCTCGGGATCGCGATCTGCCCGTTTTGTCGCCGCACGACGGACGAGGACCGCCCGCTCTTCCCGCACATAGGCACGGGTACGATCGACCAGCGGGGCCGGTGGATATATTATTCGCGACCGCCCACCCTTGGTTTCGTCGATCTGCACCGGCACCATCGGTTCACTGCCGGCCCCTTTCAGATGACGCACGGTCAGGCCCGCCACTTCCATCCGACGGATTCCCGTAGTCACTGCCCATTCAACGATCAGTCTGTCGCGTGCCGGCATTGCGGCCATGATGCGCCGGATCGCTTCCGGCGCGAGCGGGCGCGGCAACATCGGCATATGCCGCACGGTAAGCTCGTTGGCCCGGATTTGACCGCCGGTGGCATCGACATGGGCCAGGAACGCCTGCGGGCGACTGCGCGACAACGCGATTTCCTGGCTTGCGAACGGGACCTGCTTCATCAGTCCGGTCGCCACGCTCCAGCGGTAGAAACGCCCTATGGTCCTGAGCCGCCCGTTGATTGTACTGCGTGCCAGCGGTCTGCCGCTGTCGCCACGGGGCCGGAGCATCTGATCGCGATAGGCGGCCAGTTCGCCAGGACCGACCTCGTCCCAGGCCCAGCCATTGGCCTCTAGCGTCTGCCACCAGTCGTAGAGAGCTTCAGCGTAGGTTCGCCAGGTCTGCGGGCTGCGGGTCCTGCCGCGCACCAAAGCAACGTGCATCAGCCATGCGCAGGCCGGTTCGACGAGCCGCATCCGGGCGTCGAGCAGCATCGGGACATTCTCCACCGATGATCCGTCGGGCCGGAATGCAGGCGTCGAGAACAACAGCTGCGCCATACCCACTCCCAAGATTGCAACCGGACAGGAAGGGCCCTCGGGCCCTCCCTGTCCGGCAGAGAAGAGGGGGCTCGGATCATGTGTCCTGCTTGATTGGCAGAAGAGGACAGAAAGGACACGTTATGGATGGGACCTACCACGAGCT
>NZ_JAROCY010000049.1 GCF_029436685.1 Novosphingobium cyanobacteriorum
ACCTCGAGGAAGCCCGCCCCTGGTTCGACCGCCTGCCGCCGATCCACGCCAGCCGGTGAAGATATCGGGGAGGGCATTGTCTTTGACCCCTTCTCCCCACACGGGGAGAAGGGTTTTGCGGACTAGAGCGTTTCCGTTTTTCACGGAAACGCGGAAACGCTCTAAGTTTTTGTTTTCGCAGCATTTTTGTAACGCCAAATGATTCCACTTGGCTACAAAATGCTCTATCTCCGTGCCCCGGGGGGCTTACATGCGCAATCCATACAGTGAAATTTTCCAGGCGCCCGGCGCCAAGGCGTTTTCCGCGGCCGGCTTCCTGGCCCGCATGCCGCTTTCGATGATCACGGGAGCACCTCAAGGTTTGTGACACGGACAGCGGTAAGCTGAACAGGTAGCGAACAGGGCGGCTCAGGCCACCTTGGCTCCGGGTCCGCCGGCGATGTTGAGTGCGCGGTAGCCGTCTTGATCGAGCTCGGCAGCGGCGTTTTGCCAGAGGTAATCGCCGGTCAGGCTGATGTGTCGCCAGCCTAGCGGGGCTACATGGGCGAGCAGCTCGTCGGGCGCGGGCTCGCCGCTGGCGCGCAGATGCTCGACGGCGCGGCCCATGTAAAGCGTGTTCCAGTACACGATCGCGGCGGTGACCAGCGTCAGCCCGGACGCTTTCAGCGCCTGGTTCTCGAACTGCGGATCGCGCAGGCGGCCCTGTTTGTGGACGAACACGGCTTGGGCGAGCGTGTGACGCGCCTCGCCCTTGTTGAGCCCAGCCTGACACTGCTGGCGGAGCGCCCTGGATTCTAGCCAGTCGAGCGTGAACAGGGTGCGCTCGATCCGGCCCAGCTCCTGGAGCGCGAAGTCGAGCCGGTTCTGGCGACGGTACGCGGCCAGCTTCTTCAGCATGACCGACGGTAGCACCACGCCGGCCTTCACGGACGCGGCGAGCCGGACGATCTCGTCCCAGCTTTCGCGGATGGCAGCGATGTTGAACGGGCGCCCGATCAGCTTCGCGAGCGCCTCGGGGCGGGCCGTGCCCGGGAACAGGCCGAGCCGGCGATCGGCTAGATCGCGCAGGCGGGGCACGAACCGGAAGCCGAGTAGGTGCGCGAGCGCGAACACGTGGTCGGACGCGCCGCCCGTATCGGCATAGTGGGTCGCGGGTTCGATGCCGCAGCCGTGCGCGACCAGCCCGTCCAGCACATAGGGCGCCTCCGCCGCGGTCGCCGAGATCAGCCGGACATGGTAGGGCGCGTAGGTATCGGCGACATGGGCGTAGATCTTCTGCCCCGGCTCCCGGTCGTAGCGCGCGTTGGTGCTGCCGGCCGCGCCCCGCCTGCCCGAGCGGAAGAACTGCCCGTCCGAGCTCGACGCGGTGCCGTCGCCCCACACGCGCGTGAGCGGCAGCGCGGCTTGCGCGTCCACCAGATGGCGCAGCCCTGCCGCGTAATTCTCTTCCGATACGTACCAGCCATGCGTCCAGGCGAGCTGGGCGTAGGTGACGCCCTGGCTGGCGTTGGCCATGCGCTCGATGCCGAGGTTCGTCGCGTCTGCCAGGATCGCGGCGAGCACGGCCTGCGGGTTGGAGTGGGCGCGGCCCGAGCGCAGTTCCGGAAATGCGCACAGGAACCCGGTGCGGGCTTCCACCTCGGCGAGCAGCTCGGTGATGCGCACGCGGGGCATGAGCCGGTCGACGGCCGCGTCCAGCCTGTCGGCCGCAGCGGGCGTTACGGCCGCGAGCGGGCTGACCCTGAGGTTACCGCCCCGCAGCTCCACGCCGTCGAGCGTGCCGCGCTTCAGCGAGCCTGCGAACCGGCGCAACCGCCAGTCGAGCAGCCTGGCGCGCCCCTCCAAGTAGCGGCCGACGTCGGTGTCGAACGGCAGCGTGAGCGCGATCTCGGCCGCTTTGCCGGGCGGGAGCATATAGCTGTCGAAGCGCAGGTGTTCGCGCGTACCCTCCACCCACAGGTCGCCCGATTGGAGCCGCTCGCGCACGGTCGCGACCGTGGCGGTTTCGTAGCGACGGCGGTCGATGACGCCGCCCTCGGTGATCGCCGCCTTCCATTTTCTGGAAAACGGCATGGGCGCATCGGCCGGTACGTCTCGCCGCCCGGTCGCGTTCAGCGCGCGCACGACCTTGATCGCGCCGAGCACGCCGTCGCGCGAGCCTGCCGCCTTGAACCGGAACGCGTCAAAAAACGCGGGCGCGTAGCGCCGCATCGTCATGTAGCGCCCCGCCGCGCGGATCAGCGGCTCGTCGCGAGTCAGGTCGGCGATCGCGGTCGCCTCGCTCTCGGCGTCCAGAAGCCTCGTCCAGCCCACCCCGTCGTCGAGCGCCGCCCAGACGTCCAACCCGTCCTCGCGCGCGACCCGGAGTGCGCCGACCGTGGCGCCCAGCAGCCGCATGAGCCGGTTCACGTCGCGTGTGGTCGCCTCGATGCCGCGCTTCTGCGCGGCCCTGGCCCTGGCGAACAGGAGGCCGGTCTGCTTGCCGAACATCTCGATCGCGGCGTCCGCGAGCCGCGCTTCCAGGTCGATGACGGCTGCGGCGAGTGTCGCGCGCCTTCTGCGGAGCGAGTAGTCGGACAGGAGGAACGCGGGCGCGACGTGGCCTTCGCGCACGAGCTGCTCGAAGCGGTGCTCGTGGATGCGGCCGGCCATGCCCGGGTCGAGCCCGAGCCGGCGCACGTGCGCGAGCCGGGCGAGAATGCCGGCGAGATTGCGCGCGGTCGGGCTGTCCGACGTGTCGCGCAGCCACGCGAGCGGCGTCGTGCTGCGATCCTGGTCCACGATCAGCAACGCATCCAGCCCCGTCACCTGCTCCGGAGCAAGCGCATCGACCAGCGTGTCGGCCGCGAGGCGGCGCGCCATGGCGCGCCCCGCCACCCCGATCCGCTCGATACGGGCGGGCGCGGGCAGAACGATCCGGGCAGCACGCAAATGGCCCAGCACTGCCGCGGCGATCGGCTTGCCCCGTTCGGTCGCTTCCGCCGCGCGGGTGGCTGCGCCGAGCGCGCCGGGGACGTCGGCCGCCTCGAACGCGCGCAGGCGCAAACGCTCCATCGCCTCCCAGGCGTGTTCGAGCCGGGTCTGGGCGCGATGCGCGTAGCCCTCGAACGCTGTGGGCGCGATGTCGAGTTGCGCGGCCAGGTGCCGGATCAGAAAATCGGGGACGACATCGTCGTGGCGTATGCCGAGTGATACCAGTCGTAGAGGTTAACGGTCGGATCGCAATGCGGCGCGTTGAGCGAGACGATCGCGTCCAGCGCCGGAAGCTCGCCGGCCGGATGAACCAGCGCGCCCTGCTCGTCGCCCATGAAGAAATAGACCGTTCCCTCCGCCGCGCCGCCAGCGATCAGCGGCGGCTTGGCATCGGTCGCCATCGACTTGATGCCGGCGTCCACCGTCACCAGCCCCGGCGAATTGGCGCTGATGACGCGGGTGTCGATCAGCAGCGAGGTCTCGAATGGCACCTCACCTTCCTCCGGCGTGAGCGCGCAGACGTGATACTGGTCGTCCATGAAGACATAGGAGCCGACCTGAAGCTCGGTGAACAGGCCAAGCGTCGCGTCGATGCGGTGCGTGCCGGTGCCGCCGCCGGAGACGATCGGCGGTTTGCCCCCCGCCGCCTCCAGCGCGGCGATGACAGTGCGGAGATAGTCGGCGCGGTCGTGCATTGCCGCCTCCCGCTCCGCGAAGCTCTCGATATGCTGCTGCGAGCCGCAATAATATTGCACGCCGCCGTAACGCAGCGCCGGCTCCGCGACGATCGCGCGATACAATTCCACCGCCGCTTCCGGGCTGGCGACGCCGGTGCGGTGGATGCCGGGATCAACGTCGATCAACAAGGTCAGCGGCCGACCATCGCGCGCCGTCACCGCCGCCGCGATGGCGCGCGCGCCGACCGGATTGTCGGCGACGCACATCAACCCCCCGGCCCGCTCGTTGAGCGCAACCAGTCGCTCAATCCCCGGCGCGGAGAGGATCGGCGAGGTAATCAATATCCCTTCGATCCCGCTGTCCGCCAGCGCCTCCGCCTCGCCCAACTTGGCGCAGCATTGCCCCAGCGCGCCGGCGGCGATCTGGCGGCGGGCGATGGCGGCGCTCTTGTGCGTCTTGGCATGCGGGCGCAGGTTCAGCCCGTTGGCGGCGGCGAAATCGGCCATGCGCGCGATATTGCGGTCGAGCGCGTCCTGATCGACCACCAGCACCGGCGTGTTGAGATCGCGCCGCGATCCCTGACGGCCGACCAGATGGCGGTGGAGTTCCTCGTCGGTCATGGCCCTTGCCTCCTTCAGATGCCGAACAGCCGCGCCAGATCGGCGTTGACGAACTTGCCCGCTGGATCGACCTCCGCGCGCACCTTCAGGAAATCGCCCGTCCGCGGATAGAGCGCATGGACGTCCTCCGCGCGCAAGGTGTGGCGCTTGGCCCAGTGCGGCCGCCCGTTCGCGCCGCGCAGCACCGGCTCGATCTCGGCGAACAGGTCGCGCCACGGCATCCGTGCATATTGGTGGAAGGAGATCGACGAGCCGGGCCCGCGATTGAACGGGGACATCCAGATATCGTCCTCCGCCACCAGCCGGAACTCGAACGGAAAGGCGACCGGCAGCTTCTTGCGGCGGATATAGGCGACCGCCTCCAGCAGGGTCGGCATCCCGTCCGCGCGGGGCAGCTCATATTCCATTTCCTCGAAGCGGATCGTGCGGTCGCCGGGGAAGATCTGCCACGCGGGGCCGACGCGGCGCGACGGCTTGCTGCTCAGCCGCATCATCAGCCGTTGCAGCGAAGGGATGAGGAAATTCGCCTTGCGGCTCAACTCGCAGGCGATGCGGAACGGGCGCTCGTCGATATCGGTCGAACGCGGCATCACCCCCTCACCCGCCACCGGCTGGAGGCTCTTGAAGATCACCGTGTCGGCATAGGGGAAGACGAAGAATTCGAAGTGGCGCGTGGCGGCGGCCAGTTCCTGCCAGCGTTCCGCCATCTCGCCGAGCGGGCGCGCCTCGACCCGTTCCTCCAGATAATAGGCCGGCAGCACGTTGATGCGGATGCGCGTCGCCACGCCGAACAGCCCGAGCGAGATGCGTTGCGCCTGAAACAGATCGGGGTTGGTCTGCGCGTCGCAGATCACCAGCGAGCCGTCCGCCAGCATCAGCTCGAACGCGAGCACCTGCGTCGAGAGACTGCCGAGATCCTTGCCGGTGCCGTGGGTGCCGGTAGCGGTGGCGCCGGCCAGCGATTGCGGGTTCACGTCACCCTGGTTGATGAGCGACAGACCCTCGCTCCACAACGCCTCGGTCAGCCGCGCGAGGCTCCAGCCGGCGGGCACCCACGCGCTGGCGCGGTCGGCGGCGATCTCGACTGGCGCGGCATAGTCGCTCATGTCGATCAGCGTGCCGCCCGTCTCGCACAGCGGCATGAAGGAATGGCCCGCGCCGCGCACCCGCACCTTCGACGCGGCGAGGATGGCGGCGCGCAACTCCGCCTCGTCGCGCGGCTTCACGATCGTCTGCGGCTGCGCGTTCACGCTCCCCGACCAGTTATGCCACTCCATTCGCCCAGTTCTCCGTTGCCCGGCCTAGCTGAAGGTCGCGAAATAATGCGCGAACAGCAGGCACACTTCCCTGTTGATGATATCGGCGTCGCGGTCCGGCTCCTCGACCACCATCTCGATCGCGGCATAGCTCAGCTCGATCGTCATCCGCGTCACCACCTCGAGCCGTCGCGGATCGGTGGCGGGATAGAGCGCGCGCATGTGCTTGAAGAAATGCGCCGCCACCACGTCGCGCGAACGGAAGCGGATGTCCTGCAACACCGGCACTGCGCGCAACGCGCGGCCGATCGCCAGGCCACCCGGAAAATCGCGCTGGATATCCACCATCCGTTCGTGGATCGCCAGCGACTTAGCGAGCCGCTCCTCGAACGTCGCGCCGGCGAGACCGCCGGCATCGGCCCAAGCGATCACCTCGTCGTCCTGCGCGCGCATCAGCCGGTCGCCGAGTTCCTTCAGCACCGCATATTTGTTCGGGAAATATCGATAGAGCGCGGGCGGCGAGAGACCCGCCGCCTCACAGATCAGGTTGGTGGTGAGCTGCTCGAACCCGATGCGCCCGAGCAACTGGCCGGCGGTTTCGAGGATCAGCTCGAACGTGTCCTGCGCGCGCGCCTGCCGGGGGCGCAGCTTGGTGGCCAACGCCGGCTTCCTGGCGCGCGGGCGGCGGGCGCGAACGGGGGTTGCGGTATCAGTCATGCGGCGCGCGTGAGGATTACGGCGCGACGAGTCAAATGGACCGCGAGCACGATCGCGATCGCCACCGCCATCGCACCCGCGCCGAGCATCGCGCAGCCGCGCACGTCGCCGTCGCTCACCACCAGCGAGGCGAGCAGCGGCCCGGCGCTGCATCCCAGCAATGCCGCGCCCGAGCCGAGCACGGCGGCGCGGCGCGTCGGGTCTGCCTCGATCGCGAAGGGGGTGAGCAGCGGAGCGGAGAACATCCACAGCCCGCCGAACATTGCCGAGCCGGCGAGGAACACCCCCTGCCCCGGCAGCCGCGCGAACAGCAGCATCAGCGCCGCCATCGCCACCTGCGAGGCGAGCAACGCCGGCAGCCAGCGCATCCGCCCGGCGAGCAATGTCGCAAGCGTGCCGCCCGCCACCTGCGCCGCCAGCGACAGCGACAGCGCGAGATCGGCGGTGCCGGCGGGATGCCCGGCCTGGCGGGACAGCGGCTCGACATAAATCCACACCGCCAGGATCGCGGCGTTGAAGCAGAACGCCCCCGCCAGCGCCGTCAGTCCGCGCGGCGATGGCAGGCCGCTCGGCTCGTCGACGGCGACCGGCAGCGGCTCGAACGCGCGCGGCACCGCGAAGCCCGCGAGCGCCGCGGCGAGGCTCATCGCCGCCAGCACCGCGAAGCCACCGTCGGCGCCATAGGGACGCACGATCCACGGCCCGAGCGTCGCGACGACGACGAACTGTGCCAGCGTCTGCACGGTCAGATAGATCGCCGACCAACGTTCCGGACGCGGCGCGCGGACGATCATCGCGGTCATCAGCCAGATCAGCGCGCCGCTCGGCACGCCGTTCAGTCCCCGCACCACGACCAGCGCCCAGCCGTCGCACCACATGGTCGCGGCGTTGAGCAGCGCCATCAACAGCCCGCACGCGATCGTCAGCGGGCGGAGCCGGCGCGTGCCGGCCAGCGCCCCGGTCAGCCCGGCGGCGAGGCCCATGGTGAGCAGCTCGATCATCCCGGCCTGCCCGATCTGCGCCGCGCTCAGCCGCCCGGCATGTTCGAGCGCGCCGAGCAGCAGCGGCCCGACGCCCGCGAACATGATGCCGGTGACGCCGGCGAACAATGTTGCCGCCATCTCGATCGCGGAGGGCCGTGGACCGAGCCACGCGCGCGCCTCCGCGCGGGCCCCGCCGCTCATGTCAATAACGCGCCTTCAGATACAGGCCATAGGTGCGCGGCGGGCCGACGCTGAACACGTCGAAGCCGAGCGTCGGGATCGGCGTCATGTCCGAGATATTGGTCTCGTTGAAGACGTTCTTGCCCCAAACGCCGATCTCCAGCCGATCCCGCGCGACACGGATGCCAAGCCGCGCATCGACGAAGGCGCGCGCCTGATCGGTCAGCCTGACGTCGTTCGACGTATCGAAGAAGGCTCTGTTGCAAAAATCGTGAAGCTTGAGCATGCTTGGCGGAGATTGGACGGACGGAACGATGACGGATTTCAAGTGGCGCCATTTCCAGGGTGATGTGATCCTGTGGGCGGTGCGCTGGTA